>CAWHDE010000030.1:0-61596 GCA_963827925.1 uncultured Pseudomonadota bacterium | reverse complement strand
AGAGAATAAATGTAACTGTGGAAGCTGGATCTGGGCCGCCCGGCGGCGGCGCGCCGCCATCCTCCAAAGCTGCTCTAACCCAATCCGCGTGGCTTATATTCCCGCTTCACCCGGTAGCACGCCGCTCGCTTCCAAAGCAGCGATCAGCGGCGCCAGTTGCGGCGCATAAGGCGCGCCAGCGGCCGAGGCCGCGGGCGTTGACCGGCTGGCGCACCTGCGCACGGCTGACCGTGCGCACACGGCTGTCCCGCTCATAGAAGCGCTCGCAGGCCGGATCGTAGGGAAGCTCGAGGAAATCGAGCACCCGGCGCAAGCGTGCCGTCAAAATCCTCTACCCAATCGCTGCAGGGCACGCGTCAGGATCGGGTTCGGCAGCGCCGCGCGCCAATGCGCCATCAGCCGGTCGTGCTGGGCGATGTACCAGCCCAGATCGGCGAGGTCATGCGCGTAAGGATGGTAGCCGTAGAAGCGGAAGGTGAAGATCGACAGGCCGATGTCGCGCGGGTCGCGGATGCAAGTGGATGATGCGCGCGCCGGGCAGCATCAGCGCGACAAGACCGAGATAGGCGGAAATTGCCCGGCATCTTGTCGACGATCCGGCTGGCTTCCGGGCGCCAGCGCGTGCAGTTCGCGCGAGATATCGCTGCGCGGCGCGGTCAAGCGTCGGCGCGTCGAGCGCGGCGATCCGCTCGACCGCCTGGCGCCGTGTCCCAGCCGCCGAGCTGGTCCAAAGGCGGCCGACAGGCACTGCGCTCGCCGGCGCCGAAGACATCGCGATGCGCCGCCGATGATCTGCTCGGCCAGCGTCGTGCCGGAGCGCGGCATGCCGACGATGAAAATCGGTGCCGGATCAATATTGGCTGTGCGCGGCCCCGCCAGACGGGTCGCGGAAAAAAGCTCGATCGTGGCATCGACAAAACGTTCATGCTCGGCGCGGGAAAAGGGCTGCGTTTTGGCCAATAGATCATGGCCCTTCTGCCAATGGCTGAAGGCCGATATTAAGTCATTTGTTTGTGGATAAAATCTGGCCAGATCATACTCCGCCATGATGCGATGCTCCGGTACAATGCCCGGCGCTTGCAGCGCTCGTGCCATCACACCGGCGGCCTGCACCGCCTCAGCGTCATTGCCTCTCATGCGTGCGGCCAGGACCAGGCGCCATTGCTTGAGCGGTTCGAGTGCCGGGGGCAATGTGCCGAGCGCCTCGATCATGGCCAAAGCCTCTTCAACCCGCCTGAGTTTGATCAGCGCCAAAGCCCGCTGTAACGCGGCGTGCTGGTGCATCTCCGCGGGAAACGGTGCTTCGAGGAGGGTCAGTGCCTCGGTGACACGGTCTTCCTGGAGCAATTCGGCGGCGAGGTTGATGCGCGCCGCCGCGGCATCCGCAGACCCGGCGACGGTTTCCATAAGCAGTTTTTCACCGGCTTCGGGCTCGCCTGTTAGGCGCATGAAGCTGCCAAGATTGGCGGCGGCGGCATGGTGCCCTGGCGCGACACGCAGAGCCTCGCGCATAGCCTGCTTCGCGGCAAAAATATCGCCGTTCCGGTAGGCGGCAACGCCGAGGTTGACCCACCCATCGGCAAACCCTGGCGCCAGCTTTGTGGTTTTTTTGAAGGATGCATGGGCTGCGTCCAAGAAACCGGCGGCAAGATACGCCGTACCCAACGTGTAATGCGCGCCGGCAAGGAATGGTGCTCGCAATCGGCCGCGCCGTGCCGCGCGGACGGCGCCGGGTTGATCGCCAATTGCGAGTAACGAGGTCGACATGTTTGAGTAGGGGGCTGCGTCCAGCGGTGCCAGCGTAGCGGCGCGGCGAAATTTCTCCAGTGCTGCCTCGTGCAGGCCATCGGCTTGGAGCGCCAGGCCGTGTTGCATTGCGGCCCAAGGGTCGGCCGGTGCTACGAGCTCTGCACGGGCCAGACAGGCTTGCGCCTGAGCATGTTCGCCGAGGCGAAACCGTACCATCCCCAGCAGCCGCAATATTTCAGCGGGTGCCTCTGCAATTGCCAAGGGCTCCAATAGCGCCGCCGCCGCCGCGAATTCACCGTTGCGGTAATGGGCGTCGGCCTGCTGCAGCGAGGCTTTGATGGAACTCATATGAGAGCTGTATCATAGGAGCGCGTGGACGCCAGCGTTTAGGACGTCACCGTTAGGTTAACGACCGCTTTCAAGTTATACTGTACGCCTCCGTAACGGCGACAATGGGCGCTAACCGGGCTTTGATGCCGCCATGGAGTTTTGGCAGGCAACAGAAGCTGGGATCATGTTATCCAATTCGGGAGATCTTTCGCAATCTGGGCTCTCGTACGGTGGCAATCAAAGGACGGTGAAGATGCAAGAACTAATGCTGCTGGCAGAAAAGATTGGTATTCGGCTAAAGGCGCGCGGTGAGACGATCGCGATCGCAAAATCCTCCACCGGAGGGTTGATCTGTGCGGCGCTTCTATCGGCCGGCGGGGCAAGCTCTTACTTTCGTGGGGGTGGAGTGGTCTACACGCCCCAGGCACGGCACGGGCTGTTGGCAATCCCGAACCCATTACCTCCGCCCGTGGAGCGCGCGTCAACCGAACCTTACGCGGAGTTACTCGCGGAAACAGTGCGGCGGCGGTTGGATGCGACCTGGGGATTGGGTGAGACCGGCGCAGCCGGTCCGACTGGAAACCGCTATGGCGACGCGGCAGGGCATACATGCATCGCACTCGTGGGACCAACGGTACGGTCCATTACATTGGAGACCGCCAGTGACAATCGGGTGGCAAATATGCAGGCTTTCGCCCGGCGAGCGTTGGAGCTGCTATTGGATAAGATCTGATACCAGTTCAGGCATCGTCCCGATGATGTCGCGCGGCCGGCGCATGCAGGGTTGGGTGCGAGCCGGGCCGGCGACTTTTGGCGACGATGCATCTCGTCAGAAACTGCAGAAGACTTCGCCTGCGGAGCCGCCGGTTCGGGACACAACGACAGAGCCGCGAGCGGTTCAACAGCTTCGTTCTGCGAGACCAATGCGACCCGCGCCTTGCAGCTGCTCAATGCGGCATTGGAGCAGAGCGGCAAAGGAGAGGTGCCCGCCCAGGAGCGGGAGAATTCATTTTGTTCTGGCCAAGGGGCGAGGGATAGGCGCGATTTGCCGAAAATTGATCCGGCCCGGACACCAGCCGGACAGCCACCCGCAATCTATTAAATTCTTTGGTTAAATTGGTGGGTGCACAAGGATTCGAACCTTGGACCTACTGATTAAGAGTCAGCTGCTCTACCAACTGAGCTATGCACCCAACCCGTCTCGCCGTTTAGCGCTGCGGTGGCGGCCCCTATAACGGCTGAGAACAGCATTGAAAAGCCCCCGGGGACAAGTTTTTACCCCCTGCCCTAGGGAAAACGACGTGTTCCGGGGGGCATTGACCTTAACGCATTGGTCATATCCAATACACGCATAGACTGCAGCCGCAAGGAACCGCCATGGCATATGCCCTACAGCAACTGGTCAACGGCCTGACGTTAGGCATGATCTATGGGTTGATCGCTGTTGGCTACACCATGGTCTACGGCATTATCGGCATGATCAATTTTGCCCATGGCGACGTGTTCATGATCGGCGCTTTTGTCGGCATCATTGTGCTCACGGCCCTTGCGGGTATCACCTCGATTCCGTTGGCGCTGCTGGCCGCCTTCATCCTTTCGGCCTTCATCTGCGCCGTTTACGGCTTCTCCATCGAGCGTGTGGCCTACCGCCCCTTACGCGGCTCCTTCCGCCTGGCGCCGCTGATCTCGGCCATCGGCATGTCCATCTTGCTGGAAAATTACGTGCAGGTAAGCCAGGGCGCGCTGGAGCGGGCGATTCCCAACCTTATCCCCGGCGGCATCACGCTGATGGACCAGGGCGGGTTCGTCGTTCAGCTCTCCTGGATGCAGCTCGCCATCATCGTCGTTACCCTCGTGGTACTGGCGGTATTTACTTACATCGTCACCAAGACCCCGCTGGGCCGCGCCATGCGCGCCGTCGAGCAGGATGCGAAGATGGCCGCCCTGCTGGGCATCGACACCAACCGCACCATCAGCATCACCTTCATCATCGGCTCGGCCCTGGCCGCCTGCGCCGGGGTGATGTTCCTGCTTTATTATGGGGTCATTGATTTCTACATCGGCTTCAATGCCGGCATCAAAGCCTTCACCGCAGCGGTGCTGGGGGGCATCGGCTCGCTGCCGGGCGCGGTGCTGGGCGGGCTGCTCATCGGCCTCATTGAGGCGTTCTGGTCCGGCTATGCCACCGTCGCCTACAAGGACGCCGCCGTCTATTCGATCCTCGCCATCGTGCTGATGTTCATGCCAAGCGGTCTGCTCGGCCGCCATGAGGTCGAAAAAGTATGAACCCGTTCGTTGAAGATCTGAAGGATGCAGCGTCCGTCGCCTTCTTCGCCTTACTGATTTTCGGCCCCTTCATCGGGCTTCAACTCGGCGACAATCAAGCCGGCAACCTCACGCTCGCCGCCCGGCCTGAGGCCATCGCCCTGGCGGTGGGCATCACCTTCCTGGCCCGGCTCGCACTGCTCACCTGGGGCCGCTACCGCCCGGCGCAGATCGCCCCTGGCCTTGGCGCCCAGGTGCAGAAAGGCGGCAAGTTCATCGCCCCGGTGCTGCTGATCTTCGCCGTGGTGATGCCGCTGCTCCCCGGCCTGCCCAATGCCTATATCGATCTCGGCGTGCTGATCATGACCTATGTGATGCTGGGCTGGGGCCTTAACATCGTGGTCGGGCTCGCGGGGCTGCTGGACCTTGGCTATGTCGCCTTCTACGCCGTCGGCGCCTATTCCTTTGCGTTGATCTCGACGACTTTCGGCCTCGGCTTCTGGGAGTGCCTGCCTCTCGCCGGAATCCTGGCGGCACTCTGGGGCACGTTCCTCGGCTTTCCCGTCCTGCGGCTGCGCGGCGATTATCTCGCCATCGTGACGCTGGCCTTCGGGGAAATCATCCGCCTCGTCATCACCAACTGGGTGTCGCTCACCGGCGGCCCCAATGGCATGCTCGGCATGCCGCAGCCCACTTTGTTCGGGCTGCGTTTCTCCATGGCGGGCGGCCCTGGCACATTTTCCCATTTCTTCGGCATCGACCCCAACGCCCGGCCAGCGCGATGCGTATCTCTACTACGTCATTCTCGCCCTTGCCCTGCTCACCAACTGGGTGACGCTGCGGCTGCGCAAGCAGCCTCTGGGCCGCGCCTGGGAGGCGCTGCGCGAGGATGAGATCGCCTGCCGGTCCCTTGGCATCAATGTCCGCAACACCAAGCTCACTGCCTTTACCATCGGCGCCTTTTTCGGCGGCTTCGCGGGCTGCTTCTTCGCCGCCCGGCAAGGCTTCATCAGCCCGGACAGCTTCACCTTCATCGAATCCGCCACCGTGCTCGCCATCGTGGTGCTGGGCGGTGCCGGCAGCCAGCTTGGCGTGGTGCTCGCCGCCTGCGTGATGATCGGCGTGCCACAAATGCTGCAATCCTTGCAGATCTACCGCATGCTTATCTTCGGCATCGCTCTGGTCGTCATCATGATCGTGCGTCCGCGCGGCTTCATCTCCACCCGCCGCCCCACGGTGTCGCTCGGCAAGGTCAAGGCCATAGGCGCGGACCTGATCTCTCAGGGGAAAGGCTGAGCCATGACCGTTCTTTCCGTCACCGATCTCACCATGCGTTTCGGTGGCCTTACCGCCGTCAATGACGTGTCCTTCTCCGCAGAGCGCGGCCATATCACCGCCGTCATCGGCCCCAACGGCGCTGGCAAAACCACGCTGTTCAACTGCATCACCGGCTTCTACAAGCCGACGGTTGGCAGCATGGTGGTCTCGCCGGAGGTCGGCAAGATCGTCCAGCTTGAGAAGCTGCCCGGCCATGCCATCGCCCGCAAAGGCAAGGTGGCACGCACCTTCCAGAACATCCGCCTGTTCCGCGGCATGACGGCGCTGGAAAACCTGATGGTCGCGCAGCACAACGCGCTGCAGGCCTCCACCGGCTTCGGCGTGCTCGGCGTGCTGGGCATCGGCGGCTACCGCGCCGCGGAGCGCCGGGCCAAGGAGCTGGCGCAACATTGGCTGGAACAGACCGACCTGATCGACCGTGCCGACGACCCGGCCGGCTCCCTGCCCTATGGCGCCCAGCGCCGGCTGGAGATCGCCCGCTCCATGTGCACCGAGCCCGCGCTGCTCTGCCTGGACGAGCCCGCCGCCGGCCTCAACCCGCGCGAATCATCGGTGCTGAATGATCTGCTCCTGAAAATCCGCGACGGCGGCTGCTCGCTGCTGTTGATCGAACACGACATGGGCGTGGTGATGAAGATTTCCGATCACATTATCGTTCTGGACCACGGCAAGAAAATCGCCGACGGCACCCCGGCCGAAATCCGCTCCGACGCCGCCGTGATCGCCGCCTATCTCGGCGAGGGTGACGAGGACGACCCCGACGCCCCGATCGCGGAGAGCGTGGCATGAGCAACGTTCTCGAGCTGCAAAATGTCAGCAGCTTCTACGGCCCCATCCAGGCGCTGCGCGGTGTCAGCATCGAAGTGCCGGAGAATCAGATCGTCACGCTGATCGGCGCCAATGGTGCCGGCAAGAGCACGCTGATGATGACAATCTTCGGCCAGCCCCGCGCCAAAACCGGGCGCGTGCTGTATTACGGCGAGGACATCACGGCCCTGCCCGCCTACCAGATCGCCCGCAAGGGCATCGCCCAATCGCCCGAAGGCCGGCGCATCTTCCCGCGCATGAGCGTGGAGGAGAATCTGCTGATGGGCGCGCAAGTGATCAAGTACGCGGATTACGACACCAACCTCAAAAAAATGTTCGCCCTGTTCCCGCGCCTTGAGGAGCGTTTTGCCCAGCGCGCTGGCACGCTCTCGGGTGGCGAACAGCAGATGCTGGCCATTGCCCGCGCGCTGATGAGCAAGCCGAGGCTGCTGCTGCTGGACGAACCCTCGCTCGGCCTCGCCCCCCTGGTGATCAAGCAGATTTTCGGCGCCATCCGCGACCTTAACCGCGAAACCGGCCTGACCGTACTGCTGGTGGAACAGAATGCAAACCAAGCCCTGCGTCTGGCCCACCGCGCCTATGTTCTGGTCAACGGCCAGCTCACCATGCAGGGCACTGGCGCGGAATTACTCTCAAAGCCGGAAGTCAGGGCTGCCTACCTCGAAGGCGGCCATTGATGTAGCCCAATTTTTGGGCGCATAGTAGCGTATCACCGCGTTTCTCAACCAACTACATAAATAGCAACAGGAGCAGACACGTGCGCAACATTCTACTTGGTACAGCGGCCTTGCTGGCGCTCGGCACCGGCCTCGCCCACGCGCAGATCAAGATCGGCATAGCCGGCCCCCTCACCGGCTCCAACGCCGCCTTCGGCGTGCAGATGAAATCCGGCTTCGACCTTGCCGTTGCCGACATCAACAAGGCGGGCGGCGTGCTGGGCAAGCAGATCGAGCCCATCGCCGTTGACGATGCCTGCGACCCCAAGCAGGCCGTCTCCGCCGCCAACACCCTGGTCTCTGACGGCGTGTTGATGGTGGACGGGCATTTCTGCTCCGCCTCCTCCATCCCGGCCAGCAGGGTCTATGCCGATGCCGGGGTTATCCAGATCTCCCCAGGCTCCACCAACCCGGCCTACACCGACAACGGCAGCCCCTTCACCTTCCGCACCTGCGGCCGTGACGACCAGCAGGGCAAGGTGGCGGCGGAATATATCGCCAAGCACTTCCCCGACGCCAAAGTCGCGGTGCTGGACGATAACTCCACCTACGGCAAGGGCATTGCCGACCAGGTGCGCGCCAATCTCGGCAAGCTGGGCGTGAAGATCGCCTACAACACCTCCTACACCGCCGGTGACAAGGATTACTCCGCGCTGATCTCCCGCCTGAAGCAGCAGGGCATCACGCTGGTCTATATGGGCGGCTATTATTCCGACATGGGCCTGATCATGCGCCAAGGCGTGGCCCAAGGCTTCACCCCCCAATATTTCTCCGAGGACGCGGCCGTGACATCCGCTCTGTGGCAGGTCGCCGGTCCCGCCGCCGAGGGCATGCTGATGACCTTCCCGCCGCCGGCCGAGAAAGACGCTGCCGCCGCGAAAGTGGTGGCCGAGTTGGCCGCGCTGAAGGAAGACCCCACCGGCTACGTGCTGTACTCCTACGCCACCGTGCAGGTCTGGGCCGAGGCAGCCACCAAGGCCGGCACCACCGATCCCACCAAGGTTGCGGCCGAGCTGAAGTCCGGCGGTCCGTGGAATACGGTGCTGGGGCCGATCAGCTTCGACTCCAAGGGAGACGTGGTGAATGCCGCCTACGCCGTCTACAAGTGGCACGACGGCAATTACGCCATGTACGCGCTGAATCCTGTAATTTTACTCCCCTTACCGAAACGGAAAAAGCCCAGCGAATGCTGGGCTTTTTTTGTTCAAATAGCACAGGAAATTGATCGCTTAGGCAAAGCCAGGGCGCAAAACAGGATGAACCTACCGGTTCAACCTATTTACAAACCGCTCTAGTTTGCGTGCCGCCTGTTGCCAATCAGCATGAGATGCGTTGCATGTTCCAGGAAGGCTGGATCAGCCGCAAAGATCTCCTCAAGCCGGGAAAGATGCTCGGTTAGAATATCTTCCGCGAACTGCGATGTTGGATTCCAGCGTGGATCAGGCGCAAAGCGGCTATGGAAAAGATCAAGCCCAACAAGCTCCGTGACACCAAAATATTTCGCGAACAGGCCTTCCAATTCCGCTGCGCTGAACAAATGGACACCCAAGGTGAAACGCCGCCCGTCATTCAGCAAAACTTCAAACCGATCAGCCGTGGCATCGTATTTAAACGCTGCGGCCTTTTCGATTGAATCGACAAAGATCGTGGGCTGACTTCCTACAGGGCGGACCGTGGTGACAAAAACGCCTCGCGTCACCCGCGCAATTTCAGCTGCGATTTTTTCCATCTGCGTTGCCGGCAGATGGCTTAGAACGCTGTAGAGGCAAACCGTTATATCGACTGAAGTCATCATCCTCGGCAAACCGCGCGTTGAGATCAGAGGTATCGAATCGGAGCCGAACGCCAGGCAGCGCCTCCAACCCCTTACTCAGGAAACGAGCACGCCTGATCTGCTCACGTGCAATATCAAAACCGCGTGCATTGATTGTTGTAAAACCAATTTCATGAGCCCGCACAACCAAACGCCGCAACCACGTACCAGGCCCACAACCAGCATCTAAAATATTAACAGACGTTACACCGGTTTCCCGCAAATCCAAAAGCGTGGAATTTAGCCGCTCCCAAAGGCGCCGGTCGGCATAGGCGTGAATTCCGCTAAAATCGAAAAGCTCTTCGGAATTACCATCTGCATAAAGCGAGTAATCTTGGCCTGCCTGATCGTAAGCGAAAGCAACCTCATTTGAGGTATCATGAAGTGGCGAACCACGATCCATCGCCCCTGGATTATAATTTCGAAACCCGACTCTTGAAGCATTGCTCAACTTCACGTCGGGCAAAGGATTATGGTCGCGATGAACAATCCGCGTCATTAGAAATGTCCTTCTAGGAGGCTTCACCTTATGTGATACGAGATCTCGTTAGATCCCTCACATCAGGCAGCACATATGCTTTTTGATTCAGCACACTCAGATACATGTCCAATCGCGCATAAAAACAGAATACAAGATCGAACGGCATCCCATAAAGATTAGGTAAATTCGCTCCGATCATGACATTTGAAATGGGCGTGCCGTGGGCTGCTTAATCCATTCCGATATTGTTGTCGTTTCAAAGCTCGTCCTGCCGGTACGGCCCCTCTTTCGCTAACGTCTCCATTGCCCCAAGCATTTCCTCGCGCTCCACCTCCAGAAACCGCGCCACGGCATCCCTCAGCCCCGGATGCTCAATGTAATGGGCAGAGAAAGTCGGTCTGGGGCAGATAGCCGCGCTGGATCTTATGCTCCCCCTGCGCTCCTGCCTCCACGCGCCCAATTCCGTGCGTGATGGCGTACTCGATCGCCTGATAATAACAGAGCTCGAAATGCAGAAACGGCACATCCTCCGTGCAGCCCCAATTGCGGCCATAGAGCACGTCATCGCCCCGCACATTCAGAGCCCCCGCAATTGGCTTGCCGTTCCGCTCCGCCAGCATCAGCACCACGTTTGCTCCCAGCCGCTCCCCCAGCAACGGGAAGAATTCCGGCGTCAGATACGCCCCGCCCCATTTGCGGTCCACGGTGGAGACGTAGAATTCATAAAACCGCTTCCACACCGCAGGCGTCAGCTCTGGCCCCGTCAGCGCGCGAAAGCTCAGCCCCGCCTGCGCCTCGCGCCGCTCCCGCCTAATCGCCTTGCGCTTACGCGAGGAGAGTGCCCCCAGAAAATCCTCGAAACTCTCATAACCAGGGTTTTCCCAATGGAACTGCATGCCCAGCCTTTGCAGCCAGCCTACCTGCCCCAGCCCCGCCCATTCCTCCTGCGTGCAAAAGGTCACATGCGCGGAGGAACAGCGGGACGCCTCACACGCCGCCTCCAGTGCCGCCGCCATCTCGGCAACACCTAGCCCGCGCGTCAGCAGCCTTGGCCCCGGCACGGGCGAGAAAGGTGCCGCCACCTGCAACTTGGGATAATAGCGCCCGCCCGCGCGCTCGAACGCATTGGCCCAGCCATGGTCGAACACATATTCCCCATAAGAATGGGTTTTGCCGTAGGCCGGCGCCACCGCCGTCACCACGCCGCCCTCCCCGCGCAGGGCCAAATAGCGCGGGTGCCAGCCCGTTTGCCCGCCTACCGAGCCGCTATCCTCAAGGGCGGAGAGAAAGGCATAGGAGACAAACGGATTGCCGCCTCCCGCGCAGCCATCCCACGCCTCTTGCCCGATATCGGCAATCCGTGAAAAAATTTCCGCCTCTAGAGATGTCTCGTCAGCCATGCCACACCATATGCGTGGGCGCGGGCATTTCGCCAGAAGGAACAGGAACAACACAGTCATGGCTGATGGACAGATCGCGCCCCGCAACCCGGTGAAACTCGCCGATTACCTGCCGCCCGCCTACAAGGTGGAGCATGTGGCGCTGGATTTCGAGCTGGACCCGGAGGCCACAATCGTCCGCGCCCGGCTGAAGCTGCACCGCAACGCCCCCGGCCCCTTGAAGCTGGACGGCCGCAAGCTGGAGCTGCTCTCCATCTCCCTCAACGGCGAGGCGTTGGGCGATAACCGCTACACGCTGGATGACGAGAGCCTCACCATCCATGACCTGCCGGATGAAGCAGTGCTGGAAACCAGCGTGCGCATCAATCCCGCCAAGAATACCGAACTTTCGGGGCTCTACACCTCCGGCTCCGGCTTCTTCACCCAGTGCGAGCCCGAGGGGTTCCGCAAGATCACCTTCTTCCCGGACCGTCCGGACGTGATGGCGCGCTACCATGTGCGCATGCGCGCCGATGCGGAGACATTCCCCGTCCTGCTCTCCAACGGCAACAAGCTCGCCAGCGGGGTGGAGAACGGCAAGGCCTTCGCCGAGTGGGAAGACCCGCACCCCAAACCCTCCTATCTCTTCGCCCTGGTGGCGGCGGACCTTGTCTCGCTGCAGGACAAATTCACCACCAAATCCGGCCGCCCGGTTGATCTCGGCATCTGGGTGGAGCGCGGCGATGAAACACGCTGCGCCCACGCCATGGGGGCGCTGAAACGCTCGATGAAATGGGACGAGGACACATTCGGCCTCGAATATGACCTCGACATCTTCAACATCGCCGCGGTGTCGGATTTCAACGCCGGCGCGATGGAAAACAAGGGTCTCAACATCTTCAACACCGCCTATGTGCTGGCGGATACCCAAACCGCGACGGACATTGATTTCCAGAATGTGGAGCGCGTGATCGCGCATGAATATTTCCATAACTGGACAGGCGACCGCGTGACCTGCCGGGACTGGTTCCAGCTTTCCCTGAAGGAAGGCCTCACCGTCTTCCGCGACCAGGAATATATGGCCGACCAGTTTTCCGCCGCGGTAAAGCGCATCGCCGATGTCCGCCTGCTGCGCGCCACCCAGTTCCGGGACGATGCCGGGCCGCTGGCCCATCCTGTGCGCCCGGCCAGCTATCTCGAGATCAATAATTTCTACACCACCACCATCTACGAAAAAGGCGCGGAAGTGGTGCGCATGTACCGCACCATCATCGGGCGCGAGGCGTTCCGCCGCGGCATGGATGAATATATCGCCAAAAACGATAATTCCGCCGCCACGGTGGAGGATTTCTGGGCCGCGATGCAGTCCGTCACGGATGTAGACCTGAAGCAGCTCATGCTGTGGTACGAGCAGGCGGGCACGCCTGAAATCAGCTTCGATGAGAGCTGGGACGAAGCGACCAAAACCTTCGCCCTCACCTTGCGCCAGCACACCGCCGCCACCCCCGGCCAACCGGACAAGCGGCCTTTGCTGGTTCCCGTCGCCATCGGGCTGGTAGATAAAACCGGGCAGGACATGCACGCCGAAACGCTGCTGCTGCGCGAGGCGGAGCAGACATTCACCTTCAAGCTGCCGCGCAAGCCCGAAGCCGTCTCGCTGTTCCGGCATTTCTCCGCGCCCATCAAGCTGAAGGGCCAGAGCCGCGAACGCCTCGCCTTCCTGGCCGCGCATGATTCCGACCTCTTCAACCGCTGGGATGCGCTTCAGCAATACGCCTCCGCCGTGCTGCTGGACGCCGTGGCCGCCCACCAGGCAGGCCAAGCCCTTCACGCTGGATGACGGGCTGAAAGAGGCCATCGCCGCCACGCTGCGCGATGCCGCGCGCGACCCCGCCTTCGCCGCCGAGGCGCTGATCCTGCCCATGGAATCGCTGCTGGCCGATGAGATGAAGATTGTCGACCCCGACGCCATCCACGCCGTGCGTCAGGCCGCACGCAAGGCTCTGGGTCAGGCGCTCAAGGCCGAGTTCCAGGCCACCTATGACGCATTCGGCCACGCCGCGCCGGATGATGTCTCCGGCCCCGCCATGGGTGCCAGGGCACTGCGCAATGCCGCCCTTGGCTACCTCACAGCCGCCGAGGGTACAGAGCTCGCGGCAAAACAATTCGGCCACGCGGGCAGCATGACCGACAAGCTGGCCGCGCTGACCAATCTCACCGACCTCCCCGGCGCCGCGCGGGATGAGGCGCTGCAATCCTTCTACGACCAATGGGCGGGCACGCAGCTGGTGCTTGATAAATGGTTCTCCGTGCAAGCCCGCAGCAACGCGCCGGATACGCTCGCCCGCGTGCAGGCGCTGTCCACCCACGAGGCCATGGATCTGCGCAACCCCAACCGTGTGCGCGCGCTCATCGGCGCTTTCACCGCCAATCCGTCGAAGTTCCATGACAAATCCGGCGCCGGCTACAAGCTGCTGGCGGATTTCGTGCTGCGGCTGGATGAAACCAACCCGCAAATCGCGGCCCGGCTGGTCACGGCGCTGGGGCTCTGGCGCCGGTTCGATACCGCCCGCCAGGACTTGATGAAGGCCGAGCTTGAACGCATCGTGGCGCGCAAGCATCTCAGCCATAATACCTACGAATTGGCATCCAAAGCGTTGGCATGAAGGAGTTTCTGAATTGATCGAGCTTTATTACTGGACCACGCCGAACGGGCATAAGGTTACCATCTTCCTTGAAGAAGCCGGGGTGGAATACAAGATCTTCCCCGTCAACATCTCCCAGGGCGACCAGTTCAACCCGGATTTCCTGAAATTCGCGCCGAACAACCGCATCCCGGCGATCCGCGACCTCGCCCCCGCAGATGGCGGCGAACCGCTCGGCATTTTCGAAAGCGGCGCCATCCTGGAATATCTGGCCGACAAGACCGGCAAATTCCTGCCGAAAGCACCGCGCGCCCGTTTCAACGTGCTGCAATGGCTCTACTGGCAGATGGGCGGCCTCGGCCCGATGGCCGGGCAGAACCATCATTTCGTGCAGTACGCGCCCGAGCGTATCCCCTACGCGATGGAGCGCTATGTGAAGGAGACCAACCGCCTCTATGGCGTGCTGAACAAGCAGCTTGAGGGCAAGGAGTATATCGCGGGCGAGTATTCCATCGCGGACATGGCCTCCTACCCCTGGATCGTGCCCTATGAGCGCCAGCAACAGAAGCTGGAGGATTTCCCGCATCTGAAAGCCTGGTTCGAGCGCATGGCCGCCCGCCCCGCCGTGCAGCGCGCCTATGCGAAGGCCCAGGAGATCAACAGCACTCCCACCGTCTCGCAGGATTCGAAGAGCGTGCTCTTTGGACAGACCGCACGATGACACGCCTCCTCTACGACCTCACTACGGCGGACGGCACGCGCTTCAGCCCTTATTGCTGGCGCGTGAAGCTCGCCCTCGCGCACAAGAATCTGGATTACGAAACCATCCCCTGGCACTTCACAGACAAGGCGGCCATCGCCACCTCCGGCCAGGGCAAGGTTCCGGTTTTGCTTGACGGCAAGAACATCGTTTCAGATAGCCAGATCATCGCCGATTATCTGGAGCGTACCTATCCCAACGAGGAGATCCCTGTTCGGCGAGCCGCCTTCGCGCGCGCTGATCATGTTCGTGAAAGACTGGACGGAGAGCATTCTCCACCCCGCCATCGCCGCTGTGGTGCTGGGCGACATCTATCGCCGCCTGACGCCGGAGGATCAGCCCTATTTCCGGCAAACGCGCGAGGCGATGTTCAAATGCAGCATTGAGGAAATCGATGCCGGACGCCCGCAAGCGCTGGAGACATTCCATGCCACGCTGAAGCCGCTCTACCGGCTTTTCTCCAATCAGAGCTTCGTCGCCGGCGAGGCGCCGAACTGGGCGGACCATATCGTCTTCGGTGCGCTGCAATGGGCAAGGCTGGCATCTTCAACAGTCTTGCTGCCGGAAGCCGACCCCATCCTCGCCTGGATGGGCCGCGTTCTCTCCGCTTACGGGCTGAAAGACTGAAAATCTGGCCTAAAACCAAGCAGAAGTTTTTGGTGCAGCTTTTTTCAAAAAGCTGCGAAATGGCGGCCATTAAAAAATGAGCCGCCTCCAAAAACTTCTGATGCTTGCTTATGCCTTCCAGAACGTCATCAGCAGCCCGCCCGCGAGGATCAGCGCGCCGCCCGCCAAAATAGGCAGATCCGGCCGCACGCCGAAGGCGAACAGATTGATCAGCTGCGCCACAACGAAAAACAGCGACACGTAAACACCCAGCAGTCGCCCGAAATCCCAAGGCGGCAAATTGACCGTCACGCCATAAATAAAAAGTACCAAGGCCGCCGCACCGAAAAACCCGAGCCGCGCCGGCTGCGCATGAGCATGCAAAGCGGTGCGCGCCAGTGCGTCTCCCCCGGCTTCCAGCGCGGCGGCAACCGTGAGCACGAGCAAAATCGAAAAATTATTCATGGCCGCCAGCATGCGCCGCCATGGAGATTCGCGGCAATGGGCTTAAAGCTGCTTGCGGTATTGGATAAAGCCCGGCTTGTCCGCCAGCGTGTCATAAAGCGCCTGGGCGGTCTTGTTAGTCTCATGCGTCAGCCAATAGACGCGCGTGCTTCCCGCCGCGCTGGCGCGCTCATACACCGCTTCGATCAAGGCACGGCCTACGCCTTTGCCCCGCGCGTCCTCTGCCGTGAACAGATCCTCCAGATAGCAAACATCATTCGCCATCCAGGTGTTGCGGTGAAAGAGGTAATGCACCAGCCCCAGCAACTTCCCGTCTGCTTCCGCCACCAGCGCATGCATCGGCTCATTGGGGTCGAGGAAACGCGACCAGACAATGTCCGTCACCTCCTGCGGCAGCTCCTCCTCGTAGAAGCGCAGATAGCCCTGCCAGAGCGCCTCCCATCCGGCCCGGTCTTCCGGGCGGATGGGCCTTACCTGCACGTCCAATCGCCAATGCGTTCACGCCAACCTCCCCAAAGCCGCGCCGAGGCGTTTTACCTCGTTCCCAAAACTATCCTCGCGTTCGCGGTGTTCGTCCAGCACCGAATCCGGCGCGCGGGAGACGAAATCCGCATTCGCGAGCTTGGCCTTCACCTTCGCCAGCTCCTGCTCCGCTTTGGTAAGCGCGCCCTGAAGCCGCTTCTTCTCCGCCTCCAGATCGATCAGCCCTTCCAGCGGCAGCACGATCGTCGCCTCACCCAGCACCGCCTGCGCGGCGTTCTTCGGCACCGCCCCAGTAAGCGGGCCGATCTCGGAGGCTCGCGCCAGGCGCGAAATCGCCTCGAAATTCTGCTCCGCCCGCGCCAGCGTCTCCGGCCGAAGCATCCTGCAAAAACACAGGAGATTTCACCGAAGGCGGCACATTCATCTCGGAACGGATCGAACGGATTTCGGAGATCAGCGCGACCAGCCAGTTCACTGCCTCCACCGCCTCTGCCTCGCCCGTCACCTTCACCGTCTCAGGCCACGCGGCGGAGATCAGCGAATACGCCGCGCCATAGCCGAAATGGTCCCACAGCTCCTCGGTCACATAGGGAATCAGCGGGTGCATCAGCCGCAGCAGCACGCCCAGCACATAAGCCGCCGTGTCGCGGATTTCCTGCCGCATCCTCGCTGGCGAAACCGGGCTTGGCCAGCTCGATGAACCAGTCGCACACATCGCCCCAGGCAAAGCGGTAGCAGGCGGCGGCGTAATCATTCGGGCGGTAAGCCTCCAGCCCCGAAGTGGCCGCCGCAATCGCCTCATTGGCGCGGGCCAGCACCCAGCGGCAGAGCGGCAGCGTCGCGTTTTCCGGCTTGAAATCCGGGTTCGGCTTCACGCCATTCATTTCCAGAAAGCGCGCGGCATTCCAGATTTTGGTGATGAAGGCGCGGTTCGTCTCGACGATCTTCTCGCCCAGCTTCACATCGCGCCCCTGCCCTGCCGCCGCGGCCACGGAATAGCGCAGCGCATCTGTGCCGAATTTGTCGATGAGCGTCAGCGGGTCCAGGACATTGCCCTTGGACTTGGACATTTTCTGCCCCTTCTCATCGCGCACCAGCCCATGGATATAGATTGTGCGGAAAGGCACATCACCCATGAAATGCAGCCCCATCATCATCATCCGGGCCACCCAGAAGAAGATGATGTCGAAGCCCGTCACCAGCGTGTCGGTGGGGTAGTATTTCGCCAGTTCCGGGGTCTGCTCCGGCCAGCCCAGCGTCGAGAACGGCCAGAGCGCGGAGGAGAACCAGGTATCCAGCACATCCTCATCCTGGGTCAGCGTCACGCCGTTCCCAGCCTGCGCCTGCGCCTCTTCCTCGGTGCGCGCCACGTAGACCTTGCCCGCCTCGTCATACCAGGCCGGAATGCGGTGCCCCCACCAAAGCTGGCGGGAGATGCACCAGGGCTGAATGTCCCGCAGCCAGGCGAAGAACGTATTCTCCCATTGCTGGGGCACGAATTTCGTGCGGCCTTCCTCAACCGCCTTGATGGCAGGCTGCGCGAGCACATGCGCGTTGCAGTACCATTGCGTGGTGAGAAACGGCTCGATCACCGTACCCGAACGGTCGCCATACGGCACGGTGTTCTGGTGCGGCTTCACCTCCACCAGCAGCTCGCGCGCCTCCAGCTCGGCCACGATCAGCTTGCGCGCCGCAAACCGGTCCAGCCCTTCCAGCGAGCGCACGAATTCCGGCAGCTCGCCCAGCTCGGCCAGCGTGATCCGCCCTTGGCGGTCCAGCATGGAGGGCATGGAGAGCCCGTGCCGCTTGCCCACCTCGAAATCGTTGAAATCATGCGCGGGGGTGATCTTCACCGCGCCCGTGCCCTTCTCAGGGTCCGCATATTCATCCGCGATGATGGGAATCTTCCGCTCCGTCAGCGGCAGCACCACATGCCGGCCGATCAGATGCTTGTACTTCTCGTTTTCCGGATGCACCGCCACGGCGGTATCGGCCAGCATCGTCTCCGGCCGCGTGGTGGCGACGACGATCTCCTCGCCGCCCTCAACCGGGTAGCGGATGTGCCACATATTCCCCTTGGTCTCGCGGCTCTCCACCTCAAGGTCGGAGATCGCGGTCTGCAAGGCCGTGTCCCAGTTCACCAGGCGCTTATCCTGGTAGATCAGCCCTTCCTGGAACAGCCGCACGAACACTTCGCGCACGGCCACGGAAAGCCCGTCATCCATCGTGAAGCGCTCGCGCGCCCAGTCCGGCGAGGCGCCCAGGCGGCGCAGCTGGCGGGTGATGGTACCACCGGATTCGGCCTTCCATTGCCAGACGCGGGAGAGAAAGGTTTCGCGCCCGAGCTCTTTCCGGGAAACGCCTTCCTTATCCAGAAGCCGCTCCACCACCATCTGGGTGGCGATGCCCGCATGGTCGGTGCCCGGCTGCCAGAGCACATCGCGCCCCTGCATGCGCCGGAACCGGACAAGAATATCCTGCAGCGTCATGGTCAGCGCGTGGCCCACATGCAGGCTGCCGGTTACGTTCGGCGGCGGGATCATGATGGCATAGGGCGCTGCATCGCTCTGCGGCTGCGCGGCAAAGGCCCCCGAAGCTTCCCAACCGGCATAGAGCCGCGCCTCGGAAGAGGCCGGCTCGAAATTCTTGTCCAATATCGTCACGAAAAACCTCCGCGCCCGGCGCCGGGCGCGTCTTTAAGGGAATATCCTACGCCTTGCGGCGCCAACCAGAACGGGCTCAGCCCTGCGCGCGGTCCATCACGCGATTGATCTCGGCACGTACCACGCGTTCCACCAGGCTCGGCAGATGCGTGTCCAGCCAGGCCTTCAGCACCGGCTTCACCTCCTCGCGGACGATATCCTCGATGGTGATGCCCGGGCGGCCGACGCTGGCCGAGCGCTCAGCGCTGACACTGCGCACCAGCGCACCGACGGAATTGGCAATCTCGCTAAATGCGTCCTCGCCGACCAGCCCTGCCGGGCTCTGCACTTGCTCTTCCATGATATATTCCTTTTCTTTTTCTGGTTGAAAGGCCGGCTCGGCCACCCAGGCGCTCAGCACCGGCTCCGTTTCCAGGATGGCGGTAAAGACAGGCTCCGGCGGCTCATGAGCAGGCGGCAGCGGCTCGAACGTAATATGCGGCTCCTGCTCCACAACCGGCCGCTCATAAGCGGGTTCGATCTGGGGCTCCGGTGCGGGCGGAAATTGCGGGCTTTCCAGCGTCGACTCAGCGGCGAAATGCTCCGGCGGCATTACCTGGTCCAGCTCCGGCTCTATCGCCGGCGCCTCGGTGGCAGTGGCTGGCAAATCCTGCACCGGCACGCGCATGCTGGCATCCAGCAGCAGCTCGTCATCTCTCTCCGGTTCCAGCTTCGCCGCCCCCTCCTCTTCGGAAAGGATCCGCCGGATAGACGCCAAAATCTCCTCCATAGAGGGTTCCGCCGCGCTGGCCGGGCCGGGGCGGTTGGAAATACCGTCGCCTTCGCTCATCCTGCCTCCTTCATGGCGCATCCTGGCCGGAGCTGGAAACCGGCACCACCGGGGACACCGGCGGCGCATTCAACATCAAGCCGTCCGGCGCGACCCCGGCGTCACTGTCCGCCGCGCCGCCCGTGCCGAACCAGGCATATTTCACCGCATTGTAATAGTCCTGGTCATCATACTCTTGCACCGGCAAATTCAAATCCCGCGCCGTAAACCGCCCGATTGACGTTGCGATCGTGTACGAATAATTCACCATTTGAGAGATGTTTTGCACCTGTTGCACCTGAGAATCCAGCAGCGTCTGCTGGGCGTTCAGCACATCCAGCGTGGTGCGGGTGCCCACCAACTGTTCCCGCTCCGTACCATCCAGCGCGATGGCGTTGGCTTTGATCTGTGCATTGATATCAAGAACCGCCGCGCGTGAAGAGGTCATCCCCTCCCAGGCCTGGGTGGCATCGGAATATGCCTTGCGCTGGGCCACCAGAACTGCCGCAAAGGCCTGCTGCTCCTTTGCCCTGGCCGCACGAATCGTCGAATATTCCTGCCCACCCTGATAAAGCGGCACAGTCAGCTGCCCGACGAAAGAGGCCCCACGCGTGAAATCATTCTGGCCAGAACTGCCCGCCTCGTCATAGGCCGAAGCCTGCACGGAGAGCTGTGGCATCAGGGCGGCGAACGCCACATCCACGGCATCCTTGGCTGAAGCGTCGGTGAATTCCGCTGCAATGACATCGGGATCGTTCTGGACGGCGACCGTTCCCGCCTTGGCTTTGCTGTCCACCGGCAGCATGAGCGGCTGCGGCGGCGCCAGCGTATCCGCCGGATACTCACCCACCAGCTGGAGGAAATTTTCCCGCGCGATCTCGAGATTACCCATCGCCACCGCCACCTGCTGCTCGGCTTGGGCCAGAGAGGCCTGCGCCTGCGCAACGGAGGTCATGGTTATCTCGCCGAGATTGAACTGCGTCTGTGTGTCTTGCAGCTGCTGCGTCAGCACCTGCTGGTTGCCCTTCTGCAAGGCCAGAAGCTGCTGGTCGGTAACGACGGCCACATAGGCCTGCGCCACGTTCAGAAACACCGTCTGTTCCTGCGAGAGCAGCTGGGCCCGCGCCGCGTAGATGTCGTTCTTGGCCTGCCTGGTCTGGCTGGTGACCTTGCCGCCGGTATAAATCGGCTGGGTTACCGTGAGTTCGCCGACCTTCTCAGTTCCGTTTTCCGGCACCTTGGTGCTGGTTGTCACATATTGCTGGGTCAACGGGTCAAAGGATGTTGTGCCGTATTTCTCCGACCCTGTGACCCGGCCATATTCACCATTCAGCGTCACCGTCGGCCGCCAGCCCGAGAGTGCCGCGGGCACCTCCTCATCGGCCTGGCGCAGGGCCGCACGCTGCTGCTGCAGGGTCGGGTTGTTGTAATAGGCATCGACCAGGGCGTCCGTCAGAGTTGCGGGCGGCGCGGCCAGAGCCGGGGCGACGGACAGCGCCAGCCCCCCCAGCGCCAAGCCGGAAAGCCAGTGAGCGCGTGGTAAGGGCTTGCCTGTCATGTTCAGAAGCTAAAAGCTGGAGTGGGCGTGAATTGCGGCAGCAGGCGCGCCGCGCAGTCAAAAATCGTCACAGTGGAGTAGCCACCGGTCACCGGCTCCGCCACCACCGCGCGGCCCAGGGCGCCGGGCTCGCTGTCATCCGCGAGGATCGTGACAATGCGCCCGCCTGGGCTGAGCTGCGCGGCCAGCACGGCCGGAATCTTTCAGCACTGCGCCCTCGATGATGATGGCATCATAAGGGCCGCCCGCTGGCCACCCGGCATCCAGCCGCCCGGTCACGGCCTGCGCCTTGGGCGCATAAACGGCCAGGGCGCCGCTGGTCAGGCGGGTTTCCTCCTCAAGGGCCACCACATCGGTCCCAGCCAGACTGAGAAGGGCCGCCAGATAGCCGCTGCCTGAGCCGATCACCAGCACATGGGCCGGATTATTCTCCAGCGCCAGCTGCGCCAGCCGCGCCACGACCATGGGCTGCGGCATAAAGCGCCCGCCGCCCAGCGGTAGGTCTGCGTCGGAATAGGCCAGCGGACCAGCAGCGGCGAAGGCCTCGCGCGGCAGAACGCGCATCGCGCCGGTCAACCGCAAATCATGCACAAAATTGGGGCGGACCTGCGAATCCACCATATTGTCGCGCGCTATCGCCAGAGCATCGGAATCAGCCATAGAACCCTTCCACTTCGCAAGTACAGTACTTATAGCGGCGGCCCGGGTGCAAACTCAACTGCAGGTCTCCAAGCCACCCGCACGGAAGATTTGCCGCCCCGCGCGAAACGCCGCTTGACCGCCGCCGCACAGCCAGGGATATAGGGGCCGCACCAAGCCGGTCCGGTGGCAGAGTGGTGATGCAGCGGACTGCAAATCCGTGTATGTGGGTTCGATTCCCGCCCGGACCTCCAATCCAGACATTTTTTCTGTTTAAAATCAAACGCTTGGCTAAACACCCCGCCCATCTACCCACACGCCTACCCACACAATTACGCCGGAAGACACCGGACGGTTGTGGACGCCAGCGGACAATCACCTTCGTAATTGATCAATGGCGGAACGCTCGTCGGCGAACGCCGCTCCCACGTCCAGCTATGCGACCTTTCTCATAAAGCTGCCTGTGCCCAAACTGACGGATAAACGGGGGTGCCGATTGCACAGGGCCGCAATGCTACTTCTCTCAACATTCTAAAGTCAAAAAATCCGTGATTTTGAGTACAATTCCCTCGCCTGCTCTCGCTAAACCAATAAAAAATCTCGAAATCTTTGCTTCTTTCACTGGTGGCCGGATATTTTCAGACTATGAGGCGCTCGCCGCCCAAGACGTAGGAAGAAGATATTATGGACGGATCATTCCCAGCTCACCCCCTTCTCATTTCAGTGGATGAGGCGGCGCGCCTGCTAAGCGTCGGGCGCACTAAAATCTACGAGCTTATCACCGCAGGCGACCTGGATGGCCGCAAGGCCGGTAAGAGCACCAGGATCGTTATGGCTAGTATTCACCGGTACGTGGATGGGTTGCCTAAGAAATAACGGGTTCGTGCCCTCCTACTCTCCGCGCAAGTCAGCAGCCAAACAGAACCCTAGCGCGAGCCCGCCGCGCTGCCCTCATGCGCCCCCACGGCCGCTTTGCGCGCCGGGTCGGCCAGCAGCTCCCTCCGGGCCTTGACGACGATCTGCCATCCCCCACTGACGCCCAACCCGGCCAGCACCACCGCGACCAGAAGGTCCGGCCAGGCGGCGCCGGTGCCGAACACGCCGAGGGCCGCCGCGACCACCGCTACGTTGCCAATCGCGTCGTTCCGAGAGCAGATCCAGACCGAGCTGCGGTTGGCGTCCCCGCCCCGGTTGCTCCAAAGCAGAAGCGCGCAGGACACGTTCGCGGCCAGGGCCAGCACACCAACCACACCCATCGTCTCCGGGGCGGGCAACGTCCCGGAGACGGCCATCCAGGCGGTGCTGCCAATCACCCACAGGCCCAACGCCAGCAGCGAGGCGCCCTTCAGCAGCGCCGCCCTGGCGCGCCAGCGCAGGGCCAGGCCGGCCACGCCGAGGCTGATCGCATAGTTGGCGGCGTCGCCCAGGAAGTCGAGCGCGTCCGCCCGCAGTGCAGCGGAGCGCGCGGAAACGCCGGCGGTCACCTCCACCGTGAACATGCACAGATTCACCGCGAGCGCGATCCAGAGCACACACCGCCACGCCGTGTCCTTTGGCGGCGGTGCCGTCCTGCACCCGCCGCAGCAGCCACCCGCCATCTCGCCATCCCCTTCAAATTCAGCCGACGGCCGCCTACATGCACCCTGTAGCAACTACAGGGTCAAGCAGATGGCGCTGACGATCGGCATGCTCGGCAGGGCGACGGACACCAAGGTCGAGACCATCCGGTACTATGAGCGGATCGGGCTGCTGCCGTCCCCAGGGCGGTCCGGTGGCAACTACCGCAGCTACGGAGAAGCGGAGTTGGGGCGCTTGTCGTTCATTCGCCGCGCCCGGCAGCTTGGATTCTCCCTGGATCAGGTCCGCGCCTTGCTTGAGCTTTCCGACGACCCCAGGCGTGACTGCGCCACGGTCGACGCCCTCGCCCGCGGCCACCTGGCCGAGGTGGAGCGCAAGATCGCCGATCTGGCCGCCCTGCAACGGGAATTGGCCGCGATGATCGATTCGTGCCACGGCGGCACCGTTGGAAGCTGCCGCATCATCGAGGCGTTGGGGCCGGCGCGGGTAGATTGAGGACGCGCCGACGGCCGCCGGCGGCAGATCTTATCAGCCAGCTCCATGGAGCTGCCAACACCATCAAGGAGCTGAGGAAACCGCGAAACTGCATCTGCTGCAAGGCCACCGCACCAGGCAGCGGTATTGCATGGAGCGCCGCGAAGATCTTTGCCGTCGTGTTCGCCCTGATCGTTCTGGTTATTGCCCCGTTCCGTAGGCGCTCGTAGGCGTCATACCGAGCAGCGGGGATAGGCGCGCGGCGCGGTTTGCGCCCGCACCGAGAGCGGCAGCCGACTGGCTTAGCGCGCCCGGCCTTGCCCCCTCCCCTGCATCTTCGCCAACGCCGCAGCCATGTCGGGGTTGGTCAGCAGGTTCGCCAGCGCCGTATCATATTCGGGACTGCCCTGGTTGGCGGCGTGGCTTCCGAGCCCCTGAAGCAGCCGCAGCGCCGCGATGTGGGGGCGACCGGCGGCGACATTGGCCCCGGCCTCAAGGGCGGTTTTGCCCCAGTCGTGCCCTTGCTGGGCCTGCCGGAGCGCGGTGCGGGAATTGCCCAGGATTGCGTTCTTGGCGTTGGCCTGCTCGTTCAGGCGCTCGGCCATGCTCATGAACTGGTTGGCTTCGTCTGGCGAATTGAACGCCGCCTGGAGCATCGCACTCACTACCATCCAGTCCGGGAGCCACGGTCACAAAAACGCTGTCCCCTCGACTTTTTCATTACGGTCAATTAATCCCGTTTAAGCAACGGGAGGTTGGAATGAGGCTTCTGGGTAAGTTGGCTATGGGGGCCTCCCTCTTGCTGACGAGTTGCGTGAGCGCGGCGGACACTTTCCCGATAAATCAACAGGCGCGGGATATAGGCCAGGTGCAAATTCACTTTAGGCGCACTGGCAGCAGTGGACCTGTGACCGTCAAGATGCCAGACGGAGAAGTGCTTAAGGGAGAATATCACGTCGCAAACCAGGGCGGCGTGGCTATGGCGTTTGCCGGCGGCGAAACTGCTACCGGCATAGCAGAGGGAGGCGGAAACGTTCAATTTGTGGCCTACGGACCAAAAACTGAACTTCTTTGCCAGGGCTGGAGCAGCGCCTTTGGCCATGGAAGTGGCAGATGCCAGACCGAGGACGGAGCGGTCTGGGCCGTAGATTGGTAAATGGCATTTCCGGCGCTTTGATCGCCGCTAAGCCGGGCTCCAATTAGCTAATCACCCCGCTCCGGCGGTGGGGGTTGCCAAGCCCATCCTGTTTTTCTCTAAAGTGGGGGATCACTTCCCTGGCGCGACCCGATACGCCGGCGGATACCGGCGCGGCCCAGGCTGCGGAACAGGACCGGTTTTATCCTGCGGCCTATCAGGATGGCTCCGCCAAGCAGCCCGGCGGCGAAGACAATGAGATCCATCATCAAGCCGCGCCGGGTCTGTCGTGGCGCTTTCGATGCAGGAAGTGGGTGATGCTGACCTCGTCATTTCCTCCCAAACCCTCGTTGGCCTCACGCGGATGCCCACGGGCAGGCTGAACTGTGGGACGCGGAGATAGCAGGCATAACGCCGCCCCTTGGCAGTGACAATCTGCACAAATGGTAGATCAACCTGGGCCATTATTCGTCAAACACGCTGCGGCCCTGAGTTGGCCCCTTTCCGGCCATTCGGTACTACGCGCTGGGTTACGAGCGAATTGCTGATTATAAGCCCAAGTCTCCCGCTGTTCCGGGGGTATAGAGCGGATTGCCATCACTGCCGCCGGTCGCAGTGTTGGCGCCAGATGGCGTGTAGCCGTTCAAGTCCTTCAGGAGGCTGGCGTACAGCATATAATTCATCGGAGAATTGCCGGCAGAATTCAAGCCGCCCGAAATCGAGTTTGCCACTCCGGTATCCCCGGCCGCCTGTGCGTTAGCCGCGCCGACTGCGGCGGTATTGGCGCTATTGATATTGCTGGTGGTAAGTTCGCCGGTTTGGTTTGCGGCATTTTCACCCAGAGATGAAAGGCTTTCCAGCGGTGACAGGACGTTATTCAGGTTGTCCTGAAAAATGCCCTGCTGGGTGCTGAGCGTGTTATTGGCCAGGCCGGTGGCGTAATTATCCGCGCCCTTCATGGCCGCGCCAGACACGCCGAGCCCCTGCGCCGCATAGCTGTTCTGGGTGCTTTCCAGGCCCTGCTGGAGGTCGAATTGGTAGCCGGGGGTGCTTTCAAGCTGCTGCTCGGTCGGCTGGAAGGTCAGCGAGTTGATGCCGTTCGCCGCAAGCAGGTTCGTGCCGGTTCCGCCGAGGCCGAGGGAGGCTTGCAGCGAATTCGCGGCGGTAGAGCCTGACGAAAGAAACGGAGCCAGGTTCGCGGCTGTCTGCTGAGCATTAGCCTCCGACGCGTTGGCCGCACTGGTGGCGGCATTGGCCTCTGCGTTCGCCCCTGAACTGGCCGCGTTAGCGGAAATCGCAGCGCCCGCTATGCCGGCCAAAGCCGTTCCGCCTACTACTGCTGCTGCTACACCCATTATGCTTCATCCTTTCGCCGTGGGGGAGTGGTTCCCACATTTCTCTTGTTAAAACAAAGGTTTTTCCAAATTATCATAGCCATTTTTCGGTTTGACACCGGAAAGCCGCCGGATCGCATTCCCGACTGTCCCAGAAAGTATCAGGGCGTTTTTCATCGTGAATGTCGCGTCATAGATCGGCATGTTCATTCTCACCACGCAAACAGATGATCCGAACGCCAACGCGCCCAATTCCAAGCAACTCCGCCTTCGCGCGCTCCTTGAGGTCATCAAGGGACTCGTCGGCGCGTCGCCAAATGGATGCATCCCCGCAGGTCGTGTGAGTTATCGGGGATCCAAACCAGTTAAGAATAACCGTAAGAGGTTCTGGCCCTGCCGCGCGTTCGAGGGATTTCAGCCGCTTCATAATCGCTTTCATTTGTCATCTCCGGCGAATTCGGCGACCGCGGCGCGAAGCTTTTGTATCAACTCGCTCAATTGGTCATCCGGAATTTGCTCTAGATTCTCGGGGTGACCCTGAGCGAACGCGGCGATCTGCTCGAGGGTCCATTCGGTAAAAGGCAGATGAAGCGGCAGCCCATCCAATCCGCGCGACGGATTCTTGGTTTCGAGCTTGGCGACGCGGTGTTTGATGCTACTCATTTCTGCCTTTCTTCCAGCGCAACGATGCGCTTTTCCAGTTCCTCTGTCTCGATGGCGCGGCGCTGGTGCTCCAACACGCTCGCGATGGCCTGGGCCTCATCCGGGCTGATCTCGCCCGCCGCCAAGGCCGCTGTGACGCGCTGTATGGCTTGGGCCACGCTCTCGGCGGTGTTGGTCTCGGGGAGGTCGAGAGGGATCAGGCGTCCTTTGCGCTCCGGCCAAGCCCGCTTCAGCATGATCTCGGCGGCTCGCATGTCGCCGCTCTTCGCAGCGGTGACAACCGCTTTGACGATCTCCGGCGCCTCGGTCTTGCCGATAGCATCCAGGGCCGCATAAGCCGGGTGGCGGGCACCCCTGGGGCGGCCCTTGGGGTTGCCGCTGCGCCCCTTGGTAAAACGTGTTCCCTGCTTAGGCAGGCGGGAAACAGGCTCGTCGGTCACCGGCACGCCTCCAATTTCAGGCTGGAAGCAGGGACTGGCTGCCCGCTGACGTGCATCAGAATCGCCAAAGCATCAGCTTCGTTGTCGTCCGCCGGGCTAAAGCCTTTCGCCTGCATGGCGGCGATCACCGCCTCCTTGGAGGCGTTCCCCTTGCCGGTCGCGCTGGCCTTAATGGTCCCGACCGGAATGCCCGCGTAGGGAACGCCGCGGGCCTCGCACCATGCCGTCAGCGTAGCCAGCAGGCCGCCGTAGCAGTGGGCCGCGTCGACGCCACGATGACGGCGGACCTCCTCGAAGTACACGGCTTCAGGAAGGCCGAGGGTATCGAGCCATTGAGCAAAACGCAGGAAGCGCATGCCGGCGCCCTCATAGCGGCCCGGCTTGAACGAGGCCGTGCCAGAGATGATCACGCCATCTGCGCGCCGGAGCGCCCAACCGGTGGCGGTGCCGAGGTCCAGGGCGAGGATGCTGCCTGCGGTGCGTTGGTGTGAATTTTCCATTTGGTTATCCTTTCTGTTCGACTGCCACCGGACAGGACAAATCCCGGACATCCCTCAGACGGTACATCCGGTACACCCCTAAAGGGGTATGTACCGTTTGTACCGCCGTAGAAGGGGGATGCGATGTACCGAATGTACCGAATGTACCTATCATGTACCGATTTACTGTACTGGCTGATTGCGGCTGGTGACCCACACGCGGCCGCCGCTCATTCCCACCACGTGGATTTCCACAAGCTTCTCAGCAGCTCGTTGAAACGCCCGCCGCTTAGCTTGCTGCTCGGCGCCCGGCATCGCAGATGAGTAGAACTGCTCACGCCATTTACTGTCTGCGATGGAGTTATCGTCGGATATCACCTCGATCTCTGTATCCGTGGCGGCGCGCAGGCTGGAATGGCCGCGAGCGCCGCGAGCCTCGTCCTTGCCGCTATGGTGGATCCACATGACGTGCGCGCCGGTTTCCTTGCGGAGGTGATCGCCAGCCGCAACCAGGGCCGTCATGTCCTCTGGCGCGTTCTCATTCCCGCCCGCCATGGCCCGGCTGAGCGTGTCGATGACGATCAGGGCGACGCGGCTGCCGGCTGCTTCCTGGATCTGCTCGGCGGTCCTGATGATCGCCGCGAGGTCACCTGCCGGATCGAGCAGGTTCAGGGGCTGAGAGACTAAGTAGAAGGGCAGCCTAGCGTCCTCCAGCCCGTAGGCTGCCTGAAAGGCTACGATGCGGTTGCGGATGCCGTGGCTGCCTTCCAGGGCCAGATACAGCACCGGACCCTGCGCGATTTCCCGTCCGAACCAGGCGCGGCCTTCAGCGATGTGCAGGGCGAGATCGAGCGCCAGGAAGGTCTTGCCGCAGTTGCTCTGCCCGTACATCACGCTCATCGCGCCAGCGACAAGCAGCCGCTCAACGAAGTCGTTGGCATTCAGGGATGGCTCGACATCTTCGAAGCGGATGAAGGGGAGCGGCTCGGCCAGTTTCAAAGATGATACGGCCACGCCCGAAAGCTGCGCCTCGCCACCTACCGGCAGGCTCCATGTCGGATCTGCATCCATCAGGCGATCCTCCTGGCTTTGGCCGGGCGCTGAAAGCCTGCGGCGATGTCTTTGAGATCATCCGGCGTCAGATGTGGCCAGCCCACTGGAAACTTGGCCGCAGCGGCCTGCAGGGCTGCTTCGACACCGTTGCCGCTGCCGGTGATCTTGATGTGCGAGAGCCCGGTGATCTTCAGTTTCTCGCCCACCTGAACCGCAAGGTTCATCCCCGCCGCCCATTCGCTCTTGAAGGCCGTTGCACATTCGCTACTGGTCAAGCCGTGGCTTTCTGCCAGGCGCAAACAGCAGTCGATGGCCTCATGCTTCGGATCATCGATGACGCTCCCGGCGCAGACCGTGGGCAGCCGGAAATAAGCCCGGGCCGCGAGATCGATGACATAACCGCGCACCTGCTCGCGCAACCACCGCACCCGGGCGGGGCTATCCAGGCGGTCCAAGCGCCGTTTTTCTGCTTCCTCGGGCGCGATCAAAATGGCAGCTCGTCGATTGTGTCGAGTTCACGCCGGGCAGCCCGGGCCCGGTCGCTCTCGATCTGGGTGAGGACCGCTTCAAGTTCCGCCGCGCTCATGCCGGCTTCCAGTCCGCCTTCGATCTGGAAGAAGCGGCCGGCGGCGTCCTCGGTCACGCGGGCGCGGATCGTGCAATAACGGCCGGACGGAAGATCCAGCGTGCCGCGATAGCGCCAGGGTTCCGGTGAGTTGGACTGAAGGCGAAGGGCGCCTGTGAAGTGATCGGTCATTGCGCTTCCTTTTCGAAAGAGGCGTCAAACCGCTTGAAAACTTCGATTGCGTAAGCTAGATGATCGGGCATCGTCGTGCTTTGAATTTCAGCCCTCTGTGCCGTGCCAGCGGCCAGGGGGCTTTTAAGTTTCAAGGGAGGCGACTCCCAGCGGCGCCGGAAGTGCGGATTGCGATCGGGGTCGGACATAGCCGCGTAACGAGCCGTGTCCATTAGGCAGCCTGCTGCGGCGCGCGGAACTGTGCGGGCGGCAGGCTTTCAAGATGCGCCCGAAGGCTATCCATCAAAATAAGCGTGCGTTTTCCGGATTTGACAGCCCTAATCTGCCCGACACTCAGAAGGCGATACAACTCACTCCGGGACAGGCCGGAATAATCACTGGCGTCCGGAATTGTCGCGGTGAACGCGTTACCCTTCGGCGCGCGGCGGTCTTCGTCAGTCATTCCCATTTTCAAATCCCTCTATGTTTGGGGTCGAATGAGAATGGCATAGGGCACGTCAGGACGGCTTTAGATGCTCTATTTAAGGTTTTTAGCGTATTTTTCGGCCGTCTTGGGCGAGATTATTTGACCCGTGATGACACTCGTGAGTGTTGCCGCTGTCCGGTACATTGGCGTACCAAACAGATCCCTGGTGGTCAGCAGGGTTCCCCGAATAATCCCAATGGTATCCGGAGGAAGGCGCTGCCTTTTCAAAAGCATTACCTTTTGCCCCTGGTTTTCCCGGTCATTTGCGAAGTTTTCCCAGTGCGCCGCCCAAGCAAGCCAATCTTGTGAGGTGTCGGCCGCTGCAGCCAGCTCTAAACACTGCTTCGACGTATTCCTCGCCTTCTGTACTTCTGCATCCAATGCTTCACGCGTGACCACACGGGCATTTGTCTGCAATAATGAGGCTAAGAACACCAGTAAAACTCGTGGGGCCTGTTCGTTTGGATTAGCCCTGTGGGCGCTTAGAATCTTTTCCCAATCAGGGTAAACCTTCATGTGATGGAAGGGCGAAGAGGTGGCTTTATAGTTGCTGCGCTGGCTACGGCTGATTTCCGTCCAGACAGATTTCATGCGTTCGTCCAATGCTAACCTAAGCATAGCCTCCCTGTGTTTATCGTGATCCCGAAAGTAATCAGTAGCCAGCAGCTCTCGGATTGTGTGTGCTGCAATTTCTGGCACCCACTCAGGGAATGATAGCATTTTATCCAACGAAGCCTCCGCAGCACTGATCCGCATGAGAGACGGCGGGGCAGCCCGAGCGGAGACCGGGTTTTCGGGGGCCATCCTAGCCCCGCCGAAGTCGGGAGTTTCCGGCAGATCGTTGCAGTTGGGAAGAGGGCGCCGCGTCCATAAGCTAAACCCGACCTCCGCCGTCGCCCACTTCAGTGCTGCGCGGCGGGAGCCCCGAAAGGTCCCGCCAAAGCGGCGGAGGAGGCGTCAAAACATTCGCCATCATCCGGCACGGCGCCGCGCAGGGGCAAGCACCGGGCACCGGACAAGGAAAGGCCGTCACCGCCGTAAATGGCCCAAGGTACGTGCTGTCCGATGTCCAGCCGGTTTTCTGGGTGGTGCTCATGTCGCGCTCCCTTGTGAAGGTTCATTGTTGAGGATGTCCTGCAGGACGGAGCGCGTGATTGCCGAACAGCCCATGGCCATGCCAATTGTTGCGAGGGCGGCCGTAGCCTTGGCACGCCGGCCATCGGCGGTGCGGGCCGGGGTGCTGGCGATTTTTCGCCTCAAGCTCATCCAGCTCTGGCGTCGTCGCTCGGATGCGCTTCATGTAGCCAGACGCCTGTTTGCGGTAGAGCGAGGTCCGTTCATCCTGAATCTCTTCGAAGCGATCACAGGCGATCAACAGGCCGGCGTCCGGGTGCGGTGCCGCTGCACGGGACCGCATATCATCCAGCGTATCAGCAAATGGAGCGGCTTTGCTCACGTCCGTGCCTCCCCAACCAGGTCGCGCAGGAGGGCGGCCATCATAGCCTCGTCCTCCCCTTGAATTGTCTGCGTATTGGTTAGGTCGGGGGTATAGAATGCAATTGCCCGTGCCCGGGCGCGGTGGCCCTCCAGCGTTGAAGCGCGGGCATTTACGATCGCTTTGAGAGACACCGAAATCTCGTCCAGAAGCGGATCATCTTTGTCGATATCCTGCAGGCCATACTTCTCAGCCAGCAACCGTTCGGCCTCAAAATATCTGCTTGCCGAGGCGATCAGTTCGGCGTCCGTTTAGTTGTTGGCGCTCATGCCATGCCTCCGGCCGCCAGGTCACGGATGAGGTCATGTTCCATCTCGGCGGCATCGCCATAATTGACGGCCACCGAAGCCTTGGCCCGCGCCCCTTCCAGCGTCAGGGCAGGCAGAGCGGTGATGCGCTCGAGAAGAGCGGCGAAGCTCTTTCAAAGCAGGATCGCTGGCCGGGATATCGGCATCCCCATAGGCGGCAAAGTGCCGGTTAAGCTCGTAATATCGGCTGCACGAGGCGATCAGATCTTGATCAGCCTTGATCTGGCCCATCGTGGCATTAGGCATCGCGGCGGCGGCGATGGCCAGCGGCAGCGAGCCAAGCATCAGGCGACGGGTCGCTTGGGCACGGTTTTGATGCGAGTTGGGCATCGAGTTCTCCATCGGCGCCCCGCATATGGCGGTGGCGCCGTCAAAATCGGTTGATGTCAGGGGATCAGGCGGCGCGCTTGGCCAGGTCGGCTTGCGCGTCCGCGATGGCTTCGCCCAGACCGCGCAGGGCACCATCCAGGCGGCTGTTGGCGGCGTCGAAGCGGTTGATGGCTTCCAGGGCGATTACGGCCCGGGCGCCGTCCAAGAGAGCATCCCGGCGCTGGGCGCGCTCCGCCTCGCCGTGATCTGGCCGGCGCGAATTGGTCGGGGCGATCTGGACGTTGAAGGCGTCGTTGATGAGTTGGAATGCCTGCCGCGGGATCGGCGTGCCTGTTGGAATGCCGTGCCGCTCCGCGAAGGCGCCAAACCGGCTGCCATCGAAGTCATAGACGGCGCTGCAGGCGGCGGATGGCTTGATGCTGGTGCCGTGCAGGGCGGCATCATAACGGGTGCCGTAGACATGCGGCAGCAGCGGGCGCGCCGCCGCTATGGCGGAAATCGCGAGTGGTGTATTCGGATGGGTAGCTTCGGACATGGGTCAACTCCATGGCTGGGGTTAGGGCGGCAGCGGAAGGTAGGATTTCCGATTGCCGCCCGCATTTTATGAGCCTATAAATGCACCATGTCAACAATTAATAGGCCTAAAAAAGAGGACGCCCCCCTGTTGAAAGTGAGCAGCTGCGAGCGCGAGCAACCATCGAACTTGTTCGCGCTGTGGACACTTGGGCCGAAGCGCGCTCTATATCTCGGGCGCAGGCCGTTCGCCAGCTTATTGAGTTGGGCTTAGAAAAATCCGATCCACCGCTCAACTCGGGGCATCGCCAAGAGGAACGATGAAGAATGTCGCCGCAACGCTTCTCGCTCTCGTTCAATTTGTCTGGATTAGCCGCATATGTTGCGGGCGGATGGTTCTTAGTAGATCGCTTTCCCAGCTTGGGAGAGTGGTCGAATGCTGAAGCGCGGACCTGGCTAGCTCGACATATTCTGCCGTCAATTGCGATTGCAGCCGCGGCTTTCGTCACAGTCTTCTTGTTGACTTTTTTTGTTTCGATAACGCTTCGATTTTATATGCTTTTGGAGCATCTCCGAATATCGGAAACCCATATTTATTTTTATAAGAGGCGAGTGAGCATATTTGGAGTTCAAGGGGAAATCTTTCCAAAATGGCTCTCCGTCCAACAAGTCCAGAGTGACGCCGACATGAAATCTACCCCCCGAGAACGGGGCGGCCCTGGAGTGAGGCTGAGGAAGCAATGAGTGAGAAGCGCTGGCTATCGCCTGCGTCCGCCGCAGAGTATCTGGACGTACGGGTTGATGCCTTGCCCCGGTTGGTAAGGGCAGGCCGCGTGCCAGTCCCGACTACCGACTTGGCCCCCGCTCTCCGCGCTACGATCGCGAAGCGTTGGATAAAGCTATGGGCGGCGGGGAAGCATCAACCGATCCTAACCGGGCTCTGGAGAAGTACCGTGAAAAGGTGGAGGCGCGTCTAGGGTTAAGAAAAATCCACCCCCCCTGATCCAATTTTTCGGTAGTGGGCAGTTTGAAATTTAGTAAGATTTACGGCGTTATTGTGGGCCAAAGAGCGGCGATGTTCTGGCAGACCGCTTCAACATCCTTCATTCGTGCGAGAGTTGCCTTTACCCCATCGTGCATTGTTTTTGACCCAACATCAATCACGCTGCAGTATGGCCCATACGCGGTACCTTCATTATAAGATGCTGTTTACACCATTCTTGAGAGATTGCGGAAACGTACCGAGCGCTATCCGGTGTCAGCGCGAAGGTCCGAGAAAAGTGAAGTTTAACGCCGCCGACTAGAGGCACCTTTGATTTCCTACACCCGTCAAAACGATCTCGGGACGAACGCTGATTTCCACACCGTAAATAGTAAGCAAAGAGGCTGAGTTGGCTCCAAGCTTTGGTGAGCCACCCTTAAGATCTACTTTGTCGGCCCATCTCCAGGAAGGTCTCTATAGCGTCTATGTTAGCGGCAACTCGTCGTTGCGTTCCTCCTTATCGGTTGTGGTCTGGTCTAATATGCCGATTGAGTCCGTAAAAAGTAGTGAGATTTTCTAAGTTTGAGGCTAGCGAGTGCGCTACAGATTCTGAAGCTTCTTTGTAGTACATACCTTTAAAATCTGTAGGAAATTTCTGGTCTTTTAAAATTTGTCGTTGACGAGCCCCCTTTGCCATCATAAACTCTGCGAGTTTATTGACGCTGATTCTGGCGATTTTTCTTTTGCCATTTTTAGGTGTCCTGGGAGAATCGAAGATAGATGAGTATTTTGCCTATATCCCAGCTGGGAATGCAACCGTTATTTGTGTAGGCGGTGTAACACGAGCTGAGGCAGATGCCGCACGCGATGACGGAATCGAAATTGATGGGTTAGGGTATTATTTATTTCTCGCGAACGAAAGCGGACCGCGCCAACCTATCGAGATATTGGCAAAGTTTCTTTCCGAGACCCAAGCCGCGAATTTTGCGCGGCTGATAAACCGCTAACAAGTCACGCTTTCATCTCGAGTTTCTTATACGGACCCCGATTCACCGGAGCAGGTTTCTCCAGCATCAAGTCGATCACCTGCCTATCCTGCCGATAGCGCTCATTCATGATGGTGCTAAAAGCCGCGCAGAGCCTGTGCTCAGCCGGGATCTCCCACAGCACCATCCAGGCCCGGGATTAGGCCCGAAGCCAGGTCGTTTTTATGCATCAACTGATACATAATTTTTAAACCTTCAATCGATCAAGAAGAGGATCGAAGGCATACAACGCGGCACGCCGTCCCGATGCGGGTTGAATTGTCCGAAGCAACCCAGCATCGACAAGACGGCGTGAAAAAGAGCGGGCCGATGTAGCCGGAATCCCGGACCGGTCTATGAAGCGATCATTGCGAAAGACAGGGCTTGCAAATACGAAGTCAAGCGCTTGATCGTGGAACTGTGAATTCAGCCCTTCGCGAAAACGCTCTCGCATAGTCGTCTCGACCGGAAAATCTCATCTGCCGTACGTATATTGACGCTAGCCTACTCGTGCAGCGCCTCAAGGAAAAAAACCACCCACCCGTCCGGTCGGCCAACAACGGAAACTCTCAGATTCCGTTCGATACTCATCTTTATGCCTTCAAAATCCCAAAAATAAGAATGGTTCTCAGGACGCCGAGCCTCCAAAGCGTCAGCATGCGTGAATAGTTCGTCAGTTTAGGCCATTCCCATCTTCGAAGGGATGGACCGCCTCTAACTCCAGCGTGCGCAATTGCCGTCCTGATAAGCGGTCGACCAGCGCCCCCGTTGATGAAGCGAACAGATCAGCCATCGCAGGGCTAGTTACTCAGAGCGATTGGCACATAATAGATTTTGCCGCGCCCATTGTCGCCAATATCGTTCTGCTCGACTTTATAGCTTCCGGCCGTTTATTGCGCCACGCCGGAGGAAGAAGGTGCTGCTGTGCGGCCCAGAAAAGCAACTCACCCCAGAGAGAGACCTTCAGCGAGGGCCTGCTGCGCGTCACGCATGGCGCGAGAAAATATAAGAAAAGTCTCTACATCATCATTTCAGACTTCCCAATCCCGGATCCAGCATCCTCTTCAGCCTCAAGCCGATACCTACCAGTTCTTCGATGGTGAAGATAGTCCCTTCCATTCGCGATGATGCTCGCAGGCGTCCTGGCGCCGTAATGGTGCAAAAAATAACTCGCTATTCACCATCCCCGCCATCTTGGCGTCATCGCACCGCTAATAGACGCCGCAGCTTCATCAAGGGGGCCCCAGAATGGCTTCATAATTGAGCGCCTTCGGCGGAAAACCTCCGGTGTGATAAGCTTCTGCGTCTGATGGATCATAGGTTCTTGATGACCATTTACATGCCATTCCGTCGCCAAGCTGGTTTGGCCCGCGATTAATAACACCAAACCCATCGACAACAAAAATCTTGTCTATTTTGTTGTCAAATGGGTTTGGTGCTAGCATTGGTCATCAGATAGCTTGATGGCAAAATCAGCGGCTGTTTATGGCCGAAGACTAGCCCCTCAACCGACAAATACGGGACTGCCCGCCCATTCATCCAGAAGGCCCCCTAGTCACGCTTTCCGCAGCGGCAGCGCCTGACACCCCTGCCTCAATACCGTCTAAGGCATCAGCGAGCCGCGGCGGCACCTCGGCGGGGATGTGCCACTGCGCGTGGATCTCAGCCTGCTTCATGGGATCTACGCGGCCACCCGCGGCCGGACGGTGCGCGCAATCTCCTCGCCGTGCGCGCGCCGCTCCATGGCCAGATCATAGCGGGCCTGCAGGTTCATCCAGGACTGCGCATCGGTCCCGAAATAGCGGGCCAGGCGCAGCGCCGTATCGGCCGTGATGGCGCGCTCGCCGGCCAGGATCGCCGTCACGCGGTTGGGCGGCACGTCGATGTCCTTGGCGAGCCGGTAGGCCGTAATGCCCAGCGGCTCCAGCCACTCCTCGCGCAGCAACTCTCCTGGCGCGATTGGCGCCAGGGCACTGCGGTGGCGTCGACAACATCGGATAGATCGACGCCGCCGGCTTCAAGAGCTTCCCTCGAAATGGCCATATCACCCTCCTCAGTGATAGTCGCAGAACTCAACATCGTAAGCATCGCCATCGCGCCAGGTGAAGCAGATCCGCCATTGGCCGTTCACACGGATCGAGTGCTGCCCGGCCCGATCACCTCTCAGCGCCTCCAACCGGTTGCCCGGCGGCGACCGCAGGAAGTCCAGCGTCGTGGCGGCCTCCAAGAGGTCGAGCTTCATCTTGGCGCGTCTCACGACATCGGAGCCGACGCCCTTCGGGGTAAATCCTTGGAACAGGGCGATGGTGACCTTGTCGTGAAAGCTTTTGATCACGGTATGTATGTACCTCGTATATATATGTACGTCAAGCGTAATGCCCTACGCACCGCGCAGCACCGTGACATTGCCGGAGGGCTTTTTCACTTCCGCGCAGAACTTCGCCCACTCGGTCATCAGCCGCCGGCGCTTGTCGAGCAGCTCGCCGCGACGATAGGCTGCTTCCACCTTGTCCCCGATGGCATGGGCCAGCGCCATTTCGGCCACGTCCCTGGGATAGCTGGTCCGCTCTGCCGCCCAGTCGCGGAAGCTTGAACGGAAGCCGTGGACCGTGATGTCCTTGCGCCCTATGCGCCGGACAGCATGAGCATAGCCATCCCGGATAGCGGCTTTCCCGCCCTGCCTCCTGGGAAAATATGCCCAGTGGTGCCAAGCTTCGCCATTTCCTGCAGGATCACCACTGCGCGATCGCTCAACGGCACACGGTGCTCCCTCCCCATCTTCATGCGCTCGGCGGGTATGACCCACATCTTGCCTGGCAGATCGACCTCCGCCCACACGGCGCCGATCACCTCGTTGGTCCGGACGGCGTTGAGGATCGTGAACTCCAGCGCCCGGGCCCCAACCCCAGGCTGGTCCCGCAGTTCGGCCATGAAGTCTGCAATCTCTATGTACGGAAGCGCCGGGAAGTGCTCCAGCTTTTGGATCTTGTCCCGATCAGGCAATAGATGGTCCAGATGCCCTTTCCAGCGCGCCGGGTTATCGCCCTGCCTAAGTTCCCTGGCGGTTGCCCAGCTCAAAATATTCTCGATTCTCGACCGGACCCGCGACGCTGTCTCGGTTTTGGTTTTCCAGATCGGCTCGACCACCTCCAGCACGAGGCCGGTATCGATCACCTGAACCGAATGCTTGCCCAAAACTGGGTAGGCGTAACGCTTAAGGGAGCTTTCCCATTGCTCGACGTGCTTTGGGTTCTTCCAGCCATCGCGATGAACCTCGATATATCGTTCGGCGCACTGCTGGAAGGTCATATCCTTGGCGGCTTCCAAGGCAGCAGCCACTTTCTGGGCCTGCCGTTCCCTGAGAGGGTCCTTGCCCTCCCTCAGCAGGCGCCTGGCCTCAACCGCCTTTTCCCTAGCCTCGCGCAACCCGACATCCGGATAGGCACCGAGCCCCATATATTTCTGCTTGCCGTCCCGGGTATATCTGAAGAGCCATGATTTGGCGGAATTCTCGGGATCGCCGGTCACCTGGAGCCAGAGATTGCTGCCATCCCCGTACATGCCGGGCTTGGCACGCTTCACCTTAAGATCCGAGAGCTGATTGACCTTCATCCTCCAAACAATCCTACCCACATTCCTACCCACACTTTAGGTGGCGATTTGGACGGACGCAAGCGGACGATCCCGGACAGATAAACGGCCAACATCATGATAAAAAAGGGGACTTTTAAACGGTCACGGACGCACATGGACGGTCAGTTCGACAGACGCCCGGACCTCCAATCCAGACATAATTGATTGAATTAAATTGAAGATTTGCAGCATTCAGCCGCGGGTTGGGAGCCGATTGCGGCAGCCGCGCGGGTCTTCATCTGCTGCCGCAACGGGCGGCAGCAGAGTCTCGGGCATCAGGCTTTGCTGAAGATGTCGCGGTAACGGCTCGGTTGACTGCGCAGGTACTGGCTGGGCGCCTTGACCTGCCCGCCAAGATGGGCCGCCGCATGCCAGGGCCAACGCGGATCGTAGAGAATGGTACGGGCGAGCGCGATCATGTCCGCATCGCCCGTGCCGATGATCGCCTCGGCCTGCTCGTACTCCGTGATCAGCCCAACCGCGATAACCGGCATGGAGACGGCCTGCTTGACCGCCCGGGCCAGCGGCACCTGGTAGCTCGGCCCGACGGGTATCTGCTGACGAGGGTCGAGCCCGCCGCTGGAAACATGGATCGACGAGCAACCGCGGGCTTCCAGCGCCTGAGCAAAGGCAATGGTCTGCGAGACATCCCAGCCACCTTCGACCCAGTCGGTAGCGGAAACGCGCACGGACACCGGGCGATCGGGGGTGAAGGCGGCGCGCACCGCGTCGAACACTTCCAGCGGGAAGCGCATGCGGTTTTCCAGGCTGCCGCCGTATTCGTCCTCGCGCCGGTTGGACAGCGGCGAGAGAAACTGGTGCAGCAGATAACCATGCGCGGCATGAATCTGCACCATCGCCAGATCCAGCCGCCCGGCCCGGCGCGCGGCCTCGGCAAAGGCGTCACGGATCCGATCCATCTCCGCGCGGTCAAGCGCTGCGGGCGCATTGTCTTTGGCGGCGAAAGGCAGCGCCGATGGGGCAACCGTCTGCCAGCCATTCCCGTGCGCCGGCGCGATCTGCGCGCCCCCCAGCCATGGCAGGTCGGTGGAGGCTTTGCGCCCGGCATGGGCGAGCTGAATCCCGATCGGCATGTCCGACCAGCGGCGGATGCTTTGCAGGGTGCTCGCCATGGCCGCCTCGGTTGCATCATCCCAGAGGCCGACATCGGCATAGGTGATGCGGCCTTCCGGCACCACCGCGGTCGCTTCGATCGTCAGCAGCGCCGCGCCGGACAGGGCGAGCTGGCCAAGATGGATCAGATGCCAGTCGGTCATGCACCCGTCGACCGCCGAATATTGGCACATCGGCGCGATGACGATGCGGTTGGCAAGCGTCACCCCGCCGACGGCCAGGGGGGTGAATAGTTTGGAGGAAGTCATAGTCGGTTTTCCTTTTACCAGTTGCCGGTATTTAGCATTGCGGCCCAGGGTTCGGCGGGCGGCAGCCGCGCGCCTTACCGCAGGCACTCGATCGAGGTGCCGTCGGACGAGCTGACGACGGCCTTATGGCCGCCCACTGCTGCACGGCTCGAAGGGAAACGCGCCGCCAGCGATCGAGGCCAGCGCCACGTCCGTATTTGTGTCGCGAAAGACGTAACAGGGGGGTCATCAGCTCTTCGAGCCAGAGGTCAGTTTGCCGCCATCCATCGTCACGGCGGAAGTCGCGACGATCAGGAGGCGAGGCGCTCTCGCCATGTCCATCTCCATGAATGCATCTGCCGTAGAGATAGGAAGCGTTCCGCAAAGCACATCAAAAAATTTACCCGCCACCCATCCTTGAATTTTTTGAGCCTGGATGCCACTCCCGCACTAGCGCGGTTATTTGAAGTTTTCAGCCTCGGTTCGGTCTGGCGGAGCGGCTGGGAGATAGCCGGGCATTCCAGCAGCTGAATGCGGGACAAGTAGTTGCTCAGCTGCGCGGCGGATGGTGCCCCGACGCGATGCCGAGCGCACCCTCGAGTGCCGCATTGAAGGCTATGTCGAAAGATACGCCGCGCTCACTCCATGTAATCATGCGGCCAGCGCGCGAAGCCTCCCAGCGCGCTATCCAGCCATGAGCGGCATCGCTCCAGACAAGATTGCCGTTAACCAGAAGAGAGCCCGGTGGTGCAGATGCCCCAGGAAAGGCCGGTAGCTGCACCGGGAGGGCGACGCGCGTCGCCGCATCCGCCACGGCTGAGCGCATCAGCGAAGGCTGGTCATACCCGGTGGTGGTTCCCGTGGTCAGGATGAAGCGTCCGGCATAGGCGTGCACGTCTGTGGTTAAAAAGACCGGCGGGCGGCGTCCGGTCCAAACCTTACTACCAAGGCGCGTGAGCGCGGCTGCGATCTTTGTCCTGTCGAACAAAGCCGTAAGGTTAAAGGGCCGGTCCCGCGTGCCCTGCTCGTCGTGCTTGGGCAATGCGCTCATTCGGTCATGATAGGCGATCGCTAAGTACCAAGCTGGCTGCATCGGCACGCAAAGCGGCAAACCCTGGGGCTGCGAGAATGTTGGGATCGCCGGAGGCCTTGATCAGCACTTCACCAAGGCAAAGACCGAGGCCGCGCGGACGGTCGCGGTTATCTGTGCCGGTTACGATCGCCTGGCCCGTATAGACCGGGTCCCCAACAATTTGATCAAGGACGGTGAATGCACGGGCAAAGCGCGGGACAGCGCAGGCGGCGACCGCCGCGGCAAGCACGCTGCGGCGGTTCATTACGTACCGCGTTGCCATACTGCTCGACATCGTCATCTCGGGAAATTCGCGCTGTATGGATGATCCGTCAACAAATTAGGAATCGGCGCAGGAGCGTACCCGCGGCAACCTCAATCGTTTACCGACAGCACCATGATCGGGTCGGCGATTTTCTCCGGGGCAATTTCCTGCTCCAGCGGCAGCACGGCGGTGCCGATGGCGAAGAACTCGATGACATGGCTCTGCCAGCCATGGCTGCCTTCATGGATATCCACCCCCACCACGCCCTCAGCCTTTGCGGCGGCGGCCTCGTACTGCATGCGCTCCACGGCAATCTCGCGCGCCTCGTACATGGCGGAGGTGAAATTCTCCAGCTCCACATTGCGCCCCGCGGTACCAAGGCCCGCGATCACGCCGCGATGCGCCACGTGGAACACGCAAGAGCCCATCACCATTTCCACCGGCCGGTAGCCCGCATGCAGCAAGCGACCAGAAATCCTGCCCCGAGAGATCGGAGGTGAACGGCCCGCCGTCATGGGCGCGGAAGCCCTTATGGCCCTCGCCATGCACCACGCCGGTGCCGATGGCGATGAATTCCAGCAGATGCTCGTCCCATTCCAGCCGCTTGATGGTGAGCTTGACCCCGACGATGCCATCCGCCCCCATCGCGCGTCGCCTCGGCGCGCATGCGCGACATCGCCAGCTCGCGCGCGTGGTACATCGCCTTCGAGAGCACCTCCATCTCCTGGTTCCTGCCCCAGGAGCTGTACTGCACGCCGACATGATAGACGCAGGAGCCGACGCAAAGCCCAATCGGCTCGAACCCCGCCTTGCGCACCAGCAGAAACTCATTCACCGAGAAGTCTGAGGTAAAAACGCCTGTCGAATGCAGCGAGGAACGCAAGCCCTTCAAACGTTCCTGGGCGTGCAGGGGCAGATTGTTAGCACATGCTCAGATGGCTCCGCTGTGCTGGTTGGTGGCGTAGGATTGGTGGTGCGGCTTGCGTCCCTGCAGGGGGTTCCGCCATCGCGCATATCCACCACCATCTTGAACTCATGCGGCAGCGGCGTGCCGCGCCTCGCATCCACAGTGGTGGCGATGACGATGTGCCGGGCGAGATATTCCTTCACCCTGCGCTCGTTATATTCGCGCTCCACCTCGAACATTTGCGAGAAATTCAGATGCGCCAGCACGCCATTGCCGCGCGGGCGCGCGCTCTCGCGCAAATTCTGCTGGGCACGGTGGCGCACAATCTCCCAAAGATCGGAAAGCTGCCTGGCCTCCATATTCAACCAGACGTTGGGATCGGCGGCATAGCCGCTCCAGTCGCGCAGCCATTCATAATGCGCGCCGATGGCGATGCCGGTGGGCACGACATCGGCCTCCAGCAGTTTCACGAATTCCAGCGCCGGCACCGTGGCGATGACGGGCTCATTCGACGGCCGGCAGACCCTCGACCTTCACCGCCGTGCCGACCAGGGAATAATCCATCGATTCTTCAACACCCAGCGGAACGGTACGCATCTTCACGTCCAGCACCGCATTGGCGCCGCAGGCCCGCGCCTCGTCGGCCAGGCGCTTCAGCGCCGTCTCCCAGCCTTGCGAATGGCCCAGCGTCCATGACCAGCCATAATGCAGCCAGCACGTGGCGGAGATGGCGGCGATGGGCTTCAGCCCATGGCTGCGCACAATCTGCAATTCCGCCGGGCTAAGTGTCGCCATCCAGGGCAATTTGCCGGAGGCGGCGCCGGAAAGCCGTTCCAGCGTGCCGGTGGGGACGCGCCCGCCGCGCAGGCTCATCAATATGTCCGCCTGACGGCGGGCATTCAAATCCTCGACGGCCTTCTGTTCCGGCGTCTTGCCTTTGAGGAAATCGAACAGGCCCATCAGGATTCCATGAATTTTTGCAAGGAGGTGCTGAGCGATTGCGCCGACGATGAGGCTTTCTTCGTCTCATCGGCCAGGCGTGAGAACCAGTCCGCCGGGTCTATCTGCTTGGTGTTCAGCGTAATGCCACGCACCACCATGGCGATACTGGCGGCCAGACGGCCATGGAGAATCTCAAGCTTGTAGCGGTTTTCGCCGATCTCGATGGTCACACCTGTGATTGTTCCGGACCTGGAGAAGAAACCTTTTTGCTCCTGGATTGTCACAAGTTCCGGCAGCGCCTCTTTCAGCCGCAGCGCGAAAGCGCCGAGATTGCTGGCGGCATCAGCGGAGAAACGGCGCAGCCAGGCGGCCTGAAGGTCGAAATTGAACTCGCTCATTTCTCCAGCGCCCGCGCATTCACCCCCTGCATGCCGGTGACGAGCTTGTTGCGGATTTCAGCGAGCTTCTGCTCGCGCGCGGCATCCTGCACGACCATTTCCCGCTCGATGTCGATCACCTCGTTCATGGTGCGGATGGTCTCATCCGCCACCTGGGCCAGCACCTCGATATTGCGCGGATCGCCGCCCAGGCTTCGGGCGGCGGACGTGGCGGCCTCATGCGCGCCCTTGGCGGCCAGCAGGGTGATCTGGCGGTTGGCTTCGTCCAGCTTCGCGGCGGCATCGGCGGCGTTGCGGATCTCCACCTGCACCACGGCCTGGCTTGCCACCGCCATCAGGCGCGGAATCACCACCAGCATGCCGTTGGAGATTTTCAGCATCCGCGTCTCGGCGGCGGCGCGGTTCTGCGCGATGATGGGAATCAGCATGGCGCTACCCACCAGCGCCTCGCGCATATCGCCCAGCTTGCCACGGAAATTGGCGATGGCGGCGCGAAACGCCTGCACCTCCGCCGCGTCGGCGGGCTCGTTGCTGGCGATGGCGTTCTGGCGCTTGGCCTCCAGCTCATCCTCCGCGCGGTCCAGCGCGATCTGCCCGGCGGCGATGGCGAGCTTGAGGTCATGCAGCGCCCGGCGAATGGCGCTGTCCTGCTGGTTGAGCAGCTCGATGGACACGGCAAGGTCCGCCTTGGTCTTGCGCGCCTTGGCCTGCTCCTGGTCCATCAGGGTCAGAAACTGCTTGCGGCTTTCGGCAAAGCCCTGAAACGCGGTACGCGCCTGGGCAATGCCGCCGAGCAGCTTGCCCATCAGGCCGGGGCGCTTCACCCCTCCGGCGGCGGCCTCGGCCTGCAGGTCGGAGATGCGCAGTATCTTGATGCCATCCACCACCGCGGCGGCAATCTGCCCGGCCTCGCCCGCATCGCCCAGCCGCACGCCGGAGAGCAGCTGGCGCGAGGCCCCGGCAATGCCGGAGAGCACGCCATCGCCATGCGCCATCAGCGAGGCGGAGCTGGAAAAATCGATCCGTTGCGCCGCTTCCTGGGCGGTCTGCAGCTCATCCGGCGGCAGCTTCTCCACCTCCACCAGCCGGGGCGGGCGCGGCGCCGGAGCCAGCGCTTCAGGCACGGCAGCCGGGGCGGAAGGAACAGGCAGCTGGGCGGCCGCCGGAACCGGCGGGGCGGTATCGAACAAGGAGAGGTCTAGCGGGGCAGACAGCGTCTCGTTCATAGAGGCAACTCCGATACGTGGCCATATGCTATGCCCCGCATGGCCCGCCTGCAAGCCTGCGCTGGTATCGTCAGCATCGCCACGGTCAATAATTCCGACATGATCGTGATGCGAAAGCTGAGCCAGACATGGGAGCGGCAACTGGGTCGTGCTGGAGGAAAACGTGCTGCGCCAGCGCGTGATCCCCGATATCGCCACCCATAGCGGCCAGTTCGACATCGTGACCATCGGCGCGTATGAGGCCCCGATCTGGGCCAAGCAGGGTTGGCTCGCCAAACTGAACGACTTCCCGGCCTCCTACGGCCATAACGATCTGCTACCGCAGGTGCGCGCGGCACTGACGGTGTTGCATCCGTCGGTGTTGCGGTCATATGAGGCTCGCTTGGCCGGTGAATTTGTTTCCCGCCCGGCATCAGCCATGTACGGCGCGGAAGGAGTGAACTATTTCAGGCCATCGCCCGCGCGCGGCAGAAATCGACAAAGGCGCGCACCGCCCCCGGCAAATAGCGCTGGCTGGGGTAGTAAAGATGCCAGCCCGGATAAGGCGGGGAAAAAGCTTCCAACAGCGGCACGAGTTTTCCGGCCTCGATGAAGGGCCGGACGATATGCTCGACCCAGAAGGCAATGCCCGCCCCCTGCAGCGCCGCGGCCAGCGCCACCTCCCGGTGAGAAACCACCAGCGGCCCGCCGACCGCTACGGCGAACCAGCGCCCATCCTTGCCGAATTCCCAGTTATAAATCCCCGTCTTGCCCGGCGGGCGCCAGTTGATGCAGCGGTGCGCGAGCAGATCCGCCGGAGTCTCCGGCACGCCGTGCGCCGCGATATAGGTAGGCGAGGCCACGGCGATCTGGCGCATATCGCCGCTGAGCTTCACCGCCACCATATCCTGTTCCAACAACTCGCCGATCCTAACGCCGACATCGAACCCGGTTTCGACGATGTTCGTCACCGCGTCATCCACGGTGATGTCGAGCAATATGTCCGGATAGGCCTCATGAAACGCGCCCAGCAGCGGTTCGATAAACATGGCGCAGGCCTGGGAGGGCGTATGCAGCTTCACGGTGCCTGCGGATTTGTCACGCAGGCTGCCGATATCGTCGAGTGCCGCCTGCATCTCCGCCATCGCGGGCTTGAAGCGGGCGTAGAGCCTCTGCCCCGCCGCTGTCATTGAAAGGCTGCGCGTGGTGCGGTTGAGCAGCCTGACGCCGAGGCTCTCCTCCAGCTCGCGGATGATCTGGCTGAGTGTGGGCGGCGCGATGCGGAGCTGGGACGCCGCGCGAGCGAAATTCTGCTCCTCCACCACCGTCACGAAGGCGCGCAGCCGGGCATATTCATTTCCGCGCATTATATCTCCAAAACCAAATAGCCTCTTCCAATTCTATCATATTCACCAAATGCCGTCTGCGCCCGATATTGAGCGGCACAGGCTCGCCAGGGCCGGTTCGTTATGTTTGGGTAAAGCGGGAGAATGAGCATGGACATCGATATTGCCATCGTGGGCGCGGGTGCGGCCGGGATCGGGGCGGCGCGCCGTCTTGGCCGGCAGCGGGCTCAAGGTAGTGATGATCGAAGCCGCGCCCCGGATCGGCGGACGGGCCTGGACCTTCGATGTGGCCGGGCTGCCGCTGGATCTGGGCTGCGCCTGGCTGCATTCGGCCGGCCGCAATGTCTGGACCGGCCTGGCCGAGCAGGCCGGTGTGAAGATCGACAGACGGGAATCCGCCTGGCGGATGCAATATCGCGATCTCGGCTTCACCCAGGCGGAACAGGTAGCGGCGCGGCAGAGCTTCGAGGACTGGACGGACCGGCTGATCAACCACCCGCCCGCGAGCGACATCGCCGCCTGGGCGCTGGAGCCTGGAAATGAATGGAATACGTCCATCCGCACCAAGGTGGGCTACATCAGCGGCGGCGAGCTCGAGACCATGTCCGCCACCGACTATGCCACCTATGAACTCGCCTCCACGGACGAGAATTGGCGGCTGCCCGGCGGCTATGGCACGCTGATCGCCTCGCATCTGCCGCCAAACGTGCCCCTGCGCCTCTCCACCCCGGTCAAATCCATCGAACTGAACGGCCACGGCGTGACGCTGGAGACCAATGCCGGCACGCTGCACGCCCGGACGGCGATCCTCACCGTCTCGACCGCGATGCTGGCGGGTGGCGTGATCAAGCTGCCTTCGGCGCTCGACCCCTGGCGCGAGGCCGCCGCGCGCTTGCCGCTGGGGCGCGATGAGAAGGTCGTTCTGGAAATCGTGGAGAACGGCCCGTTCAAGCCGGAAACGCATGTGATCGGCAATCCGCGCGACCTCAGATCGGCCAGTTATAATATTCGCGCGATGGGCTTTCCCATTGTCGAATGTTACCTCGGCAATGACGGTGCGGCCATCGTGAACGAGCAAGGCCCGGCGGCGACCTTCGCGCATGTGATGGACGAGCTGGTCAATCTGTTCGGCGCCGAGATCCGGCGCTGCGTGCGGCCGCTTATCACCTCCAACTGGACCCGCACGACCCATATTGGCGGCTCCTACAGCTATGCCCTGGCCGGCCAGGCCGGGGCGCGGGCGGTGCTGGCGCGGCCTTTTGAGGACCGCCTGTTCTTCGCGGGCGAAGCGACGAGCGCGAAGGATTTCTCCACCGCCCATGGCGCGCATGACAGCGGCGTGCGCGCGGCTGAGGAAGCCATGGCGGCGCTGGCCCCCGTGACGGCAGGCGTTTAGCCCGCCAGCGCCTCTTCCTCATTCGGGTCACCCGGCGCGGTGGCCCAGGCCAGCTCCACCAGGGTGACGATCCGCCGCCCCGCCCCATCCTGCTGGCAGACGATCAGCCCCTGCTCTTCCATGTAGCTGAGCAGGCGGCGTGCCCGGCCCATGGAGCGTGTGCCATAGGCCCGCGCGATGGCCGGGTCGCCCGGGCAGGGCAGACCCTCGTTCGCGGCGCGGGCGATCATCATGTAGATGCCCTGCATATCCTCCGGCAGCAAAGCAGCGCGGGCGGCGATATCCCGCCAGATCTCCTCCTCCGCCATATCGGCGGAAATACCGGCGCGGGCACGGGTAAGCATGCGGCGGAAAGCGGCGAGGTCCGGCGCGCCGGCGCCCATGCCCTCAATCCGGCAGCGGACCAGGAAATCCTGATACAGCACGCCGATGGCGCGAAACCCGGCCTCCGGGTCGGCCAGATATGGCGGACAAAATCCTGTCCAGCCGGGCGCGGCGCTCGGCGAGCTGCTCGGGGCTAGGCGGCTCGGGGCGGCTCCTCCTCACGGCTTTCGGTGGCGGGGGTGGCGGCCATGAGCTGGCTAATCAAATCGGGTGCCGGCGGCGGCGGCGGGCGCCGCGCGGGGCGGGCGGCCTCGGGTGGCGGAGCGGCTAGAATCACCGCATGCACATCCTCCAGCGCGCCCCCTGGCAGGGGCATCAGCTTCGGCGTGCTCATGCGCGGCGCCGTCTCGGTCGCGCCGATGCGCAAGCTCATGGGCCGGCGGGAAAGTGCCGGGCCGAGCGCCATGAAATGCCCGCGCTCAAGATCGCGGAAGGATTCCGCCTGACGGCGCTCCATGCCCAGCAGATCGGCCGCGCGCGCCATGTCAATATCCAGAAAGGTGCGGCCCATCAGGAAGTTGGAGGCCTCGGCGGCGACATTCTTCGCCAGCTTCGCCAGACGCTGGGTGGCGATCACGCCCGCCAGCCCGCGCTTGCGCCCCCGGCACATCAGGTTGGTCATGGCGCCGAGGGCGAGCTTGCGCGCCTCGTCTGGCACCTCGCCACCCACTGCCGGGGCGAAAAGCTGCGCCTCGTCCACCACCACCAGCATCGGGTACCAATGGTCTCGCGGCACCTCGAACAACCCGCCCAGAAAAGCGGCGGCGCGGCGCATCTGGTTCTCCGCATCCAGCCCTTCGAGATTCAGGACGGTGGAGACACGGTGGATACGCGCACGCTCCCCCGCCAATTGCAGCCCCTGCTCGCTATGCGCCTCGGCGTCGATCACCAGATGACCGAAGCGCTCGGCCAGGGTCACGAAATCGCCTTCCGGGTCGATGATCGCCTGCTGCACCCAAGGCGCGCTCTGCTCCAGCAGCCGGCGCAGCAGATGCGATTTGCCGGAGCCTGAATTGCCCTGCACCAGCAGGCGGGTGGCCAGCAGCTCCTCAAGGTCGAGCGAAGCCAGCGCTCCGCCTGGCGTCAGTCCCATCTCAATCGCAACCGTCATGCCCAACTCGCAGCCTCCTTCACCGGGGAGGGCTTATCAACCCTGCCCGGGCCCGTCGAGCGCCGTCTGGTTGAGTGCCGCCACGAAGCTGCGGCTATAAGCGCTGGCACTATGGATGCGTATGCTCGCCAGCAAGGCGGTGTGGCGCTCCTGGCGTTCCTCCAAACTCATGGTCAAGGCGGTGTTGATCGCCTCGGCCACTTCGTCGACATCATAGGGGTTCACCTGCAGCGCCTCCGGCAACAGGGCGGCCGCACCTGCGAAGCGCGAGAGGATCAGCACGCCGGGAGTCTCCGGGTTCTGCGCCGCGGCATATTCCATGGCGACGAGATTCATCCCGTCCCGCAGCGGTGTGACCAGGCCGATGCGCGAGATCCGGAACAACCCCGCGATCAAGGCGCGGCCCACCGCGCGGGCCATGTAGCGCAGCGGCACCCAGTCGAAATCCGAATATTGGCCGTTGATCGCCCCTACCTTGTAATCCAGCTCATCGCGAAGGGCCTTGTATCGATCCACCTCCTCGCGCGAGGGCGCTGCGATCTGCAGAAAGCTGATGCGCCGCCGCTGCGCCGGAAACATGGAGAGAAAACGCCCATAGGCATCAAAGCGCGCGGGCAGACCTTTCGTGTAGTCCAGCCGGTCGGCGCTGATCATCAGCGCGCGCCCGGCCAGGCTCTCCACCACGCGCCGCGCCTCCACACGCCGCACGGCGCGGACGGCTAGGCGGCTGAAGCCTTCCACATCCACGCCGATGGGCGTGACCACACTGCGGACAAGCCGACCCTCATACAGCACAGTCTCGCCCTGCACTCCGGTGCCGCGCGCCTGCAGCGCCGCCAGAAAATGCCCCTGGTCCTGCGCTGTCTGAAACCCGACCACATCATGCGCCAGCAGGCCCATGAGCAGCTCATCGCCGGATGGCAGCAAATCGAACAAGGCCGGCGCGGGAAAGGGAATATGCAGGAAGAAGCCGATGCGGTTGCTCACCCCCAAACGGCGCAGCGCGCTGGCCACGCTGAGAAGCTGGTAATCGTGAATCCAGATCAGATCATCCGGCCGCAGCACCTTCAGCAAAGCTTTGGCGAAGGCTTCATTCACCTCACGATAGGCCGCATATTCCGACGGGTCGAACGTCACGAAGCTCGGCATCATATGGAACAAGGGCCAGAGCGTGCCGTTGGAAAAACCGAGATAATAGGCGCGGTAATCCTCCTCCGCTAAATCGATGGTGGCGTAGGTAACGCCCTCGGCCTCCATGCTTCCTATCTCTTCGGAGCGCTCTGGCACCCGCCGGCCGGACCAGCCGAACCAGAGCGAACCCGGCACCAGCGCATCCGCCAGCCCCACGGCCAAACCGCCCGCGCGCGGACTTGAAGGGTCCGACACATCCGGCACACGGTTGGAAACGATTACGAGGCGCGCCACAACCCCTCCTCCCAGCCACGCGAGAGCCGCATGGCGCACAGAATCAAACCCACATGGGAATAAGTTTGCGGGAAATTCCCCCAAAGCCGTGCCGGCTCACCATTCGCGGGCGGCGCCACATCCTCCGACAGCAGGCCGACATGGTTGCGCATCGCCAGAATGCGCTCGAACAGCTCCATCGCCCTTGTCCGCCGCCCCGCCCGCGCCAGCGCGTTGACGTACCAGAAGCTGCACAGCAGGAAGGCGGTTTCCGGCAGGCCGAAATCATCCGCATCCTCGTAGCGCATCACGAACCCCCCGCGCAGCAGGCGCTTTTCCACCATATCCAGCGTCGCGGAAAATTCCGGCGAGGAGGATTCGATGAAACCGATACTAGACAGGACCAGCACAGAGGCATCAGCCACCTCCTGATCCAGCACGCCGGAGAGCCAGCCCTCCGGCGTCACGATACGCTGCAGGATCTCCGTGCGCAGTGTATGCGCGCGCAGGGTCCAGCTCGCGGCCTCGGCCTCCAGCCCCAATGTGGTGGCTATCATGGCGAGGCGCGAGAGCGCGGCCCAGCACATGGCGGCGGAAAAACTATGCACCCGCGCCATGCCCCTGAACTCCCAAGGTCCGGCATCAGGTTCCAGCGCCACGCGCTCCGCCACGTCGCCCAGCTGACAGAGCTGCTTATACAGCGCCATATCGCCGCGCGCCTTCAGGCGGTGGTCGAAATAAAACTGGGTGAGGCTGAGAATGATGGCGCCGTAAGCATCGTTCTGCCGCTGGGATTCCGCGCCATTGCCCACCCGCACCGGCCCGTCGCCATCGCCGTAACCGGTCAAAGCCGGGGCGATATATTCCTCCAGCGGCATGCCCGGCGCGATGGGAAAGAGCGGCGGCAGCTCACGCGGGCCGGAGCCAGTGACATTATCGAGCACGAAATTGAGATAAGTCTCCATCGTGCGCATGGCGGAAAGCCGGTTGAGGGCCGCAATGGTGAACATCGAATCCCGCAGCCAGCAGAAGCGGTAATCCCAATTGCGGCCTGAGCCCGGCGCCTCGGGAATGGAGGTTGTCAGCGCCGCGACAATGCCGCCCGTATCGTCATAGGAGCAGAGCTTCAGCGTAATGGCGGCGCGGATCACCGCATCCTGCCAATCGAAGGGCACGTTCAGGTTGGCCACCCAATCGTCCCAATATGCCAGCGTTTCAGCCAGAAAATGGGTGGAGAGGGAATCCGGCGACTGGTCCAGCGGCTCGTCGGCGCTGAGCACCAGCGTGCCGGGCCGCCCGAGCGTGAAATCATGCTCATGCAGAATATGGGTGATCGGCATATCCGTGGTGGCGCGGAGCGAGAATTCCGGCCCGGCAAAGCGCAGATGGTTGCTTCCGATGGTGGGAGCGGGATGCTGCTCGCCATAAGAGAATCCCGGCCGCACCCGCACCGTGATGCGCGGCCGGCCGGAAAGCGGCTCCAACCGGCGGACAAGCATCGGCGGCCGGAAAACCCGCCCATAGAGCCTAAAGCGCGGGCAGAAATCCAGAATGCGCAGCGCATTGCCCTGGGCATCGCGCAGAATGGTCTCAACAATGGCGGTGTTGGGCAGATAGCTCTGGCTGGAACTCAACTTGCCCCGCCAACTCCACGCTCATGCTCCCCTTGCCGTTATCGCCCAGCAGGGCATGAAACACCGGGTCGCCATCCAGCCGCGGCCAACAGCACCAGACATGCGTACCCTGGCGGTCAATAAGCGAGGCGATGGCGCCATTACCGATAGCGGCAAGATTGAGATCAGGCCGTGGCGTCATGAGATTCTCCTTTTCCCAGGCTCGCCGCAAGCCAGGCGCGAACGGCCTCTGTGGTACCATCGAAATCCCGCGCCACATGCAGCCCCAGCCCGCCCATCGCCTTGGCCCGGGCGATGGCGGACTCGTCCGTTACATCATCGCCGATGAAAACCGGCCGCCGCCCCGCGAAGGGCGCCAACCCCATGAAAGTTTCGAGGGCGGTGCCCTTATCCGTCCCGCGCATGCGGATTTCCAGCGCCTGATGCGCAGGCAGCAGCATAAGCCCAGGATGCGGCGCGGCAAGCTCCTGACCCAGCGCCATTAGCTCCTCCGCCATAACGGGAACGGCGCGCCAGTGCAAAGCGAGGCCAAAGCGCTTTTCCTCCAGCAGCGTGCCGGGGCGCGCGGCGGTCGCGGCACGCAGGGGCGCGGCGAGGCTCGCCAATGCCGGGTCCGGCCGGGTTTCGGCGATGATCGTTCCATCGGCACCGCGCAGCAGCGCGCCATGCTCCGCCCCCGCCGCCAGACCAGGGCCAAACATAGCCTCAATATCGGTCATCCGGCGGCCCGAGAGCAGCGCCAGCGCGCCATCCAGCCGCGCTTGGATGTGGTGGAGCATCGCTGGCAGGCCAAGCGGGATGATAACCCCATCCGGCGACACCGAAAAATCAAGCAATGTTCCGTCAATGTCGAGGAACAAGGCACAGTCCCGCGTAAGCGTGGGAGGAGGCGGACACAAAGGCATGGCATGGATATGGCCCCTGCCCGCCCGCGTGTCCTAACGAGGGAATGAAGATCCTGTAATCTTCTTCCGAACCGACCCCTCAACACCCTGGCCGTTTGAATTGGTTCCTGGCCTTTTCAGCATTCTCCCGGATCACGCAGCCATGCGCGTGGTCATTCACTAAACCCATCGCCTGCATGAAGGCATAGATCGTGGTCGGGCCGACGAACCCCCAGCCGCGTTTCTTGAGCGCCTTGGACAAGGCGATGGATTCAGGTGAGGTGGAGACGCTTTGCGGCACCGCCAGCCCCTCCGGCACCGGCTCGTAACGCCAGATGAAAGACGCCAGCGACCCAGCCTCCTGAACCAGTTCCTGCGCCCGCTTGGCGTTGTTAATCACCGCCTCGATCTTGCCGCGATGGCGCACGATGCCAGCATCGCCCAGCAGCCGCTCGACATCCTTCTCCCCGAACCGGGCAATTTCATTGAAATCGAATCCCTTGAACGCGCGCGCGGAAATTCTCGCGCTTGGCCAGAATGGTGCGCCAGCTCAGGCCGGACTGAAACCCTTCCAGGCACAGCTTCTCGAACAGGCGGATATCATCCGCGACCGGAAAACCCCACTCATTATCATGGTAATGCAAATAACCCTCTGTCACGGTGCACCAAGCGCAGCGCGGCTTGGCATCTGGGCCGGGGATCGTCTGGGTCATGCGTTCCTCTTGGGGCGTCAGGGTATGGCGGGTTGGGTGCCTGGGAAATATTCGGTGTGAGTTTCACCGTGCGGCCGTAATAGAGCACGCGCCTGCCGGGCAGGGAAACCAGATAGCCCGCACAGCCCGCCGCGGCCACCTTGGCGCAGAAGCCCCGGTATGTGTAACCAGGCACTTGGTCCTGGGCCTCTTTGATCGCGCGTTTCACGGAAGCCGCGTCGAATTGCGCGGCCACGTTTTCAGGCGGCCAGGCAGAGGCCAGTTCCAGCGCCTGACCGTCCGGCAGGTAGTAGATGCGGGTGGCGCGGCGGAAATCGGCGGCGTAGCCATCGAACCCCGCCTGCATCAGAAGCTGTACCCCTTGCGGAAAGCTCATCTTATCCGTCTCCGCGCCTTCCAGCGTGGCGCGGGCCAGCTCTTTCCAGTTCGTGCTCATGGAATGTCCTTTCCTCAATCGATAGGCATGGATTTGAGACCGCGCACCTCGACGATCTTTTGCAAAATTCGGAACAAAGCCGCGCGGTCCTCCGGGGGCAGATGGGCAAAGAATTCGGCATCATTGGCATCCGCCAACGCCGCCAGCCTGGGCACCAAAGCGTGCCCCGCCGGGGTGAGCGCCAGGGTCTGGGCGCGCTTGTCATCCGGGTTGGCGGCCCGCGCCACCAGGGATTTAGCGATGAGCCGCTCCGCGAGCTTGGAGATGGCACCACGGGTCATACCCATGCGCGCCGCCAGCAGGCTCGGCGCCAGCGCCTCCTCATCGTAGAGCTGGCGCAGCAGCACCCATTCCGCGACCGTCACGCCATGCGCCTCTACCTTCCGGGCGAAGGCTAGTGAAACATGGCTGGAGACATAGCGCAGCCAATAGCCGAGATGGGACGTGAGATTGGCGGGCGATGGGGCTGACATGGTACTCTGAAATAGTTTACTAGGAAACTATTTCATTCGGGTAGGTTTGTCAATATTTCATCCCGCTGTAACGACGCGCCCAACATGCCGGCTGGCATTTACGTTCCCAAGCGGCGGGAAACCGCCTATGGCTCCCGCCAACGGCAGGATTTTGGAACAACAATGGATGCGAAACACAACCCCTCATCTCTCTCCATCTCTGCCTCACCCCGCCATGACGGCTTCACCATCGCACTGCACTGGCTGACCGCCCTGTTGGTGGTGGTACAATTTCTGCTGGCTGAATTCTGGGGATTCGTCCCCCAACCCGCGCATCGCCTGATGATCCAAGCGCATATGTCCTTCGGGCTGATCCTCGCGGCGGTTTTCGCGCTGCGCCTGTTCTGGCGGCTGCGGCCGGGCCATACGCATTTCGATGACGGAAGCGATCTCCTCAACCGCGCCGCCAGGCTGATGCATCGCGTACTCTATGGTCTCCTCACCGCCGAAATCCCGCTCGGCTGTCTCACGCGCTGGACGGATAATAAGGCGCTCAGCTTCTTCGGCCTGCTGATCCCCTCACCCTTCGGCACGTTCTCAAAAGCAACGGGCTACTACACCGATCAGATCCACAGCATCACCGCCTGGACCATCATCATCCTGGCCGGGGCGCATGCCTCGGCGGCCTTGCTCCATCATTATATTCTGAAAGATGACGTTCTGCGCCGCATGGCACCGGAACCGCGCTAAAAATTCATGGCCTCGGCGATAAAAAGGGCAGCAAGGCTGACTATGCAACTCGCATACGCAGCCGATGCGAAATGTATATACAAACAGATTGACCAAACCTCGCTCCCCTGCTGATATTACAGGCATCCGGCCGTGCTCTCTGTTTAGCGGGCGATTCACGCCCTGGACTGAGCCAAGCTCGGCTTAATCCAGGCCGATCGCACGCTGGCGGCCCAAAAATGGAGGTTTGAACGATGCTGAAGAAGAGGCTGCTGCTTTCTCTCGCTCTCGGGGCGGCGTTGCTGGGCGGCGCACAGGCCCGTGCGGACAATATTCCCTCCACGCCGGAACCCGGCACGGTGAAGATCGCGCTGGAGCCCTGGCTCGGCTACGGCCAATGGTATGTGGCGCAGAAGGAGGGCTTCTTCGCCAAGGAAGGTCTGAAGGATGTGAAGATCATCTCCTTCCAGGAGGACAAGGACCTGAACGCCGCCATGGCGGGCGGGCAGGTGAATGTGGCCTGCGTCGCCACCAACACGGCAATGGCCATGGTCGCCGCCGGGCTGCCGGTGAAGGCCGTGCTGCTGATGGATTTCTCCAACACCGCCGATGCTGTCCTGGCCAAGGATTCCATCACCAGCATCACGCAGCTCAAGGGCATGAAGGTGGCGTATGAGGAAGGCACCACCAGCGATGTGCTGATCCATTACGCCCTGGCCAAGGCCGGCATGCCGTTCTCAGACATCACCAAAGTGCCGATGCCCGCCGCCGATGCCGGCAGCGCGCTCCTCGCCGGCCGCGTGCCGGTGGCGGTGACCTATGAGCCCTATATCTCCGCCGCGCTCGCCTCCGGCCAAGGCTATCACAGGCTGTTCACCGCCGGTGTCGATCCCGGCCTGATTTCGGACGTGCTGATCGTGCCTGATTCGATGATCAAGAACGACCCCGGCCAGATCGAGGCGCTGATCCGCACCTGGCAGGATGCGATCACCTATTACAACGCCAATGTGAAGGATGGCCGCACCATCATCTCTCAGGCCGTGGGGTCCGACCTCGCCAGCCTCAACTCGGCGTTCGACGGTGTGACCTACTACACCGTGCCCGCCGCGCGCGCGGCCTTCAATGGCAGCTTCCGCGACAAAACCTTTGGCGACGTGCTGAAGGCCGCCACCGCCGCCGGTCTCGTCACCGGCACTGTCACCCAAGCACAGGTTCTGGACGCAAGCTTCCTCGATGCCGCAAAATAAGTTCAGCGCCGCGCGGCGTGCCCTCTTCACCACGGGGGGCACGATCGGGCGGCGGAGTTTCCTCGCCATTTCCGGCGGGGTCTTTCTGCTCCTCTTCATCCTCTGGTGGGCCCTAACCGCCAGCGGGCTGGTGCCGGCCCTGTTCCTGCCCGCCCCTGGTGCTGTGTGGGACAAGCTCTCCGCACTCTCGGCCGCTGGCACGCTATGGGGCGATGTCGGCATCAGCTCGTACCGCATCGTTGCGGGGTTTCTTATCGCCTCGGTGATGGCCGTGCCCATCGGCGTGCTCATCGGCTCCTACCGTTTCTGGGAGGCAGCGCTTGAGCCTCTGGCGGATTTCATCCGCTATATGCCGGTGGTGGCCTTCCTGCCGCTCACCATTCTCTGGACCGGCACGGGCGACATCCAGAAATTCCTGATCATCTGGATCGGCACGTTCTTCCAGCAGATTTTGATGGTGATGGATAATGTGAAGCGCGTGCCGCGAGATTTCGTCGGCCTCGGGCGGACGCTGGGCTTGTCCGAATTCCAGTTGCAGATGAAGATCGTCATCCCTTCCGCCCTGCCCGGCATCTGGGACACGCTGCGCATCACCTTCGGCTGGGCCTGGACCTGGCTGGTGGTGGCGGAGCTGGTGGCAGCCAATTCCGGCCTTGGCTACCGCATCACCGTCTCGCAGCGTTATTTCCAGACGGATGTGACCATCGGCTATATCCTCATCCTCGGTGTTCTTGGTCTGATCTCCGACCAGATCATGAAGGCGCTGGAGCGCGTGCTCTTCCCCTATGCGAAGGCGGCACGCTGATGGCACCGAAACTGGAGATCAAAAATCTCGGCAAACACTTCGCCCGCAATGAGGCGCTGCGCGATGTGTCTCTCTCCCTGGCGGAGAATGAGTTCGTCTCGCTGGTCGGCGTGTCGGGCTGCGGCAAGAGCACGCTGCTCTCCATCGTCGCCGGGCTGCTGGATTACGAGGCCGGGGACATCCTGGTCGACGGCGCGCCGATGGAAGGGCCGGGGTTGGACAGGGGCGTGGTGTTCCAGTCCTACACGCTGCTGCCCTGGCTTACCGCGCGCGGCAATGTGGAATTCGCGCTGAAAGCGGCGGGGTATAAGGGCAAGGAATGCCACGAGATCGCGGAGCGGCACCTCGCTTTGGTGCGGCTTTCCAAATTCATGGACGCTTATCCGCATGAACTATCGGGAGGCATGAAGCAGCGCGTGGCGATTGCCCGCGCGCTGTCCTACCGGCCGAAAGTGCTGCTGATGGACGAACCCTTCGGCGCGCTGGACGCGATGACCCGCCATGAGATGCAGACGCTTCTCACCAGAGTGTGGGAGACGCATAAACTTACCGTTCTGTTCGTCACCCATGATGTCGAAGAGGCGGTGTATCTCTCCGACCGTATCGTGGCGATGACGATCGGCCCGGGCCGGATCAAAACCGAATTCAAGGTTGACTTGCCCCGCCCGCGCCCGGCGGACATCATCGCCAGCCCGGACTTCATGGCCTTGCAGCAACGCGTGCTGGCCACCATCCGCGAAGACCTCGTGCAAGAAGAGATTTGAGAGACAGACCCATGACCGAGACCATCAGCTTTCACGATCTGCGCGGCACAGACACCATTCCGGCCGCCTTGCTGCGCCGGACGGAAACCGATCTCTCCGCCATCATCGAGCAGGTAAAGCCGATCATCGAGGCGGTGCGCACCGAGGGCGACGCGGCCCTGCACCGCTTCGCCCGCGCCTTCGACGGCGTGCAGGCCGAGCATATGGAACTACGCGCGAGCGAGCAGGAAATCGAAGCCGCGTATGCGCAGCTTCGACCCGGCGATGATCGAGACGCTGAAATTCGCCATCGACAATATCCGCCGCTTCCATGAGGCCCAAAAACCGGAAGAGATGTGGATGAAGGAGATCCGCCCGGGCGTCTGGACGGGCGACCGCATGCTGCCGATTGAGTCCGTGGCCTGTTACGTGCCGCGCGGCAAGGGTGCCTTCCCGAGCGTGGTGAACATGACCTGTGTTCCCGCCATGGTGGCAGGGGTGAAGCGCGTGGTGCTGATCACCCCACCTGGGCCGGATGGCAAGGTGGATGCGGGTACGCTGGTGGCGGCCAAACTGATCGGCGTGACGGAGATATACAAATGCGGCGGCGCCCAGGGCGTGGCGGCGGTGGCCTATGGCACTGAGACCGTGCCGAAATGCATCAAGATCGTCGGCCCTGGCAGCCCCTATGTGGTGGCGGCGAAGCGGCTGCTGGCGCAAATTATCGACCCCGGCACGCCCGCCGGCCCGTCCGAGGCGATCATCCTGGCCGATGCCAGCGTGAATGGCGCGCTGGCGGCGCTGGATCTCATTATCGAGTCCGAGCATGGGCCGGACAGCTCCGCCTATCTCGTCACCAATAGCGAGCGCGTGGTGAAGGAAGCGATGGAGGCCCTGCCGCGTTACTGGGCGGAGATGGAGCCCAAGCGCGCGGAGTTCTCCAGGAAAGTGCTGGGCGGCGCGCATGGCGGCGTGGTGCTGACGAAGGATGAGGATGCGGCCATCGCGTTCGTGAACGCCTACGCGCCGGAGCATCTGGAGATTCTCACCAAGGAGCCCTTCGCCACGCTGGGCCGCGTGACGAATGCCGGGGAAATTCTGCTCGGCACCCATACGCCGGTAACGCTGGCAAACTACCTGCTCGGCCCCAACGCCGTGTTGCCGACCAACGGCATGGCGCGCACCTCCTCCCCGCTTTGCGTGTTCGATTACATGAAGCGCACCTCCATCGCCCACGTGACGGGCGCGGCCTACCCTGCTCTGGCGCCGCATGCGGAGCGTTTCGCCACCTATGAAGGCTTCAACGGCCATGCCCGCGCGGTGTCCTCGCTGCGCACCAAACTCTTAAGCGAATGAACCGCTTTTCCCTCGCTGGCCAGAAAGCTTTGGTCACCGGCGCCGCGCGCGGCATTGGTCGCGCCTTGGCGCTGGCTCTGGCCGAGGCGGGCGCTGAAATCTTCTGCGCCGGGCGGGACGAGGCCACGGTACGGGCCGTGGCGGATGGGCTGCGCGTGGCGGGTTACAAAGCGCATCCCTTGGTGCTGGATGTATCCTCCCCCACGCTCATCGCCAATGGATTTGAAGAACTCAAGGCCCTTACGCCAACACTCGATATTCTGGTGAACAACGCGGGCGTGGAGGATGTACGTCCCTCGCTCGATGTCGATGAGGCGTTGTGGGACAAGATCCTCGACACAAACCTGAAAGGCGCCTTTTTCTGCGCCCAGCACGCCGCACGAATGATGGCGCATGGCGGGGCGATCTTGAATCTCTGCTCCCTCACCTCCGAGGTCGGCGTGCCCACGGCGGTGCCATACGGCGCTTCCAAATCCGGCCTGCTTGGCATCACGCGCGCTTTGGCGGCGGAATGGGCGGCGCGCGGCATCCGCGTGAACGGCATCGGCCCCGGCTATTTCCGCACGGCGATGACGGAAGTTTTCTACGAGAACGAGGCCTGGGCCAAGGCGATGCTCGCCAAAATCCCGCTGGCGCGCTTTGGGGAATTGGAGGATCTCGCGGGTGCGGCGATCTTCCTCTGCTCACAAGCCGCATCCTACATCACCGGACAGGTGCTTTATGTCGATGGCGGGTACCTTGCCAGCATCTGAAAGCCGTACAGCAACGCTACGCGCCTTGGCTGCACAGGGGCGGATGGAGGAAGTACAGGCTGGCATTGCCGCTTTGCTGGCGGATCTGTTCGGGCTTGCAGGCGCGCGACGTGCGGATCAATCACGACCAGTACAGCCTGAACTCGCTCAACGGTTTCTTCGCGGCCAACGGCCAGGAGTTCTTCTTCAAATTCCATCAGGAGGAAGGCGAGGACGAGATGGCGGGCGAATATTACCGCGCCCAGCTTCTCGCCCAAGCGGGTTTGCCGGTGGATATGCCGGTGCATGTCTCGCGGGATCCGGGGGCGCAAATTCTCGTCTATCGCCGCCGCCATGAGCGGCGCTTTGCCGATACGCTGGTGGCGCTGGATGCTGAGGACACCCCCGCCGAACACCAACGCGCCGTGGCGGCCGAGCGGGCGTTGAATGAAAAACTTCTCGCCGTCTCCCTCCGCACGCTGCACCCCATCACGCCGGAGGAAGCGGCGGCTGAGCCGATCCATCAGCTTTTCCATAACCGGCTGGTGGATGCCGGCAGCTTTTCCCGGCGGGCGGTTCAAGAGTTTCTACGCCGGGCAGGAGGTAACGCTGCCCGGCCTCACTCTGCCTTGGGACGAATTCGCCAGCTTGCGCTTCGTCATCAACGGCGCGGAATATCGCGAGACGCTGGACAGCCTGTTCGCCCGCGCTGCCCAACGCCTCGCCCCCGCGAAACTCGCCGATGCAGGCGGCATCACCGCCCATGGCGATGCGCATAACGCCAATGTATGGGACAGTGCCGAGGGCCTGGTGTTTTACGACCCCGCCTTCGCGGGCACCAACATCCCATCCCTCCTGGCCGAGGTAAAATCCACCTTCCACAATCTTTATGCGCACCCATTCTGGCTTTATGAACCGGACCGCGCCGCCGCGAATTTCTCCGCCACCGCACGGCGGGAGGGCAATCGCCTATATATAGAGACGGACTGGGCACCCACAGCCATCCGGCGAGACCTGCTGGCGGTAAAGGCCGAAAGCTTCTGGCGCCCCTGGATCGCCACGCTGGCACAACGCGGATTGCTGCCGGAGGATTGGCGGGAGGTGCTGCGCCTCGCTCTCTTCCTCTGCCCCACTTTGGTGATAAATCTACGCGCGGGCACCGGGCGGCATAACCCGGTTTCGTCGGCCATTGGCTTCGCGGTGGCGATGATGGCGGGCAGCGCGCCAATCTCCGCCCCGGCGGCGATCGACCTCGGCGCCTCTCTGCTCGCCTCATTGTAAAGCCTGCTCCCGAGCGGGTCTTTATGCTGCCTTTATTTCAGTATGTATCTTCCCATATAGCGGCTTTATACCCGCACGCCTAAAGGGAAAGCTTCGACAAGGAGATCTCCCATGGGCGATGTCATCGCACTTCTCTTCGGCGCAGCCATTTTCGTGCTGCTTATTCTTTACGTTCCAGCCTGCGAGCGCGTGTGATGCTGGATCTGGTTCTTGGCGGCGTCGTTTCCGCCACTCTGCTGGTTTACCTAGTCTGGGCCATGCTGCGCCCGGAAGATTTCTGAGAGATCATTTCCCATGACAATCCAGGGCATCGCGTATATCGCGCTGGTCTTTATTCTGGTGCTGGGCGCGGCCTTCCCGCTCGGGCGCTATCTGGCTGCCATTTTTGAGGGACGCGTACGCCTCCTTCGCCCGCTGGAAACCGGCTTCTACCGGCTGGCCGGGGTGGATGAAAACCGGCAGATGGGCTGGCAGGGTTATGCCATAGCGCTGCTGCTGCTCAGCGTCATCCATTTCGTGCTGCTCTATGCCATTCTGCGGCTGCAATATTATCTGCCGATGAATCCGCAGCATATCGCTGGCATGTCGCCGCGCCTGGCGTTC
>CAWHDE010000029.1:0-147367 GCA_963827925.1 uncultured Pseudomonadota bacterium | reverse complement strand
CCCTTTCCCGCGCCCCCGGTTTTCGGCTTCCCCTTCGCAGCCTTCTTGCGCACCACGTTGATCGCGGCAGCATCGAGCGTGTTCTTGAGATGGATGGCGTAGTGCTTCTCGATCATCTCGACCGAGGTGCGGCAATTCTTCGCCACCTGATAGATGTCGGCCCCTTCCATCAGACGCATGCAGATATAGGTATGGCGCAAACTATAGGCGGTCCGGGCTTTGCCATCGCGATCGATCTTCAGCCCCGTGCGCTCAAGCAGATTATTGAACAGCTTGATGTGATTGCCCGGGAACACGAGGTCCGTCGGCTGCGGATATTCCGGCTCCGGCACCACCGGCGCTTCGCCACCGGCTCTTCCGCCGCAACTGCCGCTCGCGGCGGGACTCCGCCTGCACCGGCTTCGCCCGCGCCAGTAAGCCGCTGATAGACGCGCACAGCCCCCGGCATGCTCTTGCAATGCCCAACGCCGCGCTTGCCCCGCACCTCGATCTCCAGAATTTCCGGCTTACCGCCATCGTCCTGGGCAATCGTGACGTCACGGTGCTGCAGATTAAACGCCTCATCCGGGCGCAGCCCGGTATTGGCCATGAACAGCACGAAGTCATAAACCTGCTCGGCATTCCATTTGTAATGGGCGCGGGCTGGCTCCTTCGCATAAGCCCGCGCCGCCTCATAAAGCTGCTTGTATTCCTCGGGGCTGAACCAGGGCCGATGCGTGATCTTGCCCTGCGTCCGATAAGGCGGCGTCAGATCCGGCAGATGCTCCAGCCAGCCATGGCGGATGGCGGTTTTGAGCACCATGCGCAGCGTGACCACCTCATCATGCAGCGTGCTGCGCGCCGGCGGCTTCGCCTTCGGCTTGTGCTGGCTCTTCGAATGCGGGTTCGGCTCGGCGTAGGTCGTCATCCGGTGCACCCGGTATTCCTGCACCTTGCCGGGCGTCACCTTGTCGAGCGGCAACGCGCCAAAGAAGGGCAGCAGATGCACCCGCAACCTGATCGCATGGCTCTCGGTCCATTTCTCGGAACGCTCGCCCTCGGTGATAACGCCGTATTCCTTGAGAAACTGCTCGGCCGCCTTCTTGAAGGTCGGACGGTCATTCAGCACACCAGCCTGGCTCTTGCCTTGCAGGCCGAAGTACCAGCTCTCCGCAGCCTTGGCCGCCAGATCCTGGCCCTCCTGCTTGGTGCTGAACTGCCGCTGCTTGCCGCCGACAGACGCCCGCGCCTGCCAGAAGCGGCTATTGCCGCGCTGATAAATCTGGATCTTTCCACCCAACAACTCGACGGTCGGCATGACGCCCCCTGACGCGCATCGCGCGGTGATTGAGGATCATTGGCAGACCACAACCATAGCCCATCAGGTTTGGGATTTCGAGTTAAATTACCCTAAGACTGCCCTAGGGCACCAGAACGCCAAAAGCCACCTGAAGGTGGCTTTAAGTGATTGATTTACTTGAATTTTTGGTTGCGGGGGCACGATTTGAACGTGCGGCCTTCAGGTTATGAGCCTGACGAGCTACCGGGCTGCTCCACCCCGCGCCAAGACTAAACCGCCCTTACTTTGCCGGGTTGGCATTTAGGGGCGGTTTTGTTTTGAGTATTGATAGGCTGGAGGACCTGGCGGCGACCTACTCTCCCGTGCCTTGAGACACAGTACCATGGGCGCTGGGGATTTTCACGTCCGAGTTCGGGATGGGATCGGGTGTAGGCTCCCCGCCAGAGCCACCAGGTCGTCCAGCCTATCAATTTATGATGTCTGGTGATGGGTTTTGGTGCTTTTTGTGTGTGATCGTGCACGTTTCAGCTTCAACGTGTCATCGTGAGATCACGATGGATGATTGCTGCTTATGGGGTTTGGTGAGGAGATGTTGAACTCTATCGGGTGATTAGTACCGGTTAGCTTCGCAGGTTACCCCGCTTCCACACCCGGCCTATCGACGTGATGGTCTCTCACGACCCTCAGGGAGGCCTAGTTTTGAGGTAAGTTTCCCGCTTAGATGCTTTCAGCGGTTATCTTTTCCGTACTTAGCTACCCGGCGGTGCCGCTGGCGCGACAACCGGTACACCAGAGGTACGTCCATCCCGGTCCTCTCGTACTAGGGACAGATCCTCTCAAGCCTCCAACACCCACGGCAGATAGGGACCGAACTGTCTCACGACGTTCTAAACCCAGCTCACGTACCACTTTAATCGGCGAACAGCCGAACCCTTGGGACCTGCTCCAGCCCCAGGATGTGATGAGCCGACATCGAGGTGCCAAACCTCCCCGTCGATGTGGACTCTTGGGGGAGATCAGCCTGTTATCCCTAGAGTACCTTTTATCCGTTGAGCGATGGCCCTTCCACGTGGAACCACCGGATCACTATGGCCGACTTTCGTCTCTGCTCGAGCTGTCACTCTCGCAGTCAGGCGGGCTTATGCCATTGCACTCAACAGCCGATGTCCGACCGGCTTGAGCCCACCATCGCGCGCCTCCGTTACTTTTTGGGAGGCGACCGCCCCAGTCAAACTGCCCACCATGCAGGGTCCCGATCCCGGATAACGGGATTCGGTTAGATATCAGAAGAGTTCAGGGCGGTATTTCAAGGTTGGCTCCACAAGAGCTAGCGCCCCTGCTTCAATGCCTCCCGCCTATCCTACACAGCACTCTCCTAATACCACTGCAAAGTTGCAGTAAAGGTTCATAGGGTCTTTCCGTCTGACCGCGGGTACCCCGCATCTTCACGGGGAATTCAATTTCGCTGAGCCTACGCTGGAGACAGTGGGGAAGTCGTTACGCCATTCGTGCAGGTCGGAACTTACCCGACAAGGAATTTCGCTACCTTAGGACCGTTATAGTTACGGCCGCCGTTTACCGGGGCTTCAATTCAGTGCTTGCACACCTCCTCTTAACCTTCCGGCACCGGGCAGGCGTCAGACCGTATACGTCGTCTCTCGACTTCGCACAGCCCTGTGTTTTTACTAAACAGTCGCTACCCCCTCTTTTGTGCCACCCTACAATGGTTGCCCACTGCAGGGTCTCGCTTATCCCGAAGTTACGCGAGTAATTTGCCTAGTTCCTTCAGCATAGTTCTCTCAAGCGCCTTGGTATACTCTACCAGTCCACCTGTGTCGGTTTAGGGTACGGTCTATATGCTAGAGCTATTTCCTGGAATGCTCAAAAAGCCAGATCAATCCAATAAGACCTGACAACATCTCGCATTCGTCACTTCTAGCAGGCACAGGAATATTGACCTGTTTCCCATCGACTACGGCTTTCGCCCTCGCCTTAGGAGCCGGCTCACCCTGCGCGGATTAACCTTGCGCAGGAACCCTTGGACTTACGGCGACAGAGTTTCTCACTCTGTTTGTCGCTACTCATGTCAGCATTCGCACTTCCGATACCTCCAGGGCCTCTCACGAGTACCCCTTCACAGGCCTACGGAACGCTCCGCTACCGCGTGATAAATCACGCCCACAGCTTCGGTATATGGCTTGAGCCCCGTTACATTTTCGGCGCAGGATTTCTATTAGACCAGTGAGCTATTACGCTTTCTTTAAAGGATGGCTGCTTCTAAGCCAACCTCCTGGTTGTTTTGGAATTCCCACATCCTTTCCCACTTAGCCATAATTTGGGGACCTTAGCTGGTGGTCTGGGCTGTTTCCCTCTCGACGATGGACCTTAGCACCCACCGTCTGTCTGCCGTACAAAACTCTCCGGGTATTCGGAGTTTGGTTAGGTTTGGTAAGTCTTTGGGACCCCCTAGCCCATCCAGTGCTCTACCCCCGGAGGCATACATACGACGATCTACCTAAATAGATTTCGCGGAGAACCAGCTATCTCCAAGTTTGATTGGCCTTTCACCCCTAGCCACAGCTCATCCCCGACTTTTTCAACAGGCGTGGGTTCGGCCCTCCAGTGGGTGTTACCCCACCTTCAGCCTGGCCATGGCTAGATCACTTGGTTTCGGGTCTTCTGCCCGCGACTGAATGCCCTATTCAGACTCGCTTTCGCTGCGCCTACGCCTATCGGCTTAAGCTTGCCGCGAACAGAAACTCGCTGACCCATTATACAAAAGGTACGCCGTCACAGAACAATCTGCTCCGACTGCTTGTAGGCATCCGGTTTCAGGTCTATTTCACTCCCCTTGTCGGGGTGCTTTTCACCTTTCCCTCACGGTACTTGTTCACTATCGGTCACCAGGGAGTATTTAGGCTTGGAGGGTGGTCCCCCCATGTTCAGACAGGATTTCACGTGTCCCGCCTTACTCGAGTCCCTTGATCTCGCCTTCGCATACGGGGCTATCACCCATATTGCCGGACTTTCCAGACCGTTCTGCTAACTCGATCAAAGGCACTGGCCTGCTCCGCGTTCGCTCGCCACTACTAGCGGAATCTCTGTTGATGTCTTTTCCTCCAGGTACTGAGATGTTTCAGTTCCCCGGGTTTGCCTCCGCAACCTATGAATTCAGTTACGGATCCTCTTGCGAGGGGGTTTCCCCATTCGGATGTCCATGGATCAAAGCCTGCTCGCGGCTCCCCATGGCTTTTCGCAGCGTGCCACGTCCTTCATCGCCTCCTGGTGCCAAGGCATCCACCGAATGCCCTTTTGTCGTTCAATTCTCCTCACCACATGCAAGACCATTGAACACAGTCTCACATGCTACCCACCATAAACAGGAACCATCCATCAGGTCCTTGACTCCATCCTCCATCAATTCAGTCCGCCGCTAGGAACAGCAAACCAAACCAACTTCAACGAATGAACCAAATCCCCAACAGCGTTTGACCGCTTAGGCAGATTGAGATCACACACATGCACTGAACACTCGAACTTTCTTGCGTTACGTCTCGCAGCTTGCGCCACTCCACGGGTCAGACAACCCAACACAAGAAGCCCGGACCGGCCTAAACCGATGCGCGCATCCAGATGCACCAAAACCTATTCACACTGACAAAGAACAACTCTGCTCCTCGACTTTGCAGCTGGGAACAAACCTCCAAGTCTAACCACCTTGACCTTTGCAGGAACAAGGCGATGTCCACTCGAAACTCGCTTCACCTATAACAGCCTCCGCCAGGCAGGCATTTCTGCCCGCCTCTCCAAACCAAACATGGTGGAGATGGACGGAATCGAACCGACGACCCCCTGCTTGCAAAGCAGGTGCTCTACCAATTGAGCTACATCCCCAGTCTATGTCGGGCGGCCTGAACCAAACAACGCAGCAAGCCGCGTCGTCATCAGGACACCTCACCACCTCATGGTGGGCCAGGGAGGACTCGAACCTCCGACCCCACGCTTATCAAGCGTGTGCTCTAACCAACTGAGCTACTAGCCCGAGATTTTGAAGTCCGCATCGGTTGACACCAATCTCAAATTGGCACCGCCGCTGTTACAGGAAAGGGATACGTTGATGGCGCTTCATGACAACATCCAAAGAACAGGATGTTACCTACGGCATCCGCCGCAGGATTTTTGTTTCTTGGAATGTGCCAAATTCCCCCATCCGAAGATGAGCAGAATGCTCAGCACAAAGTTCCTTGAAAGGAGGTGATCCAGCCGCAGGTTCCCCTACGGCTACCTTGTTACGACTTCACCCCAGTCTCTGACCCGACCGTGGTAGGCTGCCTCCTTGCGGTTAGCGCACCTGCTTAAGGTCAAACCAAATCCCATGGTGTGACGGGCGGTGTGTACAAGGCCCGGGAACGTATTCACCGTGGCATGCTGATCCACGATTACTAGCGATTCCACCTTCATGTACTCGAGTTGCAGAGTACAATCTGAACTGAGATGGCTTTTAGAGATCAGCACGGTGTCACCACCTAGCTTCCCACTGTCACCACCATTGTAGCACGTGTGTAGCCCAGGACATAAGGGCCATGAGGACTTGACGTCATCCCCACCTTCCTCCGGCTTGTCACCGGCAGTTCCTCTAGAGTGCCCAACTAAATGATGGCAACTAAAGGCAAGGGTTGCGCTCGTTGCGGGACTTAACCCAACATCTCACGACACGAGCTGACGACAGCCATGCAGCACCTGTGCGGAAGGTCCCTTGCGGGAAAAGTACATCTCTGTACCGGTCCTCCCCATGTCAAATCCTGGTAAGGTTCTGCGCGTTGCTTCGAATTAAACCACATGCTCCACCGCTTGTGCGGGCCCCCGTCAATTCCTTTGAGTTTCAACCTTGCGGCCGTACTCCCCAGGCGGTGTGCTTATCGCGTTAGCTACGACACTGAGAAACTAAGTTCCCCAACATCCAGCACACATCGTTTACAGCGTGGACTACCAGGGTATCTAATCCTGTTTGCTCCCCACGCTTTCGCGCCTCAGCGTCAGTAAAGGACCAGGTTGCCGCCTTCGCCACCGGTGTTCTTTCCAATATCTACGAATTTCACCTCTACACTGGAAATTCCACAACCCTCTTCCTCACTCTAGCTCACACGTATCAAAAGCAGTCCCCAGGTTGAGCCCAGGAATTTCACTTCTGACTGTGTGTGCCGCCTACGCGCCCTTTACGCCCAGTCATTCCGAGCAACGCTAGCCCCCTTCGTATTACCGCGGCTGCTGGCACGAAGTTAGCCGGGGCTTATTCTGCAGGTACCGTCATCATCGTCCCTGCCAAAAGTGCTTTACAATCCGAAGACCTTCTTCACACACGCGGCATTGCTGGATCAGGGTTTCCCCCATTGTCCAATATTCCCCACTGCTGCCTCCCGTAGGAGTTTGGGCCGTGTCTCAGTCCCAATGTGGCTGATCATCCTCTCAGACCAGCTACTGATCGTCGCCTTGGTGCGCCTTTACCACACCAACAAGCTAATCAGACGCAGGCTCCTCCCAAGGCGACTTGCGCCTTTGACCCTCAGGTATCATGCGGTATTAGCAGCAGTTTCCCGCTGTTGTCCCCCACCCCAGGATAGATTCCTACGTGTTACTCACCCGTCCGCCACTGCCATTGCTGACCGTGCGACTTGCATGTGTTAAGCATGCCGCCAGCGTTCGCTCTGAGCCAGGATCAAACTCTCAAGTTCATCCTACCCAGCGCCTAACCGGCACTAAATATAATGAAGAGCCCTTGCTCAAGCATGTCGTTCTCAGGCCAAAGCCCAAGATATTCGAAGCGTTTCTGTACGTAATTTCAAAAGAAATACTCAAGAGACGCTTCCAAACGACAAAATCAAGAACAGGTACTAAACCCATTCCCTCTCAGCCATCACCCAGATAATCCAAAGATCACCCAGTAGCCCCAGAGCCGAAACCCCAAGACCAGAAACGCCACCAGCGTATCCCTTCCCAGCCTATGCAATTGTCAAAGATCTAAACCAATCAACCAAACTTCAGAACCAAGTTCATCAGCAAGGCCGACCAATTTAACCTCAGAAGAGCTTCAGATCAAGTCCGCAGCGCTCGTCGGTGGACGGGCTTCTAGCTCCGACTGACCTCGACTGTCAACGCATCTTCACCATCTTTTCAGTCCCTTAAAAACCCAGGAAAACCCTTACTTCGTCTTGTCACACTCAAGCTAACCCATTGATTTTTATGGCATAGAAAAGTAGCCATGCAGTTAACGCATGGCCCCAAAATATGCCTCCGCCCCAAAAATCCGCGCAAAACCCGCCCCCAAAGTCGCGCAAACAGCCTGGATAATCGCAGGCTGGCGGTACTCTTCCCCCAGATCCGGCGCGCCCGTCGCATCAGCGATGAAATCCACAAAATAATCTTTGTCATGCGCCGCGCGGGCCGTCGTCTCGCAGCAGAAATTCGTCATGTAGCCGCAGATCGCCACGGTCTTCACGCCCAGGCTGCGCAGAATGGCCTCAAGCTCCGTGCCCTCGAAGCAGGAATAGCGGTGCTTGGTGATGTGCAGCCCATCCGGCACCAGCTTCAGCCCCGGCACATACTCGGCCTCTAGCGACCCCTCGACAAAGCTCACAGGCTCCGCCGTGCCGGAGAAATCGAACATCCGCCCGGCATCGCGCCCATCCGCGCGGTGCACATGGCGCACATAGATCACCGGCGCCCCCGCCGCCTCAAAGCCCTCGATCAGCGCATTAATCCGCGCCAGCGAAGCCTCGAACTCAGGCACGCACAGCGGCGAGTCCGGCAAGGCATAGACATTCTGCACGTCGATCACGAGCAAAGCGGTATCGCGCATAAAAAAACTCCCCGAAATGGCACTTCGGGGAGCTTACGCCTTACGCCGCCTCGGCCAGATGACCGCCGATCACCAACCCGGCTTCAGAGCCGGAAACCTTCACGGTATCGCCATCCTTCACCTCGCCTTCCAGGATCAACCCGGCCAGCGGGTTCTGGAGATTGCGCTGGATCACCCGCTTCAACGGCCTTGCGCCATAAACCGGGTCGTACCCCGCCTCCGCCAGCCAATCCCGGGCCGACTGGTCAAGCTCCAGCCTGATATTACGGTCCGCCAGCAGCGCATCCAGCCGCTTGAGCTGGATGGTGACGATGGACCCCATATCCACACGCTGCAACCGGCGGAACAGCACAATCTCATCCAGGCGGTTGAGGAACTCGGGGCGGAAATGCTCGCGCACCCGCGCCATCACCCCGGCCTCGGCCATGCGCACATCCTCGCCCTCCTTCTGCGCCGCCAGAATGTCGGAGCCGAGATTGGAGGTCAGCACGATGATCGTGTTCTTGAAATCCACCGTCCGCCCCTGCCCATCGGTCAACCGGCCATCGTCGAGCACCTGCAGCAGGATATTGAACACATCCTCATGCGCCTTCTCCACCTCGTCGAACAGCACCACCTGATAAGGCCGGCGCCGCACCGCCTCGGTCAGCACCCCGCCCTCGTCATAACCAACATAGCCTGGCGGCGCGCCGATCAGCCGGGAGACGGCATGCTTCTCCATGAACTCGCTCATGTCGATGCGCACCATCGCCCGCTCATCATCGAACAGGAACTCCGCCAGCGCCTTCGTCAGCTCCGTCTTGCCCACACCCGTAGGGCCGAGGAACAGGAAGGAGCCGATGGGCCGGTTCGGGTCCTGCAACCCGGCCCGCGCCCGGCGCACGGCGTTGGAAACGGCAACCAAAGCCGCCTCCTGCCCCACCACGCGCTGCCGGAGATTATCCTCCATATGCAGCAGCTTGGCGCGCTCGCCCTCCAGCATCTTCTCCACCGGCACGCCGGTCCAGCGCGAGACGACGGCAGCAATCGCCTCCTCCGTCACCGCCTCATTCACCAGACTCCCGTCCTGCTTCGCGGCAAGCTGCTTTTCCAGCTCCGGAATCCGGCCATAGAGCAGCTCGGAGGCTTTCGCGAGGTCGCCCTTGCGCTGTGCCATCTCCACCTCGTTGCGGGCCTGGTCCAGCTGCTCCTTCACCTTCTGCACGTCGGCATGCTCGGCTTTCTCGGCCTTCCATTTCGCCGTCAGCTCGGAGGATCTCTCCTCCAGCTCCCCCAGCTCAAACTCCAGCTTCTCCAGCCGCTCGCGCGAGGCCGCATCGGTTTCCTTCTTCAGCGCCTCACGCTCGATCTTCAGCTGGATCAAACGGCGGTCGAGCTCGTCCAGCTCCTCGGGCTTGCTGTCCACCTGCATGCGCAGGCGGCTCGCCGCCTCGTCCATCAGATCGATCGCCTTGTCCGGCAAAAACCGATCCGTGATGTAGCGGTTGGAAAGCGTCGCCGCCGCCACCAGCGCGTTATCGGTAATCCGCACACCATGGTGCAGCTCGTATTTCTCCTTGATCCCGCGCAGGATGGAGATCGTGTCCTCCACACTCGGCTCATCCACGAACACGGGCTGGAAGCGCCGCGCCAGCGCCGCGTCCTTCTCCACGTACTTGCGGTATTCATCGAGCGTCGTCGCCCCCACGCAATGCAACGCACCGCGCGCAAGTTCCGGCTTCAGCAGGTTGGAGGCATCCATCGCCCCATCCGCCTTGCCCGCACCGACCAGCGTATGCATCTCGTCGATGAACAGAATGATCTCGCCCTCGGCGGACTCGATCTCCTTCAGCACGGCCTTCAGCCGCTCCTCGAACTCGCCGCGATATTTCGCCCCCGCCACCATCGCGCCCATATCGAGCGCCAGCACGCGCTTGTTGCGCAGGCTCTCCGGCACATCGCCATTCACGATGCGCAGCGCCAGCCCCTCGACAATCGCGGTCTTGCCCACGCCCGGCTCGCCGATCAGCACCGGGTTATTCTTGGTCCGCCGCGCCAGCACCTGAATGGTGCGGCGGATCTCCTCATCGCGCCCGATCACCGGGTCCAATTTCTGGTCCCGCGCCAGCTGCGTCACATCGCGCGCATATTTATTCAGCGCGTCGAATTGCTGCTCGGCCGTGGCGCTATCCACCTTGCGGCCCTTGCGCACCTCGTTCACCGCGTTCTCCAGCGTCTGCGCCGAAACACCCGCCGCCTTCAACGCCTGCCCGGCGGCGTGCCGCTCGCCGCCAGCGCGATCAGCATGCGGTCCTGCGCCACAAAGCTGTCGCCCGCCTTGGTCGCGGCCTGCTGCGCCGCATCCAGCACCCGCACCAGATCCGGCGTTATACTCGGCTGCCCGGCGCCCGGACCCCTGCACTTTCGGAATTTTCGCCACCGCAACATCCACCGCCTGCTTGGCGGCGGCCTGGTCGCCCCCCGCCATGCGGATCAGCCCGCTCGCGGCGCCTTCCTCATCGTCCAGAAACGCCTTCAGCAGATGCTCCGGCGTGATCTGCTGGTTATACTCACGCATCGCGATCGTCTGCGCGGCCTGAACAAAGCCGCGCGCCCGCTCCGTAAATTTCTCAAAATCCATATTTTAGCTCCCTTTCTCGTCCCTGAATAGGCAACGCCCAGGCTTCGCCCCTCTATGAGGCAACAAAGACCTTGCCAGCCCAATATGGGCAAGGCCATGATTTGGCTCAAGTGCGTGAATGCAAGGTGAAGTCACGCTCATGCAGCCATTAGAATCCCTCTACCGCTACCCGGTCAAAGGCCTGACCCCGGAATCCTTACCACAGCCAGCCTCTCGCCCGGCCGCTGCATCCCCTTCGACCGCGCCTTCGCCCTCGCCCAGGGCGATGCCAAGCTGGACGAACGCACCCCGCCTGGATCTCCAAAGTTAATTTCCTGTGCCTGGCCAAAAACGCCAGCCGCCGCCGGCTGCGCACGCGCTTTGACGAACAGACCAGAACCCTCAACATCCACGGCCCGGACGGCACGCTCTCCGCCTCGCCCTTCACGCCGGAGGGCCAGGCCGCCCTCACCACGCTACCTCACCGCCTTTCTCGGCCCCGAAGCCCGCTTCGGCGGCACAAGGCGAGGCCCCGCATTTCCATTCTTCCCCGGCCATAGTTTTTGCGACCATAAAACCCAGGTCATCAGCCTCATCGGCCACGGCTCCCTCGCGGCGCTGGAGCAGGCCGTGGGCGCCGAGCGCGACAAGCTGCGCTTCCGCGCCAATATCTATATCGAGGGCGCCGAACCCTGGGCGGAATTCTCCTGCATGGGCAAAACGCTCTGCCATCGGCGAGGTGCAAATGGTGGTGCAGGAGCGCATCGACCGCTGCCCCGCCACCATGGTCAACCCCGACACCGCCGAGAAAGACGCCAACCCGGTGAAGGAGCTGCGCGAGCATTTCGGCCATATCGACTGGGCATTTTCGCCGAGGTGACAAAAGGCGGCGAGATCCGCCCAGGCGATACGATCACCCTGCTCTAACCGCCCTTGGCCCGGATCAATGCGTGATCCGGGTCCCCAGCACCGCGAGAAATTGCGCAATCCAGGCCGGATGCGCCGGCCAGGCGGGTGCGCTCACCAAATTGCCATCCGTCACCGCCTCGGTCACCGCAATATCGGCATAAATCCCCTTGGCCAGCGCCACCTCCGGCGCGCAGGCCGGATAGGCCGCACAACGCCGCCCTTCCAGCACGCCCGCCGCCGCCAAAATCTGCGCCCCATGGCAGATCGCCGCCACCGGCTTCCCGGCCTCGAAGAAGTGCCGGACCATGGCGATCACCGCCGGATTCAGCCGCAGATATTCCGGCGCCCGCCCACCCGGTATCACCAGCGCGTCGTAGCTCTCGGCCTTCACCTGATCGAAGCTCGCATTCAGCGCAAAACGGTGCCCGCGCTTCTCGGTATAGGTCTGGTCGCCCTCGAAATCATGGATCGCGGTGGCGATGCTGTCTCCCGCCTTCTTCTCCGGGCACACCGCATCCACCTTGTGCCCCACGGCCAGCAAGGCCTGAAACGGCACCATAATCTCGTAATCCTCACCGAAATCGCCGACGATCATCAAAATCTTCTTGGGCATATGCTCCTCCTTCATGCCGCCTTGTGGCGGGCAAGGTCAGCATACGCCCATCCAGATCGTTGCGGGTGTTAACCGGCTGCGACAGCCCTTTTTTCCGCTGGCGGATACCAGCGCAAAATCATGAACAGCAGCACAATCCCCGGCAAGGCCGCCAGCGCCGCCGTCACGAAGAACGGAACAAACCCCACCTGCGCCGCCAGAAAACCGGACAGTCCCGCAATGGTATGCAAGGCGAGCGGCGCCAGAGAGGAGAGCAGCGCATATTGCGTGGCCGTATGCTCCGGGTGGCACAGCCCCGACATGTAAGACAGGAAAGCCGTGTCCGAGAACGCGTCCGTAAACGCCTCCACCGCCGAGATGACCAGCAAGATATGCGGCAGATGCGGAAAGAGCCCGAGCACCGGGTAAAGACACAAAGCCGCCACCTGCAGCAGCGCGGTAAACAGCAACGCCCGCCCCACGCCAAAGCGCATCACCAGCAACGCCCCCAACCCCGTCCCGGCCAGACCGCAGAACAGCGAGATCGGCCCGCTCGCCACCGCAATCGCCGCGCGGTTGAAACCGAGCGACAGATAAAACGGCCCGAGCATCGTCGCCCCCAGCGCGCCGCCGAAGCGGAACAGCACGATGAAGGCAATAGCCACCACCGCCCCCCGGCGGGTCAGGAATTCCTGCAACGGCTCGCGCACCGCCGCGGCAAAGCGCGCTGCCACGCCCGCGGGCTGCACCTCGCGCACCACTTGCGGCTCGGGCGCGAACAAAGCCGCCAACGGCCCCAGCAGCGCCAGCACCGCCATCAGCCCCACGGCCACATGCCACCCGGTTTTCACCGAAAGCGCGATAACCCCGGCATTGGACACCAGAAACGCCACCCGCCAGCCCCACACCTCGCAGGCCAAGGCGGCGCCTTGCAGCCGGGGCGCAAAACTCTCAATTCGCCAGGCATCGATGATGATATCCTGGCTGGCCGAGCAGAACGCCACCAGCGCCCCCAGCCCCAAGCTCAACCACACATGCTGAGCCGGATCGCTCACCGCCAACGCCGCGATGCTCAAGGCCAGCGCCAATTGAACAGTAATCAGCCAGCCCCGCCGCCGCCCGAAGAAAGGCGGCTTCGCCTCATCGAAAAACGGCGCCCAGACGAATTTCAGCAGATAAGCCAGCCCGATATTCGCCGTCAGCCCGATCAGCCCCAGCTCCACATGCTCACTGGCCATCCAGAGCCGCAACGTCGGGCCGGAAAGCGCCCAAGGCAGGCCGGAGGAAAACCCCAGCACCCCCATCAGCCCCAGCCGCCCGAAATCCGGCCTCGTCATGGCGCCGCGCGCCGGGACGTCCATGTCAGGGATAGGACGGGTCGTTGATGTTGCCTGCCTTGTTAAAGGCGCCACCCACCATGCTGCCCTCATCGCCGGGCTGCATGCCATCCAGACACGGCCCCAGCCATTGCAGGGAGGAGGTCATCGACATCTCGCCGGACGAAGTGGTGAAATCCGCCTCAATCTGAACGGATTTATTGCTCTGCATAATCCAGCGTCTCGTGAATCTTCGCCGGCCCGCCCGCCTGCAGCGCAAACGCCGTCGATCTTATAATCCGCGCCCGACCCGGAAACCGTCAGCTGGCTGCACCGGCTCTGGCCGCTCAGCAGGAATTTCTCGTCCGTCGCGGGGTCAACGCAGGTCAGCGTCACCACGTTCTGCGCCTGCGCCATCGGCACCCCGCCGGGCCCCGTCACGTTGGTCGTGCTCTGCCACAACCCCGGCGCGCGGGCAGGCAACACATCGGCCCGCGCCAGCCCCGCCAATGACAATGCCAAAACCAGTCCGCCTGCCATGCATCGTGTCATGGGCAGCAAGTTACCCAGCGTGCCTGCACCGCGCAATGGCAAGCACATGACAGTCTGGCACTTCGATTCACGAAACAACCTGTAGTGGCGCCACCCCTATAAACTGTCTAAACTGCAACCAAATAGAAAGGTGGCGTACATGACCGTCTGGTTTGACGTTGAGGATCTGATTCGTTTCTTCCAAAGCGCCAAACGGCCAACCGGCATCCAACGTTTCAGCTTCGAGGCCTGCGCCGCCGCCGCGCAACTCGCCGCCGGCGGCCCTGACGTCGGATTCTGCCGCCGCAACGATCTCGGCACCCGCCTGGTCCAGGTCGATTTCACGACCCTAGAAGCCAGCATCCGCGCCACGGCGGAGCAATCCTCCCAGGCACCGGCGCCCATCCCCATGCCGCCGCCCGCTCCACCGTTCCAGCCCTCGCGCCTTTTCAAAATGGCGCGCAGCCTGCCACCCGCCTACCGCCTGCCGCTTGGCGAGCTATACCGCGCCGGCATCACCAGCACCCGTGCCGTAAAGGCCCTGGCCAGAGCTGGCCTGTCCGCCCGCCGCGCCGCGCCGCCACCAGTCCTGCCCGCTACGGACAAGCCGGCCGCGCCGGAATCCCATTTCATCACGCTGCAAGCTGGGGACTGGTTGATCAATCTCGGCGCCTCCTGGGAACGCCCTTATTCCTCTTCCTTCCTGAACCATCTTACGAGCGCGGGCGTTCGCTTCGCGCTGTTCGCGCACGACATGATCCCTGATCTCTTCCCAGAATGGTGCACCCATTCCATGGTCCAGGATTTTTCCGCCTGGCTGGAAGAGACCGTGCCCCGCGCAGACCGCGTCTTCGCCATCTCGAACCACACGCTGCAGGACCTAAAGCTCTGTTTGGAACGCCGCAACCGCGCTGTGCCGCCCCGCACCCTGCTGCCCCCCGGCGGCACTGGCAGCGCCCCCACCGCGCCGCTGCCCCGGCCTCTGGCACGTCCTTACATTTTGATGGTCGGCACCATCGAGGCGCGCAAAAACCATGGCGGCATGCTGCGCGTCTGGCGGCAGCTTCTTAACAATCCCCCTGCTGGCGGCGTACCCACCCTGGTTTTCGCAGGCAAAGTCGGCTGGCTGACCTCGGACCTGATGCAGCAGCTGGAGAACGCCAGCTATCTAGGCGGCAAGGTCCTGTTCGTCGACCAGCCCTCCGAAACCCAGCTCGCCGCCCTTTACCAACATTGCCTCTTCACACTGTACCCGTCCCTATATGAAGGCTGGGGCCTGCCGGTGACGGAATCGCTCTGCTTCGGCAAACCCGTCGCGGCCTCCAACAGTTCCGCCATCCCTGAAGCCGGCGGCTCCTTCTGCTGCTATTTCGATCCGGACAACCTGACCGACGCGCATGAGAAAATCCGCACATGGATCGAGCAGCCCGAGCTTGTAGCCGCCGTCTCCACGCGCATCGCTACGCAGTTCACGCCACCGCACTGGGTGGATACGGCCAGCGCCCTGCTGCGGGAATGTGGCGGCGGTCAAATCACCGTTGACCATCCTTCAGAGGCCCGCCCCCTTGCCAAACTCGTCGCCGGAGCCTGAGCCGCCCGCCCTTTAACAAACAACAAAAACCATATCACGGCTGGTCTGAATGTCCGGCGCATAGATATCGTCCCGCCTCCGCCGGTCGGCATGGCACTCAGCACCCGCTCCTTCATCCACCACTCTCAACCATTTGAAAAACAAGAAATTTTTTACCCTAGACCAGCACCAATAAACCCACCGTTAACTATTTTACTAGATATGTATTAATTTTTATACGATACACGCATGGATTGAATTAATTTATTGACAGATTACCCTCCATGGTTGTATTTCTTGCCTCATCCTAACGGAGGCAGCCATGAAAATCTTATCTTTTGAGACAATCTCAAACAAAAAAGACCTGCTGACAGCCTTTCTCCGCTCCCGCATGGCCATCGTCGATGAAACGAACGACCCGGAAGAGGCGCTCGATCTGGTCAAATTCTATGATTACGACGCCATCCTGCTGCGCCTTTCGGAAAGCCGGCTGGGAGACCTCGAACTTGTCCGCAAACTCCGCCTCGCCCGCGTACGCGCACCGCTCATCGCCATCGCCCGCAACATGAGCGAAGCCGCACGGCTGCGCGTGTTGCAGGTCGGCGCCGATGATTTGATCGTGGATGCCCTCTCGCACGAGGAAATCTTTATGAAGGTGCAAAACCTGATCCGCCGCTCCCGCGGCTTCCAGGAGAATGCGCTGCGGCTCGGCCAAGTCGAAATCAACATGAACGCGAAGAAAATCTACGCGAACGGCAAGCCCGTAACGCTCACCAAGAAGGAATATCAGATCGCGGAGATCCTGGCGCTGCGCAAAGGCGTGGTCCTCAGCAAGGAAGCCATCCTCGACCATCTTTATGGCGGGCTGGATGAGCCGAACCCGAAAATCATCGACGTCTTCATCTGCAAGATCCGCAAAAAGCTGCAGACATTGGGCGTGGATGATTTTATCGAGACCAATTGGGGCCGTGGTTACATGGCCATCGACCACCGCCAGGAAACCTCAAGCCAAGACGCCGCTTCACGGAATTTGGCGCAACCCCTGTCCCGCGTCGTCGCCTGAAAATACCGTCACTCGCCAACATGGAGCCTGAACGTAAGACTTATGCAAAAATAGCATAACACGAGGGAGGAGTTATACCTTAAAGCCCGTTTCGTTCCACTCCATTTGGAGTGTGTCCGATGCATCGCACGTGCCGCGAACCTGGATCGTCCAGGTACAGCAACGACGAGACGCATCCTGGTAGGTCGAAATCGGCATCTTCGGAAGCCGGGATCAATTGGGAGAGTTTTGATGTTGCTTCTAGAGCGGAATATCACAATGCGAAGTCCCCAGCCAAACGCTTGAACCTGCCGCGCGTTCTTCGCGCTGCAAAGAATTCCTTTATTTTCAAGTACGCGGCGGGCTAGATTCTGCCTGCCTCCGTTTGCCGGGGACCAAATCAATGAGCCTGATCGAAAACCGCGCGGCCGTCGGCCCGCTGCATCGCCACATCTCCCTGCGCGCTGACGCCAAGATCCTGCCCAGCGTCAACGAGATGGTCAAAATGCTCCGCCCTGAGGAGCCGCTGCATTGTGTGCGCCCCGGCGTCATCAGCGCCACCGCCCTCGCCTTCAGCACCGCCTTCAATGGCGACGTGCTCTATGCCGTGAAATGCAATCCGGAACCCGCCGTGCTGCGCGCCGTGTGGGATGGCGGGGTGCGGCATTTCGATTGCGCCTCCATTTCCGAGGTTCAGCTCGTCCGCAGGCTCTTCCCCGGCGCTGAGATCCATTTCATGCACCCGGTCAAAGCCCGCTCCGCGATCCGCGAGGCCTGGATGCTGCACTGCGTGCGCGACTTCGTGCTCGATTCCGCAAGCGAGCTTGAGAAGATCATGCAGGAGCTCAGCAAGCCGGAAACCGCGAAGCAGGACACCAAGCCCGGCCTGTTCATCCGCCTCGGACTGCCGGAGACTGGTGCCGCCATCAACCTGTCCAAGAAATTCGGCGCTGATCCCGAGGGCGCAGCGGCTCTGCTGCGCGCCGCGCGCCCGCTCGCGGGCAAGCTGGGCATTGCCTTCCATGTCGGCTCGCAATGCCTGGACCCGCTGGCCTGGCGCGATGCCATGCAGCTCGCGGGCGAGGTGATCCGCGCCTCCGGCGTGCGCGTCGATGTGATGGATATCGGCGGCGGCTTCCCCGTCGCCTACCCTGACATGGACCCGCCTCCGCTCGGCGCCTTCATGGCCGAGATCGATGCCGCCTATGACGCGCTGCAGATGCCCTGGCTGAAGCTCTGGGCCGAGCCCGGCCGCGCGCTTGTCGGTGGCGGCGCCTCGGTGGTCGTGCAGGTGCAGATGCGCCGCGGCAACATGCTGTACATCAACGACGGCGTGTACGGCGCCCTCGCCGATGCCGGCGCGCTGCGCTTCCGCTTCCCCACCCGCCTGCTGCGCGCGGGCCGTAGCCAGGGCGCGCCAGATGCGCCGTTCGGCTTCTTCGGCCCCAGCTGTGATTCGCTCGACGTCATGCACGGCCCCTTCCTGCTGCCTGACGACGTGGCGGAGGGCGACTGGATCGAGATCGGCCAGCTCGGCGCTTATGGCACCTGCCTGCGCACCGCCTTCAACGGGTTCGACCGCGCGGCCCTGGTTGAAGTCTCCGACCGCGCGATGTTGGAAACCGCCGGGTACGAGCTGCCAGAAAGCTAAGCCGCGCGCCGTCTTTGGTGGAATGCCACGGCGAGGCATTCCACAGCTGAAACCAAAGGCCTGTAACACTGGCTGTCAAGCCTTTCGCGCCCGCCCGAATTTTGCCACAGTCAGCGCACCATGCATTTGCACGCCTCCTGTGCCGCCCGGCAGAGCCAGCCGGGCGGCGACGCTTTGCTGCTCCTCGGGCCATCCGGCGCGGGGAAATCCGATCTGCTGCTCCGGCTGATCGACAAAGGCTTCACTCTGGTCGCGGACGATCAGGTGCTGATCGAGGATGGCATGGCAAGCCCACCGCCCGCCCTCGCCGGGCTGCTGGAGGTGCTGCGGCCTCGGCCTATTCCGCCTGCCCTATATCGCTCCCGCGAAGCTACGCCTGATCATCTCCCTGGGTCGCACCCAACCTGAGCGCCTGCCCGCACCGCGCCTCAATCCGCAGCTCGGCCTGCCGGAAATCACGCTCGATGCCACCCTGCCCTCTGCCGCCGCCCGCGCGGCCCTGGCGCTGGAGGCCGCTTGCGGCCGGGTCACTCAACTCGCCGGTGCCTTTGCCCCATGAGCAACGCGCCGGACAAGCTGCAAGTGGTGCTGGTCACCGGCCTCTCCGGCGCGGGCAAGCACTCTCTGCTGCGCGCGCTGGAGGATCTCGGCTTCGAAACGGTGGACAACCCCCCGCTCGACACGCTGGAGGCGCTGACCAGCCAAGCCGCGCAGAATCTCGCCATCGGTGTGGATGCACGCTCGCGCGGTTTCTCGGCCGAGTCCGTGCTGGAGGCTTTGGCTAAGCTGCGCCTCCATACGGGGCTCGAGCCATCCCTGGTCTACACCATTGCGAATGACGCAGTGCTGCTGCGCCGCTATTCGGAAACCCGCCGGCGCCATCCTCTGGCGCAAACCGGCGCCATTGCCGATGGCATTGCACTGGAGCGCGAGCTGACCGCCCCGCTCGCCCGCGCGGCAGACTGGCTGCTGGATACCTCCGCTTTGCCACTGCCCAAGCTGCGCAACATGGTGGAGCAACGCTACGGCGCCGCCTCACCGGGGCTCACCATTTCACTGGTGTCCTTCTCCTACGCGGCCGGCCTTCCGCCGGAAGCAGATCTGATCTTCGATGCACGCTTCTTGAGGAATCCGCATTACGACCCACATCTTCGCCCGCTCTCAGGACTGGACCAAGAAGTCGGCAGCTTTATCGAGCAAGACTCTGATTTTGCGGCATACTTCTACAAAGTTCTGAATCTTATCGAATTTTTACTGCCGAGGTTCGTGCAGGAAGGAAAGAAATATGCAACAATATGTATCGGATGCACCGGTGGACAACACAGATCGGTTTATATGATTGAAAAATTAAGTACCCCCCTTACCCAGGCGGGCTGGCGCGTTGGCGTAATACACCGGGAGGCGGCAAAGTTTCTGAGCCACCGGCCTGGCATGGCAGCGTCGGGGAAGGAATAGAGTCGAAGTCAATGATCGGTCTTGTTCTCGTCACTCATGGCGCGCTGGCTTTGGCCATGCGAGACGCCATGGAGCACGTAGTCGGCAAGCAGCAGCAGCTTGCCACCGTATGCATCGAATCAGACGCCGCTTTCGAAGGCCAGAAGGCCGAGATCGCTAAGCGCATCGCCGAGGTGGATGATGGCGATGGCGTCATTCTCCTCACCGACATGTTCGGCGGCACCCCCTCCAACCTGGCCATGTCGATGGCCTCCCAGCCGAATATAGAGGTTCTGGGCGGCGTGAATCTGCCCATGCTGGTGAAGCTGGCCAAGGTCCGCGGTCAGATGACCCTCGCCGAAACCGTGCAGATCGCCGAGGCGGCAGGCAAGAAATATATCTGCAACGGGCATGAGCTACAGCCTCAGGCCCCGGCCGCCTGCAAGGCCGCGGAGTAAGGCATGGACGGGTCGGTCGTCATCGCCGAAGTTGGCATCGTCAACCGCCGTGGGCTTCATGCCCGCGCCGCAGCCAAACTGGTTACTCTCGCTGAACAATTCTCGGCCAATGTAGAAGTCGCGAAAGACGGACAATCCGTCTCCGCCCGCTCCATCATGGGGCTGATGATGCTGGGGGCCGGGATCGGCAGCAGCGTCACGCTCTCGGCCGAGGGGTTCGACGCACGGGAAGCCCTCGACGCCATTGCCGCGCTGATCGAGGCCGGCTTCCATGAAACCGACTAACGCCAAGGAGAAGCGCCTTTCCGGGCAGCCGGTTGCGTACGGCATTGCCATCGGCCCTTTGCATGAAGCGGCCGAATCCGCCCTCGTCATTTCCACCAAAAAGCCGGCCCCGTGGGAAATCCCGGCGGAGCTGACACGGCTGGAAGAGGCGGTCATCCGCTCCCGCAATCAGCTCCAGAAACTCAAATCCCGCCTCACCGGCTTGCCCAAGGACAGCCAGGCGCAGATCGCCCCGATGCTGGACGTCTACCTGCACATGCTGGGCCCTTCCCGGCTGCTGCGCGGTATCAAGGCCCGGGTACAGGAGGGCGAGCATGGCGCCGAGGCTGCCACCCAGGCGGAAGCCGAAGAACAGGCCGAGCTGATCCTGGCCCAGCCGGGCGGGGACAAGGCCGGGCGCCTGCGCCGCGTCGAAGAGGTACGGGAGCTGGCGCGCCGGCTCATCCGCAACCTCACCCGCCAACCCTTCCGGTCCTTCCAGGTTCTGCCGCAAGGCAGCGTCCTGGCCGCGGAGGATTTACGCCCCGCTGAGGCCGCGCTCATCCAACCCACGCGCTTCGCCGGCATCGTCACCGCCGAAGGCGGGCTGGACGGACATACAGCCGTGATGCTGCGCGCACTCGGCCTGCCGACCGTGCTGGGCGTCACGGGGTTATTAGAAAAGGCGATAGATGGCCGCTTGGTTATCGTGGATGGCGATAGCGGCGAGGTCATCCTCAACCCGTCCCGCGCCAGCCTGGACGCGGCGCGCAAAAAACTCTCCGCCCAGACCCGCGCCCGCCGTGCGCTTTCCCGGCTGCAGCATCTGCCCGCGCAAACACGCTGCGGCGTGCATGTGGAGCTGCAGGCCAATCTGGAACTGCCCTTCGAGCTGCCTATGATCGCGGAATCCGGCGCGCGTGGCATCGGGCTCCTACGCTCCGAATTCATGTTCATAAATCGCGACATCGCGCCGGATGAGGAAACCCAAACCCGCATCTATCACGACATTATCGAGGCGATGGAAGGCGAGCCGGTCACCATCAGGCTGCTGGATTGGGGCTCCGACAAGGAGATCGAAGCACTCTCGCGCTATCTGCCCTCAAACCCGGAACCCAACCCGGCCCTGGGCATGCGCGGCATCAGGCTGCTGCTGCAGCATGAAAAGCTGCTCGAAACCCAGCTCGCCGCCATTCTGCGCGCCTCCGCCGCCGGGCCGGTGCGCATCCTGGTGCCGATGGTCTCGGTCGCCAAGGAGATCACCGAAACGCGCGAGGCCATGCGCCGCGTCTGGCGCCGGCTTAAGCGGCGGAAAAACCTGAAGCTGCCGGAGAAGATGCCGCCGCTCGGCATCATGGTGGAAACCCCCGCCGCCGCACTGGCCGCGCCGCTTCTGGCCAAGCATGCGGATTTCTTCGCCATCGGCACCAATGACCTCACAATGTACACGCTGGCGGCGGACCGCTCCTCCCCCGACGCGGTGAAGCTCTACGACCCGCTGGAGCCCGCCGTGCTACGGCTCATCCATCTCACCGCCAGCTTCGCGGCGGCGGCGGGCATTCCCATTTCGCTCTGTGGCGAGCTGGCCGGCCGCCCGGCGGCCACACCTTTGCTGCTGGGCTTGGGCATCCGGCAGCTTTCCATGCATGGCAACGCCGTGCCGCGTGTGAAGCAGGCCATCCGCGCCAACACCATGCTTGCCTGCGAGCATCTGGCCGAGGAGGCGCTCGCCGCACCTGACGCAGATGCGGTACGCGAGATCCTGGCCCGCGCGCAGGAAACCTGACCCAACCTTGCAAAGCGCACGCCTGACCTTAAGCTAACACCATGTCCGGATTCCTACCCCGGGTGAAGGCCGTGCTCGGCCCCACCAACACCGGCAAGACGCATTTGGCGATCGAGCGTCTGCTGTCCCACTCGTCCGGCATCATCGGGTTTCCGCTGCGCCTGCTGGCACGCGAGAATTACGACCGCATGGTGAAGGCCAAGGGCATCAAATCCGTGGCGCTGATCACGGGTGAGGAAAAAATCGTGCCCCCCGGCGCGCGCTGGTTCTCCTGCACGGTGGAAGCCATGCCGCTGGACCGCAAGGTGGAATTCCTGGCGGTGGACGAGATCCAGCTCTGCGCCGACCCCGACCGCGGCCACGTATTCACCGACCGCCTGCTGAACGCGCGCGGCCTGGTGGAGACGATGTTTTTGGGCGCCGACACCATCGCGCCTTTGATGCGCCGCCTGGTGCCGGGCGTGGAAATCGAAACCCGCCCGCGCCTCTCCCAGCTCACCTATGCCGGGGGTGCAAAACTCTCCCGCCTGCCGCCGCGCTCGGCCATCGTCGCCTTCTCCGCCGCCGAGGTCTACGCCATTGCCGAGGCCGTGCGCCGCCGCCGGGGCGGCTGCGCGGTGGTGATGGGACGCTTGAGCCCCCGCACCCGCAACGCCCAGGTGGCGCTCTATCAGGACAAGGAAGTGGATTTCCTGGTCGCGACAGACGCCATTGGCATGGGGCTGAACATGGATGTGAACCATGTCGGCTTCGCGGGCGTGCGCAAGTTCGATGGCCGCCAGCCCCGCCTGCTCACCCCGTCCGAGGTCGCGCAGATCGCCGGGCGCGCCGGGCGCGGCATGCGCGACGGCACATTCGGCATCACCGCCGATTGCCCGCCTCTCTCCGAGGAGGTGGCCGAGCAGGTCGAGTCCCATGAGTTCGAGCCGCTGGACCAGATTTTCTGGCGCAACAGCGATCTGGATTTTGCCTCCATCCCCGCTCTGCTCTCCAGCCTCACCGCGCCCCCCACCGGCCTCGGGCTGGTGCGCGGCAACGAGGCAGCGGATGTGCAAACTCTGGACGCCCTCTCCCGCGACAAGGACATCGCGAACCGCGCCCAAGGGCGCGCCGCCACCCGCCTGCTTTGGGAAGCCTGCCAGATCCCGGATTTCCGAAAACTGGCCACCGATGCGCATGTAAAGCTGGTGGCCAAGGTGTTCACACATCTCCTGGCCAAGGAGAAACTGCCGGTCGATTGGGTCGCCCGCGAGATCGAAAATCTCGACCGTCTGGAAGGCGATATCGATACCTTAATGCAGAGGCTGACGGACGTGCGCGTTTGGGCCTATATAACCGCACGTGTAGATTGGATGGACGATGCCGACACCTGGGCCATGCGCGCCCGGGCGGTGGAGGATAGACTTTCTGACACGCTGCATGTGAAACTAATGGCGCGGTTTGTTGATAAGAGGGCGGCACATTTGACGAGACGTTTGGAAGAGGCTGAGACGGAAGAGCTGCAGGCCATCGTGGCACCAGACGGGCTGGTGACCGTTGAGGGCCACGAGGTCGGCCGGATTGAGGGCTTCCAGTTCCACCCGGACCCCACCACACAGGGACCGGAGAAGAAGATTCTGCTCCGCGCCGCCCGCCGCGCCTTGGGCGTGGAAATGCCGCGCCGGATTCTGGCCGCCGAAACCGCCGCCGATGAGGCCATCACCCTCACCGATGACCGGCAGTTTGAATGGGACGGCGTGAAGATCGCCCGGCTGAAGAAGACCGACATCTTCCTCAAGCCCGGAATCGAGGTTCTGCATTCAGAATTTCTGGATGGCCTGGCCCGCGAGCGCATCCGCGCCCGCCTGGCCACATGGCTGGCCACCGAGACTGAAAAACGCCTCGGCGCGCTGCTGAAGGCCATGGAAAACCCGCCCGCGCCGCTGCGCGGCATCGTGCACCGGCTCTCGGAATCCGGTGGCGTGCTGCCGGCCGAACCCTTCACGCCGGAGCTGCGGCAGGAAGCGAAGAAATTCGGCATCGATATGGGCCGTTTCGCCATGTATCTGCCCGCCGCGCTGAAACCCGGCGCGGCGCGTCTTCGCTCCCTGTTCTGGGGCGTGTGGTATGACCGCAACCCACCCGGGCTGCCCGCCGCCGGCCTCGTCTGCGCGCCGATGCCCAGCAATTGGGGGCATGATTTCGCCCTGGCCATGGGCTGGGTGCAGGCCGGGGATGTGATGATCCGCCTCGACGTGGTGGAGCGCGTAACCCGCGAGCTGCATTACCTGATGCGCAAGCACCAGATTCTGATGCCACCCAATCTCGGCAGCCGCATGGGGCTGAAGCCGGAGCAGCTCGCCCCGGTGCTGAACGTGCTGGGCTTCCGCCTGTTCCCCGCCGGAGAGCTGGGCAGCAAATATTTCGGCCCGCCCGCCCCGGCCATGCTGGGGCGGCGCAAGCAGGAACATCACCAGCGCCAAGCCGCCGCCCCGGCCCGCAAGCCGGAGCCCGAGCCGGTGGTGGTGGATGCCGACAACCCCTTCGCCGCCCTGGCCGCGTTAAAGATGGCAAGGCGCTGAATGGCGGCACGCGGGACAAATCCAGTCAATCCGGAGCATTGATTGGAAAAACCCGCGCGCCAGACTGTCCCCGAAACCGCAGCCTCCAGTGACTGGCTGCGACTGGACAAGTTCCTGGTTTTCGCGCGCTTCTGCAAAACCCGCTCGGCGGCGGAGGCGCTGGTGGAAAAAGGTGGCGTGCGCATCAACCGTCAGCCCACTGACAAACCCCACGCGAAACTCCGCCCAGGCGATGTGCTGACGCTGGCTTTGCCGCAGGGGATCAAGGTGGTGGAGATTTTGCTTCTACCCGAGAAACGAGGCAGCGCGCCGCTGGCGCAGAGCTGCTATCGTGAAATCTGCTGAACCTTGCCTAAACGCTTTCCCTCGCGCATAGGGGAGCGAAATTTCGCGTCGTTTTACTAGGAGTGCCAGATGACCTACGTGGTCACCGAGAACTGCATCAAGTGCAAATTCATGGACTGTGTGGAAGTCTGCCCGGTCGACTGCTTCTATGTCGGTGAGAACTTCCTGGTTATCCATCCGGATGAATGCATCGATTGCGGCGTGTGCGAGCCGGAATGCCCGGCCGAGGCCATTGTGCCGGACAGCGACGACCGCTCCAACGCCTGGCTTGAGCGCAACCGCGAGCTTTCCAAATCCTGGCCCAACATCACCCGCAAGGGCACCCCGCCCGCGGATGCGAATGAGTGGAAGGACAAGCCCGGCAAGGAGGCGCTGCTCTCCCTGGAACCCGGCAAGCCGTAACCGCCGCCGCCTGCGTGGCGGGCCGCCAAATTCATAGAGCCCGCCGCTCGCGTGACGGGCGGCCAAAAATCTGCTATAGTTATTGAACTCAGCCGGGTGCGGGCGACCGCGCCCGGCCTTCATTGTTCAGGCGGTGCCCAGAGGCGCCGTGCCAGCGGAGTGGTAATGACGGAAAAGCAGAAGACCGGCGCTTCAAAGAAGGCCGTGAAACCCGAATTGGACGATGCCGCGCCGAAGGCTCCCGCTCCGGCACCACAGAAAGAAGAAGCACCAGCTGCCCCCGCGCCCGTGATGCATGGCGGTATTCCCGCCGGGCCCATCCGCCCGCTCACCCCCCCGCGCGCCCCGGCCAAGGCCGAAATATTCAAGGAGGGCGATTATGTCGTCTACCCGACCCATGGCGTCGGCAAGGTGGACAGGATCGCGGTGGAGGAGATCGCCGGGCATTCGCTGGAGCTGATCTGCATCACCTTCGACGAAAACCGCATGACCCTGCGCGTGCCCACCAACAAGGCCCGCACCGCAGGCCTGCGCAAGCTCACCTCCAAGAAGAGCTTCGACGAAGTGCTGGCCGTGCTGAAGGGCCGCGCCCGCATCAAGCGCACCATGTGGTCCCGCCGCGCGCAGGAATATGAGGCGAAGATCAATTCCGGCGACCCGTCGGCCATCGCGGAAGTGGTGCGCGATTTGCACCGCAACGCCGGTCAGCCGGACCAGAGTTTCTCCGAACGGCAGATCTACAAATCAGCCCTCGACCGCCTCGCCGCCGAATATGCGGCGCTGGAGCAGGTGGACAAGCCCACCGCGATCGAGAAGCTCCTCGCGCATTTGAAATCCGAATAATCATAAGGGGCTGAAAAGCCCCTTTTTCATATTGATGAAATTGCAATCGGGCACATCTCTGGGCAGATCAACTGATCTTCCAGGAGAGATGTAATGAAAGCCGTCGCCTACCAAAATGCAGGTCCCCTCGACCGCCCGGACGCTCTGACCGACGTGGAACTGGACAAGCCCACCCCCGGCGCACGCGACCTGCTGGTGGAAATCGCCGCCGTGTCCGTGAACCCCGTGGACACCAAGGTGCGCAAGGGCGTGTCCGCCAATGCGGGCGAATGGAAGATCCTGGGCTGGGACGCCGTGGGCAAGGTGGTGGAAACCGGCGCCGGGGTGAAGAATTTCAAGCCCGGCGACGAGGTGTTCTACGCTGGCGACCTCACCCGCCAGGGGACGGACGCGCAATTCCATGTGGTGGATGAGCGCATCGCCGCGCTGAAGCCGAAAACGCTGTCCAACACCGAGGCGGCGGCGCTGCCGCTGACCGCGATCACGGCGTGGGAAATGCTGTTCGACCGGCTGAAGATCAACGAGCCCGTGCCCGGCGCGGCGCCTGCCATCCTGATCATCGGCGGAGCGGGCGGTGTCGGCTCCATCGCCATCCAGTTCGTGCGGGCGCTAACGGACATCACCGTCATCGCCACCGCCTCACGCCCGGAGACCCAGGCCTGGGTGAAGGAGCTTGGCGCGCATCATGTCATCGACCACACCAAGCCCCTGCCCGCGCAGATCGCGGCGCTGGGTATCGGCGCGCCGGGTTTCGTGTTCTCAACCACCGGCACCTCGGGCCATCTGGCAGGCATCGTCGAGCTGATCGCCCCGCAGGGCCGGTTCGGGCTGATCGACGATCCGGAGACGCTGGATGTGATGGGCTTCAAGCGCAAATCCGTCTCCACCCATTGGGAGTTCATGTATACGCGCTCGATGTTCCAGACGGCGGACATTGAGGAGCAGAACAAGCTGCTCACCGAGGTGGCCAAGCTGGTGGATGCGGGCAAGATCCGCACGACGCTCACCGACGTGCTGCGCCCCATCAACGCCGCCAATCTGCGCCAAGCTCACAGCCTGCTGGAAAGCGGCAAGGTGAAGGGCAAGATTGTGTTGGAAGGGTTCTGAAAGTTTTTTGGTGCGAAGGCGGCCAAGGTTCCAGCGCCGCGAAGCGGTGCTGGAAAGCCGCCGAAGAGGCCGCTTTTACAAAAAAGGCGGCCTCTTCGCAGCTTTTTGAACCTTTGTTCGGCATCCCAATTCAGACTACGCGGCTTCGCCGCTTCATCATCGGGATGCAGGCTGCACCAAAAACTTTTAAAACTTAAGCGGCGGTGCCGCCGACGGTTAGGCCAGAAAGCTTGATCGTCGGCTGGCCAACGCCCACCGGCACGCCCTGGCCGTTCTTGCCGCAGGTGCCGATGCCGGGGTCCAGCGCCATGTCGTTGCCGATCATCTCGACCTTGGTCAGTGCGTCCGGCCCGTTGCCGATCAGCGTGGCGCCCTTCACCGGAGTTGTCACCTTGCCGTCCTCGATCAGGTAAGCCTCGGAGGCGGCGAACACGAATTTGCCGGAGGTGATATCCACCTGCCCGCCACCGAAATTGACTGCATACAATCCGCGCTTCACCGAGCGGATCATATCCTCCTGATTATCCTGCCCGGCGAGCATGATGGTGTTGGTCATGCGCGGCATCGGCGCGTGGGCATAGGATTGGCGGCGGCCATTGCCGGTGGCGCGCATATTCATCAGGCGGGCATTCTGCCGGTCCTGGATAAAGCCGGTGAGGATGCCATCCTCGATCATCACGGTGCGCGAGGTCGGCGTGCCCTCATCGTCGATGGTGAGCGAGCCGCGGCGGCCGGGAATGGTGCCGTCATCCACCACCGTCACGCCGGGGGAGGCGATGCGGCTGCCCATCAGCCCGGAAAAGGCGGATGTCTGCTTGCGGTTGAAATCACCCTCCAGCCCGTGGCCGATGGCCTCGTGCAGCAGAATGCCCGGCCAGCCGGAGCCTAGCACCACGGGCATCTCACCCGCCGGAGCGGCGACGGCGCGCAGATTCACCTCCGCCTGGCGGATCGCCTCACGGACCGCGTTTTGCCAAAAATTCGGGTCGACATAGGCGCCATAGCCGGAGCGCCCGCCAGCCCCCTGACTGCCGGATTCGCGGCGGCCATTCTCTTCCATCACCACCGAGACATTGATGCGCACCAGCGGGCGAATATCCGCCACGCGGGCCCCGCCGGCGCGGATGATCTCGATCACCTGCCACTCGCCTGCGATGCTGGCCATCACCTGCACCACGCGCGGGTCCGCCGCGCGGGCGAAATCGTCGATCTGCTTCAGCAGCGCCGCGCGGTCGGCAAAGGGTGCCTCGCCCAGCGGGTTCACGCCCGCATAAAGCGGGGCTTGCGCGGGCGCCGGATCGGCGGCGGTGATGCTCTGCTCCATGGCTTTGGCGGCGCGGATTGTCTCCGCCGCGCGGGCCAGGGCCGGGGCTGAAACATCTCCGGCATGGGCGAAATAAGCCGCCTCGCCCAGCACGGCGCGCAGGCCGAAGCCCCGGCGCGTGTCGAAGCTGGCGGCGCGGATGCGGCCATCATCCAGCGAGATGGATTCCGATTCCCGGTATTCCAGGAACAGCTCGCCGTCATCGGTGCCATCCAGCGCCGTGGCGAGGCTTTTATGCGCCGCGTCCAGATCCAGACCTTCGGCGCCGTGGAACAGCTCATCGGCCTTGCGCAATGCGTCACTCATCTCACACTCTCCTATTCCGCCGGCTCCAACGCCCCCGCAGGGGCCGCCACCGCGCCGCGCAGCCCATGGCGGGCGGCGATGGCGGAGGCGAACAGCAGCACGGCATTCAGCTCATGCACAAAGCCGAGCTCGTTATTTCCCAATACCAGCGTGGCCATGCCGAGCAGATATTGCAACGCCACCAGCCCGGCGAGCAGCAGAAAAATATCCCGCAAGGCAGGGGAGAGCTGCATCCGCAGCCCCATCACCGCCGTGGTCAGCGCCGTCAGCGCCGTAATCGTCGCCAGCAGGCGGTGGCAGAACTGCACCGTGCCCTTGTTGGTGATGAAATTCATCCAGACCGGGCTTTGCCCGAACATTTGCGGCGGCAGCCAGGAGCCATCCATGGTGGGGAAGGTGTTGAAGACCTTCAACGCCCCGGAGGTCGCCACCAGCGCGCCGAAGCCCATGGTGAGCCAGATCAGCACCACAGTGGCGGTGGTGAGGCCACGCAGATGCGCCGCGCCCTCAAGTCGCATAGGCTCTGGGTTGCGCAGGGTCAGGCCGGTCCAGAGCAGCATCGCGAAAATGAACATGGCGAAGAGCAGATGCGGCGCGGCCCAGGCGGGCGGTGGGGAGGTGACGCCGGGATACATTCCGGTCTGCACCAGATACCAGCCATGGGCCGCCTGCGCTGCCCCGCACAGGAAGATGAAGCCCATCCACAGCGCCACTTTGCCCTTGATCCGCCCCTTGACCAGGAAAAATACGAAGGGGACCAGGAACACCACAGCCATCAGCCGGCCCCAGCAGCGGTCCAGGAACATCGGCCAGAACAGCGCCTTATACTGCGCCATATCGATCGGGTGGGCCTGGTACTGCGCCGTGCGCTGGAACAGGCCGTAGAGATAATTCCAGTCCGCCGCGTTCATGGGCGGGATGAAGCCGGTGAAAGGCCGCCAGACCTGGATGGTGAACCCGGCCCCGATGGTGCGCGAATGCCCACCCCCCACCACCATGCCGAATACCATGACGGCGAGGAGAAGCACCCAGTTACCGAGGAGCCGGTCCTGTTTCATTTTTACGCCGTCGCACCGCGCAGGCGGTAGAGCATGAACAGCAGGCCGCCCATCAGCAGCACCGCGTTCAACTGATGCACCACGCCGATATCGATGCGCCCGGAGACCAGGGCCGTGACGCCCAGCACGAATTGCAGGATGACCAGCCCGCCCACCAGCAGCGCGCCGTCGCGCACCGGGGCCGGGGCCGCGCCGCGCAGCGCCCGCACGGTGAGGGAGATGATCGCCACGGCCGCCAGCACGGCGAGAAACTGATGGTCGAAAATGATCGCCGATGCGCTGTTGAGCAGCCCGGTCATCGGCCAGCCGGCCGGAGGCTGGCCGGTGCCGATATTCTTGGCCATGCTGAAATCCGCAATGCCATGAATGCCGGAGACCATGGTGCCGCCCCACATCGCCAGCAGCAGCAGAACGAACGCCACCAGCGTGTGGCGGCGCAGGCCGCGCATTCCGGCAGGGCGCGCGGGCTCCAGGCGCGCGGACGACCAAAGCTGTCCACAGCACAGCCGCGAACAGGAACATGGCGCCGAAGAAATGCAGGGAAAGCCGCCAGCCCTCCACCGCGATGGAATCCGGCCGGAAACCGGAGGCGACCATGAACCAGCCGATGAAACCCTGCAGCCCGCCCAGCAGGAACAGCAGGACCAGCCACTTGATCAGCCGTTTCTCGATCCGCCCGGTGAGGGCAAAGACGATCAGCGGCAGCAGCAGCACAGCGCCCATCAGCCGCCCCCAGAGCCGGTGGAGATATTCCGGCCAGAAAAGCTGCTTGAACCCGGCCAGATCCATGCCCTGATGCAGGAGCTGATATTGCGGGATGGTCTTGTACAGCGCGAACACCTTGTTCCAGGCATCCTGCGAAAGCGGCGGCAGCGCGCCGATGATCGGCTCCCAGCGCATGATCGACAGGCCGGAACCGGAATCGCGCGTATAGCCGCCAATGCCGACCATCACCCAGATCATGAAGGCGAGCAGAAACAGCCATGAGGAAACGAGCTTGCGATTCCCAAGGCTGGCCGCACCGCCAGCGGGGCGGACGGTGTTGAAGGTGCTGATTGTCGGGCTGGTAGTCTCGCTCGGCAAAGTTCGGGTTCCTTTAAGCTTCGAACCAGGGGATTACTCCCCAGGGGCCGAAACAGCTAGGGCGCTGGCCGAATGTCAGGGCTTCAGTAGGCTGTGCGCGTCTCCAGCTCGAGCCAGCCATGATAGGCCTCCCGCGCCTCGTCGACGAATTCCGTGAGCTGGATGGCCGGCGTGGCGCGCTCGGCCGGGGGTTTTTCCAGCTGGCGGTAGAATTCCTGGTCGTCGAAACCGATCTTCTCGGCATCCTCCGGTGCGCAGGCATAGAACACTTTGCCGATCCGCGCCCAGAAAATCGAGGACATGCACATCGGGCAGGGCATCCCGTTCACGTAGATCACGGTGCCGGAGAGATCGAACTTGGCTTCGTTTTTCGCGGCATCGCGAATTGCGGTGACCTCGGCATGGGCGGTGGGATCGACCGAGGAGAGCACGCGGTTATGCCCCTCGCCGACGACCTTGCCGTCGCGCACGACCACCGCGCCGAAGGGTCCGCCATGGCCGCCCGCCATGCCCTGACGCGCCAGCTCGATGGCGCGCTTCATGAAAACCTCGTGTTCGCTCACGTAAGAGTTCCTTTCAAAAAAGGACCTCTTACTCCGCCGTACAGGTCCGGGTCTGGATCATCGCCAAAAATTCACGGCGGGTCGAGGGGTTTTCACGGAATTCACCGAGCATGCGGCTGGTCACCATGCTCACCCCCGCCTTGTGCACGCCACGGGTGGAAATGCATTGATGGTTCGCCTCGATCACCACCGCCACGCCGCGCGGCTGCAGCACCTCCTGGATGGTGTTGGCGATCTGGGCCGTCAGCTTCTCCTGAATCTGGAAGCGCTTGGCATAGGCATCCACCACGCGGGCGAGCTTGGATATGCCGACGACGCGATGGCCCGGCAGATAGGCGACATGGGCGCGGCCGACGATGGGCACCATGTGATGCTCGCAATGGCTCTCCAGCCGGATGTCCTTCAGGAGAATAATTTCGTCATAACCATCCGTCTCCTCGAAGGTGCGGGAGAGAATGGCCACCGGGTCCTCTTCATAGCCCTTGAAGAAATCCTCGTAGGATTTCACCACGCGTTTGGGCGTGTCGAGCAGCCCCTCGCGGGTAGGATCCTCCCCGGCCCAGAGCAAGCAGCGTGCGCACCGCTTCCTCGGCCTCGGCGCGGCTGGGCTTGGCCGGGCTCTGCTTTGCGTTTCGCCGGTTTGCCGGCCTTCGTCTGGATGTTCAAAGCGCACTCCGTCTCAATCTTGCTGGCCTGATTAGGTCATACCTTATACGTCCATATGGGCCAGCCTGATCAGCCCGCAAACAGTTTTAATTCAGCCTTGTGTCCTGATGCGGGCTGTCCAGGCTGAAGGCGGGCACCGCCACGTCGAACAGCATGCCGGAGGGCAGAAGCTGCATATGGTAGGTGCCGACCATGAAGCCCGAGGGCGTGGCAAGCGGCGTGCCGGAAGTATATTCGAAGCGCCCGCCGGGTTGGAGCACTGGCTGCTCCCCTACCACGCCATCGCCATGCACGCGCTGAACCCGGCCGCTGGCATCGGTTATGTGCCAGGTGCGCTTCAAAAGCTGCACGGTTTCGACACCATTATTGACGATGGCGATGTGGTAAGCCCAGAAAAACTGCCCGTTCCTCTGGCTTGGACTGCTCATCTAAATAGACCACGCGCACCTGCACGGTGATGTCGCCGGTCGTGGCCTCAAACCCAGGTTCCATGGCGTCAGCCTATCCCAGTGCAAAAGCCGGAACAAGCAAGCCCTGCGATGGAGCCTTTGCCGCCCTGCGATGAAATATTTGCCACTCTCCGCGCGTTTTGCCGCGCTGCGGCGGCGCTGCTACAGAACTGTTATGCCCATCTCCTCGCCGCTTGGCCGTGCCGCCATCGCCGCCTGCATCCTGCTTTCCGCCTGCGCGGCAGGCCCGGGCAGCAGCTCGCCCACCGCCAAAACGAAGCCGGACCCGGCGCTTGGCGCCTTTCTGGCGGCGCGCTACGCGGATTCGATCAGCGACCCGGCCAGCGCGGCCAGCTTCTACGCCATCGCGCTCAAGAGCGACCCGCGCAACCAGGAACTCGCGGAGGAAGGTTTCCTGGCTGGGGTGCTGGCCGGCAGCCCGGAGGCCGTGCAGCTTGCCCCGCGCTTGCCGGGCAACGCCCTGGCCTCTCTGCTGCGCGGCAATGAGGCGGCAATGAACGGCAATTACGCCGGGGCGGCGAATTACTTCAAAACCCTGCCCAGTGACCAGTTGGCCGCACTGATCGAACCGCTGCTGCTGGCCTGGACGCAATTCGGCCAGGGCAATGAAGATCGCGCGCTGAACACGCTCGGCCCCGCTTTCAACAACAACGCCTTCGGCGCCGTTTACGTGCTGAATGCCGCGTTGATCGCCGATGCGGCGGGCGACACCAAGAGCGCCGCTCAACTTTACGGGGCGGTCTCCCCGGCCAAACCCAATCTGCGCCTCGCCCAGATTCTCGCCAGCTGGTACGCCCGCCAGGGAACAAGGACCAGGCGCGGGCCGTGCTGGCGGCCCTCGTCGCCTCGCATCCGGACCTCGCCATCGCCCTGCCGCAACTGGAAAAACAGATGACCTCTCCGGTCATCTCCACGCCAGTGCAGGGCATGGCGGAGGCATATCTCACCCTCGCCGCCTCGCTCTCGCAGCCGCAGGCGGTGTTTCTGCGCACCGTGTTCCTGCGCTTTGCCCTGCAATTGCGGCCTGACCTGTCCGCCGCGCGGTTGATCCTGGCCAATACCCAGATCAATGGCGATGATCCGACCTACACCCCCACCGCTGTGCAGATGCAGAATGCGTTGGATACGCTCGCCCCCATCCAGCCGGCAGACCCGCTTTATGGCCCGGCAGCGGTGCAGCAGGCCAGTCTGCTCGCCAATCTCGGCCAGCCGGACAAGGCGGTGGCGCTGCTGGATGGGCTGATCGCCAGCCATCCGGACAATGCCGGGCTGCTGGCGGCTGCCGGGGATATTCGGCGCGGCGCCAACCAATGCCCGCAGGCCCTGCCCTATTACCAGAAGGCCATCGCCGCCGTGGGCAACCCGCCGCCCGCCGTTGCCTGGACGCTGTTTTTCGACCGCGGCATCTGCGAGGACCAGATGGGCAACTGGGCGGCGGCGGAGCCGGATATCGAGCAGGCGCTGAATCTCTCGCCCAACCAGCCTTATGTGCTGAATTATCTCGGCTATAGCTGGGCGGTGCGCGACGAGAAGCTGGACCAGGCCAAGGCGATGCTCACCAAGGCCGCCGGGCTCGACCCGAATGACGGCGCGGTGCTGGATTCACTGGGCTTCATCGAGCTGAAGCGCGGCAACACCAAGGGCGCGGTGGCGCTGCTGACCCAGGCGGTGCAGCTTTCGCCCAACGATGCCGAGGTGAACGGACATCTGGGCGATGCCTTCTGGCAGGCCGGGCAGCCATTGCAGGCGGCCTTTCAATGGAATCGCGCCCTGAATTTGAACCCGGACCCGAAGCTGCAGGCCGCGCTTGAGGCCAAGATCACCCAGCATTTTGGTACGCAAACACCGTGAGCATCGCCTCCTTCGCGCCGGCCAAGGTCAATTTGTATCTGCACGTCACCGGCAAACGGGCGGATGGTTATCATCTGCTGGACAGCCTGGCGGTGTTTCCGGATGTGGGCGACCGGGTGGAGGTGGAAGCGGCGGATGAACTCTCGCTCAGCCTCAGCGGGCCGTTCGGCGCGGTGTTGAGCGGCGAGCCGGATAATCTGCTGCTGAAAGCCGCGCGGGCCCTGGCGCCCGGGCGCGGCGCCAAGCTGGCGCTGGAGAAGAATTTGCCGGTGGCCTCGGGCATTGGCGGCGGCTCGGCGGATGCGGCGGCGGCGCTGCGGGCCCTGCGCAAGCTCTGGAATGTCCAAGGGGCGGACCTGCCCGGCATCGCTTTATCTCTCGGTGCCGATGTGCCGGTTTGCCTGCGCTGCCGCTCCCGCGCGGATGCAGGGGATCGGCGAGGTTCTGGCCCCCGCGCCGCGCCTGCCGGAATTCGGCATGGTGCTGGTGAATCCCGGCGTGGCGGTGCCCACACCAGCCGTGTTCAAGGCCCGCACGGGCGGCTTCATCCCCGCCCCGATGCTGCCCGCCATCTGGCCCAGCGCCGCCGCCATGGCCGCAGACCTCAAGCGCTGCACCAACGATTTGCAAAAGGCGGCCATCTCCATTCAGCCGGTGATTGGCGAGGTGCTGGCGGCGCTGGCTTCACTGCCCGGCACCCTGCTGGCGCGCATGAGCGGCTCCGGCGCCACCTGCTTCGCGCTGCTCGCAACCGCCGCCGAGGCTAAAGCGGCTGCCGCCGCGCTGGCCGCACAGTCAGGCTGGTGGTGCTGGGGCGGGGGGCTTTACCAGCCGCCCCAGACCGGCTTATGAGAGCGCGCAAGCGTTGGGACGTCGCCAAGCGGTAAGGCAGCGGATTTTGATTCCGCCATGCGGAGGTTCGAATCCTCCCGTCCCAGCCAGCTTATTCCACCGCAGGCAAAATCAGCTTCGCCACGCATCCTGCATCCGGCTGGCTCGCCAGATCCAGCCGCCCGCCCGCGCCTTCAGCGATGCGCTCGACAATCGCCAGACCCAACCCCCTGCCCGCGCCGTTCGCCCGCGTGGTGAACAGCAAGTCCCGCGCCTGCGCCAGAATCTCGGGCCGCATGCCTGGGCCGTTATCGGTTATGGTGATGATGGCCCATCCATCTTCCGCCACCGCGCTCAGCGCGATGGGCGCGCCTTGCGCCGCCTCCCGTGCATTGCGCAATAATTCCAGCACCGCCTGGCGGAGCCCGGCGGGGTCAGCGTTCACGCAAAGCGCTTCATCCGGCAGATGCAACGCCAGCCCCTGCCCTTCCGGCGTGGCGGCAAGCTCCCGCAGCAGTTGCGCCAGTGGCATGATTTCCGGCGCGTGCGCGGTGCGGCCGGAAAAAACCAGCAACCGCTGGGCAAACGCCGCCGCCCTCGCGCTCGCATTGCAGGCTCCCTCGACATAATCATCCAGCCCCGCCGCGCCGACCCGCGTGGCACGAAGATGCAACAGCTCCAGATTGCCGAGCACGCCCGTCAGCAGATTATTGAAATCATGCGCCACCTGGGCGGCAAATTGCGCCAGCTCACCATTGCGGGATGGTTCGTCCCCTTTGAGGGGCGTCATGAGCGGGTCATAAGAAGTGAATTCTTCCTCACATGATATGAAAATAATCCAATCGTCTTCAGAACATTAGTCTGATCGGAAAACCGGGCAAGTGGCAACGCTCTTGGCCTAGCCCCCGGCCGCGCCGCGCAGAAAGTTAACCAGCCCCGCCGTCGAGCCATCGGCAGCCATGGCGCCTTGCTTGCCTTCCACCACCGGCAGCAGCTTGGTTGCCAGCTCCTTGCCCAGCTCCACGCCCCATTGGTCGAAGGCGTTGATCCCCCAGAGGGTGGCCTCGGTGAATACGCGGTGCTCATAGAGCGCGATGAGCTTGCCCAAGGTCGCCGGGTCCAGCTTTTCATAGGCGATGACCAGGGACGGGCGGTTGCCGGGGAAGACGCGGTGCGGGTTGCCGCCAGCCTCTTCCAGCGTGCGGCCCAGCAGCAGCGCCTGCGCCTGCGCCAGGCAGTTGGCGATGAGCAGGCGGTGATGCGCCGCCATCTCCGGCTCATGCCCCTGGGCGGCGATGTAGAATTCGCAAGGGATGACATCCGTGCCCTGGTGCAGAAGCTGGTAGAAGGCGTGCTGGCCGTTGGTGCCCGGCTCGCCGAACACCAGCGGCCCGGTGGGGCGGGACACCGGCTGGCCGTCCCGCGTCACGCGCTTGCCGTTGGACTCCATGTCGAGCTGCTGCAGATAGGCCGGGAAGCGCGCCAGGCGCTGGTCGTAAGGCAGGATCGCCCGGGCGGGATAACCCAGCCCGTCGCGGTGCCACACACCCACCAGCGCCATCAGAACGGGAAGGTTTTTCTCCAGCGGGGCAGCGCGAAAATGCTCATCCATCTCCCGCGCGCCAGCCAGAAAGGCGCGGAAATTTTCGGGCCCAATGGCGATGGCCACCGGCAGCCCGACGGAGGACCACACGGAATAGCGCCCGCCCACCCAGTCCCAGAATCCAAAGATGCGGTCTGCGGAAATGCCGAACGCGGCGCATTTCTCGAGGGCGGTGGAAACGGCGCAGAAATGCGCCCCCACCGCCGCCTCGCCCAATGAAGCCGCCAGCCAGCGCCGGGCGGAGGTGGCGTTGGTCATCGTCTCCACCGTGGTGAAGGTTTTGGAGGCGATGATAAACAAGGTCCGCGCCGGGTCCAGCTTGTGCAGAACGTCGGAGAGATGCGCGGCATCGGCATTGGAGACGAAATGCAGGCGCGGCCCGTCATGATAGGGCGCCAGCGCGCCGGTGACCATCGCCGGGCCGAGATCCGACCCGCCAATGCCGATATTCACGACATCCGTGAAGGGCTTTCCATCCGCAGCCGCGATGGCGCCTGAGCGCACTGCCTCGGCAAAATCCAGGAAACGGCTTAGTGTTTGCTGAATCTCCGGCACCACGTTCTGGCCCGCGACCAGGATTTTTGCATCCGCCGGAGCGCGCAGGGCGGTGTGCAGAACGGCGCGCTGCTCGGTATTATTGATGGTCTCGCCAGCGAACATCGCATCACGCCGGGCTTCCACGCCCGCAGCCCGCGCCAGTTTCAGCAGCGCCGCCAGGCTTTCATCCGTCAGTGAGGTTTTGGAAAAATCCAGCAGGACACTGGCTCCCTGCACGGAGAAGCGCTGTGAAACGCTGCGGATCAGCCGCGAACAGGGAACGTATATCCGGCGCTTCGGCGGCCAGGTTCATCACATCCGCCCAACCATTCTGGCTCATCCATGCCTCCGTAAGCTGTTCCGTCACCGTTAGCTTAACCGTTCCGCCCTTGAAGCCAAGGGGCGGCTATCACTCCTCCATCCGCACGCCCGGATGAAAGAACGCGTACACCGCCCGCGCCGTGGCGCGGTTGATGCCGGTAACGGCCTCCAGATCCTTCAGCCCCGCCGCCTTCACACCACGTGCGGAACCGAAATGCAGCAGCAGCGCCTTTTTGCGCGCGGCGCCGATGCCGGGCACTTCATCCAGCTCCGATGTGGTGATTTTGCGGCTGCGGGCGGCGCGGTGCGTGGTGATGGCGAAACGGTGCGCCTCATCGCGCAGGCGCTGCAGGAAATACAGCACCGGGTCGCGCATCGGGAGCTGGAAGGGCTCGCGGCCTTCCATGTAGAACCATTCGCGCCCGGCATCGCGGTCCGGCCCCTTGGCGATGCCGACCAGCGGAACATCCTCCAGCCCCAGATCCGCCATCACCGCCTGCGCGGCGGAGAGCTGCCCGGCGCCGCCATCGATCAGCACAAGGTCCGGCCAGGTTTCGCCGGTACGGTCCGGATCTTCCTCCAGCGCGCGGCCGAAGCGGCGTTGCAGCACCTCGCGCATCATGCCGAAATCATCGCCGGGGGTGATGACGCTCTTGATGCTGAATTTGCGGTAGGCGGATTTCATCGGCCCTTCGGGCCCCGCCACCACCATCACGCCATAAGCATTCGTGCCCATGATGTGGGAGTTGTCGTAGGTTTCGATGCGCTTGGGCGTCTCGGGCAGGCCGAACAACTCGCCCACGGCGGCCAGCAATTTGCCCTGCCCGGCGGTCTCGGCCAGCTTGCGCTCCAGCGCCTCGCGCGCATTGGTGGCGGCGTGCTGCACGACGTCGAATTTTTCGCCGCGCTGGGGCACGGAGATATAGACACGCCGCTCCGCCTTCAGGCTCAGCGCGTCTTCCAGCAAAGCCTGCTCCTCCGGCGCGTGGTTCAGCAGAATCTGCGGCGGGGGCGGCTTGTCGTCATAGAATTGCGCCACGAAGGCGGCCAGCACCTCGGCCGGGCCGTCATCCTTGGTGGTGGAGGGGAAAAAGCTGCGATTGCCGTTATTGCGTCCGCCACGGATGAAGAACACCTGCACACAGGCCTGGCCCGCCATCTGGTGCAGGGCGATTACATCCGCATCGCCCAGGCTGGAGGGGTTGATGACATCATTCCCCTGCACATAGGCGAGGCCGCGTATCCGGTCCCGCAATGCCGCCGCGCGCTCAAACTCGAGGTTTTCAGCGGCTTGCTGCATTGCAGCAGCCAGATCTTTCTGCACCGCGCCGGTTTTTCCCTGCAGGAAATCCTTCGCCTGACCCACCAGAGCGCCATATTCCTCGGCGCTCACCCGGCCCACGCAAGGGGCGGAGCAGCGTTTGATTTGGAACAGCAGGCAAGGCCGGGTGCGGTTGGCGAAAACCGTGTCCGCACAGGTGCGGAGCAGGAACACGCGCTGCAAAGCCTGCACGGTTTGGTTCACCGCCCAGACCGAGGCGAACGGCCCCCAATAGAGGTTGGACTTGTCCTGCGCGCCGCGATGCTTGCCGATGCGCGGGAATTCCTGACCCGCCGTGAGCACCAGCCAGGGGTAGGTTTTATCATCCCTGAGTAGAATATTATAGCGCGGTTTCAACCGCTTGATGAGGTTGGCCTCCAGCAGCAGCGCCTCGGCCTCGGTATGGGTGGTGACGATCTCCATGGCGGCGGTGTCCGCCACCATCCGCCGCAACCGCTCCGGCAGCCGGGCAAGCTGGATGTAAGAGGTGACGCGCTTCTTGAGGTTGCGCGCCTTGCCGACATAGAGCGCATCGCCCTTGGCATCGAGCATCCGGTACACACCGGGATTGCCGGGCATGGTCTCCAGCGCGGTCTCGATCACCGTCACGCCGGTTAGCTGGGTCTCCAACTTATCCCCTCCGGCCTGTGGATAAGTTTGTGGATGTTATGTGCCCCTGTTCAGAATGTCCCGCTTTGGCGCATCGCATCCAGGGCAAGGGGTAAACACCATTATCTACAGTTAACATTTTGTTTTTTCATAATATTAAAATTCCGTTACAGAAATATCCAAGCGTCTCACACCGGCCTGAAACCCCTTGATCCGGAACGGTTCCAGGCCGTGGACAACTAGATATTCCGGCGTTCGATTTCCACACCCACGCTGGCGGCATCCTGGAACACATCCAGCTTTTCCACCGTTACGCGCGCCACACGTACGCGCATGTCACGCAGGCAGGCCTCGGCCACACGCTCGGCCAGCGTCTCCACCAGCTGCACATGGCCGGAGGCGATAATCTCGCGCACGGCGTTGATCACCGTATCGTAATCCACCACGCGGGTGAGATCGTCCGCCCCCACGGCCGCGCGGGAGAGATTGGTGGCACCGTCATCCTCAACCGCCAGGTCCAGATTCACCCGCACGCGCTGGGTGCGGCCATGTTCATGTGCATAAACGCCGATCCGCGCCTCCAGAACGAGGTCGCGGACGAACATGCGCCGCGTGGAGCGGGCGGCGTCGGCAAGACGGAAATGGTCCATGCAGGACGTTTTGCGCCGCGTTCCGAGGAATGGCAACAAACTAAGCTTCCCGCGTGGGATTCATTGCGTTAGCCTCAGGTTATGAAACGTTCCCTTCTGCTCCTCGCCCTTCCCGTCCTGCTGGGGGCGGCAGCACCGGCCGGTGTCACCGCAGAAAACCCCTGGATGCGCTATCTGCTGCCGAATATTCCGGCGGGCGGGTATCTGACGCTGCATAATGACGGCAATAACCCAGCCGTGCTGACCGGCGCCAGCTCCCCCGCCTGCGGCACGCTGATGCTGCATAAGAGCGAGGATATGAGCGGCATGTCCATGATGGTGATGGTGCCCAGCATCACCGTGCCCGCGCATGGCTCGGTCAGCTTTGCCGAGGGCGGGTATCATCTGATGTGCATGCAGCCGAAGATGAAGCTGGGCGATAAAATCAGCGTGACGCTGACCTTCCAGGACGGGTCCGCCCTGCCTGTGACCATGCCGGTCTATGGCCCCGCGGGCCCCGGCCAATGAGGCTCTGGCCATGCGCTTTTCAACGAGGCTCGGGCGCATCGCGCTATTACTGCTGGCCGCCGCCGCGCCTGAGGGCCAGCAGATTGTCCTGCATGGCAACAGCAATGGCGCCCTGCCCTGCGCCGCCTGCCATGGCGTGGATGGCGCGGGCAAGCCCTCCATTGGGGCGCCTGCCCTTGCGGGCAAACCGGCGGCCGAGATCGTCGCGGCGCTGAACAGGATGGCTGCGGGCCAGGGCGGCACGGGGCTGATGCCCTCCATCGCCGCCGCGCTGACGCCGCAGGAGCGCCAGGATGTCGCGGCCTATTTCTCGTCCCTGCCGAAACCCTGACCCCCGCCAAACAATTGCCCCGACGGTTGGCAGGGCGGCCCCAAGAGAATAAGGGTTGCGCCAGATTTTTACGTTAAGGACGAATCTCTATGCCCGATGCCAACCTGCCCGCTGATTACAAGGTCAAGGACTTCTCCCTGGCCGAATGGGGCCGCAAGGAAATCTCAATGGCCGAGGACGAAATGCCCGGCCTGATGGCGCTGCGTGAGGAATTCGGCAAATCCAAGCCCCTGGCTGGCGCGCGTATCGTCGGCTGCCTGCACATGACCATCCAGACCGCCGTGCTGATCGAGACGCTGACCGCGCTCGGCGCCTCCGTGCGCTGGTCCTCCTGCAACATCTTCTCCACCCAAGACCATGCCGCCGCCGCCATTGCCGCCGCCGGCATTCCCGTGTTCGCCTGGAAGGGCATGAACGAGGAGGAGTTCTGGTGGTGCATCGAGCAGACCGTGCGCGGCCCGGATGGCTGGGAGCCGAACATGATCCTGGATGATGGCGGCGACGCCACCACCCTGATGCACGACAAATATCCCGAAATGCTGGCCAATGTGCGCGGCATCTCCGAGGAGACCACCACCGGCGTGCACCGCCTGTGGGAGATGGCGAAGGCCGGCAAGCTGCTGGTGCCCGCCATCAACGTGAATGACAGCGTCACCAAGTCCAAGTTCGACAACCTCTATGGCTGCCGCGAGAGCCTGGTGGATGGCATCCGCCGTGGCACGGACGTGATGATGGCCGGCAAGGTCGCCGTGGTCGCCGGGTTCGGCGATGTGGGCAAGGGCTCCGCCGCCTCCCTGCGCAATGCGGGCTGCCGCGTGAAGGTGGCCGAGATCGACCCGATCTGCGCCCTGCAGGCCGCCATGGAAGGCTATGAGGTTGTCACCATGGAAGACGCCGCCCCGCATGGCGACATCTTCGTGACCGCCACCGGCAATGTGGACGTGATCACCATCGAGCATATGCGCGCGATGAAGCACCGCGCCATCGTCTGCAATATCGGCCATTTCGACTCCGAAATTCAGATCGAGGCGCTGCGTAACTACAAGTGGGATAACGTGAAGCCGCAGGTGGATGAGGTCGTCTTCCCCGACGGCAAGCGCCTGATCGTGCTCTCCGAAGGCCGCCTGGTGAATCTGGGCAATGCCACCGGCCACCCGAGCTATGTGATGTCCGCCAGCTTCACCAACCAGGTGCTGGCGCAGATCGAGCTGTGGACCGCGCCGGAAGGCAAGTATGAGCGCAAGGTTTACGTGCTGCCGCGCCATCTGGACGAGAAGGTGGCGGCGCTGCATCTGGCCAAGGTCGGCGCCAAGCTGACCAAGCTGAGCCAGAAGCAGGCTGATTATCTGGGCCTCGAAGTCCAGGGCCCGTTCAAGCACGAGCTGTACCGCTACTAATGCGGCGTTTCGGCGGCATCCTGTCCCTGGCCGGGCTCGGCCTGCTGACGGGCGGGATGCTGTTTTTCAGCGCGGTGATGGCCCCTCTGGTCTTCACCAAGCTGCCTCTGGCCGTGGCGGGGCCGTTCATCAGAACGGCCTTTCCCTTTCTCTATGGCTATTGCCTAATCACCGCCGCACTGTCCGTGCTGGGCTATCTGGCCCTCGCCCGGCGGGGCGCGGCCCTGGTGCCCGGCTTTGTGATTCTGGCCACGCTTTGGTCCTGGTTCTGGCTGATGCCGCGGCTGGATGCCTGGCGCATCGCCAATAACAGCGCCGCCTTCGCCCGTGGGCATGACATTTCCACCTGGGTATTCGGCGTGGAACTTTTCGCCGTGCTGATGCTGCTAATCCGCGAAGGGGCCAGGCGGAGCGCTGCGTGAATAGTGCGTTTGGGTTGAATCAGGCGATTCAACCCAAACGCATACTGCTCTAACGCCCGCTGAAATCCACGATCGCGGCGAAGCCCTGGTCGGTGCCGAAGGCGAGCTGCGAACCATCGGCATTCCAGGTCAGGGCGGAGACGCTGCCACGCCCGGGGCCGCAGACCGGCAGCACACGCTCCCGCGCGATATCCGCCACCAGCACCAGCCCGGTATCGAACCCCGCGGCCACCACCTCATGCTGCGGGTGGCAGGCGATGCGCCTGACAATGCCATCGCCCATGCCCAGCTCCGTGGGCGGCTTGCCCATCGGCCCGCCGCCGAAGAAGGGCCAGAGCACGATGGATTCCGCCCCGGCGGTCGCCAGCCAGCGGCCGGATTTGGTGAAGCCCAGTGATTCGGTTTTGGTGGGATAGCCGGACATGCGCATATGCTTGCCCTCCGGCAGGGTCCAGCCATGCAGGGCGTTCTCCTGCATGGTCGTCACCAGCGCCTCGCCCGCCGGGTGAATCGCCACGTTTGTGTGGCTGCCCTTCCATTCCAGCTTCGGCGGCGCGGCCGAGCCCGAGCTGGTGAACCACAGGCTGGCACCATTATAATGAGAGGCGGCGACGCGCTTGCCCTTGGCATCAAAGGCGATGCCGGTGACGGTGGAAGGGTGGTCCAGCGTCTTCAGCACCTCGCCCGCCGGGCTCAGCACATAGAGGGTCTTACCCGCCGAGGCGGCCAAAAGCGGCCCCTTGCCTGAGAAGGAAGCCACCTTCTCCACCCATTTGGAGCCGAATTTCCGCAGCTCCTGCACGCTGCCATTCGCTTTGGTGAGGATCAGCCGCCCGTCATCCCCGCCGGTGATAAAACCGCCCTCCGGGTGTGCCGCCAGGCTCATCGTCGCACCGTCATGCACGGCAATGGCGGTATGGTCCGGGCCGAGGCGCATGGTGCCATCGCCCAGCGCGAATCCGGGCAGGCCCTTGGCATCAAACGCTACCGCCGTGACATAGGCGCCGAATTGTGCGGTGCGGCCGCGTTGATTGAGAAGCTCATCGAGATCTGACATGGCGGTTTCTTGCCCCGGCGGGGCGCAAGGGGCAAGAGTCATCCTGCTTTGCGGCCGGCACCGCCCCTATTGCGCGGGGCATTGCACAAGAAAAACCCCCTTTGCCCCGGACCTATCAAGATAGCTTATCGCCGCCATAAAAATTTCTTGATAGGATTTTTCTGCCATGCCAATCTTGGCCATGGTTTTAGCAGCCCACATTGCGCCTAATTTGCAAGCAGAGTTGCTTATCCTCTGCGCACGTATCGGCTTCAGCCCGCCCCGGATCTGAACGCCCTCTTGCCCGTGCCGGGAGGCCGGGCATGTCCAATTTCAGAAATCATCGGAGCACTACAATGTTGAACGAATCTCAACCGTGGCGTTGACTGGCAAGCGCTGGACGCCGCCCACCATTTTCATCCCTTTCACCGACCATAAGGATCTGCACGAGCAGGGCGTGCGGCTGATCACCGCCGCCGAGGGCGTGTATCTGCACGATTCCAACGGCAACGAGATCATGGACGGCATGGCCGGGCTGTGGTGCGTGGCCGCCGGCTATGGCCGCCAGGAGCTGGTGGATGCCGCCGCCAAGCAGATGACCAAGCTGCCTTATTACAACACCTTCTTCAAAACCACGAACGAGCCCGCCGTGCTGCTGGCGCAGAAGCTGGCGCAGATCGCGCCGGAGGGCTTTGAGCATGTGTTCTTCGCCTGCTCCGGCTCGGAGGCGGTGGATTCCGCCCTGCGCACCGCGCGCGTGTACTGGCAGACGCTGGGCAAGCCCGGAGAAGAAGATCGTCATCGGCCGTGAATATGGCTATCACGGCTCCACCACCCTCGGCGCTTCCGCCGGCGGCATGACGGACATGCACCGCCAGGGCGGCGACATGCCGAATTTCCACCACGTGCTGCCGCCTTACTGGTACGGCAAGGGCGGGCAGATGAGCCCGGAGGAATTCGGCCTTTATGCCGCGCGCGAGGTGGAGAAGAAGATCCTCGAGGTGGGCGCTGAGAATGTCGCCGCCTTCATCGGCGAGCCGATCCAGGGTGCGGGCGGCGTGCTGATTCCGCCCGAGACCTACTGGCCGGAGATCAACCGCATCTGCAAGCAGTATGATATTCTGCTGATCGCCGATGAGGTGATCTGCGGTTACGGGCGCACGGGCAAATGGTTCGGCTCTGATTATTTCGGTATCAAGCCGGATATGATGACCACCGCGAAGGGGCTGACCTCCGGCTATCTGCCGCTCTCCGCGTTGCTGATGAACAACCGCGTGGCGGAGGTTCTGATCAACGAAACCGGCGAATATTATCACGGCTTCACCTATTCCGGTCATCCGGTTTCCTGCGCCGTGGGCCTGAGGAATCTCGAAATCATCGAGGACGAGAAGCTGGTTGAGGGCGCGGCGCGCAAAGGCGCGATTGTTGCGCGAAAAGCTGAACGAGGCGATTGGCGATCTGCCGATTGTCGGCGAGATCCGCGGCGTGGGGCTCATCGGTGCCATCGAGCTGACGGTGGATAAGCGCACGCGTAAATCCTTCGAGAAGAATGGGCGCGTCGGCGCCATCTGCCGCGATCATTGCATCAGCAACGGGCTGATGATGCGCGCCACCCGCGACACCATGCTGTTCTCCCCGCCGCTGGTCATCTCGGAGGAAGAGATCGATCTGTTCGCGGCGATGGCGAAGAAGGCCTTCGAGCAGACTTACGCTGACGTGCGCGCGGAGATTGCTCCGTGAACGTGCTTGCCAATCCGGATATCGAAGCCAAGATGACGCTGCTCACCGGTGCGGATTATATCGAGGCGTTCATCATCGACGTGAACGGCGTGCCGCGCGGCAAATGGCTGCAGAGGGACAAGGCGAAATCCCTGCTTGGCGCCGGCATCGCCATGCCACGCTCGGCCTATCTGCTCGACATCTGGGGCCGGGATATCGCCGAAGGCGGCATTGCCTACGACACCGGCGACCCGGACGGGCTCTGCGTCGCCGTGCCGCATTCCGTCACCCGCATGGGCTGGGCCGAGGATAATGTGGTGCAGGCGCTGCTGACGATGCGCGAGGAGGATGGCAGCCTCTATTACCTCGACCCGCGCGGCGTGCTGGCGCGGGTGCTGGAGCGTTATGCAGAGGCGGGGCTGACGCCCGCCCTGGGCGTGGAGCTTGAGTTCTACCTCGTCGATTCCGGCCAGCATGGCGGCTTGAAAATCGCCCCGCGCGGCGCCGATGAATCCGGCTGGCGCGGCTGGCAGATCGACGCCGTGGGGCTTGGCGAGGTGCATGATTACGAGCCGATCCTGCGCGAGATGATGGCCTGTGCGAAGGCGCAGGATATCATTCTGGAAACGCTGGTGAGCGAATCCGGCCCCGGCCAGTTCGAGGTGACGCTGAAATATTCAACGGACGCCTTGCGCGTTGCCGACAGCGCCACTCTGTTCAAGCGCACCATCAAGCAGGTGGCGCGCAAACATGGCCTCACCGCCACGTTCATGGCCAAGCCTTACGGCCAGTGGGCGGGCTCGGGCATGCATGTGCATCTGTCGATCCTCGACAAGGCGGGCCAGAACATTTTCGTCGGCACGCCGGAGCGCGGGGCCCCGGCGCTCTACAATGCGCTGGGCGGCATCATCCATAACATGCCTGACACGATGCTCACTTTGGCACCGCACGCCAATTCCTACCGGCGTTTTGCGCCGGGCGTGCACGCGCCCACCTATGGCGATTGGGGGCATGATAACCGCCTGGCGTCTGTGCGCGTGATCATTACCGATCCGGAGGCCTCGCGCATCGAGCATCGCGTCGCGGGGGCGGACTGCAACCCTTATCTCTCCTTTGCCTCGCTGCTTGGCACCGCGCTGCTCGGCCTCGAAACCAAGGCCGATCCGGGGCCGGAAACCCATGGCACAACGCGCAGCCCCACGGCCCCGCCTCTGCCCATCGCGTGGTCAGGTGCGGTGGACCGCTTCGCGTCTTCCGCCGCCATGGGCGAGATTTTTGGCAAGGATTTCCAGCGCTACTATACCGCCTGCAAGCGCCAGGAGATCAGCGAGATGCGCAAGCGGATCTCCGACGTGGAATATGACGCCTATCTGAAAAACGCCTGAGGTTCGCATGAACGATGTGATTACACCGCGCGAGGCTGGGTTTGCCATGCCCGCCGAATGGGCGCCGCACGCCGGTTGCTGGATGATCTGGCCCGAGCGACCGGACAATTGGCGCTTAGGCGCCAAGCCCGCGCAGAAGGCGTTCACCGCCGTGGCCACCGCCATCTCGCGCTTTGAGCCGGTGACCATGCTGGTCAGCCACGGCCAGTATGAAAATGCGCGCGCCGCGCTGCCGCCCGCGGTGCGGGTGGTGGAGATGAGCAGCAACGATGCCTGGGCGCGGGACGTGGGCTGCTCCTTCCTGCTGGGCAAGGATGGCCAGCTTGCCGGGGTGGATTGGCCGTTCAAATCCTGGGGCGGGCTCTATTTCCCCTGGGACAAGGACGACGCCATCGCGAGCAAGATGCTGGAGCTGGAACGGGCCAAGCGCTTCCGCGCGCCGCTCGTCATCGAAGGCGGCGCGCTGCATGTGGATGGCGAGGGCACGGTGCTCGTGGTCGAGCAATGCGTGCTGAACGAGAACCGCAACCCTGATGTGACGCGCCAGGACATGGAGCGGATGCTGAAGGATTATCTCGGCGCCAGCCATGTCATCTGGCTGGCGAATGGCGTGCCGCACGACGAGACGGACGGGCATGTCGACAACCTTGCCTGCTTCGTGAAGCCGGGACTGGTGCTGCTCACCTGGTGCGACGACCCTGCCGACCCGCATTACCAGATCAGCCGGGATGCCGAGGCGCGGCTGAAGGGCGCGCGCGACGCCAAGGGACGGGAGCTGGTGGTGGAACGTATCCCGATGCCGACGCCGCTATTCTACACGCAGGATGAGGCCGAGGGCGTGGATGCCACCGCCAGCGGCATGAACCGCAAGGCAGGCGAGCGCTTGGCGGCCTCCTACGTGAATTTCTACATCGCCAACGGCGCCATCATTGCCCCCGCCTTCGGGGTGGAAACGGACGAGCCCGCACGCGCCGTGCTGGCCAGGCTGTTTCCTGAGCGCGAGATCGTAATGGTTCCGGCGCGGGAAATTCTGCTCGGTGGCGGCAATATTCACTGCATTACGCAGCAACAACCGAAATAATCAAAAAATACAAACCAAGACCTCTGATGGGCGGCATATTGTTTTACCGGCCGCGCGGCTATAGTCTGCCGGCGATTGTTCCCGCGCAGTAAACATATGAAACCGGGGCCGCGAGGCCCCGTTTTCATGCCCATCGCTCACAAGGCCCGGCGGAAGGTCAGATTGATCCGCGCCGCGCCGGTAAGCGGATGCACCCCCGGCTTCACTGGCGCGATGCCGTGAAAAAATTTCCGTGCCTCACCGCCCCACACCAGCACATCTCCGCTGGTCAGGGGCAGGCGGGTGGGCTTGTCCGTCCGTTTCGGCCCGCCCCATAGAAAGATCGCAGGCAACCCTAGCGAGACGGAGATGATGGGGGCTGAAAAATCCCGCTCATCGATATCCTGGTGCAGGGTCATTTTCGCGCCCGGCTCATAGCGGTTGATGAGCGCCATATCGGGCTCAAATCCAGGAAAGCCGCCTGCCTCCGCCGCGCGGCTGGCAAGGCCGCGGAACAGCTCCGGCATGTCCGGCCATGGCTGGCCGCTCAGCGGGTCCTGCCGCGCATAGCGGTAGCCCCGCGCATCGCTCACCCATCCTGCGGCGCCGCAATTGGTCATCGCGGCACTCATCTCCTTGCCGCCCGGCGTGCGCATGCGCCGGAAGGGTGCGGCCTCGGTCACACCCATTACGGCCCGTACCAGTGCCTCCTCCTGGTCCAGCGCGAAGCCGGACAGGAAATTCAGGCCCGGCAGGGTGAGCGTGTCAGGAAACAGGTCCAGCTTCATGCTCCGCTTCCCGCGCCAGAAGTACCGCCTTGCGCTCCACACCCCAGCGATAGCCTGTCAGCGCCCCGCCCTTCGCCACCACGCGGTGGCAGGGCACGGCAATGGCCAGCCTGTTCGCGCCGCAGGCCGCCGCCACGGCCCGCACGGCGCGCGGCACGCCGATCCGCGCCGCCAGCGCGCCATAGCTCAGCGTCTCCCCTGGCGGAATCTCCCGCAAGGCAGCCCAAACCCGGCGCTGAAACGCCGTGCCGCGCAAATCCAGCGGCAGATCCGCGCCCCGCTCCGGCGCTTCCACCAGCCCGGCCACCTGGGCCACCAGCGCCTCAAACGCCGCGTCTCCGGCGACGATCTCCGCGCCTGAAAAATCCGCCTGGAAATCTTGCAGCAGCGCCTCCGGGTCCGGCCCCAGCGCGATCGCGCAGACACCCTTGGCGCTGGCCGCCACCAGCAGCGCGCCCAAGGAAGATTGGCCGATGGCGACACTCAGCCGCTCCCCCTTGCCCTTGGCGCGGTAACGCCCCGGCGCCATGCCCAAAGAAGCCGGAACGGCCTCATAGAAACGGCCGCTGGAGGAAAACCCCGCCGCATAAATCGCGTCCGTGACGCTGGAGGCGTCTTTCACCGCCGCGCGCATCCTCTCGCCACGCGCCGCCGCTTCATAGGCTTTCGGCGTCAGCCCCGTGACCTGTTTGAATAAGCGGTGAAAGCGGAATTTCGGCATCCCTGCGGCGGCGGCGAGCACATCCAGCCCCGGCAGGGTCTCGGCGTTATCGATCAGACGGCAGGCCGCCTCGATCGGATTTGGCTCAGTTCCGGCCATGGCTGGTCTCCTTTCCCGCCTTGGATAACGCGGGGCGGGGTGGCGCGCACTCCGTTTCTTGCAAGCAGGTTCTACAGGGCCAGCGTGCCGGAAATAACTTCGACGCTCTCGCCGCCAATCCAGAAATCCTGCCCGTCATACTCCACGAACACCCTGCCCTCCCGCCCCAGGCAGGTGCCTTGCGACGCCACGTAGCCGGCAGGCGCCAGCCCGGCGGTAATCAGCCAGCGGGCCAGCCCGCCATTCAGGCTGCCGGTGACGGGGTCCTCGCCGCCGACATCATTGGTAAAGCCCCGCACCTCGAAATCCGCCGGGCCGCCGGGCGAGGGAGCGACCACGCCGATCTCCAGCTCATCCATCGCGGCGAAATCAGGTGTCAGCCCCAGCACCATCTCACGGTCCTGCAGCAACACGCCGGTCCAGCCCGGCGCGCGTGCGGAAAGCTGGCGCGTGGCCAGAATTGCGGCCTCCGGCAAACGCAGCACTGTGGCGATGCGCGCTTTCAACGCCGGTGAAATATCAGACTGCACGGCATCCGGTGCTGCAAAGGCTAGGCGCGTGCCCTCCTGGCGGATGCGCACCAGCCCGGCCTCGCATTGCTGGATGATGAATTCGCCTTTGGGTTTGCCACCCGCCGCCAGCCAGGCATGGCAACTACCCAGCGTGGGGTGGCCGGCAAAAGGCAGCTCGGTTTTGGGCGTGAAGATCCGCACGCGGTAATCCGCCTCCGCAGTCTCCGGCGGCAGCAGAAAGCTCGTTTCGCTGAGATTGGTCCAGTTGGCGAAACGCCGCATCGCGGCATCGTCCAGCCCCAAAGCGCCATGCACCACCGCAAGCGGGTTGCCGTAACCGGGGCGCGACGTAAACACATCCAGTTGGGAGAAGGAAAAACGCGGCATCAGCTCACCATCAAAGCAATTACCAGTGCGATCGCCACGCCCTGCAAAATTACGCGCCAGCGCATCAGCCTGTTGGAGCGGCGCGGGTCATGCTCCGGGTTGGCCATGCCGAGAACGCCCGCCATCATTACGCCGACAACCGCCAGCATATCCAACACCAGCAAGATCAATAGAATGGCCCGCATGGCGCCACTATACGACACCAGGCGGCTTTGCCTATCGTCCGAACACCCGGTTGACTTGCCCCAAAACGCCCCACAGGCTTGCCGCATGCGCTTCCTGCTTCTCTTCGCTGTGCTGGCCATGCTGGTCCCCGGCCTTGCCGATGCGGCTCAGCCCGCCACCACCGCACCGCGCCACACCCGCACACGCCCCACCCGCCGCCGCGCCTGCCGCACCCGCGCCCGCCGCGCCAGCCGCGCCGGCGAAAGCCGTCCCCACCATCATACCCGGCTCGCCGCTCGCCGCCCTAACCGGTGCGGCGGCGCAAACCCCGCAGGCCGCCGCGGCCCCCGCCCCGTTCGGCACAGATGCACTCGGCTTCACCCTCACCTCCGTGTTGGGGAAGGAAGCCACCCGGACCTTCGATGATTTCACCGAGGCGCTCAGACAATCCACCCGTCTGACGCCGGCACTCACCTGGCTGCAGAGCTTCGCGCACTTACCGGAGCGCCGTGCCAGTGCCGAGGCCGTGTTCCGCGGCATTGCCATCGCCGTCCTGCCGGGCATCGTGCTGGATTTCGCGGTTTTGTTCCTGCTGCGCAAACCGATGGAATTCTGCGCCCGGCACGGCGTGCCGCGCAAAAGCGAATATCTGCCCAACCCGGACACGGAAGGGCTCGCCAGCGCCGAAGAAGGCGAGAGCGAAACCCGCCCCAACCGGCTCAGCTCGCTCAGGGCCGTGTGCCGGCGCTTCAGCTTCGCGCTGCTGAAATTCGGCTTTGCGCTGCTGCCGCTGGCGGTGTTCGGCGTCGCCGAGCAGTTTTTCCTGTCCTCCGGGCTGCTCGGCCATCGTTCAGCGCGTCTGGCGGTCATCGGCATCGCCAATGCCTATATCTTCGCCCGCCTGGTGCAGGAGGTGCTGCGGCTTCTCTTCTCTCCCGACGCGCCCAGCCTGCGGCTGCTACGCCTCTCCACTCACCATGCCGCCTGGGTTGTGCGCCGGGCGATGGTGGTGGTCCTTACCGCCTTTATCTCCTTCTGCCTGATCTCCGTCGCGGAAATTCTCGGCCTCTCGGATGATGGCGCGGGTCCGCTCACCAAGCTCGCGGTGCTGCTCGTGCATCTGGAGGTGGCGTTCGACATTTGGCGAGGCCGGCGGGTCATCGGCCGCTGGATTGCCGGCCGCCATGATGCGGAGGGCTTCATTGCCGGGCTGCGCCATCGCTTCGCCAAAATCTGGTATGTGTTCGCCCTGTTTTACGTGTTGGCGTTGTGGGTGGCCTGGGCTGGGGGCGTACAGAACGCGCTTATCGTGCTGTTGCGGGCCATCCTGGTCGTTCTCGCCGCCCTGATTGTTTTGCGCATGGGCTGGACGGGCAGCAACGCGCTGCTCGCCCGGATCTTCCCGGATAGCGACACGGAGCGCCGCACGTCCAGCTTCATGATCCGCGCGCACAGTTATAACCCGTTGATCCGTTTCCTGCTACGCGCAACCATTGCCGTGCTGGTGATGCTGCTGGTGCTGCAGGGCTGGGGCGTGGACGCCTTCGGTTGGCTGCTGAACAATACCATCAGCCGGGCACTGCTCAGCATGGTGTTCAGTGTCGTGATCACTGTCGCCATCGCTATCGTGCTCTGGGAATACACCAATTTCCAACTCGAACGCCGGGTCGACAAGCTGAGCGCGTCCGGACGGACCCGCCAGGCCACGCGGCTGCGCACCCTCACCCCCATGCTGCGGGCGGGGTTTGGCGCCATCCTCGTGGTGGTAACACTGATCATCTGCCTGTCGCACATTGGCGTAAACACCACGGGGTTGCTGGCGGTGTCTTCCGTGGTCGGCATCGCGGTCGGTTTCGGCAGCCAGAAGCTGGTGCAGGATGTCATCACCGGCCTGTTCCTGCTGTTTGAGGATGCGATGCAGGTGGGCGATGTCGTCTCCCTCGCGGGCATGTCCGGCACGGTGGAGCGGCTGTCCATCCGCACCATCAGGCTACGCGGCGGCGATGGGTCGGTGAATATCATCCCCTTCTCATCCGTCACCACCGTCACCAACCAGACGCGGGATTTCAGCTACGCGCAGATCTCCATCATGGTCGGCTATCATGAGGATATCGACCGCGTGACCGCGGTGCTGAAGGAGATCGGCACCAAAATGCGCGCGGAAGCCGCCTGGAGCACCATGATGCGCGACGATCTGCAGCTTTACGGCCTCGACTCATTTGATGAGATGGGGCTGGTCTGTACCGGGCAGATCCGTACCGGGCCCGGCCAGCATTGGGCCGTCCGCCGGGAATTCTATGGCCGGGTGCAGAGGCGCTTCGCCGAGGAGGGCATTGAACTCTCCCACCGCCAACAGACCTTCAGGCTTGACCTGCCGCCCGGGGAAACAGTGCAGGCCCAGCAGAAGCTGCCGCCGCGGCCATGACGGCGCGCCGTGCGGCGGTTGTCAGAGACTTGTATCGACCAGCACCCGCCGGGCCGGAACCTTCTTGCCCACCGGGATGGCCCCGTGCAGATTCTTGCTGGCCTCGGCAATCGCCAATCCCGCGAATTGCGGCGCCAGCAACGGGCCGCAACGCTCGAACAGCTGGAACAGCTTTAGCAACGGCGCGCTGGTGAAGGGCGGGGTGTACAGCGCCATGGTCTGCGCCTCCACCTGGAAAAGCAGGCTGGTGAGCAGCCTTGCCAACTGCCCGTCTGAATAAGGCTGGCCATGGCCGAAGGGCGTGCTCTCAGCATAGGCCCATAGCCCGCGCCGGTTAGGCACCACGACGATCAGCCGCCCGTCATCCTTCATCACCCGCCAGGCCTCGCGCAGCGTGCGGCGGGCATTCTCCGCCTGCTCCAGCCCATGAATCAGCAAAATCCGGTCGAAGGACAGATCCGCGAATGGCAATGCCTCGGCCTCTGCCACGCAGGAGAGGCCAGAGCGCCCCGCCGGCCAGGGGGCAGGCCCCATGCTGAAAGGGGAAACAGCAACGCAGCGCGCCTGCTCCCGCCACAAATGCAGGCAAGGCCCGGCATGGCCTATGCCCAGCACGGACAGCCCCGCCATCCGTGGCCAGAGCCGGTCAAGCTTATGCCGCAGCAGCCCCGCCGCACGCCGCCCCAACGGCGTAGCATAAAATCCGGCCACATCTCGCGCATCGATCGCCATTGCCCCTATATAACTCGGCAGACTGAAGGAGCGAGAGAAAGATGACCGTTGCGGCACACGCCATTCCCATGCTGTCGGACAATTATTCCTGGCTGCTGACCGATTCGGTCTCCGGCAAGGTCGGCATCGTCGACCCCGCCGAGGCCGCGCCCGCCATCGCCGCACTGGAAAGGCTGGGCAAGGGGCTGGATTTCATCTTCCTCACCCACCACCACGCGGACCATGTCGACGGTGTGGCCGAGCTGGTGGCCAAATACCACCCCACGATCGTCGGCAATGGCGCGGATGCCCACCGCCTGCCAAAACTGGATATCGTGGTGCATGAGGGCTCGCTGGTGGAGTTCGGCGCCGCCAAATTGCGGGTTATCGAAACCTCCGGCCATACGGTGGGCCATATCTCATATTACATCGCCGATGGCGGCATTCTGCTGCCGGGCGACACATTGTTCAGCCTGGGCTGCGGCCGGCTGTTCGAGGGTACGGCGGCGCAGATGTTTGCCTCCATCTCCAAATATAGCGACCTGCCGGACGACACGCTGATTTGCGCCGGGCATGAATACACAGCCTCCAACGTTAAATTCGCCGTGACCATCGAGCCGGAGAATAAAGCGCTGCAGGCCCGCGCCAGGCAGGTGGAAGCCCTGCGCGCCAAGGGCCTGCCGACATTGCCGGTGAGCCTTGGCGAGGAGCGGGCCACAAACCCCTTCCTGCGCGCCAAAACGCCGGAAGAATTCGCCCGAATCCGCACGGCGAAGGATAATTTCTGAATTCTCCCCTGGCGGGTGCAGCTTTTCTGCAACAACAACCGGAAATGACGCCCTTGTTACACATTAATGCTGTTCCAGCGCGTCCCGGTTTTGTTAGGAAAATTGTGACGCAAAGCCTCAACAAGCGGCTCCGTCTGGGAGATATCAATTTGCACCGCCTTCGGCTGCTGGCCGGTATCGCGCTGGTCAGTGCCGTTTCGGCCCAGTCTGCCAGGGCCGAGCCTTTCACGCCCGGATATTGGCTTGCATCCGACCATTCGATTGTCGTGCAGATCGCGCCTTGCGGCGGCGATCTGTGCGGTTTCATCACCGGCATCGCGCTGAAGCATCCGGGCGATGCGATGCCGCTGGATTGGCGCGGCAGGCCTGAATGCGGGTTTCTCATTCTGCGCGTCTCCCCCACCCAGGTGGCCGATAATGGCACGCCGCGCTGGAAAGGGGTGCTGCAGGACCCGCGCAACGGCAATGTTTACCGTACGACTGTGAAATTCGATGATGCGGGGAATCTCGATCTGCACGGCTATATCGGCCTGCCGGTGCTAGGCCAAACGCAGCTCTGGCCGAAATTCACCGGCGAAATGCTGCCCGGCTGCCATGTGCCGGAGCTGGATGGGAAGTCATAAAAAAGGCCGGGACATTCATCCCGGCCTTTTTTAGTTCACTTTACCGCGGTGTTTACTTGTCGCGGAAATGGGTTTCCTTGGCCTCGATAGCCGCCTGCGCCGCCGCCAGGCGCGCCACCGGCACGCGGTAGGGCGAGCAGGAAACGTAATCCAGCCCCACTGACTCGCAGAACGAGATGGAGGCCGGGTCGCCGCCATGCTCACCGCAGATGCCGAGCTTCAGGTTCGGCTTCGTGCTCCTGCCCTTCTCGGCCGCGATCTTCACCAGCGCGCCAACGCCCTCCACGTCGATGGAGACGAACGGATCCTTCGGCAGAATGCCCTTCTCGACATAGGCGGGCAGGAACTTGCCGGCATCGTCACGCGAGAGGCCGAACACGGTCTGCGTCAGGTCGTTGGTGCCGAAGGAGAAGAAATCCGCCGCCTCGGCAATCGCATCGGCAATCAGCGCCGCGCGCGGCAGCTCGATCATCGTGCCGACGGAATATTCGATGGCCTTGCCCGTCTCCTCGAACACCGCCTTCGCCGTGGCCTCGACCTGGGCGCGGGTGATGTCCAGCTCCTTCTTGGTGCCGATTAGCGGGATCATGATCTCCGGCACCGGCGCCTTGGCGGTTTTGGCAACCTCCACCGCCGCCTCGAAGATGGCGCGGGCCTGCATCTCGTAGATTTCCGGATAGGTCACGCCCAGGCGGCAGCCGCGATGGCCGAGCATCGGGTTGGTCTCGGAAAGCTCGTTCGCGCGCTCACGCATCGCGGCGGCATCCATGCCCAGCGCGTCGGCCACTTCCTTCATCTCGGCCTCGCCATGCGGCAGGAACTCATGCAGCGGCGGGTCGAGCAGGCGGATGGTGACGGGCAGGCCTTCCATGATCCTGAATAGCGAGACGAAATCCTCCCGCTGGAAGGGCAGCAGCTTGGCGAGCGCGACGCGGCGCCCGGCCTCGTCCTTGGCCATGATCATCTGGCGTACGGCGCCGATGCGGGCGGGGTCGAAGAACATATGCTCGGTGCGGCTAAGGCCAATGCCCTCAGCGCCGAATTTGCGGGCGGTTTCAGCATCCAGCGGGGTTTCCGCGTTGGTGCGCACCTTCAGGCGGCGGACTTCATCGGCCCACTGCATCAGCGTGCCGAAATCGCCGGAGAGCTGCGGCTCGATCATCTTCACCGCGCCGACGTAAACCTCGCCGGTGGCGCCATCGATGGTGAGGATGTCCCCCGCGCGCAGCGTGACACCGCCAGCGGAGAGCGTCTGCGCGCCGTAATCGACCAGGATGCCGCCGGCACCGGCCACGCAAGGCCGGCCCATGCCGCGCGCCACCACGGCGGCGTGGCTGGTCATGCCGCCACGGGTGGTGAGAATGCCCTGGGCGGCGTGCATGCCGTGAATATCTTCCGGGCTGGTCTCGATACGCACCAGCACCACGGCCTCGCCCTTCTGGGCACGCAGCTCGGCCTCATCAGCTGAGAACACCACGGCACCCGATGCGGCACCCGGAGAGGCGGGCAAGCCCTTGGAGAACAGCTTCTTGTCCGCCTTGGGGTCCAGCGTGGGATGCAGAAGCTGGTCCAGGGATGCAGGATTCACGCGCATCACGGCGGTGTTCTTGTCGATCAGCCCCTCATTCGCCATCTCGACGGCGATGCAGAGCGACGCGGCGGCGGAACGCTTGCCCGAGCGGGTCTGCAGCATATAGAGCGTGTTCTGCTGCACGGTGAACTCGATGTCCTGCATATCCTTGTAGTGTTTCTCAAGGATTTCGCGGACCTTGTGCAGCTCCTTATAGGCTTCCGGCAGCGCCTCCTCCATGGAGATTTCGCCGGGCTTGGCATAGGCCTTCGAGAGCGGGCGCGGGGTGCGGATGCCCGCCACCACGTCCTCGCCCTGGGCGTTCACCAGATACTCGCCATAGAATTCGTTGAGGCCGGTGGAGGGGTCGCGGGTGAAGCACACGCCGGTGGCGCAATCCTCGCCCATATTGCCGAACACCATGGCCTGGACGTTGACCGCCGTGCCCCAATCGGCCGGGATGTCATGCAGGCGGCGATAGACGTTGGCGCGCGGGTTCATCCAGGAGCCGAACACGGCGCTGATGGCGCCCCAGAGCTGGTCCTGCGGCTCCTGCGGGAAGGGCTTGCCGATCTCTTCGGCCACCATCTTCTTGTAGCCCTCGACAACCTCCTGCCAATGGGCGGGGGAGAGGGCGGTGTCCTCGGTCACGTCGGCATCGAGCTTCACCTGCTCGATGATTTCCTCGAAGCGGTGATGGTCCACGCCCAGCACCACGGAGCCGTACATCTGGATGAAGCGGCGGTAGCTGTCCCACGCGAAGCGCTCATCGCCCGAGGCGACGGCGAGGCCGAGCACCGTGGCGTCGTTGAGGCCGAGATTCAGCACCGTGTCCATCATGCCGGGCATGGAGACGCGCGCGCCGGAGCGCACGGAGACCAGCAGCGGCTTGTCCTTGTCGCCGAATTTGCGGTCCACCGCCTGCTCGATGCGAGCGAGCGCGGCGTCCACCTGCGCCTTCAGCTCGGCCGGGTAGTTGCGGCCGTTCTCGTAATAAGCCGTGCAGACCTCGGTGGTGATGGTGAAACCGGGCGGAACGGGCAAATTGATGCTCGCCATCTCCGCCAGATTGGCACCCTTGCCACCGAGCAGGTTGCGGAGCGAGGCATTGCCGTCATTCACGCCCGCGCCGAAATTATAAACCCACTTCGTCATAATCTCTGGTCTCCCTCAACCCTCAATCCGAGAAAAATCAGCCACTTGATTGACCGCACCGGTGAAGCGCGCGAGCAATCGCAAACGATTGCGGCGCAATTCAGGCGATTCCGCGTTGACCGTAACATTTTCAAAAAACGCGTCGATGGCGGGGCGTAAAGTGGCCAGGCGGCTCATTGCCGTTTCATACTCTTCCGCCGCCAGCAGAGGCGCCAAATCCGCGTTTTGCAGCTGGGCGCCCAAAGCGCGCTCTTCATCCTGCGCGAAGATCGCCGCATCCGGCGCGCCGTCATGCGGGCCGTCCTTGGCGTTTTCGATTTTCAGGATATTCGCGGCGCGCTTATAGGCGGCAAGGAGGTTCTTGCCGTCCTCGGTGCCGAGCATGGCGGCAAGCGCCTCAACGCGCTTCATCAGCCGCACGAGATCATCATCCGCGCCCGCTTGCCAGCACGGCATCCAGCACGTCGAAGCGCTTGCCCTCGCCACGCAGTTTTACGCGCAGCCGTTCGATGATGAAGCCGAACAGGTCCGCATCCGCCCTTGCCCAGAAGGGGGGTGAGCGGAAGGCGGAGTTGTTTTCCAGAACGATGCGGATCACGCCCAAGGCACAGCGGCGCAGGGCGAACGGGTCGCCCGAGCCGGTCGGCTTCTCGCCGACGGCGAAAAACTCCCGCAACGTGTCCAGCTTGTCCGCCAGCGCCACGGCAACGGCGACAATGCCGGTCGGCACGTCGTCGGACGGGCCTTTTGGCTGGTAATGGGTGCGGATGGCCGCACCGATGGCCTCGCCATGGCTGCGCGCGGCGTAATAGCCGCCCATGATGCCTTGCAGCTCGGGGAACTCGCCCACCATGCCGGTGACGAGATCGGCCTTGGCCAGCAGCCCGGCGGTGCGAGCCGCCTCGGCATCGCCGCCCAGCAGCGTGGCGATCTCACCGGCCAGCTCGGAAATCCGGTCCGCGCGCTGGCGCTGGGTGCCGATTTTGGCGTGGAAGGTGATTTTTTCCAGCTTCGGCAGCAACGCATCCAGCGGCGTCTTCAGATCCAGCGCCCAGAAATGCCGCGCATCCGAGAGGCGGGCGCGCAACACGCGCTCATTGCCAGCGATGATCGCCTTGCCGCCATCATCGGCCGCCAGATTGGCGATGAAGGCGAAGAAAGGCGCCGGTTGGCCTTCCGCATCGCGCAGGGCGAAATATTTCTGGTTGATCTTCATGGAAAGCTCGCGCACCTCGGGCGGCAGCTCCATGAATTCCGGGTCGATCTTGCCGATCAGCGGCACCGGCCATTCGGCCAGGCCCGTCACCTCGTCCAGCAGCCCCTCATCCGGCGCCACGGACAGATTCAGCTTCGCGGCTGCTTGCGCCATGCCCTCGGCGATTTTGCTCCGGCGCTCATCCTGCCGGGCAACCACGTGATGCTCGCGCAGCTTCTCTTCCCACACGGCGGCGGAGGACACCTCGAACGGCCCAGGGCCGTGCACGCGGTGGCCTTCGGTCAGATTGCCCGAGGCAACGGGGCCGAGCGTGAAGGGCACCACCGCGCCATCCAGCAAACACACCACCCGGCGCAGCGGGCGCACCCAGGTGAACTCCCCGCCCGAGCCCCAGCGCATGGATTTCGGCCAGGGCAGTTTCGCCAGCAGCTCCGGCAGCGTGGCGGCAATGAAGGAAGCGGCGGGCTGGGCCGGGCTTTGCTTGTTCAGCACCCAGAAATCGCCTTCCTGAACCAGATCCTCCTTCGCGGCGCCATGCTTGCGCAGAAACCCCGCCAGGGCCTGCTCCGGCGCGGACGTACGCGGCCCGCGCTCGGAGACTGAGCTGGCCGCCACCTCCGCCGCAATCTCCGCCGCCAGGGCGATGCGGCGGGGGCCGTAAAATACCTGCTTCACCGTGATATTCAGCGGTTTCAGCGCCTGGGCGCAAACGCCCTCAAGCTGCGCGCCCGCCCCGGCCTGCATGCGGGCGGGGATTTCTTCGGAGAACAGCTCCAGGAAAAACTCAGGCATTATTCCCCCGCGATCCAGGCTTCGGCGCAGGCCTTCGCCAGATTGCGCACCCGCGCGATATAGGCGGCGCGCTCGGCCACCGAGATCACGCCCCGCGCATCCAGCAGATTGAACAAATGGCTGGCCTTGATGCACTGGTCATAAGCCGGCTGGGCCACGCCGCCCGCCACCAGGGCCTGGCACTCGGCCTCGGCATCCTCAAAATGCCGGGCCAGCATGTCCGTATTGGCCAGCTCGAAATTATGCTTGGAGTAATCCCGCTCGGCGCGCAGGAACACATCCCCATAGGTCACGCCCTGGCCGTTGAAATCCAGGTCGTACACGTTCTCAACGCCCTGCACATACATGGCCAGACGCTCCAACCCGTAAGTCAGCTCAGCCGATGGCGCCACGCAGGCAATGCCGCCCACCTGCTGGAAATAGGTGAACTGCGTCACCTCCATGCCGTCGCACCAGACTTCCCAGCCCAGGCCCCAGGCGCCCAAGGTCGGGCTTTCCCAGTCATCCTCGACGAAGCGGATGTCATGCAGATGGCGGTTGATGCCGATGGCGTCGTAGCTCTGCAGCAGCAGCTCCTGGATATTGTCCGGGCTTGGCTTCAGCAGGGCCTGATACTGGTAATAATGCTGCAGGCGGTTCGGGTTCTCGCCATAGCGCCCGTCGGAAGGCCGGCGGGAGGGCTGCACATAGGCCGCCTTCCAGGGCTTTGGCCCCAAGGCGCGCAGCGTGGTGGCCGGGTGGAAGGTGCCCGCACCCATCTCCAAATCATAAGGCTGGAGAATGGCGCAGCCCTGCTTGGCCCAGAACGCGTGCAATGTCAGAATGATGTCCTGGAAGCTCTTCGGCTTCCCCGGTGTGCTGTGGACTGTCATGGACCTTTGGTTAAACTGACGCGCCGCAGCAATACGGCCCCGCACCGGGAAGAGCAACCGCGAAGGACAGGATTATGGGCACAATAGTGCAGTGGAAATCGCAAGATTGGGCAGGTGTGGCGCTGGCGGCACTGGTGGGGGGCGGCGCCTTCGCGTTCCGGGAGCTGGCGATTGTGCCGCGCGCCACGGTGGGCATCTGCGCCGCCGCGTCAGCGCCTGGTTATTGCGTGCCGCGCGGCTGGGTTTTGCACTGGCAATATCTGGGCGCCTTCGGCTGGGTGGCGCTGGCGGCGGGGCTGCTGGCGTTTTTTGGGGGCAAGCGGATCATCGGCGCCCTGGCGGTGGGACTCGGGATCGCCGCCGTGGTGAATTACAACGGCACGCAAGGCATCATCGGCGCCGCGTTCGGGCTGGCAGCATGGCTAAGCCTGCTAACCCGCCGGCCTGGTTGGACCCGCGTATAGGTCCAAAGGTTTTTGGTGCAGCTTTTTTCAAAAAGCTGCAAAACACTCGTCTCTTAAAGCCCCATGCTTGCCCATCGCCAGGAACTTCTCCCGGCGCTTGACCTTCAGGGCTTCCGGGGTCTGGCCCAGCAGGGGCTCCAACGCCTTCTCCACCGCATCGCCCAGCGTAATCAGCGCCGCGTCCGGGTCGCGGTGCGCGCCGCCCAGCGGCTCGGGCACGATCTCGTCGATCAGCCCCAGCTTCTTGAGGTCCTGGGCGGTGATGCGCATCGCCTCGGCCGCCGTGGGGGCCTGGGCGGAGTTGCGCCACAGGATGGAGGCGCAGCCTTCCGGCGAGATCACGGAATAGATCGCGTGCTCATACATCAGCACGGCATTGCCCGCCGCGAGCGCGATGGCCCCGCCCGAACCGCCCTCACCAATGATGGTGGCCACGAACGGCACCGGCGCGTCGAGGCAAGCCTCGATCCCGCGGGCGATGGCTTCCGCCTGGCCGCGCGCCTCGGCCTCGATGCCGGGGAACGCGCCTGAGGTGTCAACGAAGGTGAGAACCGGCAGGTTGAACCGCCCGGCCAGCTCCATCAGGCGGCGTGCCTTGCGGTAGCCCTCGGGCTTGGCCATGCCGAAATTATGTTTCAGGCGGGATTCGGTGTCGGTGCCCTTTTCGGTGCCGATCACCATCACCGCCTTGCCCCGGAAGCGCCCCATGCCGCCGATGATCGCGGCGTCGTCCGCGAAGGCGCGGTCGCCCGCCAGGGGCGTGAACTCCTGGATCAGCGCGGAGATAACCCTCAGCGCCTTCGGCCGCTCCGCATGGCGGGCCACTTGCGTTTTCTGCCAGGGGCTTAGCTTGGCGTAGATGGCTTTCAGCTGCGCGTCCGCCTTGGCGGAGAGTTTCACCACCTCGTCGGCGATGTTGATCTCACCGGGTGCGGCGGTCATCCGCCGCAGCTCCTCGATCTTGCTCTCAAGCTCGGCGACAGGCTTTTCGAATTCCAGATACTGGCGCATGGACCGGGGGCTTAGCACATATCAGCGCCAAGAAAAGCCTCAAGCGTCCCGGCGCGCCGCGACCAGCGATCCATAACGCCTTACCGGAACAGATTTTCCTTCGTCAGATCCACCACCTGGTTGGCGCGGCCGTTCATCACCGCCTTCAGCAGGAACAGCCCGAAGCCTTTGACCTCTTTCAAGCCGGTCTTGGGCGGCATCACCAGCTCCTGCCGGGCGGAGACGACATCCAGCAGCGCCGGGCCGGGATGCGCCAGCACTTCGCGCAGCCCCGCCTCTAGGTCCTGCGGCGCTTCCACCCGCACGCCCTTTACCCCCACCGCGCGGGCCATGGCGGCAAAATCCGGGTTCTTCAAATCCACGCCCGTATCCAGGAAGCCGTTGGCCTTCATCTCCAGCTCCACGAAGCCAAGCGTGCCGTTATTCAGCACGATGACCTTCACCGGCAGGTCAAGCTGGGAGAGGGTCAGGAAATCCCCCATCATCATCGCGAACCCGCCATCGCCGGACAGTGAGACCACCTGCCGCTGCGGCCATGCCGCCTGCGCGCCGATCGCCTGCAACAGCGCATTGGCCATGGAGCCATGGTTGAAAGAGCCAAGCAGCCGCCGCCCGCCGCCCAGCTTCAGATAGCGCGCCGCCCAGACGGTAGGGGTGCCGACATCGCAGGTGAACACCGCATCCGGCGCCGCCAGCTCGCTCACCAGCCGGCTCACCTGCTGCGGATGGATAAGTCTGCTGTCCGGCTCCAGCGCCGCCAGCTTGTCGAGATCCGCCCGCGCGGCATGATAATCGGCCAAAGCGGCGCGCAGGAAGCTCTCTTCCTTCTGCTGCTGCAGGCGCGGCAGTAGGGCGGTGAGTGTCTCCTTCACATCGCCCACCAGCCCCTTGGTGAGGGGACAGCGATTGCCCAGCGCCTCCGGCTGCAAATCGATCTGCACCACGGTCGCATCTTCCGGGTAGAATTGCCGGTAGGGGAAATTCGTGCCCAGCATCACCAAAGTGTCGCAGCTTTTCAGCGCCTTATAGCCGGAGGCGAAGCCGATGAAGCCGGTCATGCCGACATCGTAGGGGTTGTCGTGCTCCACATGCTCCTTGCCGCGCAACGCATGCACGATGGGCGCTCGCAACCGCGCGGCAAGCTCGATCACCTCGTCATGCGCGCCCTCGCAGCCCGCGCCGCACAAAATCGTGGTGCGCTTGGCCTTGTTGAGCAGCGCCGCCGTTTCATCCAGCGCCGCGTCCGACGGGCGGATAATGGGCGCCTCAGGCAGAATGAAATGCGGCACCTTCGCCTTCAATTCAGCCAGCGCCACGTCACCGGGAATGATCACCACCGCCACGCCCTTGCGGGCCACGGCGGTGCGCATGGCGCGCTCCAGCACCTGCGGAAGCTGGCCGGGGCTGGAGACCAGCTCGCAATAATGGCTGCATTCCTTGAACAGGATTTCCGGGTGCGTGGCCTGGAAATAATCGATGCCGATCTCGGTGCTGGGAATATGCGCGGCGATGGCCAGAACCGGCGCCTGGGAGCGGTGGGCATCGAACAGCCCGTTGATGAGATGCAGATTGCCCGGCCCGCAACTGCCGGCGCACACGGCCAGCTCTCCGGTGAGCTGCGCCTCGGCCCCGGCGGCGAAGGCCGCCCCTTCCTCGTGGCGCATATGCATCCATTGGATGCGCCCTTGCTCGCGCAGCGCGTCGGTAAAGCCGTTCAGGGAATTGCCCACCACGCCGTAAACACGTTGCACCCCAGCCGCCGCCAGGGTTGCCGCCATGTAGGAAGCTGCCGTTGTCTGCATTTTTCCTCTCCCGATGATGCACTCACCCTACCCCAGGCCCCGTGCTGAAGCGCAAAAATCTGAGCACCTGGGTTGGCCGCTTCCCGCCCGCGCCCGGTTTATTTGTCTTTCAGCAGATCACGGATCTCGGCCAGCAGCGTCTCGGTCGGGGTTGGCGCGGCGGCGGCTGGAGCGGGGGGTTTGTGGAGCTTCTCGAGAAGCCGGACGAGCCAGAAGATGGCGGCGGCAACGATCAGGAAATTGAGCACCGCGTTAAGGAACAAGCCGTAATTGATGGTCACATCCCCGGCCTTCTGGGCATCCGCCAGCGTTACCGCCGGCGCGCCCCTCAGGATGATGAAATGGTTGGAGAAATCCACCCCGCCGGTAATCAGCCCGATGATCGGATTGATAAGGTCCTTCACCAGAGAGCTGACAATGCCCGTGAAAGCCACGCCGATGACGACACCGACCGCCAGATCGACCACATTGCCCCGCATGATGAAGGCCTTGAAATCACCCACCCAGCTTGGCGTCTTCAATTGCAATGGGAATTTCGGCGTATCAGACATCAGCCCCTCCGAATTGGTTTCCTCGTAACATGTACGGGCAAGTTTTCGATCCGCAACATTTTTTTGAAGCGCCGCCTCGATTCTTCACTTTGAAATGAGGCACTTGCGTGCCCACCTGAGCAAATCATTAAAGGAGAGATAGATGAGCAAGGCCAAGACGGCGCTGGGCGAGGTCATTCGCGCGAAGTTGAAAGAGAAGGGGCTTAGCTGGGCCTCTCTTGCCGAGGCCATCGGCCATTCCCCGGTCTGGACCTGCGCGGCCTGCCTCGGCCAGATGTCGATGACACCAGAAGCCGCCGAAAAAACCGCCGCCCTGCTGGGCCTCTCGGTTGCCGAGGCGGCGCTGCTTGAGGAAATCCCGTATCGCGGCTCGCTGCCAACCGAGGTGCCGACAGACCCTCTGGTCTACCGTTTCTATGAGCTCGTCAGCGTCTATGGCACGACCTGGAAAGAGCTGATCCACGAGGAGTTCGGGGATGGGATCATGAGCGCCATCGATTTCAATATGAGCCTGGAGCGCGAGCCGGACCCGAAGGGCGATCGTGTAAAAATCGTCATGAGCGGCAAATTCCTGCCCTATAAACGCTATTGAGGCATTTCGAAGCTTGCGCGGCGCGGAGCGGGTCTGAAACAAGAGTGCGCACCATGCAGGAGACGCAGATGCTCAAGAAATGCCTGATGCTGGCCCTGGCGCTTTCGCTCGCCGGGTGCGGCCACGGCACGGGACGCACCACCGGCAGCGCCGCAGGCGGTGCGGCAACGGGTGCGATGATCGGCATTATAGGCGGGCCCATCGGCATTGTGGTGGGTGCTGGCATTGGTGCGGGCGCGGGGGCCATCGCGGGCTCCAACACCACGCCCAAGCAGGTTAATCTCGGCAACGCGCCCTGGGATAAGAAGGGCACGTAAAAACGCAAAAGGCCGCCTTTCAGGGCGGCCTTTTTCAAGAAACGGCCCGCTTCAGGCGGCCAGGGCTTTTTCCATCGGGCGCAGGGCCAAGCCCAGCGCCGCCGCCACGGCCGGGTGGGTAATGGCCCCGCCCTGCACGTTCAAACCATCGCGCAGATGCTTGTCATCCGCCAGAGCCTGCTTCCAGCCTTTGTCAGCCAAAGCGAGAATATACGGCAGCGTGGCATTGCCCAGCGCGAAGGTGGAGGTGCGCGCCACGCCGCCCGGCATGTTCGCCACGCAATAATGCGTCACGCCATCCACCACATAAGTGGGGTTGGTGTGGGTGGTGGCCTTGGAGGTTTCCGTGCAGCCGCCCTGGTCGATCGCCACATCCACGATCACCGAGCCGGGGCGCATGGTCTTCAGCATGGCACGCGTCACCAGCTTGGGCGCCGCAGCCCCCGGTATCAGCACGGTGCCGATCACCAGATCCGCCTGCGCCACCAGCTTGCCCACGATGTCGCGGGTGGAATAGGCGGTCTTCACGCGGGTGCCGAAGGTGGCGATGATCCGCCGCAGCACGTCCGGCGAGCGGTCAACCACCGTCACATCCGCGCCGAGGCCCGCGGCCATCAGCGTCGCGTTGGTGCCGGAAACGCCACCGCCGAGAATGACGACATTGGCCGGGGCCACGCCCGCCACGCCGCCCAGCAGCACGCCGGGGCCGCCATAGGCGTTCTCAAGATATTGCGCGCCCACCTGCACGGACATGCGGCCCGCCACCTCGGACATTGGCTGCAGCAGCGGCAGCGTGCCGGTGGGGCTGGTCACGGTTTCATAGGCGATGCAGGTGGCGCCGGAGGCGATCAGGTCCTGCGCCTGGGCCGGGTCCGGGGCCAGATGCAGATAGGTGAACAAAAGCTGGTCGGCGCGCAGCTTCTTGCGCTCCACCGCCAGCGGCTCTTTCACCTTCACGACCATCTCGGCGCGGTTCCACACCGCGTCCGCGTCCGGGGCGATCTTGGCGCCCGCGGCGATGTAATCCTCGTCGGTCAGGCCGATATTCTTGCCGGCATCATGCTCGACGATCACCTCATGGCCCTTGGCCACAAGCTCGTGCACGGCGCCGGGCACCATGCCGACGCGGTCTTCATGATCCTTGATTTCCCTGGGCACACCGATGCGCATTGTCTTTTTCCCTCATCCAAAAGGCCGGGTCTGTCCCAGCCGCATTATATGCGAAGAATACGGGCAATCCGGCGCCATTTTTCCCGTATTTCGGGGTTTTCCCGGATCATTATTGGCTATAAATTCGAATAATAACGGATTGATAAGAATAAAGTTGCATGCTCAACCTGGACGAGACAGACCGCAAAATCCTCAACGCCCTGCAACAGGATGGGCGGCTTTCCAATACCGAGCTGGCGGAGAAGGTGAACCTTTCCCCGTCCGCCTGCCTGCGCCGGCTGCATCTGCTGCTGGAGGGTCATCTGGTTTCCGGCACGCATCTGGTGCTGGACCAGAAGGCGGTGGGTTTCCCCGGCACGGCCTATGTGTTCATCACGCTGGAAGGGCAGGACCGCAAGCAGCTGGACGCGTTCGAGGCGCGGGTGAAGCTGATTCCGCAGGTGCAGGAATGTTATCTACTGGCGGGCCAGGCGGATTATCTGCTGCGCGTTGTTTATAACGGGGCGGAGGATCTGGAGCGGCTGCATTCCGAGGTGCTGACCCGCCTGCCCGGCATCAGGCGCGTGCACTCCACCCTCACGCTGCGCACGGTGAAACGCACAACCGAATTGCCACTGTAACGATTAAGCTAAAAGTCAGAAATTCTTAAACAGCCCTTTACTCTACCAGAGGTAGATAAGCGGAGCAGCAATGGACCCGGCCACCACCTCCAGGACAAAGCTGCCGGATGGCGGGCCATGGTGGCCCGCCGTCCGCGAAGATCATTTTCAGGCGCCGGCGAGAATCATGCCCTCAAGGCGCAAGGTCGGCGCATCGGTGCCGCGCTTGAATTCCAGGTCGCTCGCGGGGGTGAGGTTCAGGAACATGTCCTTGAGGTTCCCGGCGATGGTGAATTCCGCCACCGGCTCGGCGATCTGCCCGTTGCGGATCATGAACCCGGCGGCGCCGCGCGAATAATCACCGGTCAGCCCGTTCACGCTGGAGCCCATCATCTCCGTCACGTACAGCCCTTCGGAGATATCGGCCATGAGCTGGGTCGGGGTTCATCCGCCCCGGCTCCATGTAGAAATTGCTCAAGCCCCCGGAATGGCCGTTGGTCTTCAAACCAAGCTGGTTGGCCGAGCGCGTATCCAGCACCCAATCCGTCAGGCGGCCATCCTCGATGAAATTCATCCGTTTCACGCTCTGACCCTCGCGGTCGAAGGGGCGGGAGCGGCGGCCGCGCACGCGCAGCGGGTCATCGACGATATTGATGCCAGCGGCAAACACGGCCTGGCCCATGGCATCCTTCAGGAAGGAGGTGCCGCGCGCGATGGAAGCGCCCGATATGGCGCTGGAGAAATGGCCGAGAATGGAGCCGGCCACGCGCGGGTCGAACAGCACCGGCAGCTTCGCCGTCGCCGGGCGGCGCGGGTTGAGGCGGGCCAAAGCGCGGGAGGCGGCGTTGCGGCCAAGCTGGGCGGCATCGCCCAGATCTTCGCCATGGATCACGGACTCATAATCGTAATCGCGCTGCATATCCGTGCCCGTGCCCGCGATGGCGGTGACGGAGACGCTATGGAAGGAGCGCGCATATTCGCCCAGGAACCCGTGGCTGGTGGCCAGCACGGAGATTGAGCGCGACCAGGAGGCCGACGCCCCCTCGGAATTGGTGATGCCCGGCACGGCCAAAGCCGCCTCTTCCGCCGCCGTCGCGCGTTCGATCAAGAGGTCCGCGCTCGGCTCCACCGGGTCGTCCAGTTCCAGAAACCCGGCATCGGGCGCGGGCGGCGCGTTGGGGATCTCCGCATACGGGTCTTCCGGCACCACTTTCGCCATCGCCACCGCCTGCTCGGCCAGGCGCGCGAAGGCCGCACGGTCGATGGAGCTGGCGGAAACAGAGGCCGAGCAGCGGCCCAGGAACACGCGCAAGCCCAACTCCGTGGTCTCGGCGCGTTCGGTTTCCTCGATCTTGCCCAGGCGGCGCTGCACGCCGACGGAGGTGCCTTCATACAGCCCCACCTCCGCGACCTCAGCCCCCGCGCGCTTCGCCGCCTCCAGCAGGGCGGCGGCGGCCTCGCTCAGCGCGCTCATGCGGCCAGCCGGTCGATGATGGCGGAGAATTTCGGCACCTGCGCCACCGGGCCGATGGTGGCCAGTGTGGGCTTCTGCCGGAATATTTTGGCACCCGCCGCGCGGACATCGTCGATGGTCACGGCGTTGATCTTCGCCACGGTCTCCGAAACCGGGATGATGCGGCCGAAGACCTGCCATTGCCGGGCCAGCTGCTCGCAGCGGCTGCCGGTGGATTCCAGGCTCATCAGCAGCCCGGCCTTCAGCTGCGCGCGGGCACGGTTCAGCTCGGCCTCGCTCACTTCGCGCTGCACCTTCTCCAGCTCCTCCAGCGTGACGGGGATCAGCTCCGCCGCCTCTGACTCACCGGTGCCCGCATAAATCCCGAACAACCCGCCATCCTGCGCCGGGGCGGTGAAGCTGTAGATGGAGTAAACCAGCCCGCGCTTCTCGCGGATTTCCTGGAACAGCCGGGAGGACATGCCGCCGCCCAGCAGGGTGGAGAGCAGCATGGCGGGGTAATAATCCGCCTCGCCATAGCCCGGCGAATTGAAGCCCAGCACGATATGCGCCTGGTCGAGGTCGCGCAGCTCGCGGTACTCGCCGCCCATATAGTCGGCGGGCATTGGCGCAAAGCGCGAGGCCACCGGCAGATCAGCGAAATATTTCGCCGCCAGCTCCACCACCTGCTCATGGTACAGATTGCCGCTGGCGGCGATGACCATGTTGTCCGGCGTATAATGCTGGCTCATGAAGCCGGGCAGCGCCTCGCGCTTCATGGTGCGGATGATCTGCTCCGTGCCCAGCACCGGGCGGCCCATCGGCTGCGACGGATAGGCGGCGGTTTGGAAATGGTCGAAGATGATGTCATCCGGCGTGTCGTTCGCCTGGCCGATCTCCTGCAGGATCACGCCGCGCTCGCGCTCCAGCTCCTCGGGCTCGAAGGTGGAGTTGCAGAGAATATCGCCGATGATGTCGGCGCCCAGGGCCAGATCTTCCTTCAGCAGCTTGACGTAATAGGCCGTCTGCTCGCGCGAGGTATAGGCGTTGATATGCCCGCCGACATTCTCAATCGCCTCGGCGATATCCGCCGCCGAGCGCGTCTCGGTGCCCTTGAAGGCCATATGTTCGAGGAAATGCGCCACGCCATTCTCGGCGGCGGTCTCGTGCCTTGTGCCGGCGCCCACATAGGCGCCGAAGGACACAGTCTCCACCCGCTCCATGCGCTCAGTCAGCACGGTGAGGCCGGAAGGTAGGGTGGTTATGGAAACCTGTTCAGACATTTATGTTCCTGTTCGCAAAATTCCGCACCAGGGTTTCGATCGCAGGGAAATCGGCTGGGGCGCGGATATAAGTCTCCTTCCTGTCATATAGGTCGGAAAGATGCGGTGGTAGGGGTGGGCGGCTGCCCACTGCTTTTTCGATGGCATCGGGGAACTTGGCCGGGTGCGCGGTGGCGGCGGCGATGACCGGCAGGCCGATGGGCCCGCACGCGCGCGCGGCGGCCATGCCGATGACGCGAATGCGGGTCCGCCAGATACCGGCTTCACCGGTACAACCGGGCGATTTCCTTCAGCGTCTCCTCGTCGTCCAGCCGGAAGCCCTGGAACTCGTGGCGGATGGCGTGCCAGACCGGCGCGGCCACGCCATTTTCCCGGAGTTGCGGAAGTCGGCCATCGTTTTCGCCGTCAGCGCCGGCGTCACGCCCCAGGAACTCGTACAGCAGCCGCTCGAAATTGGAGCTGACGCCGATATCCATCGAGGGCGACAGGCTGGGCTCGACCCCCTGCACCCACATGTCGTTGGCGGCCAGGAAGCGGGCCAGAATATCGTTGCGGTTGCTCGCGACGATGAATTTGGCGATCGGCAGGCCCATCTGCTTTGCCGCCCAGGCGGCCAGAATATTGCCGAAATTGCCGGTGGGCACGGCAACCGCGACCTCGCGCTCCGGCGCGCCGAGGTTCAGCGCGGCGTAGACGTAATAGGGGATCTGCGCGGCGATGCGGGCGAAATTGATGGAATTCACCGCCGAAAGGTTCATCTCGGCCCGGAACGGCTCATCGGCGAACATCGCCTTCACCAGATCCTGGCAATCGTCGAAATTACCGGCAACCGCGATGTTGAGCACGTTTTCGGCCTGCACCGTGGTCATCTGGCGGCGCTGCACCTCGGAGGTTTTGCCCTCGGGATGCAGGATGGTGATGTCGATATTCTTCCGGTCGGCCACGGCCTCGATGGCGGCGGAGCCGGTATCGCCCGAGGTGGCGCCGACGATGCGGATTTTTTCGTCGCGCTCGGCCAGCACATGCTCGAACAGATGGCCGACCAACTGCAGCGCCATGTCCTTGAAGGCCAGAGTAGGGCCGTGGAACAGTTCCAGCGCGTAGATGTTGGTGTCCACCTGCACCAGCGGCACGATGGCCTTATGGGAAAAGCCCGGCATAGGCGCGGCGGCACATGGCCAGGAGGTCAGGATATTCGATGCTGCCCGCCGTGAACGGGGCGATGATCTTGGCCGCCAGTTCCGGCTATGGCAGGCCGCGCATTGCACTTCAGCTCGGCGGCGGAAAAGCGCGGCCAGCTGGCCGGCATATAGAGCCCGCCATCGCTGGCGAGGCCAGCCAGCAGCACACCGGCAAAATCCAGCTCCGGGGCCTGGCCCCGCGTCGAAAGATAGCGCATCAAATCTTCCCTAGTCCGGGCGGGCCTATACTATCGGAGCGAGGGCGGGCAGCAATGCGTCCAGCCTTTTGCTCCCTTGCGCCGTGGCGGTAATCCGCTCCCCGGACAGGGTCAGATACCCCTCCGCCAGGCATTCCTCGAGAATATCGGGCTCCAGCGCGTCCTCAGGGCGATGCCGGTGCGGTCGGCGAAACGGGCGAGCGAAATGCCCTCCGCAGCCGCAGCCCCATGATCAGCGCCTCGCGGGCGCGGTCCCGGGGCGGCACCGCGTCCTCGGTGGTGCCATGGCCGTGGGCGGCCACCCGCTCCATCCAGATTTCCGGGGCGCGGTGGCGGGAGGTGGCGAGCAGCCGGCCGCCCAGCGACACCCGCCCATGCGCGCCGGGGCCGATGCCCGCATAATCGCCGTAACGCCAATAGGCTAGGTTATGCCGGCTCTCCCCGCCCGGCTTGGCGTAGTTGGAGACCTCATAGCGTTGCAAGCCGTATTGCGCCGCCTCCTCCGCCGTGGTGTCGTACAGCGCCTCGGCCTCGTCCTCATCCGGCAGCACGAACTCCCCGCGCGCATACAAGGTGGCGAATTTCGTGCCCTCCTCGATGGTGAGCTGGTAGAGCGAGAGATGATCCGCCGCGAGGTCGAGCGCCTGGCGCAGCTCCGCGCGCCAGGCTGCCTGCGTCTGGCCGGGGCGGGCATAGATCAGGTCGAAGGAGATACGCGGGAAGATTTTCGCGCCCAGTTCGATAGCGGCAATGGCCTGCTCGGCGCTGTGCTGGCGGCCGAGGAATTTGCAGCGCCTCCGGATCGAAACTCTGCACCCCGATGGAGACGCGGTTGACCCCCGCCGCGCGGTAGGCGGCAAATTTCCCGGCCTCCACGCTGGTCGGGTTGGCCTCCAGCGTAATCTCGGCCTCCGGGGCCAGGTCAAACAGACGCCTGGCCTCCTCGATCAAGCGCCGCCACGCTTTCCGGGTCCATCAGGCTCGGCGTGCCGCCGCCGAAGAAGATGGAGCCAACGCGCCGCCGCCCCAGCCTCGCCGCCTCCCATTCCAGCTCCGCCTTCAGGGCGCGCGAGCATCTCGCCTTGCGGCAGGCTCTCGCGCACATGGGAGTTGAAGTCGCAATAAGGGCATTTGGCCAGGCAGAAGGGCCAATGGAAATAGAGCGCCAGGGGATCCATGCGCCCGGCATAGACCTGTTGCCGGATAGGTGCGAGTCTCACCCCTTGGCAGGCCCTATCCGCCCGCCTATCCCTGAACCATGGCAGCGACCCGCGTTGACAACCTCTGCTGGCGTTACCCGCACACACTGGCGGTGGCCAATTTCTCCGTCCCACTGGCGCACAGGTGGGTTCCTGGGCTGCTCGCCGTCTCCGCGATCCGGACATGCATCGGCCTGCTTCCCGCCACAATCGTCGCGCTCTTGCTTTATCGTCATGATTTATTTGCGCCCGGCCCGGTGATGGTGCTGTTCTTCCTCAACCTGCTCGTCACGGGCTGGCGCTTAGCGCTTGGCATCACCGCCATTGCCCTGTGCGGGGCGGCATTACGCCCTGCGCGCAACCGTGACATTTTGATATCAATCGGAGCATGAGCATGCATCAATTCTGGCTCATCCGCCACGCCTTGGTTCACCGGGAGTCGTTGGCCTATCTGTACGGAACGGACGATGTGCCGGTCTGCACTGACACCATGGCGGCGCAAAGCGCGCAATATGCCACGCTTGCCGCCCGCCTGCCGCGCCCGGCCCGGGTGGTCTGCACGCCGCTCTCGCGCACCCAGCTCACCGCCGATGCGCTGGTGCGCGCGGGCTACCCGGCGCATGAAAGGCTGATCGAGCGCGCCTTCATCGAACAGGATTTCGGGGACTGGCAGGGCGTGCCCATTGCCCAGTTTGACGCGCGCAGCCATGAGGAGCGGCATCCGTTCTGGCCGATCCATGCCGCCGAGACGCCGCCGGGCGGGGAGAGCTTCGCGAATCTCATCGACCGCGTGGGCGCCGGGCTGGAGGCGCTGCTGGAAACCGCCATGGGCAAGAACACCATCATCGTCAGCCATGGCGGAGCCATCCGTGCCGCCTGCGCCTATACGATGGGGCTGACCCCGCACCAGGCGCTTTGCCTGCAGATCGACAATATCTCCCTCACCCGCATTTCACGTACGGAGCGGGGCTGGCGGGTGTTGTCGGTTAATGAACATTCCTCCATGCCGACTTGCCTGCCTGAAGTCGCACCCCCACCTGCCCAACCAAGACAAAAAGCGACCTCAACCGAAGGAGTTCTTTCATGAAACGCCTGATGCTCGCGGCCGCGTTCACCGCCGCCTTCACAGCGCCTGCCCTGGCCGCCAACCCCCAGCATCTGGTGGATAGTTCCACGCTGGCGCTGGAAGATTTGATGGGCGGCGCCGAGGGCTCGCCAGGCGCAGGAATTCCTGCGCAAGGCGAAGGCCGTGGTGGTTTGCCCCAACGTGTTCCGCGCCGGGTTCTTCTTCGGCGGCGAGGGTGGCGGCTGCGTGCTCTCCGCCCGCACGCCGGATGGCGGCTGGTCCAACCCGGCGCTCTATTCCATGGGCAGCGGCAGCTTCGGCCTGCAGATCGGCGTGCAGAGCGCGGAGGTGATGATGATCATCATGACCCAAGGCGGGCTCAACGCGCTGCTCAACTCGCAGTTCAAATTCGGGGCCGATGCCGGGCTCTCCGTCGCCACGCTGGGCGCTGGCGTGACGGGGGCGATGTCCACCGCCTGGAACGCGGACATCATCAGCTTTTCCAAGAGCCAGGGGCTTTATGGCGGCGTCTCGCTCTCCGGCACCGTGCTTTCCAACGATGCCGGGGCGGAGCAGCAATATTACGGCCAGGAATTCGCCGCGCGGCAGATCGTGATCGACGGCCAGGGCAACAACCCCGGCGCCAACCCGCTGCGCCAGACGCTCGCCCGCTACGGCGCGCCGGGGGAATGGCCCCCGTGCAGTAAATTTAAGGTTTGATGCCGCTTTTTTGAAAAAAAGCGGCGCAAAAAACTTTTGCGAATTTAAAAAACCGCCCTGTTTTCGCAGGGCGGTTTTTTTACTCAGTACACGACGACGCTGCGGATGCTCTCGCCTTTGCGCATCAGCTCGAAGCCTTCATTGATCTGCTCGAAGGGCATGACATGGGTGATGAGCGAGTCGATATCGATCTTGCCATCCATGTACCAATCCACAATCCGCGGCACATCGGTACGCCCGCGTGCGCCGCCGAAGGCCGTGCCGCGCCAGTTGCGGCCGGTGACGAGCTGGAACGGGCGCGTGGAAATCTCCTGCCCCGCACCGGCGACGCCGATGATGATCGAGGTACCCCAGCCGCGATGGGTGCATTCCAGCGCCTGGCGCATCACCTTGGTGTTGCCGATGCACTCGAAGGAATAATCCGCGCCGCCATCGGTGAGGTTGACCAGATACGGCACCAGATCCTCGCCGATCTCGGAGGGATTGACGAAATGCGTCATGCCGAATTTCTCGGCCATTTCCTTGCGGCCGTTGTTCAGGTCCACGCCGATGATCTTATCAGCCCCCGCGATGCGGGCACCCTGAAGCACGTTGAGGCCGATGCCGCCGAGGCCGAACACCACGACATTATCGCCCGGCTGCACTTTGGCGGTGTTGAACACCGCGCCGATGCCGGTGGTGACGCCGCAGCCGATATAGCAGATCTTCTCGAACGGCGCGTCCTCACGCACCTTGGCCAGCGCGATCTCCGGCAGCACGGTGAAATTCGCGAAGGTGGAGCAGCCCATGTAATGCATCACCGGCGCGCCGTCGCAGGAGAAGCGCGAGGTGCCATCCGGCATCACGCCCTTGCCCTGGGTGGTGCGGATGGCGGTGCAGAGATTGGTCTTGCGCGAGAGGCAGGACTTACATTGGCGGCATTCCGGCGTGTAGAGCGGAATCACGTGGTCGCCCTTCTTCAGCGAGGTCACGCCCGGGCCGACATCCACCACCACACCAGCACCCTCATGGCCCAGAATGGCGGGGAAAATGCCTTCCGGGTCAGCGCCGGAGAGGGTGTATTCATCCGTATGGCAGATGCCGGTGGCCTTCACCTCCACCAGCACTTCGCCGAATTTCGGCCCCTCGATATCCACCGTTTCCAGCGACAGCACCTTGCCCGGTGCCCGCGCGACAGCCGCCCTTGTCCTCATGACTCTGTTCCCTTGAAAGAAGATGCCGGATAGCCCTGCGCGAAGAGCAGGGAGGTGAGATCCGTATGTACCACCCGATTGACGACTTCCGCCGCCACAACGGGCTTCGCGTGATAGGCGATGCCGAGGCCCGCGGCCTTTAGCATCGGTAAGTCGTTCGCGCCGTCGCCAACGCTTAACGTCGCGGCGAGCTTCACGCCGCGCTGGGCGGCGAATTCATTCAGCGAGGCCAACTTGGCATCCTTATCCAGAATCGGCTCGCCCACCTCTCCGGTGAGCGCCGCGCCGTCATCGAGCAGCATATTGGCGCGGTGTATGGCAAAACCAAGCTCCGCCGCGACGCGGGCGGTAAAGAAGCTGAACCCGCCGGAAACCAGCGCCGTGGTGGCGCCGAAGCCGTTCATGGTGGCCACCAGCACGCGGGCACCTGGGCAATATTCGATGCCCTTCCAGGTCTCTTCCAGCGCGCTGACAGGCAGGCCCTTCAACAGCCCCACGCGCTCGCGGATGGCGGCATGGAAATCCAGCTCGCCATTCATCGCCCGGGCGGTGATGGCGGCGATTTTATCCTTGAGGCCCGCGAAGGCGGCCAGCTCGTCCAGCGTTTCGGCGGTGACGATGGTGCTGTCCATATCCGCGACCAGCACCGCCTTGCGCCGCCCGCGCGGCTTGGTGAGGAAGATATCTACCGCCTTATGGGTCAGCACCGCCGCCAAGGCCGAGCGGTCCGGCAGGCGCGGGGCCAGGAACTCCACCGCCCTGCCCTCGTCCAGCCAGGTCAGGCCCCGCCCCTGCGTATAGACCAGGGCACGGGCAGCGTCCTGCTGGGTAAGGGCGCCAGCCTCCCGGCTGGCCACGAGGGTAACGATGTGAGAATTAGCGGATGTCATGGGCGCGACGGATAGGGCAGAGACAGATTTAGGGCAACGCACCGCGCTGATCATCGCGGGCCCGACGGCGAGCGGCAAATCCGCCCTGGCCCTTGCCATCGCCAAGGAATACGGCGGCACAATCATCAATGCCGATGCCATGCAATGCTACCGGGAGCTGCGCGGTCTCACCGCCCGCCCCTCGCCCGAGGATGAAGCTGAGGCCCCGCACCGGCTTTACGGCGTGCGCGCGGCGGATGAACCCGCCAACGCCGCCTGGTGGCGCGAAGTTGCAAAGGCGGAGATGGCGCAGGCCAACTTCCCGATCCTCTGCGGCGGCACCGGCATGTATTTCTCCGCATCTGGTAAAAGGCATTGCCGACATCCCGGACCCTGGCGAGGACGCCCGCACGGAGGCAAGGCGTTTGCTGGCGGAGATCGGCCCCGAGGCGCTGCATGCAAAGCTGGACCCGGAGAGTGCCGCCAAGCTGAAACCGGGGGATAGCCAGCGCATCGCCCGCGCCTATGAGGTTCTGCTGGGTACCGGCAAGGGTATCAGCTTCTGGCAGGCCCAGCCCACCGAGAGGCTGGAAGGCTGGCGGCTGAAAATGCTCCTGCTGGACCCGCCGCGCCCCGCCCTGCGCGAGGCCATAGACATACGCTTCTCTGCCATGCTGGAAGCCGGAGCGCTGGAAGAAGCGCGCGCCCTGCTGGCCCTTAACCTACCGCCAGACCTGCCACTGCTGCGCGCCCACGGCATGCCGGAGCTTGCCGCCCATCTGCGCGGCGAGATCACGCTGGAAGACGCGAAAGCCCGCGCCGTTCTGGCCACGTTTCAGTATACAAAGCGGCAAATGACCTGGTTCCGGCATCAGGCGCTGGTAAGCAAAACAGACATGCAAATAATTCATTCAAGAATCGGCTCCGACACGCAATTTTCGGAAAGATTTTTTGATGAATTTAGCAATTTTATGAATTTCACCAGTTGACCTTCCCGCCCTGGCGCTGTACCGGAACATGGATATTCTCGACGGTAATGGCAGGATCACAATGGACGGCACGATTGCATCACCTGAGCTGATGAATTCCGGGGCGGAAGCGCTGCTCCGGGCTCTCAAGGCGCAGGGCGTGGATGTCATTTTCGGCTATCCCGGCGGCGCCGTATTGCCGATTTATGACGCGATTTTTCAGCAGAACGAGATCAAGCACGTTCTCGTGCGCCACGAGCAGGCGGCCGTGCACGCGGCGGAGGGCTATGCCCGCTCCACCGGCAAGGTCGGTGTCGTGCTCGTCACCTCCGGCCCCGGCGCCACCAACGCCGTCACCGGGCTGGTGGACGCGCTGATGGATTCCATCCCGGTCGTCTGCCTCTCCGGCCAGGTGCCCACGCATCTCATCGGCAATGACGCCTTCCAGGAGGCGGACACCACAGGCATCACCCGGCCTGCGACCAAGCATAACTACCTGGTCAAGCAGTCGGACGAGCTGGTGCGCGTGGTGCATGAGGCGTTTCTGGTCGCGCGCACGGGCCGCCCCGGCCCGGTGCTGATCGATCTGCCGAAGGACATCCTCATCGCCCCCGCCCCCTACCGCGAGCCGGTAGCTGGCGCGGTCCACCGCTCCTACCGCCCGCGCACCGAGCCGGACCCGCGCCGGATCGAAGAGGCGGTTGCCCTGCTGAAGCGTGCCGAGCGCCCGGTGATCTATGCTGGCGGCGGCGTCATCAATGCCGGGCCAGAGGCGTCGCGCCTGCTCATCGAGTTCACGCGCCTCACCGGCTTTCCCATCACCAACACGCTGATGGGCCTGGGCGCCTTCCCCGCTTCGGACCCGCTTTTCCTCGGCATGCTGGGCATGCACGGCACCTACGAGGCGAATCTCGTCATGCATGGGTGCGACGTGATGCTGAATATCGGCGCGCGGTTCGATGACCGTGTCACCGGGCGGCTGAGCGCCTTCTCGCCCAATTCCAAGAAGATCCACGCCGATATCGACCCCGCCAACATCAATAAGACTGTGCAGGTGGATGTGCCTGTTGTCGGCGACGCGCTGGCCGTGCTGAAGGCGCTGATCGCGGCCTGGAAGAAGGATGCCGCCCAGCCCAACCGCGCTGCACTGGCGCAATGGTGGGCGCAGATCGAGGTGTGGCGGGCGAAGGATTCACTGCGCTACACCCAGCCACGCGACCCTGGCAGCATCATCAAGCCGCAATACGCCATCGAGCAGCTCTACAAGGCCACGCGCGGGCGCGAAACCTACATCACCACCGAGGTTGGCCAGCACCAGATGTGGGCCGCCCAGCACTTCAAGTTCGAGAAGCCGAACCGCTGGATGACCTCTGGCGGGCTGGGCACCATGGGCTATGGCCTGCCCGCCGCCATGGGCGTGCAGGTTGCGCATCCGGACGCGCTGGTGATCGATATCGCAGGTGAGGCCAGCATCCTGATGAACATTCAGGAGATGGGCACGCTGGCGCAGTACCGCCTGCCGGTGAAAATCTTCATCCTGAACAACCAATATATGGGCATGGTGCGCCAGTGGCAGGAGCTGCTGCATGGCAGCCGCTATTCCAACTCCTACTCTGAGGCGCTGCCGGATTTCGTGAAGCTGGCGGAGAGCTTCCATGCCGTTGGCCTGCGCGCTGAGAAAGTTGACGATCTCGACCGGGTGATCGCCGAGATGATCGCGGTGGATAAGCCGGTGATCGCGGATATCTGTGTCGACCAGAAGGAGAATGTGTTCCCGATGATCCCCTCCGGCGCGGGCCACAATGAAATGCTGCTGGGGCCTGAGCATAAAGGTGCTTCCGGCCCGGCTGTGACCAATGAAGGGATGGCGCTGGTCTAATGTCTGATACTGCACTGCGCTCCGCCACCATTTCGGTTCTGGTGGAGAATGAAGCTGGCGTGCTCGCGCGCGTCATCGGCCTGTTTTCCGGCCGCGGCTATAACATCGACAACCTCACCGTCGCACCGGTGGAGCGTGATGGCTCGAAGAGCCGCATCACCGTGGTTACGCGCGGCACCGCCATGGTGATCGAGCAGATCAAGGCGCAGCTGGACCGGCTGGTGCCGGTGTACAAGGTGCTGGACCTCTCGGAAGGCCCGCATCTGGCGCGCGAGCTGGCGCTGATCAAGGTGCTGGGCGCGGGCGAGAAACGGGCCGAGGCTCTGCGTCTGGCGGATGCGTTCCGCGCCCGGGTGGTCGACGCGACGACGGAGAGTTTCACCTTCGAACTCACCGGCGCCACGGACAAGCTGGATGCGTTTCTGGACCTGATGCGCCCGCTGGGGCTGGCGGAAGTTTCACGCACCGGCGTGGCGGCGATTGCCCGCGGCGTGAAGACGATTTCTTAAGGTCCAGAAGTTTTTGGTGCAGCCTTTTTTTCGAAAAAAAGGCCGCGTTTATGCAGCTTTTTGAAAAAAGGCTGCACCCAAAAACTTTTTAAAACCTTAGGACTGCGGCACGCTCCCTCTGGCGGCGGCGTGAACGGCTTCGGCGCCGCCGGTTTCCGCGCCGCCTGCTGCGCGGCGTTCAGCGCCACCACGCTGCCTAGCGCTTCCGTCATCGTCGTCGGCACCAGAATGGTCGCGCCGCGATCCTTGTTCATGTCGTAGATCAGCCCCATCTGCCGGATCTGCAACGCCACAGGATTTTCCTCGTAAATCTGCGACGCTGCGGCAATTTGCTGAGCGATCGCGATTTCGGCACTGGCCAGCGTCACACGCGCCTGCTTCTCCTTCTCCGCCTGGGCGTTGCGGCTCATCGCATCGTTCAGCTCGGGCGGGATCTTCACATCCCTGATTTCAACAGCGATATCGCCAATGCCCCAGCCTTCCGACTTGCGGCGGATCAGCGCCTGCAGCTTGTCGTCCATCTCCTCGCGGTTGGAGAGGATGCCCGACAGGGTGGTGGCGGAAATGATTTCACGCAACGAGGTCTGCGCCACCTGCGCGATCATGGCACGATAATCGGAAAGCTCCGTCGCCGCACGTTTCACATCCGTCACCCGCCAGAACAGGATGGAATCCATCGTTACGGAGACGGCATCGGCGGTCAGGGTATCCTCGGCGGAAATGCGCGTGCTCTGCCGGCGCGTGTCGACCACGGTATAGACGATCTCGAACGCCGGGATCAGGAAATACAGCCCCGGCCCCCGCACCCCCGCAAAGCGCCCCAGCCGCAGCACAACCGCGCGCTCCCACTCCGCCGCCGTGCGCAAAGTGAGCGCCAGCACGACACCGATGAAGATGATGATCCCACCAATTTCATGAACCGGCAGCGCATAGCTAACCGCCGCCCCCACAATGATGACAAGCACGGCAATGACGGTCACGGCACTGTTCATGGCGGCCTCCTGTTTCGGGATCAGAATAGCAAACTCCCACGCTGCCCGCGACTCGAACCCGGTGCTACCCTGCGCCCATGGATACGCTCGACCTGCTCACCGCCCTCTCCCTCGCCGCCGCGCTCGGCGCGCTGGTGTTCGCCCTGCTCTCCTGGCGCGCGGCGCAATCCGCGCCCCAGCGGCTCGCTTTGGGGCTGGAGAAGGTGCTGGCGGGCAACCGGGCGGAGGCGGAGTTCCTGCGCGCCACGCTGAGCGCCATGGAAGGACGGCTAGCCAGCGCCATCCAGACCGGCACCACGGACGCCCTGGCCAAATCCTTCGAGCAAATCTCCGCCGCCACCCAGAACGTGGCCGCCACGGTGGATGGCTTGCGCCGCCAGGCCGCCGAGGACGCGCAGAAAACCCTTCTGCTCCTGGAAACCCGGCTCACCACCATCCAGACCAGCGTGAACGAGAAGCTGCACGAGGCGGTGGAACAGCAGATGACCGCCTCCTTCGCCCGGGTGCTGGAGCAATTCGCCCAGGTGCAGCAGGCCATGGGCGAGGTGCAGTCCGCCGCCAAGCAGGTGGGGGACCTTGAAGCGCCTGTTCTCCAACGTGAAGACGCGCGGCGGCTGGGGCGAGGCGCAGCTTGGCGCCATGCTGGAGCAGATTCTGCCCCCCGGCTCCTACCAGCCGAATTTCGCCCTGAAGGACACGTCGCGCGAGCGGGTGGATTTCGCGCTGCGCATGCCCTCGCGCGAGCTGGTCTGGCTGCCGATCGACGCCAAATTCCCGACCGAGGATTATGAGCGGCTGCTGCTGGCCGCCGACGCTGCCGATGCGGACGCCGAGCGCGTCGCCCGCGACGGTGTGGCCACCCGCGTGCGCGGCGAGGCCCGGAAAATCCGCGAGAAATATATCTGCCCGCCGGAGACTGTGGATTTCGCCGTGCTTTATCTGCCGAGCGACGGGCTGTTCGCCGAGGTGGCGCGCATCCCCGGCCTTATCGACGATGTGCGGGCGAGGGAGCGCGTGATCATCCTCGGCCCCTCGCTGCTGCCTGCTTTGCTGCAAACCATCCATCTCGGCCATGTGACGCTGGATTTGGAGCAGCGCGCGGGTGAGATCGGCAAGCTGCTCGGCGCCACCAAGGCCGAAATGGCCAAGATGGACGATGTGCTGGCGAAGCTCGCCGCACAATGCCTGCACGATGAGCAATAACATCGAGAAGGCCGGGACCCGCACCCGGGTCATGAGCCGCGTGCTGAAGACCGTGGAAATGGCGGAAGGCAGCACCGCCCAGACCCTGCTGGGGCTGCCGGACGAAACGGAGGATTGATCCCACCCCCGCCCTTGCGCCAAGCTGGGGTCATGACATTGCAATTCTCCGCCCTCACCGCCGCCACCCCAACGCCGGAAACCCTCGCCGCCACCTACGCGGCGCTGAACGCCAGGCTGGATAGCGGCGACATAGCTGGTGCCGTGGCGGAGTGGGAGACAGCCCGCCGCGCGGTGGAGGATTGGAGCGCGCTGACCCATCTGCGCTTCGAGCAGGACACGGAAGATGCCGCCCGCAAGGCGGCCCTCGATTACCGGGACGAGCTTTCCCCCACCATCACCAATCACGAAACAACCTTTAAAACCCGGCTGCTGACGCATGCCAATCGTGAAGCCGTGGAGAAAGCCGCAGGCACCCACGCGCTGCGCCTGTGGGAGACGGACATCACCACCTTCTCCCCCGAAATCGAATGCGATCTGCAGGAAGAATCAAAACTGCAATCGCGCTACACGGCGTTGCTGGCCTCGGCGAAAATCGAGATCGAAGGCAAAACGGTCAATCTTTCCGGCCTCGCGCCTTATCAGCAAAGCCATGACCGCGCGCTGCGCCACAAGGCCGAGCAGGCGCGCTGGGATTTTTTCAGTAAGAACGCCGAGGCTTTCGACGAGATTTATCGACTCTCTCGTGAAACTGCGCACCAAAATGGCGCGCAAGCTGGGGTTCGAGAATTTTGCCGCGCTTGGCTACCGCCGCATGCGCCGGGTGGATTATTCCGCCGCCGATGTCGCCGCCTATCGCGAGCAGGTGCGGCTGCATGTCACCCCATTGGTGCATCGGTTTTTCGAACAGCGCCGCGCGCAGGAAGGCTGGGACAAGCTCCATGCCTGGGATGAGCCGATGGTGGACCCGCAGGGTAATGTGGAGCCCGCCGGGGATGAGCAGTTCCTCCGCGCCCAGGCGCAGAAAATGTTCGAGGCGATGAATGGCGAACTCGCTCGATTTCTACGGCCTGATGAACGGAAACGGGTTTCTTGACCTCGATAACCGCCCCGCCAAGGCGCCGGGCGGGTTCTGCACATCATTCCCCAGTGCAGGCATGCCCTTCATCTTTGCCAATTTCAACGGCACGCATCACGATATCGACGTGTTCACGCACGAGATGGGCCACGCCTTCCAAAATTACCGCTCCCGCAACCAGCCGAGCTTCGATTATCTCTGGCCGACCTACAACTCCGCTGAGATTCACTCGATGAGTCTGGAGCATCTCGCCTATCCGCACATCGCCTGCATGGTGGGTGAGGCGAATGCGGAACGCTACCGGCGCATGCATCTCATCCAATCCGTCGCGTTTCTGCCTTATGGCGTCTGCGTCGATCATTTCCAGCATGAGGTTTACGCGAACCCGGACGCCACGCCCGGCGAGCGCCATGCGATGTGGAAAAAGCTGGAAGCGCAATACATGCCCTGGCGGAATTGGGGCGATCTTGCCTACCCGGCGCAAGGCGGGCGCTGGCAGGCGCAGGCGCATATCTATGGCTCGCCGTTTTATTATATCGATTACACGCTGGCGGAATGTTGCGCTTTGCAATTCTGGGTGAAATCGCAGCAGGATTACACCAAGGCGCTGAATGATTACGTCGCACTCTGCGGTCTTGGCGGCTCCAAGCCATTCCTCGGGCTGGTGGAAGCGGCGGGGCTGACCTCGCCCTTCCGGCCCGGCGCGCTGGAAGATGCCGTGAAGGCCGCGGAGGCTGTGCTGGGGCTGTAAGCCTTGCCATGTCGGAACGTCTGGCGCACAAATTCACCATGCTGCGCCGGTTCTTGCTCCTCAGCCCCCTGGCCCTGGCCGCGTGCCATCATGATCTGTCACCGCAGGATGTGAATGTCCGCGGGCTGATCCCGCCGCTCACCTTCACCATGACTGACGTTGAGTCAGGCAAACAGGTCACCGAGGCGGATTTCCGGGGCTCTGTGGTGCTGCTCTATTTCGGCTACACCAATTGCCCGGATGTCTGCCCCACCACGCTCTACAACATGCAGCGCATCCAGAAAGCCATGGGTGAGGCGGCTGACAGGGTGAAAATCCTGTTCGTGACGGTGGACCCGGACCGGGACACCCCGCCGGTGCTCGCCCAATACGCCGCTCTGTTCGGCAGCAACGTCCTGGGGCTGCGCGGCACGCCGGATGAGCTTTATGCCCTGGCGCGGCGCTACCGGGTGGTGTTCTCGGTCGTCAAAACCCCGACCTACACCGTTACCCATTCGGCGGCGGTTTATGTGTTCAACGCCAAGGGCGAGCCGGAATTCATCATCGCCGGGCTGGACACGGTAAAGCCCGACATTGACGGCATCGCCCGGGATTTGCGCGATGTCGCGAAAGATTAACAAAGGTTGAGTGCTCCAGCGTCAAGTACAATCCCTGGCACCCCTGCTAGGATACCGACCATGGCGCAAATCAACTCGGATGATCAGACGAAAAACTGGCGGGGCGTTAGCCTCTGGATGGCGGGGGTCGATGACCCTCTTACCCCCCGCCCGGCCCTGGCGGGGGACATCACCGCCGACATCGCCATCATCGGCGCGGGCTATACCGGGCTCTGGACGGCCTATTACCTGAAAACCCGCGCGCCGGAACTGAACATCGCGGTGCTGGAGGCGCAGACCGCGGGCTTCGGGGCCTCGGGCCGCAATGGCGGCTGGGTGATGGGCGCGATGCTGGGGGAGGAGAGGCTGGTCGGCCATCTGCCCGAGCCGCGGCGGCGCGAAAGCTGGGCGCTGCTGCACAACATCCCCGACGAGGTTGGCCGCGTGACGCAGGAGGAGGGGATCGCGTGCGATTTCCGCAAAGGCGGCACGCTCAGTTGCGCGGCGCGCTATCCTGAGCAGGAGCGCAGGCTGCGCGGAAGGCTGCAGGGCCTGTACGCGGAAGGTGCGACCGAGGCGGATGCCCGCTGGCTCACCCCGGCGGAGCTGACGCAGGAGCTGCGGATTCCAGGTGCCTTGGGGGCCATCTTCACGCCCCATTGCGCCACCATCCAGCCCGCCAAGCTGGTGCGGGGCCTCGCGGCTGTGGTGGAGCGGCTGGGGGTAAAGATCTACGAGCAAAGCCCCGTCACCCATTGGCAATCCGGCGAGGTCCGCACCGCACAGGCCCGGGTGAAAGCGGATTGGGTGGTGCCGGCGGTGGAAGGCTATGCCGCCGCCTTGCCGCCCTTGGGGGATTACCAGATCCCGGTGCAAAGCCTGCTCATCGCCACGGAGCCGCTGCCGGAGGATGTCTGGGCCGGAATCGGGCTATCGCGCGGGCAGTCCTTCAGCGAGTTCAGCCGCCAGGTGACCTATGGCCAGCGCACGGCGGACAACCGCCTCGCCTTCGGCGCCCGGGGCGGCTACCGGTTCGGCAGCAAACTCCGCACGGATTTCACCCTCACCGAGGCGGAAGAAGGGCTGCGCCGCTATTTGCTGGGCGAATTGTTCCCGCAGCTGAAGGGGGCGAAAATCACCCATCGCTGGGGCGGGAATCTCGGCATGTCCCGCCGGTTTCAGCCGCATATGCTGCTGGACCGCCAAAACCGCATCGCCCTGTCCGGGGGCTATGGCGGCGAGGGCGTGGGGGCCTCCAATCTCGGCGGGCGCACGCTGGCGGACCTCATCCTGGGGCGCGACACGGTGGAAACCAGCCAACCCTGGGTGATCCACGATAAAACCATGCGCCAGGCGCTGCGAAGCTGGGAGCCGGAGCCGCTGCGCTGGCTGGGCTATAACGCCATCATCGCCAGCTTCGTGCATGAGGATAAGGTTCTGGCCAACCCGCACAGCGCCTCCTGGCGCCGCAGCCTGGCCATGGCCCTGGCCGCGCGCATGCAAGGGCTGATGCACTGAGCTTCAGTTTTTCAACCAAGAAGGTTCCCTATGAGCATCACCCATCTGCAAGACTGCCTCACCGCCGATCTCGGCACATCCGGCCCCGTCGCGGTGCCTTTGGGTGAGCCCGTGGCTCAGGTTTCCGGCACTGAGGTAGAGCGGGAGGATCAGGTGGAAACCGGCATCTGGGAATGCACCCCCGGGCGCTGGCGCCGGCAGATCACCGACCAGGAATTCTGCCATTTCATCGCCGGGCGCGGCAGCTTCACCCCCGATGGCGGCACGCCCCTCCACTTCAAGGCGGGCGATGCCTTTCTGCTCCCCGCCAATAGTTTTGGAATCTGGGAGATCGAGGAAACAGCGCGCAAAACCTATGTGCTGATCAAGCGCTGAATAAGAGCGCTAATGTCGAAACGCGTCAGGCCGTTTTTCGAAAACAGAAATTGAAGTACGTGAGCACCGGAAGCGCAAAAACCGCGCTGAATGGCCGCCAGAGTACGTTTACGAATAGGCTCTCAACTCCGGTAAGAGCCGTTGATGTCGATATAGCCGTGGGTGAGATCGCAGGTCCAAACCGTGGCATGGCCTTCGCCCAGCCCGATATCCACCGTGATCTCGATCTCCCGGCCCTTCATGTGGGCGACCACCGGGGTCTCGTTATAGCCCGGCACCACGCCGCCAGCCTGCGCCATCCAGACGCCGCCCACGGCAACACCCAGCTTGTCCCGGTCCGCCGGTTCACCCGCCTTGCCCACGGCCATGACGATACGGCCCCAATTCGCGTCCTCACCGGCGATGGCGGTTTTCACCAGAGGCGAGTTGGCGATGGCCATGCCGATGCGCTTGGCCGAGGCATGGCTGACCGCGCCCTCGACATTGATCGTCACCAGCTTCTGCGCGCCTTCGCCGTCGCGCACCACCAGCATCGCCAGATCATGCAGCACCTCATGCAGAGCACGGCGGAAATCCGCCAGCGCACCGGGGTCTTCGGTGGGCTTATTGCCGGCGGCGCCGGTCGCGAAAAGCAGCACGGTATCCGACGTCGAGGTGTCGGAATCGATGGTCACGCAGTTGAAACTGTTCTCCACGCCCTTGGACAGCATCGCCTGCAAGGCAGGGGCGGGAATGGCGGCATCAGTGAAAATGAAGCTGAGCATCGTCGCCATGTCGGGTGCGATCATGCCGCTGCCCTTGGCGATGCCGTTGATCCGCACCTCCACCCCGCCCAGCTTGGCGGTGCGGGTTGCACCCTTTGGGAAGGTGTCGGTGGTCATGATCGCGGCGGCGGCCTCGGCGAAGCGGTCTGCTTGCAGGCCGGCCTTCAGCCCGCCCATCACCGCGACGATTTTTTCCGCCGGCAACGGCTCGCCGATGACGCCGGTCGAGGCCAGAAAAACCTGCCCCGCCTCGGTGCCGAGCGTGGCGGCGGCGGCATTCGCCGTTGCCTCCACCGCGCGCACGCCAGCAACGCCGTTGAACACATTGGCGTTACCCGCATTCACCACCAAAGCGCGGGCGGTGCCGCCTGGCAGCACCCCCCGGCACCAGGAGACGGGCGCGCCAGGGCATTGGTTGCGGGTGAACGCACCCGCCACCGTCGTCCCTTCGGCCAGCTCAGCCAGCAGCACGTCGGTTCGCCCTTTGTAGCGTATCCCGGCCTCCGCCGTCGCCAGCCGCACACCGTCGATGGGCGGCAGCGCGGGCAATGGCAGTGCCAAGGGCGAGACGGGCAGCTGGCCGGCCATGGCGGTTACTGGCCGCTGCTGCTGTCGCTAGGGGCAGCCGGCGCGGTCTGCGGTATGGGCTTGCCGTCAGCGCCGAAGACCTGGATCTTCACCTGGCTACGCACCTGATTCAGCGTGTTCTGCACGGCCGCATCCGTCAGCTTCTGGCGGATCTGCTGCTCGACATCGGCCAAAGCCGGGGTCGGCGCGGTACGGTGGCCCTCGTTCAGGATGATATGCCAGCCGAACTGGGTGTGCACCGGGGTCTTGGTGTACTCGCCTTTCTTCAGCGCGAAAGCCGCGTCCGCGAAGGCCGGCACCATCTCATCCTTGGAGAACCAGCCCAGCTCGCCGCCATTCTTGGCGCCGGGGTCGATGCTGTACTTCTCCGCCAGAGTGGCGAAGTCAGCGCCCTTGTTGAGCTGCTTGATAATGTCTTTCCGCCTGCGCCTCGGAGGAGACGAGGATGTGGCGGGCATCCACCTGCTCCGGGCCGGGCTTGTTGGCATAGTCGCGGTTATAGGCGGCCTGCACGGCGGTGTCGGTCACCTGCGCGGCCACGGCCTGCTGCACATAGGCGTTCTCGAGCTGCATATTGGCGGCGGCCTGCATGCGGGCGGCCACGTCCGGGTTTTTCGCCAGATCGTCCTTTTGCGCGGCGATCAGCAGCGCCTTGCGGTCCACTTCCTGGTTCACCAGCAGCGGCAGAAGCTGCTCGGGCGGCATCTGCTGCGCCTGCGCCGGCAGGTTCTGCGCGTCCGCCTGAATGTCGCTCATATGGATCGTCATGCCGTTGACCGTGGCAACCACCGGGTCGGCATCCGCCGGGGCGGCCGCGCGGCGGCTGGGGCAGCGCCCGCAGCAGGGGCGGATTGCGCGAAAGCAGCCGGGGCAGCCATGGCCAGCGTAAGGGCCAGGGCGGAAAGCGTAGACAAATGGCGCATCTGTCGAACCTTATTTTGATATGCGGTTCCTATGAGGCAAAGCCCCGCGCCGGGCAAGACTGGCCTGTAATTACACACCATTCCCTGCCCCGGCGCGGCTATCCGCCGGAACCGCCGCCGCAGGATTTTCTGCTTTTGCAACAGTTGGCGTATATTTGACCCTGCCTGCCCTGGCGACTATGTCAGCTGGCAATCTCTTACTGTAAGTGCGGATTTCGCCCCGATCATGTTTTCCAGCCTCGCCCGCGCCGTTTTCGGCTCCAGCAACGACCGTGCCCTCAAGGGCTTCAAGCGCCGGGTCGCTGCCATCAACGCGCTGGAACCGCAGTTGGCGGCGCTGGACGATGCCGCCCTGACCGCCAAAACCGCCGAATTCAAGACCCGCCTGGCTCAAGGCGAGAGCCTGGACGATCTGCTGGACGAAGCCTTCGCCGTGGTGCGTGAGGCCTCCAAGCGCGTGCTCGGCATGCGGCATTTCGATGTGCAGCTCATCGGCGGCATGGTGCTGCATGAAGGGCGCATTGCCGAGATGAAGACCGGCGAGGGCAAAACCCTTGTCGCCACGCTGGCCGTGTATCTCAACGCGCTGACGGGCAAGGGCGTGCATGTCGTCACCGTGAACGACTACCTGGCCAGCCGTGACGCCGCGCAGATGGGCCAGCTTTACGGCTTCCTTGGCCTTTCCACCGGCGTGATCATCCCTGGCGTGGAGGAGCCCGCGCGTCGTGATTCCTACGCCGCCGACATCACCTACGGCACCAATAACGAGTTCGGCTTCGATTATCTGCGCGACAACATGAAGTACCGGCTGGAGGACATGGTCCAGCGGCCCTTCAGCTTCGCCATCGTGGACGAGGTGGACTCCATCCTGATCGACGAGGCCCGGACCCCGCTGATCATCTCCGGCCCGTCCGACGAGCCGACAGCCCTCTACGCCCAAGTGGATGCGGTGGTGGCCGCGTTCCTGGCCCGCGGCGATGTGGGCGAGGACGGCAAGCATGAATTTTACGAGAAGGACGAAAAAGCCCGCACGGTGAACATGACCGAGCTGGGCGCCGAGACGGTCGAGGAGATGCTCCAGGCCACCGGGCTGCTGATCGGCGGGCTTTACGACCGCACCAACGTGCCGCTGGTGCACCATGTGCAGCAATCCCTGCGCGCCCGCACCTTGTTTTCCCGCGACGTGGACTACATCGTCCGCGAGGGCAAAATCGTCATCATCGACGAATTCACCGGCCGCATGCTGGAAGGCCGCCGCTATTCCGATGGCCTGCACCAGGCGCTGGAAGCCAAGGAGAAGGTGGAGGTTCAACAAGAGAACCAGACGCTGGCCTCCATCACCTTCCAGAATTATTTCCGCCTCTACCCCAAGCTCGCGGGCATGACCGGCACGGCGATGACCGAGGCGGATGAGTTCGAGCAGATCTACAAGCTCACGGTCGTGGAGATCCCCACCAACGTGCCGGTGGCGCGTGACGACCAGGACGATGAAGTCTACCGCACCGCCACCGAGAAATATGAGGCGGTGGCGAAGCTGATCGAGGAATGCCGGGGCCGGGGCCAGCCGGTTCTGGTCGGCACAACCAGCATCGAGAAGAGCGAGATCATCTCCGCTTTGCTCAACAAGAAGGGCATCGGGCACAGCGTGCTGAACGCCCGCTTCCACGAGCAGGAGGCGAAGATCGTCGCCCAGGCCGGTTCGCCGGGGGCCATCACCATCGCCACCAACATGGCCGGGCGCGGCACGGACATTAAGCTCGGCGGCAATTACGAGATGCGCCTTGCGTTGGAGCCGAATGTCGACCCCGTGGCGCTGAAAGCCGAGATCGACGCCCACCATGACCTGGTGAAAGCGGCGGGTGGCTTGTTCGTCATCGGCACGGAACGCCATGAGAGCCGGCGTATCGACAACCAGCTGCGCGGCCGCTCCGGCCGCCAGGGCGACCCGGGTGGCTCGCGCTTCTTCCTGTCGCTGGAAGACGACCTGATGCGCATCTTCGGCTCCGACCGGATGGGCGGCATGCTGCAGAAGCTCGGCCTGAAGGACGGCGAGGCGATCATCCATCCCTGGATCAACAAGGCGTTGGAGAAGGCGCAGAAGAAGGTCGAGGTGCGCAATTTCGACATGCGCAAGAACGTCCTGAAATACGACGACGTGATGAACGACCAGCGCAAGGAGGTTTATGCCCAGCGCCGTGAGTTCATGAGCACGGACAGCGTCGCGGATGTGGTCACCGAGATGCGCGAGGATGTGATCGGCGCCATGGTGGCCAACCGCGTGCCGGAGAAAGCCTTTGCCGAGCAATGGCAGACCGCCGAGCTGACCGCCGATGTTGTGCGCATTCTGGCGTTGGATCTGCCGATCGCGGATTGGGCGGCGGAGGAAGGCATCGACGAGGTGCATCTGCGCGAGCGGATCGAGCAGGCGGCAACGGAGGCGGCGTCCGCCAAGGCGGCGCAGTTCGGCGAGGCGCTGAACGCCTATATCGAGAAATCCGTGCTGCTGCAGACGCTGGACCATGTCTGGAAGGAGCATCTGCTGGGGCTGGATTATCTGCGCCAGGGCATCGGCCTGCGCGGCTATGGCCAGCGCGACCCGCTGAACGAATATAAGCGCGAGGCGTTCTCGATGTTCGCCGCGATGCTGGACGATCTGAAGGAGCGCGTGGCGCTGGCGCTGGCGCATGTGACAGTACAGGCCCCCGCCGAACCCGAACCCGTACCGATGGTGGCATCCCACCCGGAACCCGGCGCCATGCAAGGCGGCCTCGCACTGGCGGAGCCGGTGATCCGCAATACTGCCGCCGCGCTTCCGGTCTTCGGGGATACGCAGGTAGACCCGGCCCGGCCCGAGACATGGTCCGCCACACCCCGCAACGCCCCCTGCCCCTGCGGCTCGGGCAAGAAGTTCAAATACTGCCACGGGAAGGTTTGAGGCACGGCCTCAAACCTTGTTAAATGCAGCTTTTAAAAAAAGCTGCACCAAAGCTCTTGTTACTTTGCTACCGACAAAGCAGCCTTGATCTGCTCGAACGCCCGGGCACGGTGGCTGATCGCCTCTTTCTCCGCGCCCAGTTCGGCATAGCTCTGCTCATAGCCGGTGGGAATGAAGATCGGGTCGTAGCCGAACCCATTCTCCCCACGCGGCTCAGGCGCGATGCGCCCCGGCGCCTCGCCGATATAGGTCGCGGTGGACCCATCAGGCTGCGCCAGGCACAGCGCGCAGGTGAACCACGCCACCCAATTATCCTTAGCCTTCGCCGCGGCGATAATCTTGGCGAACGCACCCTGATAATCGTCCCCCGCATAACGGGCGGAATAAACCCCCGGCTGGCCATTCAGCGCCGAGACGGATAGCCCGGAATCATCGGCCAACGCCGGCAGACCGGACGCTTTCGCCGCCGCCACCGCCTTGAGGCGGGCATTGCCGACAAAATCCGGCGCGGTCTCAGCGGGCTCTGGCAGGCCAAGCTCCCCTGACGAGGTCGCCTCATAGCCCAGAGGCGCCAGCAGGGTCAGAAATTCCTTGAGTTTGCCGGGATTATGGGTGGCGATGACGAGTTTTTTCATGCGCGCCCGGCATCGCCCGAAAGCATGCCCGGGTCAATCTTCAGTTTCGCCAAGGCGCGCTGCCATTTCGTCTGGTAGGCGGCGTCGAAGAGGATGTCGTCATCCGCCGCCGCCGTCAGCCAGCTATTCTGGCGGATCTCCTCCTCAAGCTGCCCTGCCCCCCAACCCGCATAGCCCAGCAGCAGCCTCGCCTGCCCCGGCCCGCCGCCGGAGGCGACAGCCTGCAACACCTCCATGCTGGCGCTCAGCACATGCGCGCCATCCACATTCAGGCTGCCCTCGCCCGTCCAGTCGGCGGAATGCAGCACGAAACCGCGATGGTCCTCCACCGGCCCGCCCTGGCCCATGGGCAGCTCGCGCTGCGGCGGGTGCGGCTCGACATTCAACTGCTGCATCAGATCGCCGAATCTCGGCTTGCGCAGCATCCGGTTGAGCACCAGCCCCATGGCCCCATCTTCATTATGCGCGCAGATGAAAATCACGCTCTGCGCGAAGCGCGGGTCGCGCAAGGCGGGCATCGCGAGAAGCACCTGACCGGTAAGCCAGCCGGGCTGATACGATGCTGAAATTTCACGCTCGGTCATCGCCTGAATATATTCCCCCGCCCGCCGCTCGGCCAGCCCCAGCCTAGTTTCCGCCCCCGGCTTCACGTCGCGCGTCAGTTCGCCTAAGAAGGTGCATCCGTTCCACGAGCAATAGGCGAACAATGATCAAAACTGGTGACAAGATTCCGGCCATGAAGCTCATGCTGGCCACGCCGGATGGCCCGCGCGAAGTGGACACGGCTGAATTGCTGGGCACCGGGAAAGTCGTGCTGTTCGCCACCCCCGGCGCCTTCACCCCCACCTGCAGCGCCAAGCATGTGCCCGGCTTCGTCAAGCTGGCGCCGGAGCTGAAGGAGAAGGGCGTGGACAAGATCGTCTGCATGGCGGTGAATGACGCCTTCGTGCTCGGCGCCTGGGCCAAGGACCAAAAGGCCGGCGAGACCGTGCAATTTCTGGCCGACGGCTCCGCCGCCTTTACCAAGGCGCTGGGGCTGGAGCTGGACCTCACCGCCCGGGGCATGGGCATTCGCAGCCAGCGTTTCGCGCTGGTCATCGAAAACGGCATCGTCACCAAGGTGGCCGTGGAGGAACCGGGCGGGTTCGAGGTAAGCCGCGCAGAGACCATTCTCGAATCTCTCTGATCTGACCTCCCGTGGCTCTCGCCCTCACGGTCGTCGTACCGTGCTATAATGAACGCGCGAATGTCGCTCCCATGGTCGCGGCACTGGATGCCGCGCTCGCCGGTTTGGCGTGGGAGGTTGTGTTCGTCGATGATGACAGCCCGGACGGCACGAGCACCGAGGCCAAGCGCATCGCCCAGACCGACCCCAGGGTGCGCTGCATCCGCCGTATCGGGCGGCGCGGCCTCTCCTCGGCGGTGATCGAGGGCGCGCTCTCCTCCGCCGCCGACCATATCGCGGTCATCGACGGCGACATGCAGCATGACGAAACCCGCCTGCCCCTGATGCTGGAGGCCGTGCGCAACGGCGCCGACATGGCGGTGGGCAGCCGGCATGTGGAGGGCGGCAATTCCTCGGGGCTGTCCTCGCCGCTGCGGGTGAAGCTGTCCGAAACCGGCATCCGCGTCGCCCAGGCGGTGACGCATACGAGCATCTCGGACCCGATGAGCGGCTTCTTCATGCTGCGGCGGGAGTTGTTCGAGGCGCTGGCGGCGCGCCTCACGGGCCAGGGTTTCAAGATTTTGCTGGATCTCATTCTGGCCTCCCCGCGCGTGCTGAACATCGCCGAAATCCCCTACAAATTCCGCCCCCGCGTAGCGGGCGAGAGCAAGCTGGACGTGCTGGTGCTGGCGCAGTTCGCCGGGCTGCTGCTGGACAAGGCTTTGCGCGGCGTGGTGCCGCTGCGCTTCATCTCCTTCGCGCTGGTCGGCATTGTCGGCGTGCTGGTGAATCTCATCGTGCTGCAGCTCGCCACCGCCGCGGGGGCGGATTTCGGCAAGGCGCAGACCATCGGCACCATCATCGCCATGATGGTGAATTTCCAGCTCAACAACCAGCTCACCTACCGGGCGCAGCGCCTGAAAGGCGCACGGGCCTGGCGGGGCCTGGCTCTGTTCATGATCGTGTGCGGGCTGGGCGCCATTGCCGATATCGGCATCGCCAAGGCGCTGTATGCGGAAAACGGGCGCAGCCTGTTCTCCGGCGCAGCGGGGGCGGCCGTGGGCGTGGTGTGGAACTACGCGGTCTCAGCCACCCTGGTCTGGCGCGTGCGGTAGGATGAAGGGGCCGCTTGCGGCACTGCTGGCGCTCACAGCGCTGCGTCTTGCCCTGGCCACCGCCCTGCCGCTGACGCCGGACGAGGCCTATTACTTCACCTGGGCAAAGCATCTGCAGCCCGGCTATCTCGACCATCCGCCGATGGTGGCGCTGTGGATCAAGCTCGGCACCGCCCTGTGCGGAGATACGCCGCTCGGCATCAGGCTGCTGGGGCCGCTGACGGCGGCTCTGGGCTCGCTGGCACTGTACGATGCAGGCAACCGGTTGCTGCCGGGCCAGCGCTTCGGGCTGCGTGCCGCCGTCTTTCTCAACGCGACGCTGATGCTGGGGGCGGGCTGCATCATCATGACGCCCGACACCCCGCTGCTGTTTTTCTGGACGCTGGGTGTCTGGGCGCTGGCGCGGCTGGTGCAATCCGGCAATCCGCGATGGTGGCTGGCGGCGGGCTGCATCGCCGGGCTGATGCTGCTCTCCAAATATACCGCCGCTGCTGTTTCTGGCTGGGGCGGGGCTGTGGGCGCTGTTTTCTCCCGCCATCCGTGCCCAGCTCCGCACGCCCTGGCCATGGCTCGGCATCGCGCTCGCGCTGCTGGTGTTTGCCCCCAACATCGCCTGGAACGCCGCCCATGGCTGGGCCAGCTATCTGAAACAGGGCGGCCGGGTGGATGGGTTCGACCCCGCCCGCGCCGCGCAGTTTTTTGGCGAGCTGGTCGGCGGGCAGGCGCTGCTCTTCACCCCCCTCATCGCGGTGTTGGCGGTGCGCGGCCTCTGGCATCTGCGGCGCGATACCGCCCCCGGCGCGCGGCTGCTGCTCTGGCTAAGCCTGCTGCCTGCTGCGGTGTTTCTGGAACATGTGCTGACAGACCGGGTACAGGGCAACTGGGTCGCCATCCTCTACCCCTCCGCCTGCCTGGCCGCCGCCGCGGCGCCGCCGCGCTGGGTCCGCCCGGCGCTGGTTCTGGGCTTTGCCGTTACCGCCTTGGTCTATCTACAGGCCCTGGCCGCGCCTTTCCCAATTCCGGCCAAGCGCGACACCGCCGCCCTGCAAATGGCGGGCTGGCGGGATTTCGCCGCGCAGGCCGCCGCCTCGCACCCCGCCTTCCTCACCTCCGACGATTACGCCACCGCCTCCGCCCTGGCCTTCTACGCGCCAAAATCCGTTCCGGTTCTCGGCTTCGGCCAGCGCTGGAGCTATCTCGACTGGCCCGTTGCCACGCCAGATGGCGAAACCGGCCTGCTCATCACCCGGCGCACGAGCACACCCTGCCCGGACCAGCTCGGCACCATCATCCGCAAGCGCGGCGATCAGCCGGTGATGAGTTACAAAATCTGCCGCATCACCATGACCGCCCCGGCCAAGGAGTTCCCCCGCCCATGAGTTCGCGCACCCCCACCCCTCAGGATGTTCACGAAGCCGCCGCGCGGCTGCACGGGCGCATTGTCCGCACGCCGATGCTGCGCAACGCCATGCTGGACAAGCAAGTGGGCGCCACGGTGCTGATCAAGCCGGAGGTGCTGCAGCGCACCGGCAGCTTCAAACTGCGCGGCGCCACCAACGCGCTGCTCTGCCTGCCGGAAGAGGTACGCGCACGCGGCGTGGTGGCCTTTTCCTCCGGCAATCATGCGCAAGGTGTCGCCTGCGCGGCGGCCAGCCTCGGCGTGCCCGCCACCATCGTCATGCCGTGCCGACGCACCTGCCATCAAACGTGACTCCACCGCCTTCTGGGGCGCGAAGATCGTGCCCTATGACCGTTTCACCGAAAACCGCGAGGAAATCGCCGCCGCCATCGCCGCCGAGACCGGCGCCTCGCTGATCCCGCCCTATGACCATCCCGACGTGATCGCCGGCCAGGGCACGGCGGCGTTGGAACTGGCGGAGGATGCGGCAGCAGCCGGGCTGAAATTGGATATGTTCATCACCCCCGCGGGCGGCGGCGGGCTGACGGCGGGCAGCGCCCTGGCCCTGTCTGACGTTTCACCCGGCACCAAAATCCACACCGCCGAACCGGAAGGCTGGGACGACACCGCCCGCTCCCTCGCGGCGGGCGAGCGGCTGCGCAACGACATGAAGGGCTCGCCGCTATGCGATGCCCTGCTCTCCCCCATGCCGGGCGAGCTGACTTTCTCCATCAACAAGCGCCTGGTTACCTCCGGCTTCGCGGTGAGCGACGACGAGGTCCGCGCCGCGCAGAAATTCGCCGCCAGCAGGCTGAAGCTGGTGGTGGAACCCGGCGGCGCCGTGGCGCTGGCCGCGCTGCTCTCCGGCAAGGCCAAGGCAGAGGGGCAGGTGGTGGGGATTATGCTCTCCGGCGGGAATATGGAGCTTTAGGCCGCCCACCTGCACCGGCTGCGGCCGGCGCGTGAGCGGCCTGGTCATGCGCGGAGAGCAGCCGGGTCCAGAGCTTATCCACCCAGGCCAGCGGCAGGGCGCAGAGCAGGGTGAGCAGGATGGAGCAAAAAGCCGCCATCAGCGCCGCCCCCACCATGCCGAGCGAGCCCACCCCATCCATGAACATCACCGCGCCAGCTGAAAGCATAATCGGCCCATGCAGCAGATACATGGGAAAGGACAGCAACCCCAGCCAAACGGCCCACCCGCCGGAAAACGCCCGGCTGCACCGCCGGATTGCCGAGCAGCACGATGATGATCAGCGCCGCCCCGGCATCCCACACGTAATGGCTGTATTCGGCTGACAGAAAGAATTTCAGCGGCGCGTGGATCAGCAACGCCTGCTCATAGGTGAAGCTGAACAGATACAGCCCCAGGAACCCCAGCACGAAGGCCGATTTATTGCCCAACTCCGGCAGCTTCTCCTCGGCGAACAGCATGGCCAGCACCGTGCCGGTCAGAAAATCCGCGAAGAAGGTGAAGGGATAGCCCGTGCCGGTGACATAAAAGGCCAGCGCCACCAGCCCCAGCCGCACCGTCCAGCTACCGATGGCGAACAGAACAGGCGCCGAAAGGAAGATGGCGAAGGAGCCAAACAGCTCGATCCGCATGGTCCAGAGCGGGGAGTCGAACTTCACCTCCCCTTGGGTGAAGACATTTACCAGCCCTTCCCGCAGCGCACCCTCCCAGGTGAGGTGGTCGATCTTGATCGGCGCATTGCCGTGGGTGGCCAGCCATTTCGCGCCGATGACATGCGCCGCCGCCTTGTACTCATGGCCAGACCAGGAGATCAGCGCGAAGGCGAACAGGCAGGTGATGACGGTGAGGCAGGCCAAACGCGGCCAGCGTTTCAACAGCGCCACCAGCACGCGCGAAACCCGCCTGTCCCGCGCGAAGGGCAGGCTGAGAATAAAGCCCGACAGCACGAAGAACACCGCCACCGCCGCCCCGCCATTCAGCATGCCGAGGATGAACTGGGTAAAAATATCCAGCGCGCCATGGCCGTGCGGCACCACCCCAACACCCTTGGGCGTGAAAGCCAGCACCAGATGGTAGAGCACCACGATTGCGGCGGCGATCCCGCGCAACCCTTCCAGGGGGATCAGTTTTCGCCCGTTATCAGCCATATAGGTTAGGTAGCAGGCGTGGGCCGGAATTCAGCTTTCCGGCTTATGGCGTTTTCTTAAGGCCTTGCGGCATTGTGCTCAGACCGCAAAAAGAAAGGGGCCTTTCGGCCCCTTTTTCACGGCTCAGGCCGCGCGCTTTTCAACCTCTTCCGGCGACATCCGCACCAGCGCGGTATAGTCGGTCAGCAGCGTCTCGGTCAGCTTGCCCGGGGTGTAATGCACCGCCTCGCCGATCTGCCGCACCGGGGTCACCTCGGCGGCGGTACCGGTCAGGAAGCATTCGCTGAAGGAGGACAGCTCCTCCGGCTTGATATTGCGCTCGATCACCTCGATCCCGCGCGCCTTGGCGAGCGAAATCACCGTCTGGCGGGTGATGCCGTTCAGGAAGCAGTCCGTAACGGGGGTATGCAGCTTGCCGTCCTGCACAAAGAAGATGTTGGCGCTGGTCCCCTCGGCGACGAAACCGTCCCAGGTGTACATCAGCGACTCCTCACAGCCCTCGGCCTCGGCCTTGTGCTTGGAGAGCGTGCCGATCATGTACAGCCCGGCGGCCTTCGAGGCGGTGGGCGCGCTCAGCGGGTGCGGGCGGCGCCAGTCGGAGATGTTGAGGCGAATGCCCTTCATACGGTCGGCGCCGAAATAGTCCGGCCAAGTCCAGCAGGCGATCATCAGATGGATCTTGGTGTGCTGGGCAGCAACGCCCAGCTGCTCGGAGCCGCGCCAGGCCAGAGGGCGGATATAGGCGTCGGTCAGGTTGTTCGCCGCCATCACGTCGATGCTGGCCTGATTGATCTGCTCGGCCGTGTAGGGAATCTCAAAGCCCAGCATGCGGCCGGAGCCGATCAGCCGCTCCGTATGCGCGCCCAGCTTGAAGATGTTACCGGCATAAGCGCGCTCGCCCTCGAACACGGCGGAGGCGTAATGCAGACCATGGCTGAGTACGTGGAGCTTCGCGTCACGCCAGGGGATCAGCTTGCCATCCCACCAAATGAAGCCATCGCGGTCGTCGAAGGGCACGAGTGCCATGGTCAAAATTCTCCGGTTGCGCTACTGTTTTGAGACAGTCAATTCTTGCGTATAAGTCAGCTGTTTTACCACTTAATTGCGGCCAACCACTGGTTATTGAAATTGCCATGCCTGACGCACCGACTCAACCCTACCCGACCAGCAAACGTGAAACCCTGCCCAGCGCCCCGCACGCAGCACCGGGCGCAGGCCTGCTGTTTTTGCGCGAAGACGAGCTAAGAACCGCGCAGGACATGCTGTTTTTCGCCCTGCGCGACCTGAACGGCCCACCAGATGCAATTCTCGCAGGGCTGGATTTTGGCCGCGCGCATCACCGCTGCCTGCATTGGATCGCCCGCAAGCCCGGGCTGAAAGTGGGGGAATTGCTGTCCATTCTCGGTATCACCAAGCAAAGCCTCACCCGCGTTCTGGGCCCGCTGATCCGCGAGGGCTATGTGGCCCAGGTGCCCGGCCCCAAAGACCGGCGCCAGCGCCTGCTCAACCTGACCGAGACAGGCGCCGCGCTGGAGCGCAAGCTGTTCGAGGCTCAGCGCGAACGGTTGCTGGCCGCTTACCGCGAGGCTGGCGGTCCGGCTGTGGAGGGCTTCAAGCGTGTCATGCGCGGGCTCATCAGCGCTGAAGGCCGGTCCTATATAGAGAGTCCTGAGCCTTCCCGCGCGCCGAAGACGCCGCGCACCCCCTGACCCGGCGCCGATGACCCAGGCCGCCACTGACAGAAGACGCGCCGCATATTCTGCTGGTCGATGACGATTTGCGCCTTGCTACCCTGGCGGGGCGCTATCTCTCTGAGCAGGGGTTCCGCGTCACCCGCGCCGCCTCCGCCGCCGAAGCGCGCGAGAAGCTGCGCGCCATGGATTTCGACCTGATGGTGCTGGACGTGATGATGCCCGGCGAAAGCGGGCTAGACCTGACCGGCAGCCTGCGGAGCGACCGCGCCCCCTCCATGCCCATCCTGCTGCTCACCGCGCGCGACACACCGGAGGATATGCTCGCCGGGTTCGAGGCCGGGGCGGATGATTATCTCGGCAAGCCGTTCGACCCAAGGGTGCTGGTGGCCCGACTGCGCGCCATGCTGCGCCGCGCCCAGCCGCACGCCGTTCAGGCCGGGCCGGTACCGCTGGGCGAGGCGAGCTTCGATGCCGCGCGCGGCGAGCTGGTCACCCCCAACAGCCGGGTGCGCCTCACCGGGGCTGAGCTTTCCCTGCTCACCACCTTCGCCGCCCGCCCGCATGAAGTGTTCTCCCGCGAGGCGCTGGCCGCGGCGCTGGGGCTGGACGACGTGAATGAGCGCGCCATCGACGTGCAGGTAACGAGGCTACGCCGCAAGATCGAGCCGGACCCGCGCGAGCCTCGTTTTCTGCAAACGGTGCGCGGTAAAGGCTATGTGCTGAAGCCGGGCCCATGAGGCGGGCATGAGGCTGCGCCCATGAAATTACGCATGGGCCCGCTGCAACCGGAGCGGCTATTCCGCAAGATGCTGCCGCGCGGGCTGTTCGGGCGTTCGCTGCTGATTGTGCTGGTGCCGATGGTGGTGCTGCAGGCCGTGGCACTGCAAATCTTCTACGGCACGCATCTGGATGAACTCTCCCGCCGCCTCGCCGGGGCCGTCGCCGGGGAAATCGGCTTCATGATTGACCAGATCGATCGCGACCCCACCCGCCGCTCTTTGGTGATGCAGGAAGGCGACGCGCATTTCACCTTCAATTCGGTCTTTCTATGGAACGAGACGCTACGCCATCTGCCCCCGCCGGATGCACCCGGCCCGGTGGATACCGACCTCGCGGACGCTCTGGCGACGGATCTGCACCGGCCTTTCAATGTTTCCTGGCATGCGCACCCCGGCATATTGCGGGTGAATATCCAGATGGCGGACGGGGTGATGAGCATCGACGTGCCGCGCAAGCGGCTGTTCATCGGCACCTTCTATCTGTTCCTGGTCTGGCTTATCGGCTCCGCTTTGCTGCTGGTCATATTGGCGGCTTTGTTCCTGCGCACCCAGGTGCGGGGCATCAAGCGCCTGGCAGAGGCGGCGGAGGATTTCGGCATGGGGCGCGATCACGGGCGGCCCATCCGCCCGGAAGGCGCCATTGAGGTACGGCGCGCCGCCACCGCCTTCAACCGCATGCAGGAGCGTCTGCGCCGCTTCCTTACCCAGCGCACCACCATGCTGGCCGGGGTGAGCCACGACCTGCGCACCCCCCTCACCCGCCTGCGCCTCGCTCTGGCCATGCAGCCCGGCATTATGCCGGAGGACCTGCAGGACATGGAAAGCGACATCGCGGAGATGGAACGGCTGATCAGCATCTATCTCAGCTTCGCCCGGGGCGAGGGCAGCGAGCAGGCGGTGGCGGCGGACCTGCCGGTGCTGCTGGAGGATATTTGCATCGCCGCCACGCGGTCAGGTGCTTCGATCAGCCTCTCCGCGCCGGAGAAACTGACCGTGACGCTGCGCCCGGAAGCCATCCGCCGGGCGCTGACCAACCTCATCGACAATTCCCGCCGGCATGCCGGCCAGATCTGGGTCAGTGCCGCACGCAACGGCGCCAGCGTGCAGATTTTCATCGACGATAATGGCCCCGGCATACCGGAACAAAAACGCGAAACACTGCTGAAACCCTTCGAGAGCGAAGACCCCGGTGGCACGGGGCTGGGCCTTGCCATCGCGCGGGACATCATCATCGCCCATGGTGGCGGTATTTTGCTGCTGGACCGCCCCGGCGGGGGATTAAGGGTGTCGATCGAGCTGCCGGGATAAGGGAGGCAGCTCATTATCTCCGGCTTAAGCCGAACAGGCGGTTAAGCCCTTCCTCCAGCTTTATGGGGGTTATGGAAAGAGCTTCTTTCATCGGGCCGATATCGAACGCCTTGTCTTCAAGCAATCTGCGGATTTCGTCCCGGCCGACTTTTGGCACGCCAGGCAGCCCCCGAATGAGGGGAGCGACCGTCATCAGGAGCGGCGCCGGAACAGGTATCACGGACGGCATGGTGAGCCCCGCGGCATGCGCAACCGCCACGGCAAAATCCCGATAAGTCACAGCGTCCGGCCCGGCAATAACCAATGATCGCGGCGTTGTAAGTTTCCCGCTTTGCGCAAGATCCAGCGCTGCAACCAGCGAGCGCGTCACGTCATCCTGATAGATCGGTTGAACCAAGGCGCGCCCTCCGCCTGGCAACGGCACCATAGGCAGCCGGCGCAGCAATGCTGCAAGGCGCTGAACATTGTTTTCGCCTTGCGCGCCATAGATCATCGTTGGATGCAGCAACATTCCCGCACGCCCCGAGTCCAGAAATGCTTTTTCACCGTGCAAGACACCATTGCCGTGATCATCCGGCCAACGCGTGAATTTACGGGTCGAGCCAAGGCCGATCAGTACCGTCTCATGCTCTGTTGCCTGTATGAGCGCGGGGAGATAGCGCGCATGCGCGGTGTTGACGACATAACGTGCGCCCGCAAATGCCGCGCGCAGTTGGGATTCGAGGCTTGTGAGATCGGCAACACGTGGCGGCAAGCAACGGCCCGCAATATCCGCCGGGAGTCGCCTGACATCTCGCAGGACGGGTATAACCGGAATATCGCGGCTCAGAAGCGCCCGGCATAGAGCAGCTCCCGAACGTCCTCCCGCGCCGATAACATAAACCGCATTTGGGGAGGTCAATATTTGTCTCCTGCTAAGCCCTTTCGCAACCGGACTTTCCTCGCTCCGAGTGCCGTGGTGAATGCTAAGGCACCTAAGCACTCCTTCCAGGCATTGGCGACGTGTTTTGGGTTCTAAATCCCCTCTAATTCTGAGATTTTACCTTAAGATTATCCAGTGCGTAATCGATCGACGCTAACGTGAAATGCGGCGGCTTTCCCATAAACCGTGAAATAGAGACAACCTGATCAACAATAAATCCGGGATGAAAGGCTGCGAGTTCTAATTTTTTTTCATTTGTCACTTTATGGACGATTGCATCAAAAATTTCATCCGTGAGGACAATATTTGCTTGTCCGCACACTTTGTTGAATATGTCCCGATAACCCTCTCGGCTGGGACCACCAACCTCTATTTTATATGGCAAACGGCGCAGAAAAGCTGCGTCCATCAAATCCTCTGGATTAATGTTTGTTGAAAAAATCACGAGGGATTCGAATGGAATGGAGAAACTTTTCCCATTGTGCAATTTCAAATAATCAATGCGACTCTCCATGGGTACGATCCAGCGATTAAGCAGACTTGTTGGGCTGACGATCTGCCGACCAAAATCATCGATAACAAAGCAACCGCCAAGTGCCTTTATGTGCAAAGGGGCCTCATAAAAGCCCGCGGTAGCGTCATAGCGAAGATCTAGCATTTCCAATGTCAGTTCGCCGCCGGCCACGACAAAAGGACGTCGGATAGGAATCCAGCGCGTGTCGGATTGTTCACGCCGAAGTCCTTGAAATCCGTTCGATTGATCGGCTTGCTTAACTTGTAGTGCCGAATGGACGCTCGGATCAAAAACACGCATGATCTGGCCTTCGATCATGACCGCGTAAGGCACGTAGATCACGGAGTTAAAAACATTCGCAAAACTGAGCGCGACCGTCGTTTTGCCATTGCCTGGAGGACCGTAGAGCAGCATGGCGCGCCCTGAATTCAGCGCTGGTCCAATCTTCTGGATAAATTGGTCCGTTATTTTATTGTCACCTAGCGCACTACGAATGTTGTCGGAGGTTACCAGTTCGTTGGTGACCTTTTGTAAGTGCACTCGTTTGCAGAACACGTCTAATGGAACGGGAGCGGGCCCCGTATATTGTGAACTTTTCAGAGCCTCTTCGGCCCACCGCCGCCCCTGGTCGCTCAACCCATAGCGCATTGTGGTCCCAAGAGACCCGAGAGCCACCAGCAGCTGGCGAGCAACAGCCGCGCGCACAAGCTCCTCCACGATATGCGGTGGCAGCTTGATCGCATCGATAAACTGCAGAACAGTTTCAATTCGGGTGGTATATATTTGCTTCATCATCAGATTCAGAAGCTCAACCTGATCTATTCCAGTTTCGTGAATGCTGTCTGGCTCAACTGGAATGGCATTAAAAAACCGATCCAGTATGTCTTTCGCGATCGCACCTGTGGCGACCAAGCAGTCTCCCAGACGACCACCAAATTCTCTTTGATGCGCTGTTGCCTTTTCGACATCGTCGTGAGTGACAAGGTTTGCCGCAATAAGTAGATCACCAAGACGCAATTGTTATCTCCACAATCAAATAAGCTGACCAGACCTTCACTATCCCACAACCACCCGCTCCACCGCCCCATGCGCCTCCACCAGCGCAAGCAGCCCCTGGATGATCTGCGCCGGGGTTGGCGCGCAGCCCTGCAATCACCAGATCAACCGGCAGAAACGCCTCCGCGCCGCCCGCCACGGCGGGGGAGCCTTTGAATACCCCGCCATCCACCGCGCAATCGCCAACCGCCACCACAAACACCGGGTCCGGCATGGCGGCGCGGGCCTGCATCACCGCCTCGCGCATGTTCACCCCGGCCACGCCGGTGATGAGCAGAATATCCGCATGGCGCGGGCTGGGGGTGAAACTCAGCCCGTATTGGGTGAGATCGTAGATCAGGTTCTGGGTGGCGCGCAGCTCCAGCTCGCAGCCATTGCAGCTTCCGGCGGCCACGTGGCGGATGCTCAGCGCCCGCCCGAGCCGCTTCTGCCTTACCGCATCCAGCCTGGCGCGCAGGGTTTTGGCCAGCTCCGCATCAGGCACGCTGGCCGGTGCGGCGTGGGAGAGCAGATGCCGGGCGACGGTTTTCCAGACCATGCCCGTATCATAAGCGGTTTACGCCGCGCCGGGCAAAAACCCGACGATCCGCTCCGCTTCCTCGGTAATCGGCCCGGCGATGGCGGCAGCACGGCGGGCACCATCCCGCAGAATCCGGTCCAGCTCCGCCTTGTCCGCCAGATAGTCGCGGGTCCGCTGACCGATCGGCTCCACATGCGCCACCAGCGCGTCAGCCAAAGCGGCCTTGAACGGCCCGAAGCCGGAGCCTGCGAAGCGCGCCAGCAGCGCCTCCTGGCTCTCGCCGGAAACCGCCGCGAAAATCCCGAGCAAGTTGCGCGCCTCCGGCCGCTCCGCCAGCGCCGCCAGATTATCCGGCAACGGCTCCGGGTCGGTCTTGGCCTTGCGGATTTTCTGCGAGATCGCGTCCGCATCGTCGGTCATGTTGATGCGGGACTGGTCCGACGGGTCGGACTTGGACATTTTCTTAGTGCCGTCACGCAGGCTCATCACCCGCGCCGTCTCCTTCAGCACCACCGGCTCGATGCGCGGGAAGAAGCTCACCCCGAAATCATGGTTGAACTTCTCGGCAATGTCGTTCGCCAGCTCGATATGCTGGAGCTGGTCATCGCCCACCGGCACCTTCGTGGCGTGGTAGGCGTGAATGTCCGCCGCCATCAGGTTCGGGTACACGAACAGCCCGGTGGACACCGCCTCACGGTCTTTGCCCGCCTTGTCCTTGAACTGCGTCATGCGGTTCAGCCAGCCCATGCGGGCCACGCAATTGAAAATCCAGCCCAGCCGCGCATGGGCGGAGACGGCGGATTGATGGAACAGGATGGAGCGCTCGGGGTCGATCCCGCAGGCCAGCAGCAGGGCGGCCATGGTGTAGGTCTGCTCGCGCAGGGCGGCAGGCTCCTGGAAGGTGGTGATGGCGTGCAGATCGACGAGGCAATAGATGCACTCATCCTCCCCCTGCTGCAGCGCCACCCAGTTGCGCAGCGCGCCGAGATAATTGCCGAGCGTGGCGATGCCGGTGGGCTGAATGCCGGAAAAAATGCGGGCCATGGTCGTCTATCGTCTCCGTTTCGCGAGTGGGGTTAGCCGCCAAACGGGAAACAGACAATGGGAGCCAAACGCAGCCCCCTCGCCTGTGAGATCAGGAACCCTGCGCCAAAAACCCGGCCCAACCCTGGGCGCGCAGCTCGCAGGCCGGGCAGGTGCCGCAGCCATAGCCCCAATCATGCAGCACGCTGCGGGCACCGTTGTAGCAGCTATGCGAGCCGGTACGGATGATCTCCACCAGCGCCTCGCCCCCCAGCTCCTCGGCCAACGTCCAGGTCCGCGCCTTGTCGATCCACATCAGCGGCGTATGCAGCACGAAGCGCGTGTCCATGCCGAGATTCAGCGCCAGCTGCATCGCCTTCACCGTGTCGTCGCGGCAATCCGGGTAGCCGGAATAGTCGGTCTCGCACACGCCGGTGACGATATGCTTGATCCCGCGCCGGTAGGCGATGGCGGCGGCAAAGGTGAAGAACAGCAAATTGCGCCCGGGCACGAAGGTGTTGGGCAAGCCATTTGCCTGCATGGCAATGGCGGCATCCTTGGTCAGCGCGGTGTCGCTGATCTGGCCGAGCACGGAGAGGTCGATGACATGATCCTCCCCCAGCTTCGCGGCCCAGTCAGGGAAGGCCTCAGCGAACGCCGTGCGCAACGGCGCGCGGACATCCATCTCAACTCGGTGGCGCTGGCCGTACTCAAACCCGATGGTCTCGACGCGGCCAAAGCGCGCCAGCGCCCAGGCCAGGCAGGTGGCGGAATCCTGCCCGCCGGAAAACAGCACCAGGGCGGAATCATTGTCCATGCTCAACCCTCCTGCGGGCCGAAATAGGCGCAGCGATCCTCGTTGGAGGCGCGCGAGACGGTGACCCGGTACAGCGCCGGGCAGGTCGGGGCCAGACGGCGCCAGATCCAGACGCAGAGATTCTCCATCGTCGCCGGGCCGAGATCGGGGATCTCGTCGAGGAAGCGATGGTCCAGCGCGTCGCGGGTGGAGTCCAGCAGGCGCTGCAACAGGCCGACATCCATCACCATGCCGCTCACCGGGTCTGGCGTGCCGCGCACGGTCACCTCGGCGCGGTAAGTATGGCCGTGGATGCGACGGCTGGATTCCACCTCGATCTCCCGATGCAGCGTATGCGCGGCATCGAAGGTGAATTGCTTGCTAAGCTCGAACATTAGCGGATTCCCAGGAATTTATGCGTCTGCAACGAGAAGCGCCAGCGCGGATGCGCCATACAATAGGCCACCGCCGCCTCGGTGTTGGCGGCCTGGTCCGGCCCATCCATCGGTTGCAGGAGGAAATGGGCGAAGCCAAGAGCCTCGAAAAGCTCCGGCGCCGCACCCTCTTGCGGAAACACGAGCTTCAACTCGTCGCCGCGCTCCACCACCAATTTCGCCCCCGCCTTGGGGCTGACGCAGAGCCAGTCGATCCCGTCCGGCGGCGCGATGGTGCCGTTGGTTTCCACGGCGATCTCGAAGCCCGCCTCGTGCAGCGCGCCGGTCAGCGCGGAATCGACCTGCAACAACGGTTCGCCACCCGTCAGCACCACCAGCCGCGCCCCTTGCGCCGCCACGGGCCATTCGGCGGCGATAGCCCCTGCCAGCTCCCGCGCCGTGGCAAAACGCCCGCCGCCGGTGCCATCCGTGCCCACGAAATCGGTGTCGCAGAAGCGGCAGATGGCGCTCTCGCGGTCGGCCTCGCGCCCGGACCAGAGATTACACCCTGCAAAACGGCAAAATACCGCCGCGCGGCCGGCATTCCGGCCCTCGCCCTGCAAGGTGTAGAAGATCTCTTTAACGCTGTAGGCCATGGCTGTCTCTGCGGGGCGCTTTAAAGGGCGGGTCTGCCGATGGCAATTGACGCACAGGCAGGGCTGCGCCGCGTTCCAACGCCAAGAGTACCACATTATCCCTGGGGCTGGGTTGAGGCCCCGTCCGCCTTGCGCCGCTTGCGGCGCAGCAGCCCCAGAAATTCCCGCAGATCGAAGGCCCGGATCAGCACGCCCGGCCCGAAATAGAATACACCTCCCACCAGCACGAGGAGCAGGAATTCGGGAATCGTCGTCACCCTTGCCGGCAGCAAGCGTTGCACGCCCCAAAGGGCAGCCGCCATCACCACCCCGGCTACCAGAATGCGTGGGATGCGGCGGCGCGAGAGTGCATCGAAGCCGAAATGCTGGCGCTTATGCAGCAGGGCGAACAGAAAGGCCGCGTTGAAGGCAGAGGAGAGCGAGGTGGCCAAGGCCGGGCCCACCGCCTTCAGCGGGTGCATGAACAGCAAATTCAGCCCCAGATTCAACGCCACCGCCGCCACGCCGATCTTCAGCGGCGTCACGGTATCGCCGCGCGCATAGAAGCCGGGGGTGAAAATCTTGATCAGCGCGAACACCGGCAGCCCCAGCGCGAAAGCCGCCAGCGAGTGCCCGGCCAGCAGGGCGTTATGGGCGGTGAAGGCCCCGCGCACGAAAGCCACATCCATCACCGCCTTCGCCGCCACGGAAAGCCCGATGGCGGCGGGCAAAGTGAGCATCAGCACGGATTCGAAGGCGCGGTTGAGGGCGGTGTTTGCCTCCGCCTCCTCCCCCAGCGCGATATGCCGGGTTACCGCCGGCAGCAAAGCCGTACCGGCAGCGGTGGCGATCACCCCCAGGGGCAGCTGGTTCACCCGGTCCGCGTAGTACAGAATAGAGACCGAGCCCGCGGGCAGCAGCGTGCCGATGATAATGTCGATCGAGACGTTGAGCTGCGTCACCCCCGCCCCCAGCAGGGCAGGCGCCATGCGCTTGAACATGTGCCTGATGCGCGGCGAGAAACGCAGGCGAGGCAAGGTAAAGCGCATGCCCGCCCGGCGGATGGCCCACAGCACCAGCCCCAGCTGTGCGATGCCCGAAACCGTGACGCCCCAGGCCAGGGCGAAACCCGGATTGCGCGTATAGGGCGCCAGCCAGAGCATCGAGGCAATCATGAACAGGTTGAACAGCACGGGCGCCGCCGCCGCCGCCGCAAAGCGGCTCATCGCATTCAGCACGCCGGAAAACAGGGCGGTGAGGCAGATGAAGAACAGATACGGAAACATCACCCGCGAGAGCGACACGGCCATGTCGAACTTGCCGCCATGCCCGACGAAGCCCGGCGCCAGCACGTACAGCAGCCAGGGCATGAAAATCTCGCCCAGGATTGTCAGCCCGCCCAGCCAGAAGGCCATCACCGCCGTCGCCTCCTCGGCGAATGCGGTGGCGGCGCCCAGGCCATCCTTGTGCAGAATGGTCGAGATGGCGGGTACGAAGGCGGCGTTGAACGCGCCCTCCCCGAACAAGCGCCGGAACAAATTGGGCAGACGCAGCGCCACGAAGAACGCATCCGCCACCGGCCCGGTGCCCAGCACGGCGGCGATCAGCACATCCCGCGCGAAGCCGAGAATGCGGCTCGCCATCGTCCATGCTCCAACCGTGAAGGCGCCGCGTATCATGGGGCTGCTCTTACTCAGTTGGGCAGGATGAAGCCATAGGCAGGATAGAGCCTGCGGCCCAGCGCGTGGGCGGGCTCGTACCACACCCGCACCAGGGACCAGTTATTCTCCCGCGAGACATCGACGACCGGCTGGTCATGCTCGATCCGCCCCGGCAGCCAGTTGGACTGCGTAACCAGCACCTCCCGCCGCAATTCCATGGCCGTGACAACCGCCAGATGCCCGACATCCATGGAGCCATGCGGCTTCAACACCAGCACCGCGCCAACACTGGGCTGGTGCGAACGCGGATAAACCCCATCCGCCTCGCCCCACCATTCATAAGCATCGCCGTCGAGCTGAATGCCCGAGACATCCCGCGCATAAGGCACGCAGGAGAGATTGGTCGCCATGCCGAAATGCGAGGGGGATTCAAGCCGCGGCCCGCCGGCGCAGGCAGCCAGGGCCAGCACCAGCATGAAGGCCGCGAAGCGCGCCCAGGCACGCCACCACCTTGCGAAACCACAAACTTCCAGTGCCATCGCTTCGCCCATTCGGCAGCCAGTCTGCCGGATGGCGCGCCCGCGCCGCAAGCCCGCTTGATCATGCAGGGCGCTGCGTCTAGCCTCCGCCCCATGGCCGCACTTTCCATGCACTCGCCCGTCGGTGACCTCACGCTGTTCGCCGAGGATGATGCCATCGTCGCGCTCGAATGGGGCTGGGGCAGCCTGCAGGAGCCCTCGGCCCTGCTGCGCCGCGCGAAGGATGCGCTGGATGCCTATTTCGACGGTGAGGCCATGCTGCCCCACGATCTGCCGCTGAACCCCGGCGGCACGCCCTACCGCCGCAAGGTCTGGGCGGCGCTGCGCGCCATCCCGCACGGAGAGACACGCTCCTACGCCGAGATCGCGGCTCAGGTGGGCGGCTCTGCGCGTTCCATCGGCGGTGCCAATGCCGCCAATCCCATTCCCATCCTCATCCCCTGCCACCGCGTTCTCGCCACCACCGGGCTCGGCGGCTATTCCGGCGGGGACGGGCTGGAAACCAAACGTCTCCTGCTCGCGCTCGAGACCCGAACCAAGGCCAGCCACGCATGAGTAAAGCCATCCGCATCCACGCCCATGGCGGACCGGACGTGCTGAAATGGGAACAGGTTCCCACCCCTCAGCCCGGCCCGACCGAGGCTTTGGTCAGGCATGAAGCCGTGGGGCTGAATTACATCGACGTTTATTTCCGCACCGGGCTCTACAAAGCGCCGCTGCCCGCCACGCTGGGCTTGGAAGGCGCGGGCGTGGTGCTGGCGGTGGGCGAAAAGGTGAAAAACGTCGCCCCCGGCGACCGCGTGGCGTATGCGGGCGGGCCGCTCGGCGCCTACGCGACCGAGCGCGTGATCAACGCCGAGAAGCTGGTGAAACTGCCGGACGGCATCGATTCCAAAACCGCCGCGGCCATGATGCTGCAAGGCCTCACCGCCTATTTCCTGCTGCACCGGACCTTCAAGGCCCAGCCCGGCCAGACCATCCTGGTGCATGCGGCGGCGGGCGGCGTGGGGCTGATCTTGTGCCAATGGGCCAAACATCTGGGCGTGGAGGTGATCGGCGTGGTCTCCTCCGAGGCCAAAGCCGAAATCGCCAAGGCCAACGGCGCCGCCCACACCATTGTCGGCCACGCCAACCTCGCGGCGGAGGTGAAGCACATCACTGGCGGTGCCATGGTGCCGGTGGTGTATGACAGTGTCGGCAAGGATACGTTCAATGCCAGCCTGGACTGTCTGGCGCCCCTGGGGCTGATGGTGAGCTTCGGCAGTGCCTCCGGCCCGATCCCGCCTATCGATATCACCGCACTCGGCACCAAGGGCAGCCTGTTCCTCACCCGGCCCAGCTTTGCCAGCTACATGTCCACCCAGCAGGATATCGCAACCGGCGCCGCCGCCCTGTTCGACGTTGTGCTCTCCGGCGCCGTGCGGATCCGGGTCAATCAGACCTTCCCGCTCGAACAGGCCGCCGCCGCCCATGCCGCGCTGGAAGCACGGCAGACCACCGGCAGCACCGTATTATTGCCCTGACGCCAATGCCCACTGCCCGTGCGCAGCCCTCACCAGCTTACGTACTGGGCGGCAGCGGGCGGGCTGGCGGCCGCGTGCGTCCTCTGTATCCTGTTCATCGACCAGCCGGTGGCCGCGTTCTGGTCTCATCATCAGGGGCTGCGCCGGCTGTTCCAGGCCTGCGCCTCGCCCTCCCTGCTCGCTTTGCCGGCTGCTGCCCTCATCCTGCTCCGGGCGCTCATCCGGCATCTGCGCGGCTTGGCGCCACCGGACAGGCTCTGGCTGACAATCGCGCTCGCCACACTGGCGGCCACCGCGGCCAAGGACGAGCTGAAATGGATGTTCGGCCGCGCTTGGCCCGCCACCTGGCTGAAATACGGGATTTACGGCTTCCACCCCTTCGCGCAGAGCATCCTGTTCGGGGCCTTCCCCTCCGGCCACACGAGCTACGCCGCCGCCCCCATCGGGGTGCTGTGGGTGCTGCGGCCCAAATGGCGCCCGCTCTGGGGCGCACTCGTGCTGCTGGTGATGGCCGGGCTGGTTTGCGCTGATTATCACTTCGTCAGCGACGTTCTGTCCGGGCTGCTCACAGGCGGGCTTATGCGCCTGGGCGACGCTGGCATTGATGGCGCCGCGCCGTGGCTGAGCCCAGCCTGAAAAGCCGCTACTTCATCCCGCTTTTCATTACCCAGGCTCTGGGCGCGCTGAACGATAATCTGTTCAAGAACGCACTGGTGGTGCTCGCCATCTACAAGCTTTCCGCCGGGCAGGCAGGGGCGCTCTCGGCCATTTCCGGCGGGCTGTTCCTACTGCCCTATATCCTCGTCTCCGCCCCGGCCGGGCAATTGGCCGACGCGCATGACAAAGCGCGGCTGATGCTCTGGACCAAATATTGGGAGCTGGGGCTGATGGTGCTGGCGCTGGTGGGGTTTCTCACCGGTCATTTCGGCTTCCTGCTGGCGGTGCTGCTGGGGCTTGGGTTGCAGGCCGCGTTCTTCTCCCCGCTGAAATACGGCATGTTGCCGGATATTTTCTCCGGCGACGCGCTGGTGAAAGGCAACGGCGCCATTGAGGCCGGAACCTTCGCGGGCATCGTGCTTGGCACCGTGGCGGGCGGCATTCTGATCCTTCTGCCGCATGGCAAATTGCTGGCGCCGCTGGCGGCCATTGCGCTTTCCCTGGCGGGAATCGCGAGTGCGTGGATGATCCCCACCGCCCGCGCCGCCGCCCCTGGGCTGAAGCCGGACTGGAATCTCTGGCGCGCCAATGTGCGGCTTCTGCGCGGCGCCGCCGCCAACCGCCAGGTCTGGTTCGCCTGCTGGGGCATTTCCTGGTTCTGGGCGCTGGGTGCCACCGTTCTGGCGGCTTTTCCCGTGCTGGCGAAGGTCAGGCTGCATGCGGATGGCCATGTGGTCACGCTGATGCTGGGCGTGTTCGCGGTGGGGGTGGGTGTTGGCTCGCTCGCCGCCGCGCGCTTCGTGCATGCGAAAAACCTGCTGCATTTCGCCATCCCGGCCGCGCTGGGCATGAGCATCTTCATCGGCGATTTCGCGATCACCTCGGCGCATCTGGCGGTGCCGGACGTGCCAACCCTGCTGGGGCGTTTCGCGGGCTGGCATGCGCTGGCGGATCTGGCGTTCACCGCCATCTGCGGCGGGCTGTTCTCCGTGCCCTTCTATGTGCTGCTGCAGGCCAGCGCCGCGCCAGCGGAGCGCGCACGCATGGTCAGCGCCAATAATATCCTGAATTCCGCTGCGACGTTGCTGGCTGGCGGCATCGAGGCCTTTGCCTATGCCAAGGGCACGGGGCCGGGGGAGATTTTACTCACCGCCGCTTTGCTCAATCTGCTGGTGATCGCCTGGATCTGGCGCGCCGCGCCAAGCACAAAATAGGTTCAGAAGTTTTTGGTGCAGCTTTTTTCAAAAAGCTGCAAAAGAGGCCGCCTTTTTTGAAAAAAGGCGGCACCAAAAAACTTTTATAACTTCAGGCCAAGGCCACTTTAAAATCTGCCTTGGTCTGCTCTTTGATCTGCTCGATGGTCACATCCGGCGCATGTTCGACCAGCACCAGACCGGGCGTCTCGCCCTTCTTCACCTCGAACACCGCAAGATCGGTAATGATCTTGCTCACCACCCCCTTGCCGGTCAGCGGCAAAGTGCAGTCCTTCAGAATCTTCGGCTCGCCCTTGGCGGTATGCTCCATCAGCACCACCACGCGCGGCACCCCGGCCACAAGGTCCATGGCCCCACCCATGCCCTTCACCATCTTGCCCGGCACCATCCAGTTGGCGAGGTCGCCATTCTCCGCCACCTGCAGCGCGCCGAGGATGGAGATATCGATGTGCCCGCCGCGGATCATTCCAAAGCTCTGCGCAGAATCAAAGAAGCTCGTGGTGGGCAGTGCCGTCACCGTCTGCTTCCCGGCATTGATCAGGTCGGCATCCTCCTCGCCCTCATACGGGAAAGGCCCCATGCCCAGCATGCCATTCTCTGACTGAAGCTGGATGGTCATGCCGGCAGGAATATGATTTGCCACCAGCGTCGGAATACCGATGCCGAGATTTACATAGAACCCATCTTCAAGTTCAGCGGCGGCCTTCGCGGCCATTTCGTCGCGGCTCCAGGGCATGGCTCAACCCTCCTTCTTGCGCACGGTGCGCTGTTCGATACGTTTTTCAAAATGGGCAGGTTTCACCAGCTTCTTCACGAAGATGCCCGGCGTGATGATATGATCCGGGTCGATCTCGCCGGGCTCCACCAGCTCCTCAACCTCGGCCACGGTGAATTTCGAAGCGGTGGCCATGATCGGATTAAAATTCCGCGCCGTCTTGCGGTAGACGAGATTGCCCTCCGTATCGGCCTTCCAGGCATGCACGATGGAAAGATCAGCGAACAACCCGGTCTCCATCACATAATGACGGCCATTGAACTCCCGCGTCTCCTTGCCCTCGGCAATCTGGGTGCCATAGCCGGTGGCGGTGAAGAAGGCCGGAACCCCTGCCCCGCCCGCACGGATGCGCTCCGCCAGCGTGCCCTGCGGGTTGAACTCAATCTCCAGCTCACCGGCGAGGAATTGTTTCGCAAAGGTCGCGTTCTCACCCACGTAAGATGAGATCATTTTCTTGATCTGCCGCGTCTCCAGCAGAATGCCGAGCCCGGCCCCGTCGATCCCCGCATTGTTGGAGATCACGGTCAGATCCTTCACGCCCGAATCCCGGATTGCCTCAATCAGCGTCTGGGGAATTCCGCACAGCCCGAAGCCGCCGGACATGATCGTCATGCCGTCGAACAATTTCCCCTTCAGGGCCTCGACAGCATTGGGAGAGACTTTGCTTACAGCCATTTTTCCTCGCTTATTTTCCGGTCCATACCGGACAGGTGGGATGCTTCCCGCCATAAAAAACCCCAGGTTTGCGGCCTGGGGTTTGATTTATCTGCGCTGTTAGCGCTCCACGCACATGGCAACGCCCATGCCGCCGCCAATGCACAGCGTGGCGAGGCCCTTCTTGGCGTCGCGTCGCTTCATCTCATGCAGCAGCGTGGTGAGAACGCGCGCGCCCGACGCGCCGATCGGATGGCCGATGGCAATCGCCCCGCCATTCACATTCACCTTGGCCGGGTCCAGCCCCAGCTCCTTGTTCACCGCACAGGCTTGCGCGGCGAAAGCCTCGTTCGCCTCGATCAAATCGAGATCCGCCACCTTCCAGCCCGCACGCTCCAGCGCCTTCCGGGAGGACGGGATCGGCCCGGAGCCCATCACCGCCGGGTCCACGCCCGCTGTGGCGAAGCTCGCGATGCGCGCCAGCGGGGTCAAGCCGCGCTTTGCGGCTTCCTTGGCGCTCATCACCACCAGGGCGGCCGCGCCGTCATTGATGCCCGAAGCATTACCGGCGGTCACGGTGCCTTCCTTGGTGAAGGCGGGCTTCAGCTTCGCCATGGTCTCGACGGAGGCGTCATGACGAATATATTCGTCATTCTCCACCACAACTTCACCCTTGCGGCTGCTCAGCGTCACGGGCGCGATCTCATCCTTGAACTTGCCGGCCTTCTGCGCGGCAGAGGCCTTCTGCTGCGAGGCCAGCGCCAGCGCGTCCTGGTCGTCGCGGGTGATCTGCCATTGCTTGGCGACGTTCTCGGCCGTGATGCCCATGTGATAGCCGTTGAAGGCATCCCACAGCCCGTCCTTGATCATCGTGTCGATGAAGCTGAGATCGCCCATCTTCTGCCCGGCGCGCAGATACGCGGCATGGGTGGAAAGGCTCATGCTCTCCTGCCCGCCTGCGATGACGATGTTGCTCTCGCCGGAGAGAATCTGCTGCGCCGCCAGCGCCACGGCGCGCAGGCCAGAGCCGCAGACCTGATTGATGCCAAAGGCGGTCTTGCTGTCCGGAATACCGGCAGCGTGGGCCGCCTGGCGGGCCGGGTTCTGGCCTTGCGCGGCGGTGAGCACCTGGCCCAGGATCGCCTCATCAATCTCATCGGGAGACAGTCCAGCGCGCTCGATGGCGGCTTTCAGCGCCACAGTGCCGAGCACATGGGCCGGGGTGGAGCCAAAGACGCCGTTGAAGCTGCCAACGGGGGTACGCGCCGCGGAGACGATGACGATATCTTCCATGTCCTGGTTTCCTTTTTTGCCGGTCTCGTAGTCGTTAAGCTAAAGATAGACTGAGCACCCAGTCCTTGAAAGGCCGCCAAAGCGACGTTTCCGCATGGGTGCCCGCCACCATGCCGATATGCCCGGCCTTTGGCTCGATGACCGTGACATTTGTCAAACGTCCCGCCAACCCCCGCGCCGAAGCGGCGGGCACCAGCCGGTCCCTGGCGGGAATGGCGCAGAAGGCGGGAAGGCTGAGCTGCGCCGGGTCCACCGCCAACCCCGCCACCCGCCATTCGCCGCGCGGGGGCGTATTGTCGCCATACCAGCCGGAGAGCGCCTCCCGCGCCACCGGGGCGGCAAGCGGTATGCCATCGGCCAGCCAATCCTCCATCGCCACAAAGCGTTTGGCACGGGGGCTGGTTTTGTCCTGCCCCGCGAAATCCCGGTATTTTTCGCCCACGCCGTAAGGGTCCACCATGGCGAACATCGTGTTCAGCGAGTTGATGGGCAGCGTGCCGGAAAACTGCATCACCCCTTCCATGAAGGGCACCGTTTCGGCCACGCGGCGCGCGGCATCGGGGTCTTCGGCATGGAAATCCCAGGGTGTTGCGAGCAAGGCCAAGGCGGCAACGCGGCCAGACCCGGTGGCCTCAGCCCTGAGCGCCGCCGCCAAGGCCAGCATGCCGCCCATGCAATAGCCCGCCAGAATCACCGGCCCCGGCACGGCGGCAATGGCGCGCTCCAGCCGCCCGGCGATGTAATCGGTAAGGGAGAAGCGCCGCTCCACCTCGCCCGGCCAGCCCCAGTCCAGCAGATAAGGATGCAGCCCCTGCCCCGCCAACCAGCGCAGCATCGAGGCGTTTTCCATCAGGTCGAGAATATAGGCCCGGTTGATCAGGCTCGGCACGAACAGCACCGCCGGTCCGGCCCCGCCATAATCCAGCAAGCGGCTCTCGCCCTCTTCCCATATGGCGGGCGGGTCGCGCATCTCGCGTACGTAGGCATCCCGGCGATAGGCGGCGATACCGGCGATCAGCGCCGTGTCCCGGCGCTGGATCTCCTCAAACAGCGACGCCAGTGCCTTCGGGTCCTGCTCCGCCGCTCCGTTCAAGGAGTTTGGCCAGACGCTGCTCAAGTTCAGCGACGCGGCGGCTGAGTTGCTCGACTTCATCCACGCCAGGCCCAGATGCAGGAGCAGCGGGCGCGGCCCTCGGCGGCTCAGCGGTGCGGGGGCTTCTGGCCGGGGCATCATGCGGCAGCAACGCAGCGGCGGCACTGGCCGCCTGCGCCCACAGGCCCAAGGTGGCGGCCCACGTTTCGCGCAGCTCGCGGTCCGCCGCCATGGCGGTCAGCTCGCTCTGCCACACGGCCACAAAATCCTTGGCCAAATTTTCGTTCATGCGCCATAAAGTCCCTGCCGGCAACCGCGCCATTCCTAGCGTGCGATCGGTTCAGGTTGAACCGCGGTGACCGGAGATTCACCTGAACCGTTTCGACTTTAGCGCAGCCAGGGCGAAATCGCCAGACGCGATGCATAAGAGTACACTGTGCAGCGCACAAGTTTCATGTTTCAATGGTTCCGCATGCAGCATTCCTGCGTATATGCCACCGAACCGGGATGGAAGATAAATTCATGAGTGAAACGGTCAAGTCCACGCCGCAGCCCGTCATCGTCAAGAAATACGCCAACCGCCGCCTCTACAACACTGAAAGCTCCAGCTACATCACGCTGGAAAACCTGGCGGAAATGGTCCGCAACGACCGGGACTTCGTGGTTTACGATGCCAAAAGCGGTGAGGACATCACCCGCAGCGTGCTGACCCAGATCATCGTCGAGGAAGAGGGCAAGGGCAACGCCCTGCTCCCGACCAATTTCCTCCGCCAGCTCATCGGCGTGTACGGCACCGACATGCCGAACCTGATGCCCAAATATCTGGAGCAGGCCATGGCCAATTTCCTGCACCAGCAGGAGAGCATGCGCGAGACGGTGAGCAAAACCTTCGGCCCCTTCATACCGCCGGGCATGGAGGATATGGGCCGCAAGAACATGGCGATGATGGAACGGGCCATGCACCTGTTCGCCCCCTTCTACCGCGAAGGCGGCGAGGCGAAGCCCGAGCAAGACGGCACCCAGGATTATCAGGAAGAAATCACCAGCCTGCGCACCGAGGTAGAACGGCTGCAGGCCGAACTGGCCGCGCTGAAGGCAAAAAAATAAATGAGTTGGCGCGTGGCCTCCTCGGGCGGCCTTCCATCGTTGCTGCGCAACGCCGTAACCTTGACCGGCTTTGCCCTATCACCCCCACGCGCCGAATCATCATTAGATAGACGGCCCTGCGCGCTTGCAGTAGAAGGCGGGATCATGAAGCTCGCTTTTCCCCTGGCACTGGGCCTGGCCCTGGGTGCCGCCGTGGCGCCGGCCCATGCGCAGCTCTCCTCTGGAACCATGGGCTCAGGCATGGGCATGGGCGGCGTTGGCGGCGCGCCCGCGCCACAGCCCAAGGCCCGCACGCCTGACATCGCCCCCACCGGCCTGCCCGGCGTCGGCGGCGTCGCGCCGCTTGCCACCGGCCCGCAGATGCAGAAACCCGCCGGCGGCGACCCGACTCAGGAGCTGTTTACCGCTATCAACAAGAACGACTACGCCTCCGCCCAGGACGCCCTCAGCCGTGGCGCGGATCTGACGGCTAAGGACCAGTTCGGCGAAAGCCCGCTTGATCTTTCCATCGCGCTCAACCGCAACAATATCACCTTCCTGCTGCTCGGCACGCGCAATGAGCTGGCGGCGCAAGGCGCCAGCGACACCATGGGCGCCCCCTGGATGCTGACCCCACCCCCGAGCGGCAAAACGGGCAAGAGCCAATCCGGCAAGCATGAAGCGGCCTCGGCGGTGGTGCCCGCCAACGAGACAGGCAAACCCACCCCGTATAAGGCGCTGCCCACCGGCAACACCGGTACGCCTAACCCGCAGGCGGGCTTCCTGGGGTTCGGCCCCAAGAGCTGAGCAGCCTAGCCTTAAACTAGCTCTGACGATGCTTGGCCGCCCTAAAAAGCGGCTTTGTGAATAGGTTGAACCAGCCGGTTCAACCTATTTTTGCGCGACCAAGCCGCTATTTATGCTGGTTCCAGAAACGCTGGATGTTGCTCAGCTGATCCTTGAAGAGACGCGAGAAGACCGAGCGGTGCGTGCCGTCATTGGCGGCGACGAAATAGAGCGCATCGCTCTTCGCCGGGTGCAGCACGGCATCCAGCGCCGCCACGCCGGGCGAGCAGATCGGCCCCGGCGGCAGCCCTTCATTTTCATAGGTATTATAGGGTGAATTGAGCTGCAGATCGGCCCTGGTGATGCCGGTGCCGCCGGATTGCTTGCCGGCGGTGGCGGCGAAGATCACCGTCGGGTCCGCCTGCAGCTTCATCCCCGCCTTCAGCCGGTTCTCGTAGACGGCGGCAATGGACGGCATGTCCCCATTCAGCGGCGTCTCCTGCTGCACGATGGAGGCCAGAATCACCGCCTGCTGCGGGTCGTCCAACGGCACGGAAGGGTCGCGCGCGGCCCATTTCTTTGCCAGCAGCGCCTGCATCGCATCCTGCGCCCGCGCCAGGACCACGCTGCGCGCCGTACCCCAGACATAATCATAGGTTTGCGGCAGCACGCTGCCATCCGGCGGCGGCGCCACCTGGCCGGTGGCCACGGGCAGGGCGTTGATGATGTCGGCGATCTGCTGGCCGGTCAGCCCCTCGGGAATGGTGACCTGGTGCTGCACCTCTGCGCCATGGCGCAGAATATCCAGAATCCGCCGCAGGCTGGCATGGGCGGGGAAGAGATATTCCCCAGCCCGCAGCGGTCCGTCGCTCCGGGTAAACCAAGCGGCGGCCCGGAAGATCAGCGGATATTCGATCACCCCGGCCTTGGTCAGGGTCTGTGCCACCTCGGCATCGCCACCGGGTGGAATCACCAATGTGGCGTCAGCCAGCCCGGCGCCAGGGCCATCGTAGCTCTGGTGAACCGCCATCCGCCCTGCATTCGCTACGGCCAGCAGAACCAGCAGGACCAGAAATATGCGGCCACGCCAGCGCAATTCGGATCAGACGGCCCGCTTGAACAGGATGGAAGCGTTGGTGCCGCCGAACCCGAAGGAGTTGGACAGCGCCACGTTAATCTTGCGCTCCTGCGCCACCAGCGGCACGCGGTTCACCACGGACTCGCGGCTAGGCGCATGCAGGTTCAGCGTCGGCGGGGCGACATTGTCGCGGATCGCGAGGATGGAGAAGATCGTCTCCACCGCGCCCGCAGCACCCAGCAAATGCCCGATGGCCGATTTGGTGGAGGACATGGCGACCGTCTTGGCATGTTCGCCGAACATGTTCTCGACCGCCTCAAGCTCCAGATCATCGCCCAGCGGCGTGGAGGTGCCGTGGGCGTTGATGTAATCCACATCCGCCGGGGTCAGGCCGCCATTCTTGAAAGCCGCCTTCATGGCGCGGAAGGCGCCGTCATGATGCTCGGCCGGGGCGGTGATGTGATGCGCATCGCCGGACATGCCGTAGCCGCCGATCTCGGCGTAGATTTTGGCGCCGCGCTTCTTGGCGTGCTCGTACTCTTCCAGCACCACCACACCGGCGCCCTCGCCCATCACGAACCCGTCGCGGTCCTTGTCCCAGGGGCGGGAGGCTTCGGTCGGGGCGGTCATTGAAACCGGTGGAGAGCGCACGCGCCGCGCAGAACCCGGCAATGCCAAGCGCGTTCACCGCCGCTTCGGCACCGCCGGCCACCATCACATCCGCATCGCCATAAGCCACGAGCCGCGCCGCATCGCCGATCGCGTGCACGCCGGTGGCGCAGGCCGTCACGGCCGAGTGGTTGGGGCCCTTGAGCCCGTAGCGGATCGAGACCTGACCGGAGATCAGGTTGATCAACGCCGCCGGGATGAAGAAGGGGGAGACGCGTTTGGCGCGGCCCTCATGCACCATCACCGAGGTCTCGTAGATGGTTTGCAGGCCGCCGATGCCCGAGCCGATCATCACACCGGCCGCGCATTTCTCTTCCTCCGTCTCCGGCACGAAACCGGAATCGGCCATAGCCTGCGCCGCCGCCACCATGCCGTGGTGGATGAAGCGGTCCATCTTCTTGATTTCCTTGACCGGAATCCATTCGGACAGGTCAAGCCCGCCATCCGCGACGGTGCCCGCCGGCACTTGGCCAGCGACCTTCGCCGTCAGCTCCGTGGTGTCGAAGGATTGGATGGCGGTGATCCCGGATTCTCCGTTGATCAGCCTCTTCCAGACATGTTCAACCCCTACCCCAAGCGGGCAGGTGATACCCATACCTGTGACGACAACACGGCGCATGCGAACTCCTCGGACGGCTCTCGGTTCTTTAGGCGAAGCGGCCCTTATTCGGCCTTCTGCTTCTCGATGTAGTCGATCGCATCCTTGACGGTGGTGATCTTCTCGGCGGCATCCTCGGGGATTTCCACGCCGAAAGCTTCCTCGAACGCCATCACCAGCTCAACGGTATCCAGCGAGTCAGCGCCCAGATCGTCGATGAAGGAGGCCTCCGGGGTCACCTTGGCTTCGTCCACGCCGAGATGCTCGACAACAATCTTCTTAACCTTGTCGGCGATTTCGCTCATCGAATTGTCACTTTCCTGCTGGGTTGCCTATGGCCCGGCACGGCCTTGCGGGTCAGAACCGGGGTCAGAATTGTTAAATACGTCAGACGTGGCGGCGCTTAGCATGGTTTTTCACGCGCCGCCAAGCCGTGGGTCAAGACATGGCCATGCCGCCATTCACATGCAGGGTCGTACCGGTTACCCAGCCCGCCTCTTCCGAGGCCAGATAGACCACAGCGGCGGCGATATCCTTCGGCGCGCCCAGGCGCCCAAGCGGGATCTTGCCCGAGAGATCAGTCCGCTGCGCCTCGGAGAGCACGTCGGTCATCGGCGTCTCGATAAAGCCCGGCGCCACCAGATTCACGGTGATCCCGCGAGAAGCCACCTCCTGCGCCAGGGACTTGGTAAGGCCGATGAGCCCCGCCTTGGCGGCGCAGTAATTGGCCTGGCCCGGATTACCGGTGGTGCCGACGATAGAGCCGATATTGATGATACGCCCAGCCTTGCGGCGGAGCATGAATTTCAGCGCGGCGCGGGAAAGGCGGAACGGGGCGGCGAGATCGACATTGATCACCTTCTCCCAATCCGCATCGCTCATGCGCAGCACCAGCCCGTCCTTGGTCAGCCCGGCATTGTTCACCAGAATATCGACCTTGCCCATGGCGGCTTCCGCATCGGCGATCAGTTTCGCGCCCTCCTCGGCCTGGGAGAGATCGGCGGGCAGCACATGCACCCGCTCGGCCAGCTCGGCGGCCAGTGCGTCCAGCGCCTCGCGCCGCGTGCCGGAAATGCCGACAACAGCCCCCTGGGCGTGCAGCGCCCGGGCGATCTCCGCGCCGATGCCGCCCGACGCGCCGGTGACAAGCGCGGTTTTACCAGTCAGATCAAACATTTACAGAACCTTCAGCACGGCTTCGATATCGGCGGGGCTGCCAACCGGGGTGGCGCTGGCATCCGGCGCGATGCGCTTGACCAGGCCGGACAGCACCTTGCCGGCCCCAAGCTCATAGAAATTCGTCACGCCGAGCCGCATCATCTCCTCCACGCTCTCGCGCCAGCGCACGGTGGCGGTCACCTGTTGCACCAGCAGGTCGCGGATCTCGCTGGGGTCCGTCACCTTGGCGGCGGTCACGTTGGCGATGACGGGCAGCACCGGCGCATGCGGCGGGGTGTTGGCGAAGGCTTCCGCCATCGCATCCGCCGCCGGGGCCATCAGCCCGCAATGGAACGGGGCGGAGACCGGCAGCAGCATGGTGCGTTTCACGCCCTTGCTCTTGGCAATCTCGATGGCGCGCTCCACCGCCGCCTTATGGCCGGAAATCACCACCTGCCCGCCGCCATTATCATTCGCGGCGGCAACCGTCTCGCGCCCGTCCGGGCCGGCTTCGGCCTCGGCGCAGATCTCCCGGGCCAGATCCAGCTCCACCCCCAGCAGGGCCGCCATGGCGCCCACGCCGGCGGGCACGGCCTTCTGCATGGCCTGGCCGCGCAGTTTCAGCAGCCTGGCCGTATCGGCGATGGAGAACGCATCCACGGCCGCCAGCGCGCTGTATTCGCCCAGGCTATGCCCGGCGACCAGCACGATCTTTTCCTTCAGCTTGATCCCGCCTTCCGCCTGCAGCACCCGCAGCACGGCGAGCGACACCGCCATCAGGGCGGGCTGGGCGTTCTCGGTCAGCATCAGCTCGTCGGAAGGCCCTTCGAACATCAGCTTGGAGAGTTTCTGCTTCAGAACCTCGTCCACTTCCTCGAACACCTGCCGCGCCGGCGCGAAGGATGCGGCCAGATCCCGGCCCATGCCGACAGCCTGGCTACCCTGGCCGGGGAAAATGAAGGCGTTCACCGCCATGAATTATGTCTCCTATGTTGGCGGCGCACCTAGCATGAGCCGGGCGCGGCGCAAAATCTTGCCGCTTACAGCAGCCCCAGCGCCGCCAGCTCGCGGCGCATCGCTTCCGGCATATCGGCGGCGCCGCTGCCCTGGGCGCCGAGGTCCAGGGGCGCGTCCTTCGGGTCCAGATAGCGCCAGCCCTGGAAGGCGCGCATCGCCCGGCCCTCCACGCGCACCAGCTTGGGGTCCAGCACCAGGGCGGCGCAGGGCGTGCCGTCCGGCTCCTGGTCCTGGCGCACATCCAGCACGCGCTGGCGCACCAGGATCACCCCGCCGATTACCCAATAGATCGAGCCGCCATCGGTCAGCTCATCGGCGCGCTTGGGAGAATTCCGGGTAAAATGACGCAAGGGCGGCATCTCTGCCGCCCTTGTCTTCTGCCAGGCCGCGAGATGCGCGACATCGCGCACTCCCACGGCCAGTTTGACCAGATGCACCGGGCTGGTGGGGCGGCCGCGTGCTGTCCACTGGGTTCAGTTCTTCGCCTTGTCGACCAGCGCGCCCTTGGTGATCCAGGGCATCATGCCGCGCAGCTTGGCACCCACTTCCTCGATCGGGTGGGCGGCGTTGCGGGCGCGGATGGCCTTGAAGCTGGCCTGGCGCACCTTGTTCTCCAGCATCCAGTCGCGGGTGAAGCGGCCGCTCTGGATGTCCTCCAGCACCTTCTTCATCTCGGCCTTGGTCTCGGCGGTCATGATGCGCGGGCCGGTGACATACTCGCCATACTCGGCGGTGTTGGAGATCGAGTAGTTCATGTTCGCGATGCCGCCCTCATAGATGAGGTCGACGATCAGCTTCACCTCGTGCAGGCACTCGAAATAGGCCATTTCCGGGGCGTAGCCGGCTTCCACCAGCGTCTCGAAGCCGGCCTTGATCAGCTCGACCAGACCGCCGCACAGCACGGCCTGCTCGCCGAACAAATCGGTCTCGCACTCTTCCTTGAAAGAGGTCTCGATGATGCCGCCCTTGCCGCCGCCATTGGCGGAGGCATAGGAGAGCGCGATCTCCAGCGCGTTGCCGGTGACGTTCTGCGCCACGGCCACCAGGCTCGGCACGCCGCCGCCCTTCAGATACTCACCGCGCACGGTATGGCCAGGGCCCTTGGGGGCGACCATGAACACGTCGATGTCCTTGCGCGGCTCGATCAGGTTGAAATGCACGTTCAGGCCGTGGGCGAAGGCCAGAGCCGCACCTTCACGCAGGTTCGGGGCCAGATCGGCATAATACAGGTCGGCCTGGCCCTCATCCGGGGTCAGCACCATCACCACATCGGCCCATTTGGCGGCGTCAGCCGGGGTCATCACCTTCAGCCCGGCACCTTCGGCCTTGGCGATGGCGGTGGAACCGGGGCGCAGGCCGATGGCCAGCTCCTTCACGCCGGAATCCTTCAGGTTCAGCGCATGGGCGTGGCCCTGGCTGCCATAGCCGATAATGGCGACCTTCTTGCTCTTGATGAGGTTAACGTCGGCATCCCGGTCGTAATAAACGCGCATTGGCTGTGATCCCTGATTGGTCTCTGAAAAAATACTGGCGGCTCCCCTACTGCGTTTTTGGGCCGCTGTCACCCGCCGGACATATGGATTCTGGCATGACTGCCCCCTGCTCCACGCAATGTTATTTCTGCAGGGAGCGGTTTGGCGTAATTTTTATGATTGTTTCTGTGAGATTAAATTTCCGGCTTCGACCAAACCGGCGTTGGGACGCCGCGCGTGAAGCCATTCGGGCATTGGCGTAAGCGTGAACCGCCCGGGCTCAGCCTTCAGTGCGGCTTGATTGCCACCTTGAGCACGCCGTCGCGCTGGTTGGCAAAGAGGTCGTAGGCAGCGACGATGTCGTCGAGTTTGAAGTGATGAGTGACCAGCGCTCCCAAATCAAGACGGCCAGACGCCACCACGTTCATCAAACGGCGCATACGTTCTTTCCCACCCGGGCATAGCGCGGTTTTGATCGTGTGATCGCCCAGACCAGCGGCAAACGCCGACAACGGAATATTCAGGTCGGACGAGTAGACGCCCAAGCTGGAAAGCGTGCCGCCCGGCTTCAGCACGCGCAGGCTCGATTCGAACGTTGTTTGTAAACCTAATGCCTCAATCGATGAATCGACACCACGACCGCCGGTCATTTTCATGATTTCATCGACCACATCACACCGCTTGAAATTGAGCGTGGCATCGGCACCCATCTTTCTGGCTACGGCCAGTCGCGCGTCGTTGCCATCCACTGCGATGATGGTGGTGGCGCCCAACAACCGCGCGCCGGCTGTGGCGCACAAGCCAATTGGCCCCTGCGCGAACACGGCCACGGTGTCGCCGATCTTGATGTTGGCGTTTTCCGCCCCCTTGAAGCCGGTCGACATGATGTCCGGGCACATCAGCACCTGCTCGTCGGTCAGACCGTCTGGAATCGGGGCGAGGTTGGCCTGGGCATCGGGCACCAGCACGTATTCGGCCTGGGTGCCATCGATAAGGTTGCCAAAACGCCAGCCCGCCGTTGCCTTATAGCCGTGGCAACCGCACAAGCCCTTGGGGATGAGGTAGCTCCCGTCTTGTGAGGGATAGCCGTCCATCGCGGCGTAGGAGTTGAAATTGGGGCAGATCGCGCCAGCGATCACCCGCTGACCTTCCTGGTAGCCGACAACCGCGCTACCCAGCTTTTCGACGATGCCAACCGGTTCGTGACCGATCGTGAGCCCCTTTGCGACGGGGTACTCACCCTTGAGGATGTGGACGTCCGTGCCGCAGATGGTGGTGGTGGTGATACGAACCAAAGCATCGTTGGGGCCGACATTTGGAATCGGCTTGTCGGCGAGCTCGATACGGCCGGGGGCGACGAACACAGCAGCTTTCATCATGGTGGGCATAACGCTCTCCTTAATGTTCTGGCCTTCGGTGGATATTCTTTGATTTTTTCAACCGCCCCAATGATCGTTAATTGGCTTGTCGTCTTCTTTGGCATCGTTCGCGTGCGTCTGCTTCCTACCTCACTAAACGCGTTCCCTCACCCGCTATTCCTCAACGCCGAGGCCACGCCGTTGATCGAAATATGCACGCCCCTTCGGACGCGCTCTGAGGCCTCGCCCTCCACGCTCTGCTCGCGGTAGCGGCGCAGCATTTCCACCTGCACATGGTTCAGCGGGTCAAGATACGGAAAGCGGTTGATCACCGAGCGCCGCAGCACCGGGTTACGGTCCAGCAGCGCCTCTTGCCCTGTAATCGCCAACAAATAGCGTTTCGTGCGCTCATATTCCGCCACGATGCGCGGGAAGATACGCGCGCGCAGCGCCTCATCCTGCACCAAAGCGGCATAACGCGCGGCAATGCCCATATCCGCCTTCGCCAGCACCATGTCCATGTTCGACAAAAGTGTCGAGAATACCGGCCAGTTCTTGAACATGCCCTGCAACAGCGCCAGCCCCGCCGCCTCGCCGCGCGCGGCCAGAACCTGCTCCACCGCCGTGCCGAACCCATACCAGCCCGGCAGCATGATGCGGCATTGTGCCCAGGAAAACACCCAGGGAATCGCACGCAAATCCTCGATCGACCGGCTCTTGCTACGGCTGGCCGGACGGCTGCCGAGATTTAGCGCCGCGATTTCGGAAATCACCGTTGATTGCCAGAAATAATCCTCAAACCCCTCAGTTTCATAAACAAGGTTCCGGTAGGCGGTGAAGGCATTGTCAGAAAGCTCCGCCAATGCCTGCACAAACGCCTCATCCGGCAGTTCGGAAGCGGAGGGGTCGGCCGTCGCCACCAAGGTCGCAGAAATGATAACCTCAAGATTCCGCCTGCCGACTTCCGCATTACCGTATTTGGCGGCGATCACCTCGCCCTGCTCGGTCAGCCTTATCTGCCCCTGCACCGCCCCGCACGGCTGCGCCAAAATCGCCTGATAGGACGGCCCGCCACCACGCCCGACAGAGCCACCGCGCCCATGAAACAGCCTGATGCGCACAGCATGTTTAGCGAACACCTCCACCAGACCCAGCTCGGCGCGGTACAGCTCCCAGCCGGAAGTGATGAACCCGCCATCCTTATTGCTGTCGGAATAGCCGAGCATCACCTCCTGCACATCACCGCGCCCCGCCAGCAGCTTGCGGTAAACCGGCGCGGAGAACAGCGCGTCCATAGTCACCGAAGCAGCGCGCAAATCCTCAATCGTTTCGAACAGAGGCACGATATTCACATCCAGCGCGCCCTCCGCCGGGCGCAGCAGCCCCGCCTCCTTCAGCAACACGGCCAGCTCCAGCATGTCCGAGAGGCCATCGGTCTTTGAAATGATCATGGTGCGGATGCAACGCTGGCCATAGCGCAGATGCGCGTCTCGTGCGGCATCGAAAATCGCCAGCTCCTTCGCCGTCTCCGCGCTATAGGCCACATGGCGGGAGACAAGCGGGCGGGCCGTCTCCAGCTCCTTCAACAGCAGCGCGATGCGCGCCGCCTCGTCCAGCGCCAGATACTCCGTGCCCGGATGCGCCACCGCCAGCAGCTCCGCCACCACACGCTCATGCACGGCGGAATTCTGCCGCAGGTCCAGCGGCGCCAGCGTCCAGCCGAAAGCCCTGGCAGCGCGCAGCAGCGCTCCCAGCCGCCCCTGCGCCAGCATCCCGGCACCATGCGTTTCCAAGGATCGCGCAATCACCATCAGGTCCGCCGCGAAATCCTCCACCAGCGCATAAGGCGCCGCCTCCACCCCGCGCACGGAAGAGGAGATGGACCCCGTATGCTTGCGCCCCAGCAGCGCCTCATAGGTCGCGGCCAGGCGCGCCTGAATGCTGGCCAAAGCCAGGCGGTAGGGTTCATCCACCCGATGCTCGGACAAATCCGGCGAGCCTTCCGCCAATGCGCGCAATTCCGGCGTCACATTCACCAGAAGTGCCGCGAAGCAGAGTTCCTTGCGCAGCGCCCGCGCCTCGGCGATGTAATGGTTCAGCGCCTTCTCCGCCTGCGTGGCCAGCGCCTCGCGCAGCACCTCCGCATCCACGAACGGATTGCCGTCACGGTCCCCGCCGATCCATGTGCCGATCTCCAGAAAGGCCGGCAGCTCCGCCAGCCCCGCCCCCGCCGCGTGCTCCACGGCGGCGTAGAGCTTCGGCACCTCGGCAAAGAACGTGGCATCGAAGAAAGTGAGTGCGTTGGCCACCTCGTCCAGCACCGAGAGTTTCGACATGCGCAGTATGCGCGTCTGCCACAAAATCAGTACCCGGGCGCGCAGCTCCGTTTCGATCTCGGCGTACTCATCGCGCGTGTCGGCCAGCCGGTCCCGGCGGGTGAGCAGACGCGGCGATGGCATCCAGACTGTCGAGAATGGAGCGGCGCTGCACCTCCGTCGGGTGGGCGGTGAGCACGGGCGCAATATAGGCGCCGCCGAAAAATGCCTTCAGCCGCGCTTCATCAAACCCATGCGCCCGCGCCTGGGCCAGCCCGCCAGCCAGCGAGTCCTCACGCGGAGCAGAGCCGGCGATGAGATGCGCGCGCCAGCGGCGAGTGTGGTGGTGGTCGTCAGCGATGTTGGCCAGCGCGGAGAAATAACCAAAAGCGCGGGTGATGCGGTCGACCTGTTCATCGGAAAGCCCGGCGAGGATCTGCTCCAGTTCAACCTGGGCGGCCTTGTCCTGATCCCGGTGGTAAGCGCACCGCGAGCTGGCGGATGGTCTCGATCAGCCCATAGGTCGCGGGACCATCTATGGCGCGGATCGTATCTCCCAAAATCCGCCCGAGCAGACGGATATCCTCACGCAAGGCGTCTTCAAGGGACTCAGGGCGGTGCTTTTGCACTTCGAACGTATCCATATGCGTATCAAACGCCGTTGCGGCGCTCACGCAAGCATTTTATGCAGCGCAACAAACGCCGCCAGAGCCTCCCCTGGCGGCCTCGATCTCAGCCTGGCAAAATCAGGCGGCGCGGTTCTCCACGAGATCCGCCACCACGCCCGGATCGGCCAGGGTCGAGGTATCGCCCAAGACTGTCCGTCTCGTTGGCGGCGATCTTGCGCAGAATGCGGCGCATGATCTTGCCCGAGCGTGTCTTCGGCAGACCCGGCGCCCACTGGATCACATCAGGTGCGGCAATCGGCCCGATCTCCTTGCGCACCCAGGCGATCAGCTCCTTGCGCAGCACCTCGGTGGGTTCCACATCCGCCACCAAGGTCACATAGGCATAAATGCCCTGGCCCTTGAGGTCGTGCGGGTAGCCAACAACAGCCGCCTCCGCCACCGCCTCATGCGCCACAAGCGCGGATTCCACCTCCGCCGTGCCCATGCGGTGGCCGGAAACATTGATCACGTCATCCACGCGGCCGGTGATCCAGTAATAGCCATCAGCATCGCGCCGCGCGCCGTCACCGGTGAAGTACAAGCCCTTGAAGGTGGCGAAATAGGTCTGCACGAAGCGCGCATGGTCGCCATAGACGGTGCGCATCTGCCCCGGCCAGCTATCGGAAATGCAAAGATTGCCCTCCGTCACACCGTCCAGCTCATGGCCCTCGCCATCCACCAGCACCGGCTTCACGCCCGGCAGCGGCAGAGTGGCGGAGCCGGGCTTCAGCGCCATGGCGCCAGGCAAGGCAGAGATCAGGATGCCGCCGGTTTCCGTCTGCCACCAGGTATCGACAATCGGGCAGCGGCGCTCGCCCACCACGCGGTCATACCAATGCCAGGCTTCCGGGTTGATCGGCTCACCGACCGAGCCCAGAATGCGCAGCGATTTGCGGGAGGTTTTCTTCACCGGCCCCTCGCCGTCGCGCATCAGCGCGCGGATGGCCGTGGGCGCGGTGTAGAAGATATTCACCTGATGCTTGTCCACCACCTCCCAGAAGCGCGAAGTGCTGGGGTAGTTGGGAATACCCTCGAACATCAGCGTGGTGGCGCCATTGGCCAGCGGACCATAGACGATATAGGTGTGCCCAGTGACCCAGCCCACATCGGCGGTGCACCAATAGATCTCGCCGGGGTGGTAGTCGAACACGTACTGATGGGTGAAGCTCGCCCACACCATGTAGCCGCCGGTGGTGTGCAGCACGCCCTTCGGCTTGCCGGTGGAGCCGGAGGTGTAAAGGATGAACAGCGGGTCCTCCGCATTCATCTCCACCGCCTTATGCTCCGGCGACACGGCCGCGCTGGCCTCGTGATACCAGATATCGCGGCCCGCCTGCATCGCCACATCGCCGCCGGTGACCTTCACCACCACGACATTCGTTATACTCGGGCAACTCTTCAACGCCTCGTCCGCATTGGCTTTCAGCGCCACCTTACGCCCGCCGCGCCGTCCCTCATCGGCGGTGATCAGCGCCACCGAGCCGCAATCCTGGATGCGGCTGGACAAGCTGTCCGGCGAGAACCCACCGAACACCACGGAATGAATAGCGCCGATGCGCGCACAGGCCAGCAGCGCCACCGCCGCCTCCACCACCATCGGCAGATAGATGGTCACAACATCGCCCTTCTTGATGCCCCGCGCCGTCAGCACATTGGCGAGGCGGCAGACCTGCTCATGCAACTCGCGGTACGTCACCTTCAGGGAGCTGTTAGGGTCGTCACCCTCCCAGATGATCGCCACCTGGTCGCCACGCTCGGCCAGATGCCGGTCCAGACAGTTGGCGGACTGCGTTTAGCGTGCCGTCCTCGAACCATTTAATCGAGACATCGCCGGTGAAGCTGGTGTTCTTGATCTTGGTGGGTTGCTTGATCCACGCAATGCGCTTGCATTCCTCGGCCCAGAATTCGTCCGGTGAAGCCGCGGCGCGTTGATACATGTCCTCATAGCGCGCGCGGTTGACCAGCGCCTTGGCTTCGATTTCCGGTTTGACCGGGACAATATCGGCTTCGGACATTAAGGGGCCCTCCAGTTTGTTTTTGGATGATAGCATTATCACAATATTTTCGTAAAAGCCCAAGGATGATGCGTTCCGGCGCATTCGGTTACGGGCACAGCCATTGCCAACCGTTCGCAGCCAGAACGAATTTGCATGGCTGCCCAGGCAAGATCGTTGACAAAACTTTACGTTTCTGTGCCTGCTTGTAACCGCAATCGACTTTGGACTTGACTTGAGTTCGCGCGCTCCCAGCGGCTGGACGCAGACAAGGCGACGAGACCCCGGTTGTCCCGGCATCTTGCCGGGCTGATTAAATATTTGAGGAGCGACGAAGACTATGGCGATCGGTACCGTAAAATGGTTCAACACCACAAAGGGCTTCGGATTCATCGTGCCGCAGGACGGCGGCAAGGATGTGTTCGTGCATATCACGGCGGTGCAGTCCGCCGGCCTTCGCGGCCTGAATGAAGGCCAGAAGGTGAGCTTCGACATCACCAAGGAGCGCGGCAAGGATGCCGCGGTCAACATCAAGGCGGTGTAACCCTCACCGGGTTTTTCCAGCCTGCCGCGCCGCCTTTCGCAAGAAGGGCGGCGTTTTTATTGCCTCACCCCCCGATATTGGGCCGGTAAGCGGTGGCAAACTGGGCGATCGCGTCCTGGATCTCCTGATCCGAAAGCAGCACCGGCCCGCCCGCCTGCAGCGAGAGCAGATATTGCTGCGCCAGCACCTCCAACTCCGTCGCCGCACCTAGGGCAGAGGACACATCCCGCCCCACCGCCAGCCCGCCATGGTTGGCCATCAGGCAGGCGGTCCGGCCCTCCAGCGCCCTCAATACGGCGGCTGAAAGCTCCGCCGTGCCGAACAAGGCGTAATCCGCGCAACGCAAAGGCGCGCCGCCGAAACGGGCGATCATGTAATGGCAGGCCGGAATCTCCCGCCGGGCCATGGAGAGCGCCGTGGTGAAGGGCGCGTGATGGTGCACGATTCCCCCCACCTCCGGCCGGGAGAGATAGATATCCAGATGAAACCGCCATTCCGAGGATGGCCGGAACCGCCCCTCATAGCTTCCATCGTCGCGCAGAACCGGGATCATCTCCGGCGTCAGGCTCTCATAAGGCACGGCGGACGGGGTGATGAGAATCCCCTCCGCCGCGCGTAGCGATACATTGCCAGACGTACCGGCGGAGAGGCCACGCGCCGCCATGTTGCGTGCGGCTTCGATAAGGAGGTCCCGGTCTGAAAGCATGCCGCCGCTTAGCACAGTGCATCGCGGCGCCAATAGTTAATCATTGACTTAGCTATTTAAACGATATAGTTAATAACATGCTTAACCAATCCACCGCGCTCGACCTTACGTTCCAGGCCCTGGCCGACCCCGCACGGCGCGCCATGCTGGAGCGGCTTTCCGCCGGCCCCGCCTCGGTGAGCGAGCTGGCCCGGCCGCTCTCAATGTCCATGCCGGCGGTGCTGCAACATCTGGCGGTGCTGGAGGGCGCTGGGCTGACAATCTCGCGCAAGGCCGGGCGGGTGCGCACCTGTGAGATCAGCCCCCAGGCGCTGGGCGCGGCGCAGGACTGGCTGACCGCCCGCCGCGCTGAATGGGAACAGCGTCTCGACCGGCTGGAAGCTTTTCTTACCGACCTACAGAACAAGGATCAGGGGAATGGATGAGTTTCAAGCCGGCATGAAGCCGGAACCGCTGATGATGTCACGGCTGCTGAAAGCCCCGCGTGACGCGGTGTTCCGCGCCTGGAGCGACGCCGTCTTCGTGAAACGCTGGTTCGCACCGGAAGGGATCACAGTCCCCGAAGCGGTGGTGGAGCTTCGCAGCGGCGGGCGGTTCGAGGTGTGCATGCGCCTGCCGGATGGCACGCTGCATTGGAGCCGTGGCCATTTCACCGAGGTACTGGAACCGGAAAAGATTGTGTTCGCCAGCAGCGTGGATGGGCCGGACCAAAAATGGTTCAACGCCGTCACCACCATCACCCTGAAGCAAGAGGCGGGCGGCACGCGTCTGCATGTGGTGCAGGCGTATGAGGTCTTCGCCCCCGAAGCGCTGGGGGCGCTCAAAGGCGCCGAGGCGGGCTGGAGTTCTACCCTGACACAGCTTGGCCAGGAGGCCGAGCGGCTGGCCGCCCCGGCCGTGCAAGGAAGCTTCACGCTGGAACGCCAGCTTCCGGCAGCGCCCGCGCTTGTGTTCCAGGCCCTGACCGATCTGGAGGCAAAATCGCGCTGGTTCGGCGGCGGTGAAAACTATGAGGCCCTGGCGCGGCGCATGGAGGTGCGGCCCGGCGGGCGGGAACATGTGCATGGGCGCTGGCGCGACGGCACGGAATCAGTTTTCGATGCCGTGTATTTCGATGTCGTGCCAAACCGTCGGCTGGTTTACGCCTATGAGATGCATCTGAACGGCGTCAGGATCTCCGTCTCCCTGGCCACGCTGGAGCTGCGCTCGGACGGAGCGGGAACCCGCCTTACCATCACCGAACAGGGCAGTTTTCTGAACGGGTATGAGGATAAAGACTCGCGCGAGCACGGCACCGGCTTCCTGCTGGATCAGCTAGCGCACGCGCTGGGTGGCCCCGCGCCCGCTACTGTGCAGGCGCGAAATTGAGATCAGGCGAGATCGAGAGCCTGCCGCCTTTCCAGGCCAAGGCGAGGGTCGCTTTCCGCGTGGGCGCATTGGCAAAATTCTGCGCGGCACAGGCGGTCTTGGCGTCCCCGGCGCTGACATAGGTAATACCGGCCGACGCCCCGCCGGAGGCTGGGCTCAGGCTGTCGATGGAAAGCAGCACCGCCTCACCCGGCGCCAGACGCGCGCAATTGGCGTTGGGGGCCAATGTTCCACGTAGATCACTGGCGCTGAGGATCGCAGGCTTCTCGCCGGAGGGCGGGGGCAGATTCACCACCGCCAGCAGGCTGTCCGCCTCGCCCTGCCCTTCCCAACCAGAAAGGCAAACGAATTTCGCCCGGCCAGTGGGGTTGAGCGACACGCAATGGTCCGCCTGCCCGCCAGGGTACCAGCCCTTCAGCCTCCACGCGCCCGCCCCGCCTGTGAACAGAATGCCACCGCCGAAATTGGTGACATGCGGCTCGAAACTGCCGGTATAGGTCACGTAAGCCTCATCGGCGTCCGCACTGGTGAGATGGCCATAGACCACGCTCTTCAGCGTGATGCCGAGCCCCAACCCCGCCCCGCCATAATCCTGCTCGGGATAGCCCGGCAGCGAGGTGCATTGATGCGCGAAGCCGCCACCGGGGCCAGACGCGCCGCCGCAAACCAGCGGCAGAAACGCCGCCTGCTCGGCATCGGTCAAAGCACGCGGGTCATGATTCGCCGCCCGCGGCTGGGGTGCGGTGCCGCTGCCGCCATCTCCGCCTTGCTGAGAGCGCGGCCAGAACAGGAAAAGCCCCGCGCCGATAATGACAAGCAACGAGAACAGGGTGGCGAGGCGCTTCATCGAAAACTCCCGAATCAGTCCAGAACGCGCTTTGCCCTTTTTCCCGCCAACGGTAAACAACCCACACGGTAAGGTTTTGGAAAGGGAGCAAAATGGTCCTACGGCGTGTCCTGCTTGGCGGTCTGCCCGCCTTGCTCACCGGCTGCGCCGCCTGGCAGGCCCCAGGCTATAACCTCCCGCCTTTGCCCGCCGCGCCCACCGGCCCGTATCTGCTCGGCCCTGGCGATGCGCTCACCATCCGAATCTACGACCAGGACCAGATGTCCGGCACCTATCATGTCGACGATAGCGGCTATATCGACATGCCGCTGCTCGGGCTGATGAAAGGCGGGGGCGGCAGCACGGATGGTCTGGCCACACGCATCACGGCGGCACTTCAGGCCAAACAGCTCATCCTGCACCCCTCCGTCGCCGTGGAGGTTTCCACCTACCGGCCCTTCTATATTCTGGGCGAGGTGAACAGCCCCGGCCAATACCCATACCGCCCGGGCATGACAGTCCTGACCGCGATTTCCATTGCGGGCGGGTTCACTTACCGGGCGGAGACGGCCTATGTGGGGGTCACGCGCAATATTGGCGGCAAATCTGCACAGTATCGCGCCCAAACCTCCGCAATGGCACAGCCGGGTGATGTCATCACAGTCTTTGAGCGCCGATTCTGAAGCCGGTCTGGGGGTAATCCCCCGTACCACCATATTGGCCCTGGTGCTGGCCGGGTTCGTAACCTTCGTGAATATGTGGTGCACCCAGGCCATCCTGCCGGTTCTGGCGAAAAGCCTGAACGTCTCCCCGGCGCTCACCGGCTACACCGTCACCGCGCCTTTGCTTGCCACCGCCGCCATGGCGCCCCTCATCGGCGTGGTCTCGGACCGGTTCGGGCGGCGCGTCTTCATTCGCGCCGCGGCCTTGCTGCTGATCATTCCCACCGTGCTGGCGGCGTTTTCCACCAGCCTGGCCATGCTCATCGCCTGCCGTTTCGCGCAGGGGCTGCTGCTGCCGTTCATCTTCACCGTCACCATCGCTTATATCAGCGACGAGATGAGCCCCACCAACGCCATGCGCATGGTGGGCATCTATACCTCCGGTACCATCGCCGGCGGGTTTTCGGGGCGGCTGATCGTCGGTTTCGTCACCGCGCTCTGGAGCTGGCGGGCGGGGTTTCTCGTCATCGGCGTCATTACCCTGGCGGCAGCTCTCACAATCGCCTTCCTGCTGCCGCGGGAAAAACGCTTCAAACCCACGCTTGGCTATCGCGGGGCGCTATATTCCTTCCCCAACCATCTCTCGAACAAGCGGCTGCTCGGCACCTATGCGGTGGGGTTCGGGGTACTGTTCTCGCTCGTCAGCGTCTTCACCTTCATCAATTTCCGGCTGGCTGAGGCGCCCTATAATCTCGGCCCTGCGGCTTTGGGGGGCATCTTCGTCGTCTATCTCGGCGGGGTGATGGCCAGCCCCATCGCGGGACGGCTGGGCGCCAGGATGAACCGGCGGCTATTGATGGCTGGCTGCACCGGGCTGATCCTGGCCGGGCTGGCGCTTACCCTGGCCTCGCCGCTCTGGCTCATCTGCCTGGGGCTGCTGCTGGTGTGTCTCGGTATTTTCCCGCAGCAGACCTTTGCCACGGGCTTCATTGGCATTGCCGCGCGGGGGGCGAAATCAACCGCCGTCGGGCTGTATGTGACCTTCTATTATATCGGCGGCAGCTTTGGCGGCATCATCCCCGCCGCCGCCTGGCACAGCACCGGCTGGCCGGGCTGCGCGGCCATCACCGCTGTTGTGCAGCTCGGCATGCTGGGTTTTGCGTGGAAGAGCTGGCGGGATCAGTAATTAAAGACGCCGCTTTTTTGAAAAAAAGCGGCACCCAAAAACTTTTGAAACTTAAGACCTGAAGCGCACGGCGCGGCCGATGGGCTCGCCCGTCACCTGCCCCTCATACATCACCACATGGCCACGAATGATCGTCGCCATCGGCCAGCCGGTGCAGTCCGTGCCGTCGAAGGGCGTCCAGCCGCACTGGCTGGCGATCCAGCTATTTTCGATCCGCCGCTTGGCGCGCAAATCCACCACCGAGAAATCCGCATCATTCCCGGTCACGATCCGCCCCTTGGCCACAGCCCCGTAAACCCGCGCCGGGCCCTCTGACATCAGCTGCGCCAGACGCAACAGAGACAGCCGCCCCTCATTCACCTGCGTGAGCATCAAGGGCAGCGTGGTCTGCACGCCGGTCAGCCCGGCGGCGGTGGCGGGCCAGGGCTTCTCCTTCGCCGCGCGCGGGTGCGGCGCATGGTCGGAGCCGATATTATCCACCGTGCCATCCGCCACGGCGGCCCAGGCGGCATCCATATGGCGCTTGTCGCGCAGAGGCGGGTTCATCACCCCATAGCCGCCCAGGCGCTCATACACATCCGGCGCGCATTGCAGCAGATGGTTCACCAGCACCTCGCAGCCCACCAGATCCTTGTGCTCTTTCAGGAACTGGAATTCCTCCGCCGTCGAGACATGCAGAATATGCGCGGGCCGCCCCGTGCGCTCGGCGATGGCGGTGATGCGCCGCGTGCCCTTGAAGGCGCATTCCTCGTCGCGCCACACATAATGGTCGCTATAAGCCCCGCCTTGCGCGAACATCGGCTTGCGCTCCTGCAGCCGCTCCTCATCCTCGGCATGGAAGGACACGCGGCGCTTGCCGGAGCGCATCAGCCGCTCGATGCTCGCATCATCGGCCACCAGCAGATTGCCGGTGGAAGACCCCGCGAACACCTTCATGGCGCAGACACCCGGCAGCGTCTCCAGCATCGCCGGTCTCGTCCAGATTATCCATGGTGGCCCCGGCGAAAATGCCGATCTCGCACCAGCTATGGCCGGCGATGTAATCGTACTTGGCCTGGATGAGGCCACATCCACCGCCGCCGGGTTGGTGTTAGGCATGTCAAACGCCGCCGTCACCCCGCCCAGCACGGCGCCGAGCGAGCCGGAACAGCATATCCTCCACGCCCTCAACCCCGCCCTTCCCGCCATCGCGGAAATGCACATGCGGGTCGATAACGCCCGGCAGCACATGCAGCCCCTTGGCGTTGAAGCGCTCAGCCGCTTGCCCGAAATTCTTGCCGATGGCGGCGATCTTGCCGCCCTTCACGGCCACATCGGCCTCCGCCTCACCCCAGGGGAGGACCAGCGTGCCGTTTTCCAGGATCAGATCATAGCTCATGGCGTTTCCTATAAGCCCAGCAGATTGAAAGCGGCAGAGGCGACGGTCTCAACGCTGAGCCCCGTCATCGGCGCCTCGCCCTCCGGCCCAGGCGCCACGGCAATCGCGGTGCGCGGCCCGGCGGGGGCGTACTCGCTGGCGCGCGAGCGGCCGAACAGCCCCAGCGTCGGCGTACCGGCGGCGGCGGCGAGATGCATCAGCCCGAAATCATTGCCGACAAAAATTTTGCTCCGCCGCAGGCAGGACGCCGCCTCTGGCAAGGTCAGCCTTCCAACAAGATTGACTGCATCCGGAAGCGCCTCCAGCACGGGTGAGGCCAGCGCCGCCTCCGCCTCGCCAGGCCCGCCGAATACCGCCGCACGGGCGCCGGGCATTCGCGCCGCCAATTCATAAAACAAATTTATGAATCGCTCCGCTGGCCAGATCTTGCCCTCCCAATTGGCGGTGGGGGCCAGGGCGATGATGGGGCCATCGCCCAGCAAGGTGGCGGCCTTGGCATCATCCGCAGGCGCGGTCCAGGCGACGGGCAGGGGCGGCGGTTCGAACCCGAAAGCCGCGCCAAGCTGAGCATAGCGCCTCCCTGGGCGCCGCCCACCCTTCAATATATGGCGCTTGCGCGCGGCCAGGGCCAAGGTGATGGCCGAACCGCGCACATCCACCGCGATATCCCAGACATGCGGCACCAGTTTGGTCCAGAGCCGCAGCCAATGCCGGTCATAGCTCTCCTTTTCGAACACGATCAGCCGTTCAAGCGCCGGAAAGCGGGTGAACACCCCTTCCGCCACCATTCCGCAGGCGATGGTGAAGCGCGCTTGCGGGTAGGTCAGACGCAGCCTCTCCAATATGCCGCAGGAGATCACGGCATCACCGATGCGTGAGGACGTAATGAACAGAATATCCATGCGCCCGCGCCTGTAGCCTGCCGACGCGCCCCCGGCAAATGGGACAGGCTTGCGGCCGCCGCGCCATGCGCCCATTTTGCCTCCTATGAGCAAGATCGCGCATTTGCCGCATCGCGGCGTTCTGGAAATCAACGGGGCAGACCGCGTGGCCTTTCTGAACGGGCTGGCGAGTAATGACGTTTCGAAGGCAGGGCCCGGCCAGGCCGTGTGGGCGGCATTGCTGACGCCTCAAGGCAAATATCTGGTGGATTTCTTCATCCTCTCGGATGGCGAGCGGCTGCTGCTGGACATGCCGTTAGCGGAAATCCCGGCGCTGTTACAAAAATTGCGGCGCTTCAAACTACGCGCTGCGGTTGATATTAAAGATTCGTCAGAACAACTACAGGTATTCGCCGCCTGGGATGGCGTGCCGCCGCAGATCCCGCTTACCGCCGCTGACCCGCGTTTGCCTCATGCGGGCTATCGCTGCCTGAGCGAGGATGGGGTGCAGAGCAACGCCACGGTACAGGATTATGCGGCGCACCGCATCGCGCTTGGCCTGCCGGATGGCGTACCTGACCTGGAGCCCGACAAGACCCTGCTACTGGAAGCCGGGTTTGACGAGCTAAGCGGGGTGGATTGGGAAAAAGGCTGCTATATGGGCCAAGAATTGACAGCGCGGACGAAATATCGCGGCTTGATCAAGCGCCGTTTGCTGCCGGTGAAGCTGGAGCGGCCCGGCATCCCGGCGGGCACGCCGATCATGGCCGATGGGCAGGAGGCAGGCACGTTGCGTTCCAGCGAAGGCGGATTAGGCCTTGCCACGCTGCGGCTGGATTCGCTGAACAAGACATTATCGGCGGAAGGGGCTCAGATCACCCCTTGCCCGCCAAGCTGGATGAAACTGCCCGCGGGCTGAACCCAGCTAGTGTTCTAACTCCAACGCCTGTTTCCCTCAGCGAACCTTAGCGAGGATATCGGTAGCCTTAACGTTCCAAACGAACGGCTTAAGGTGGTTGTTGTGCTCGGCGAGGTAATAGTGGATGGCGATTTCCAGGTCTGTAACGCTCTTGAAGACGCCGCGGCGGATCCGCTTGCGGGTGATCTCGGCGAAGAAGCATTCGACGAGATTGAACCACGACGACGAGGTGGGCGTGAAATGCAAACGGAACCGAGGATGCAGCGCCAGCCACTTCTTGACCTCCGGGTGTTTGTGGGTGGCGTAGTTGTCCACGATTATGTGCAGATCAAGGTCTTTCGGCGTCCGCTCGTCGATGACGCTCAGAAACCGGATGAACTCCTGGTGCCGATGCCGCTTCACGCAATGGCCGATAACCGTGCCATCGAGCACGTTGAGCGCCGCGAACAGCGTGGTCGTGCCATGCCGCTTGTAGTCGTGGGTCATCGCGCCCGCGCGGCCTTTCTTCAGCGGCAGCCCTAGCTCGGTGCGGTCGAGCGCCTGGATCTAGCTCTTCTCATCCACCGACAGCACGAGTGCTTTGTCCGGTGGGTCCAGATATAGGCCGACAATATCAACAAGCTTTTCCTCAAGGCCGGATCATTGGACAGCTTGAAGGTGCGTACCTGATGCGGCTTGAGCCCAGCGCCTGCCAGATCTTCTGCACGGAACTAACGGCGATACCGACCGCCTTGGCCATCGCCCGCGCCGTCCAGTGGGTCGCTGCCGGCGGCTTCTCTGTCGTCGTCTTGGTCACCACCTGACGAATGACCTACGCCGCCAGCGGCTTCTTGCCAGGCGGGCGCGTCTTATCACGCAACAGGCCATCTACGCCCTCAGCGGCAAACCGAGCCTGCCAGCGCCACACCGTCGGCTTGGACCGCCCGGTTCGGCGCATGATTTCCACCGTCCCCACACCATCTGCGCTCAACAGCGCAATTTGCGCCCGCCACACATGCTTCTGCGGCGTCATCCGAGCTGATACCAGTTTCTCGAGCCGTACCCGATCTTCAGGCGAAAGCTGGATCTCTACGTCTGTCCTCACGAGGACCAACTCCCACATCTCACCGAGTTAGGAATCACCGTCTCGGTCAGACACTGACTAGCTCGCTCGCCCTGGCGGACATCCTGGCCGCAACATTCTCGGTGGGAACGGCATCCCGCACCAGGGACCAACTCTCCCGCGGCAGCCGCCCTTCCAGGAAGCCGGAACGTTCGAAATGCGCACCAGCTGAAGATACGGAACCACTACGGATTGCTTCCGCAACATCAGGATATTCAGCGAGGTACCATTGCTCATCGACCATCACCGGCCGGGGCAGACGGTTCTCGAAATAGCCAGAAACAATATAATGTGATCGGCCGGATGTGAGCACCCCGGATTTGACCGCCGCCGCAACGTCCGAATTTGTTTCGAGATACCAAGCTTCGTCAACTTCGACCATCTCAAGCAGCATCCGAATCAGGCTAAATAGCTTCGCTTCCTGGAGTTCAACGTAGTGGCCCGTGGCAGGACCAACGTCACTCATTAGATAGCCATATGAGAGCATGGGATTTCTCAAAAACAGAGGTTCAATGAAGCATCACTTAAGCAACCCTCAACACGCAACGCAATATAGCAATTAAAAATGTAACGCAACAATGTCTTTTTCTAACAACAGTGCAATAAATTAATCACCTTCCATCCCTTCTTGACCTTGAGCGCCAGCCATCGATGGGAGACAAGATGAAACAGGTACCGGGCCTGACGGCAGATCCGGGAGCAGCAAGGACCGGGTGGAGTCTCAATGGCGATCAAGGGACATGTGGACACGATGGAGGGCGGCTACGTCACCGGATGGGCGGCCTCCGTGCCCGATACCGGGAACTGCGCCATCACCGTTACCGATATTGACGGCAAATTGCTCGCAAAGGGACGAGCCTCACGCCACCGGCCGGATCTCGCCGCGCTGGGGCTGGGCCGTGCCACGCTGGCCTACCGGATCGCCATTCCGCTCACCGCCGAGGCGCGGCAACTTCGGATTTTCGCCAATGGCGAGGAGCTGGTTGGCTCGCCCCTGAATGTCGGGCCGGGACTTTATGACGGTTTCTGTATGATTGAAGCCGATATGGTCACCGGCTGGGCAACGGAGCGTGCCAAGACCGACGATACGCCTTTCGTCACCGTCATAAATCAGGCGGGCATTGAAGTCGCGCGCGGGCCCAGCCAGTTCGAGGCGGGGGCGGCCGATCCGCTCTTCATCCCCATGCGGTTCAGCCTGAAGCTTGATGACGAATGTTTCGGCGCCGGGGAGATGCTGCTCGACATCTACGCCAACGGCACGTTATTAGGCCGCACGACCTGTAATCTGGTGTTACGCGCTAATATTGAAATGATCACACCGGAGCGCGTTGTGGGCTGGCTCTGCGCGCCGGACGTGCCGAAACGCAGCTTCGAGCTGGCGGTCTACCGTAATGGCGCGCTGACAGAGACCGCAACCTGCGACCGTGAGCGCACGGATGTGCAGACGCATTTTCCGGATTGCGGGACGCCGGGCTTCGACATCGCTCTCGCCCCCGCGGATATCCAAGCCGACCAGCCGGTAACGCTGACCATACGCTTTGCCGGCGGCAAGCGGGATCTGTTCGACGGCCCCTATCTGCTCGCAGGGCGCCCGGCGGCGGTAGCGGCAATCCACAAGGCTGCTCATCTGGCCAATGCGGGACTGCCCGGCATCGGCTTAGGAGAGCGGGCGGTGCTGATCGCGGCTTTGCAGGATTATCTCGCCAAGGTGCGCGGCGGAAACGGCCTGATCTTCACCCGCCAACCCGAGTCCATGCCAGCCGCCCCCGCCCGGCTGCGCGTTGCCATCATCATGCCGATCTATCGCGGCGTGAAGGTGACGAAGGCCTGCATCGAATCCGTTCTGGCGCACCGCAATCCTGAAACCGACCAGCTTATCCTGATCAATGACTGCTCGCCCGAAGCGGAGATGGCCGGAATGCTGGCCCCCTACCGCAACGTGCCGAATGTGATCCTGCTGGAGAACGCGCAGAATCTCGGCTTTGTCGGCACCGTCAATCGCGGCATGGGGTTGGCCGTGGGCACTGATGTGCTGCTGCTGAATTCCGACACGGTACTGCATGCGGGCGGGCTGGATGAGCTGATCCGCGTGGCTTACGACCATCCCGAAATCGGCACCGTGACCGCGATGTCGAACAACGCGACGATCTTCTCCTATCCAAGCGCGGAGCTGCGCGAGGCATCGCTGCCTGATATTAGCTGGCCCGCTCTGGCTGCGCTGGCGCTGACTGAGAATGCCGGAACCTGCGAGGACGTGCCGACCGGCCATGGGTTCTGCATGCTCATCAAGAATGAGGTGATCAGCCGCATCGGCATTCTGGATGAGGCATTCGGGCGCGGCTATGGCGAGGAGAATGATTTCTGCGCCCGCACCGCTGCGCTCGGCTACCGCAACGTGGCGGCGGGCGGCGTGCTGGTGGAGCATAAGGAGAGCATCTCCTTCGGCAATGAGCGCGCCAGCCTGCTGGCGCAGAACCAGCCGAGGCTGAATGCGCTCTACCCCGAATACACGCCGCTGATCATGGAATTCGAGAAGCAGGATGGGCTGCGCCGGATGCGCTGGGCGCTGGACCGTGCCCGCCTCTCCCGCGCCCGCGCAGGCCGGAACAAGCTTCGCGCTCGTTATCTCCAACGCGCTGGAGGGCGGTACGCCAAAGGCGATCCGCGATATCGAGCGGCAGGTTGGCTATGGCGAGGCGACCCGCCTCTCGCTCAGCGTGACCGAGAGCGGGCTGGTCGAGCTGAGCTGCGAGGCACCACTGCTCTGCGCGCATTTCAATAAGGCAGAGGTGGACGAGCTGTTCGCCATGCTGGACATGGCCGCCCCCGAACTGGTGCTGGCCCATCAGCTTCTCGGCTTGCCGGCACCCGTGATCACAGCGCTTCGCGGTCTGGCTGGGCGGAGCGCCACAGCCTGTATTGGGCGCATGATTTCTATCCGCTCTGCCCGCGCGTGACGATGATCGACGCGATCGGCCGGTTCTGCGGCGGGGCGGACGCCGACACCTGCGCGCGCTGCGTGGAGATGGGCGGGGCGCATGAAACCTCGGTGCTGAACGATCTTTCGCCAGCCGAGCACCGCGCGCTCTTCGCCGGACTGCTGGCGGAATTCACCCACGTCATCACGCCCTCCGCCAATGCGGCGGGCTATCTGGCCAGGATCTTCCCGCAGATCGAATTCACGGCCGTGCCGCACCCCGAATCTGCCAAGGATGCCGCCGCCGAGACGCGCGCGGGCAGTGATGACGAAATCGTGCTGCTGGGTGCCATCGGCCCGCACAAGGGCTCGCAGAAGCTGCTGGAGATCGCGCAGCGGGCACGGCTGACGCACCCGCATCTGAGCTTCCGGGTGATCGGCTACACCAATATCGACCGGGCGCTGAAAGCCATCGGCAATGTCACCATCACCGGCAAATACACGCCGGAGGAATTGCCGCAATTGCTGGAGGAAACCAAAGGGCGGCTCTCGCTCTTTCTGCCTGCCTGGCCGGAAACCTACTCCTACACGCTTTCAGAGCTGGTGAAGCATGGCTTCATCCCGCTGGCGCCGGATATCGGAGCACCGGCGGACCGCATCCGCAAAACGGGCTTCGGCGTCCTCTTCCCCTTCCCGGCCGATGCCGAGGCGGTGCTGAAGCTGATCGACGATATCGCCGCCGGAAAGGTGGCGCCGGTGACCAAGGGCGCGCAGCCCGCCGGCTTCTTCTCAAAGCCGGAGGATCTGGAGCGGCTGGCCGGGATCATTCTGCGAGGCGGAGCCCAGCAGGCGGATGCCGAGCCCAAGACCGGCAAAAAAGCGGCGAAACGCAAAGCCGAGGTCAGCGCAATCTGACCGGTGGGGGATAGCCGGTCTAACCGGCTTTGCGGTGGGCGGCGGCGTCGATGCGCTTGCGGTGGCGCATATGGTAGGTCTTGTAGGCGGCGAAGCAGCCCGCAGCCACGGCCCGCCCCAGCGCCCGCCGGTCCAATAGCGCAAAGCCTGGCGGCAGACCCGCCGCGATGCCGCGCGTGGCCAGATGCTGCGCCAGCGCCCTGGTGAGCAGGCCGGGGCCGGAGAGCAGCCAAGGAATTTCATTATCGCCGCGTTTACCGCCATCACCACCGCGCGCAACGCCGCCTGCAACACCGGATGGCCGGGTGAGGCCGCCAGGAAATGGTTGGCCGCACAGCCGAACTCCTCCTGCGACAGCACCAGGCTGGCACCGGCGGGCAGCAGCGTGTCCAGCGGGCGCAGGCAACGGTCATCCGCATCCACATACACCCCGCCCTCGGCCACCAGCAGCGCCAGCCGGAAGATGTCCGCCTTTTGCGGAATCTCCCGCACGCGCTGGTAGGCCTGCATGACGGGGCCCGGGAATTTGGCGGCGAGGTAGTCGCGGGCCTGCCCCTCATCGAAACGCCGCCATTCATAGCCCGGGTTGTGGAGCTGCCAGCTTTCATCAGCGCCTCGATATCGGCGGGCAGCTCCGGCCTGTCCCAGAAGGCGTTGATGACACGCGGGATGGGCGTGGCGCCCTGTTGTTGGGGAACGAACTCCAGCATCTCCGCCTGGCGCAGGGCCAGAAGCAGGCTGGCGGCTGGGGCCGTGCTGTCTGGCGCCTCGCGCACCAGGGCGGCCAGAGGCTCCAGCCGCGCCTGGGCGGCTGCGCGCTCAATTCGGCGAGGGGGACGGAAGCTCTCGTCCAGCGCATATTCGTCGATCATCTGCCCGAGCAGCGATTGCGAGATGTTCAGTGATTCCCGCGCAACCGGCGCTCAGCCGCCATCAGCTCATACTGGCGGCGCAGATGCGCGCGCGCCCCCTGAGATCGAACCGCATCAGCTTCACGCGGGCCAGGGCTTCCTGCAGGGTGATGTCGTTCGGGTACAGTGCCGCCGCCGCCTCGTAATGCTCCAGGGCGCTGTCCATCTGCCAGAGGCTTTCCGCCAGCGCCCCCACGCAGCGGCGCCGGATTGCACGCTCGCCGGTGGTGGCGGGGATGTCGAACAGGCATTTCTGCAGCATCGCGTCCGTTCCGGCCAGAAGCTCGGTTTGGAAACGTTCGACCCAGAGCCAGAACTGGTGCGGCGCAGTCGCGGTGGCGGCGCGGGCGGCGTGCAGGGCCTCGTCCATGAGCCCGGTGCGGCGCAGCAGCGTGATCCGCCAGGATTGCAGCTGCGGGGTGATGCCATGCTCCAGCTCCACCGCCTGCAAGCCCGCCAGCGCCTCCTGTATCCGGCCTTGCCAGGCGAGCGTGTCGAGCATGCCGAACCGGAAGGCGAGTTCCGCCGGCGGCGCTCCGCCGCGGCGCGGTAGATCTCGAAGGCCTGAGCGGCATCGCCCACCGTCAGCGCCTGGCCGGCCAGCTGGACGACAGCATCGGCATGGCCTGGCTCCAGCTCCAGCGCGCGGGTCAGATGCTCGTTACTCTCCCGCTGGCGCCCCACCCTGTATTCCTGCCGGGCCAGCTCAGCCAGCAAGGTCGGGTTGTCCGGTTCCAGCGCCAGCGCCTCGGCGAATCGTTCGGCGGCTTCCTCCTGCAACCCGGCTTGGCGCTCCGATAGGCAAGGCTGAGTAGCAGCGGCATGTGGACGGAATTCGGCAAGCAGGCCAGGGCTTTCTGCCGCGCCTCTCCAGCGCGCCGGTGTCGCGCAGCTCCTCGATTAGCCCGATGCGCGGCGCCAGTTCCGCGGGGGCGAGGCGGGATGCCGCCTGGAAATGCAAGCGCGCGGCCTCGTGCTCCGCCTGAGCGCGGGCGCAATAGCCCAACCCAAGCTCCACCGCCCAGAAATCCTGCGCTGCCGCCGCCGCGTGGACCAGAACGGCTTTCGCCTCGCCGATCCGGCCCAGGGCACGCAATTCTTCCGCAACATCCAGCCAGCGCCAGACGTCGCCCGGCGCCAGTCTGGCCGCCTGTTCGAACCAATCCAGCGCCGCCGCGCGGTCCCTCTGGGTGCGGGCCAGATGACCG
>CAWHDE010000028.1:0-102930 GCA_963827925.1 uncultured Pseudomonadota bacterium | reverse complement strand
CCAGCCGAACCCCTCGTCGCCCGAGGGAAAGACCAGCGCCTGTGCTCCCGTGTAGATCGCGGCAAGGTCGTCGTCGGGCACCTGCCCGGTGATGGTCACGTCCGGCAACTCCTCGGCCCACTGGCCGCTCGGTCCGACCAGCACCAGCGGCATCGCTCGCTTGGTCCTGGCCAGCGCCGCGACCCGCTTGTGAGGATCCGGCGTCTTCAATCCGCCGACCCACAGCAGATATTCCTCGGGAAGCGAGTAGCGCAGGCGCACAGCCTGGACCTCCTCGCCGCCGCGGGGATGAAAGACCGAAGCCGCTGCCTCGGGGATCACGTTGATCCGCTCGCTCGGAATGTTCAGCGCCCTCATGGCGTCGTCAGCCACAACCTGTGTCGGCACGATCACCTGCGTCGCTCGCTGCGTAGCCAGGTACCGCAGCTTCAGCCGCACCCCGTGTCGCAGTAACGCCCCCGGGTTTTTCAGCGCGATCAGGTCGTGGAGCGTGACAACCATCGGAATCGGTGGTCGCAGCATCGCCCCGTCTAGCCACGGCGAGTGAAAGACGTCGTGGACATCTCGATCAGGCTGGCGCGTCTCCGTGATCTGCCCAAGGCCGCTTGTTCCCCAGCGCCTCGAGCAGCGAGCGCGCGTAGCGTCCAACACCCTTGGTGTCTTTTGCAGCGCGGTTGTCAAACGCGACGTTCATTCCCATGACCCCGATCGGAACATGTCTCGCGCGCCGGACTCTATAGCTTGCTCGCAGTGAAGGCTTACTACGAAGACCTTTTGGCCAGGCTGCCCTCCGAATTGACTCCTCCGGAACTGCGATTGCGCTCGCGTTTGCTCCGCGACGAGATCAATCAGGGCGACCGTCTGCTCGACCTTGGCTGCGGCGAGGGTCAGTTCAGCGCCCTGGCCGCCGCTTCGGGCGCACTCACCACCGGCGCGGACGTGGCTCAGGCGGCGATCGACCGCGCGAGCGCCGCCCCCCGGACATCGGCTTCCAGCTTGTCCCGTTCGATGGGCCGCTCCCGTTCGAGGACAACAGCTTCGAGATTGTCTGGGCCAGCGAGGTGATCGAGCACGTCGCCGACACGGCCGCCTGGCTCTCGAGGTCCGCCGCGTGCTCGCGCCGCAGGGCCGCCTGCTGATCACCACGCCAGCGCACGGGCGTTTGCGGCTACTGCTGCACGGAGTCGAGCGCTACTCGGTCCGCAGGGCGATCACCTGCACCTGTACACGGCACGTTCGCTGCGGGACCTGCTTGACCAGTTTGGCTTCCGCTCGGTGAAGGTGGCGGCGGCCAGCGGGCCGCCGCTGTTCCGCAGGACGCTGTTCGCCAGGGCGTCTCGCTAGATCGCAAGGCGGTGGATGCGGGCCCCTCCCGATGCCCGTGATACCGTGTGATACATGGGTTCCACCGTGTCCGTCAGAGACTTGCGAAACCACGGCGGCGACGTGCTGGCACGTGTTCAGGCCGGCGAGACCCTGACGATCACCTCGCATGGAACACCGGTCGCCGAGCTACGTCCGCTCCCGAGTCAGCCCCTCACCACCCGAGAGTTGATTGAGCGCCGCCGCGGGCGCCCGCACTTGGACGCGGCGAAGTTGATCGCTGACATCGACGCCGTCATCGATCAATCGATATGAGTGGGCCTGGCGAGGAGGACTCGGAGCCACAAGCCAGCGTCGGGCTGCTCGACACGTCGACCTTCATCCACGCTGAGCGAGTGGACGTACGCCTGCTTCCCGTCAGCATCCGTCTGTCAGCGATCAGCCTTGCCGAGCTCGCCGTAGGACCAGAGGTGGCTAGCAGCGACGCCGAGCAGGCGCTGAGGCGGCAGCACCTGGAGGACGCGCTGCTGGTCGACAGGCTGCCGTTCGATGATGCGTGTGCTCGCGCATACGGGTCGGTTGCGGCCGCGCTGCGTCGCGACGGACGGAAGCGCCGGGCGCGAGCGTTCGACGCGCTGATCGCAGCCACGGCGGTAGCCCATGGCCTGCCGCTGTACAGCGGTAACCCCGACGACTTCGACGGGATTCCAGGGCTCGACCTGCGCCCTGTGCCGGCACCGCACGATTGACTTGGGCGGCATTACCACCCCAGGACTGACCCCGGGCGGGCCTACCATCGGTGTGGTGCTGCGGGGAGCGACACGCCAACTGATCCGTGCCGTCGTTCTGGCTGGGGCGCTGGCTGCGCTGGCGCCAGCGGGCGCCAGCGCCTTTTCCAAGGCCATCTGGGGGCCGGCCACCTACAACGGCGTCAACCAGTTCCCCCTCTACCACTCGCTCGGGGTGAAGATCTACGAGACCACGCTCGACTGGAGTGTGGTGGCCGCTCGGCGGCCCAAGGATCCGGCCAACCCCGCGGACCCTGCGTACCAATGGCCCGCGGCGCTCGCCCAGGAGATCGCCAGCGCGAGGCAGTTCCACATGCGGGTGCTGATCGAGGTCGACGACGCACCGGCATGGGCGCGGCGGGCCGCATCCCCGGCGGCTTCTTCAAGCGTGAAGGCCGCCCGACCGAGCGTGAGACGCTGGTTTCCCGCCTGATCGATCGCCCAATTCGCCCGCTTTTCCCTGAGGGGTTCCGCAATGAGGTGCAGGTCATTGTCACGGTGCTGAGCCATGACATGGAAAATGAGCCCGATATTGTTGCTTTGGTCGCTGCCTCCGCGGCGCTGACCCTCTCGGGCATTCCGTTCTTTGGCCCGGTGGGCGCCGCGCGCGTCGGTTATGTGAACGGTGAATATGTGCTGAATCCGACCGTGAGCGAGAGCGGCGAGAGCCAGCTGGATCTCGTTGTCGCCGGCACCACCGAGGGCGTGCTGATGGTCGAATCCGAGGCTTCCGAGCTTTCCGAAGAGATCATGCTGGATGCCGTCACTTTCGGCCATACCGGTTTCCAGCCGGTGATCCAGGCGATCATTGAGCTTGCCGAAGCCGCCGCAAAGGAGCCTTGGGCCCTTCCGGAGGAATCCGAGGAGACCAAGACCCTGAAGGCGCGCGTGGATGCGCTGGCCCGCGCCTCCCTGGCCGAGGCCTATAAGGAGACGCAGAAGCAGGTCCGCTACGAGAAGATTGGTGTCGCCAAGAAGGCGGCTGCCGCCAAGCTGACCGAAGAAGGTCTGGACGCGGATGCCGCCAAGGGGCTGTTCAAGGAACTGGAAGCGGATATCGTCCGCAACGCCATCCTGGATACCGGTATGCGCATTGATGGCCGTGACACCAAGACTGTTCGCCCGATCCTGGCGGAAGTCGGCGTGTTGCCGCGTACCCATGGGTCTGCTCTGTTCACCCGCGGTGAGACGCAGGCGCTGGTTGTCGCCACGTTGGGCACGGCCCAGGACGAGCAGGTTGTGGATGCCATTGAGGGCGAGTTCAAGGAGCATTTCATGCTCCACTATAACTTCCCTCCCTTCTCCGTTGGTGAGACCGGCCGCATGGGCTCGCCCGGCCGCCGTGAGATCGGCCATGGCAAGTTGGCTTGGCGCGCGGTACATCCGCTGCTCCCGACCAAGGAGGTCTTCCCCTATACGCTGCGCGTGGTCTCCGAGATCACCGAGTCCAACGGCTCTTCCTCAATGGCGACCGTCTGCGGCACTTCTCTGGCGCTGATGGATGCTGGCGTGCCGCTGACGCAGCCGGTGGCGGGCATCGCCATGGGCCTGATCAAGGAAGACAAGGGCTTCGCCGTGCTCTCCGATATTCTGGGCGATGAGGATCACCTCGGCGACATGGATTTCAAGGTGGCAGGCACTGAGAATGGCGTGACCTCTCTGCAGATGGACATCAAGATTACGTCCATCACGCCGGAGATCATGAAGATTGCCCTGGGCCAGGCCAAGGATGGGCGCTTGCACATCCTGGGGGAGATGGCCAAGGCGATTACCGGTAACCGCGAAGGCGTCTCCGCCAACGCGCCGAAGATCGTGACGATTACTGTTCCGAAGGACAAGATCCGTGATGTGATCGGCACCGGCGGCAAGGTTATCCGCGATATCGTCGAGACCACGGGCGCCAAGGTTGATATCAATGATGACGGCACCGTGAAGATTGCCGCGTCCGACGACAATAAGATCCAGGCCGCGATCGACAAGATCAGGGGCATTGTCGCGGAGCCTGAGATTGGCATGATTTACACTGGCAAGGTTGTGAAGACGGCTGATTTTGGTGCCTTCGTGAACTTCCTCGGCGCCAAGGATGGGTTGGTTCATATCTCAGAGCTGGCCCAGGGCCGCGTTGCTAAGACCACGGACGTGGTGAAGCAGGGCGATGCTGTTAAGGTGAAGGTCATTGGTTTCGACGAGCGTGGCAAGGTGAAGTTGTCCATGCGCGTTGTCGACCAGGAGAGCGGTGAGGATATCACCGATAAGGTTGGCTCGACCAAGGCTGGCAAGAAAGAGGCTTCGTCAGAAGCCTGATCTTCTGCTGACAGAATATGGAAAACGGCGCCGTAAGGCGCCGTTTTTGCATCTGCCACACTCTGCCGCCATATTTGGGGCAGGCGAATGGGGACAGCAAATGGCGTCGACGCAGCATTTGAGGATTGAACGGATAAGGATGATCGCCGCGGCCTCGGCCGGAAACGCGCTCGAATTTTATGATTTCTTCATTTTTGGCTTTTTTGCACTGAGTTCTTGGGGAGACGTTTTTTCCTGGGCACAACCAAACCGCCCGTCTATTGCTGACGTTTGGGACGTTTGGCCTCTCCTTTTTTGCCAGGCCTGTTGGCGCGCTGATTCTTGGTGCCTATGCTGATGCAAAAGGGCGTTCCGCCTGCATGATTTTGTCAGTCGCGATGATGAGCGGTGCGATTTTTTGATGGCGCTGCTGCCGGGCTATGATCATATCGGAATTTTGGCTCCGCTTGGTGTACTGGTTGCCCGCTTGTTGCAGGGATTTGCATTGGGCGGAGAATTCGGAAGTTCGACAGCGTTGATGATCGAACATTCAGATGGTGCGGAAACCGAGGCGGCAACTTGGCAAGGTGTCAGCCAAAACCTCGCGGGCTTGCTTGCCGCAGGGATTGCGTGGCTTCTGGTGTCGCAACATCAGCTGGCATTTGGCATTCAACCATTTCGCATCGCCTTTGCCTTGGGCGCGCTCGGAGGTATCGGCGCTTTGCTTTTGCGGCGCAGGATTGGCGATGCTCCCTCATTTCATCAGCAAAAAAATGCTTCGCGGGAGCGGCCACGGGTACTGTTGAGCGGTATTGCGATTGCAGCTGGCATGGTGGCCATAGGCACCGCGCAGACGTATCTCGTTGTCTATTTGCCGACATACGCGATGACAGAGCTGAAGCTGCAGGTCGATAAGGCGTTGGGTACTGTGTGTCTTCTCTACGTCATCCTGCTGCTCTTAACGCCGATCAGACTTGTCATCGCCAGGCGTTTCGATGTTTCTCACCGCAGCCGTTATATGCTGGGCTCCTGCTTGGCAATGGCGGCGATGGCCTATCCCGTTTTTACATTGCTATCGCTTTGGCCAACAAATCTGGCGTTGTTCTGCTTGCCGCTTGCCTTTGCGGTACTGGGTCTTCCCTATAACGCTCCGCTGAACGGCTTCATGGGGCTCGTATTTTCAGTGAGGGAACGGGGCTTGGGCTTATCCACAGGGTATGCTCTCGGCATTGCACTATTCGGCGGCGCCGCACCATTCATTTTTACCTGGCTGATCGCGGTGACTGGCGATGCACGCAGCCCAGGGCTGTATCTCGTATTCGCCACTGCCGTTACCTTGGTGGCGCTTTGGGCTGCGAGCCGGCGCTTGCAACGTCATTGATTGGAGGAAAGAAACAGGGCGTTTCTCAGTGAGTACCCTGTTTCTTGATGCGGGGAAGATTACGCGCGTGCTTTAGGGCGCGTCTTTTTGGCGGCGAAAGACTTGCTTGTAGGGGCGCTGGAGGCTTCCGGCAGCAATGGCCGCCCAGCGATTTCTTCGATATAGGCACGATAATTCTGGATATAGGCGTCCATGCCGAGACGCTTTTCCGCATAAGCCCTGGCCCCCTTTCGGAGTTGGGTAGATAATTTGCTGTCCTTCAGTACGCGCAGCACATTGTCAGCCAATTTGGCGGAGTTGAGCGTCGGGGTCATGAGGCCGTTGATCTCGTTTTCTATGAACTCTGAGACGGTTACGCTGTCAGCGCCGATAATGACGCAGCCACAGGCAAGCGCTTCACGCAAGGACCAGGAGGCAACAAACGGGTAGCTCAGATAGACATGAGCATCTGAGCGTTTCAGCAAGGTCAGGTGATCGGCATATTTCACCTTTCCCATGAAATGCACACGTGAAAGGTCGATGCGGTCACCAACCTCCTTCAGGAGTACATCTTTCCAGCTTCCGCCATTGGGGGGCGGTGCGCCGTAGCTAACCTCGTCACCGCCTACAAGCGAAACGACCAAGTCTGGGCGTTCATCCAAGATTTTCGGCAGGGCGCGCATCAGCGTATGGAAACCGCGATAAGGCTCCAGGTTCCGGGAGACGAACGTAAGCAGTTTCTGCTTGGGCGTAACGGTCAGGGGGCCGACAGTCACAGTTTTTTTGCGTAGAGCCGGATCAGGTGCGCATTGTTCCAGGTTGACGCCCTCTTCGAGGATGCGGATTTTACCCCGGGCCCATTCTGGATAGGTATCATATTGCCAGTGCGTAGGTGTCTGCCCCCATTGCTCCAGGGCGATTGCCAGAAGATTGATCGTGTTTTTGGCCCGCACCGAGCCGAAGCGCGGCTCATCCATCTGGAATTCTGGGTCGAAATTCACATCGGAATTGTGAATGCGGTAGTAGAATTCAAAATAGCCTAGGATTGGAACGTCAGGAAAAACATCGCACAGATTGAGCATCTCACCCCAGCCGTGGTGGCCGATGATGATGTCAGGCCTGAAGCCCAGAGCCTTGATCTGTTGAGCCCCCTGATAGCCAGCCTGAGCGCGGATCGCGGCACTCTCAAACTCCCGCGCGGCTGGTGCAAGGGCCTTTGGCGGCGGCGGCGGGCGGGAATATGTGACCTTCCGAACGCCTTCCAGGTAGTTCTGGTTGGGTTCAGTCATGAAGACAATCTCATGCGTTCCTGGCCGCGCTTGGTTATCGGCCAGGAGGCTGCGCAGGAGATGAACGTATTGCCCAGGAAAGTTCTGGTGAACGAACAGAAAATTCACGATAACCTCTATTCTGTTCTTTACTTCCGGGACTTGTTTCCCTTCCTGCCGCGTGGCGTGAGAACAATCTGGAAGGATTCGAGCGGTGCCAATGTATCGGCCTCGCAAGTCTCATCATTGCCGACAGGACCGCAGCTTGCCCCGCCGATAAAGGTCGCGGAATAGCTGATTTCAAATTGCTCCGCCGCCTCACCGCTGAGGCGGATGCGTAGGCCCAGCAGTGGGAGTGCCATGCCGCGCGAGCCGCAATATTGGCCTGCATCCACCCAGGGGGATAGCCAGCCCCGGCCGAGAACAGCCTGATAGGAGAGATCCGAGGGGGCAATGCCGTCAGGGGCGGTTATCGCAAAACCTTCGATCCAATTCTGGCTGCCCTTCTCCCCCAGCCACTCACCGAATTTTGTCCCTACGTCGCCGCGGGATTGGATATGCGCCATCACATTTGCGGGCTCTTGTGCAGCCTGAGGCTCGGGAGGGGCTGTGTTGGCTGCGGGAGGAGGGGGAGCATTGGCGGCGATATGGGCTTCCCCGAGCAATTGGCGTACCTGCAGCCTGGGAGCGGCATCCGGCATGTTCGCAAGCTGATAAATGGTAACGAGAACCTGGGCGGGTTGATTTTTGATCCGAACCAGAACGGCGTCACCCTCAGCGCTCAACCAGCCGTCAGAACGAAAGCCTGAAATCTCGACATTCTGCCCGCCGATAGGCGGCGGGGAAACGCGAACGCCTGGCATGCCGTTATGCATCGCTGCTCCGGGATTTAGCTCATTTACGAAACAGAACAAACCAGGCGGCAGCGCCATAAGATGCCCGGTAACCTTGAGCTCCTGCACCTGGGCGCCGGCTTTTCCTGCAGGCGCGCTGTTCGTTGGTTCTACAGCCGGCGCTTTCTTTGTCTGGGCGGAAGCGGATTTAACAGCGGCCATTATCGTTCCTTAAGGGCAGATTGCGTTACCTATCGACGCGTATTGTTGCAGAAATTACTGCAGTCGCAAAGCGTTGCACAGCTAACTTAATGATAAGTTTATTTACCCATGACACCCAGTTGCCATGTCAGAAGGTAATGCTCAATAGGGCATTGTTTATCCGCTCGGGCGAAAGGCCAAGCGGTAGTATGGCTCCCCGACCCGTAGCGCGGACGCGTTCGGCTTGGGCCCCCAGATCGAAGACAATGGTATATAACCCTGCCAGCCAGGCTTCGCTGAGAACGAAGCACCAGGTTTCAGGGCAGATTGAGGGGATAAAGGCAAGGTCGGGCTCCATATCGGCAATCAGCTGCTGAGCTTCCTCTGCCTTATACGCGCCGGTTACCTTGATGCCGGCTTCCAGAAGGGAACGATCGTCAGCACTGCTACCGATCACGATGAATTCAAGGGGGAGATGACGCCGTTGGATGTCCTTCGCGCAATCGAGCAGTACATCGAAGCCCTTTGAGGGACCAATGCCTCCTATGACCGCGATGCGTCGTATCCCAGACCGTGGCCTGTGCAGTGTCACGGGACGGGAATCGTTTTCCCAAGACGTGATTTGTGGCTTGATCCCCGGAAAATGCCGCGAAAGGCGCCGTGCCATATCGGCTGACGGTACGACAATACGACGAGCGACGGCAAATTCTGCTTGGGATCGGACGAGTAGTTGCCGAACAGATGAGGATTTCAAAAATGCCTTCCTTGTCCTGTTGGCAGCATCTCATGCACCCGGCGACGTCAGGTTCACCGCAATACCTAAGAGGTGAATGTTTGTCAGGGCGGGTGAGGAGATTCACCCTGGGGCAGAAGCTGGCATAGTCATGGGTGATAATGTCCTGCGGGACGCGTAATGCCGCAGCGATGCCGCGTACGGCCTCATGCTGGCCAAGCATGTGATGCAGCTCAACTCTGGAGGTTTTGAGGCGGCGGAGCAGACGCAACAGTTTGGGAAGATTTTCGGGTAGCTTAAAAGTGAGATTTGGATAGTCTTTTGGGTTGCCTGCGCATAGCAGGGAAGGCCAAGGATACCGTGCCCGGGACGAGTTGCGGGGAAACTTGGTTGTCAGGAGCAGGGGATTGAATCCCTGTTCGTGAAGGTCTGACGCTATGCGGTCAACCTGCTTCGCCACACCACCTCCGTGCGCGTGGCTGACCATTAAAACCGATTGCTGGCCATTCTGCAGATGGCATAGCCGGGCTTCATCCAGGGCCGCGCGATAAGGTCGGGTTGGGTCCTTAGCCACATGGGCCGTAATCATGGCTTGATAGCCAGGGTAAAGCTGATTTAGTATGGTTATGTTCCGGCCACTGAGAGCTCTGGTTGCGCTCCGGAAGGATACCCCTCCTTTATGTGCCACATAGGCCCCCATGGCCGCAACATGCGAATACCCGAGGTGGCGGGCGCGCAGGCAGAAATCATTTTCCTCTCCGTAGCCTTGGGCGAAGAGTTCAGTCCTGAAAGTTCCGGTTGCCGAGAGACAGTCATGCCGGATGTACAGGCAGAAACCGACACCGGTTGGGATTTCCACGGTGGAGAGGCCATTCACCTTTCGAGCCAGCCTATCAAATAGGCTCGCCGTCTCCAAGTCTGGCATGGGGTTTGTACTGCCCGGGTCGGGATAGCTGCAGATTGTCGCTTCGTTCGAAAGTGGCGTGACGGTTCCAGTGGAAGCTTCAGCGTAAGCAACTTGCCTTAATGTTTCGATCGTTTTTGAGGGTAACAGGATGTCGCTGTTCAGCAGTAGGACGTCAGATCCGTGTGCCGCGGCCAACCCGATATTCGCGGCGGCGCAGAAACCCAGGTTCCGCGGATGGTGAATTAATTCAATCTTCTTCTTGCGTCCGAGCGCTTCTAGCCACTGAACAAGGGTGGGTTCGGGAGAGGCGTCGTTCACCACGACGAATCGTGTATCTGGCGCCATTGCCTTCAGGACGGAGTTAATGGCGGCCTGTGTTTCATGCAGCCCACGGTAAACCGGCATAACCAACACAAGCGGTGCATGTTTTGGAATTGCGGTCGGGGGAATGCCTCGTGAGGCGGCTGCTACCGGAGGGTGCTGGAGCGGCCGTGGATCTATAGGCGCACCCATTAGCTCTCTGCCATCCGGCCCAGAAACGATGAAGGGAGGGAGAAAGCCGTTAATCTTACCGAGGGATATGCGGAACCGATACCTGGGGAGAAAAGGCGCGGCATCGTCCACAGGCAGGGGACGGCCGCATTTCACCGCAAGAGTGCGGCCGGTCGAGTCTGTAAGCGTAAGGCACGGCGGCTCATCGGGCCAAGCCGGACGTACGGCCCAGCCACTCAAACCTCCGTTTTTCCATTCGACCAGCCCTTCCAGGCGTGAGATCGCGGCAAGATCGGGTGAAGCTCCGAGAAGGCGGCCAGCGCCCTCAGAAACCAACGTACCGTTGGCGGTGTAGCCTTGATACCCATTGTAGCCGGCAGCGGTCGCTACATGGCGCGCGAAAACAGGAAAGCTAGCGTCTTCCGGAACGCAATGCCGGTTAAGTAGCGCCTCTACTGCGTTGGCGGCTGCCGCAGCATCACCTAGCATCTGAGCGGATATTGCCAATCCAATCCAGGCTGGGGCAATGTCATATCGCTCTGCAAGCTGTAGAAAGGCTTGATATGCCTGCTTAGTGCCTTGTGGGCCCGTCGATAACTCGCGGCGGGCAATTTCCATTACGATTCGAGGATCGTCAGGTGCGAGCCGCTTGGCGCGCTTTAACCAGAACAGGCCATTCGTGCTGTCTTGCAGGCCCTTTAGGTAGGCTGCAGTTGCGGAACTCGGATCTTCTGCGGATTTTATCAATGTTTACCGGCCGAGTTCCGGTTCATTCCGCTGCTTCGAAGGGGGGAGGAAGCGTTGCAAGCTCGGTATCTGCTTCGGCCAAGCCAGCAGCAGCAGCAACAGAAAACCACGTCCGCGCATCCTCAAGATTTGGCTCTGTCGCTATCCCGGTCCGCAGATATTTGCCAAGCATAAGAGCAGCCCTTGGATGTTTCCTTTCTGCGGCCTGCCGGTACCAGGAAAGTGACCGGGTACGATCTGTCTGTATTTCGTGCCCACCACCATATAGGGCACCGAGCGCAAACATCGCGTCTGGACTGCCTTGAGCAGCAGCGCGCTCAAATAGTTCACATGCTGCTGCATCATCCCGAGGGCCGCCTAGCCCTTGTATTTGCAATGCGGCTAGATCGAGCAGTGCCTCAAGCATGTTCTTACTTGCGGCTTGCTGTAACCAATGCCGTGCTTCTTCAAAATTCTGTGGAATACCTCGCCCTTCCGCGAGCATGCGGCCATATCGATGTTGGGCGTTAACAACATTATCGGCAGCTCGCCGGAACCAATGGGCGGCACGTGCATCATCACGCTCCACACCAATGCCCTCCGACAGACAAACTGCAAAATTATAAGCACTGATTGCATCGCCTGTTTCCGCCGCTTTTTCAAACCATTCATGAACGGGGGCTGGTTCAGTAAGGCGTGGGTTGGTTTGGCGTTTGAGTAATAACGTAGCGAGGTCGGATTGGGCTAAGCTGTCCCCCTTTTCGGCTGCAACCCTAAGCCATTTGGCGGCTTCGTCTGCGTCGCGCGGAATAGCGCCCGCTCCAGCGCCGGTCAGATACAATAATCCAAGTGCGCGGGCCGATGAACGGTGTCCAGTTTCCGCAGCAACACGGAACCACAGGGCAGCTTCAGCATAGTTGGGAGGTAAGCCATCATCGCCGCGTGCGTAGATTTCGCCAACAAGTGCAGCTGCTTCGCCTTCACCGGCGAGCGCTGCGCGACGGAGCCAAGTTTCTCCCTCAACCTTATTCTGCGCGACCCCCACACCATTAAAGAGCATGAAGCCGTATTGGAACTGGGCGCTACGGACGCCCTTTTGCGCCGCAATTTCGTAATGATGCGCCGCAAGTCCAAGATCGGCATGCACGCCGATCGCTCGCTCATAGATAAGCCCGAGATAATAATGTCCTGTGGCAAGATCCGCGTCTGCGGCAGCCCGGATGTGAGCGACGGCAGAGAAAGTTAACTCATCTGTTGTTGCTTCAAGGAGGGACAGTGTGCCGAGCCCCAGATGGCCTTGTGCTTTCCCCGCCTGTGCCGCCAAACCATACCAATGTTTGGCAAGCTCGATATTTTGAATTTCCTGAGGGCCTGTGGCATATAAATATCCAGCAAGCGCCTGTGCATCTGCGTCATTCGCCTCGGCGGCCAGGAGGGCCCATTTCAGAGCAATTTTTAGGTCCGCCTTGTCTGTTTTGGCTTCGGTAAACAGATTGGTTGAGGCTTCAGCCTGAAATCCATTGGCATATAGGCCGCCTAAGGTGCTTTGGGCTTTAACGTCTCCCTTTTCTGCTGCCGGCGTAAGCCACCGTGCTGCCTCGGCGGCGCTTCGAAAACCGGATGCATCTCCTCGAAGATAATAAAGGCCTAGTTCGCGTTCTCCCTCGGTTAGGCCGGCTTTCGCGGCAACGGCATAAAGCCTGAAGGCACGTTCGTGCTCTCCCTGAGTTGCCAATTCATGAGCACGAAGAAGTGCCTTTTGAGGGCTGCGGGCCGCGAACTTGTCGCCGAGTGAAAGTTTTGAGCTCATCTTTGCATCAAGGCTCGTGCAGGCTCTCATATGCCACGGGGGCAATACGAGAGAAGAAGTAAGACAGAATTGCATGTTTGCCGACGATAATATCCGCCTCAAGAGGCATGCCGGGCACCAGCCGAAAGCCTTGCGGCACATTATGCAGATTCATGACGTCCAAGGAAATCTGGGCGTTATAATACAATGTTTGAGGTGCTGTGGGCAGTGGCGCCCCCATTGTTACGGTGTTTTGCTGGTCTTGCGGGTTGATGCTCTCCGGGCTGATCGATACCACGGTTCCCTTTGCCGTGCCGTACTGCATTGGGTCCAGGGTGCTGAACTGAATGGTAACCTTATCTCCGACATGTACAAATCCCAATTCATCGGCGGGAACGTCGGCTTCAACAATAAAAGGAGTGTTGACGGGTGCCAACTCCATCAACTGCTGACCCGCTTGTAGTACGGAGCCAACTGATACGGGTGCGACGCTTTGAACAATCGCGTCCTGAGGCGCTTGCAATTCAACAAGTTCATTGTTGAATTGTGCTTTTACCAACTCTTGCCGCGCTTGAGCCAAGTTGTTTAAGGCTGTTGCTAGATCCGTCGATGTTTGAGCTTTGAATTGTTGAGCAAAGCTGTCGCGCTGCGCTTGAACAGACGCAAGTTGGTTTTCAGCTGCCGCTGCCTGGGAGATGGCGGAAGCGAGCTCCGACTGTATGTTGACGCGATCATCGGTAGCTGCTTCAGAATCGAGCTGACTGCCGACTTGTAGTTTTTGTAGCTTCTTGCGCATATTTTCGACATTTGTGGCGATACCTAGGCGCTGCCGATAATAATCGGCTTGCTGATTATAGCCGTCAATTTGCGTTTTTAGTTGGCTGATCTGCTGATCGTAATTCTCCAACGTATAATGATATTGTCCCATTTGCTGATTGTAGGTTTGCAACATCAGCGCCGAACTCGGGTTCGACGGGTCTGGCGTATAGGGAGTGTCGTTTTCCTGGGCCTGCAATTGCGCAACCTGTGCAGCATAGTTTTGGTCTTGAAGGGTGAGGGCCTTTACGTCTGCTGAAGTATAGGTTGGGTCAAGCGTTGCTAGGATCTGCCCCTTGCTGACGAAATCACCCGGACTTACCTTGATGTCTTGAACAATTGAAACAGCGTTAAAGGCTTGCACGCTGATGTCGGGTGTTGCTGAATTCAGAACGCCTGTGGCGGAAACAAGCCTGTCCACTTTAATGACAGTCGCAATCACAAGTAAGCACAAAACAAGCGCAGTGAGGATATAGCTCGTGGAACGCGCTATCGCTGGGAGCGGCGTCGCGATGACGGCTGCTGTCGGTGACTGGAATTCCAGAACGGCCAGGGGCAGTGCGTCATCTGCCCCAGCGGGAACCAACGCGCTCTTGGAGAGCTTAGGCAATAGCTGGCTGAGCCGAGGCATCGTCAAATCCTTTAGGATTAAGGTGGCGGTTCTGTTGGAACCAGAGGTGGCGATAGATCGCGCACCGTTCGACCAATTCATAGTGCGTCCCGATATCAATTGTACGGCCTTGATCGAGCACCATGATCAGGTCGCAATCGAGAAGCGAGGAAAGGCGATGGGATACGATGACCATCGTTCGCCCAGCTGCAATGCGTTGGATATTGGCATTCACCAGGGCTTCACTTTCTGGGTCAAGTGCACTTGTGGCCTCGTCCAAAATCAAAATTTTCGGGTCGGAGATCAAAGCCCGGGCGATTGCCAAACGTTGCTTCTGTCCACCGGATAAATTGGGGGAGCCTTCTTGGATGAAAGTGTCATATCCGTTGGGCAGGCGTTCTATGAACTCCTCAGCTCCGGCAAGCCGGGCTGCTCTCACGGCATCCTCAAAGGATAAGCCCGGCCGGCCAGCGATAATGTTCTCCCGTACTGTGCCACGGAAGAGGAAATTATCCTGCAGTACCATGCCGAAATTCTTACGGATATGACGTAGATTGATTTCCCGCATATCAGTCCCATCGATGCGGATGGACCCGGTATAGTCGCGGTTTATACCCTGCAAGAGGCGAGTAACAGTAGATTTGCCTGATCCTGAACGGCCCACCAATCCCAGCATTGTGCCGGCAGGAATCTTGAAGCCCATTTTATCCAGGGCGGGTGTCTTGGCTCCCTCATAGCGGAACGTAACGTCGTTGAATTCGATGGCACCGTCAAAACGGGGACGCAAGCCATTTGTTAGAGCATGGCGCTCATTCGTGCGGTTAAGTACATTGCCAACCATCCCAACGGAAGCTTTGGCCCGATGCACCTCTTCCATTAACCCAGCCAAGCTGACAAGAGGACCCGCGACCCGTCCGCCGAGCAGCATGAAGCCAAACAAGCTTGAGGAATCAACCGAGGTTTGTGAATGCAACGCAATGAAAGCACCAACGAGAATCACGCCGGAACTGCAATAGCGTTGGAGCGGAAAAGTCAGAGTTGCCGGCCAGTTAGCAAGCTTGCTTTCCTCGACGTGAAGTTCGGCCACTTCTGCGACGCGGCGGTCCCATTGCACGGCTCTGGTGTTCTCGAGCGCGAGGGCCTTGACGGTTCTGATGCCAAAAATCGTCTCGATTAGTATGGAACCCTTTGCGGATTCTGCTGCGATAATTTTGCCGGTCATGAACGCCATGGGCCGCAGGAAGACTGCAATAATTGCGGCAATAAGCGCTGCAGCAACCAGCACAGTCCAAGCTAAGGCGGCATTCATGTAAAACAAAATCGGCAACAGCAGAATCAGCATGAAAATGTCGATGAACGCGTTCATCAACTTGCCGGTGAGAAATTCCCGGACACGATTAATTTGGGCGACTTTGTAGGCAATCTGGCCGGCTTGTTCACGTTCGAAATAATCTATTGGCAGAGCAACCAACCTATCAAAGATCATCAGATTCAGTCGTGAGTCCAGTTTTGCCGCAAGCACGACTTCCATTGTTTTGCGGCTCCAGGTGAGGATAGCCTCAAAAAAAATGGAGACACAGAGCAAGATGATAACCAAGTTGAGCGTAGCCGTACTGTGATATTGCAAGACCTTGCCGATTGTTCTCATGACGACGAGAATGGGGACAAGGCTCAGCACGGTCAGGGTCACTGATGAAATGGCTATGTCCCGCAAAATTTTGCGGTCGCCCCAGACGAGGCGTGTAATAAGCCCGAGATTGAAAGGTTGTTCTTCAATTGTACCATGCCGGCTGGCGCGAATGAGCAATGTCGCCCCGCTCCAGACCTGCTTGAGACGCAGCTCATCGACGAGAATCGGAGACGCGGAGGGGGATTGCCTGGGGTCCCTGAGGACAAGAAGATTTCTTGTCCGGTCACGGCCAACGAGAAGAGCAGCCCCCCCATCATCCAGAAGCAGGATAATGGGAGCTGGGGCGTCAATCTTGAGGAGCTGCCGGAAGTGCATGTGAACGCCGCGCGCCCACAAACCGGCCTCGTGCAGCCACGCGATTAATTCAGGCGGGTTAGGGGCTGATTCCCCGGGGCGGAGTCTTAGGGCTTCCAGGTCCATCTCCACGCCATGATACCGGGCGACGTTCAGGATCGCAGCCAAACGCCCCTCAGATTGCGGCGTCAAACCGAGATTAGCATCGTTTAGAGCAGCAATATCAGGGTTGACGGGCGTCTGATTTTCTTCAGGTCCGTATCCCGGGTTGTGCGACGTATCATTCATTCTGGTCTGGACCCTCATTCATACGGCAACCCCCTGGATGGCAGGGGCCTAACCTGACAACCCAGGATATTTATGCCCGAAAAAAGGCTATTAGCACAACGGCTTCTCCGAACCTTCATTAATAGATATTTCGTATATAAAAATATATAAATATCATTTTTATTTGATTTCGGGGGCGGGCTTTTCCCACCCCGAAGGATTTGCGATGTTGGAGGCGTTGAAATACGGGCACATTTGAATGAATATCAGAAATGCTACCGCGGATGATCTGCCGCAGATCCAGGCGATTTACGCATATCATGTTTTGCACGGCACGGGTTCCTTTGAGGATATCCCGCCATCTCTGGAAGAGATGGATAATAGGCTCCTTGCCAATCAGGATGCCGGGTTTGCATGGATCGTGGCCGAGGAAGGCGCGAGAATATTGGGATTTGGTTACTACGGACCTTTCAGAGCCCGGCCCGCCTATGACCGCACCGTTGAGGATAGTGTCTATGTTCGAGAAGATGTGCGCGGGCAGGGAGTTGGCAAGGCGCTTGTCGCGGGCCTCCTCGAAGCGGCGAAGAAGGCAGGCTTTTCTCAGATGCTTTCGTTGATCGGCGATTCCGAGAACACAGCGTCTATTGGTGTTCATGCCAGCCTTGGCTTTCAGCATTCGGGGACGATGCGAAAAGTCGGCTTTAAGTTCGACCGTTGGCTGGATGTCGTGATCATGCAGAAGGCCTTGCAAGGGCCGGGCTGGTGACCCGGCCCTTCGATGTCTAGGCAGACAGGGACTTAAAGTCTCCTGCCATGGCCGCTTTCAAGATGCGGAGCATGTCGGCTTGCGTGGCTGGACGCGGGTTGTCGGGTGTGTTGGGGTCAGCGACCGCGTCGGCAGCTAGGTCCTCTAGTGCATCAGACTGAACCTTCAGCCCTTCAAGCGTATGGGGGATTCCAAGGGCCGTACGGAGTTCAAGCACCCAGGTGAGGAATGCGTCAAATGTTGGATCCAGCCCCAGAACCCGGGCAGCGTGAGCCATTTTTTCTTCGATGACGGGGCGGTTATAAGCCAGAACGTAAGGCATTAGTACGGCGTTCGTCAGGCCATGATGGGTATGAAAGCGCGCGCCGATCGGATGGCTTAGGGAGTGAATGGCGCCCAGCGCTTTCTGAAACGCCGTTGCGCCCATGGAAGCCGCGGTCAGCATGTTCATCCTTGCGTTTGTGTTGCGAGGCTCAGTGACCGCCGTCAACAAATTTTCCTTGACCAGCCTCATGCCTTCCAGCGCGATGCCGTCCGCGACCGGATGATAGAAATCTGCGTAATAGGCCTCTAGGCAATGCGCCAGAGCATCCATACCGGTCCATGCGGTAATGCTGGGCGGCAGGCCATAAGTGAGTTCGGGGTCTAGCACGACCAGGCGCGGCAGCATCTGGGGGTGGAGCAGGATGAATTTCCGCTGCTTTTTAACGTCTGTGACCACAGTGGCGCGGCCGACTTCAGATCCTGTGCCCGCTGTGGTGGGGACCGCAAAGATCGGAGGAATGGGCCGGTCCAGGGGTGGGGCCGGCAGAGTGATTTCAAAATCCCACAAGGGCCTGGAAGTGGAAACGGCCAAACCGATGGATTTTCCGCAATCAAGGCCAGAGCCTCCGCCAATTGCCACGATGCCTTCGGCGCCAAGGGCCCGATAGGCCTCCGCTCCTGCCAGTACGTCTTCCGCGAGGGGATCTGGACGCACGTCCTTGAAGAGAGCGGTTGTAATGCCGGCCTCTTCGATGGAGGAGCGGATGGCCGAACAGAAGGGTAGGCTGGCAACCCCTGGATCTGTAACGATCAGAATCTTTTTGAGCCCAGACTCTTTGATTTTTTGAGGTAGTTCCGAAATTCGCCCGGCCCCCGCCAGGATTTCAGTGGGAATACGCCAATTACCGCGCAATTCCATGATATTGTTACATCCTTTCAAAAGACCGGAATTTTTCCCAGTCGGTTACGGTGGCATTAAACGCGTCCAACTCGACTTTTGCCATGTTAGCGTAATGCGCAACGACATCGGCGCCAAAGGAGGCGTGAGTGAATTCGCTAGAAGCAAAAAGAAGAGCCGCATCGCTTAGGCTGTGGGGAATTCTCGGCAGGTCGGCCGTGTAGGCATTTCCTTCGAACAGCGGCACCGGCGCATAGTCGCCTTCAATGCCAGCCAGGCCGGCGGCGATCATCGCGGACAAGGCCAGGTATGGGTTGACATCTCCTCCCGGCAGGCGGTTTTCCACACGGATCGACTTTCCATGCCCCAAGACACGGAAGGCACAAGTGCGGTTATCGATGCCCCAGGCCAGCGCCGTTGGCGCGAAGCTACCCGCCGCATAGCGCTTATAGGAGTTGATGTTCGGCGCGAAGAACAATGCGGTTTCGGCCGCATGGCGGAGCAAACCTGCCACGAACTGCTGGAAAAACCTCGACGGGGAATGTCCGTCAGCATCCAGGAACACCGTCTCACCCGCAGCGTTTCGCAGTGAAAGATGTGTGTGGCAGCTATTACCTTCGCGTTCGTTGAATTTCGCCATGAAGGTCAGCGCATGCCCTGCTTCGGCGGCAATCTCTTTCGCGGCCTCTTTGTAGATGACGTGTTTATCGCAGGTGGCGACGGCGGGGCCGTAGCGGAAGTTGATCTCGTGCTGCCCTAGGTTGCATTCGCCCTTTGAATTTTCGACCTGGATGCCTGCAGCCTCCATGGCATTACGGATCCGCCGGATGATTGGTTCGACCCTGGCGGTGCCGAGTATGGAATAGTCGTTATTATACTGATTGGCAGGCGTCAGCCCGCGATAGGCTTTATCCCAGGCGGCTTCATAGCTATCCTTGAACAGGATGAATTCGAGTTCTGTTGCGGCCCAGGCTGTCAGCCCATGATCCTTCAACCTGTTCAGCTGTTGCTTCAGGATTGTCCGGGGGGCCATGGGAGCAGGCTTGTGGCCAAGCAGCTCGATGTCGCAAAGGATGATTGCCGCCCCTGGCTGCCAAGGCGCGAGACGGAGCGTACTGAGGTCGGGTTTGAATACGAAGTCGCCATATCCCTTGTCCCAGGAGGTAAGGGCATAGCCAGCGACCGGCTGGCACTCGATGTCCGTGGCGAGGAGATAGGCGCAGCCTTCGGCCGCTTCAGCCGTTACTGACTCGAAAAAGAAGCGCGGCATGACGCGCTTTCCTTGTAGACGTCCCTGCATATCGGGGGCGGCCATGATGATCGTATCAATGTCTCCCCGCTCGGCCATTGCCTGTAAGGCGGGCAGAGTGAGTTCGCTATCTCCCATTGTCCAGGTCTCCTTTTTACGTCTTTAGCGTAGAGTATAAGCCAAATTGCCAGCCGGCAAAGATGGCTAGACAGATAGTTTCTCTTGGCGAAACTCCAAACACAAGGTAGGTTTGGATTATAAGGTCGATGAAACGACAAAGGAGGATCTGTATGTCTGACCAGACGGAACAGAAGATTCTTGCGGAGGATACAGCAGTCCTCCATAAAATGGGGTATGCGCAGGAACTTTCTCGGCGCATGCACGGTTTCTCAAACTTTGCCGTTTCCTTTTCCATCATCTGCATTTTGGCAGGTGGAATCACCTCTTTTCAAACCGGTTTTTGCACAGGGGGGGCGTTTACCACCATCGTCGGGTGGATCGTCGGCTCCTTATTTGCACTGGTTGTCGGCGCTTCAATGGCGCAGATCGCTTCGGCCTACCCCACGGCGGGCGGCCTTTACCATTGGTCTTCAATTTTGGGGGGGCGGGCATGGGGCTGGCTGACAGCCTGGTTTAACCTCCTGGGCCTCATTTTCGTGATCGCATCAGTGAATGTCGGCGTGTACTTCCTGTTCACGGGGCTGATCCTGGGCGATATTTTCGGTATTGATACATCCTCCTGGGGAAATCTTTGGCCGGTTTTCGCGGGCGGCTGGCCTCAGGTGCTTGCCGTAACCATTATCACGGTTACCCAGGCGCTTCTGTGCCATTTTGGTGTACGGCTAACGACCAAGCTGATCGATTTCTCCGGCGTCCTTATCCTGGTGATCGCTGTGCTGCTGACGGGTTCGATGCTCTATGTCGCACCCAATCTCGACCTCTCGCGGCTGTTCACTTTTACTAACTTTACCGGAAATAGCGGGGGTGGAGTTTTCCCACAAAGCAACAGCCATTTGTACATTTTCCTGCTGGCTCTGCTCTATCCGCTTTATACGATTACCGGCTTTGACGGGTCGGCCCACACCTCAGAAGAGACCGTGGATGCGCGCCGAAGTGTCCCCAAGGGGATTTTGAACGCGATCTTTTGGTCTGGCGTTTTTGGCCTCGTTATGGCGGCTTCCTTCATCCTTGCAATCCCCGATGCGGCCAAGACAGCAAGCGGCGGCGTCAATATCGCCTTCAATATTCTTGGGGCGATGCCGGTTCCGGCGGTGCTGAAGGATGTAATTCTGGTGGGCATCGTGGCGGCGAATTATTTGTGTTCCCTGGCTGGCGTTACCTCTACGTCGCGCATGGTTTATGCGTTTTCTCGCGACGGGGGGTTGCCCGGGCATAAATATTTGCGGCACGTGGACAAGGTCTACCGGGCTCCGGTCGCGGCGATCTGGTTGACTGCCGTGCTGTCCATTCTTGTCACGCTATATTCGTCGGCCTTTCTTGCACTTGCGGCGGGCTGCGCGATGTTCCTCTATATTTCGTATGCCATGCCGGTCCTGGCGGGGCTTTTTGCCGAAGGAAGGAACTGGACTGAGTTCGGTCCATTCCGTCTGGGGGCACTTTCCAAGCCCTTCGCGGTGATTACCGTGCTGGGGGCATGTATCCTGGTATATATCGGAACGCGTGAGCCAAACGCGATTCTCGTAAATTACCTGATCGGCCTGATTTTGCTGTTGGCGGTGATTTGGTTTGGCATTGCCCGCAAACGCTTCCCTGGCCCGCCGATTACGGCTGGTGAAATTGCTGCCAGGGCGGCTGAAATTGTGGTTGAAGAAAAGGCCATCGGAGAGATTTGAAAGCAAAAAGGCCGGGGAGCTGGGCTTCCCGGCCTTTTTGGGTAGAGAGATGAAAGTGCGGATCTCGCCTACGGGCAACCGGTAAGGGCCTATCCAGGCCCTTTTTGCTCAGCTTCCTTCGAAGGGGGCGTCAGGCGGGGCTAGAGACTTCATCAGGTCAAACATGCGCTTACGCATGGTGGGATCGATAATGCGGTAGTAGGCGCGGACAAGCTCAAGCGTTTCCCGCTTGGTCAGTTGATCATCAATGCCGGCGTTGAAGGGTTCTTGTTGTTCGGCAAAGCCATAGGTACGGCCGCGCGGGCCGGACACAGGACTTTCGGACATTCCCTCCGGCATATCATCAAAGAAATAGGAAATGGGGACGTCCAATACCCTGGAAATATCGAACAGGCGCGAGGCTCCCACGCGGTTCATCCCACGCTCATATTTCTGGACCTGCTGAAATGTCAGCCCCAGAGCATCCCCCAGGCGCTCCTGGGACATGCCCAGCAGCGTACGGCGAAGGCGAATTCGTGAGCCTACATGAATATCGATCGGACTGGGACGGCTTTCACGTTCCGGACGCTCAGCATTCTCTTCAGCCATAAATGTAAAACTCTCCAGCATATGGCGTCTTAGCCGCCAGTTCTTGTTGTTCGCCCGTTGGTGGCAGAGTTCCCCCTAGGACGATACTAGAATATCAAACAGCCATTCCGTAATAGCCATTTGAGGTTAACAGGCGTTAACCACCGAAGCAATGCAAAACACCGATTATTGAATTATTAAATAGACGATAAAATCAAGATGTCACTTCCTCAACAACCAGCGCGTGTTGCCATATAACAATCCTATGACAAGGCATATAAGAGAAAGGCCGGCTGGAAGTGCAAGGCCAAGCCGTGAAAAAATCGTTCTTGGCTGTGGTTCAGGAAGAGTGGCCACAAGAACACCCTGATAATCGAGCGGCATCAACGCGGTGACGCGGCCAAACGGATCAATGATGGCCGAAATTCCGGAATTTGCATCACGAACAATTGGCAAGCCTTCTTCAACCGCTCTAAGCCGAACATTCGCGAAATGCTGACGAGGTCCGGCGGAATTGCCGAACCATGCGTCGTCGGTGACATTCACCACCCAGTCCGGTCTATGTTTTTCGTCGATGATTTGGCCCCCAAAAATCGCCTCGTAGCAGATTATGGCGCCAAACGGAGGCAGGCCGGGAATGTTGCTGATGGTTTCGGGGCCGCTGCCGGGCGTGAAGCCTCCAGCAACCAGGCTAGGGATGATTTTTACTGGAATCCATTTTGGGGTGTATTCGCCAAATGGCACCAGCTTCCATTTGTCATATATTGCCAGTGGAGGTTGAGGACCTGCAGTGACGACGATTGAGTTGCGAAAATCAGTTTGACCGACAATCCGGAGGCTGCCTGCAATAATGGGGGTAGTACCGGTTACGGAAGCGAGTTGTTCGCGTGCCACAGCATCACTGTCCAGAAGCCAGGGGCTGGCTGCCTCCGGCCACACGACAGCGTCGGCTCCATTTGCAATTCCCGCATGACTCATTGCCAAAAGGCGCTGCCAGTTGGCGATGAGGGCGGGGCGTGAATAGTCCGGCGGTTCCTGGAAATTGGGCTGGACCAATGCGACATTTATTGCCGTATTATGTTCTGGTGTCTGCAGACGCGCATAGCCGAAGCCTGCCCACAGCGCCAAGCTGACGGCAAGCACCGCGAGCCCTCGGGAGCGGAAGAGGGGAGCTGTGGAGAGCAGAACCGTCAGCAGCGTTAGTCCATCGACACCGATGATCGAGGCCGGCTGAAGAAAAATATTCCCAAGATATCCAGGGATGGCCCAATCCGTTCCCCAGTAATTCCAGGGAAAACCAGTGAAAAGGAATTGCTGGGCGAGGTTGGAGAGCGTCCAGGCGCCAGCAAAAACGAGTACACGTCCCAGCCCAGAGGGGACTAGCCGAGCCGCGAGGACAGGGATGATTGTATAAAACGCTACGGCCGCAGCCAGGAGCGGCGCTGCGAACGGCACAAGCCACCAGAATTGCCGCGCTTCGGTCAGGACGGGTTCGGTAATCCAGTAGAGACCGGCCAAGCCGAGGCCAAAGCCGTAAAACCAGCCGATTAACGCAGCGCGTCTCCAGTTTGGCGCGGAGTCGATCAGGCGTAGTAGCGCGGGAACGGAGAAGAGCAGGGCGGGCAGCAGATAAACCGGGGGCAAGGCCGTGGCGGCGAGCAATCCCCATAAAAAAGCCCGCGCTAGCGGGGCTTTTTGCAATCTATCCGCCAGGGTGCGGACGAATCCAATCTTTGTCTTATCCACGAGGTAATCCGAATAGGCTGGCGACATGATCGAAATCGGAGGTCGTTTGATGTCGCGTACCGGGGAGCGTTCCGTCCTGAGGGCGTACGAGCTGGCATGTCACCAAACCCGCGGCAGCGGCGGCGTCCAGCTCAGCCTCGACGTCCGACAGAAACAGAACTTCATCTGGCCGGCCGCCAACGGCGCGAGCGATGGCCGTGTAGCTGGCAGCATCCCGCTTCGGCCCCAGATTCGTATCGAAATAGGCCTGAAACAGAGGTGTCAGATCGCCGTCCGGCGTGTGGCTGAACAGCAGCTTCTGCGCTGCCACTGATCCTGAGGAATAGACAAAGAGCCGCAATCCCGCACGGGACCAGCGCCGCAGGGCAGGTGGGACATCTGGGTAGATTTCACCCAGAAGATCACCCTGCTCGTAGCCCTGTTTCCAGATTTCTCCCTGAATGGCTTTCAGGGCCGTGATCTTTTCGTCTTTGTCCATCCAGCCCAGAAGGGTGTCCAGCTTTGGCTCGGGCACCTCGACCAATGCAGGATGACCCGCATTGGTCGCCAGAAAACCGGCCAATCGTTCGCGCGCATAGGGGAATAAGATCCGATGCACGAAGCTGATCGGGGTGGTTGTGCCCTCGATGTCAGTAACGATGGAGAGAATCACGCGACAGGAAAGCGGCTGGAGATATCGTCGCCGGTGAAATTCGCTACCCAGCCGGACGTATCGGAGAAGATGCGCAAGGCTGTGAAGTTGGGTTGCGGCCCGGCATCGAACCAATGCTTGATGCCGGTGGGCACGTAAATCAGGTCCCCTTGCTCGCAAAGCGCATCATAAACGCGGCCACCCGCATGCATCACGAAATGCCCGGAGCCGGAGACGAAAAAGCGGATTTCCGGCTCGCTATGGGTGTGCTCGGACAGGAATTTCTCGCGTAAAGCCCCGGCCTGCGGATGCTCGGGCGTCAGTTTCACCACGTCGGCGGAGCCGGCACCTGTGGTGCCCATCAGCGTATCCAGATAGGGGCGGTAGGCCTCCAATATGGTTTCCGACGGAGCATCCGCAGCGAGATGAACAGGGCTCTCCCAGCGGTCAAACCCGACCTCGATCTTTTTCAGCTCAGCGGCGACCGCCACGGGATCCGTGCTGTCGAACACCGGATGGCCGGGGCTAGCGTCCTCATAAACCGTCAAACGGCTCATTTCATTTGTCTCCGTTCCAGTTCGCATGCCAACAGAAATTCCAGCGCCTCCAGGCGCCAGTAGGCATGCTCCACGTTTGTGCCCCAAGCATAGACCCCATGGCCAGCAATCACATAGCCGATGGGCGGTTCGCTTAGTAGTTCCGGCTCTATGAGCTTGGCCAGGCGCGCGATGTCCTGATCATTCTCATATATGGGCAGTTTGACGTCCAGTTCATGCGTATTGAACCCGAAAGCCTTGAGCAGCTCATAATTCGAGAAAATGATGGGGCCGGAGAGGGATAGCACTGTCGCGGCGACAGAGTGCCCGTGCAGAACCGCGCCCACAGGCGGAAATAGCCGGTAAAGCTGGCAGTGCAGCAATGTTTCCGCACTGGGCTTTTGGCCATTGACCAGCGGATTGCCGTCATAATCCACGGCAATGACATCAGTGCCCGCATCCAGCCGGCCCTTATGGACCCCGCTGCGCGTGATGGCTATTTGGCCATCATCAAGCCGCGCGGAGAGATTGCCGGCTGATCCCGGAACCCATCCACGCGCATCCATACGGCGCCCGGCCTCCGCCAGCGCCGCAGCTACCGTTGCGGGAACCATGTTCAGCCCTGATTGATGGTCGTCTTGTTCTGCTCAGGAAGCGGGGCGTTCAAGGCGCCCGGCTCGCTCATCTTGGCGTCCTGGGCACCTTGAGCGGGCTTCGCGGACTCATCCTCGGCCATACTCTGCTTAAAGCTCTTAATGCCCTTGCCGAGATCACCCATCATCGAGCTTACCCGGCCGCGCCCTCCAAGCAACAGCAAGGCGACCACCAGTACAATCAGCCAATGCCAGATGCTCAAACCACCCATAAACTCTTCTCCAACCCGATCGTCCGACGGAGTTTACCTAAAACCGGCACGCCTGCCAAATGGTCCCTTAAGTTAATGTAACAGCGGCCCGGCCAGCAGCAGCCCGGCATTATAGGTTATGTGCAACAGGATGCCTGGACGGATGGAGTGGAAGCGCAGGCGCAGCCAGCAGGCGGCCAAGGCCAGTAGGGCAACATCCAGAAATCCTGGCCAATAGTGAATTTTTTCAGGCGCATGTACCGCCGTGAAGATCAGGCTGGATAGGGTCGTTGCCCATCCCGGGCCCCATTTGGCGGCAAAACCGGCGAAGACGAAGCCGCGAAACAGGATCTCTTCCACGATCGGCGCCAAAATAAAAATCGTCACCAGGATACAGCCGACCGCCCATGGCGGCCCGGAAAAAAGTTTGGCGGCATCCATGGTCTCCAGCTTTGCTGAATCGGGAGGCAAGGCATGAAAGAACAGGATGACGGATGCTATGATCGTGAATGACAGGATCAGGGCAAAACCATAAGCGCGCTCTGATGCAGGCCGCCATCCGATGCCGGAGGGGCTTCCATCCTCACATAACGCTGGACCAAGCCGCCGCATAAGCCAGGACAGCCAGAGGGCTACCGCCAGTTCCCCAGCTAACACCGTGCATTCCAAGGCAAGCGGCGAGTGGAAATCTGGAAGGTTCAGCCGGCCGGTACGCAGGCCATTAAGTAGGCTATGATTCAGCGGCAGCAGCATTGGAAGCGCGCCAGCGACGGCCATTAGCAGCCCCGCACCCAACAAGGCGCCAATGCCGTCAGACAAGGAGAATGGCTTGGGTGGGCGCAGGGCGGGCAACGCGCCTGGTAGAGCGGCAAAGCAAAGGCAGAAGCACCAGGGTATTAGTGCTTCGGCGGCCCCGAGCGCTCCCATAAACAGCAAAAGCCGATGCGGAGGCATGTGCGGCGCGGTGACCAAATGGGTTAGGGCGAGGAAAAGTGCTGCACCGCAGCCAGTAAATAGCCCGGCCCAGCCTATTGCAGCAAGAATGCGCCTCATGATTCCTCAAACTGGCTCAGTATGTCCGACGGTTTCACCCCGGCGGCTCGCAATGCCCGCAACGTCAGTGCTTTATCCCGTTTGGCCAAGCGCTTCCCGTCAGGCCCCGCCAGCAGCTTGTGATGCACGTAGATAGGCGTCTCATAGCCGAGGAGGGCCTGCAGCAGCACCTGTATATGTGTCGCGTCCCGCAAATCCTCTCCCCTAATGATATGTGTGATTTGCTGAAGCAAATCGTCATGCACGACGCATAAATGGTAACTGGTAGGGGTGTCCTTCCGGGCCAGGACGACGTCGCCCAATAGCTGTGGTTGAGCGGTGATCCAGCCGATTGTTTCTTCGAAAAACCGCAAGGAGCCGGTAACGCGGCAAGCGCGTTCGGTATCCAACCGCAGGGCATAAGGCTGCCCGGATGCCATGCGCCGGGTACGTTCAGGTTCGGAAAGATGACGGCAGGTGCCAGGATACTGCCCTTCCATCAAATGCGGTGCGGACTGGGCGCTGGCAATCTCCGCCCGTGTGCAGAAACAAGGATAGAGGAGGCCACGGGACTGCAGATTTTCGAGTAGCTTAGCATATTCTGAGAAATGAGTGGATTGGACACGGACATCCCCATCCCAGGTCAAACCCAGCCAAGCCAGATCATCCTGAATGTCTTGGGCAAACTCTGCCTTGCACCGTATTGTATCGATATCTTCTAGCCGCAACTGCCAGATATCGGCCCGCCGCCGCCCCATCCAGGCCGAATAAGCATGGCCAAGATGCAGGAAGCCGGTTGGGCTTGGCGCAAAGCGGGATATAATCGTCATGTCCGGTTGAACTATAACCGTAGCCGGCGATCGGGAGAAATCGCCGCGTGAAGAGGTTCAGCGAACATGACAAATGGACGACATAGCCGCGTTGAGCTTGCTGATAAGAGAGTACTTTGTCATAAAGTCCCCATAACTCGAACGGCCTACCATATGTGGCAGCGTTTCGTGGCTGCCCCTCAAAATCATGTTCCCATGTGGGACAGGCAAAGTAATGCCTGACGGCGGGTTCCATTTTCCCGCCCTTGTTTTGAATGCGGATTTCCGTCCGCTATCATATTTTCCGTTGTCGACCTGGACTTGGCAGGATGCTGTGAAAGCAGTGTTTCTTGACCGTGTTTCCGTGCTTTCCGAATATGAACAGGAAGTTAGGTCGCCAAGCTTTTCGATGCGTTTGCCCAGCGTGATCGCATTGCGAGACTTTATTCCCTCTGCCCGCATGCCTGCCTTCACACGCTTCAATGTTTTCCTCCGCGATAGCTTCGCTTGCCAATATTGTAGCCACCGCCGTGCAACTCCTGAACTGACCTTCGACCACGTGATCCCGCGAGCCCGGGGCGGCCGGACGAGCTGGGAAAATGTCGTGACGGCTTGCGGCCCCTGCAATTTGCGCAAGGGCTCGAAGATGCCTAGGGAGTGCAATATGATCCCGCGAGACGAGCCGCGCCGGCCGACAAGTTATGAATTGCAGGAGAGGGGGCGGCATTTCCCGCCGAACTATCTGCATGAGAGTTGGCGCGACTTTCTGTATTGGGACACGGAACTGGAAGGTTGAAGATGGGTTTGTCTCTGGAGATCGCGCAGAAAATCATAGCTGGAGCCTTGGTTTACGCGAAGGATCAGGGGCTGAAGCCCCTGGCGGTTGCTGTGCTTGACCCACGTGGTGCGCTGAAGGCTTTTGGGGCCCAAGAAGCTACATCCTTGAAGCGTGGTGAAATCGCCCTGGGAAAGGCGAATGGGGCTTTGGCCATGGGAATGGGAACGCGCGCATTGATGAAGCGGGCTGAGCAGCAGCCTTATTTTATCAGCGCTGTAAATGCCGCTGTTGGTGGGGCGTTGGTTCCTGTTCCTGGTGGTGTATTGATCAGGCAGGCCGGTGCGGTCATCGGCGTTGTCGGCATTTCTGGTGATACGTCAGATAATGATGAGGCCGCTGCCGTGGCGGGCATTACTGGGGCGGGGCTGGACGCGGACGGCGGCTGAGATTTCAGCCCTTGCTTGTGGTAGGGGGCTGATTATTCTCCCGGGGTGAAGGCGTTGAACGCGATCATGGTCGAGGTGTCCTTGATCCCGGGAACTTTATGTAGATGCTTGGTCACGAACACGCCGGGGTCCAGATCGTCGTCGAGATTAATGATGGCCAGCAGGTCGTAGACCCCGGAGATCGAGTAGATATGGCATGGCGTGACGTTGTCTATGATGTAGGCGGCGACATCGTAGGCCTGCCCCAGCTCGCATTTAATTTGTACAATAAGTGTTTTCACGCCCTGTTTTCCTGCTCCGTTAAGGCCGGTGTGGCACCAGCAAAATATTTTAGTTGTTCAACGAACCACCGTCCTGCCGGGCCAGGCGGTGTATCCAACCTGTAAGTGGCGGACATCGTCATTTGCTCCCGCTCAGGGGCATCCAGAAACGCGAAGCTCCCGTAGCCTGCCTTCCTGGATGTCGCGTTCGACCATCTCAGCTGGCATGCCTCCCCACCCGAGCCCGGCTAGTAGGAAGGCATGTTTGGCACCCAGATCAGCCAGACGCCAGCTTCGGGGAGACATTACCCGAAACTCCCGTCCCGCCGAGAGATCAGTCCGGTCTGTGAGTACAAGCTGAACTTGTTGAGCGAGATCGGATTCAGTCAAGGGCCGGTTCTTCATGCTCAAAGGGTGAGATGGAGCGGCGACGAACACTATATCCACGGCCAATAGCCGTTCGCTCAGCAAGTCTGAGCTTAACAGGGGCAGGGTACCCATGATGCCAATTCGGCATTGCCGGTCGAGGACCGCCTTGGCGACGCCGCCCAAAGCCTCGACGTAGAGGCGCAATGGCGTGAGCGGGAATTTTTCTCCAAAAGCCGCCGCGGCGCGCGTCAGAACCGACATCGGGAACATGACATCCACGGCGACGGCGAGTTCCAATTCCAGGCCGGTAGCCATGCCCCGGGCACGTGACTTCATCATCGCCATGCCGGCGAGCATTACTTTGGCGTCGGCCAACAAGAGATTTCCCGCTGGGGTCAGCTCCGGGTAACGCCCTTCTCGAACGAAGAGTTCGACGCCAAGTTGGTCCTCAAGATTTGCCATGGCCTGGCTGACCACGGATTGGGCACGGTTAAGCCGCCGCCCGGCCGCGGAAAAACTTTTCTCCTCAGCCGCAGCAACGAAGATGCGGAGCTGGTCGAACGTAACCCCTTCGATCATTCCAACCTATCGCAAAATAAGATGGTATCCATCCTCATTTATAGGCTTCTTGGAAGAAAGTGGACAGCCCTATTTATTCGCATGAAACGCGCTGCAGGTAGCGCCGTAACAGGAGTAAAGAAATGAAGCTTTGGCAAATTGATTCCAGCGTGCTTGGCGAAAACTCTGCCTCGCGCAAGCTGACTTCCGACATCGTGGCCCGCCAGAAGGCCAAGAATCCAGGGCTGGAGGTTTCCCACCTTGACCTGAGCACGGCACCGCTTGAGCATCTGTCTCCGACCCATATCGGCGCCATGTTCGGGCATCCTCCCGCGGATGAGGCGGCTAAGGCGGATATTGCCCGTGGTACGGCTTATGTCGAGACCCTGTTCGCAGCCGACATCATCGTCATCGGCGCGCCGATGTATAATTTCGGCATTCCCAGCCAGCTCAAGGCGCTTTTTGACCGCCTGCTCGTTGCGGGTAAGACCTTCAAATACGGCGCGGACGGCAAGCCGGTTGGGCTGCTGCCTGCCGGCAAGAAGGTGATCGTCGTTTCCACCCGTGGCGGCCTTTATTCACCGGGTAACCCGGCGGAGAGCGTCGATCATCAGGAGCGGCATTTGACGGCGCTGCTGAATTTCATCGGGCTGACCGATATTACCTTCGTCCGTGCGGAAGGCCTGGCATTGCCGGACAACAAGGCTCCCGCCTTGGCCAAGGCCGTTGCCGAAATTTCCGCACTCTAAGAGCCAGGGCGTTCATTTCATGAAAGCCCATCTTCTCGCTCTGGCAGCCTTTGCGGTGCCGGCTCTGGCGTTGGCCCAACCGGCCGCGCCAGACGCCAATCCGGCTCACGCAAAAGCAGGTACTTATCAGGTCGAATCGTCCCATACCCGGATTCTGTTCTCAGTTTCTCATATGGGTTTCACCACCTGGTACGGCGATTTTACCGGCGCGGCCGGCACGTTGACGCTGGACCCCGCCAAGCTGTCCGCGACAAGCTTTGACATCACGGTGCCGGTCGACAGCGTATCCACCACCAACGCCAAGCTGGACGGCGAGCTGAAGTCGCCAGAATGGTTCGATGCCGCCAAGTATCCGACGATCGAGTTCAAGTCCGAGAAGGTGGTCCGCACTGGGCATGACACAGCCCTTGTCACGGGTGAGCTAACCTTCCATGGCGTGACCAAGGCTGAGACGCTGAAAGCCACGTTTAATGCTGGAGGCATCAATCCTCTGACGAAGCAATATACAATCGGCTTCAATTTGACCGGGAAGTTGAAGCGGTCTGACTTCAACCAATCAACCTATGTTCCGCTGATTGGAGATGAGGTGGATCTCATGATCAGTGCTGCTTTCGTTCAGCCCTGATTTTTCGGCGTCGACGCGTGATGATAGACAAAGCGATCACCTTTCATTAGGTGATCGCTAACCGGCCTCACCGCAGTCGCGAAAGCTAACTGAGGAAATCGCGCAAAAAACTTTGAAAATCAGGCGCTGCCATCTATAGTTTAACTCATGGCAGTGGATCTGGGAGCGCGGCGTTTCATATCTCCGGCAATCCGTGCGCAGCTTCGGCGGCGTATGGGGGAGTTGTGCGCCATCCTTATTGCGCTGGTCGCGCTGACGCTGGGGCTGGCGCTACTTTCTTATAATCCGGTGGATTCTTCCTTTGACACCATAGGTGCAGCCCCTGTGCATAATCTGGCCGGGTTGGCCGGTGCCACGATCGCAGACCTAATGCTGCAGAGCTTTGGTTTTTCTGGCTTTATCCCCGTGCTCGTGCTTTTGGCATGGGCCTACCGGCTGGGCGTTCGCGGGCAAATCGGCCATTTGAAGACCAGGATCATCCTGGCGGGCGCTTCGATGCCATTGGCTGCCGCAGCCTTGGCCATGGCGTTCCAGATCATTCCTGGTGGTTCGTTGGCTTGGCCGGTTCCGGCCGGAATCGGCGGTGCCGCCGGTGAAATTCTCTCAAGATTAGTGGTCGATGCCGGCAGCTCAATTCTGGGTAAATTGGGCAGCGGCTTCGTGCTGATGATCACATTGTTGCTCGCCCTAGGCTGTTTTGGGTTTGCGCTTGGTTTTACGCCCGGTGAATGGCGCTCCGGTGGACGGCGGGCCGTACTCGCGGCAACGGCGTCCGTCCAGCAAGGGAAACGGGGGGCCGTGGTGATGTCCTCCTGGCTGTCGCCGCTTCTGCAGAGCGCTTCGGCCTCCGAGGAGGCGATTCAGCCTGCCCGCACGTGGGTACCAGAACGCAGGGGCGCGGCCGATCAGGATGCTGACGATTTGCAGAACCTGGAGGCCGTCCAGGCTTTACCGTTGCGTGCTAAGCCGCCCGTCAAGGCTGCCCCGGTAGCACGGCCAGCCCCGCCGCAGCAGCAACGGCTTCCTCTGCTTGAGATTGGGTGGGAGCCGCCCGCCTTGGATTTGCTGCGCCCAGCGCCGCCGCGTTCGAATGCTGGGCCGACGGCAGAAGCATTGCAGAACAACGCCCGTCTGCTGGAGAGCGTTCTTCAGGATTACGGCGTCCAAGGCAAAATTGTCGAGATACGCCCCGGGCCTGTTGTCACGCTTTATGAGCTTGAACCCGCGCCGGGGATCCGCTCCGCCCGAGTGGTTGGCTTGGCAGAGGATATCGCCCGGTCGCTTTCCGTGATTGCTGTGCGTATTGCGGTTGTGGCTGGGCGGAATGTGATCGGCATTGAGGTTCCCAATGCCAGGCGCGAGACGGTTTATCTCTCCGAACTGCTGGGAGCCACAGACTGGAGCACCCAGAATGGCGCATTAGCCCTGGCGCTTGGCAAGGATATTTCCGGAGCGCCGGTTGTCGCGGATCTGGCTCGCATGCCGCATTTGCTCATTGCCGGCACCACCGGCTCGGGCAAATCGGTTGGCGTGAATGCGATGATCATGAGCTTGCTGTTCAAGCTCTCGCCTGAGCAATGCCGGCTGATCATGATCGATCCCAAGATCCTGGAATTGTCGGTTTACGATGGCATCCCGCATCTGTTGACGCCGGTTGTCACCGAACCGGCTAAAGCCGTCGCGGCGTTGAAATGGGTGGTACGGGAGATGGACCGCCGCTATCGCTCCATGAGCCAGCTAACGGTGCGTAATATTGGCGGTTACAATGACCGGGTGAACGAGGCGCGTGCCCGGGGCGAGGTGGTAACCCGCCGGGTGCAGACAGGGTTTGACTCCGAAACCGGCAAGCCGGTTTTTGAAGAGCAGCCGCTGGCCCTGGAACCTTTGCCGTTCATCGTTGTTTTTATTGATGAAATGGCGGATTTGATGCTCGTGGCAGGCAAGGAGATCGAGGTCTGCGTGCAGCGCCTGGCCCAGAAGGCGCGTGCGGCTGGCATCCATGTTATCATGGCGACACAGCGCCCGTCCGTTGATGTTATCACGGGTACCATCAAGGCGAATTTCCCCACCCGTATTTCCTTTCAGGTGATCTCGAAGTTCGATAGCCGCACGATCCTGGGTGAGCAGGGCGCGGAGCAGCTTCTGGGCCAAGGTGACTTGCTCTATATGGCAGGTGGCGGCCGAATCACCCGTGTTCACGGGCCGTTTGTCTCCGATCAGGAGGTTGAGGCCGTGGTCGAATATCTCCGTGAGCAAGGTGAACCGAACTACCTCGATGAGGTGACGGAGCCGCCGGAAGATGAGGAAGGCGCTGTGGCGGTGGGGGGATGGCGATTGGGGGCAATACCAATGGCGAGAATGCGCTTTACGATCAGGCCGTGGCGATTGTGGCCCGTGACCGTAAGGCAAGCACCTCCTACCTGCAGAGATGCCTGACAATTGGATATAACCGCGCTGCGAAGCTGATCGAACAAATGGAGAAGGAGGGGGTTGTGTCTCCCGCCAACCATGTCGGCAAGCGTGAAGTATTGGTGCGGGCCGAGCGGGACGACGATTGAATTTACGGCACTTTTGGTGCGTCGCAAAGTTTTCTGGCGATTCGGGAAGGTTTTGTGGCAGAATTCCCTCCTTCTTCACGGACAAGAAGGGACTAGGCCACATGCTCGACCCTCCGGTTGTGAATCTGTTCTCCCACGTCAAGCCAGAAGACACCTCCTGGCGTGCCGATGGGCTGCGAAGCTTTTTCCTGTACCGTGACCTTGGTGTTGCTGATGCGACGGGTGGAGGGTGATTGCCCAGCTCGTCAAGGCCAATCCGGATTTTCCACCCGAGAAGGGGACGGGTTGGCATCAACATGTCGCTGATTTCCATATCGTTTTCATGACCAAAGGCTGGGCCAGGTTCATGTATGGCGATAAAGAGCACTTGGTTTCGGCTGGGGATTGTGTCCACCAGCAGCCAGGCATTACCCACTATCTGTTCGATTATTCACCAGACATGGAATATCTGGAAATCACCTCGCCGGCTGCCTTTGGCACGGTAGATGTGGAAGGGCCTTGCGCTGTGCCCGAACCTACGCCTTGGCAGGTTGCTTGAGCCTGCCGGTCCGCCTAAATCGCCAGTCATCCTGCCATTGTTGTAACACAGGATGCGGGCGTTACTGCGTTCAGAAATCCAGGTCGAGTTCGATGATCTCCTGCGGTTCTTCCTTGGCGTCCGCGATCCACTCCTTCATGGGAGACCAGGAAAGAATGGTGTTGCAATATTCCTGGCAGACCGGTCCAACATTCACGTCATAGGACTGAAAGCGGGTAACGACTGGCGCATACATGCAATCTGCAATTGTAGGCATCCTTCCGAATAGGAAGGGACCTTTCCACGTGGTCAGGCAATCCTGCCAGATGGAGGTGATTCTATCGATGTCCGCCTGTGCCGAAGACCATACGGTAAAACCTGGTTTACGGAAGCGCAAATTCATCGGCAGGGAAGACCGCAGGGCGGCGAATCCTGAATGCATTTCCCCGGAAATAGACCGGCACCGTGCCCGAGCGACGACATCGCGCGGCAGCATCCCTGCTTCAGGGAAGTTTTCGTTCAGATATTCGGCGATGGCGATTGTATCCCAGACGGTGGCTTCGCCATGGATAAGGCAGGGGACAAGAATTGACGACGTGCGCATCAGCAACTCTTCCTTTGCCCGTGGATCATCCGGGGAGACCCGCTCTTCTTTGAAGGAGATGCCGGACAGCTTGGCGAGCAAAAAACCCCGCAGAGACCAGGAGGAGTAATTCTTGCTACTGATCAGCAGGGTTGCCTCGGTCATGTTCGCCCTTATCCTTTTATGAATAATTAACCCACGATTATCAAAAATCCGGGGTGTATTCAATGCTTTGCTGCTCCTACGGGTCATGTCGATATTTTTAGGGACACGCGAAGGGCTTAGGATTAAGATTTTATCATGATCTACCAAATCTACCAGACGCAGGCTGACTTCATCGATCCGTTGCGGAAAATGGCCCGCAATACAAGCTCTTTAATGCGGACAATCACGCCTCATGCGCCGTACGGCATTTTCTTGCGCCATTTCAATGCGGCGTTAGAGGTATTCGGAAATTCCGGAACCACCCATCAGCGGCCCAATTATGGCATCAAGGAAATTGCGGTTGGCAATAGCCTGGTGGCTGTCGATGAGGACGTTGTATTTTCAACCCCGTTTGCCAATTTGCTGCGTTTCAAAAAAGACAGCGACCGGCCCCAGCCAAAGGTTCTGGTTGTCGCTCCTCTATCGGGGCATTTTGCCACCCTGCTGCGCAATACCGTCGAGGTTTTGCTGCGGGACTACGATGTTTACATTACTGACTGGCTAAATGCCCGTGATATTCCAGTCTCGGCTGGGAGCTTCGGCTTTGATGACTATGTCGAGCATGTCATCAAATTCCTTGAGCGGATGGGGCCGCGCAGCCATGTCATCGGCGTCTGTCAGCCGACGGTCGCTGTTCTCGCTGCCGTTTCGGTCATGGCTGAGGATAATAATCCCGCGACGCCCCGCAGCATGACATTGATGGCTGGTCCCATCGACACGCGCCGCAATCCAACAAAAGTCAATCGCTTAGCCAAAACCAAGGATATATCCTGGTTTGAGGACAAGATGATTGGTGTTGTCCCTTGGCGTTACAAGGGCGCAGGGAGGCGTGTCTATCCGGGCTTCATGCAGCTAACGGCCTTCGTTTCCATGAATCTTGATAAGCATATCGGCGCCCACATGCGTCAATTTCGTAATCTGGCGGCGGAAGATCAGCAATCTTCAAATGCGCATCGCTACTTCTATGACGAGTATCTGGCGGTCATGGATCTGCCGGCCGAGTTTTACCTTGAGACGGTCGATAAAATTTTCGTGCGGCACCAGACTCGCGATCGGCGAATTGACCTATCGCGGCAGGCCAGTGCGCCCCTCGGCAATCCGTAAAACATTTCTTTTCACGATTGAAGGCGAACGGGACGATATTTGCGGGCTGGGACAAACGGCCGCGGCGCTGGATTTATGCAGCAATCTGCGCCCTTTGTTGAAGCGGCATCATGTACAGACAGGAGTTGGACATTACGGCGTGTTTTCCGGACGCCGCTGGGAAACTGAAATTTATCCGCTCGTCCGCGAAGTTATTCAGTTTTCCGTATAGAAAACAGCTTCTGGAAAGCTCAGCGCTTCAAGTGCTGAGCTGACATATTAATCGGCGACTGCCAGCATATGGCCCATCTTTCGCCCTCCTAATATGTGGGCATGGAAATGAGGTACCATTTGCTGGCTGTCGGGACCCGCATTACAAATGATGCGGTAGCCGCTCTCCTCGACATTCATCAGCTTTGCCACATGGGAAACGGCACGATAGAAGCCAGCAATTTCCTCAGGGCTGGCTGTTGCGCCAAAATCGGTGGCTGACGCATATTTCCCTTTAGGAATGACCAGGACATGAACGGGTGCCTGGGGGCTGATGTCGGGGAAGGCGAGGGCGTACTCATCCTCATAGATTTTTTGTGCAGGAATCTCACCACGAAGTATTTTGGCAAATACGTTGTTGTCATCGTAGATCATGAGATCTCCTCAGGGGATCTTTTTGGTTGGAAAACCAGGTAGGGATTGCTTGCGTGCGGCTTTTTCGGCAATTCCGCTCATGCCCTCACGGCGCGCCAACTCGGCCCAGACCTCTTCAGGCCGCAATCCAGCATCAACCCACAGAACCATTAGATGATACAGCACATCCGCGCTTTCGCCGATCAGAGCGGTCCTGTTCTTAGCAACAGCCTCGATCACGCATTCCACGGCTTCCTCGCCGAACTTCTGTGCGACCTTTTCTGTGCCGCGCGACAAGAGTCGCGCCGAATGGCTCTCATTAGGGTTCGCGTCCGCACGGGACAAAACAGTACCCCAAAGCCGATCCAGCACTCGGGCATCCGGTGCGTGAACGGGGGGAGGGACCGTTGTCGCCGCGCGCGAAGAGGGGGCGGCTTTCTTCACGGTCGTTTTCTTCTGCAAGGCGGCGCTGGGCAGCTTTGGCCGTTTTCTTTGCCATGGCGGGCGGTACGACTCCTGGGAATGAGACTTATATTGCGCGTGCTGGCCTTACCGGCAAGCGCGCGTCGGTTAAGGCCTGCTTGACCTGCGCAATGCTGAACTGGCCAAAATGGAACACGCTGGCCGCCAGCAAGCCCGTAGCGCCAGCCTGTGCGCCTTCAACGAAGTGCCGCAACTCACCGACACCGCCGGAGGCGACGACAGGCAGATTAATCGTGCCGCAAATGGCCCGCAGCAGCTCAAGATCGAACCCTTTACCGGTACCGTCCCTGTCCATGGAGGTCAGCAAAATTTCACCGGCGCCGAGTGTTTCCATCCTCTTTGCCCATTGCAGAACATCGAGCCCCGTCGGTTTGCGGCCACCATGGGAAAAGACTTCCCAGCGCCCGGGCCCGTCTGGCGGGCATCGATGGCCACCACGACGCATTGGCTGCCGAATTTCTCGGCTGCCTCGGAGATCAACTCTGGTCTTGAGATTGCGGCGGAGTTGATGGAGCATTTGTCAGCTCCGGCCAGCAACAGCCGGCGCATATCCTGCACGCTGCGGATGCCACCGCCCACGGTCAGGGGCAGAAACACCTTCTCGGCGGTGCGGCGAACGACGTCCAGAATTGTGTCGCGGTTGTCCGAGCTCGCGGTGATGTCCAGGAAGGTCAGCTCGTCCGCACCGGCCTGATCGTACAGAGCGGCCTGCTCAACAGGATCCCCAGCGTCGCGCAGAGAGACGAAATTCACCCCCTTGACCACGCGCCCGTCTTTCACGTCCAGGCAAGGGATAACGCGTAGCTTCAGCATGCGGCCAAAGCCTCCTTCGGGCTCAGGCTGCCATCATAGAGGGCACGGCCAAGAATTGAGCCGTTGAGGTTTGTCTGGGAGGCCGCAGCCTCTTTGAGCGCGATGATGTCAGCCACGGATGCCACGCCGCCGGATGCGATGATGGGAACCGAGACGGAGTTGGCCAATGCCACTGTCTCATCCAGGTTGAGCCCCGTCTTCATGCCGTCCCGCGCAATATCTGTGTAGATAATCGCCGCGATGCCGGCATCCTCAAAACGCCGGGCAAGGTCAGGTGCGGAGATATCGGACGTTTCGGCCCAGCCTTCGGTGGCTACCATACCGCCCTTCGCGTCGATCCCAACCGCTACCCGGCCAGGAAAGGCTTTTGCCGCCTCTTTCACCAATGTGGGGTTCTTGGCTGCAGCAGAGCCCAGAATGACGCGGGTAATGCCTGCCTGTAACCAGGCTTCAATGCCTGCCATGTCGCGCAACCCGCCGCCGAGTTGCACTGGTACGGAGACCGAAGCAAGAATGGCCGTAACGGCATCCCGGTTGACGGTTTGGCCGGCAAACGCGCCATTCAAATCCACAACGTGAATCCACTGAAAACCGGCGGCCTGCCAGGCAGCCGCCTGAGCCCCAGGATCTTTGCCGAATATTGTGGCCTGATCCATTTCGCCACGGAGCAGCCGCACGCAATGACCATCCTTCAAATCGATGGCGGGGTATAAGGTCAGTGTCATTTCAGGGCCTTGTAATAGAAACGGCCGGCGATGACCTGGCCTTTCACGCGGGCATAGGCGGGGTGGGTGCCCCAGTGAACGAAGCCCTCCGCTTCATAGAGAGAGATAGCTCCGGTTTGGGTCGCCCGCACATCCAGATTAAGGATATGGAAGCCCAGCGCCCTGGCACGTTCCTCCGCTTTTTGGAGGATCAATCGCGCAAGCCCATGGCCACGGGCGTAAGGGGCTACGAAGTGATGCATAAGCTGCACGGCAAAGGCCTGCGCCTCGTTATTGCGGGACGGTTTTTGCAGCTGGGCGGAGCCGTAGATAACGCCGTCCATCCGGCCGACGATCAATTCCCGCTCAGGGACCAGAGGGACGCCGCGATAATATTGTTCGACAGCCGCGGCCGTGGGGGGCTTTACCCAGCCAAAGCCGCCTCCATCCAGCACCGCTGCGGTTGCCGCTTCCGCGAGGGCATGGATGTCGCTCTCATCGGAGAAGGCTTCGATGAGTTCAGCCGTCGTGCTGGCAGGATGGGGCAAGGCATGTTTCACGCCTGCCTCTTCGCTCGTAAGGCGCTTAGGATCAAGAGGGGCCGATCAGGGAGACCAGGAAAGGAAATTGCCCAGGATCGTCAGCCCGACTTCTTGGCTCTTTTCCGCATGGAATTGCGTGCCGGCCCGGTTATCCTTGGCCACCATCGCCACGACTTGCCCGCCATAATCGGTGGTGGCGACGATCTCTTCCGGCCGGCCGCCGGACAGCGCATAGGAATGTACAAAATAGGCATGATCACCAGGGCGAAGCCCGTCCAGCAGCCTATGGGCACCGGGCTCGAAATGCAGCTCATTCCAGCCCATGTGCGGCAGGCGTTCCCCACCGACCTGCATTTTCGCGATCTCGCCCTGAATCCAGCCGAAGCCCGGCGTTACGGCGTGTTCCAGTCCACGTTCGGCCATGAGCTGCATGCCAACGCAAATACCCAGAAAAGGCGCACCGGCGGCGACTCGCTCAACGAGGGCTGCTTCAAGCCCATCCACACCGGCCAAACCGGCGGCACAATCGGCGAACGCTCCCTTGGCCGGGCAGGACGATTTTATCGGCCCGCCTCAGCTCGTCTGGGTTTGAGGTGATGAAAACATCCGCGGCGATGCCGTGGCGTGACGCCGCCAGTTGCAACCCCCTGGCCGCCGAAGCGAGATTTCCGCTCTGGTAATCGACGACGGCGACCCGAAGGCTCATAATGTGCCTTTGGTCGAAGGGATTTGCCCGGCAATGCGCGGTTCCACCGTAATGGCCGCGCGGAGAGCTCTGGCGACGGATTTGAATGCCGCCTCCGCCACATGGTGGGCATTATGGCCCGCCAACTGGCGGACGTGCAGGTTGAAAAAGCCGTTACCCGCAAAGGCGCGGAAGAACTCTTCTACGAGTTGCGTATCCATTTCGCCCAGCATCGGGCGTTCGAATGCAACGTTCCAGGCCGTAAAGGCGCGGCCTGAAAGGTCGATTACCGCTTCAACCAGCGCCTCATCCATCGGCACAGCGGCCTGGCCGAAGCGCTGAATGCCGCGCTTTTCGCCGAGCGCGTGGGCGACAGCCTGCCCCAGTACGATGCCGACATCCTCGACAGTATGGTGGGAGTCGATGTGGACGTCTCCCTTGGCGATGACCGTCAAATCGAACAGCCCATGCCGGCCGAAAGCATCCAGCATATGGTCAAAAAAACCCACGCCGGTGTCGATGTCAGTGTGGCCGGTTCCATCCAGATTAATCGTAACCAGAATGTCGGTTTCGTTCGTCTTGCGGCTGAGTGAGGCAGTGCGTGTCATAAAGTTGCCCTACACCACCGCACTGTCAGGCAAAAGACCCAATTATCGCAAAGGGGATGGGCATTCAGAGCGAGGCAGTAAGCAAATGCGGCCACGTGTCTTCTCCGACTCAGATAACACCGTTAAATGGAGCTATGCTTCGTACGGTCACGCCAAAGCTTCCTGTTCTGCTAGGATTTCTCATTGCTGTCGGGCCGGTCTCCACGGATATGTATCTGCCGGCTTTTCCCGCTCTGGCGCAGGATCTGCATAACCAGGCTGTGCCGCAATATTCTCTGGCTTCATATTTTTTAGGCCTTGCGGTCGGACAAATGACGCAAGGAGCTTTGTCGGACCGGCTTGGCCGGCGCTGGCCTCTGCTGGCTGGCTTGGTGCTGTATATTTTGGCCTCATTGGGGTGCGTGCTGAGCTGGAATACTGCCTCGTTGGTCGTTTTCCGCTTTCTCACCGCGCTGGGGGCCTCCGCGGGGCTTGTCATTCCCCGTGCCGTGGTGCGTGACTTGGCTGACGGCCCCGCCGCCGCTAAAATGATGTCCAAATTGATGCTGGCGATGGGGTTGGCGCCGATTTGCGCGCCGATGATTGGGGCGGTTTGCGTCATGTTCGCCAGCTGGCGGTTCATATTCGCGCTCTGCACGCTTTATGGGGTAGTGGCCATGGTCTGCGCCTGGAGATATTTGCCTGATACCCTACCGGTCGAGAGGCGTTCCAAGCTTGGGGTTGGCGCCACGCTGGTGCGTTATGTAGATATTTTTCGCGAGCGGGCCTTTTTGACGCATGCGATCATTAACGCCTGCGTCGCGGCTTGTTTGTTCGCCTATCTCAGCGGCTCACCTCAGATATTTGAGGGCACTTTCCACTGGTCGAGTACGGAATTTGCCGTGCTGTTTGGTTTCAACTCGCTTGCCTATATCGGGTATAGCCAGCTCAACCCGATCCTGGTTAACCGCTTCGGTATAGCGCCGGTCATCTCTGCAATGACGATATGGCAGATATTATGCGCCATCCTGCTGGTGGTGTTGGCGGTCTTGCCGCGAGGTGGATTGCCTCTGGCGGCGGGTCTGCTGCTCTGCGAGGCCGCGTTTGGGCTGTTGCTTCCTTGTTGCATGGTCGGCGCGCTTTCCCGCCACCAGGCGCATGCCGGTTCTGCGGCGGCATTGCTTGGAACCTTGCAATATATGGGGGGGGCAGTTGCGGGCTTGGGCGTCGGCGTGCTGGCTGACGGCACGGCCCGACCCATGGCTCTTGTTATGCTCGGCTGTGCTGCAATTGCGGCGCTTGCGGCAACTCGGCGTCCACGGTTAAGTTTCAGGCCTGCGGAGTGATCATTAAATGCATAACCCCACTTTGGTCGGTATTCCTGCCTGTACAAAATTGATCTCGGGCTACATTCAGCACGCCACCCCGGCCCGTTATGGCCAGGCGCTTATGCATGGCTCGAATGCGATGCCGGTGCTGATACCGCCTGAGGGCGAGCAGATGTTGCCGCTTCTCGACCGGGTGGACGGTATCATGTTTAATGGCTCCCCGTCGAATGTCATGCCCACATGCTATGGCGCGGATTATGACGCGACGCCGGATGCCCACGATGTGGAGCGCGACGCGACAACCATTCCATTGATCCGTGCCGCCCTGGAGAGGGGGCTGCCGATTCTTTGCATTTGCCGCGGTATGCAGGAGCTGAATGTCGCCCTGGGAGGGACGCTTTTCCAGGAGGTTCACAAGTCGCCGGGGCGGATGGATCATCGTGCCGGTGATGGGGATAACGAGTTCCGTTTCCGCTTGCAGCATGAGGTGACGCTTTCTGGCGAATTGGCCCGTATCTCGGGGGTTGGGACAATTCAGGTGAATTCGTTGCACGGACAAGCTATTGACCAGTTGGCTTCTGGGCTGGCGGTGGAAGCCGTTGCTCCGGATGGCACGATTGAAGCCGTGCGTGTGGAAGGTGCCAAGAATTTCGCGATCGCTGTGCAATGGCATCCGGAGTGGGAGGTAACGCATTTTCCCGATCGGCTGCGCCTATTTAACGCATTTGGCGATGCTTGCGCTGCCTATGCCGCTGCGCGTGGTGCCCGGAAGGCTGCCTGAGATAAGCGTTGGGGGCTAGGTTCCCCATTCGTTATTTATTGAAACAAGAGCCGCTTAATGCCTTAAGCTGGTCGAATTGCTGCCCCAATCAACTTATATTGGTGACCGTACCAAGGAGGGTCAAATGGATATTCAGACCATCGATAATCAGTATAGTCAGCTTCAGTCCCAGGCGCAGCAGACCATGATGGAGCTGCAAACTCTGGCTAGGAAGCTGCAGGCCGCCGCACAGGCGGGGGACCAGAATGCCAGGGAGTGGTTTCTGGACCTGAAGAGTGTCGCTCTGGCCATTCAGGCTGAGCAGAATCAGGTTAGCAATCTGTTGCAGGCACTGCACGGCTTTGTGGCCAATCAGGCGCAGCAAATGCCCCAGTCGCCGTGGGGGAATGCTCCGGCCTATCCGGCGCAGCCAGCCTATCCGGCTTATCCCCAGCAGAGCGGCGGAATCCTCGGTGGGTTTCTGAATTCCGGCTTTGGCCGTGCCTTGGAAATGGGGGCAGGGTTTGGGATCGGCGAAGAGATTATCGATAAGATTTTCTGAATTGAGCGGTAGGGGCCGAGAAGCCCCTACCGGCTTCGCTCGGGCTCATCCTCTGATTTTGGAATGAGCCAGGATGAGGGTTCAGAATTCATAAATGGCAGCGAGAGAGACAGTTTCCTCATCCTTTGTCTGTGTAATCGGGCTATCGGCGGCGCTGCCCAGGAGCCGAGCATAGGCAGCATCCAAATTCAGTAGGACATGCTGTGTGACGAAATAGTCGGCGGAAATGCCAAGTCCGGCGGACTTAAAGCCGCCGTGAGCTTTATAATACGGGTAGCGTGTGCTGGCGGCTTGGTTATGGCTTACGCCGAAATAGGTGTTCATATAACGCCCATCGGTGAATGTGACGCCTGGGCCAAGAAACCAAGCGAATTTCTCAGAACTTCCCGGCATCGGCATATAGGCACCGACGTCGCCGATATATCCGAACGATGCACCAAGTTGTTTTCGTACATCCACGCGAATGGTCAGCGGGAAGCTTTTTGAAAGTACTGTGGTGGCAAAGATCTTGAGTTCCGGTGAGGGATGGATCGTCCCCAACCCGTTCAGGGCAGGTCCGTCGACATGGGGTGAACGGCCCATATCATAGGTGATAGCGCCGCCGACGCTGATATGGCGGAAGCTGAACAAGTTCGCCCCAAGCCCTTCGCCGGTCGAAAGGAAGGCGATATCCTTGTAGCGTATATCAATCACCGGTCCACCTTGAACCGTATAACGCGTCAGGCCATCGGCGGCAGGTCCGAATTGCGACGCCAGTCCGAGCTCCACCTGCCAAGTCGGGATTGTGGGCTCGAATAATCTTTGAAGCTGAATACCGGATGAATATTGCCACTCGGCAAGAGGCGAAGGTGTTTGTGCCGCTGCCGGCGTCAAGGAGAAAGTCGCAGCCGCTAGAATGACGCCGAACCCCCATAGATATTTTCCGGAAGCCATTGAAAATTCATCCATTCTAATTTTGTGGCGGGACCTATGACGTAATTGGTGGGCGAATGTCGTTACGCAACGGCCAAACCTACGTTAATTCCATTAATTTAGTCTAATGCCCTATTAGGATTAGGGATTTTTTAGAATGAAGACGGCTTCCAATTTATTTTGGGGAAGGAGGGCGCATGCTGGAACGAAGCATGGAGTTCCGCATGAAAGGCTAAAAAAGCCATTTCCAGGTCAGAAAAAGAAAGGCTCTGATACGGGATGTCCATATCAGAACCTTTCTGAAAGATCAGGCTTAGACGGGGCAGATCGTGGATCTGCCCCGGTCTTTGAAATTTATGCGTAGTCGGCTGCCTCGGTCTCGTCCTTGTGGCGATCATTGGCGATCGCGTTAAGCGGGAAGCTGAGGACGAGTGCCACGACTGCGTTCAAAAGCACGGTCGCCAGCGCAATATAGCTCGGCACGGTATAACCAAAGATATGGAACACCCAGGTTGAGCCGAACGCATTCATCGACACCAGCCAGGTGGCGGAGACGATGCCCACCAGCCAGCCGATGAGCAGCGCCCAGCCATTGAAGAACCGGGTGAAGACCGAGAAGGCGATGGCCGGGAAGGTCTGGATGACCCACATGCCGCCCAGAAGCTGCAGCTGCACCGCGAACTTTGTGGGGATGGCCACGATGAACACCATCGCGCCGATAACCATGACCATGGCGAACAGCTTGGCGACCAGCGTTTCCGCACTGCCCTTTGAACGGCTGATGAACGGCTCATAGATGTCACGCGTGAAGATGTTAGCGGATGCAATGGCCATGATCGCCGCCGGCACAAGCGCGCCGATGGCGATGGCCGCAAAAGCCACACCCACGAACCATCCCGGGAACTCATTCAGAATGAGAGCCGGTATGGCAAAGCTGGCCTTGTAATGCGCGAAGCCCGCCGCGAACTGTGGCAGCTTGTCCACACCCGACACGGAGGCCATGAAGCCCAGCAGAGCCAGCAAGCCCAGCAGCACCGTATAGGCGGGCAGCAATGCGGCATTGCGCTTCAAAACCTTAGGGCCTGCCGATGACAGAATGGCCGTGGTGGTATGAGGATACAGAAACAGCGCCATTGCCGAGCCGAGGGCAAGCGTCGCGTAGCCCGAATAAGCGCCAAGGCCGCCAGCGGGTGGCGTTGCCAGGATGAGTTTGGCCGGCGGTATTTTTGCAAAGATGTTGCCAAAGCCACCCAAGGCAATGGGAATCGCGATGATCGCGACAATAACCGTCAGATAAATCAGCAGATCCTTGACGATGGAAATCATCGCCGGAGCGCGCAGACCAGAGGTCCAGGTAAAGGCAGCCAACACGGCGAAGGCGGCAATAAGAGGAAGGTGGCCAGGAATACCCAGCGCACCGATGACCACCTGCATGCCGATCAGCTGTAGTGCGATATAAGGCATCGTTGCCGCAATGCCGGTCAGGCCCACGGCCAGCGCCAGCCAACGGTTGCCATAACGTCCGCGCACGAATTCCGGCCCCGTGATGTAGCCGTGCTTTTGGGCCACCTTCCAGAGTTTCGGGAATACCAGATAGAGAATCGGATAGCAGACGACCGTATAAGGCACGGCGAAGAAGCCGATGGCGCCGGCGCCGAATATCAGGGCCGGGATCGCGATAAAGGTGTAGGCCGTATAAGTGTCGCCGCCGATCAGAAACCACGAGACCCATGTACCAAAGCGCCGGCCACCCAGGCCCCATTCTTCAATATGAGCCATGTCGCCAGCTTTCCAACGCCCGGCCATGAAACCCAGAATGATGACGAAAACAATCAGAAGCAGAAAAACGATGGTTGCGACTGGATAGTTCACTTTTCGGCTTCCTTCTTCTCTTCCACTTTATAGATAATCCAGATGAGGACGGAGGAAATCGGCACAGCCAGAATCTGGTACCAGTAGAAGAATGGGAAGCCGAACAAAGTTGGATTGACCCTGTTATAGACCGGCACCCAAAGCGTGATAAAAAATACGACCAGGAACAAAATTCTGATCATGGCAGTTCCTCCCTATATGGCGGGAGGCATGCCTTCTCGGTGAAGATTTTGCAAGCTTTTCGCCCTTGCAATCAGGAAGCAAGCGGCCATGGAATAGGCTTGAAAGGCGTCCGATCAGGCGGCCCCGCAGCAAAAAACTGCTCGGCCAGGCCCGTACGCGGCAGGCGTACAAGCATCGCGCATACCGTGCCAAAGCCACCAGGAGGGGCTGGAATATTAAGCTGTTCGCTGCGGCTGCCGCTACTGTCAGCGAGCAGATGAGCCCATGTTTCATCGGGAGTGGCACGGAACCACGGCAGATGCCGGGCAATGCGCGGAGAGTTCATGTCGTTCGGATCGCCTGAGGTGATCATCGTCACACCACAGGTCAGAGGAACGTTTTCAGCGGTCCCATGTTCAAGCCCGCGAAGCAGGAAGGCTCCACCTGAATCCGCAATAACCAAGTTGAAGCTGCGATAATTGGCTGTGTTGAGGGTCTCGAGCGCTTTCGCCGCTTCCGCAGCGCTGCCGTGGGCGAGAGCCAATAGGGGTAAGGTGCCGCGACTTGCTTTGCCTGGCACCGGGCCAAGTGTTCCTTCCCGGTTCAGCAGTGCTGCAAAAACGCCGTGCCGGTTCAATGCCGCCCATGTACCGCCGCCCAGCCGGTCCCTGCCGCCACAAATGCCCGGCCAATATTCAGCTGGTTCGTCCCATGGGCGGTCAACCATTTCGTCACGGTTGGCGGCGATGAAGACGCCGTCAGCGTCGATGTGCAGGACGATACTACACATTGAGCGCTGCTTGGATCATGTCGAGATGATCCGGTACGGCCAGATCCTCAGCCCTTATTTGTGCCGCCGGCACCACATTTACGGCGGTTGCGTCGTCGCCAGCCTTGAGCGGCACCTGCTTTAGATCCCCGTTAATCTTGACCCGAAAACCCAGCGTTGAAACGGTGAAGAGTTCGTCTTTCCGTACCGGTGTGCCAGGTAGGTTGTTCCATGCCCGGCGAATATCAAAGGGCCGTTCATGCCTGCGGTGGCCGAGCTGCTTGATGTCGGCCTGTGCCAGAATATCGGGCGAAATGCCGGTCTCTTCGGTCGCTTCGCGCAGGGCCGCAAGGCGAGACGGTTCGACACCAATGCCCGCGACCTCGTCCAGCAATCCTCCGGGTAAGGCGCGCTTGCCCCTGCCAGGATTATGCAATCTCGTGATCAGCACAATCTGTCCCAGATCATCCAGCAGCACGCAATCTGCCGCGTGGCAAAGCCAGACACGGGTTGAATGGCCATTTGGCAGGTGAAGTAACCCAAGATCGTTGGCCACGGTGGTCGGTTCGTCGGGAAACTGCCCCGCCCGGCACCGGCGGGCGATCTCTGCCTGCAGAAGCGGGGCAACCAACATATGGTCCTGAAACATCATGTCCATATGCGTCATTTAAGGCCCGGGAACCAGGGCTTCAAACCGCCCGCAGCTGTTCAGGTGTGGACGGTTCCGTCTTCCGCCGAGCTGATTTGGTCTTTGGGGGCTTCGGCGGCGCATTTCGGGCCATACCGATACAGCCGCCCACGATAAGCGCCAGCAGCAGGCCTGCGAAGCTGCCGCCGAACAGGAGCGCAGGCAGTGTTCCACGCCCCAGAACAGAAGCTTTGGCGAGATTGGCCGGCCAGTTCCAGCTTGCGACCGAAAACTGGGCGAATCCGGCCGAACCTGGCTCGCAAGCAAAAACAAGGGCGGCGGCCAGCAGCAATGCGGCAAAAGCGAATTTACGCATGGCGCTCCAATCACTCCAAAACGCTAGCGGGCCAATACGAATTTGGGCAAGGCTGCTCCGCGCCGGTATGGATCAGCCGAACACCCGGCGGAAAATCGTGTCCACATGGGCGTGATGCATCTCGGCACTCATGGCCGCGCTGATCGCCGCCTCGGACACGCGTCCGGCCACCTCCGGATCAGCCAGCAGGTTTTCCCGGAAGGTTTTTGCATCATGCTGGCCGAGCTTGGTCCAGGTTGTCATGGCGTTGCGCTGTACAATCTTATACGCATCTTCGCGGAGGATTCCGGCCTTGGTTAGCGCAAGCAGAACCTCGCCGGAATGCACGACGCCTCCCAAGCTTTCCACATTTGCGGCCATCTGCTCGGGATAGATCGTCAGCTTGTCCATCATGCCAGCCAGCCGGACCAGGGCGAAATCCAGCGTCACTGTCGCGTCCGGGCCGATGCCGCGTTCGACGGAGGAGTGAGAGATGTCTCGCTCATGCCACAGCGCCACATTCTCCATGGCGGGGATAACGGCGGCGCGTACCAGCCGGGCCAGGCCGCAGAGATTCTCAGACAGCACCGGATTGCGCTTATGCGGCATGGCTGAGGAGCCCTTCTGCCCGGCATGGAAGAATTCCTCCGCCTCGCGCACTTCCGAGCGCTGGAGATGCCGGACTTCGGTTGCCAGGCGCTCGACGGAGCTGGCGATGATGCCCAGAGCCGCGAAGAAGGCGGCGTGCCGGTCACGCGGGATAACCTGGGTGGAAACCGGCTCCGCCTGTAAGCCCAGCTTCTTTGCCACATATTCCTCCACCCGGGGGTCGACATGCGCAAATGTGCCCACGGCGCCGGAAATGGCGCAGGTGGCAATTTCCTCGCGCGCGGCCAGGAGGCGCTGCTTATTTCTTGCAAATTCAGCATAGTGCCCGGCGAGCTTAAGGCCGAAACTCGTCGGTTCGGCGTGGATGCCGTGGCTGCGGCCGATGGTCAGTGTGTATTTATGCTCAAGCGCGCGTTTTTTCAGTGCCGCCAGAACCTTGTCGAGATCCTCCAGAAGCACGTCAGCCGCCTGAACAAGTTGCATGGCAAGGCAGGTATCCAGCACATCCGAAGAGGTAAGGCCCTGGTGAACAAACCGGCTATCCTCGCCGATCCGCTTGGCCAGCCAGGTGAGAAAGGCAATCACGTCATGCCGGGTTTCCGCTTCGATGGCATCGATCTCCGCCGTATCGGCCTCGGTGAAGGCGGCCATGGCGACGTCACCCTTTTCCCGGATCGCTTTCGCCGCCTGGGCCGGGATGGCGCCGTACTCGGCCATGGCTTCGCAGGCACAAGCCTCGATTTCAAACCAGATCCGGTATTTGTTCTCCTGCGTCCAAATGGCTGCAGCCTGGGGACGGGTATAACGAGGGATCATCGGGCACTCCTGGAGACAGAATTCTGCGCACCGCCTAATGGTGTGGAAACACATTGACAAGCCGGACAGCGGCAGGACAGTTCATTGCCATGGACATGCTTAGTTTCGCTGCCATTCTGGTTCAGATCCTGCTGATCGATCTGGTGTTGGCGGGCGACAATGCCATCGTCATAGGTCTGGCTGTCGCCCGGCTCAAGCCCGAGCAGCGCAGGATGGCGATTTTGGTCGGCATTGGCGGCGCGACCATCATCCGCGTTGTATTCGCGTTGGTTGCGGTAAAGCTGCTGGCTGTCATTGGTCTTACCTTGGCGGGTGGCATATTGCTTCTTTGGGTGGTCTGGAAATCTGCGCGGGAACTGTATGCTCAAGGCCAGGAAGCTGAGGCGCACGGCGCGCCTCCGGCCAGCCTGAGTGCCGCGATTTGGAAGATCCTTGTCGCAGATCTTTCGATGAGCCTGGATAATGTCCTGGCGGTTGCAGGAGTCGCCAGGAATCATCCGGTACTCTTGGGGATCGGGCTTATCCTATCCGTTGGCCTGATGGGCGTGGCCGCCAGTTTGGTGGCGCGGATAATGCAGCGTTTCCCCTTTGTTGCCTGGGTCGGCATTGCCATTGTGCTCTATGTAGCGTTGCACATGATCTGGGAGGGGTGGCATCAGGTCGCGCCACATCTTCCCGGCAGGTCCCACTAAGCCAGCTATCCAACTGCCTAGTCTTATGAAATTGCTCACAACCATGTGTTTGAAGGGCTTCGGCCTATGCAGGCTGGGCCAGCTTCTTCATTGGCATCAAGACCGGCTAAAACCGGCTTCAGCTTCCTTTAACCATTCGGGAGCAGAGTGCAGTCTATGGCGACCCCGCAATTGGCCGGTGCCGCGCATGTGGAGACAGGTACTGGTGTAGAAGGGATGGAGATGCTCTCCGGCAAATTTCAGTCTCCGGTATTCAAAACTGGCGAGGCGACGCAGTCCATGCTCGCTGAGCGCCGGAATGCCACGAGGATTCCTGTGATCAAGAGCGCCAAGCTCGTTGTTGGGGACGGCTATAGCCAGGGTGTCTATAATTGTCTGGTGCTCGATGAATTGACGAGCGGCGTTCTTGTGGACCTAGGCGCGGTTTTCAGCCTGCCTGATGAGGTTATCCTTCACACGATGGGGGGCGCCACACGCCGCGCCAAGCGTTGCTGGGCGGTCGGCAGCAAAGTTGGGCTGGAATTTATTGGTGACCAGCTCGTCTCGGTTGAGACCACACAGGAAATGGTAGCAGTCGCTAAGCTGATTCGCGCCCAGGGGCTTCCTGCAGGCATTGCGGCGCTACGCGCGCAGCACTTCTTTGGTCAAAAGGAGTTGCGGGAAGCGGCTGAAGAGGCCGAGGCCGCTTATTATAAGCTGGAGGCGATGCTCAGGGACCAATAGGACGATTATGCTAAGGTGGATGCATGCGAGCCATAACCGGCCCCTTATTTCAGCTTATAGATGTCGATTCCTCTCACATGCTGCCAGAGTACGTAATGAGCGGCGAGAGCATTATCCATCTCAGAGTAGACGGCGGCGTTCGTCGAGGGAGGGTCGCGAGGCCAGCTATGGCGAACGATGAATTCAGGGCGCGTGGCCAATATGCGTCCAACCTCCTGCACGGGCTCTACCCCTGCGACTGTTGCCAGCGAATTGCCAACTAGCTCTGACGGAAAGACGTAATAGCTCGGCGGGCGCAGATTAGTCAGCGCATAGAGAATTGGCTGGCCGTCAAACACATAGAGGCTCTTGGCGTCCGCGGAGCGCAGATACCGTGCTGCGATGCGCTGCGGATCTGGCCCGGAGGCCTGCGAAAGGGCGATCCAGCCCGCGCGGGCAGGCAGGCATGGCAAGAATCAGCAGAAATGCCAGGCGCGGTAGCAACCGGCACGGAAGGCGGGCAAAAATTAGGCCAGCCGAGATACAGAGCGGCGGTAAAATCTGCAGAAAATAATGGTCGTAGAAGGATTTGGCCCCCGCGGCCCCAATTAGTGCCGCAAGCAGCCATAACGGTAGAAACCAGAGCGGTGTGCTGAGCCGATACATGCGCAAGGCAGCCCAGGCCCCCGCCAGGTAGAGTGTTCCCCATCTTTTGGCCTGTTGTTCTACTGCCGCCCATAGCTGATGCGCTGAAAGGGGAACCTCCGCCCGCCGGAAATTGGCCGTGATGCCGCATTCCCACCACAGAGGAAGCCTTCCCGCGCAAGCATAAAGCAACGTCACGGCAAGCAGAGGAATTGAGGCTGCCAGTAAAGCCTCAATCGCCGACCGGACCGCGCGGCGGCGATGCCAAAGCAATGCCAATGTGACCAGGATTTCAGGCGCGCAGACATATTTGACCATGAAACCGCAGCCAAGCAGCAACCCCGCCAGCCATGCTGGCGCGTCCCGCAACACGGCCAATATGGCGAGGCCGTAAAGCAGTCCATGAATGGTTCGGCGTTCGAAGAGAGACCGTCGTTTGAAAGCGTACACAAAATCACAAGGCAGCCAGCCGCCCAGCCTGCCGAGCGGCTTTTGCTTAGAAGGGCAGTAATCTCCGATACCGCCCACGCCAATACGGCCACGCAAACAACAGCGGCGATGCGGATGGCCTCGATGCCGGGAATAACCGACTGAAACAGCGCAAAAATCGCGTAAATTCCCGGAGGCTTGTTGTCCCATATCGTTGTGTAGGGCAGATGCCCGCTCAGCCATGCCTGGGCCATGAGAAAATAGAGGCTCTCATCCCAATCCAGGACGGAGCGGTGCAGAATCGGCAATCTAACCAGAAAAGCGAGGATCAGAAAAAAGGCGGCAGGCAAAGCGCGTCTCACATTTGCCTCATGGCATGCGCGGTGCTGGATTGTCCACGCTTGCCTTGCATGTCGCCCTTCGGCACATAGGCACGGCACGGAGGAGTTGCATGAAGATTTTTGTCCCGGCCCTGATGGCCGGTCTGCTGGTTGGGCATTTTGCTTTGGCTCAGACAGTGAATGATGACCCGACAGGTCCTCAGCCGAAGCTGCCGACGGAGCCTTTGACGATCAAGACCACCACCGGCAAGGCGTATCATTTTACCGTCGAACTGCCGACCACCTTGCAGGAACAGGCAACGGGCGAGATGTTCCGCACCTTGATTCCGGCGGACCAGGGTATGCTATTTGTTTGGCCAACCCCGCAAGTCTCCGAGATGTGGATGAAGAATTGCCCGGTACCGGAGGATATGGTCTTCATCGGCTCTGACGGTACGATTGTCGCGATCGCTGAGAATACCGTGCCTTATTCCCTGAATACCATCTCTTCTGGCGTGCCGGTGAAGGCCACTCTGGAATTGCAGGGGGGCATTACAGCTGCCGATAATATTAATGTGGGTGATAAGGTGATTGCCAAGCCGTTTGCCGGCGGCTAATCCCCGGTGCAGTTCGGGGCGTGGCGCAGCCTGGTAGCGCGCTTGTTTTGGGTACAAGAGGCCCCCGGTTCGAATCCGGGCGCCCCGACCAGCTAGGAGTGATGTGCATGCGGGCTCGTATCTTTCTTCCTCCCAAATCGGCCATGCAATCGGGGATGGCCAGGACGCACCGCTGGGTGCTGCAATATGAACCGGAGAAGGCCAAGATCCTCGATCCGCTGATGGGATGGACAGGCTCTGACGATATGCGCCAGCAAATCCGATTGACCTTTGACAGCCGGGAAGCCGCCATTGCCTATGCCGAGGCGGAGGGCATTCCTTATGACGTCGAAATTCCGTCGGCCCGCATCAAGAAACCAAAATCCTACGCGGATAATTTCCGGTCCGACCGCAAGGAAAATTGGACTCACTAGTCTAATTTGGCAGCGCAGGAGCTCCTGGCTCCGCGTTATTGCTTCTTTTGGGCGGCCAAAAATTTTTTTAAAAATTTGAAATAAAACAAAAAACCCTGATTTTTGGGCAGAGTCGCTATTCTGCTTTGCGGTGGTACATCACGCATCTGTTGGCTAGCCCCCCGCGCTTGCGTGCCCATCTTCTAGACAGCAGGTTTTCTTCCCGGCTCAGAGATTATATTGAGCTGTACCGCAGCTCATAGAAGGATCGAGATGGACAAGATGGCAACCGCACCCGAATCCGTTGTAACGGTGGGTGATGTGCATTTTGGCAATGCATTGCCCTTGGCCCTGATCGCCGGGCCATGCCAGATCGAGAGCGCGGCACATGCGTTTGAATGCGCCAGCGCGCTGAAGGAGATCAGTGAGCGGCTGGGCATTGGGCTGGTGTTCAAATCCTCCTTCGACAAAGCCAATAGAACCAGCCTTTCCGGCGCGCGCGGCGTGGGGCTGGATGCGTCCCTACAGATTTTCGCCGACATAAAGGCCAGGCTTGGCCTGCCATTACTCACTGACGTGCATGAGCGCGAGCAATGCGCACCCGTGGCCGAAGTGGTTGATATTCTTCAGATCCCCGCCTTTCTTTGCCGTCAGACGGATTTGCTGATCGCAGCCGCCCAAACGGGTGCGGTGGTGAATGTGAAGAAGGGGCAGTTTCTGGCCCCGTGGGATATGAAGAATGTGGTTACGAAGCTCATCCAGTCCGGCAATCCACGTATCCTGCTGACTGAGCGTGGCACCAGCTTCGGCTATAACACGTTGGTGTCCGATTTCCGGGGGCTGCCGGTGATGGCTTCTTATGGCGCACCGGTGATTTTTGATGCCACGCATTCCGTGCAGCAGCCGGGCGGGCAGGGTGGCTCTTCCGGTGGGCAGCGTGAGTTTGTGCCGGTACTGGCACGGGCCGCCGTGGCGGTCGGCGTCGCAGGCTTGTTCATTGAGACACATCCCGACCCGGATAATGCCCCCTCCGATGGGCCAAACATGATCGCTCTCAAGGATTTCGAGGGGCTGGTGAGGCGACTTATTGCCTTTGACCACGTTGCCAAGGAGCAGATGAAGTGAGCCGCGCGGCGGCCGGGTTGAGCATGGGGGCGCAGGAAAAAAATGCAGCCATAGACCGCATCGCCCGTACAATCGACACTGAAATGAATGGCCTGACCGCCATGCGGACGGCGTTGGAGACCGGGCTGGCCGACGCGTTTCTGGCGTCTGTCCAGGCGGTTGAGCAGAGTGGTGGCGCGGTGGTTGTCACCGGCATGGGCAAATCAGGCCATATCGGACGCAAAATCGCGGCGACCTTGGCCAGCACCGGGACGCACAGCCATTTCGTGCATCCGGCGGAAGCTGGCCACGGCGATCTCGGTATGATTGCGCCTCAAGACGTCGTGCTGGCGCTTTCCTGGTCCGGTGAGGCGCCAGAGCTGGCCAACATCATCACCTACACACGCCGTTTCGGAAATCGGTTGATCGCCATAACTTCAAGACCCGATTCGGCGCTGGGGCGCGCGGCGGATATCGGTCTCTTCCTGCCGGCAGCGGAGGAAGCCTGCCCCAATGGCCTGGCCCCCACAACCAGCACTACCATGCAGCTCGTGGCAGGTGATGTGCTTGCGGTCCTGTTGCTGGAACGGCGTGGATTTTCCGCCCTTGATTTCCGACGCTATCATCCTGGTGGAAAGCTGGGGGCCCAGCTGCTCACCGTGAGGCAGCTCATGCATACGGGTGGCGAATTACCGCTGGTTTGCCAGGGGACGATGCTCTCCCAGGGGGTGGTCGAGATGACTTCAAAGCGTTTCGGTATCGCGGGCGTGGTGGACGATGCTGGTGCGCTAATCGGCGTGTTGACGGATGGCGATCTCCGCCGCGCCTTCCAGGGCGGTTTCCGGGATATGAGGGTGGATGAGGCCATGGGGCGGCGCCATCCTCCGCAGACGATCACGGCGGACAGCATGGCCGCCCAGGCTTTGGCGCGGATGAGCGACGCCAAAATCACATGCATGTTCGTGGTTGATGAGCGCAAACCCGTGGGGGTGCTGCACATTCATGATCTGCTGCGGGCTGGCGTGGCGTAATTCTCCTGCCCGGTGCAAAAGCATTTTGAATTAGTGCGTTGCAGCCGGAAGGGCTGTGCTGCCTATATTGCTCCCAGGTAAGGTGGGCTCAGCTGGCAACTTAGCTTCGCAGGACGATAGAGGAGCGTTATCCATCCACAGTTGATCTGTCTGCTCGGCAGAGGGCGGCTCAGACCTGCGGAAGCGCGGAACAGCCCAAAGAGTTACGCCGTGAGAGGGGCTGCTGGTCATATTATTGTACCTTTTTCTATACCCTAGGTTGAACTCGTCGGTGTGTAAAGTACGAGATTTGATGGCTGGATGATATGGGCAGAAAAATTAAAGTACGGAGAACAGGGTAAAATTTTCTAATGTTCGGCCTTATATTAAATGTTGGAGAATTTATATCTCGGTTTTTTGTAGATTCAAAAAAATAACCCGCAAGAGAGGCTTCGGCTGGGTAGCCGTCAGATACCGTAGCCGAAATCCTGCCATTGGCTATCCGTATCGACGAGATCTCCATTCGCCGGATTGCGCCAATGCTCAATGATATGCCGTCTCGTACAGGCAAATAGCCGCTCACGCACGGGAGGCGGCAAACTGCCGCCAAAGGCACCATGTCAGCCGACGCTGATCGGGTGGTCGCAGCATATGGTGAGTTTATCACTCAACTGCTAAGAGGCCAGCCCATGACAGAGTCAGTGCGAATTGTCTCAATGACCGGCTTTGCCCGGGGCCAGGGAGAAAATGGTGGTAGCGCTTTCACCTGGGAGCTGCGTAGCGTTAACGGCCGTGGCCTGGATGTGAAGCTGCGTCTGCCGCCAGGGCTGGAGGGGGGGGAGTTCACGCTACGTGACCTGGCCGCCAAACGGCTGCGGCGTGGCAATGTCTCCGGAACACTCACGCTGAAGCGCGATTCGACCGCTGCTATTCAGCCCGACATGGCGGCTCTGGAACGGATCAAGAGCCTGGCAATTGACGTGGCTGCCTCCATTCCGGGAGCGTTGCCTCCCCGCGCGGAATTGCTGCTTGCCCTTCCGGGCGTGATGCGCAGCACCACGGTCCAGGAAGAGAGCGAAGAAGAGCGTGCTGCTTTGGCCGAAGCTATTCAGGCTGGTTTTTTACAAGCTTTGGAAGGCTTGGTGGAAGCCAGGGCGGCCGAGGGACAGAAACTCGCTGTCATTGTTGGCACCAATCTGCACGAGATTGAGGTGCTGCATGAGGAGGCACGGCTGGAAGCGGCCAAGCAGCCTGAGCTGCACCGCGCCCGGTTGGCGGCGCAACTAGCCGAGTTGCTGGGTAGCGCCCAGGTCCTCCCGGAGGACCGTCTGGCCCAGGAGATTGCTTTGCTCGCGACAAAGTCCGACGTGCGGGAAGAGCTTGACCGCCTCTCGGCGCATATCGCGGCGGCCCGGGCGCTTTTGGCGGAAGGTGCTGGCGTAGGCCGCAAGCTGGATTTCTTGATGCAGGAATTCAACCGTGAGGCGAACACGCTCTGCAGCAAGTCCGCCTCCACCACACTCACCAGCATTGGTCTCGCCTTGAAGGCTGCCATTGAGCAGCTGCGCGAGCAGGTGCAGAACATTGAGTAGGCGCGGCCTCTGCTTGGTGCTTGCAGCCCCTTCCGGTGCGGGTAAAACGACGCTCTCCCGCGCGCTGCTGGAGATCGATGACCAGCTTTCGCTGTCGGTCAGTGTTACGACGCGTGCGAGGCGGCTTGGTGAGAAAGAGGCCAAGCATTATTTCTTCATCTCACAGGAAAAATTCGATGAGATGGTGAACGACGGCGAACTGCTCGAATATGCCCGCGTGTTCGGCCGCTCCTACGGCACGCCGCGCGCTCCAGTTGAAGCGGCGCTGAAGGCGGGCCGGGATGTTATGTTCGACATTGACTGGCAAGGCTTTAGGCAGCTGCGTGCATCGCTGGGCGATGATGTGGTGGGAGTGTTCATCAAGCCGCCCTCGCTGGAGGTTTTGCATAACCGCTTGGTCAAACGCGGAGACAGCCCGGAACAAGTGGCCAGCCGTATGGTCCATGCGGAAGCTGAGATCAGCCACGCTCTCGAGTTTGACTATATCGTAGAGAATCGGGATCTGGATCTCGCGCTGGCCGATATCCGTGCCATCCTGCGCGCCAGCCGCTTGCAGACGAAGCGCCAGACCAGCTTGGGTTAAGCCTGGCGCTTCCGGCGCAATGCAGGGCGATGTGGCGATTTGTAAAGCTCCTGCGCGCATGCTATAAATTACCCACAATGCGGGAAAAATTTGTGATTAAAATCAAAGTCTTGGGATTGCCTGAACGTGTCGCGGACAACCGCAGCCGCGACTTTTTGATCTGACATGAACGATATCACTGACGAGCCCGGCGCCGGCCCTCTGGTCCCCCGGGGGCAGGAGCCTGTTTCCATCGAACAGGAGATGCGTAAATCCTATTTGGATTACGCAATGTCTGTCATTGTTTCCCGCGCGCTGCCCGATGCACGGGATGGGCTGAAGCCGGTTCATCGCCGAATTCTGCATGCAATGAATGAGGCCGGCAACACGCCGGACAAGCCCTATCGTAAATCCGCCCGCATGACCGGTGATGTGATGGGTACTTACCATCCGCACGGTGACAGCGCGATTTATCTTTCCGCCGTGCGCATGGCGCAGGATTTCTCCATGCGCCTGCCGTTGATCGACGGGCAGGGGAATTTTGGCTCCATCGATGGCGATATGCCAGCCGCCATGCGTTATACCGAAATGCGCTTAGCACCTTCGGCCATGCTGCTGCTCGCAGATATCGACAAGGACACGGTCGACTTCCAGCCGAACTATGACGAAAGCGAGCAGGAGCCGCGTGTGCTTCCGGCGGCTTTCCCGAATTTGCTGATTAACGGTTCTAACGGCATCGCCGTTGGTATGGCGACGAATATTCCGCCGCATAACCCGACCGAGATTATGGATGCGGTGCTGGCGATGATTTCCAATCCGGAAATTTCGCTGGAGGAGCTTATGAAGATTGTGCCCGGGCCGGATTTTCCGACCGCGGGCATCATTCTCGGCCGCTCAGGCATACGCAATGCATTCGAGACGGGCAGGGGCTCCATCATTCTACGCGCCCGCGCGACGATTGAGGAAATCCGCAAGGACCGCGACGCGATCATCGTTACGGAAATCCCGTATCAGGTGAATAAATCCACGCTGCTGGAACGCATCGCCGAGCTCGTCCGCGCCAAGGAGATCGAAGGCATCGCCGATCTGCGCGATGAATCCGACCGTGAGGGCATGCGCATCGTCATCGAGCTGAAGCGCGATGCCACCGGTGAGGTGGTGCTGAACCAGCTCTACCGCTTGACGAGCCTGCAGCAGAGCTTTGGCATCAACATGCTGGCGTTGGACAGGGGCAAGCCGCGCCAGATGGGGCTGCGGGAGTTGCTTGGCCTGTTCATCGAGTTCCGTGAGGAGGTGATTCTCCGCCGGGCGCGGTTTGAGTTGAACAAGGCGCGTGACCGCGCGCATTTGTTGATCGGCCTTGGCATCGCGGTCGCGAATATCGATGAGGTCATTCGCATCATCCGCGGCGCGCCGGATTCCAACACGGCCCGCGCGGCGCTGATGGAACGCAGCTGGCCGGTAGAAAATGTGCTGCCGCTGCTGGCGCTGGTGGATGATGCCGGAAACGTGGTCTCGGCAGAGAACAGTATCCATCTTACCGAGGCGCAGGCTCGTGGCATTCTGGAACTGCGCCTGGCGCGCCTTACCGGGCTGGAGCGTGAGAAGATCCAGGCCGAGCTGGCCGAAGTCGCCGAGAAGATCAAGGAGTTTCTGGAGATCATCGGCTCGCGCATCCGCCGTTTGGAGGTGATGCAGACCGAGATCGTCGCCGCGCGCGAGAAGATCGCCAGCCCGCGCAAATCGTCCATCGAGGATGTGGATGCGGATCTGGACGACGAAAGCCTGATTGAGCCGGGCCAGATGGTGATTACCCTCACGCGCGACGGCTTCATCAAGCGCACGCCTTTGGAGGTTTTCCGCCAGCAAAATCGCGGTGGGCGCGGCCGTTCGGCGGCGGCGACACGTGGCGATGATATCGTAACCAGAAGCTTCAACGCCCACACTCACCAGTTCGTGCTGTTCTTCTCTTCCGGTGGCAAAGTCTATCGCGAGAAGGTGTGGCGCTTGCCGGAAGCCGCAGCCAATACCAAGGGCCGGGCGTTGGTGAATTTGCTCCCCGATTTGGGTGGCGACCAGATTACCACTGTACTGCCTCTGCCGCAGGATGAATCCTTGTGGGAGAATCTGCATCTGGTCTTTGCCACTTCGTCTGGCAATGTCCGCCGCAATAAGCTTGCTGATTTCAAGAATGTCCGTGCCTCTGGCCTTATAGCGATGAAGCTGGATGAGGGCGACCATCTCATCGGTGTCGCTACCTGCCGTGACGGGGACGACGTGTTCCTCGCCACCAAGCTGGGCCGCTGCATCCGCTTCCAGATTACCGATGAGACGCTGCGCGTGTTCTCCGGCCGTGATTCAACCGGCGTGCGTGGTATTAAGCTCGGCAAGGATGACGAGGTGATGAGCCTTTGTGTGCTCCGCCATGTTGAGGCCAGCGTGGAAGAGCGCACCGCGTATCTTAAGCAACGCAACAGCGCAGCGGATGAGGACGGTGCGGCACCTGAGGAGGTTGACGAAGCGGTGACCGAAGTGGCGCTCTCTGAAGACAAGGTGCGCGAACTGGCGGATGCGGAGGAGATCATTCTCACGGTCACCGATTCCGGCTTCGGCAAGCGCTCCTCTGCCTATGAGTACCGCGTGACCGGCCGTGGCGGGCAAGGGGTGGCCAATATCACGCTCAACCCCCGCCGCAATGGCAATGCCGTCGCTGCAAGCTTTGCGGTTCGGCCAGGTGATGATGTGATGCTGGTGACTGATGGTGGACGGCTGATCCGCGTGCCAGCAGACCAAGTTCGACTCACAGGCCGCACAGCCATGGGCGTCACGCTCTTCCGTCTGGATGACGATGAGCGCGTGACCAGCGTCTTCCCCGTGCTGGAGGATGACCAGCAGGACCAGGAGCCTGAGGATGGCGTGGATGCCTGAACGTATCGCACTCTACCCGGGAACATTCGACCCTATCACAAACGGGCATGTCGATATCATTACGCGTGCCGCGCGGTTGGTGGACCGCTTGGTGATAGGCGTGGCCGTGAACATCGGGAAAGCGCCGATTTTTTCCCTGGAAGAGCGCGTCGCACTTGTTCAGGCGGAAGTCGAACCTGTCGCGGAAAAAGCCGGCATTCACGTGGACGTTCGGCCCTTTTCCACACTGCTGATCGATTTCGCGCGGGAGGTCGGCGCGAAGATGATCGTCCGGGGCCTCCGCGCTGTTTCAGATTTCGATTATGAGTTCCAGATGGCCGGGATGAATTACCGGCTGGATCCGGAGATCGAGACCGTCTTTCTGATGGCCAGCGAGCGTCATCAGTTCATTTCTTCGCGCTTCGTGAAGGATATTGCCTCGTTCGGCGGGGATATTTCCTCCTTCGTGCCGAAGCTCACCAACGAGAAAACCAAGGCAAAACTGAAAGGGAACGCATGACCAGCCGCCGCACCTTTATTACTGCCGCCACCGCCACATTGCTAACGGGAGCCACCATGAGCGAAGTTTCGGCCGACACCCCGGCCTCAAATATCCTGAAAATGACGCTGAAATATGGTGATGTCACCATTACACTGCGCCCTGATCTGGCTCCGCAGGCCTCCGAGCGTCTACGCACCCTGACCGCTCAGGGTTTTTACGATGGCTGCAAATTCTTCCGCGTCATCGCTGGCTTCATGGCGCAGACGGGCGACCCGACCAACACCGGCACCGGCGGCAGCCAATTGCCAAACCTGCCCGCGGAATTCACACAGGATGCAAGCTTTCTCACCGGCACGGTGGGAATGGCGCGTACTCAGGACCCGGACTCCGCCAACAGCCAGTTCTTCATCTGCTTTGATCCCTGCAGCTGGCTGGACGGTCAGTACACCATTGTCGGCCAAGTGACGGCTGGCATGGATGCCGTGCAGCAGATCAAGAAGGGCGCTGGTTCCAGCGGCCAGGTTCAGGATCCGGATGCCATCATCAAGATGGTTGTCGTTTAAACAAAGTTTTTGGTGCAGCGCGTGTCCCGATGACGAAGCGACAAAGCCGCGAAGTCTGAATCGGGACATCAACCCAAGCTTCAAAAAGCTGCATTCTTTCTTAAGTAAAAAATCCCGGAAAGCATCGAGCTTTCCGGGATTTTCTTGTGCGCCCTTTTGCAAAGGACGCCCCAAAAACTTCTGCTCCTTAAGCAGCCTTGGTGGTCTGCCGCTCCTTCAGGAAGGCGAAGAACTCCACGCCTTCACGGAGGCGGCGCACCAGCATCTGCGGCGACAGCGCCATCTCCTTCAGAATCGACAAAATCTTGGAGGGGCGGAAATAGAATTCGCGATATATCGTCTCGACGGATTCGAAAATCTCCTTGTGAGAGAGATGCGGGTAATGCAGCGGCGCGATCTGCACGCCATGCTCGTCGATCAGCTCCGCATGCTCGATATCCAGCCAGCCTTCCTGCACGGCCTGATTATACAGGAAGGTGCCGGGATAAGGTGCGGCCAGAGACACCTGGATGGTGTGCGGGTTGATCTCCTTGGCGAATGCGATCGTCTCTTTCAGCGTCTCCTGCGTCTCGCCCGGCAGGCCGGCGATGAAGGTGCCGTGGATCTTGATGCCAAGCTTGTGGCAATCGGCGGTGAAGCGCTTGGCCACCTCGATGCGCATGCCCTTCTTGATGTTGTGCAGGATCTGCTGATTGCCGGACTCATAGCCCACCAGCAGCAGGCGCAAGCCATTCTCCTTCAGAATCTTCAGCGTCTCGTACGGCACATTGGCCTTGGCATTGCAGGACCAGGAGATGCCGAGCTTGCCCAGCTCCTTCGCGATCTCCTCGGCACGGGGAAGATTGTCGGTGAAGGTGTCGTCATCGAACATGATCTCCTGCACGTTCGGGAACAGCTCCATCGCCCGCTTCACCTCGGCGATGACGTTGCCCACCGAGCGCGTGCGGTATTTGTGCCCGCCGACTGTCTGCGGCCACAGACAGAATGTGCAGTGCGACTTGCAGCCGCGGCCGGTATAGATGGAGATGTAGGGATGCTTCAGATAGCCGATGAAGTAATCCTCCATCTTCAGATGCTTCTTGTACACATCCACGACGAAGGGCAGCTCATCCATATCCATGAGCAGTGGCCGGTCTTCGTTCTTCACGATCTCACCGGCCTCGTTGCGCCACCAGATGCCCTGCACCTCGGCGAGCGGCTTGCCTTCGGCGATTTCCTTGATGGTGAAATCGAACTCATTGCCGCAGACGAAATCCAGCACGGCAGCACGTTCCAGCGATTCCACCGGCTGCACGGCCACCTTGGCGCCGATGAAGCCGACCAGCATCGAGGGATTCAGCTTCTTGAACTCCTCGGCCACCTTCACGTCATTGCCGAAGGAGGGGGTGGAGGTGTGGATGATCAGCAGCTGATGCGTCTTCGCGTGCGGCAGCACATCCGCCATGGTCAGCCGTGCCGGAGGTGCGTCAATCAACGTCGAATCGGGCAGTAGCGCGGCGGGCTGGGCCAGCCACGTTGGAAACCAGAAGCTCTTGATCTCGCGCCGCGCCTGGTAGCGGGAACCGGCGCCACCATCGAACCCGTCGAAGGAGGGAGGCTGCAGAAACAGGGTTTTCATCGTCATATTATTACTCACTCTCTCAACCAGGTTCGGACCGTCCAGAATCGGCCGTCATGGACTGCCCGCGCCAATCGACCCGGCGGCCCGTAAAACTCCCGATATAAATGATCGTGGAGAAGAAATCACGCAACAGGAAAAGCCATACGTCTCCTGTGCGGGTGCAAACGCAATGCCGCGTCGATCCGCCGGGCAGTCAAAATGCGCGCCCAAAAAATGCCCAGGAACAAAACAAGGCTCCAGATGGCAAAGCCGGACAGAAGCACGGTTAGCGCGGCCCATAAAAGCGGAATTTGCAAAACCGATCCCGCATAGGCCATTGGCACGAGGACTCGGATCGTCCGCGCCCAGCGCAGCTCATGACGGTACAGGTCGCCGAAGTCGGCCTCCGGCACCGTGGTGGCGGGAATTACGTCCGCCAGGGCAATCTTGTACCCTGCAGACAGAACCCGCCGCCCCAGCACCTGATCATCAGCCAGATGATTGGCCAACGCCTCGAAGCCACCGATTTTGGCCAGAATCGACTTGGGAAGCGCCATGGTAGGGCCCATACAATCCTGACGGCCCAGTTGACGCGCCATAAGGATACCCGGCAGGAAACTATGAGTAATTTGCTCTGCTCCAAGCCTGGCTGCAAGCGCTGTCGTGCCGGGCAGGCCAGTATAGAGCGATGTCACCAAGCCTGTCCCTGGCTCTTCCAGGGCGATCATGATCTTATCCAGGTAATAGGGCGGCACGTGCACATCGGCGTCAGAAATGACCAGAATCTCGTGCTTCGCCAGTGGGCGCATATTGATGAGATTCGAGACCTTCCGATTCTGGCCATGCTCAGCGTCATTGATCATCAATGCGACGTCCGTCTCCGGATAGCGGGCGCGCAGCTTGGCGAGAACGTTCAAGACCGGGTCGGTTTGGCTCTGCACCCCAAAAACGAGCTGATAGGCCGGATAATCCAGCAAAAAGAAGGATTCGAGGGCGAGCTCTGTGAGTGGATCAATTCCACAGAGCGGTTTGAGAATTGTAATCCCAGGCCTAGCTTTGGGCATGATTGCCCGAACGGCGCAAAAACGCTCAACCAAGCGTGCGCCGATCAATAATTGCCCACCTCCGACTAGAGCAAGCAAAGCGGTAAGGATAGCGAGTATTTGCAAGGATCAGCAACTGTTACAGAAAAATGTGACAGCCAGGTACGGCTTAGCCGCCCTGGAGTGTCTTGATCTTGGATTTGAGCGCAGCGATCAATTGAGATGCATCACCTGATTTTACTAGGGATGCGAAGTCTGACGCATGCACGGCGACTTGGCTGATCGTGCCGTTCAGCAAAACGTCATTGATCTTCCAGCCATTGCCGTCATCCGCGACGACATAATCAATCTCAACCCCGCTGCCATCGGGAGAGGACAGTTTGGTCTCGACGATCTTCTTCTGCCCCAGCGGCTTTTCCTGCGGCAGAACCGTAATGGCTTGGCCATTATACCCGTTAAACTGGGAAACGTAGCTGGAGACCGTAAACTGGGTAAACAGGTCGATCAGCTCGCTCTGCTGAGCGGCCGGCAGGGTAGACCACAGGAACCCAACCGAATTCTTGGTCACTTCCGGCAAATCATAGGCCTGCTCGACAACCGGAGCCAGTGCATTGTACCTGGCCTGGAAATTCTGCCCCGCGGATGCAGATTTCATGGCCGATATCAAGGCGCTATCAAGCGCGGAAACCGGCGCGCTGGCGGCCGAATCGGCGGCCAAAGCCGCAGACCCCAGGACCAGGCTGGCTGCCAGCGCCAGTGCGGGGGAGCGAAGAATATGTTTCATACTCCTCATATAGCTCCTTATTGCGCCGGGAGCGCGACAAAATCGTGGAGAGATTGGGCACCGAGCGCCGAGAGCGCATGCGTCACGATATGCTGAGCAGACAACCCGGCCTCGATCAGCTGTACCGCCGGCGTGTTATGGTCAATCAGCCGGTCCGGCAGTGTCATCGGCCGGAATTTCAGCCCTTTATCGAACGCGCCACTCCAGGCGAGGTGTTGGGCAACGGCGGAGCCGAAGCCGCCGGCCGCACCTTCCTCGATGGTAATCAACACTTCGTGATTCTTGACCAGCCGGTCAACCAGGGCGGTGTCGAGCGGTTTCATGAAGCGCGCGTCAGCCACCGTCGCCGGGAAACCCCTGGCTGCCAGCTCATCGGCTGCGGTCAGCGCGTCCGCCAGCCTTGTGCCAAGAACCAGAATGGCAATGCGTCCGCCTTCACGCAGGATCCGGCCTTTGCCGATCTCCCAAGGCGTGCCGCGTGCAGGCAGCTCCACCCCAAGCCCCTCGCCGCGCGGGTAGCGGAAGGCGGAGGGCCGGTCGTCAATGGCGGCCGCGGTCGCGACGCAATGCATCAGCTCCAACTCATCGGAAGGCGCCATGATGACCATGCGCGGCATCGGGCCGAGATAGCAGAGGTCATAGGCGCCGGCATGGGTGGCACCGTCAGCGCCCACCAGCCCGGCGCGGTCCATGGCAAAGCGCACGGGCAGGCTTTGCAGCACCACGTCATGCACCAGCTGGTCGTAACCGCGCTGTAGGAAGGTGGAGTATATCGCGCAGAACGGTGCCATGCCTTCGGTCGCCATACCGGCGGCGAAGGTCACGGCATGCTGCTCCGCGATGCCGACATCGAACATGCGGTCTGGAAACTTCTGGGCAAATTTGTCCAGCCCCGTGCCGCCAGGCATGGCGGCAGTTACGGTCACGATGTTCGAATTCTGCTCTGCCTCGGCGATCAGCGCCTTGGCGAACACATTGGTGTAGGTCGGCGGACCCGGAGGCGCCTTCTTTTGCTCGCCGGTGACCACATTGAATTTGGAAACACCGTGATACTTGTCTCCGGCGGCCTCTGCCGGAGCATAGCCCTTGCCCTTCTGGGTGACGACATGCAGCAGAACTGGCTCGGCAGCGTCCGAATCGCGCAGATTGCGCAGCACGGGCAGCAGATGCTCCATGTTATGGCCGTCGAGCGGCCCGACATAATAGAAGCCCAGCTCCTCAAACAAAGTGCCGCCGGTGAGGATGCCCCGGGCATATTCCTCAGCCCGCCGAGCTGTCCGCTCGATGGGGCGGGGGAAGCGCTTGGCCATCTTCGCCGCGAAATCTCGCAACGAGAGGAAGCTGCGCGAGGAGATCAACGTGGAAAGATAGGCGCTCATCGCCCCAACCGGCGGCGCGATCGACATGTCGTTATCGTTCAGGATGACGATCAGCCGGGATTTCATGGCCCCGGCATTGTTCATCGCCTCATAGGCCATGCCCGCGCTCATCGAGCCGTCGCCGATTACGGCGATCACATTGCGGGCCGGCTCTTCCTGCTTCAGGTCCCGGGCCACGGCCATGCCGAGCCCTGCTGAAATAGAGGTGCTGGAATGCGCCGCACCAAAGGGGTCGTACTCGCTCTCAGAGCGGCGGGTGAAGCCGGACAACCCGCCCGGCTGACGCAGTGTGCGAATCCGGTCCCGACGCCCGGTCAGGATCTTATGCGGGTAGCATTGGTGGCCGACATCCCAGATCAGCCGGTCGCGGGGGGTGTCGAACACCGCATGAATAGCCACGCTCAGCTCGACCACACCAAGGGAGGAGCCAAGATGCCCGCCGGTAACTGAAACGGTATCAATGGTCTCAGCCCGCAACTCATCTGCCAGCTGCTTCAGCTGCTCGGTTGAGAAATTGCGCAGATCGGCGGGAATATTAACCCGGTCGAGCAGGGGAGTTTTTGGCGGCATCAGTGATATCCTCCACGGCGCCGCGTTGTCTTCATCCCCATACTCGTCCCCGTCATCCGCTTTAACCTGTTCATAAACGCCCAAACCCGATTCGGGGTGGCGGCTATTAACCTGTCCATCATAGACACATAAGCGACCATAACCGGAAAAGCCAGAAGCCCCTCTAAAACCGCTATTAGCCATCCCGCGTATTTTCACCGGGGACTGCAGGATACAATAAGCCTAAGCTTGCGGATTGTAGAGGCAATGACCTATTGCTGGGTGAGAATGCGTCGCGGCGTGACGCACAGGCAACAGGATAGAGATACATGGACGGTTCACAGCCCCCGAAGACATTGCGGGTTATTCTCGCGCAACCGCGCGGCTTTTGCGCAGGCGTCGAGCGGGCGATCGATATCGTGGAGCGGGCGCTGACCAAATTCGGTCCGCCGATCTATGTCCGGCACGAGATTGTGCATAACCGCCATGTTGTCGAGGATTTGCGCTCCCGCGGCGCCGTTTTCGTGGATGAGCTGGATGAAGTGCCGGAAGGCGCCTGGACGGTCTTTTCCGCCCATGGCGTAGCCCGCAAGGTGGTACAGGCCGCGGCGGACAGGACCTTGCCGGTAATCGACGCCACATGCCCGCTGGTTGCCAAGGTGCATGCCGAGGGTCGCCGCTATGCGGCCCAAGGCCGCGAGATCGTGCTGATCGGGCATGCCGGCCATGCGGAAGTGGAAGGGACCATCGGGCAGATCGACGGCACCGTCTATCTCGTCCAGACGGTCGAGGACGCAGAAAAGCTGCAAGTTCAAGATCCTGAAAAGCTTTCTTACATCACGCAAACAACATTGTCTGTTGATGATACGCGCGGAATCATCTCCGCCCTGAAGTGACCGCTTCCCCGCCATTATAGGGCCGGATGTGAAGGATATCTGCTATGCCACCCAAAATCGCCAGGAGGCGGTGCATCACTTGGCAGAGCTGGTGGACTTGATTTTGGTCGTGGGAAGCAAAAATTCATCTAACTCCAACCGGCTGCGCGAGATCGGTGCCGAACTGGGGCGTCCGGCCTATTTGATAGATGATGCCAGCGCCCTGCGGCCCGAATGGTTCCAGGGGGTGAGCTAAGGTGGGCCTCACAGCCGGAGCTTCCGCGCCGGAAGTGCTGGTGCAGGGGGTGATCGAGGGGCTGAAACAATTTGGCCGGGTGGAGATCGAGCTGCTGGCGGGCACGCCGGAAGACGTGAAATTCAAACTCCCGGCCGAAGTGGCTGAAGTTTAAGGATATAAAGAATGGGTGTACCGCTGAATCAGGCTCTCCGCGTCGGGAGCTATATCCTGAAGCAGCATCTCAAGGGCAATAAGCGCTATCCGCTGGTGCTGATGCTGGAGCCGCTGTTCCGCTGCAACCTGGCCTGCCAGGGCTGTGGCAAGATCGATTATCCGAACGAGATCCTGAACCAGCGTATCTCGGTGGCCGACGCCGTCCTGGCGGCGGAGGAATGCCCGGCGCCGATCATCGCCATCGCCGGTGGCGAGCCGCTGTTGCACCGGGAGATGCCGCAGATCGTCGAAGCCTATCTGAAGATGGGCAAATTTGTGATCCTGTGCACCAATGCGCTGCTGCTGGAAAAGAAGATCGACCAGTACAAGCCGCATAAGAATTTTTGCTGGGACATCCATCTGGACGGCGACAAGGAGATGCATGACCGCTCCGTCGACCAGGCAGGCGTGTATGAGCGCGCGGTTGATGCGATCAAGCTCAGCAAATCCAAGGGCTTCCGCACCTCCATCAACTGCACCCTGTTTGATGGCGCCGATCCTGATCGTGTCGCGGCATTCCTCGATACTGTCGCGGATCTCGACATCGAGGGTGTGATGACCTCCCCTGGTTATGCCTATGAGCGTGCGCCTGACCAGGAGCATTTCCTCAATCGCCAGCGCACGAAGGAACTGTTCCGCGCCATTTTCCGTCGCGGCAAGGAGAGTGCGAAACGCGGCAAGAAGTGGAAATTTACCCAGTCGCCACTGTTCCTGGACTTCCTGGCCGGCAATCAGACCTATGCCTGCACCCCTTGGGGCAACCCGACGCGCAACGTGTTCGGCTGGCAGCGCCCCTGCTATCTGCTAGGCGAAGGCTATGCCAAGAGCTTCAAGGAGCTCATGGACACCACCGATTGGGATAAATACGGCGTCGGCAATTACGAGAAATGCTCGGACTGCATGGTGCATTCCGGCTTCGAAGCCACGGCCGTGATGGATTCCATCAAGAAGCCCTGGAAGATTGCCCAGGTGGCGCTAGGCGGGATCAAGACCGAAGGTGCCATGGCCAGGGACATCCCGCTGGACAAGGCACGCAAGGCCGAGTTCGTGTTCTCCAAGCATGTGGAGACCAAGATGGCCGAAATTCACGCCACCAAGCAGGCTGCTCTGCCGGCGGAGTAAGTCCAGAAAACCCTCCCGGCCCCGCGTTAAGGCGAGGCTGGGAGCGTTTTCAACCGTTCCAGCAGCGCCCTCCGGGCGGCCTTTGCGTCGCGCCCAACGGCCATAAGCCCCGGAATTTGCCGTGGCTGTCGGGCAATGGACGTCATCAGCCGGACGATATCCAGGCTGCCATCTTCCTTCAGCGCCACCAAGGCGGCGGGCGGCAGGTTCCGCTCCGCCGGGTCAGCCACAGCGCGTAAAACTGCGAAGGGCAATCTGTTAGCTTTTGCGATTTCCGCGACGGATCCGGATTCGAGGTCGACCGCGGCTGGGTGGTTGTGTTGATAGAGCAGTGTCTTGGCCTGAATTGAGGCGGCGATTTCCTGCCCGCCGAGAATCGGTTCCGGAGTCGCGCCGCCCAAAAATTCCATTAGCCGGTCGTCACAGGGATAAATGTGGGTGCCGGATATAACCATTGCGGGAACGAGCACCGTACCAGGCTTCAGGCCTGGTTTCAGCCCTCCCGCCAGGCCGAAGCTGATCAGAGCCTGAGCGCCGCCCTCTACGAGCGCCTCCGCAGCCTCCATGGCCCCATGCGGGGTGCCGCCCCCAGCCCGGACCATGAACCCAGCATTGCGTAGCCATTGCGCTTCAGCCTGCAACCCGGTGACGATGCCGATCTTGGCTCGGTTCATCTTAATTCCGGAGTGGGTTGCCGATGCGGTCAAATTTGACTTGGTGAGCCCGGTGGGGGTCGAACCCACGACCAACCGATTAAAAGTCGGTTGCTCTACCACTGAGCTACAGGCTCTGACCAAGGCGCCTCAGGGGGAAGCCCATCGAGCGTGGCTGCAAAAACCATTTTTCGCCCGTTGAAGTCAAGCGGGCTGGCCCCGGATAACGTTGTTTCTGCCCGGAAGCGGGCACAAAAAAAGCGCGCCCCTAGGGGCGCGCTTCCTCAGGCTTTAGCCTTTCAGGCCGTTTTCAACGTCGACATGTCGATGCAGAAACGGTATTTCACGTCGCTCTTCAGCATACGCTCATACGCTTCGTTGACCTTCTGAACCGGGATCATCTCGATATCTGCGGTGATGTTATGCTTGCCGCAGAAATCCAGCATCTCCTGCGTTTCCTTGATGCTGCCGATCAGCGAGCCGGCAAAATTGAGGCGCTTGAAGATCAGCGGGAACACGTTGATCGGCATCGGATGCTCAGGCGCACCCACCTGCACCATGGTCGCGTCGCGCTTGAGCAGGGCGAAATAGGGCGACAGATCGTGCGCGGCGGCGACCGTATCGATGATCAGGTCGAAGCTCTGCACGTGCTGGGCCATCTCCGCCTCGTCCTTGGACAGGATCACGATGCTGGCGCCCAGCTTCTTCGCGTCCTCGACCTTGCCGGCGGAGGTGGTGAACAACGCGGTTTCCGCGCCCATGGCATGGGCGAGCTTCACCGCCATATGGCCGAGTCCGCCAAGGCCGATCACGCCGACCTTCTTGCCCGGTCCCGCACCCCAATGGCGCAGCGGCGAGTAGGTGGTGACGCCCGCGCAAAGCAGCGGCGCCGCAGCGGCAGGATCCAGGTTTTCGGGCATCCGCAGCACATAGTGCTCATCAACGACGATGCGGTCCGAATAGCCGCCCTTGGTCGGCTCCTTAATCACGCGGTCGACGCCGGCATAGGTGCCGCCGGGCATCCCCTCCGCGCAATATTGCTCCAGGCCTTCCTTGCAGGAAGCGCATTCGCGGCAGGAATCGACCATGCAGCCGACGCCGACGAGATCGCCGACCTTGTATTTGCTGACGCCAGCGCCAATGCTTTTCACACGCCCGACGATTTCATGCCCCGGCACTGCCGGGTATTCGGCATTGCCCCACTCATTGCGGACGTAATGCAGGTCCGAATGGCAGACGCCACAGAACATAATGTCGATCTCGACGTCATTTTGGCCGACATCGCGGCGGTTGAAGGTGACGGGGCCAAGCGGCGAGCTAGGGCTGGTGGCGCCAAAGCCGGTACAAACAAGCATAAATGTCTCCTAATTTGAGAGAGGCGCGCCGGATATTGGTCTTCTTCCGAAGAAATCAACCAGCAAACACTGCCAGGCTCACGCATGCCGCCATGAGTTTCCTAAAAAGAATTGTTTGTTCTTGTTGGTTGACGATTTCTGGCCTGCTCCTATAACGTAACTGAAGTTAATGGAGACCTTGGCAGGATGTGTGGGATTGCCGGACTGTTCCTGAAAAACGCGGCATTGGAGCCGCGGTTGGGGGCGCTGATGACGAATATGCTGAATGTGCTGACTGAACGCGGGCCGGATTCAGCAGGCTTCGCGATCTATGGCGCCGCCACGCCGGGGCATGTCAAATTCACGGTTCGTGTCCTGCCCGGATTTGATGTGCTGTCCCTGCCTGCAAAGCTTGATGCGACGGTCACCGTGCATGACGACCATGCGGTGATCAGTGCTCCGACCGAACGCGAGGCAGAAATCAGGGCCATATTGGAGCGCCATCCGGAAATCGCGATCGTTTCCGTCGGCAGCCGCATGGAGCTGTTTAAGGGAATCGGCCTGCCGGAGCAGGTGGGCACCCGCTTTGGCCTCTCTGGCATGTCAGGTACCCATGCCATCGGCCATACCCGCATGGCGACTGAAATCAGCCGTGACGACTGAAGGCGCGCACCCGTTCTCCACAGGCTCGGATCAATGTCTGGTGCACAATGGGTCGCTATCAAACCATAACGATGTCCGGCGCAATCTGATCCGCGAGGGCATCCAGTTCGCCACACAGAATGATACTGAAGTCGCGGCCGGCTATCTCTCCTACAAGTTGCGCGAAGGTGCCAAGTTGGATGAGGCGCTGACCTCGGCGCTGAACGATCTCGATGGTTTCTATACTTTTGTCGTCGGTACCGAGACCGGCTTTGGTGTGCTGCGCGATCCCGTTGCCTGTAAACCGGCCGTGATGGCCGAGACTGATGATTATGTGGCGTTTGGCTCGGAGTACCGCGCCCTGGTCGGATTGCCCGGTATCGAGAAGGCACGCCTATTCGAGCCGGAACCGGCGAAAGTCTATTTCTGGGAGCGCGCAGCGTGAGTGCGGCATTGCCAAAGACCGATGGAAGAAACTGTGACCTTCGATCTGGCCAAGGCCAGTCTGCGGGAGCTGAACGCAACCTTGCAATCCTTGTCCACTGATACGAACCAGACGGCTTGGACAATCCTCAATCCGCAAGGCGGTCACGCGATCGCTGTCGGGCTGACAGTGCCGGTCACGGCCACCATAGAGGGGCATGCTGGCTATTACTGCGCCGGCATGAATGATGGCGCTTCCATCACCATCAACGGCAATGCCGGTACGGGTGTCGCCGAGAACATGATGTCCGGCCTCGTGCATGTGAAGGGCGATGCCAGCCAATCCGCCGGTGCCACGGCGCATGGCGGCCTGCTGATTATCGATGGCAATGCCTCCGCCCGTTGCGGCATCTCCATGAAGGGGGTGGATATCGTGGTGAAGGGCAATGTCGGCCATATGAGCGCCTTCATGGCCCAGAGTGGCAATCTCGTGGTCTGCGGCGACGCGGGCGATGCGCTGGGCGATTCCCTCTATGAGGCTAGGCTCTTCGTCAAAGGCAAGGTCGCCAGCCTGGGGGCCGACTGCGAGAAGAAGGAGATGACGGAGGAGGATAAAGCCATCCTTGCCGATCTGCTCAAGAAGGCTGGTGTCGAGGAGAGCGTGGAGAGCTTCACCCGCTACGGTTCCGCCCGCAACCTCTACCATTTCCACGTCGACAACGCAGGTGCGTACTGACCATGAACGACACGCCCGCCTCCCATATTCCGCAGACGCTGCCGCGTTTTTCCGCAACCTTTGATCCGCACACCATCGCCGAGATTCAGCGCGCCGCGGCCACGGGAATCTATGACATCCGCGGCGGCGGCACCAAGCGCAAGCTGCCGCATTTTGATGATCTGCTGTTCCTTGGCGCCTCCATCTCCCGTTACCCGCTGGAAGGCTATCGCGAGCGCTGCGGCACGGATGTCGTCCTAGGCACGCGCTTCGCCAAAAAGCCGATCCATCTGAAAACGCCGGTCACCATCGCGGGCATGTCCTTCGGTGCACTGTCCGGCAACGCCAAGGAAGCGCTTGGGCGCGGCGCCAGCGCCGTTGGCACTTCCACCACCACGGGCGATGGCGGCATGACGCCGGAGGAGCGCGGCCATTCGCAGACGCTTGTCTATCAATATCTGCCCTCCCGCTATGGCATGAATCTCGCCGACCTGCGCAAGGCCGATGCCATTGAGGTCGTGGTGGGGCAGGGCGCCAAGCCCGGCGGCGGCGGCATGCTGCTGGGGCAGAAAATCTCTGCCCGCGTAGCGAAGATGCGCAACCTGCCCGAGGGCATCGACCAGCGCTCTGCCTGCCGCCACCCTGACTGGACCGGCCCGGACGATCTTGAGATCAAGATTCTCGAACTGCGCGAACTCACGAACTGGGAAAAGCCGATCTACGTAAAGGTTGGTGCCAGTCGCCCTTATTACGACATCGCGCTGGCGGTGAAGGCCGGTGCCGATGTGGTGGTGCTGGATGGCATGCAGGGCGGCACCGCCGCCACGCAGGAAGTGTTCATCGAGCAGGTCGGCATTCCCATCCTCTCCGCCATCCGTCCGGCCGTGCAGTCGCTGCAGGATCTGGGCATGCACCGCAAGGTTCAGCTCATTGTCTCCGGCGGCATTCGCACCGGCGCTGATGTCGCCAAGGCGATCGCCCTGGGTGCGGATGCCGTGGCCATCGGCACCGCAGCGCTGATCGCGCTGGGCGATAACTCGCCGGAATTCGAGGATGAATATAAGAAGCTCGGCACCACAGCTGGCGCATATGATGATTGGCATGAGGGCCGCGACCCCGCCGGCATCACCACGCAGGATCCAGCACTGGCAGCGCGGTTGGACCCGGTGAAGGCCGGGCGCCGCCTTGCCAATTATCTCTCGGTTCTGACGCTGGAAGCGCAAACCATCGCGCGCGCCTGCGGCAAGAGCCATCTGCATAACCTAGAGCCGGAAGACCTTGTTGCATTGACGCTGGAGGCTTCTGCCATGGCGCAGGTCCCGCTGGCGGGCACAAACTGGATTCCAGGGAAGAACATCTAACAAGGGAATAAGATACAACAATGGCGATTGAGCTGGCCGAAAAGGCGAAAGAACTCGGACTAAAATATTTTCTGATTTCCTATACCGACCTTTTCGGCAGCCAGCGCGCCAAGCTGGTTCCGGCTTCCGCCATAGCGGGAATGCAGAAGAACGGTGCCGGTTTCGCGGGGTTCGCGACATGGCTCGACATGTCTCCAGCGGATTCTGACATGTTCGCCGTGCCGGATCCCTCGACCCTGACCCCCTTGCCTTGGAAAAAGGAAGTCGGCTGGCTGGCCTCCGACATCTACATGAACGGCAAGAAAGTCGAGCAGGGGCCGCGCCTTGTTCTGCAGCGCGTGATGGAGCAGGCCAAGAAGGCGGGCTATCAGCTCAAAAGCGGTGTCGAGTGCGAATTCTTCCTGACGCTGCCTGATGGTTCAGCGATCTCAGATCCGCTCGATACCGCCACCAAACCCTGTTACGACGCCAGCGCCCTGCTGCGCCGTTACGATGTTATCACCGAGATCTGCGATGCCATGCTGGAACTAGGCTGGGGCGCCTATCAGAATGATCATGAGGATGCGAACGGCCAGTTCGAGATGAATTGGAATTATGACGACGCGCTCATCACCGCCGATAGGCACGTGTTCTTCAAGTTCATGGCCAAATCCATCGCGGAGAAGCATGGCCTGCGCGCCACTTTCATGCCCAAGCCATTCCTTGGCCTCACGGGTTCGGGCTGCCATGCGCATGTCTCGCTCTGGAACGGGGCGGAAAACCTGTTTGAGGATGACACCGGGCGATCTGGGCGTTTCGCAGCTCGGCTATCACTTCATTGGCGGTGTTATCCAGCATGCCGATGCGCTGGCGGCCATCACCAATCCGACCGTGAACAGCTATAAGCGCATCAACGCGCCGCGCACCATCTCCGGCGCCACCTGGGCCCCGAACACGGTTACCTATTCCGGCAATAACCGCACCCACATGATCCGCATCCCCGAGCCTGGCCGGTTCGAGATGCGTCTGGCGGATGGCGCTGTGAACCCCTACCTTCTGCAGGCCGCTATTCTCGCCGCAGGCCTCGCTGGCATCGAGAACAAGATCAATCCCTGGCAAGCGGCTGGACATTAATATGTACACAGATGGCCATACGGTGAAGGACGCCAAGCGCCTGCCTTTGAACCTGCTGGACGCTTTGCGGGCGCTGGAGGCTTCTGAAACCCTAAAGACTGCTCTGGGTGAGGCCTTCGTCGCCTCCTACGCCAAGCTTAAGCATGGCGAATGGAACGCCTACGCGGCGCATCTGTCTGAATGGGAGCGGCAGGCAACGCTGGATTGCTGATACAGCTCACGGTGCTGAGCAAGGCAGGTGTTCTCCAATATTGTCTTGCCAGCGCGGGTCAGTTTGTGCAACGCGTCATCCCATGCTGACGATGTTGTCTGCGGGTTCTCCCGCTTTTGAGGCGCTTGCGCACCCTCAATAATGATCATGCGGAGGAATTATCCTACGCGGATGCGGATCGCTTCGGACTTTTGCTAGAGCGGTCTTTTTTCGCCGCTGCGATCAATAACACGGAGGCGTTCCTCATCGCCTTCGATCAGAATGCGGATTATGATTCGCCCAACTTCCTTTGGTTCCGTGATCGCTTCCTGAAATTCGTGTATATCGACCGTGTGGTGACGGCCCCCGCCGCGCGCGGCCGCGGCCACGCGGTGGCTTTGTATGATGCCCTGTTCCAGGCTGCACGCAAGGCTGGCCATACGCTAGCCGTGTGTGAGGTGAACGTGGATCCGCCAAACCCCGCTTCGGACGCTTTCCATGCGCGACTAGGCTTTATCGCAGCCGGAAACGCCACGTTGCCGGACGGCGTGAAAAAAGTTCGTTATTTCGCTCGGTCTTTGTAAAGCCCAAAAACCCGCGGCTGATCAGGTTCGCCATCCATGTAATCGGCTTGATGGTCACAATATTTTTCATGGCCCCAGAATGCCAAGCCGCATCGGCTGAGGGCAAATAAAAACCCCCGGGCCGAAGGCGCCGGGGGTCGAAGCGAGGCTCAGAAGATCAGAGCTGCGATTCGGCGTACTCGTAGTTCGCCAGCTTGTTCAGATAGTTGGTGATGTAATCCGGGCGGCGGTTGCGGAAGTCCAGGTAATAGCTGTGCTCCCACACATCCAGCGCCAGCAGCACCTTGCCTTCGCCGGTGGCCAGCGGGTTGGAGCCGTTCGGGGTCTTGGTGATCTTCAGTTTGCCGTCGGTGGCCAGCACCAGCCAGGCCCAGCCGGAGCCGAACTGGCCGATGCCAGCGGCCTTGAAGGCTTCCTTGAACGCGTCAACGGAGCCAAAATCCCCATTGATCTTGGCTTCCAGCTTGCCGGGGATCTTGCCGCCGGTTGGGCTCAGATTCTTCCAGAACAGGATATGGTTCCAATGCTGGCCGGCATTGTTGAACACGGGGGCCAGATCGGCCTTGTTGTAGGAGAGCTGCACGATCTCCTCGAGCGACTTGCCCTGCAGGTCGGCGTTCTTCTCAACAAAGCCGTTCAGCGCCGTCACATAGGCCTGGTGGTGCTTGCCGTGGTGCAGCTCCAGCGTCTCCTGGCACATGCCGGCTTCAGCCAGCGCGGAGGTCGTATAGGGGAGGGAAGGCAGTTCAAACGCCATGTTGGTACACTCCAATTTGTTTCGCCGCACCGATTAGCTATGGAGTGTTCATGCCCCCGTCAAGCGATAACAATCTTTTATCCCGCCTGCGCCGTGCCGACCCTGACCGGCATTTCTCCGTTCTTTTCGCCCCGGCTGAGAAGCGGGAGAGGCTGGCGCTTCTCTATCTTTTCAATAACGAGCTCGCCCGCGCCCGCGAGGTGGCGAGCAACCCGATGCTAGCGCTTATCCGCCTGCAATGGTGGCGCGAGGTGGTGCAGGGAAGCCGCAAGAAGCATGAGCTGGCCACCCCGCTTTCCGACGCGCTGGATGCCGGTCTGCTGCCGCGTGAGGAGCTGCTGGCCCTCGTCGATGCTCGTGAGGCCGAGGCGGATGATCAGATCCCGGATATGCAAGCTTTTCTCGCCTATGCGCGCGGCACGGGGGGCGGCTGGCGCGCATTGCTGGCAAAATCCTGGGGGTGGATAGCATGGCGATCGAAGATCTCGGCACTGCCTATGCCATCTCCGGCATATTGCGGGCGGCGCCCTTCCTGGCCCAACAGGAGCGTTCCCTGTTGCCCGCCGACGGCACGGAGCCGGAAGCGCTGATCGAACAAGCCAAAATCTTACTGACGGCAAGGCCGCCGCGCGGCGCCTTTGCCGCCTGGGCGCCTGCCGCCTTTGTCCGGCGTGATCTCGGCCGCCCCTATGCCCCGCGCGGCCTCAAGGACCGTCTGGCCGTGCTGCGCGCCGCCCTCACGGGCAGGGCTTGAGGGTCACGCCTGTCAGTTGCTCGGCGATCTCCCACAGCCGCTGGCCTGAGGCTTCGTCCAGCGCTTGTGGCTCGATTTTCCCCAGCCCGGGCGGCCCGCGGAATTCAAACCAGCCCTGCGGCCCGTAATAGCCCCCTTGCCGGGCAGACGGATCAACCGCAGCCAGGATCAGTGGCCATGCCCCCGCATCGCCGGGCTGCTGCACAAAGGGCGCCCCGATTTTCTGTAGAAGCGCGATCAGGCTGTTCTGCCCCGGCCCGTTGGCCACCAGCTCCGTTGCCGCGATGCCGGGATGCGCCGCCAGGGAGAGCACGCCCCATCCTCCCTGTGTGGCCCGGCGGCCCAGCTCCTCGGCAAAAATCAGCATGGCGAGCTTGCTTTGCCGGTAGGCTGGCCAGGCGCGGTATTGGCGCTCTGACTGGAGATCATCCCACGCCATCACGCCCTGCCTGTGCGCCACGGAGGAAACCTGGATAATCCGCGGCGCCTTGGCGCTCATCACCGGCTCCAGCAGCAGGGCAGTGAGGAGGAAATGTCCCAGAAAATTCACCCCGAATTGCAGTTCGAACCCCTGGGCGGTGGTCCGGCGGGCGGGGGGCGCCATCACCCCGGCATTGTTCAGCAGAATATCAATCTCACCATGGCGTTCCTTCACCCTGGCGGCGAAATCATGGATGGAGGCGAAATCCGCCAGATCCAGTAGCTCCAGCCTGGACGCGCCCGGGCGCCTGCGCCTCGATCTCAGCCACCGCCCTGCCGCCGCGCTCGGCGCTGCGGCAGGCCAGGATCACATCAGCCCCGGCCCGGGCAAACTCCAGTGCGGCATAGAAGCCGATGCCACTATTCGCCCCGGTTACAACGACCGTCTGGCCGGAGAGATCAGGAATGCGCGCACCGGGCCAAAGGCTCATTTACCCTCCAGAATTCTGGCCGCCTGCACGGCATGGTAGGTCAGGATACCGGAACAGCCAGCCCGCTTGAAGCAGAGCAGCGCCTCCATCATCGCCTTGTCATGGTCCAGCCAGCCATTGCGCGCGGCAGCCTCGATCATCGAATATTCACCGGAGACCTGATAGGCGAAGACCGGCATGCCGAATTCATCCTTCACCCGGCGGATGATGTCCAGATAGGGAAGGCCCGGCTTCACCATGACCATATCGGCTCCCTCGGCGATATCCATCGCCACTTCGCGCAGCGCCTCGTCCGAGTTGGCGGGGTTCATCTGATAGGTCTTCTTGTCGCCCTTCAGCGCGCCCTGGCTGCCGATCGCATCCCGGAAGGGGCCGTAGAAGGCAGAGGCATATTTCGCCGCATAGCTCATGAGGCGGGTATGGATCAGCCCCTGCGCATCCAGCGCCGCACGCAGTGCCGCGATTCGGCCATCCATCATGTCGGAGGGGGCGATGATGTCGATTCCGGCCTGCGCCTGATTAACCGCCTGCTGTTCGAGGATTTTCACGCTTTCATCGTTCGCGACATATTCATCGCGAATCACCCCGTCATGGCCGTGGTCCGTGTAGGGATCGAGCGCCACATCACCCACCAGCGCCATTTGCGGGAATTCTTTCTTCAGCAGCCTTGCGGCGCGGCACATCAGGTTCTCCGGATTCAGTGCCTCCGTGCCCTCGGCATTCTTCAGTTCAGCCGGTGTAGCCGGAAACAAGGCGAGGGCAGGGATGTTCAGCTTCGCAGCCTCTTCCACATGACTGGCCAAGCCTTCCAGGCTGGCACGGTAAACGCCCGGCATGGCCGCCACTTCCGTAGGGCCGCCGCTGCCCTCACGGATAAAAATCGGCCAGATCAGATCATCGACCGAGAGCTTCTGTTCCGCCACCATCCGGCGGGTGGCATCGTCAAATCGGTTGCGGCGCAGCCGCGTATGGGGAAATTTCTGTCCAAGCATGGGGCAATGCTACTCCAAATTGCCCCGCGCTGGCGACGGGGCGGGGCAGAGAACATGCCAGATCCGCGCTGGCCGTACGATGTGGAAAATTGGAGCATGCACGACTCTGATATTTGAGATAGAATGTTTCGGTAGGCAATTCTGGCTGCCCGGAAAGCAATAGGAAGAAATTAAAGGTAGAATGTCTGACAGCTTGGCAAAGAATATGGGTCCCGAGGCTGTGCTGGCCGCCCTCTTTGCCCAGGCTTTTGCCGGCGGTATGTCGAAACTTCCCGCAGGCATCACCCGTGCGGATCTGCGCGCGGCGTTGGCGCTCGAACCTTCTGCCCAGGCCCGTATTTATGAACAGATACGCGCAGGTTTCCACGCCCAGAGCACCGCCTCCGCTGCGGTTGCCACCAAACCGGGTCGAAAGCGCTCCTGGGTTGCGCTGCTGGGTGCCGTGCTGGCCATGGCTTGTCTGGCGGTATGGTCTCTGCCGCAGCAAACTCGGCCTCCATCTGTTCATATGCTGATGCAGCAGGCTGAAACGCCGCCAGCCACCGCACCGGTATCTGCGGCCGCACCGGCCCTGGAGCCAGTGGCGCTTTTACTGTCCCGCGCGACCCATGAGGCTGCCGCCCTTGCGGAGCTGCAAAGCCGCGCAGCGACGGGTGAGGCGGATGCCGCCTACGCTCTTGCCACACTACTAGACAGCCAGCGCACCCAGGATGAAATCATCCTGCCCAAGAACGACAAGGCAGCTTTCGCGCTCTATGAGCAGGCGGCGCGAGCGGGCAATGTTGAGGCGGAATTCGCTACCGGTAGAGCCTACCAGACGGGTCGTGGCGTGGCACCAGACGCCGCGCTGGCCACCGCCTGGTACCGGGCGGCGGCCCTCAGTGGCTTGGCCCCAGCCCAGACGAGCCTTGGCTTTGCGTATCAGACTGGCCTTGGCATTGTCCGGGATTATGCCTCCGCCGCGCTTTGGTTCTCACGCGCAGCCGCGCAGTCGGACCCGGCGGGGGAGACGGCGCTCGGCTATCTCTACCTCTATGGCCAGGGCGTGCAGCAGGATCAGCCGCGCGGCTTGGCACTGTTCTCCCAGGCCGCCGCGCAGAATTTCGGCCAGGCCTTCCTGGCGCTTGGCTTCTGTTACGCACAGGGCGTTGGCGTGGCGCAGAATTTGCCTTTGGCCGAGCAATACTTCCTCAAGGCCGACCAATTAGGCGAGCCCCAAGCCAAATCCGCCCTGGCGATGCTGGGGGCACAGGAAGTTTCTACAAATCAGCGTATCATAGGCCGGAATGGCAATAACTAAGCGGCTAAGATCCATTATTCCAGCTTTGGCTATAATTGGAACGGCTCCGGGAATGGCGCAGCTGACTTTGCACATTCGCTTCTGGGCAAATGGGCGCAGGGCTGACGCGCTTGGTGATGGTCTGAATTACTGGGCGGGACCTTTTCTAGCCCTGCATGACCAATATTCTGTTCTGTTCAATCCGATCCGCTACGAGGCTTGGTTCGCAAACAAATTTGGCCTGTATGACCATGTTTGGAGTTACCCGCCCAGCTATCTATTGATTCTCCTTGGTTTGGGCGTTTTCCATCCACCGGTGGCTGTTCTAATGTTCAGCGCGCTTTCAAGTTTGGCATTATGGATTGCGCTAAGGATGGTCCCGCTATCTTCTTTGGCCCGTTTTGCGGTGCTGGTCAGCCCCGCAGCACTGACCAGTATGGGCGGTGGACAAAATGGAGCATTGCTAGCCAGCCTGATCATTGGCGGCCTCTTTTTGGCTGAAACCAGTCCGCTTCTGGGCGGAGCGATTGCGGGGCTGGCGACCATCAAGCCTCAGCTCGGATTACTTATTCCTGTTTATTGGGTCGCCGCCCGGCGGTGGCGGGCCCTGATTTCGGCAACGCTTTCCGCTTCAGCTCTAGTTCTGCTCAGTCTTGCGGTTTTTCCGGGAAGCGTGTGGCCGGATTTCCTGCATCAGGTTTTGCCGTTCATGGGCCATTTGGGAGCAGCACTGGCCGGCAAGGCTGCGGGCGGTCCAAGGGCCATGATTGCAAGCACGTTCAGCATGGCTCGGCAACTTGGTGTGGGCGCGCAAGCCGGAAACATCCTCCAGCTTGCCAGCACTCTCCTAGCTGTGGGCGGAGCCGCCTGGCTGGGGTGGAGCAACTCATTGCCCTGCAGGTTCCGTCTCGCCGGTCTGCTCGTCCTGGGACCTCTCTCAACGCCCTACATCTGGTGTTACGACATGATTCCGGCCTCTTGCGGCATTGCCTTGCTGCTGGCAGAGCCGAGATTGCTCACCTTTCCGGCTTTTCTGTTTTTAGGACTTGCCTGGGTGACACCCGGCCTAGCGCTTTACGCTGCGATCTATGGCGCGCCCACCTTCATGCCGCTTTGGCTTCTGGTGGGACTTGGTTGCTGGCTTGCTGCGTGGCGTAGCCGACAGTTATGCCTCAACGAACGTTTTCAATCGCCCGGCCCACGTGGTAAGGGGGCGCCATGACTCGTTCTTTGATCCTGGCGCTGGGCGCCGACCATGGTGGCTTGGCGCTGAAGAACCGGCTTGCGGCAGCGCTCGTCGAAGCTGGGCATGAGGTGCAGGATTACGGCACGGATAGTCCCGCCAGTGTCGACTACCCGGATTTTGCCCAGGCGGTCTGCGCCGCGGTTGAAGAGAAGCGGGCGGATTTCGGTATTCTGGTCTGTGGCACCGGCATCGGCATGTGCATTGCCGCCAACCGGCATCCAGGTATTCGCTGCGGGCTGGTGCATGATGTCACCACCGCCCGCCTGACCCGTGCGCATAACGACGCCAATGTGCTCGCACTCGGCGCGCGGATCATCGGCGAGGAAGTGGCGCTGGATATTCTGCACGCCTTCCTCGACACGGAATTTGAAGGCGGCCGGCATGAGCGCCGCCTCGCCAAACTCAATCAGATCACGGAACACACGCCATGAACGACCAGCTTGTAGCGCCGCGCCTGCAGCGCTTCTTCACCGCCCCGCTGGCGGAGATCGACCCGGAAATTTCCGCCATCATCGGCCGCGAGCTGGTGCGCGAGCAGGATGGTATTGAGCTGATCGCGTCGGAGAACATCGTCTCTGCCGCCGTCCTGGCCGCCCAGGGCTCGGTCTTCACCAACAAATATGCCGAGGGCTACCCCGGCAAGCGCTATTACGGCGGCTGCGGCCCCTCCGATGAGGTTGAGAACCTGGCCATCGAGCGCGCCAAGAAGATTTTCGGCGCTGGTTTCGCCAACGTGCAGGCCAATTCCGGCACCCAGGCCAACCAGTCCGTGCTGCTGGCGCTGGTCAAGCCGGGCGATACCATTCTCGGCATGTCGCTCGCGGCTGGCGGGCATCTCACCCATGGCGCTGCGCCCAACCTTTCCGGCAAATGGTTCAACGCCATCCAGTATGGCGTGCGCGCCGAGGATGGGCTGCTGGATTATGAAGAGCTGGAGCGCCTGGCCCGCGAGCACAAGCCGAAGCTGATCATCGCCGGTGGCTCCGCCTATCCGCGCTTTATTGATTTCGCCCGCATCCGCGCCGTGGCGGATGAGGTGGGCGCCTTCTTCATGGTCGACATGGCGCATTTCGCCGGTCTGGTCGCGGCAGGCATCTTTCCGAGCCCGATGCCGCATGCTCATGTCGTTACCACCACCACCCACAAGACCCTGCGCGGCCCGCGTGGTGGCATGGTGCTGACCAATGACGAAGCCATCGCCAAGAAGATCAACTCCGCCACCTTCCCCGGCCTGCAGGGCGGCCCGCTGATGCATGTCATCGCCGCCAAGGCCGTGGCCTTCGGCGAGGCGCTGACCCCGGATTTCGTTGCCTACCAGAAGGCGGTGGTCGCCAATGCCAAGGTCGCTGGCGGAAACGCTGGTGGAGCAGGGCTTGGCCATCGTCACCGGCGGGACGGACAGCCATCTGATGCTGGTCGATCTGCGGCCCAAGAACACCACCGGCAAGGCGGCTGAGGCGTCCCTGGAGCGCGCCCACATCACCGCCAACAAGAACGCCATCCCGTTCGACCCGGCCAAGCCCGCCATCACCTCCGGCATCCGCCTCGGCACCCCGGCCGCCACCACGCGCGGTTTTGGCGTCGCCGAGTTCAAGGAGATCGGCCAGATGATCGGCGAGGTGCTGGATGGGCTCGCCAAATCCAATGACGGCACCAACGCGGCGGCGGAGGCTGCCGTAGGCGTCAGGGTAAAGGCGCTCTGCGCCCGCTTCCCGATCTACCGGTAATCAGGCCCCTTCATGCGCTGCCCCTTCTGTGGAGATTCCGACACGCAAGTGAAGGACAGCCGCCCCACGGATGATGGCAGCGCCATCCGCCGCCGGCGCTTCTGCGCGGCCTGCGCGCAGCGTTTCACCACGGTCGAGCGCGTGCAGCTGCGCGAGCTCACCGTGGTGAAGGCCGATGGCCGCCGTGTCGCCTTCGACCGCGACAAGCTGGCCCGCTCCATCCGCGTGGCGCTGAACAAGCGCCCGGTGGATGAGGAGCGGCAGGAGCGCATCGTCAACGGCATCGTCCGCAAGCTCGAAGCCAGCGGCGATAGTGAGATGAAGAGCGGAGCGATTGGCGAGGCGGTGATGGAAGCGCTCAAGGAAATCGACGCCGTGGCCTATGTCCGCTTCGCGTCGGTTTATCGCGATTTCCGGGAAGCCAAGGATTTTGAAGCTTTTCTCGGCGGCATGGAGGGCGCGCCTCTGGCGCAGCCGGAGCCGCCGCAGGAATGAGCGACGAAGTCTTCATGCGCGCTGCGCTGGCCCTGGCCCGGCGTGGCCTGGGGCAGACGGCGCCAAATCCTTCTGTCGGCTGTGTGATCGTAAAGCAAGGCAGGGTCGTTGGGCGCGGCTTTACCTCGCCCGGCGGGCGCCCGCATGCCGAGGTCAACGCGCTGCGTACGGCGGGTGAACAGGCCCGTGGCGCCACCGCCTATGTTACGCTTGAGCCCTGCAATTTTACCGGAAAATCAGGCCCTTGCACGGAGGCTTTGATTTCAGCCGGGATCTCCCGCGTGGTCCTCGGCGCGCAAGACCCGTATGCGAAGGTGAATGGCTCCGGCATTGCCCGGCTGCGTGCCGCAGGCATCAGCGTTACGGAAGGCATGCTGCGGGAGGAGTGCGAGGCCGTCATTGCCGGCTTCGCCACCGTCCAGCGCGAGCAGCGGCCGCTCATCCGCCTCAAGCTGGCCACTTCCCTTGATGGCCAGATCGCCACCGCCGACGGCGAATCGCAATGGATCACCGGCCCGGAAGCCCGCCGCGCGGCGCATGCCATGCGCGGGCGGCATGATGCGGTGATGACCGGGGTTGGCACCGTGCTGGAGGACGACCCCGAACTCACCTGCCGCATCGAGGGATTCCGTTCTGCCCCCCTGGTGCGGGTGGTGGTGGATTCCCATCTGCGCACGCCGTTGCTTTCCAAGCTGGTGCGCGGCGCCGCAAAGCATCCGCTTTGGATTTTGCACCGCGATGGCGCCGATAAGCTCCGCCGTAAAGCGCTGGAGGAGGCCGGTGCCAAGCTCCTCGAACTTCCGGCCGCCAGTGCCGGTGTCGATCTACGCGCCGGCATGCGCGCCCTCGCCCGGAACGGGCTGACCCGTGTGCTTGTGGAAGGTGGCGGCACTTTGGCGGCAGGCTTGCTGCGCGACGGGCTGGTGGACCGGCTCGCCTGGTTCCATGCCCCTTGCGTGATCGGCGGTGATGGCTTCCCCGCCGCCCAGGCATTCGGCATCCAGAAATTATCGGACATGCCGCGCTTTACCCCTGTTTCCGTCCGCCGTCTCGGCCCAGATATCCTGACACAGTTTACCCGCGCTTCGCGTTAAGGATCGACCATGTTCACGGGACTTATCACCGGCGTCGGCACCGTCCGGGCCGTCACCGCCATCGGCAATGGGCAGGATGCCCGGTTCACGATCGGAACACCGGATAATGAGGTTTGGAAGAACGCGGAGAAGAAGCTTGGCGCCTCCATCGCCTGTTCCGGTGTCTGCCTGACGGTCATCGAGGCCGGTGCCGACTGGTTCACGGTCGAGGTTTCGGCGGAGACACTGTCCAAGACCACGCTCGGGGCTTGGCAGCCGGGCACGAGCATCAATCTCGAAGGTTCGCTGCGGCTCGGGGATGAGCTGGGCGGGCATCTCGTCTCCGGCCATGTTGACGGGTTGGCGGAAGTGGTCTCGGCCATCCCTGAAAACGGCTCGACCCGCTGGGAATTCCGCTTGCCCGAGGAGCTGGCCCCGTTCGTGGCGCCCAAAGGCAGCATTGCCATCAATGGTGTATCACTGACGGTGAACGAGGTGCAGGGGCTGACCTTTGGTGTGAACATTATCCCCCACACGGCGGAGCACACGAATTTCTCAGCCCTGCAAGCCGGGGATAGAGTGAATGTGGAAATCGACATGCTGGCGCGCTATCTCGCCCGGCAGCTTAGCTTTAAGAATGCGTAAACTTACACTGGATTTATACTCAACCACCGGCCCAGCGCCTCTGGCGCCCTGGCGGGAAAGAAAAACGTCTCATGGACGCCTTGAAATCCCTCGCGACCTCCGGGCTGCAGGATTACATCTCCTCCGCGGCTGAGATCATCGAAGAGGCGCGGGCAGGGCGCATCTTCATTCTGGTCGATGACGAGGACCGCGAGAATGAGGGTGACCTCGTCGTCCCCGCCCAATTCGCCACGCCGGATGCGATCAATTTCATGATCAAGCATGCGCGTGGCCTGGTCTGCCTGGCAATGACCAAATCGCGCTGCGAGGCGCTGGGCCTGCCGCTGATGACCCAGGCCAACGGCACAAGGCATGAGACCGCCTTCACCATCTCCATTGAGGCCAAGGAAGGTGTTTCCACCGGCATTTCCGCCGCTGACCGCGCCCGCACCGTGGCCGTGGCCATCAATCCTGAGATGGGGCGCGAGGATATCGTCTCCCCCGGCCATGTCTTCCCGCTGATGGCGCGCGAGGGCGGCACGCTGGTGCGCGCCGGCCATACCGAGGCTTCGGTTGATATCGCCCGCCTCGCGGGGCTCATCCCGGCCGGTGTAATCTGCGAGATCATCAATGACGACGGCACCATGGCCCGCCTGCCGGAGCTGGTGGCCTTCGCTCAGCGCCATAACATCAAGCTCGGCACCATCGCCGACCTTATTGCCTATCGCCGCACCAATGAGCGGCTGGTCAAGCGTGTCGAGCAGGGCAATGTCACCACGCAGGACGGCAGCAGCTGGCGGATGATCGCCTTCGAGAGCAAGGTCGACGGGATCGAGCATCTGGCCATGATCAAGGGCGATATTTCCGGGCAAGACCCCGTGCTTGTGCGCATGCACGGCATGGATCTGCTGAGCGATGTGCTGGGCAGCGGCCATTTGGCCGCGCTGCATGATTCGATGCAGGAAATCGGCAAGGCGGGCGCGGCGTTGTGGTCATCGTGCGCGAAACACGCCAGAAGGCCATGTCCGCCGGGTTGCGTGCCCTTCTGGAGGGCCGCGGCGAAAGCCGTGATCTGCGCGATTACGGCATCGGCGCCCAGATCTTGCTGGATCTTGGTGTGAAGAACATGATCCTTCTCTCCAACCATAAGCGCCATATCGTCGGGCTGGAGGGCTATGGGCTGAATGTTATTGAGCAGCGCAGCCTGTCCGGCGCCGAAGCGAAATAACTGAAAATCGGAAGAGTATGAGCACCGCTGACGCCCCTTTGCCTGTGGCCCCGCATATCCCTGGCGCCGCCCCGAAAATCCTCGCCATTAGTGCGCCCTATTACCGCAATGTCGTGGATGGCATGTTGAATGCTGCACGAGACATCTTCGCTCAAGCCAACGCGGCGCTGGACGTCGTCGAGGTTGCGGGAGCCTTCGAACTGCCCCAAGCGCTCGCCATCGCCGCCGCAGGCAAGGAGGGTTTCGATGGATTCATCGCGCTCGGCTGCGTCGTGCGCGGGGAAACGGACCATTACGAATTCGTCTGCACTTCGGCCATGGACGGGCTGATGCAAGTGGCGGTCGCTGAGCGTATTTGCCTCGGCACCGGTCTGCTGACCGTCGATACCTTGGCGCAGGCCTTGGCCCGTTCCCGCGAAACGGGCGCCAACAAGGGGGCGGAGGCCGCGGTGGCCTGCCTCAAACAAATCGCGCTGAAGCGCCGGTTCGCCGCATGAGCCGGCCCAGAACCCTCTCGCGCGTTGCTGCCGTGCAGGCGCTCTATCAGGCTGAGCATGCGGAACTCAGCCCGGAGACGGTCATCGACCAGTTTGTGCGCCACCGCATGGGTAGCCTGCCCTGGCAGGGCGGGCTGGAGGAAGGCAATCTGCCCGAGGCGGACGTGCCGCTCTTCACCCGCATCGTGCGCACTGCCACGCAGCAGCAGGACGTGATCGACGGCATGATCGTCCAGGCTTTGCCGGAGGCTTGGCCGATGTCCCGGCTCGACCCCGTGCTGCGCGCGGCCTTGCGCGCCGGCGGCTCGGAGCTCTGGATGGCCGATGGCCCGCCCGCGAAAGTGGTCATCAACGAATATCTCGACGTCGCACACGGGTTTTTCTCGGGCGATGAGCCGCGCATGCTGAACGGCGTGCTCGACAAGCTGGCGCATCTGCTGCGTCCGGCGGAATTCTCCTCCGCAAGCTGATGGACGAATTCGCCCGAATCGAGAAATTCTTCGCCCCCTTGGCGGGCGAAGCGGGGCTGGGGCTGAAGGATGATGCCGCTGTGCTGACCCCGCCGCCGGGGCGGCAGCTGGTGCTCACCGTGGACCAGATGCTGGAGGGGGTGCATTTCCTCCCCGGCGATGATCCGGCTTTAATCGCGCGCAAGCTCTTGCGCCGCAACCTGTCGGACCTCGCGGCCATGGGGGCGACGCCTTTGGGCTATCTGCTCACCACCGCGCTGCCAGCCGCCCTGCCGGAAGAGTGGCTGGCCGGCTTCGCCAAAGGGCTGGAGACCGATCAACGCCAGTTCGGCATCTCTCTGCTGGGCGGTGATTCCTCCTCCTCCCGCACGGATATCGCGCTGACGGCCACACTCATCGGCCATGTGGCCCCCGGCCAAGCTCTGCCGCGCAACGGCGCGCGAGCTGGCGATAAAATCTGGGTCACCGGCACCATCGGCGACGCGGTGCTGGGGCTGGAAGCACGGCGTGGCAAGCTGCATGACGCCACGGGCGTCCTCACAAACCGCTCCCTGCTGCCAAGTCCGCGCGTCGGCCTCCCCCTTGCCGGGATCGCCTCCGCTGCCATCGATGTCTCGGACGGGCTGGTGCAGGATCTTTCGCATATTTGCCGTGGCTCCGGCCTGGCGGCGGTGATTCACGCCGGGCTTGTGCCCATCTCGCCGGAAGCGGCGGCGCTGGGGCCGGATTATCTCGAAATGCGGCTCACGGGCGGAGATGATTACGAGCTGCTGCTTGCCGTGCCACCGGAGAAGTCAGAGGCCCTGCGCGCCGCCTGCGGCGATGTTCCGGTCACGGAGATCGGCTTTTTCCAGCCGGGCGCGGGGGTGCAGCTCCTGTCCGAATCCGGCGCGGCGCTTACCTTGTCCTCATCCGGCTGGAAGCATTTCTGAGCCTTCCGGCCTGAAGCGTCTGCGCCTTGTGGCGGCGGTGCTTGCGCCATTACTCGCCCATGTACAAGCTCGTGAATGAAGCCCAGCTTTTGCATGACCCGCGGCGACATGACGAACGGATACATGTCGGCATGGCCCATGGAGCGGTTGATCGCGTTCATCGCAAAGGTCAGCGGCAGCCAGGCATCAATCAACTGCCCGATATTGGCGGCTTTGTACGGATCGAAATTAATGTCGGCATGCAGCAGGCCCTCATCCGTCCGGCGCGGATGAATGTGCAAGCCAAAGGCGGACGCGGTTTCCAGTGTTTCAACGATATGCAGGTAATGCGCCCAGGTTTCCGCGAAATCCTCCCAAGGGTGCATGCTGGCATAGGCGGAAATGTAGGTTTCCTCCCATCCTGCCGGCGGGCCTTGCTCATAATGCAGCTTCAGCGCCTCTCCGTAATCGCGAGAATCGTCTCCGAACACGGCACGGCAGGCTTCCAGCCTCCCGCCATTTCGGACCAGCTCGTTCCAGTAATAATGGCCGATCTCATGGCGGAAATGGCCCAGCAGGGTGCGGTAAGGCTCTCCCATCTCATTGCGCAAATGCTCTCGCATCGCATCGTTGGCTTCGGCGAGATTGATGGTGATCAGCCCTTCGTCATGGCCGGTGAGGATGCGCGGGCCAGAGCCGGGCGGGTCGGCCAGGAAATCGAAGGCCAGCCCTTGCTCGGGATCCGAGTCGGCAATGTCCCTTAACGGCAGCTTCAGCCGCAGCAGCGTGTAGAACAGCCGGTGCTTGGCGACTTCCATGGCCCGCCAGTTTTTGAGATTCTCCGTCTACGGAGAGGTCGGGAATGGTCTGGTTATGCTGGCAGGCGGCGCACAGCCCCTCGGGGGATTCAACGGGCACCGGCACAAGCCAGTTGCAGACGCCGTATTTGGCGTTCTTCGCAATAGACATAGCTGACACCACCGCCGAGCCGCCGCAGAATATCGCCGTCGCGCTCAAGCGTCAGCAGCGACATCTGATCAGAAGAAAAGCCAAGCTCATGCCCGCACCGCTCGCAGACATTATTTTCAAAGAACAAGGTCTGGCGGCAGGCGTCACAGGTGAACAGACGCATGAAAAACCCCTCAACTCATTTCTGAATTGAAGGGCATATTAAGAATGAACCTCGACCGGATTTCCCGTGAAATCTCAGCCCTTGCGAGCAAAGGCAGCGAATTACTTGATCTTCGCTTCCTTGAACTTCACGTGCTTGCGCACGACGGGGTCATACTTGTTCAGCTCAAGCTTCTGTGTCTGCGCACGGGCATTCTTCTTGGTCACATAGAAGTAGCCGGTATCGGCGGTGGACACGAGCTTGATTTGGACGACGTTCGATTTGGCCATGATAAGAATCTCCGAGAGCGGGCCGTATGGCCCAACTTTGCTGGTTTCGTCAAGTATTTGCTGTCAATGCAGCAGTGCAGCCTGGTACATTTCCTGATTGCCGAGGATAGAAGTAGCCGCCTGCTCATCAAGCTCGCCCCCGATATCGGCAGGGCAATTGCCACGCAGGGCCAGCATGGCGTTGATGCTCACCGGCGGGCGCAAGGCGCGGGCCTGGGCCAGCACGGGTGCCATCAGGTTACGCCCCTGGGCCAGCGCCGCAAGCTGCTGGTTCAGGGCGTGCGGGGCCATTGCTGGTGCAAACCTGCGGCATCAGCCCCAGCCCCTGCAGTGGCCAGCCTTTAGGGGCCAGCACCCGGCTCCAGGTCACGTAAAGTTCACCGCCGTCGGGCAGGGAGGTCACGGTCTGCACCAGCCCCTTGCCCAGCGTTTCCGAGCCAATGACCACCGCCCGCCCGTCATCGGCCAAGGCTGAGGCGAGGATTTCAGCGGCGCTGGCGGTTTGGCCGTCGACGAGTACCGCCATTCTCGCGCCGCCGGTCAGGTCCGCCCCTTCAGCTTTGAAAAGCTGGTCGGCATCCGGGTCGCGCCCATTGGTTTCCGCGATCGGGCCGGATTGCAGCAGCGAATCCGCCACCAGCACCGCCTGGCGCAGCACCCCGCCGCGATTTCCGCGCAAATCCAGCACCAGCCCGGCCGGCGGGTTGGGTTGCGACATGATCTCCGCCAAGACGGCGGCAAACTGATCCCCCGTGCCTGTGTTGAAGCCGGTGATCCTGAGCACAGCGATTCCCGGCGCCAAGGCGCTTCGCTGAACACGGTTTGCGGTGGAATAAAGCCGCGAGTCAGCGTCAGACTCTGGGCACCGCCATCGCCGTTCGTCTGCGAGGTCGGTGACGATGAGGGAAATGCTGGTTCCCGCAAGCCCGTTCATCGCGCCATTCAGGGCATTCACCATGCGTGGATAGGTTCTGCGGCCATTCATGCCGGAGACAATCATGCCGGGCTCAAGGCCGGCATCCGCGGCCGGGCTGTCTGCCGCCACAGCGGAGACCACCACACGCCCGCCTTTCTCCCCCAGTGTCAGGCCCGTGCCGGCGAGGCCGGTGATCATCAGCTGGTCCTGCGCCGCCTGCACCGGTCCTTCATAGCGGGAATAGGGGTCGAAATGGTTGAATAGTTCGTCGAAGAAATTGCCGATGATTCCCTGTGTGCCAGCCTGCTGCAAAGGCGGGGAGGCTGACATAGGCGGCGGCGGCGATTTTTGCCGCCGCCTGGCCCCAGTCAGCGGCGTCATTGGCGGCGGGGGCGGGCACGGCCAGCAGCAGCCGGTCCGGCCCATAAAGCCGGATTTCACCATCCTGCAGCGTGGTGTTGAGGTTGGGGTCAAGCGCAGCCAGACCATTCAGTCCCCAGAGCGTCATTTGCGGGATGGTCAGCGGGTTCAGTGCGCGCGGCGCGATATAGGCCAGCGCCGCCGACCACACATCGGCGGCGGCGGCGCTGTCAAATCCCGTGGTCGCGGCATCGGCTGTGCGGCTGCACAGCCAGCCGGCAGCAGCAGGCACAGCAGGAAGAGGGTAGCCGTTCGCCTCACCGCCGCCGCTTCTGCTTCGCTTTGGTCTGTTTCTCCGGCTTTAAGCGGTTAGCCCGCGCGCGGCTTCACGGCCGGGGCCTCAGGCAGCCCCGCCAAGCCGAGCAGCAGCCCGCCGGTCACCGGCCTCGCCTCGTTCAACCGCACTTCAATCTCCTGCGCCAGGGAAAAAACGCCGCGGCTCCGGCGTCCGGACAGGGTTTGGGTGCGCTCGTCAAAAACCCAGTAATCGTCCGGCAGACTGGCCATACTCAAAAACCCGCTTGCACCGCTTTCCGTTAAAGTGGCGAATAGACCGAACTTCGTCACCCCCGAAATCCGGGCCTGGAACAACTCTCCGACGCGGTGTTGCAAATACAGCGCAAGATAGCGGTCAGTTGAATCGCGCTCGGCCAGGGTGGCGCGGCGTTCCGTGGCGGTGATGTGCTCGGCCGTATCGGCGAAGGCGAAGATCTCCTCCTCCGTCAGCCCGTCGCGCCCGAGCTTCAGTCCCTTTATCAGTGCGCGATGCACCAACAGGTCCGCATAGCGGCGGATCGGCGAGGTGAAATGCGCGTAGCGGCTGAGCGCCAGGCCAAAATGTCCAATATTTTCAGGGGAATATTCAGCCTGGCTTTGCGAGCGCAGGACCGTCTCGTTCACCAGCGTGGCGGACGGCGTGCCCGCGACGAGCTTCAAAATCCCGTCCAGATCGCGCGGATGGAGCTGGTCGCCCCGCTTCAGCGAGATATCCAAAGTCGCCAGAAAACCTCCGCAGATTATCCAGCTTCTCCGGCGTCGGCGGGGCGTGCACGCGGTACATGCAGGGCAGTTTCAGCTGCTCCAACTCTTCCGCAGCGCAGACATTCGCCAGGATCATGAATTCCTCGATCAGCTTGTGCGCGGCCAGGCGTGGGCGCGGGCGCTACATTCTGCACCTTGCCATCCGGCCCCAGCGTCACTTTCCGCTCCGGCAGATCGAGATCGAGCGTGCCGCGCCGCTCCCGTGCTTCACTAAGCGCATGGTAAGCGGCGTAGAGATGGGCGTGGTTCTCGGGGTTGTCCTCAAACTCCGCCTGCACCTCCTCATAGGTCTTGCGCGCGGCCGAGCGCATCAGCCCGCGCCCGAAAGCTGTGGCGCAGTTTGTTGCCATGCACGTCGATATGCATTTCCACGAACAGGCAGCCTCGCTCTTCACCGGGCTTCAGCGAGCACAGCCCGTTGGAGAGCTCCTCGGGCAGCATCGGCACCACCCGGTCGGGGAAATAGCAGCTATTGCCGCGCATCCTCGCGTCCCGGTCCAAAGCGGCGCCGGGTTTCACGTAATGCGCCACATCGGCGATGGCGACGATCAGCCGGTAGCCATGCGGCTCGGGCGCGGCAAACACCGCGTCGTCGAAATCCCTGGCATCGGCGCCGTCGATGGTGATCAGCGGCACCTCGCGCAGATCGGCGCGCTTGCCCAAGGGCACGGGCTTTGCCTTCTTGGCCTCCTTGGCGGCGGCCTCGGAAAAATCCATCGGAATGCCATGCTGGGCGATGGCAATAAGGCTCACCGAGCGCGCATCCTCAGCATTGCCCAGCCGCTCCGTCACACGTGCGGGCTTTAGCCCGAAGGGCTTGCCCGGCAGCGGCTCGGCGCGGACGATCTCGGAGTCCATCGCCCCCATCGTCTCGCTTTCGGGGACGATCCATTCGCCTTTTTGCCGCCGGTCCGTGGGCTCGATCCGCCCCCCATGCGGGGTTTTGTGGAACAGCCCGACAATGCTGCCGCTCTGCCCCTCCACGCGCTTAATCGTCCGGCCTTCATATTTATCTGGACCGATCCGCTTCAGCCTGGCCAGCACTTTGGCGCCGGGGGCCAGGGCGGCCGCGCCCTTGAGCTCTGGCTGCATGAAGATCACAGGCGGACGGCCAGGCGCATCCCACACCACAGGCCGTGCAATCGCCTCGCCATCCCGGTCGATCCCGGTTACTTCCACCAGGGCATTTTCGGGCAGGCGCCCGGTTTCCGTATAGCGCTTGCGTCCCGCGCGCTCGGTATGGCCCTCGGCTTCCAGAGATTTCATGATTCCGCGCAGCGCCTTGCGCTCCTCCGGCGCCACCGAGAAAGCGCGCACCACATCCCTAAAATGCGGCGCGCCCTCCGCCTCGGCCAGAAAACGCTTCACCGAGTCGCGGCTGGGCAGTTGCGCGCCCCGCGCGGCAGGCTCGGGTTTCGGGGCTTTTGGCTTGGTCTGCTTATGCCTAGTCTTCATGAATCGTAGTATGGGGCGGCACTCGGCACACGGCCATGCCTATATGCGGCCATGCCTTGTCACAAAGATTTATATCTGGAAACTCATTACGGTTCGTTGATTGCTCATTTAAATCATGTAACCTTGAGTTGTGAGTTCAAATATATCTATCAACGTCCCGGCGACGCTCGCCTCCATAGCCGAGCAGTCCAGCCTGTCGTCACTGACAGGTTTGCCCGCCAGCCTCTCGGTGTCCGACCCCAATGTGGGGGCCAATCTCACCGTGCAGCTTGTCGCGGCCAACAGTGCAGCAAGCCTGACAGCCAGCGCCAACAGTGGCGCCTCCGTGATTGCCAGCGGCAACACGCTGCAGATCTCCGGCAGTGCCGCGCAGGTTAACGCAGCGCTGGCGACGCTGGAATTCACTGAACCCTCCGGTACTGCTTCCGATCTCATCTCCATCAGCGCGTCGGATAATACCGGCCTTGCGGCGCAAAGCAGTTTCGCCGTTGATATCGCGCCGCAGACGGCCCCTGCCTTTGTTGATCCGCGCAAATCTTGTCACGCTCTCCCCCAACCAGCCGCTGAGCTTTGCCTGATCTTCTGCTCTCCGACCCTACAGCCAGTGCCCTCGCCGCAATGGGGCTAGGGGCGGAAGAAACGCTTCAGCTTACCCTTTCGGTGTCCGCAGGCGTTCTGCTGCTTCCCGGCTATAGCGCGCTCACCGGCATCTCGGCGGAAGGAATCGGCACCGGCACCATCGAGCTGACGCTCAGCGCCAACGACATCGGCGCGCTTAACACGCTGCTCACATCGCTGGAATTCGCCGGGCCGTCGCTCAGCTCGGGCCAGCATCTGACCTATGATTTGTGGAATCCTCGACGGCGTGCTCCCGCGCGAGGTCACCTACGGCAATATCTATCTGAACAATGTCGGCAGCGCCGCCAGCGCCGCCACCTACATTTCGGGTGCGCAAACGCTGATCACCGGTGACACCACCCTCACCGGCACGCTCGATATGACAGGCACGCTCTCGGCCATGGGTAATATCCAGGGCAATGGCGCGGTTTCCATCGCACCTGGCGCGGTGCTGGAGCTACCCTACAACTCCGCCTGCTCGGCGGCACCAGCTATGATTTCGGCACGATCGTGGCGCAGGATCTGGTGGAATCCGGCCAATTGCTGATCGGCGGTACGGCCTCGCTGCAGGGCGAGCTGGTGCTGGGCACCAACGCGCTGGTGGATTTCGCTGACGGGCTGACAGTCGATACCGGCGCCGGGAATGACTTCCAGGAAGGTCTGACACTGGCCGGCGGTGCCGTGCTGGAGGGTGGCGGGCACGCTTTCGGTAGGAGATTTCTCCGCCTCCGGCATGATCGACGGCACCGGCACAATCCTTGCCTTACAGGGTGAAACGCTGGAGATCGATGCCGGTCTGGTCTCCGCCGGGGTTAATCTCAGACGTCGCGGGCGGCGGCGTGATGGTGCTCGGCCCCGAGGCGCCCTTGTACGGGATTTTCGACACCACGCCGCTTACCGTGCAAAGCGGCGTGACGCTGAATTTCCTGGGGCCTGGCAGCCAGCCCGTCACCGGCGATTACGCCAACCCGCTGGGCGGCGCGGGCGGGGCGTTCGTCATCTCCGGGCCGCAGGTCTTTTCCGGTACCGTCACCGGCTTCGCGGTGGACGACGAGCTGATCTTCCCAGGCCTCACCGGCCTTGTGGTGCATGATATCAATACGCTCGCCGGAGAGTCCTCTTTTGTCGTTTCTGGCATTGATTCCAACGGCACCACCCAGAGCTACACAATCTTTGCCGATATCCCCGCCGGGCTGATCCCCGCCGCCAGCTTCGATTCGGCTGGGGATGCTGATGTCGTATTGCATTCCAGTATCGCCACCATCTCCGGCGGAGGTGTTTTCGCGGCCAGCGCCGAGGGTTGCGCAGCCTTTGCTGGGGCTTAGCCTTGTGCTTGCAGCGCCAACGACACAGAGCCTCACACTCACGCTTTCCTCCGCCCATGGTGACCTTTCCACAGGGGCACAGACACCGACATCCACGCTCACTCTGACCGCCAGCAGCCTGAGCGCGCTGAATGAGGAGCTGGCCGCCGTCAGTTACACCGGTACGGGCGGGCCGGATGTGCTCACAATCAGCAGCGGCACAGGCATATTGGCTGGGTTGCAGAGCTTGATCGGCATCAATAGTGGCAGCAGCGGCACGGTGGACGGCTATTCCGGCCTCGGCTTCACGGAAGCGGAGCTGGTCTCCTTCGGCAGCATTGGCGAGCTGTATGTGGACACAACCGCCCATGCCCTGGGCGGGCTGCTGGTAACCGGCCAGGTCGAATATGACGATGAGCTGCTGGCCAGTGGCTATTCCGGCACGGCGCTGCAGATCGACGATGGCGGAAACGCCGTATTTGGCGCTGCGGCCAGCGTGTCGCTCTCCGGCAATGTCACCATCGGTGATACCAATGGTGCCGGTGCGCTGGAGGTGCTGACCAACGCCGCCAGCCTCAATGGCAACCTCACCCTCGCCGCCGGAGGGGCGGGCAGCGGCTCCAGCCTCGCTGTCCTGGGGGCGCTAAGTGTCTCCGGCGCCGCTCTGGTGGGGGCAAGCGGCAATAGCCACCTTGTACGAATCCGGCAACCTGGACGGTGGCTAGTCTTAGCCTCGGCACCGGGGGCGCGCTGGAGGCCTATGACAGCGCCGCCGCGTCTCTGGGCGCGGTGAGCAATAGCGGAGCCATCACCCTTATCGGCCAGGCCGGAATCACGGCGTCAAGTTATACCGGCACGGGCGGCCTCACGCTGGGCGGTACCAGCCAGCTCAGCGTCACCGGCGCGGCGCAGCTACAGGCGGGGCAGGGGTTCATCGGCACGGATGCGAGCCTTAGCGCTGCAACACTTACTCAAACCGGTGGGTCACTCACCATTTCCGGCCTGCTCGACACCTCCGGAACGATGGCATTGGCCAACGCCTCTCTCGCGGGCGGAAGCCTCTCCGCCAGTCTGCTGGATGTAACCGGAACATTGGCCGGATACGGGGTGATCGACGCCGCCGATCTGCTGGGCTCCGGCGTCGTGAAGGCGCAGGGAGGCAAGCTGCTCATCGCCGGAGGAAGTCTTACCGGTACCGGCCCGCTGGAAATTGCCACCGGTGCCACGCTGGAGCTTTCCAGCACCGACCTCTCCGGCACGCCAATCAGCTTCACCGGCACCTCAGGCCTGCTGCTGCTGGATGACGCGGCGGCTGGTTTTGGCGGTATTTCCGGCATGTCCAGCTTCGATGCGGTGGATCTGGTAGGCATCGGCACCAGCCTGGTCAGCGTCACGGGCGGGACAATTGAGCTTCTCAACAGCCTGGGCAGTATCACCGGCAGCTTCGCGGTGGCCACCAGCGGCACCGCGCTGCCCGGCCTTTCCATCGTCTCCGATGGCAGCGGCGGCTCTCTTATAACGCTAGGGGATGAGTTACCCTGCTTCGCGCGCGGCACCGGCGTTCTCACCCCGCACGGCTACCGCCCGGTGGAGGAGTTGCGCCCCGGCGATCCTGTGATCAACGCCGCCGGAGAGCGCCGTGCGGTACGCTGGATCGGCTGGCGCACGCTGGATCTTGCCTCCGGCGCGGCGCACGCGGCCCGGCCCGTGATTATCCTGCCTGGCGCCTTCGGCCCCGGCAAACCCTTCAAAACGCTGCGCCTTTCGCCCTTGCACTGCATTTACGCGCAGGGCGTGCTGATCCCCGTCACGCATCTCGTCAACGGCGCCACCATTCTTCGGGATATGTCCGCCCCGGCCATGACCTATTATCATGTCGAACTCGACCGGCATGACGTGCTGCTGGCCGAGGGGCTGGAGTGCGAATCCTATTTCTGCGACGGCAATCGCGGCCAGCTCTACCACGAGCTAGGACGGCGCAGCCCCGCGCGGCGGGCCTTTGCCCCGAATGTCACCAGCGGTGCCCGGCTTACTGCCGTGCGTCGCAGGTTGCATGAGCTGGCGCTGGAGGCGGGCTTTACCGCGGGCTACGTGCCGCGCCTGCGGGCGGTAAGCGGCGGGCTGGACGTTCTACCCAGCTTCAGCCGCAAGGGGCGCTGGCGTTACGCCTCCTTCAGCTTCCCCGAGCCTGTACGGCATCTCACCCTGCTTTGCGCCACAGCCACACCGGCGGATACCGACCCCGATTCGGAAGACCGCCGTACTTTGGGGCTATGCCTGGGCGAGACGCCGGGTCTGACGCTGGGGCAGGGCTGGCTGCCGCGCGGCCTGGGGGATGAGGGCATCTGGATGGCAGGCCGGGCGGAGATCTTTTGCGACCTCGCGCGGCGGCATTTGCGGCTGCCGATTGCCGCCGTGCCACAAAGCTGGCAACGGGCCGTGCAGTCTTTTGCAACTCACCATCGCGCCGCAATGCTTGACGCCCCCCGCCCAACCCTTTAGAGGCGGCGGCTCGTTGCCGGGAACGTGGACGGGCGGTGGTCGCCCGCGCCCGCTCTTTGCCGTGAAAGCGGAAAAGAGACTACTGGCGGAATTTGAACAAGAAAGGTGTACGCGCCGTGACCAAGCGCACTGAGAGCAAGTTTAAGATCAACCGCCGTCTGGGCGTAAATCTTTGGGGCCGCGCCAAATCCCCCGTGAATAAGCGCGAATATGGCCCGGGCCAGCATGGCCAGCGCCGCAAGAAGCCGTCGGACTACGGCGTGCAGCTGATGGCGAAGCAGAAGCTGAAGGGTTACTACGGTAACATTTCCGAGAAGGCCTTCTACAAATATTACGAAGAGGCCGTGCGCCGTAAGGGTGACACCTCTGAGAACCTGATCGAGCTGCTGGAGCGCCGTCTGGATGCGGTTGTCTACCGCATGAAGTTCGCGCTCACCCCGTTCGCGGCCCGTCAGTTCGTCTCCCATGGCCATGTGACCGTTAACGGCCAGAAGGTGAACATCCCCTCCTATCAGGTGAAGGATGAGGACGTCGTCGAGGTCCGCGAGAAGTCCAAGCAGCTGGCCGTGGTGCTGGATGCGGCGCAGAGCGGTGAGCGCGATGTGCCGGAATATATCGAGACCGACCACCGCGCCATGAAGGGCCGCTTCCTGCGCGCGCCCAAGCTGGCGGACGTGCCCTTCCCGGTACAGATGGAACCGCATCTGGTGGTGGAGTTCTACTCCCGCTAATCTACTCTGCAGCAGTGCAAATTTTGAAAACGGCGCCTTCGGGCGCCGTTTTTGTTTTGTCACAAGTCAGAGATGCTGCCGTTACAAGTACATCGTACCAATGGAGCACCGACTAAGTAGATTGGGAGTTTTCACATGCGTCGCCTTCTGCTCGCCTCTGTCATCGCACTGGCGCCCGGCCTTGCCTTCGCGCAAAGCGCCGACAATAATTCCAACCCAGCTCCGCCGCCCGCCGGTATGGACGGCATGGGCCACGGTCCCATGGGTGGCCCGATGATGGGCGGCCATGGTGGCAAGTGGCACCACAAAATGGGCCCCGAGCGGGTTCTGATGGATTTCTATGCCGCCAACACCACCCATGACGGGCATCTGACACTGGCCCAGGCCAAGGCGGCTAACTTCAAGCCTGTTGTCGATCATTTCAGCGATATCGACGTGAAGAAGCGCGGTTATGTTACATTCTATGATATCCAGGCCTGGCGCATGGATGACATCGCCAAGCATCTGGAAGCACGGGCGGACGCGCTGCGCGCCAAAGACAAGTAACGGGACTTAAGCGAACGTCCGGGCCGGTCACGGCCCGGATTATATGCCGATCTTAATCCGCTTTACGGCCAGGAGCGAAATGCGGCGTGCTGTCCTGCGCCGGATCCCCGGTTACGAACATCTGATGCAGAATATCGTCGACGGTGGGCTCGGGAGCCGCCTGCACGGGTGCGTCACCCCCCTGCGGCGCGGCTTGGCCAGCTGGCGGCTTTTCCGAGCCCGCAGGCAGAATATGCGACGTTACTGAATCCGGCCCGAAAAGATGGACCACGATACCCGAGGGTGGCGGATTTGGGTCTTGGCGAGCCAGCGCTGGGAAAGCGGTTAGGCTGGCAAAAAGGGCGGCGGGCAGAAGTTTCAAGATCTTGGCTCCGAAGGAGATTTCCCGCAACATTGTACCGCGGCGCTAACCGGACAAGCTGTTCCGGCGCATTTGGCCCATGTTCTGCCCTTATCTTACGCGCGCTCAGCCGCTCTGCCAAACCCTCCAGGCGCTCACGGGGCCATCCTCCTGCTGGCGCGCGCAGGCGAAATCCGCCAGCCGCAGCGTTACCGCCGCATGTTCCATGATCACGGCGGCATCCTCGCCGCTTCCTGACCAGCGCGGCGCTACCCCAACTGTAATCAGCGTCAGCTCCGGCAACAAAGAGGGCAGGGTTGCACAGAATTTCGCGGCACGCTCGCCGCCAGTCAGATGGTCCATGCCATCGCACCACAGCCCGATGGTTGTTTCATCGATCCGTCCCAGTAAATCCGTCGGCCGCACGATGTCGCGAAGCTCTTCAGCCAGCCGCATCGCCACCGCCGTGCGCAGTTTAGCCCCTGCGCGTGAGAAGCCGATATAAAGCAGCGTTCCGGGCTGCCCCTCCACATCCAGCCTGTCGAGCCGACGCGAGATCTCATCCGCAAAGGTCAGGCTGGTCCATAGCCCGGTTTCAGTGTCCAGAACTGAGGCGAGGTGGAATCCCACCACATCCTTAGCCCCGGCATGGCGGTCCGGCAGGGCAAGCTCAGGAGCTTCCAGGTCGAACAGTATGCCGTAAGTGCCAGCTATGGTGCCGCCAGCGAAGCGCGGCGCCAGCGAGAGCCGGTATAGGCGCCCCACATTCTCCGGCCCGTTCAGGCGCACTCGCCCATGCCAGGCCACACATTCAACGCAGATGGTGGTGATGATAGAGCGGAATTCCGTGGCGCCCAGCGCTTCTTCCTCCGCCGTGCTTCCGATCAGAAGGCTGGCCAGTTCCAGCCCCATTAGCTCCGCGGCCTGCCGGCCCAGCACCCGCCCTGGGCCGAAAGCCGTGAAACGGCCCAGCGGATCAGTCTCGAACGCCAGATCGGCAAGCATAGCCCCGACCGAAAGCCAGGGCGCAGCATTGGCATGAGGCAGGGCGGGCATCGGTGAATCCAAAAGCTGATAGCGGGTCATGTGCCCGCTCTTAAAAGCTGTTTGTTAACAGAGATCTAAGTTCTTTAACACCCGGTCTGTCCCCTGTGGCGCAGCAAATGGTCCGCCAGCACGCAGGCTAGCATGGCCTCGCCCACCGGCACGGCACGGATTCCCACGCACGGGTCATGCCGCCCCTTGGTGAACACCTCCACATTCTCGCCATCAGCGCTTACTGATTGCTTCGGGGTCAGAATGGAACTGGTTGGTTTTACAGCAAACCGCGCAACAATGGATTGCCCGGTGGCAATGCCGCCCAAAATCCCGCCCGCATGGTTGGAGAGAAATTCGATCTTCCCGTCCTTCATGCGCATCTCGTCGGCATTCTCCTCGCCGCGCAGCGTGGCGGCGCCGAATCCATCGCCGATCTCCACGCCCTTCACGGCATTGATGCTCATCAGCGCCGCGGCGATATCGGCATCCAGCTTGCCGTAAATCGGCGCACCCAGCCCCGGTTTCACGCCGTCCGCCACCACCTCCAGCACTGCGCCGATGGAGGAGCCCGCCTTGCGGATCGCATCCAGCTCGCCTTCCCAGGCTTTCGCCGCCTCGGCATCCGGACAGAAAAACGGATTCTCATCCACCTCCGCCCAGTTCCAGCGGGAACGGTCGATGCCATGCGCGCCCATCGCCACCATCGCACCACGGATAACCACGTCCGGCCCCAGCACCTTACGGGCAATGGCTCCGGCGGCGACGCGCATGGCGGTCTCACGGGCGGAGGACCGCCCGCCGCCGCGCGGGTCCCGATGGCCGTATTTCATGTCATAGGCCACATCCGCATGGCCGGGCCGGTAGCGCGCCGCGATGTTGGCGTAATCCTTGGAGCGCTGGTCGGTATTCTCGATGAACAGCGAGATCGGCGTTCCGGTTGTCTTGCCCTCATAAACGCCGGAGAGAATCCGCACCTGATCCAGTTCCTGCCGCTGGGTGGTGAACCGGGACTGGCCCGGGCGGCGCTTATCCAGGAAAGGCTGAATATCGGCCTCGGAGAGTTCGATACCCGGCGGGCAGCCATCCACCACCGCGCCGATGGCGGGCCCATGGCTCTCGCCCCAGGTGGTGACACGGAAAAGCTGGCCGAACGTGTTGTAAGACATAGGGGCGGGGATAGCCCCGAACGGCGGTTAAAGCCAGTGCCTTAGCGCCCGCCGGGCCACGCTGGCGGCCTGAGCCGCATCCGATGCCGCAGGGGCTTCAGTCCCCTCGCGGCATCA
>CAWHDE010000027.1:0-43119 GCA_963827925.1 uncultured Pseudomonadota bacterium | reverse complement strand
AAAACGAAGCCACGGCCAGGATGTTTCCTGGCCGTGGCGGTAAATGCGGATGGTTACGCGGCCGTGAGGCTGGTCTCCGCCACCAACGCACCCATCCGTTCTCGGATGGCGCGCGGCAACTGCCGGGCAGATTTGACGCGGGCGTAGGACATTTCCGGCTTCTCCGGCGTATCGCCGAAGATTTCCGAATGTTCTGACCAGTTATCGAAGGCCATGCGGTCGACATGATTGATAAACGTCTCCGCTGATACGCCTTCAGCCAGGATCAGCTCATGCTCATCTACTTCGATATGGTAATAAACGAAAGTCCCTGGCATGGCCGGTTCACGCCGGATGGTCACACCATTCACCAACGCGCCCGCATTCACCAGAATATTGTTGATCAATACGGCATGGTCGGGTGAAATCAGAAGGTCACGGTTCGGGAGATGATCGCCCAGCGCGCGCAGCGCTGATACGCACAGGTATGCTCCGCAGCGGATCCGCAAAGCGAGTGGAGACAGTGCGGCGGCCGATCCAGCGCACGGGCACGGCCCCGCCGTCATCTGTCAGAACAAGGTCACCCACCGCGAGCGTATCAACCCGCTTTTCCCCAAATGGCGTTGCAATCAGCGTTCGCCCAGGAAGCATGGAACCGTTCCGGAGCCTGGATCGATGGTGATGTTGTAGTCAGAGCCAGACCCGGTTTCCGACACGGTCAGCGGACCGGTCTGGCCTGTGGTGAATGTTCCGGTGGACAATAGCGTGCCCGCGACGGTCACGGTTCCGAGTTCCGTGCCGGTGGCCGAGTACAGACTGATTGTCTGGGTACCGCCAGACGTCGCCACGGTATAGGAGCCAAGCGGCGCGGTCAGATTCTCGAACTCGATCTTATCGGAGGAATTGCTGTACCCATTGATCGTGAGGCCAGAAAGATTGAGTGTCGTACCGCCTGAATTGGCAATGAACGTACCACCCCCGGCGCCATAATTGATGGTCGTGTCATTCAGCACGCTCAGCCCAGACGTGCCATTACTAAGCGTGCCTCCGCTATCGAGATTGACCGTCATGCCGCTGAGCGCCCCGATGGCGGTGCCCGAGGCGGTGACCGAGCCGCCATCGTCATATGACAACCAATCCTGAAAGGGCAGTCACGGCCGATGTAATTGTCGTTGTTCCGCCAACATAGATGGTGTTGGGAGGGGCTGTCAGGAGCGCGATGGTGATATCGACGCTACCGGTGACCCCGGAGGGATCACATATGTGTTGCCTGCAAGTACTGACCCGATGGTGAGAGTTCCATTAGCAGTCAGAACATTGGGTGCGGGAATGTCCGTAACGGTCGTGGAACCGCCGCCTTCATTATCTGGATAGGTGATTACCAGAGTGTAGGTACCAAGTAGATCTCCCTGGTACGTCAACGCCATCTTGTACACCGATTGGTATTCGTAGCGGTATAGGTTACTCGATGCCATTTCTAGCTCCCAAACAGTGACATTGGTTGGAAATTTGAAGTTCTGGATACGTCGATCATCACGGTGCCAAGGCGATTTATGCCGGTGACCCGGAGGCCATGCTCATGTCATCTCTCTCACCTCGGCAATTCAGTACAAAACTAGAACATTTTGGATGCTCTTGTTATCTTGAAAAGATTTTTCAAAAGTAGAAATAACGGCTTTTATGTTTCGAGTTAGCGCTCGTTTCTCCAAGAACTATAATCGTTCCGCCTTGTCACAACTAGCAAGTGCAAAAAGATAAAATATTTTTTATCTTTCAGAAAGCTTAATAAAAACAATGCCCTGCCAGTTGCACTCCCAAGCACCATTTGTCGCCCGCCTACGGGTGTTCATCGAGTGGGTGATGAAGAAACTCCGCAGCCGAACCGCTTTTGTTGAATGAGGTGGTTTGCCGCCATTTAACTGTTCCGGCACGAGAGCGATGAGTAACGGATCAGCGAAGCTGTGCGGGCAGAGAGGGACGATCAATACCTCATTGATTTACTTGTTCCCCGGGCATCCAAAATAAATCAAGGTTTTGCTCCTCTCGCTTCCGCAGAAACTTTAGTCCGTTGCTACGGATTTGCGTATCTTCTTTAATCATGCTCGGCAGGAAACGTGCAGTCAGAACCGGCCCAACAATAGAGGTGGTGAGCATCAGCACAAGCACCACATTGAGTAGCTTAGCATCAATCAGCCGATGGCCGGCAGGGTCGAACGTGTCATAGGCAACCAAGGCGGCGGCAAGCGTTGCGGCGACCTGAGGAAGGGTCAGCGACCACATGGTGAGACGCGTGATGCGGCTGTAGCCGAAGTTGTGCCCGACTACGGCCGTGGCGATCCCCTTGCCGGCAAGCAGCGCACCGATCACTCCGCTGACAAGGAGGAAATTTCCAGTGATACTCTGCAGGAATGCCAGCGGATCGATCAAGAAGCCGATGACAATAAAGAAGCATGGTATGAACAAAGATCTCCCCAAAAAATCCAGCTTCTCCTTTGCGGGCGAGTTCTTAACTGCCGTGTTGAGCGCGAGACCAACTAAGAACGCGCCGACAATCCCCGGTAGATTGATCAGGTCCGCGAGCGCGCTGGCAATCGCAATAATGACAAGCATCGAGATGAAATAAGCCTCCTCGTTGTCCTGCATGGTTTTCAGGACGTATCCGCCCGCGCGCCCAACGCCCAACACGATCAGCGGCACGAACACGGCGATCTCAAAGATCTGCAACGCCATGGCGCGCAACGAGAAGCCACCGACATAGGTAGACAGGCACACCGCGAAGACCAGCAGAGATAATGTGTCGGAAATCACTGTTGCGCCGACGGTAACCGCGATGGCTTCCAGGCCATTCGCTTTGTATTCCTGGACAATGGAATTACCGAGCAGTGTGTGTGAGGCTAGAAGAGAGCCGAGCACGATGGCCGGAACGAGACTATATCCAAACAATAACCCGACCAGGGTACCCAGCAGTAGAGGCGTACAAGTGGTCCATATGCCAAAGATAATGGTCTTGTGCCGGGCCTCGCGGAACCGGTTCATGTCGATTTCCAGCCCTGCGAAGAACATCAGAAAAAGCTTGCCAAGTTCGGAAAAAAAGTCCGCGATCGGCCGGTTTTGGCCGAACAGATCCAGCCCGTATGGGCCAACCAGGACGCCGCTCAGCAGCAGGCCAACAGCAACCGGTAGTCGCAGCCAGCGCGACAGATGCGGCACACCCACGAGCATCGCCATGATGAAGGCGAATTTGGTAAGGGTCGACAACGAGAGCGCATGGGTGCGCAGGAAGTCTATCGCATGCATTCTAAAGCTACTCCCCGTTGGCTTATTTTCCTGCTTTAGGTGACCGCGCCTAGTGCCCGTTAAGAACATTCTATGAGAAGGCCTCTGGCTCCGCTCGGTGTACTTACCATCCAGCGCTATGGTACCGGAGTGATGGTAACCGCCAGAACCTGGCTAACCACGGCGCTAATGGTGTCGCCGACCTTCAACTTGGGCAACATGGCGATACGGGCGGGATCGGTAACGTCGATGGTAACGACCCGACCGCCAGACGGATTGACGACCCTGAGTCTGTTGTTTGACAGATCAATCCCAACAACCGTACCGCTGATCTTGACGACTTGAACAGCCACGCCACCGGGCGCCGTCACCGGCCGCGCGGTAACCTGTGAGAACTGATCGCTGGAGACCGGCACACCCGTGCCACCCTGCGGCGGGTTGATAAGGAAGGCCACTGAACGAAAATATTGGGCGTTCACGGTCTGACCGGCCTTGAGCATCTCAAGGCGGACGTTCGGCCAGCCGTGACGGTAACCTTATCGCCGTTCTGGCCTTTCAGCGTTACGGCACGCGTGCTCTGGTCAATGTGGTGATCTTCGCCTCCAGCGTGACTTCCTCTGATTGCGGGATGACATTCTGCATGGGCGCACCGGAGGACATCGCACCGGAGGACATGCTGTTCTGCGCATGGGCGGTTTGTGTGGCGGCCACTGATACAAGGCAGGTCGTGCCGGTAATCATCAATGCAGCTGCGATTTTGACGAGTGATTTTGACTGGACCATTATTATCTCCTGGTGACTTGTGTATTGAACAACAGAAACCAAACGTAACCTTATTATGTCTCGAATAGACCTCCTCAAGCGACGTTAACCTCTAACAAAGACATCAGAACTTTCATTAAATCAGTATCTTGCCGCCTTAGCCCGACCACCCGGCCAATACCAAAAGGCACTATTTGGTGGGCTGCAGGGCATGCATGTGACGCGGCTGAACGCGCGCCTTTATGCCACCCGTGATTTGAAATGATGTTGATTGGCAGGGGGCGATGTTGAGATCGACTATACTGGTTTTCAAGATCTATTGCCCGCGCGGGGCTGGCTTACCGGTTCAGTGATTCAGTTCGGCCTGCCGCCAGCGGGGGGCACGACCAGCGAATATCCTGCCGGAAGCGGCTTTGCCACGGCTACAGCTATAGCCATAGGAGAGTATCGGGCATTTTGCAATCCCTAGCGATCTTTCAATATGACTAAGGGAGAGTTTTGCCGCGTTCAGTTTCATTTGCATCAAAATGACGTCGATTAATATCCAATAATTTCGAGCTTTTTAATGGGCTTGCCAGTGCAGAATTGAAGAGTCCCAAACCACCCTGTCCGGGCTACGTCGGCATGAAGGGGGAGGGCAACTTAGCGGACCAGAAGATATGATGATGTGTGTGCCATTTCTGCCTGGCGTGAAGAAGGAAGGCATATCTGAATTCGCTACGAACTGTGGAAGAAAGACCGTGAACGCGGCTTAATACACGGCATTCTACGCTAATCTATGGGCCGCGAACCAACGGTCTTTTATCACCGGCAAAAAGGGGAAGTACCTTACAAGCAGGATCTCACACCCCCAAGACTTAGATCGCAAAATCTATATTATGGAAAGACAGTATTTGAGCTTAGAGGAGCCGCCCAGCACAGTTTAAGGCACTTTGCGCCAGTTCCCAACGTTGTCACCCTTTGCACCGGGCACGGAAATGCTTGCCAGGAGGCGACTTTTCCGTTTCGCTGCCTTGGCCCCGATCTCCGGGCGCGCTGCAAACAGGAACCGCATCATGAAGGTCACCGTCGAAGTTGACTGTACGCCTGAGGAGGCCCGGCGTTTCCTCGGCCTCCCCGACGTCGTCCCCATGCAGCAGGCTATCATGGAGAAACTCCAGCAGCGCATGCAGAGCACCGTCGACGCGACAACGCCGGAGGCGCTGCTGAAAGCGTGGATGCCGATGGCGCCCGACCAAATGCAGCTGGCGTTCGCCAAGCTTTTCGGTGCTTTCGGAGGATCAAAGCCGGGCGACAAGGGCTGACACGCAACGGCGAAGCCCTCCAAGCTCTAGTACCTCAGAAACATGTCATGCTTGTACTGACGGAGGGACCAGGCCCAGCAGCTTTGCTGTCTCCAGCCCCTCGCCGCCATGCAGAAGATCGGCCAGGCTGTAGCGATCCAGAACGGCCAAAAAGGCCGCTAGGGCTTCGCCCAGCACGCCGCGCAGCCGGCAGGCGGGCGTAATCGCGCACACGCCGTTGGCAAAGCACGCCACCAAGGCCAGATCCTCCTCGGTCTGCCGGACCACCTGGCCCACGATGATGTCTTCCGCTGGCCGCGCAAGACGCAGCCCACCCCCACGGCCACGGCTTGTCTTCACGAAGCCAAGCTGTCCGAGGCGATGCGCCACCTTCACCAGATGATTTCCGAAATCCCATAAGCCCTGGAAATTTCAGCGATTGTGGCATGCCGGGGCTCGCTCAATCCCAGATAAATCAACGTCCGCAGCGCGTAATCTGTGTGCAAGGTCAGGCGCATGGGTCAGGTCCGTTCATATTAAAAGGTGTATCACAATTGCACCTTTAAGTCTTCCGAATTATAAGGTGTATATATTCTACATCTTACAGAGAATCCCATGGCCAAGCCTCTAAGCCCGACCACCATCACCCTCGTCAAAGCCACCGTCCCTGCCCTCGAAGCGCATGGGGTGGACATCACCCGGCGCATGTATGAGCGCCTGTTCGAGGACGCCTCAATGCGGGCGCTTTTCAACCAGTCGCACCATGGTGCGAGCGGTTCCCAGCCAAAAGCGTTGGCCGATGCTGTCCTGGCCTATGCGCGCAACATCGACCATCTCAGCGTGCTGGGCGCGGCGGTCGAGCGGATCGCGCAGAAACATGTCGCCCTGAATATCCTGCCCGAGCATTACCCGTTCGTGGCGCAGGCGCTTCTGGTCGCCATTCAGGATGTGCTGGGCGCGGCCGCGACCCCGGAAATCTGCACCGCCTGGGGGGAAGCCTACTGGTTCCTGGCGGAACTTCTGATCGGACGCGAGGCCGAGATTTTCCGCGAGATTGCAAGCCAGCCGGGCGGCTGGAACGGCTGGCGGGAATTCGTCATCGAAAGCGTCGCCGATGAGAGCGACATCATCCGTTCCTTTGTTCTCCGTCCAGCGGACGGCAAGCCCGTCCTCCGGCATCGGCCCGGCCAGTATCTCGGCTTCCTGTTCGACATTCCAGGCCATGGCATGATCAAACGCAACTACTCGATTTCCTGCGGGCCGAACGACCGGACCTACCGGATTACCGTCAAGCGTGAGACCGCCCCTGGTGTGCCGCCGGGTCTCGTCTCGAACTGGCTGCACCAGCAGGCCCAGCTCGGCACCGTGATCAAAGTGACACCGCCCGCCGGGGATTTTTTCCTCGAACCCAGCAATACCGCGCCAGTGGTGCTGCTGAGCGGCGGCGTCGGCCTCACCCCCATGATAAGCATGCTGGAAGCCATTTCGGCGGCCACCCCGGAGCGGCCCACTTGGTATATTCACGGCGCCCTGAATGGAAAGCTCCACGCCATGGGTGCCCAGACGCGCGCACTCGCGGCGCGGGCGCCCGGCATTCGCCTCCACACCTTCTATACGGCCCCGCAGGCGGGTGACCTGCGCGGTGAACAATATGACGAGGCCGGCCTGATCAGCGCCGATTGGCTGGCACAGCATACCCCGCTGGAGCAGGCGACATATTTTCTCTGCGGACCAAAACCATTCATGCGGGCGCTTGTGAACGGGCTAGGCGCCAAGGGCGTGCCGGACGAGCGCATTCGCTACGAGTTCTTCGGGCCAGCGGATGGCGGCCTTTTCGAGCCAAATTGAAGCCGTAGTTCAGCCGCTATCGAGCGCGCAATGCTGGCGGCGCTCGGAGCGGCGAACCTGGCCGATCAAATTGTGACGACGATTTTCCCCACTTGCTGGTTGGATTCCATATAGCGGTGCGCGTCGACAATTTCCTCCAGCGGGAAGCTGCGCGCGATCAATGGTTTGAATTTTCCAGTTGCCAAACCGGCGGTCACAAAACGCTTGCCTCGCTCAAGGCTCTCCGGATTGCTGGTGATCGAAAACAGCGTGTAGCCGCGCAAGGTCAGGTTTTTCGCCAGTGCCGGAAATAATGGAAACGGCGTCGGCTCCACGGCCAGGGCGCCGTAGAGAAAGATGCTTCCCCCCTCGGCCATCGCGTTGGCCAATGCCTCGACGCCTGGGCCACAGACCGGGTCGAAGGCGATACGTGCGCCCTTGCCGCCGGTCAGACGCATCACTTCCGCCGCAAGGTCCTGCTCCTCGGTCGCGATCACATGCTTGGCTCCCGCCTGCAGCAAGGCGTCGCGCTTGGCGCTGGTGCGGGTCGTGGCAATCGGCGTTCCGCCGAGGCTATTGACGATCTGGATCGCGGCCAGGCCGACGCTGCTGGACGCCGCGGTAATGATAACGGCGTCACCTTGCGCAAGACCGCCACATTCGATCAGCGCGCCATAGGCGGTCAGGTATTGCATCCAGATCGCAGCGGCCTCGGACCAGGAGAGGTTCGCCGGATGCTTGACCACGGCATGGGCCGGTACAATCGCGCTCTCCCCATACACGCCATATTCGTTCATGGAAAAAGCTGGAATTGTGCTTACCGCATCGCCCACCGCAAAGCCGGTGACTCCCGCGCCGATCGCCTCGATCTCGCCAGCCGCTTCATAACCAAGTTTGGCGGGCAGGCTGGGCGTTTCGAGGTAGGCGCCGGAACGGAACATGGCCTCGGCCCGGTTAAGGCCAAGGGCCCGAACGCGGAGGCGGATCTCTCCGACCTTCGGCGCGCCGATATCCAGCTCGTCAAACTGCAGGACTTCAGGGCCACCGGTACGATGGAAGCGGACGATTCGAGACATGGATGGGCCCCTCTAAGGTTGCGCCCCTCAAAATAGGGCACCGCCCGCGCATTGCAACTGAATTACGTTGCGAATTCGGCGGGCGCGTCCCATACCGGTCAAGTTTTTGATAACATCAAGACAGAACGGCTTACTCCCCGCGTTGGCGCTCGATCTCCAGCAGCTGCGTGGCGAGGGTCTGGAATTGCGCATCCCAATATTTGGCATAGCGGTTGATCCAGGCGGCCGCCTCGGCGATGGGGCCGGTTTCCAGACGGCAGCGGCTAATACGCCCCGTGCGCGTTTGCGCCACCAGACCTGCCGCCACCAGAACCTGCACATGGCGTGAGACGGCCTGCAAAGAAATCGGGTAGGCTTCCGCCAACTCCGAGACGAGCAGCTCCGCCCCGTCCAGCCGCTCCAGGATGGAGCGGCGAACAGGGTCGGACAAGGCGGCGAACACGGCGTCCAGCGTGATCTCCTCAGGCGCGCGGGCGGCTTGGGGCATCAATAGGCGTAGTGCGGACGCCAGCCATCCGCCCCCGCCGGCAGCATTTCCAGAAAATGCCAAACCGCGCAGAAATCATCGTCCGGGCCGAGGCCGGTATCGGAAACACGGACGATCTCATCTCCTTCCCTACGGAAGACGGATACGCCGGGCATGAAGCCGCGCTCACTCTTGTAGCCCATCTCCTCGGCGAAATTCGTGTTGGCGTGAGATATCATCCTGAACCGCCAGCCCCTCGACTCCGCAAACTCCTTTTGCACCTCCGGCGCGTCGGGAGATGACAGGACAAAAGACGCGCGGTTCTCCAGATGCGGCAATACGCCATTGAAGCCGTCCGCCCACAGCGTGCAATAGACGCAGCCTTTGCCCATATTGTGGATGACGAACAGGTCCTGCTTGTCTCCAAACAGCTCCGAGAGCCGTACGGCGCCCCCCTGCCCCATGAATTCATAATCCTGCACCGGATCGGGCTCGATGCCGGATTGCAAGGCGCGCATCTTGCCCCGCAGCCCGGTAATCTGCTCGCGGTAGTCGTTCAGCTGCACAATGGTATCGCGGTACGCCATGCGTTTGCTCCCCCACAGAAATAGTGGGAGATAATTATCAACAAATCAATTGATAGTCAATCGATTTGTTGATTGTCGTGTGTCCGGGAAGTTTACGCCCCGCCGACCTCGATGAGCACCCGCCGCGCCACCTGGGCGGGCGCGCCCGGCGCCACATTCGCAGACTGAATGAGGCCTCGCGCATGAATCCGCAGCCGCTCCTGCGCCACGCCGTCGGCCACCAGCTGGTCGGCCACCACCTGGGCGCGGGTCTCGGAGAGATATTTGTTCGCCAGTTCACTGCCCACGCTGTCAGCGGCACCAATCACCGTCACTGGCGCATCGGGCTGCGCGTTCGCGGCCTTCGCGACAGCGGCGATGGTATTTAGCGCTGGCTGGTCGAGCGCTGCGGAAAAGGGCTGGAAAAAGACCGGGGTTGCCGGCGGCGGCGGCCCTGACGGCGCATCCATCGAGGCGCAGCCGCCAAGCCCCGCCAACATGCTGACAATGAGCAGCTTTTTCATATCGTCCCCAAGACTGTTTCGGAATGCATCTTGTCAGCTTCCTTGGTAAAAAATCAACTGGCGCATTCCCCGGCGCGATGGATTGTGGTCTAACGCGGCTCGCCATGCCGTCGCTGAAACATATGCTCGGAATTGAGGGGCTTGACCCAGCCTCCGTCACCAACCTGCTGGATCTGGCGGAGAGCTACGCGCTTTTAAACCGCTCCGGCAAAACCCAACGCGATTCGCTACGCGGCCGCACCCTCATCAATCTCTTCTTTGAAGACAGCACCCGCACCCGCACGAGCTTTGAGCTGGCCGGGCGGCGCCTGGGTGCGGATGTGGTGAACATGTCCGTCTCCACCTCCTCCGTCACCAAGGGCGAGACGCTGCTGGACACCGCCGCCACGCTGAACGCGATGAATTGCGACCTGCTGGTGGTGCGCCACCAAAGCTCTGGCGCCCCTGCCCTGCTGGCGCAGAAGGTCGGCGCCTCGGTGATCAATGCCGGGGACGGCACGCATGAGCACCCAACCCAGGCGCTCTTGGATGCGCTGACCATCCGCCGCAACAAGGGCCGCATTTCCGGCCTTACGGTGGCCATCTGCGGGGATGTGCTGAACTCCCGCGTCGCCCGCTCCAATATTCTGCTGCTCACCATGATGGGCAATTTCGTCCGCCTGGTCGGTCCCCCTACCCTCGTCCCGGGCTCAATCGGGGTGAACGGCGTGGAGATTTTCCACGACATGGAGGAAGGGTTGAAGGGCGCTGACATCGTGATGATGCTGCGGCTGCAGAAAGAACGCATGACGAGCGGACTTATCCCCTCCTCCCGGGAATATTTCACCTTTTATGGGCTGGACCGGAAGAAGCTGGCCTATGCCAAGCCGGACGCGCTGGTGATGCATCCCGGCCCGATGAACCGGGGCGTGGAGATCGACAGCGAAGTGGCGGACGATGCTGCCCGCTCGCTCATCAAGGAACAGGTGGAGATGGGGGTTGCCGTCCGCATGGCGGTGCTGGATACCTGTGCGCGGAGCAACTCTTGAGTATCTTATTCCGTAAAATCAAATATCTGGACCAATCCGCGCAGGCGCTGCATGAAGGCGAGCTGCTGGTTCAGGACGGCAAGATCGCCGATTTCGGCGCCTCCCTCGGCGTGCCGGACGGGGCAGAAATCATCGAGGCCGAAGGCGCGGTGCTGTGCCCTGGCCTAGTCGATATGCGCGCCGCCATTGGCGAGCCGGGCTATGAGTACCGCGAGACCATCGCCAGCGCCGCCGAGGCAGCGGCGGCGGGGGGCATCACCAGCATCGCGGTACTGCCGGAAACCAACCCGGTGATCGATGACCCGGCTCTGGTGCGGTTTCTCCGCGCCCGGGGCGAGGAAACCGGCAGCCTGACCATCCTGCCCTATGCCGCCGCCACACGCGGGCTGGAGGGCAAGGAGCTGGCCGAATACGGCCTGCTGAAAGCGGCAGGCGCTGTGGCCTTTACCGATGGCAGCAAGGCCATTGCCTCTTCCCGCACCATGCGTCTGGCGCTTTTCTATGCCTCGGGCTTTGGCATGCGTATCGTGCAGCACCCGGAAGATGTGGAGCTGGCCCGTGGCGCCGCCGCCACGGCGGGTCCGCGCGCGACCTGGATGGGCCTGCCCTACGTCTATGCGGCCGCCGAGGCCATCTGCGTGGCGCGGGACATCCGCTTGGCGGAACTCACCGGCGGGGCGCTGCATTTCGCCCATGTGACCACCGGTGAGGCGCTGGATCTCATTCGCCGCGCCAAGGACAAGGGGCTGAAGATCACCTGCGACACCGCGCCGCCCTATTTCGACTTGAACGAGACCGCCATCGGCGATTACCGCACCTATGCCAAGCTCTCCCCGCCGCTGCGCGTGGAGGAGGACCGGCTGGCGGTGGTGGCCGCGCTGAAGGATGGCACGATCGACGCGATCGCCTCCGACCATCAGCCGCGCGACCCTGACGATAAGCGCCAGCCCTTCGCCGATGCCGCACCTGGCGGTGCGGGCCTGGTCACACTTTTGGGCGTGACGCTGGCGCGGGTGCAGAACGGCGACCTGACGCTGCCCCAGGCGCTTGCCCTGCTCACCACCAAGCCCGCCGCGTGGCTGGGTATTGAGACCGGTGTGTTGGCCAAGGGCCGCCCGGCTGATTTGTGCCTGTTCCACCCAGAAAAATCCTGGCAGGTTCAGGCCGGTAAACTTCCGGGTAAAGCACAGAACACCCCCTTCGACGGCCGCGCGCTGGAAGGCGTTGTGCTGGGCACCTGGAAGGCAGGCCGGCGGGTGTTCGGGGGATGATCGGGCTTTATCTCGGCGTCGCGATCTTCGGCTATCTGATGGGCAGCGTGCCCTATGGGCTGCTGCTCACGCGTCTGGCAGGGCTGGGCGATATCCGCGCCATCGGCTCGGGCAATATCGGCGCCACCAATGTGCTGCGCACGGGCAATAAGGGGCTGGCGGCGGCCACTTTGCTGCTGGACGCGCTGAAGGGCGCGGTGACGGTGCTGCTGGTGAAGCATTTTGCCCATCATGGCGTACTGCTTTCGGGTTTCTGCGCCTTTCTCGGGCATCTTTTCCCCATCTGGCTCGGCTTTAAAGGCGGTAAGGGCGTGGCCACCGGGTTTGGTGTGTTCTTCGGCATTGCCTGGCCCATCGGGCTGGTCTGCTGCGCCATCTGGCTGCTGGTTGCTTTCTCACTGCGTTATTCCTCGCTCTCGGCCCTGGTGGCCTACGCGGTAGCGCCCTTCGCGGTGCTGTATTTCGCTGAGCCCGTTGGGCGCCGAGATGGCCGTGATCATGGCGGCCCTGGTGTTCTGGAAGCACCGGGCCAACATCAAGCGTCTGCTCGCCGGGCAGGAGCCGCGAATCGGCAGGAAGGCCTCGGCATGAGGGTCGCGGCGCTGCTGGCGGCGTGGCTGCTGGGCATGGCCCCGGCTTTGGCGCTCAGCCATTTTCAGGCCAACCGCATCCATCTCTTCAATCCTGGCGTTTGTGCCCAGCCCACCGGCCCGCTTTGGCTGACCATCGGCACCGGCCAGCCTGCTCCTGGCTTCATCAACATCACCGCCCCGGCCTTCGATGAAATCGGCGCGCTGCTCACCGGCGCGCAGCGGGGCGAGCCGGAGGCAACATTGGCGGGGCAAACGCCCGCCTGCGGCGTGATCGCCAGCTTCTATAAGAACGGCAAACCCTTGAACGCCTGGACGGTGCCTGAGGCTAAGCTTCCGCAATTGCTGGCGATCCTGAATCTCAATGGCTGACACCGCGCTGGGGCTTCTGCGCCTGGCCAGGACGGAGAGTGTCGGCCCCGTTACCTATCGCCGTCTGTTGGCGCGTTTCTCCGGCCCGGACGAGGCGCTGGACGCCCTGCCCGCCTTGGCCAAATCCGGCGGACGCGCCACCCCGCCGCGCATTCCCCCCATGGGCGAGGTCGAGCGGGAGTTCGAGGCCCTGCGCCGCCTGGGCGGAAGCTTCCTGTTCCTGGACCAGCCGGGCTACCCCGAATATCTCGCCGAACTGCCGGATGCCCCGCCCGCCCTTGCCGTGCTGGGCGATGTTTCGCTGCTCTCCGCGCCGTTCCATCGGCATTGTCGGCGCCCGCAATGCCTCGGCCAATGGCATGCGACTCGCCGCGCATCTGGCCGCCGAGCTTGCGCCGCATCTCACTATTGTTTCTGGCCTCGCGCGCGGGATCGACACGGCAGCCCACGAAGGCGCGCTACGCGGCGGGCGGACGGTCGCCGTTATCGCTGGCGGGCTGGACGTGCCTTACCCGCCCGAAAATGCCGACCTCCAGCGCCGCATCGCCGAAGGCGGCGCCGTGGTGGCGGAGGCGCCGCTTGGCACCGCGCCCATCGGGCGGCATTTTCCCAAGCGCAACCGCATCATCGCCGGGCTCGCGCTGGGGCTGGTGGTTATCGAGGCCGCTGCCCGCTCCGGCTCGCTACTCACCGCGCGCTTGGCGGCGGAGGCGGGGCGGGAGATTTTCGCCGTGCCCGGCTCGCCGCTCGACCCGCGTGCGAAGGGGGGCAACGACCTCATCCGCCAGGGCGCGCATCTCACCGAAACCGCGGACGATGTGCTGGCCAATCTGCCGCACCACCGTGCCCCTGGCCGTGCGTCCCAGCCCGGTTTCGCCGAACCTCCGTCCCTCTGGGAAGACGCGCCCACGCCCGATGACGAGCTACTGCGCGCCCGGCGCGAGATCCCCCCTCTGCTTGGCCCCGAACCCGTTGGAGTTGACGAGATCGCCCGGCGCTGCCAACTGTCGCTAACAGCAATACGGGCGGTCATCCTGGAGCTCGAATTGGCGGGGCGTGCGGAAAGCCTGGCCGGGGACAGGGTGATACTGCCCGAAGACCCATAAGCTTCACTGCTTTAAGACCAATGAATGGAACGGCCCTTTGACTGATATCGTCGTCGTCAATCACCCTCCAAGGCCAAGACGATCAATAAATATCTAGGGGATTCCTATAAGGTCCTGGCGTCCTTCGGCCATGTGCGGGACCTGCCGCCCAAGGATGGCTCCGTCCGCCCGGACGAGGATTTCGCCATGGATTGGCAGGCGGATGACCGTGGCGCCAGGCAGCTCAGCGAGATCGCCAAGGCGCTAAAGGGCGCCAAAACCCTCTATCTCGCCACCGACCCTGACCGCGAGGGCGAGGCGATTTCCTGGCACGTGCAGACCGCGCTTTTGGAGCGCAACGCATTAAAAGGCGTCCATGTCCGCCGTGTGACCTTTAATGAGATCACCAAGAACGCGGTGAAAACCGCAATGGCGCAGCCGCGTGACCTCGATACCCCGCTGATCGAGGCTTATCTCGCACGCCGCGCTTTGGATTATCTGGTCGGCTTTACCCTCTCGCCGGTGCTCTGGCGTAAGCTGCCGGGCTCCAAATCCGCCGGGCGGGTGCAATCCGTGGCGCTGCGCCTCATCTGCGAGCGCGAGGCCGAGATCGAGGTTTTCAAGAGCCGGGAATATTGGAGCGTGGAGGCGGTGATGCTCACCCCCACCGCCGCGCCCTACCCTGCCCGCCTCACCCATTACCAGGGCAAGAAGCTCGACCAGTTCGACCTGGCGAACGAGCAAACCGCCGCAGCGGCCAAGGCCGCCGTGCAGGCTGGCAGCTTCTCGGTCGCCTCGGTTGAGAAGAAGCGCACGCGCCGCAGCCCGCCGCCGCCCTTTATCACCTCCACCCTGCAGCAGGAGGCCAGCCGCAAGCTCGGCTTCTCCTCCCAGCAGACCATGCGCCTCGCCCAGCAGCTTTATGAAGGTGTTGAGATCGGCGGCGACACGGTGGGCCTGATCACCTATATGCGAACCGATGGCGTGCAGCTCGCGCAGGAAGCCGTAACCGCCATGCGCAAGCAGATCCAGGCGGAATTCGGCGATCAATATCTGCCCGTGGCGCCGCGTATCTATCAGAGCAAGGCGAAGAACGCGCAGGAAGCCCATGAGGCCATCCGCCCCACCGACATCGCGCTGAAGCCTGAGAAGGTGGCCCGGATGCTGAGCGCGGACCAGGCGAAGCTGTACGAGCTGATCTATAAGCGCGCTCTGGCCTGCCAGATGTCCCCCGCCGAGCTGGACCAGACCGCCGTGGACCTTACCGACGGCAAGGGCCAGACCCTGCGCGCCACAGGCTCCGTGCTGGCCTTCGATGGCTTCCTGAAGCTCTATCATGAGGACCAGGACGATCCGGCGGAGGGCGATGACGATAGCCGCATCCTGCCGCCCATCGCCAAGGGCGACCCTGCGAAGACCCGCGAGGTGACGGCCACCCAGCATTTCACCCAGCCGCCGCCGCGCTATTCCGAGGCGTCTCTGGTGAAGAAGATGGAGGAGCTGGGCATCGGCCGGCCTTCCACCTACGCCTCCATTCTGTCCGTCCTGCGGGACCGCAATTATGTGCGGCTTGAGGCGCGGCGCTTCATTCCCGAGGATCGCGGCCGGCTGGTCACCGCCTTCCTCACCAGCTTTTTCGCCCGCTATGTCGATACCGGCTTCACCGCCAATCTTGAGGAGCAGCTTGACGAAGTCGCCGAGGGCAATGCCGATTGGCGGGCCGTGCTGCGCGCCTTCTGGGATGATTTCTCGGTCGCCATCGCGCAGACCAAGGATCTGAAAATCTCCGACGTCATCGACGCGCTGGACCAGGACCTTGGCCCGCATTTCTTCCCCGCGCGGGAGGATGGGTCCGACGCGCGCGCCTGCCCAGCCTGCGGCGCTGGGCGGCTGGGGCTGAAGCTAGGGCGCTTCGGCAGCTTCATCGGCTGTTCCAACTACCCGACCTGCCAATACACCCGCAAACTCGCGGTCGAGGGCGGCGAGAACGAGGATGATTCTTTAAAGGACGGCATGCGCGTGCTGGGCCAGCATCCGGAGACGCAGGATGACATCACATTGCGCCGTGGCCCCTACGGGCTCTATGTGCAGCAGGGCGAGCCGGACCCGGAGGACAAGAAAGCCAAGCCCAAACGTGCCTCACTGGCGCGGGGCATGGATGGCGCCAGCCTGACCCTGGAGGAGGCTTTAGGCCTGCTCTCCCTGCCGCGTCTGGTCGGCATGCATCCGGAAACGGGCCACAAGATCGAAGCCAATATCGGCCGGTTCGGGCCCTATGTAAAAATGGGCGCGCTTTTCGCCTCGCTGGACCGCGATGACAACGTCCTGCATCTCGGCCTCAACCGGGCGATGGACCTCATCGCCAAGAAGCAGGAATCTGTGAAGACCTTGGGGGCGCACCCGAAGGACGGCGCGGATATACTAGTGCGCAAGGGCCGCTTTGGCCCCTATGCGCAATGGGGCAATATTGTCGCCAACCTGCCGAAGGGCATGGAGATGACCGCCATGACGCTGGATGAGGCGGTGGCCCTGCTCGCCGAGAAGGGCAAGACATTGGCTCCGCGCGGCAAAAAGGGCGCCAAAGCCAAGGCCGCGCCGAAAAAGGACAGCGCCAAGCCCGCTGCAAAGAAAGAGACCGCCACAGCCGCAAAGAAGGCGCCCGCGAAAAAAGCCCCGCCCAAAGCGGCCGCGAAAAAGACCGTTGCCAAGAAGCCGGCCGCGAAGAAAACCGCCTGAGGCTAAATTGCCATGGAATTAAGCTGGGACGCAGCGCGCTCCAACTTAATTCCTGAATCGCCAGCTAAAACACCGGGCTAGAACCGGCCATAAAATGACCGGTTCTAAAGTTATCCGGCTCTGGGCCCCCTGGTCCTTACGATTTTGCCCGGCCTGCGGTCCGCTGAATCGCGCGGGGGCAGCGTCTGTTGCCTCCGTTGTCTCTGCCTCGGCGGGTGGCGCTTGCGGCTCTGGTTCCTTACGGGTTCCGCCGCCAAGGGCTTAGGGTCTTGGCTTGCGCTCGGCTGGCGTTGCCTTGTGGTCATGAGCCGGCTTGGTCTCCAGAATTTCGCCCGCCTCGGTGAAGCCGTTGCGAATCTCTCCGGAAACTTCCTTGACCAGGGCTGCGAAATTCTCGATGTCTTTGCGTGCCTGCGCGCTCAGATGCTCGGCATCAACAACGTCCCAATGCAGCATGTTGATATGGCTGACCATGTATTCCTGGCCATAACGCAGCTGTGCACGCGCGGCCGCGGCCATGCCCTGGGCGATGCGCTCCTGCGCATGCAGCAGCTTGGACGCGCGCGCTTGCCATTGACGCATGAAATCTTCCGGATCAAGTGCCCCCACCGGAAACTCGAAACCGGACTTCGCTTTGCCATGTTGAAGCTGATCCATGTCACATTCCTCTATCCGACTTGGGCAGTATAAACGCAGAGGAACGGAATTTGGGAAAATTATTCCACATGGTCTCAAGTTTAACCTGAAGATTTAACAAAGCTGTCATGGCTAGAGGAATATATGGCTGGGTTTCATAGTCTTTTGCTGATGTCGGGCCTGTTGGGGCTCATTTTCATGGTGCTGAGCGCGGATGTCACGCGCCGGCGTTTTTTGACCCGCACATTGATCGGTGATGGCGATGGTGCGGCCGGGACGGAGGCAATGCGCAGCGCCGTACGCGCACAAGCGAATTTCGCCGAATATGTGCCACTGATCTTGTTTCTGCTGGCTGGCAATTCCTATGAAGGTGCGGCGGCTGGATGGGTGGTCTGGCCTGGCGCCGTGCTGGTGCTGGCGCGCCTTGCCCATGCTGTTGGTATGCACCTGCCCGCGCCAAACCCTCTGCGCGCGAGCGGGGCCATGCTCACCTGGGTGGTGCTGATCCTCGCCAGCCTGGAGGCGATTTATCTGGTGATTTAGGGAATGAGCCGGCGCACGGTTTCAAGCCGGTCGGCCTCGCTGGCGGGCTTGTCGGCGCGAAGGCGCAGTACGCGCGGAAAGCGCAAGGCCACACCGGATTTATGCCGCGTGGAAAGCTGAGCCGCGTCAAAACCCAGCTCGAACACAAGAGATTTTTCAACTTCGCGCACCGGGCCGAAGCGGGCGATGGTGTGGTTGCGGATCCAGCGGTCGATGAAATTCAGCTCCTCGTCCGTATAGCCGGAATACGCCTTGGCCACCGGCACCAGCTCGCCAGCTTCAGTCCAGACGCCGAACGTATAGTCGGAATAGAATGAAGAGCGTTTGCCGTGGCCGCGCTGGGCGTACATCAGCACCGCATCCAGGCTTAGCGGGGCGCGCTTCCATTTCCACCACAAACCTTTCGGCCGCCCTGCGATGTAAGGCGCATCACCGCGCTTGAGCATCAGCCCCTCGTTCTCCGCCGCCCGCGCCGCCTCACGCAACGCCGCCAGCTCCGCGACCGAGCCGAACGGGATAAGAGGCGAAAGCTGCATACGGGGAGGTCGAGTTTTGGCAAACCAGTTTTCCAGCCGGGCACGGCGGGCATCGAAGGGGAGTACCCGCAAATCCTCCCCGGCCTCGAAGAGAATGTCATAGAGTACGATCCCGGCTGGGAAATTTTGCTGCACGGCGGCGCTGGCAGTTTTGCGGTTGAGGCGCTGCTGCAAATCCGAGAAGGGCGCGATAACGCCATCGCGGATCACCAGCAGCTCGCCATCCAGCACGGCGTTGAAATCGGCGGCGTCCAGAAGATCAGGAAAGGCCGCGGAAATATCCTCTGCGGTGCGGGAATAGAGGCGTTTCTCGCGCCCTGTTGCAACAATCTGAACTCGTATCCCGTCAAATTTCTGCTCGGCGCGGAATGCGGTCCAGTCAATCCGGTCAATGTCCGCCGGCTCGATCGGGATGCGCCAGCATCACCGGGCGGAACACTGGCGCCTCATCCGGAACAGGTCGTTGCGCCTTGCCCTCCAGCCAGGCGAACAGGCCCGTATAAGGCGGCTCCAGCCCGTGCCAGATTTCCTCGATCTCGTTGACATCCACCAGCCCCATCTCCGCCAAAGCCAGCTTGGCAAGGCGTAGAGAGGCGCCGACGCGCAAGCCGCCGGTGAGCAGTTTAATCAGGGCGAGGCGCGTTGAGGGATCGGACCTGTCCAGCCAGCCTTCGATCAATGCCGGGAATTTCGCTCCGCTTGGCGGCGCGGAGCGTGTCGATCACCTCCGGCAGAGCGGGCGGGTCGTCGCCATGGGTCGGGCCAGATGAGGGCGATGGTCTCCGCGAGGTCGCCGACAAAATCATAAGACAAAGCAAACAATTCGGAATCGATGCGCGAGGCGGCCAGTTCCTTCAGCGTGGCGGCCTTGGCACCGGGGAAATCCAGCGCACCGGCGATGGCGGCCAGGGCGTAGCCGCGTTCAGGGTCCGGCCGGGTGGCGAAATAGGCGCGCAGGAGCGAGATTTTCGTGTTGCGGCCAGGGGCGAAGAGCAGGCGCTCCAGCAATTCGGCGAAGGCTTTCATTCCTCCGCCTCGCCATAACCGACCAAGGACAGTGCCCGGGCGCGGATTTGCATGAGCGTGCAGGCGCGAATCAGCGCTTCCTCGGCACCATGGGTGACCCAGATTTCCGGGGCCTGGGTTTCCTTGATGGTGGCCAGCAGCGCGTCCCAATCCGCATGGTCGGAGATGATCAGCGGCAGCTCGATCCCGGCGGCTTTGGCGCGCTGGCGGATGCGCATCCAGCCCGAAGCCTGCGCCACCACGGGGTCCTCCAGCCGCCTGCCCCAGCGCTCGCCCACCGCAGAGGGCGGGGCCAGAACCATGGCACCTTTCAGTTGGGCTTTCTGCGGCCGCTGTGGCGGGGCGTAGCTCGCCAAGATCAACGCCCAGCGCCTGGTAAAGCGCGCAGAGATTGGCGTGCGCCCCGTGCAGATAAATCGGCGCGTCATAACCATGCTGGCGCAAGCAGGCGATGAGGCGCTGGGATTTGCCAAGCGAATAGGCACCGACCACATGCGTGCGCTCGGGAAACAACGCGTGAGAGCGCGAGCAGTTTTTCGATTTCGCCCTCCGGCGAGGGGTGGCGGAATACGGGCAGGCCAAAGGTGGCTTCGGTGACGAAGACATCGCAGCGCACTGGCTCGAAGGGAGCGCAGGTCGGGTCCGGCTGGCGCTTATAATCGCCCGAGACCACGGCGCGGCTGCCCTGGTAGTCCATCACCACCTGCGCCGAGCCCAGCACATGCCCGGCGGGGACGAGGGTAACGGTGACATCGTTGATCTTCAGGGGCGCGCCATAGGAAAGCGATTGCAAAACGCCCCCTGCCCGCTCCTCGCCCATGCGGGTACGCATGATGGCGAGCGTTTCCGGCGTGGCCAGAACATGGGCGTGGCCCGGGCGGGCATGGTCCGAATGGCCGTGGGTGATGATGGCGCGCGGCACCACGCGCATCGGGTCGATATAAAAATCCCCCGGCACGCAATAGAGGCCGGATGGCGTGGTCTTCAGCCAGGTTTCCGGGTGTGGGGCCATGGCATGGGTATAGAACAAATCATGAAAACACCATATGCTGCGCCATGGCCGGGCTGCCAGAGATTTTCGCGCGTTGGTTTGACGCCAAGGGCTGGCGGCTGCGGGCGCATCAGGCCGCGATGCTGGATGCGGCTGAGGCGGGCGAGGATACGCTGCTCATCGCCCCGACGGGGGCGGGCAAGACGCTGGCCGGGTTTCTGCCCAGCCTGATCGCGCTGGCGGAGCAGCCCTCGGACAAGCTGCACACGCTTTATGTGAGTCCGTTGAAGGCGCTGGGCACGGACATTGCCCGCAATCTGCAAATGCCGGTGGCGGAGATGGGGCTGCCCATTTCCATCGAAACCCGCAGCGGCGACACGCCCGCCAACCGGCGCGCCCGGCAGAAGCAATTGCCACCGAACATATTGCTCACCACGCCGGAATCGCTGCTGCTTTTGCTCAGCCAAGAGGACAGCGCTGAATATTTCGCGTCACTCGCCTGTGTGGTGGTGGATGAGATTCACGCCCTGGCCGGCACCAAGCGTGGAGACCAGCTCGCCCTTTGCCTCTCCCGGCTGCGGGCCTTGTCGAAAACCCGGGTAGTGGGGCTTTCCGCCACCGTGGCTTGGCCGGAGGCGATGCGGGTTTCGTTGGTCCCGATGCCCGGCTGGTGCTGGCGGAGGATGGTGCGCCGCCGGAGGTTTCGATGGCGCTGCCGGAAACGGAAATCCCCTGGTCCGGCCATATGGGGCTGAAGGCGGCGCAGCTGGTGCTGGAGCAGGTGGAAAAAGCCGGCATGAGCATCGTGTTCGTGAACACCCGCGCCCAGGCGGAGCTGATCTTCGCGGAGATTTGGAAACATAACGAGCAGAACCTGCCTATTGCGATTCATCATGGCAGTCTGGACATCGCCCAGCGCCGCAAGGTGGAGGCGGCGATGGCGGAAGGGCGGTTGCGGGCCGTTATCGCCACATCCTCGCTCGATCTGGGTATCGATTGGGGCGGGGTGGATCAGGTTCTGCAAATCGGCGCGCCGAAGGGCGTTTCCCGGCTGCTGCAAAGGCTCGGCCGGGCGAACCACCGGCTGGATGAACCCTCGCGCGCCATTCTGGTGCCCGCCAACCGGTTCGAGGTGCTGGAATGCGAGGCGGCGATGCAGGGTGTGCGGGAGAAGGCGCTGGATGGCGATCCGCCCCGCCCGGGCGGGCTGGATGTGCTGGCCCAGCATATTCTGGGCATGGCCTGCGCCGGGCGGTTTTTGCCGGATGATCTGTACCGGGAGGTAATCTCCGCGGCGCCCTATGCGGAATTGTCCAGGAAGGATTTCGAGGATGTGCTGCGCTTTGTGGAGGATGGCGGCTACGCGCTGGCGGCCTATGAACGCTACCGCAAACTGTTCCGGGATTCCGAAGGCTATGTGTACCCGGCCAATGCCAGGGTGGTGCAGCAATTCCGGATGAATATCGGCACCATCGTCGAGGCGCCGGTGATCAAGATCCGGCTTCTCGGCAAACGCGGCGGGTTCGGCGTGGGGCTGGGCGAGGTTGAGGAATATTTCGTCAACCAGCTCGTCCCCGGGGACAGCTTCATCTTCGCGGGCAGGGTTCTGAAATTCGTCCGCCTGCGGGAGAATTTCGTGGAGGTGGTGGAGGCGCCGGGCAAGGAGCCGAAGGTGCCCGCCTATGCCGGGGCGCGCATGCCGCTGACCACAAATCTCGCCAGCCGGGTGCGGGCGCTGCTGCATGACCCGTCCTGTTGGGGGGATTTTCCGGAGGATGTGCGGGAATGGCTGGCCTTGCAGAAGCGGCGCTCGCGCCTGCCGGGGCCCGACGGGCTGCTGGTGGAGACATTCCCGCGCAATGGGCGCTGGTTCATGGTGGTTTACGCTTTCGAGGGGCGCAACGCGCACCAGACGCTGGGGCTGCTGCTGACCAAGCGCATGGAGCGGGCGGGGTTCGCGCCCATCGGCTTTGTCGCCACCGATTATGTGCTGGCCACCTGGTCCGCCTACCGGCCGGAGAAGATAGACCAGCTTTTTCAGGAGGATCTGCTGGGGGATGATCTGGAGGAATGGATGGAGACCAGCTCGTTACTCCGCCGCTCCTTCCGGCAGGTGGCGGTGATTGCCGGGCTGATCCCGCGCCAGCTTCCTGGGGCCGAGAAAAACCGCAGGCAGGTAACGGTGAATTCCGACCTGATCTACGACGTATTGCGCAAGCACCAGCCGGACCATGTGCTGCTCCGCGCCACGCGGGCGGATGCGGCGCATGGGCTGATCGATCTCTCCCGGATCGCGGCGCTTCTGCGCCGGGCGCAAGGGAAAATCACCCATATGGTGCTCTCCCGCGTCTCACCCCTGGCGGTGCCGGTTTTGCTGGAAATCGGCCGTGAGCATGTGGCTGGCGAGGCCGAGGATGTGCTGCTGGCAGAGGCCGAGGCGCTGATTGCCGAAGCTGTCGCCGCGAGATGAACTTCTTAACAATTTTACACATGGCCCCAATGGGCAGAATATGCTTTTTCACGCGTCATGACCGCTGCCCCAATCCATTTCCGCAATGAACGGCTGATGCTCGACCCGTCCGGCGCCGCTTTCTGGCCGGCGAAACGGGTGCTGATCGTCGCGGATCTGCATTTCGAGAAATCCACTGCCATGGCCGCGCGGGGCACGCTGCTGCCGCCTTATGACACGCGCGCGACGATTGAGCGTTTGACGCGGCTGGTGCGGCTCTACCGGCCCTCGAAGCTGATCGCGCTGGGGGATTCCTTCCATGACGGCAAGGCGCCGGCGCGGCTGGCCAAGGATGACCGGGCGCGGATCGAAGCCATGGCCAGGGAGGCGCAGATCATTTGGGTGGCGGGTAATCATGACGTGGCCCCGCACGATCTGCCGGGCCAATGCGTGGCCGAACATCGGGAAGGCCCGTTCATCTTCCGGCATGAGGCGCAGGCGCGGCTGGGGCCGCGCGACATCGAGATTTCCGGCCATTTCCACCCAAAAGCCAGCATTGAGTCGCGGGCCAAGCGCATTTCGCGCCCCTGCTTCGTTTCCGATGGGGCGAGCCGGTTGATCTTGCCCGCCTTCGGCACCTTCACCGGCGGGCTGGATGTGCGGGACCCGGCGATCGCCCGGCTGTTCCCGCGCGGGTTGCGGGTGTTTCTGCTCGGGCAGGAGCAGCTTTATTCCTTCGCGCTCGAGCAGTTGGGGCGCTTGGCCGAAGTGGCGTGACGTGTGACGCGGCTCGTCTGGTTCAGGAACGATCTACGGCTTGCCGATAACCCTGCTTTGAATGAAGCGGTGCAGAGCGGCGAGGCTTTGCTGCTGCTCTATATATTGGACGAGCGCGCCGGTGCGGCCAGCCGCTGGTGGCTGCATCATTCGCTAAGCGCGCTGGGGGCGGATATTGCTTCGCGCGGCGGGATTTTGATCCTACGCCGTGGTGAGCCGGTGGAGATCATCTCCAGGCTGGTGAAGGCACATGGCGTAACAGCGGTGCATACGGCGCGCTCCTATGAACCGTTCTGGCGAGAGGCTGATCTGGCGCTGGATGCGGCGATGAGGGCGCTGGATTGCGGGCTGTACCGGCATCTCTCCTGCTCGCTGTTTGCGCCGGAGCGCATCACCACCAAGGCGGGCGGGCTGTTCGGCGTGTTCACGCCCTTCTCGAAAGCCTGCCTGGAGGCAGGCGTGCCGGAAGACGCACTGCCCGCCCCGGCCAGGCTGAACGGCGTGAAGGCGGAGAGCGAGGCACTGACGGATTGGGGGCTGCTGCCTACCAAGCCGGACTGGGCGAAGGGGATGCGCGCGGAATGGACGCCCCGGTGAGGCAGGCGCGCATGAACGGCTGGAGGCGTTTCTGGCCGGGCCCGTGAAGGATTACGATAAAGCGCGGGATTATCCGGCGTTACCGGGTACCTCCAAACTTTCGCCACATGCGCATTTCGGCGAGATTTCGCCGCGATATGTGTGGCACCGCGCCAGGGCAGCGGGGAATGGCAAAGGGGTGGAAGTTTTCCTGAAAGAACTGCTGTGGCGGGAATTCTCCATCAACCTGCTCTGGCAGCATCCTAAGATCCGCACCAAGCCGATCCGCGAGGAATTCTCTGCCTTCCCCTGGACGGAGAACGCGGAACATCTGGCCGCCTGGCAGAGAGGGAAAACGGGCATACCCATCGTCGATGCCGGGATGCGCGAGCTTTGGCAGACGGGCTGGATGCATAACCGGGTGCGGATGATCTGCGCCTCGTACCTCGTGAAGCATCTGCTGATCCCTTGGACAGCAGGCGAGGCATGGTTCTGGGATACGCTCTGCGAGGCGGATGAGGCCGCCAATGGCGCCTCCTGGCAATGGGTGGCGGGGTGCGGGGCAGATGCCGCGCCCTATTTCCGCATCTTCAACCCGGTGCTGCAGGGGCAGAAATTCGATCCTGAGGGCGCCTATGTGCGCCGCTATGTGCCGGAGCTGGCGAGGCTGCCGGACGCGCATATCCATGCGCCCTGGGAGGCACCGGACGCGATCCTGTCCGGCGCGGGGGTGATGCTGGATGACAATTACCCGCAGCCCTTGGTACTGCCCGCTGACGGCAGGCAGGCGGCGCTGAACGCCTATGCGGAACTCAAGGCGGCAAATACAAGGGATTAGTGCTGCTGGCTCTTGCCTCCGCTTCGTCATCTCCCCATCTCCTAGTTGCAATGCTTTTTGCTGCTTTAGCCTGCCCTTCTCGGCCCGTATGATCCCGTCCGGTGTTCCGCTCCGTATCGTCGGTGACGTGCACGGTGATTCCAAGGCTTTCGCGGCGGCAGCGCAGACGGACAGGTTCCTGATCCAGCTTGGCGATCTGGTGGATGACGGGCCGGATACGCCGGGTGCGCTGCGGATCATGTTCCGGCTGCTGGACGAGAAGCGCGGGCTGTTTCTGCTCGGCAACCATGATTTCAAGCTGGCAAGGGCGCTGCGGGGCGACAGGGTGCGCGGAGAGCCGACAGCGCGGACCATGGCGATTTTGCCGGCTGAATTGCGCGAGCGTACGCAAGCGGAGATCATGGCGGCACCGGCCTGGATCAGCGCCGGGCGGGTGTTTTTCGTGCATGGCGGGTTTCACCCGGCGATGCTGGAGCAGGCGCCTGGCCCCTTCCCCACCGGGCGGCCGGACCCGTTATGGGCGCGTGCGCTTTATGGCCAGACCACCGGGCGTGTGACGGGCGCCGGCAAGCCGGAGCGGCTGCTGCGCTGGGTGGAGGATATTCCACCAGGCATGACCGCCTATGTCGGGCATGACCAGCGCTCGACCGACGGGCGGCCTTATGTGCGGCAGAGCCGTAAGGGCGGCACGGCGGTTTTTCTGGACACTGGGGCCGGCAAGGGCGGGCATTTGTCTTGGATGGACATCGACCCGGTTTAATCAAATTTTTTCTTTTATTCTCTGAATAACAAGTTAGTTAAGTTAATTTTGAAGTCAGAATAGATTGAGAGGGAAAGATTATGGACGTAACCGAGGCCGTTGCTTCATTGATGGATAATCCGGTCGCTTTTCTCTCAAAAAACGCATTGACCATCAGCGGTGGCTCAACTTTATCTTCGGGCCTTCGGATTTGGTATCTTGAGAAAGCGGGTACAGTCAAAGCCGCTACATCAGGGCCGGGGTGGAGCGGCACGCGTACCCTCCATCATTGGCGCGCCAGTGTTACCAGTGACACCTCTAATCGTTCTTTGTTCCGCAAGCAGATGGGTACTCAGGACATCGCCGAATTCCGCGCCTATTATGTCGCGATGAAGCAGATCGACCAGGATGTGCAGACAACCCATTATAGCCTCCCCGCGGCCGGTGGCCCTGACTTTATGCTGACTTCGCAGTTGACGGGCTGTACGTTCGGGGTGGGGTCGCAAACCCCCGGGTCGGGATGTCTGGTGTCCCATATCCAGCCCGCGGGCAGCGGGTCCGGCGCCAGGGCGCCGGGCGCGCTTACCGAACTTGGCAAGCGCGCCCTGCGCATGGCCGGTCTCGCGCCCCCTTGGGCCGAATGCGACAATCCTGGAAACCACGGGCGCCACGAAAATTTCCGTGGTGGGCAAGCGCAACGGCGGAACCTGGGCGTTCTATAAACAGGTGAAAGAAGACGCGACGCAACGGATCACGACAACGGCCGCCGCTCTATAACACAGCGTGCGGGCCAGCCTGGTAGTTGCCCCCTTCCGGGGCCATTTCATCGTTCTGTAATTACAGAAACGGATTGCTCCGGCGCTCATTGCCGATGTTGGAGCCGGGGCCGTGGCCGCAGAGGAAGGAGAAATCATCCGGCAAGACCAGAAGCTCGCGCTTGATGGAGGCTATCAGCTGCTCATGGTCGCCGTAATCGCCAAGATCAGTGCGCCCGACTGAGCCCTGGAACAGCACATCGCCCACGAAGCCGAAATTCATTGCCTTGCAGAGAAACACCATGTGCCCGGGCGTATGGCCCGGGCAATGGCGGACCTCAAAATCCTCACCGCCCAGCTTGATAACATCGCCATGGACCAGCCAGCGGTCGGGCTTGCAATTCGTGGCATGGAGGCCGTAGCGCGCCCCCTGCTCTGCCAGATGATCGAGCAGGAATTTATCCTCGATGCCGGGGCCGACGATGCGCACGTCCAACGCCGAGGCCAGTTCCGTGGCGCCGCCCGCATGGTCGATATGGCCATGCGTCAGAAAGATCTCGGTGATGGAGAGACCAAGCTTGCGGACGGACTCAACGATGTTCGGGACATCGCCGCCTGGGTCGATCACCGCGCCGGTTTTGGTGTCGTCATCCCAAACCAGCGCGCAATTCTGCTGGAAGGCGGTGACGGGGATGATGGCGACCTTGATTGTCATGAGCGCAGATCCGGGGGCGTGGCTTCCGCTTTCAACAGTGCCACCGCCTCTTCAAGGGACATGATCTCCTGCGCCGCACCGCCGAGGCGGCGGATGGCGACTTTGCGCTCCTCCGCCTCCTTACGGCCGACGACGAGGATGTTGGGCACATGCGCCAGGGAGTGTTCGCGGATTTTCGCCTGGATCTTCTGGTTGGTGGTGTCCAGCTCCACCGCCAGCCCGGCGTCGCGCAGGGCATCGGCAACCTCGGCAGCGTAACCGTCAGCGTCCGACACGATGGTGGCGACCACCGCCTGCACCGGCGCGAGCCAGAGCGGGAAGCGCCCGGCATATTGCTCGATGAGGATGCCGAGGAAACGCTCGAAGCTGCCGATGATGGCGCGATGGAGCATCACCGGGCGGGCGCGGCCGGATTCCGAGGTGACATATTCCGCGTCCAGGCGCTCCGGCAGCACGAAATCCACCTGGATGGTGCCGCATTGCCAGTCGCGCCCGATGGCGTCGCGCAGCACGAATTCCAGCTTCGGGCCATAGAAGGCGCCCTCGCCCGGGTTCAGCGTGTAAGTTCACCCCGGCCTTCTCGCAGGCGGCCTTCAAAGCGCCTTCGGCGCGGTCCCAAACCTCGTCAGCCCCGGCGCGGACTTCGGGACGGTCCGAGAATTTCACGGTGAAGCTCTCGAAACCGAAATCCTTATAGACGCTCTCCAGCAGCGCGACGAAGCGCACGGTCTCGTCCGCGATCTGGTCCTCGGTGCAGAAGATATGAGCATCGTCCTGGGTGAAGGCGCGCACGCGCATGATGCCGTGCAGCGCGCCAGAAGGCTCGTAGCGGTGGCAGGCGCCGAACTCGGCCATGCGGATGGGCAGCTCACGGTAGGAGCGCAGGCCCTGGTTGAAGATCTGCACATGGCAGGGGCAGTTCATCGGCTTCAGGGCGAGGGTTGTGTCTTCCTCCGCCACCTCGGCGATGAACATGTTCTTGCGGTATTTGTCCCAGTGGCCGGAGAGTTCCCACAGCTTGCGGTCGACGAGCTGCGGGGTGCGGACTTCCTCATAGCCATTCCGCTCCAGCCGGCGGCGGATATAGGCTTCCACCGTGCGGTAGAGCTTCCAGCCTTTGGTGTGCCAGAAGATGCTGCCCACCGCCTCTTCCTGGATGTGGAAGAGATCCATTTCGCGGCCAAGCTTGCGGTGGTCGCGGCGCTCGGCTTCCTCAAGCTGGTGGAGATAGGCTTCCAGCTCCTTATTGTCGCGCCAGGCGGTGCCGTAGATGCGGCTGAGCATCGGGTTTTTGGAATCGCCGCGCCAATAGGCGCCGGCGGTTTTCATCAGCTTGAAGCCGCTGCCGATATCGCCGGTGCCGCGCATATGCGGGCCGCGGCAAAGGTCCAGCCACTCGCCCTGGCGGTAGATGGTGATGGTCTCGCTCTCCGGCAGGTCGCGGATCAGCTCGGCCTTGAAGCGCTCGCCTTTGGCCTCGAAGAATTTGATGGCCTCGTTGCGGTCCCATTCCTCGCGGATGAAGCCTGCATTGCGGGCGATGATCTCGCGCATCTTGGCTTCGATGGCCGGGAGGTCATCGGGCTTGAAGGGCTCGTTGCGGTAGAAATCGTAATAGAAGCCGTTCTCGATGGAGGGGCCGATGGTGACCTGCGTACCGGGGTAAAGCGCCTGCACGGCCTCGGCCAGCACATGGGCGGCGTCGTGGCGGATCATCTCCAGCGCCGCATCATCCTTGCGGGTGATGAATTTCACCGCGGCATCCTCGGTGATTTCGCGGGAGAGGTCCTGTTGCTTGCCGTCGACTTCCATGGCGAGCGCGGCGCGGGCCAAGCCCGGCCCGATGGCCGCCGCGATGGCGGTGCCGGTGACCGCGCCCTCAAAGGAGCGAACGGAACCGTCAGGCAGGGTGATTGCAGGCATTGGTCTCTCTCTAATGTCGTGAAAATACGGGCAGCGTTATGGCAGGCGCTCCAGCACTTGCGCAACCGGCAGAGCTTGCAAAGTTGGGGCGCGCAGGATTGTGGGCCAGCCGCCATCGGGATAGCGCGGCGCGGTGCGGGCGGGCTCCGACGCGGCGGAGAAGAGCGAGAGGCAGGGCACGCCAAGGGCGGCGGCGAGATGCATGGGGCCGGTATCGTTGCCGATGGCGAGCGACGCCCCCCGGAACACCGAGGCGAGCTGGAAGAAATTTGTGCGGCCCGTGAGGTCAAGGCCGCCGATGGTTTGCGCGAGCGGCTTTTCCCCCGCCGTGCCGACGACGACAACGGGCAGATGCAGCGCCTGCGCTACCTCACGAAATTTCTCGGCCGGAAAGCGTTTTTCAGGCCGGTGCGGGGCAGCGCCGGGCACCAGCACGGCATAATTTGGCGGCAGGTTCAGGCCGGAAATGTCGCCCGCGAGCCAGGAGAGATCCGGCTGGGCCAAGGGGGTGCGCAGGCTGGCGAGGCGGAGCTGCTGCTCCAGCCTCTCGCGCGTGTGCAGGCTTTCGCGATTGGCGGCATCGGGAAACTGGCAACCGCGCGCGATGCCGGACCAAGGCGGGCGGCCGGCCAGGGCAAAATAGCGGGTGGAGCGGCCAGAGGTTTGCAGATCATAGACCATGCCGAAGCCGGAAAGCTGGCGTTTCAAGCGCAACAGGCCGGGGAGGTTCCACCATTCCTGCTTGTCGTCGGTCTCGATTTTGTCGAACCAGGGGCTGGCACCCAGCAGGCCCGCATAAGGTTTGGTGGTAAGGAGCGTGATATCGTCATCCTTATGGCGCTCACGGATCGCGGCGAAGGCCGGGAAAGTGAGCACGACATCGCCAAAGGCACCATGGCGGATGACCAGCACGCGCATCAGCCGAGCAACTCCGCATAGAGATGCAGATAGCGCGTCTGCATCGCCTCCAGGGAGAAATGCGCCCCCACCTCCTCCCGCGCATGAGCGCCAAAAGCGAGGCGCAAATCCATGTCGCCATCCAGGATCGCGTCGAAGGTCTCGGCCAGGGCGGCTTCATCGTCTGGTGGGATGAGGAAGCCGCTTACGCCCGGCTCGATGGTCTCATGCGCGCCACCATGGCCGGCTGCGACGACGATCTTGCCCATGGCCTGGGCCTCGATGATGGTGCGGCCGAAAGCCTCCGGCTCGGTCGAGCAGTTCACCACGATATCGGCGAGCTTCAGCGCGGCGGGCATATCCTCGACATGCCCGGCCAGGCGGAGCCTACCGCCCACGCCAAGCCGCTCGGCCAGGGCCAGAAGCTCCTGGGTATATTTGTGCCGCCCTTGGTCAGAGCCGATGAGGATGCCCACGGCCTCCTGATGCTGCATCTTCGCCAGAGCGCGGATGAAGAGGCGCTGGCCCTTCCAGCCCGTGAGGCGGGCGGGGAGCAGGATGGCGGGGGCGCCGTTCTCGATCCGCCACTCCTTGGCGAGGCGCACCGCGCGGTCCCCGCGCACGGAGGCGGGGTCGAATTTCTGCAAATCGACGCCGTTATGGATAACGTGAATTTTTTCAGGATCAATCTTGTAGCGGGATTTAATCAGATCGGCGATGAAGTGGCTGACCGCCACCACGCGGTCACCTTGCGCCATGATCTGGTTGTAGCGCTTCTTGAGCTTCGTGCCCTCGCCATAGGTGCCGTGATAGGTGGTGACGAACGGAATGCCCGCGCGCTGGGCGGCACGGTAGGCGGACCAAGCTGGCGCGCGAGAATGGGCGTGCACGAGATCGACCTGATTCTCCTTGATGATGGTTCTTAACTTTTTTGTATTACGCCATATTTTAAAAGGGTTTTTTGTGGAAAGATTCAGGTGGATAAGCTCCACACCGGCGCGGGCGGCGAGCGAGGAAAGCCGGCCATCCTCGGCGGCGATGAGGGAGCGGTGACCGGCCAGGCGCACGGCCTCGGCAATCTCGATCGCCACCCGTTCCGCACCGCCAGCATCGAGCCGGGGCAGCACCTGGAGAATCGTTTGGGGCCGGTCAATCATGCGCTGCGCGCTACCAGGATTTTAACAGTTCTGCCAGAAGCGCATCGAACCTGACCATACGTCATTCAAAATGAGACCCGACGGATTGATTGCTCCTTTTTCTTGAAACATCACCGAAATCCGTCATGCTGCTTGAGATAAATCCTCCCGAGACCGTCTTTCCGAATGCCTAGCTTGATCCGCCAGTGGCGGATCGAGCCGCATCCCGCATTGGACGAGATGGGGAAGCTGTTGGGGCGTGTGGAGCAGAAGCTGTATGCGGCTTACGCCCGAGGCGAGACCGACAAGAACCGGTTGAAGCGTGAGTTCATCGCCGTTTTCGGACGGCCAGACAGGACAATGCGATCCGCGTCACGCTCGACGGCAAGATCGACGGGGTGCGGCAGCAACTCCTCGGCCAGGTCAATGAACTGGCGTTCAGGCTCCAGGCGCTGGACAAGAAGCTGCAGCGGCTGGAGGGGGAGATCAAATCGGCGTGCGCTCGCTCAAGCAACTCTGATTAAATCAAGGGGTTGCGTTTCGAACTTCATCAGCACGGCCGGCGCCGGATCGCCGCGCCGACGCCAAGTATCTGCTTCGGCGGCCGGAAGCTGTTCAAGGCCAAGCAAGCGCTGCTGCAGAATAAGCTAGTGGATCACGCCGAATGGATCAGCCAATGGCGAGCGGCACGCGCCTGCGGCATCGTCACGCTGGGCTCGAAGGAGGACGAGACCGCCAGAAACCAGACTTGCCAGGGTCTGGTCGAGCTGAGGGCTTCATTGCGCTGAAGCTTTGGCTGCCGAATAGCCTCTCTGGGAGACATCGCAAGTGGCTGTCGATCCCCCGGTCCGCCGTTCAAATACGGGCACAAAGCCGTCGCAGCGGCAACTGCGAGTACATCAGGCGGATACAGGGACAACGGGTCGATCACCAGGCGCTTTAAAAAGGGTAGCGCGGCTTCGTGTCCGCCTGCACAGGTTCCATTTTATACAACAGACCATTGAATTAGCGGTGTAAAATTGAGAAGTTATTCCAATCCCGTTCAACCAAATCCGGCATGTTCGACGTTTGTCTTGCGGGTCGAATTGGGGGTAGCCAAGTGGGCGGACGGTTGGCTTCTCGCCTTACGGCGCGGTCGCCGGCGGCAATCAAGGTTCCAGGTTACCAGCCGGACGGCGCCGGGCTCTATCTAGACCAGATGTTCGCCTGAGATAGGGTTGTGACCCGTCTCACAATATGCAGGATTTCGAGGGTTGCACTGGACTGGCCGGTGCCGAGCCTCATGCATAGGGAGACGAGTCATGGAGAAGTCTATCACCTACATTGGCCTTGATGTGCATAAAAATACGATCGCTGTTGCGGTCGCGGAGTCGGGGCTGCGGAAGGAGGTGCGTGATTACGGAACGATCGCGAACACGCCGGCGGCCTTGAAGAAACTGATTGCGAAGTTAGCCAGTACCGGTCATGAACTACGGTTTTGCTATGAGGCGGGGCCTTGCGGCTACGGTATCCAACGGCAGATCGCCGCGGCGGGTCAGGAATGCATTGTGGTGGCACCTTCGTTGATTCCAAAAAGCCTGGCGACCGGGTTAAGACTGATCGGCGCGATGCGATCAATCTGGCCAAGCTGCACCGGGCGGGTGAGTTGACCGCGGTATGGGTTCCCGATGAGACGCACGAGGCTATTCGTGATCTGGTTCGGGCGCGCCTGGCGGCGGTGCGCACATTGCGTAAGGCACGCCAACAACTGTCTGGATTCCTGCTGCGCCAGGGTTGACACTACGGCCAGAAGGCATGGACGCTTCTCGCCCGCGCCGTCCAGTGGGTCGCTGCCGGCGGCTTCTCTGTCGTCGTCTTGGTCACAACCTGCCGAATAACCGACGCCGCCAGCGGCTTCTTGCCGGGTGGGCGCGTCTTGTCACGCAACAGGCCATCCAAGCCCTCAGCAACAAATCGTGCTTGCCAGCGCCACACCGTCGGCTTGGACCGCGCGGTCGGGCGCATGATCTGCACCGTCCCCACGCCATCGGCACTTAACACCCGCCACACATGCTTCTGCGGCGTCATGCGAGCTGCCACCAGCTTTTCAAGCCGCACCCGATCTTCAGGCGAAAGCTGGATCTCCACTTCGGTCCTCATGAGGACCCACTCGCACATCTCGCCCAGTTTCAGATGCCCGCGCGCGCGTCCAGGAGTACCAAAGCTTCTCTCTGAAGGTGTCGATTTGATAGAGCCCGGAAGGCGAAGCAGGCCGAGGCGGCGGTCGCCGTGGCAATGTCCGGACTGCGCGACGGCCTATATTAAAGCGCACAAGCCGTCTTGGCGGAACGGGAAGCACAGCGAGCAATGGACCAGCACCATCCGCACCTATCGAACCCGTTGATTGGCAAAACGTCCGATCGGGACGTCGACACAGACGCCGTGATGAGCGTGCTCATGCCGATCTGGAAAACGAAGACCGAGACGGCCAACCGGCTGCGCGGGCGGCTTGAGGCTATTCTCGACTGGGCGAAGGTTCGCGGCTTCCGTGGGGGCGAGAACCCAGCCCGGTGGCGAGGTCACCTCGACAAACTGCTGGCCCGGGGACGAGATTCAGCAAGTGCGCCACCACCCTGGAGGCGATGAAGGCATCGCAATTTTCGGACGTGCAGAAGGCGTTTGATTTGAAGCAAGGGACGGACTGTGCGGTGGCGGCAGTCAAGAAGAAGAAGAGCAGCAACGTGTATTCACCGTGTCGCCGGCGGTCTAACGACAATGACACGGGCAATCATGGCTAAAACTTTCGAGAAAGTGAGATTTACGCACCGCTATGGATATCAGTATAGAGACCTACGAAACACGTCGCGGAAAAGGCAATGAAGGTGGATGGAGCAGAAGTGTCCCCGCGAGTACATGGGGGGCGGGTGCTGGTATGGCTTGTCTGTGGTTTGGCTTGGCTGGCGGCGTTGGGATTTGATGTACCGCTCATCAGTGGCTATTTTCCTGCCAATCGGCTTCCGGTTGGCGCCGGATCTAGACTGTTTCCGCGACAATGGCGCGTGGCTGGGCCGTGGATCTGGCCGTCGGCCGCGCACAAGTCGCGGCGCAAGGCTTGCACCTATAAATATCCCCCGCCTTTCTTGTTTCTGGCCACGCCGCTTTCCTGGCTTACGCCTGAGCAGGATTTTTCCGTGTGGAGTGCGATCTCCGTCATTGTTCTCGTTCTGGGCCGGCAGGGCGCTGAGGCTGCCATGGCGGGCCGTGTTGCTGGGGGTTCTGGCACCCCCTACCCTGCTGTGCCTAAGCATTGGCGAAAGCGGGATTCTCTCTCTGGCTTGCTGTTGCTGGCGTTGGGATTGGCGGAGACTGCGCCGTTGGCGGCCGGGATTGCGGCGGGGGCGATGATCGTGAAGCCGGAATTCGGATTATTATTGCCAGTTTGCTATGGGGCATCACGTAATGGCCGGGCGTTTGTGGCGGCCGTTACAGTTGGGACTTTATGTCGTGATGGCGGAGATTGCTGTTCGGCGACGGCGTCTGGGCGCATTATTTGCATGAGGGCCTAGCGGCAACGCGCGCGACGTTGGCAGCGCCATGGCCCCAACGCGACCAGCATATCATGGTCACACCCTATATTTTTGTACATTCCCTGGGCACCGAGTTCGGCTTGGCGAATGGTGCGCAGCTCTTGGTTACGCTGCTGGCAGCCGTGGCGGCTTGGAAGTTATGGAGCGGACCGCCAGTCCCGTCACGCCTGCCGATGACTTTGTGCCTAGCGGCGCTCGCCACACCTTTTGCCTGTCTCTACGATCTCTCAGCCCTTGCCTTGGCCCTCGCGGTAGAAGGCGGCGCAGCGTTTGCTTGGTTCTGGATCTTCTCGAGCCTGTATTTGTTTGTTTCGGTGTTTTCCGTGTCTCCGGGGGCGCCTGGCCTGGCATTACTGCTGTGGATGCTATGGCATGAAAGGCTGAGACGGGAACAGTGCTGCACTGGCGGCCAATGTGGCGTTAGCCTATCCGATCCTGTTGTGCCCTCCCGCTCTGTTCTGCATGATTTTGACACCATTTCGTAATTTTTCCATATGGCCGCCATGCGAGTTAGTTTTGAGAATGACACTGGAGTAAGCGGTTGGGCACAGCGTCTGACCAGGACTAGGTGGCTTCCTGCAAAATTCATCTGGCTGAATGTTCTGGCCCTCGCCGCTATGGTCATGGGGTTGGCGCTGGCTGGCCTGCTGCCGCAAGGCCCAAACTTCACAAGATCAATCCGGGCGCCATCCTGATTTTTTTTGATGGCAGATGGTACCAAAATATCGCACTTCACGGCTATCGTTGGGATCCGGTGCTGGGTGTGCTGCATGGCCATGTCCAGAATGCCGCTTTCTTCCCGCTCTACCCGCTGATCGAACGTCTATTCATCACCATACCTGGTGGTGGCAGCCAGTATGGCCTTTCACTTCTCAGCTTGGTTTTTGGCTTGTTGTCCAATCTGCCTTCAGTCGGTTTGCCCTTAGGCTGATGCCTGAGAGATCCGCTTTCTGGGCCTGTGCTTTCTTCATCTGTTGGCCTGCCGCCTGTTTCTTGTGGATGGGATACCCGACTGGCCTGATCAATCTATGTGCGATCTATTGTCTGCAAGACTATATCGATGACCGCCAGATTTAGGGCAGCCCTCTGGTGCGGCGTCGGTAGCGCGATAGCACCAACCATGGTCTTTATCGCCGCCGCCCTGTGCCTACACGGCGCCTTTAAATGGGTAACGGAAAAAGCCAAACCACGGGAAATCCCCAAATTTATTGCCTTTGGCCTGCTCTCGGTCAGTGGCCTTTTGGCCTTCATGGTGTATATGTTCTTCAATTTTCATGACGCGTTCGTGTTCATCAAAGCCCAGGACGCATGGGGCACTTCCGCTATAATTTTGTAGGACATCTGGTCCAATTTTGCTGATCCAGTCCGGTACCTTTTGTGTTCGTGATTTGTTGTCCAGTGCTGTGGATGGCGTCTTACATCACCATCTCCTGGCCACCGAAACCGGCCGGGACACGGTTAATATCGCCTTTCAGTCCTGCTTGATTTTTTACTGTCTGCCTAAGTATCTTTGCTATATTCCAGAACATTACGACGTTTCCCCCATAAGGAGATGTCCATCGCCGGATTTTCGTTATTCTCGGCTATCTCTGGTTCATGGTGAGCACGACCAATATTTTGTTGATGGCATTAGGTTGTGCTATCCGGCCGTTGCCTTGTTTTTGGGTATGGGGGACTGGGCGGCCAAAAGTAAAAACCGCTCCTGTACTCTACTAGGTGTTTTCTTGCTTTTGCTTATCGTTGAAACGGCTCTGGTTAAGGCTGGATACACTGTTATATAGGATAAAATATGCACAAATTTTTGATTCTTTGTATCCAAGAAGCCAATTTATTAGTTTCTTTTTTTCAAACAATGTGGGCGATGAAATCTGGATTCCAAAAATAGCCATTGAGTTTATTTGCCTCAAACTTAAGGTAATCCGAACTTCTATCGAATACAGGAAGAACGATATGAAAAAAATACTTGTCACACGTGGAGTGGGATTTCTGGATCGCACTTATGTGATCGCTTGTACGTTGTGGTGACGACGTTCTTTCTGTTGACAATTTCTATACCGGCAGCAAGGCCAATATTTCACAATTTGTTGCATAATCAAAATTTCGAATTGATGCGTCACGATATTACTTTTCCGCTCTATATTGAAGTTGATCAGATATACAACTTGGCTTGCCCGGCCTCGCCGGTTTATTACCAATATTATCCAGTACAAACTACAAAGACTAGCGTGCATGGTGCTATCAATATGCTCGGCTTGCCAAGTGAGTTAGGAAAAATAGTCCAAGCCTACTAGCGAGTATATGGATAACTTGGGGTCCATCCACAACAGAGAGTTATTGGGGTAGAGTTATCCCGTCGCATCCGTAGCTGTTATTACGAAGTAAACGCCGTCGGAACATTATTTTTTGACTATTGGTGTCAGCATAAGCTACAAATTAAGGTTGTTTATATTCAATACGTATGGCCCCCGTATGCATATCAATGATGGCAGAGTGGTAAGCAGCTTTATTGTTAGTGCACTGAATGGCGAAGAGCTTTCAATTTTTGGTGACGGTACACAAACTCGCAGCTTTTGCTATGTTGATGACCTCATCGACCCTTATAATGATGATGGATACAAGAGAAGATTTTACTGGTCCTATCAACATAGGTAATCCATACCAATTATCTATGCCTGAGCTGCAGAAAAAATTCTAGACTAACCGGCTCTAAGAGTAAACTACGACATTACTCTCTACCTAAGGATGACCCAAACAAAGGCAACCAAATATTGAGCTGGCAAAATGAGAACTTGGCTGGTAGTTTCCTAAGATCAACCTTGAGGCGGCCTCTATTTGACCATCGAGTATTTTCAAAAAGATATTATATTGATATCTTAATTAACCAGAATCTTAAAATGAATTTGTCTATAATTATACCGTGCTACAATGAAATCAATACTATTGATGCAATCATTAACGCTGTGAATAACGCGTCCTACTCAAACAAAGAAATTATTGTTGTAGATATTGCTCCAGTGATGAAACGAGAGAGAAATTACAACAAGAAATAGAAAATTCAGGCCGAGTTAGAAAAATCATTTACCATGAAAAAAACTTAGGAAAAGGGGCTGCATTACGGACTGGAATTCAAGCGGCAACAGGCAATATAATCATTATACAAGATGCAGTTTGGAATACGATCCTAACGAGTACGAGCGGCTCATTGAGCCTATTCAACAAGGAAAAGCAGATGTTGTTTTTGGATCACGATTTGTAGGTAGTTCACCTCATCGCGTTCTTTATTATTGGCATCGGCTGGGGAATGGCTTCTAACAACACTTTCAAATATGCTTACAAATTTAGACCTTACGGATATGGAGACGTGCTATAAATTATTTCGACGCGAGATTATCCAGCAGATTGAAATCAAAGAAAATCGGTTTGGGTTCGAGCCGGAGATTACTTGCTAAAGTAGCCAAATTAAATTGCAGGATTTATGAAGTAGGCATTAGTTATTCTGGACGAACCTACGCTGAGGGTAAAAAAATTGGCTGGCGAGATGAGATCCGGGCGCTTTATTGTATACTGAAATATAACCTTTTCCATTGAGATTGATCAAAACGAAATATAGAAAATCCACACAAACCTCCAAATTGTTGGCTCCTAGAGTGCGGACAGGGCTTGTTATATCCATTGCGATGCAGGTCTTTTTCTATGTGGTGGGGGCGTTCTTCTACACGGCAAATGCTGTGCGAGAGCTGCATATGTTTGCCCCGGTTTCAACAACTGCCGCAGCAGCAACCTACAACGACCTGACCGGTTTGGGACTTCGCACAATTCTGGTATGCAGGGCGGCGGTTTCTCATGCAATTGGGACTGGCGGGATTCCTCCATCATGGTTCATGCCAGCATTCAAGTTTGACATATTATCCCCTGCTGTACCGTTTGTGCGCGCCTGGAATTACCCGCCTACGATGGGGCTTCTGGCTATGCCCTTTGCCTTCGCACCTCTGATACCGTCTTTTTGGATATGGCGCGTGTTTTCCTTCAAGCTGGTAGCGGCCGGCTGGCTGCTGCGTCGCGCCCGGCTTGGCTGGCTGGTTATCATTATGGGTCTGTTCAGCCCAGCGGCGCTGCATGACTTTTGCAGTGGAGGGCAGAATGGCATGCTGCTGGGTGGCGTGCTCGTGGCAGCCCTGCTGATGGCAGATCGTAGGCCAAAAGCTGCGGGGGTTTTGGCTGGCTTGCTGGCTGTAAAGCCGCAAATAGCTATCGTTTTTCCGTTTATGGTGGCTCGCAGAAGCCGCGTGAAGCTGCTTCTGGCCGGGATCGTCACGGCGCTGGGTTTTGTGATGCTCTCCTGGATTGTGCTGGGACCAGAACCCTGGTGGTTTTTTTTTAATGTGGCGCGACCGGATGAATTCAGATCCGATGCGGCCCCCTACTTGGCGTATTTTCCTGCTTATTCGATCACAATATTCTATATGGCCCGCGGTCTGGGGGCGGCAGTGCATACAGCGTGGTGTCTGCAAGCGATAAGTAGTGTGGTTAGCCTTGTATTGGTGTATCTCGCGTGGAAGCCCGGAAGAATGCCGCCAGTGCCACGCATGGCGTTGACATGTTGTCTCGCCGTGCTTTCTACGCCGCATGGCTATAATTATGACCTGGTAGGCTGGTCCGTAGGAATTGCTGCCTTGTTTCCCGCTGCCAATGCATTGGAAAGACTGATCCTAGCCCTGTTGTGGATGGCGGGGGGTTACTGTGTTGTTTTCTTCTACTTTACTAACCTTGTATTGTTCCCTCCCTTTGCCGCGCTTGGCGCCATTATGGCCTGGCGGCTCAGGACTGCACCAGCCTGGAGATAAAACGCCGCCGCGAACTAGGGTCATCGAAACCGGCTGAGCCGTTATTGATCATGCTTGTGGAGCGCTAGGCCGGTTTTGCGAGGCCGGCGACGGCGTCCTTTGCAGAAATCAAGCAGACCGTGTGAAAACTCCACCGAAACGGATTCCGGCGCGGCGTGAGGCGCGGTAGAATCTGGCATCATGAAGCACATCTCAGGTCGCGACCGAGCGCAGGGGCTGCTCTTGCCAGAATCTCTGGACGAGTACGTCGGCGCCGATAATCCGGTGCGTTTCATCGATGCCTTTGTGGATGGGCTGGATCTGGCGGCGGCCGGGTTTGCTAGCGTGGAGCCGAAGGCGACGGGCCGGCCGGGCTACGCGCCGTCCGATCTCCTGAAGCTTTACATTTACGGCTATTTGAACCGGGTACGGTCGAGCCGGCGGCTGGAAGCCGAGACCCATCCGCGACATCGAAGTGATCTGGCTGCTCCGGGCGGCTGAACCAGGACTTCAAGACCATCGCCGACTTCCGGCGCGACAACCGCGCCGCCTTTCGGTCGGTGTTCCGGGAATTCGTGCTGCTGTGCCGGCGGCTCGATCTCTACGGCCGCGAGCTGCTGGCGGTGGACGGCACGCGGGATCAAGGCAGTCAACAACAAGGACCGCAACTTCACCCGCAATTCACTGCGGGAATTTATTCGCGCCGCCGACGCCCAGCGGTTGGCGATTATCTTAAGCGGCTGGACCAGGGCGAGGTGTCGAGAGGACGGCGGAACGGTCGGCGGTGCGCGCACCAAGAACCTGGCCGAGAAGATCGCGGCCCTCGGCTGCGCCAGAAGCGCGCCCGCTTGATGGCGCCGATGCTGGCCCACCTCGAGACGCACCGGCGAAAGCCAGATGTCGCTGACCGATCCGGATAGCCGGGCCATGGCGGCGCACACCGGGGTAGCGGTCGGCTAGCAACATTCAGGTCGCCGTCAGAGGTGGCTGACTTTGTCTGAACTGAGCTGGTCCCCGGATTTGGGACCACTGGTTAAGGTGGAAAAGGCGCCGTTCTGTCGTGTAGATGGAGCGGATAATGAGCAAGACGAGACGGACGATAGATGCGGCGCTGAAGGCAAAGATCGCCTTGGAGGCGTTGCGTGAGCAGGCGACGGTGGCCGATTTGGCCACCCGCTACCAGGTTCATCCTAACCAAATTTATGCCTGGAAGAAGCAGCTCCAGGAGCATGCGACCCGGGTGTTCGACCCGAAGATTGGTCAGGATGCGGAGGCTGCGTCGAGCCGTGTGATCGAAAAACTGCATGCGAAGATTGGTCAGTTGACGATCGAGAATGATTTTTTCGCAAAGAGGCTCGGCAAATGAGCGCGCCGGACCGCAGAGCGAAGCTCGATCGGAATCACCCGGACCTATCGATCCGGCGGCAATGTGCGATGCTCGGTGTGGCGCGCTCAGGCGTGTATCGAACGCGGCGTGTAGCCAACGACAATGATCTCGATCTGATGCGCCGGCTCGACGAACTGTTCCTGCGCTGGCCGTTTCTGGGATCACGGCGGATGGTTGCGCTGCTGGCGGCCGAGGGCGTGCTCGTGAACCGCAAACGGGTACGTCGCCTGATGCGGCTGATGGGGATCGTGCCGCTCGGGCCGAACCGCGGACCAGCAACCCCGGCACCGGGCACAAGATCTACCCTTATCTGCTGCGGGAGCTGACGATCGCGCGGGCGAACCAGGTCTGGTGCGCCGACATCACCTATTTGCCGATCGGCCGGGGCTTTCTATATCTGGTGGCGATCATGGACTGGCACAGCCGCGCGGTGCTGGCCTGGCGGGTATCGAACACGATGGATGTGCGTTTCTGCGTCTCGGCGCTGGAGGACGCCATGGCACGCTTCGGCAAGCCGGAGATCTTCACACCGACCAAGGGTCGCAGTTCACTTCAGCCGAATTCACCGGCACGCTGAGTGCGGCCGGGATCAGGATCTCGATGGACGGTAAGGGGCGCTGGATGGATAACGTCTTCATCGAACGGCTCTGGCGCTCGCTGAAATACGAGGATCTCTACATCAAGTTCTATGCCGACGGGATCGAGGCGCGGGCCGGGATCGCCGATTGGATCTCATTTTATAACCATAGGCGCCCACACCAGGCGCTGGGCAACCGGACGCCGATGGAACTCTGGCGTGAAGCAATGGTCGGCGTACTGCCGCCGATGGCTGTGGATATGACGCTTCGCTTGGACAACGCTAACGCGTTGCCCACATACCCACAGCCACAACAGCAGCAAGCAGCTTAATTTTTATGAAAGATGGAACGGCACCGACCCCATTTTAATCCCAGTCGGAAGTGGTCCTCACTACGGGGGCCAGCTCAGTGCGGGTCGCGGCTATGCCACAGACAAGCCGGATCGCGTTGGCGGCCTTGCAAGCCTTGTTGCGTGACGCCACGAGTACAGCATTGCCATCACCGTCATTCCCTGAACCGATTTCCGACGCAGGACACCATTCCTGCCCTCAAAATCGGAGAATCTCTGATGCGCCAACAACGCCAAAGCCATGGGAACCGACAGCTGAATGTGCCCCAGTTGGATTTGTTTCACCCCAAGAGCACGGATCCGAATTGGCTGGATCTGCCCGTGGAAACTCGGATCGCAGTGACGAATTTGATCGCGCGCCTGTTGCGCGAACATCAGCCTTGCAAAGGCTACGATGTGACCGGGGGTCGCCATGATGCCTGACAAGATTGGGGCCCATCATCTGGAACGTAAGGCGATCCTCTACGTCCGCCAGTCTTCAGCACATCAGGTTTTACACAACCGTGAGAGCAGCGTGTTGCAATATGCCATGCGCGATCGCTTAGTTGGATTGGGCTGGTGCCAGATCGATATTGTGGATGACGATCTTGGCCGATCCGCGTCGGGCAGTGTGTCCCGTGCAGGCTTCGACCGGATGGTTGCGGAAGTTTGTCTCGGCAAGGTCGGCGCGGTCGCCGCGCGGGAGGTATCCCGCTTTGCGCGCAACAGCCGCGATTGGCAGCAATTGATTGAGATGTGCCGCGTTGTGGACACGGTTTTGATCGACCAGGAGGCCATTTATGCGCCGCGCCAGGGCAACGACCGGCTGCTCCTCGGGCTCAAGGGAAGTTTGAATGAGTACGAGTTGGATCTCCTTCGGCAGCGGTCTTTGTCAGCCCGTTACGAGAAGGCACGCCGGGGCGAGCTGATCGTGGCGGCGCCGGTTGGGTTTGTGAAGGCAGGCGATCGCTTCGAGAAGGATCCTGATCGGCGTGTGCAGGAATCAATCAGCCTGGTATTTGCCAAGGTCGCTGAACTCGGCAGCGCCCGACAAGCTGC
>CAWHDE010000026.1:0-160061 GCA_963827925.1 uncultured Pseudomonadota bacterium | reverse complement strand
CGGGCCTTCTCTGTTGCACTGCTTCTACATATAACCCCTGCCATGATATTGGTCACGGGCGGTTCCGGCTTCATCGGATCCAATCTCCATGCAGCGCTCACTGCCGACGGGCAGGATGTCATCATTTCCGACTGGCTCGGTCATGAAGGGCAAAAATGGCGTAATCTCTCTCATCATCCCCCGCCATGCTGGTCGAGCCGGAGCGGCTGGAAGAGTTTCTGGCCCACGACATGCGGATCACCACGATCGTGCATCTCGGCGCCATATCCGAACCACGGCCACGGATGCCGATCTGGTTTGGCGCAGCAACGTCACGCTCAGCCAGAAACTCTGGACTTGGTGCGCAGAGCGCAGGGTCAGGTTCATCTATGCCTCGTCTGCCTCGACCTATGGCGATGGTGCTGCCGGGTTCGATGACGACATGTCGCTACCCGCGCTACAGAAGCTGCGCCCCCTCAACCTCTATGGCTGGAGCAAACACGCCTTCGACCTTTGGGTGGCGCGCCAAGATCGCAGACCATGCGCACGCGCCCGCCAACTGGGCCGGAGTCAAATTCTTTAACGTATTCGGGCCGAATGAATATCATAAAGGCAAGATGATCTCCGTCGTGAAGGTCAAACACGACGAGGTTATAGCCGGCGGCCCGGCGCGCCTATTCAAATCAGACCGCCCCGGCCTTGCCGATGGCGATCAAAAACGCGACTTTATATATATAGATGATGTCACCGCCGCGCTGAAATTCCTGATATCCGCCCAAAGTTTTGCTGGCATTTTCAATCTGGGCACCGGAACGGCGCGCTCCTATGCCGACCTCGCCCGGGCGGTGTGCCATGCCAACGGCCTGCCGGAGCGGATCGAATTCATCGACATGCCCCAGGCGCTGCGCGGCCAGTATCAATCTTTTACACAAGCCCCTATGGCGCGCCTGCGCTCTCTGGGCTTCAACCATGACTTCATGACATTGGAAGAAGGGATAACCGCCTACGTGCAGAACCATCTCCACAAGGCAGACCCTTACAAATGAGCCCAATCACCCTCCCTGTCTTCCCGCGCGGCTTTCACATCGGCCCGCTCTTCATCCACTATTATGCACTGGCCTACATTACCGGCCTGCTCATTGGCTGGCGGCTGGTTCGCTACATGGCCTCCCGCACGCCCGCCGCAGCCAGCGGCGAACAGGTCGATGATTTTCTGACCTGGGCCGTACTAGGCGTCATACTTGGCGGGCGCATCGGCTATGTCCTGTTCTATCAGCCCGGATATTTCTTCACCCATCCGCTGGCCATTCCGGCGGTATGGGACGGGGGCATGAGCTTCCATGGCGGTTTTCTGGGCGTAACCGTCGCCATCCTGAGTTTCTGCTGGAAACACAAGCTCAACCCTCTGCGTTTTGCGGACCGCATTGCCGTGGCCGTGCCGATCGGCCTGTTTCTCGGGCGCTGCGCCAATTTCATCAATGGCGAGCTTTGGGGACGCCCCGCCCCAGCCGGATTTCCGCTGGCCATGATCTATCCTGGCGACCCCTATCAATTGCCACGCTACCCCTCTGAATTGATCGAAGCTTCACTCGAGGGTGTGGTGCTATTCTGCGTCATGCTGGCTTGCGCCCAATCAACCGCAATCCGTAACCGGGCAGGTACACTGACAGGCATTTTCCTTGCGGGATACGGCGTAGCCCGGATTACAGGCGAGTGTTTCCGCGAGCCTGATGCCTTCCTGGGCTTCTTGCCGTTCGGCACCACCATGGGTCAGATCCTCTCAATTCCCATGGTCATCGCCGGACTTTGCTTCATTTTCTATGCCCGTTCCAAACGTGCCAGCTGAGCGTTTCGACCATTTCATGGCCCGTGCCAACGCGGCCTATTATGCGCGCGGCCGGTTCGGACAGGACTTCACCACGGCGCCAGAAATCACCCAGGTGTTCGGTGAGTTACTCGGCGCGTGGGCCAAGGTGGTCTGGCAAATGCTGGGCGCGCCGGAAGACATTATCCTTGCAGAAGCCGGACCAGGGCGGGGCGTTCTGATGGCCGACGCGCTGCGCGTCTGGGCCGCCCCTCAACGTCCATTTCATCGAAACTTCACCGGCCCTACGGGCGGAGCAGGCGGCCCGCGTTCCCCTGGCGCAATGGCATGACTTCTGGCCACTCTGCCATCCGGCCCACTTATCCTGATTGCCAATGAATTTCTCGATGCCCTGCCGGTACGGCAATTCATCCGCCGTGCCTCTGGCTGGATGGAACGTTACGTTGAAAATGGCGCCTATGTCGAAATCCCTTCAGACTACCCCTTGCCTGACGACCCTCTCGGCAGCGTCAGGGAGGTGAACGAAGCAGCTCTGAACTTCTGCACAGAGTTGGCGGCGCGCAACGCCGTTGGACTGTTCATCGATTACGGCCCGGCGGAAAGTGGCGCTGGTGAGAGCGTTCAAGCGATCCGCGAAGGTGCTTACGCCGACCCGCTTTCGCATCCTGGAGAAGCGGATATCACCGCACATGTCGACTTCTCCGCCATTAAACGCACCGTGCATGCCCAGGGGCCGATCAAGCAGAATTATTTTCTAACGGCACTAGGGCTCTATCAACGCAGCGATTTCCTCGCCCAGCGCCATCCTGAGAAGGCTTTAGATCTGCGCCTTTCCGTCCAGCGCTTGACGGCACCGGAAGCGATGGGCAGCCTGTTCAAGGTTCTGGCCGTCTGCCCGGACCATCTGCCGCCTTTGCCAGGATTTGCATGACCGACTTCGTCTCCGCCGCCCTGCCCGTCCGGCATGGTTTTTTCACCCGCCGTGGCGGCGTTTCATCTGGATATTACGCAAGCCTGAACTGCAGCTTCTCTTCTGACGATCCCACCTCGGTACGGGAAAACCGGGCCCGGGCAATCAGCAATTTTGGCCTGCAGCCACTGGCTCTACTGGGCCTCAAGCAAGTCCATGGCCCCACAGTCGTTACCGTCACCTCTCCCTGGGCCGAAGGGGAAGGCCCGGTAGCGGATGCCTTCGTCACGAACCGCCCCGGCATTGCCCTGGGCATCATAACCGCTGATTGCGCGCCGGTGCTGTTCCTCGGCGATAATGGCGCCGTCGGCGCGGCCCACGCAGGCTGGCGCGGCGCACTAGCAGGCGTACTTGAGGAAACAGCCCAGGCGCTTCGCGCCTTGGGTGCCACGGAGATCAAGGCCGCCATCGGCCCATGCATCCATCAGGAAAGCTATGAAGTCGGCCCAGACCTGCGGGATGCTGTTCTGGCTGAGGCCGCTTCAAGCGCCCGCTTCTTCACCATGGGGCGGCCCGGGCATTTCTGGTTTGACCTGCCTGGCTATTGCGCCTCCAGACTCTCCCGTGCCGGGATCGAGGCAGAGATCGTGCCTCACGATACTTGTGCGGATGAGGCCAATTTCTTCTCCTACCGTCGCAAAACATTGCGGCAGGAGCCGGTAACCGGCCATCAGATTTCGATCATATGCTCCTGAAACGCACCCCACTTCTCCTCGCCCTGCTGCTTGCCGGGCTGCGGCACACTGCCGCAGCCATTTTATGGCAATCCCGGCCCCACCGCCGCCAGGCTCGCCCTCCCACCTGCGCCGGTAGCTTATGGTGCCAACGCCCACCGGCGCGCTCCTTGGTAATGACGCCGCAGGCACCTACGCTCATGATCTGGCCGGCGAACTCGCCGCCTATGATGTGCCTAGCGTGGCCGGACCGGTGCAAAAAGCAAACTGGCATCTGCAAATCACCGCCGCCCTGAATGGCAACGATGTCACGCCGGCCTATGATGTCATTGGCCCGAATGGAAAATCCTACGGCAAGCAAACAGGCCAGCCTGTCCCCGCCCAAAGCTGGGCCGATGGCGACCAGGCCGCGCTTACCAAGGCGGCAACTGCGGATGCACCCGGCCTCTCCAAGCTGATGAGCCAGATCAACGCAGAGATCCAACAAAGCAATCCGCAATCGCTTGAGAACCGCATGCCGCGGATCTTCATTGGCGCCGTAACCGGCGCGCCCGGTGACGGTGATACATCGCTGCCGGCTGACCTTGCCCACGCGCTTCCGGGGCCAAATCTGGAGCTTGTGACCAACAAACAGCAAGCGGATTTCACGGTCACCGGCAACGTAAAGACCACCCCTACTGATCAGGGGCAATTGCTTGTCGAGTTGGATTGGGTGGTGCGCGACACCAATAACCGTGTTGCCGGCCAAGTCACCCAGCTTCACGCCTTGAACCAAAGCGACATATCACCTCATTGGGGTGATGTTGCCGCAGCAGCGACTCAAGAGGCAGCCAGTGGCATCCAGAACGTCGTCCAGAATGAGATTTTGAAGAAATCCGATAAGCCGCAAAAAGCCCAGAAATAGACTCCAGCCACAGCCGCCTATTCGCGCCGCAGCAGCTTACCGTTAATAAATTCCGCCACGCGCCCGGCCCGGAAGGCGGCGCGTAACTCGTTCTCGTCGTAATCGTCCCTCACCCAGTCCAGGAACGGCTTTTTGCCTTCAGCGGTTTGCTGGTACAGCTTGAAGAACGCGTCCAAAATGCCTGTTTTTGAATGTTTTATATGGCCAAACCTGAGCGATAGCTGACGCATTGCCTCGGCCGCACTGCCACCGTTGATCAATATGTATAACCCTGCAACCAACCCCGCTCTGTCGGCTCCGGATTTGCAATGGATCAAAGCCGGCACGCGCATCTGTTCACATATCTCGGCCAGGCGCAGAATTCTGTCCTTATGCGGCGCCCCTCGGGATTCGAACGCCATATCGTAGAAATCCAGCCCCAATCGCCGCGACTCATCGCGCGAAAGAGCGTCCGAGCCGTTTTTCGCCTGCCCTCTTAAATTAATGAGACTTTTCAGCCCAACCTTGCGCGTGAAATGACGCAAATTCCCCGGCGTGGGGTGATTGGAGCGGTAAAGCTTTCCCGGCACCACAACGGCAAAATTGGTCCAAAACAGCCGCAAAACGGCATGATCCACAAACAGCGCGTCCACCCAAGCGTTACGTCGCCCGCACGGGGTGGAAAGATCGCCTTTGTAAATTGTATCCATGGCAGGCGCTGTAGCGCATTTTTGCTCCGCCCCAAACTGTGCTTAACCACGCTGTCATGACCAAGGTCCAGACAAGCAAACCCGCCACCTCCGCCGCCCTCGTCCGCCGGCTCTGGCGCGAGCATGTCCGGTTCTTCAAAGGGCGCATCGCCGTTATCATCGCCGCGACTTTGCTGTTGTCGGTCACCACAGCGCTCTACCCCATCATCATCAAATGGGCCTTCGACCTGTTCGCCGACAAGGATAAGCGCATCCTCTATCAGGTGCCCATCCTGGTGCTCGCGGTCACCACGGTGAAGGGTATCTCGATGTATCTGCAGTCGGTGCTGACGCAGGACATGGTGCTGCTGGTCATCCGCAGGCTGCAGGTGGCGATGTTCGGTCACCTCAACGCCGCCGCCTTGGCCCGGGTGGAGCGCGAGGCCCCGGCCCAGCTCGCCACCCGCTTCACCACCGACGCCACGGTGATCCGCGACGCCATGACAAGGGCGGTAAACGCAGTCTCGGACGCCACCACCGTGGTCGGGCTGGTCGTCTCCATGTTCGTGATCGACTGGCAGCTGAGCCTGATCTCCGCCTTCATCTATCCCCTGGCCGCCATGCCCATCGACAAAATCGGCCGGCGCATGCGCCGCGCCTCCGGCGGTATGCAGGAGCGCATGGGCGAGGCGGCGGCGATGCTGAACGAAAGCTTTGCCCTGGCCCGCACCGTACGCGCCTACGGGCTTGAAGACATTGAGCAGAAGCGCGCCGAGGCAAATTTCATCGGCCTGTATCGCGCGCTGATCCGTATGACTCGCGTGCGCGCCCGGCTGGACCCAATTCTGGAGGTTCTGGCCGGCGTGGCAGTCGCGCTGGTCATCGGCTTCGAGGGCTGGCGCAATGCCACCGGCGGTTCCGGCATCGGTAGCTTCATGGGCTTCATGTCGGCATTGCTCATCATGTCCCGCCCGTTGCGCGCTTTGGGCACCATGAATGCCGCCATCCAGGAAGGGCTCGCCGGTATGGTGCGGGTGTTCGATGTGATCGACGAACCGGCCGCCATCGCAGATGCCCCAAATGCCATTCCCTTGCCCTCCGGCCCGGGCGAAGTCGTGTTTGAGCGGGTCGCCTTCTCTTATCCGGATGGGCGCCCGGGCTTGAAAAGCCTCGGCTTCCGCGCCTCCCCTGGTACGATGCTCGCCCTTGTCGGCACCTCCGGCGCCGGCAAATCCACCGCGTTGGCACTCCTCCCACGCCTCTACGATCCCAGTGCCGGGCGTATCCTCATCGATGGCTCGGACATCGCCCATGTCACGCTCGCCTCCCTGCGCGGCTCCATCGCCTATGTCGGGCAGGAAGCCCTGCTGTTCGACGATACAATCGGGGCCAATATCCGCCTCGGCCGACCGAATGCGACGGACGAGGAAGTCGCATCCGCCGCTGAGGCCGCCGCCTGCGGCTTCATCAAGGACATGCCCGAAGGCTTTGCCACCCGCGTCGGCGTCAATGGCCAACGCCTATCCGGCGGGCAGCGCCAGCGTGTTGCCATCGCCCGCGCCATTTTACGTAATCCGCGCATCCTGCTGCTGGATGAAGCCACCAGCGCGCTCGATACCGAGAGCGAGGCCCTGGTACAGGCGGCTCTGACACGGCTGCGCGCTGGGCGTACGACCATCGTCGTGGCGCACCGGCTTTCCACCGTCCGCGACGCGGATCGGATCGTCGTCATGTCCGATGGGCAGGCCGTGGAAACAGGAACCCACGAAGCCCTGCTCGCCCAAGACGGTGCCTTTGCCCGCTTGGTGAAGGCACAGGCGCTGGCCGCCTGACCATGCCCTACCGGATCATTATCGCCGTCAGCGCAGCGTTTTTCGGGGCCGGTGCCTTCTGGATGTTCCTGCCGCTGCTCTCAGTTGCGCTGCGCGCCGAGGGCGTGGGGGATTTCTGGGTTGGCATCATATCGGGCCTGCCCTGGGTAGGGCTGCTGGCAATGTCCGGCTTCATCCCTGCCATCATGCGGCGGCTTGGGCTGCAGCGCATGGTACTCACCGGCATGGTGGGCTCCGTTTTTGTCTTTCTCGGCTTCGCCGCCACCCGCAACGTGCTGCTCTGGAGCCTGCTTTGCCTGGTTATGGGCGCTGTGCTGGCCCTGCGTTGGGCAGGTCTGGATACCTGGATAAATGGCAGCTTCCCCGCGCATCTGCGCGGCCGCCTGACGGGGCTCTATGAACTGATCCTGAGCGGCTCAATGGCGATGGGGCCAGGCTTTCTGGCAATTTCTGGAAGCACGGGCCGCGCCCCTTTCCTTGCGGGCGCCATTGTAACGGCAGGGGCCGCCATCATGCTAAGCTTTGCCGGACGGGAAGCCCCGCACGCGACCCAGCCCGGCACACAGCCCGCCCGCCGGCGGGATATTCTGCTGCACGAACCTGCCGCCTTTATCGGCATTTTCCTGGTCGGCCTCACCGAAGCCTGCAACCTCTCCCTGCTGCCGCTGTTCGGCCTTTCGCGCGGTCTTTCCGTGCATCTTTCGGCATTGCTGGTGGTGGCCGTGCAGTCCGGCGTCGCGCTGGGTGCAGTGCTAATTGGAAGCCTCTCGGATCATCTGGACCGCAAGAAACTACGCAATGTCACCGCCTGCGCCATGGTTCTGCTGCCGCTGGGTCTCGTCCTGGGCTTGCAAGAGGGGCTTTGGCCCTGGCTGGCCGTCTGGGGCTTAGCGCAGGGCGGGCTGTTTACGTTGGGGATCGTGTTCCTGACCTCGCGCCATTCCGGGCTCGGGCTTGCCAGCGCCATGTCACTGTCGATGGTTGTTTATACGCTTGGCGGCATTGTCGGCCCACCAACACTGGGGCTTTGCATGTCGTTGCTTGGGCCGGACGGTTTCGCACTTGGCCTGGCCTCCGCCGCCTTTGCCGGAGCGTTCGCGATCCTGCGCTACCGCTCAGATCGCGTCCCCGCCGCGACGCATTAGCCCAGGAGAGCGCGCCTCCCGATATCGCGGCGGCAGAACCCGTCCTCCCAATCCAGCCGGTCAATGGCCGCATAGGCACGGGAGAGCGCCTCTCGCAAATCCTCGCCCACGGCATTCACGGCCAGAACCCGGCCGCCATTGGCCAGAACACCGTTCTGTTCAGCCATGGTGCCGGCATGGAAAATCGTGACCCCTGGCATGGCGCCGGCCTCTTCGAGACCATAGATCTCGCTACCCGTCGCATAGGCGCCCGGGTAGCCTTTCGCACACATCACCACAGTCGCGGCGCTGCCCGGCCGCCATTCTGCCGTCACCTCGGCGAGTTTGCCCTCCACCGCCGCCTTCAGGGCCGCCAGAAGGTCTGAGCTAAGCATCGGCAGCACGGTCTCGCATTCCGGATCGCCAAAGCGGACATTGAACTCGATCAGCTTCGGCCCGTCCTCCTCGACCATCAGCCCCGCGAACAGGAAGCCTCGGAACGGCGTGCCCCGCCGCGCCATCTCCTTCAGCGCAGGCTGTACTATTTCTTCCATGCTGCGGCGGATAACCTCCTCCGTCGCCCAGGGTGGATTGAAAATGGCGCCCATGCCGCCGGTATTCGGACCGGTATCGCCCTCTCCTACCCGCTTGTGGTCAGCCGCCGCGCCGAAAAACAGCGCCGCCTCGCCATCGCACAGGGCAAAGACCGAGATCTCCTCACCAACCAAACATTGCTCGATCACCACCGAGGCACCCGCCGCACCATGGACCTTGTCTTCCATGATCGCGGTGACGGCTTCATGTGCCTCATCCAGGGTTGCCGCCACGACAACGCCCTTGCCAGCCGCCAGCCCATCCGCCTTGATCACGATCGGCGCGCCAACTCTTGTCCAGATAGCTGTGCGCGGCGTCGGCGTCCGTGAATTTCTCCCAGCCGGCAGTCGGAATACCAGCCGCATCGGCAACCTGCTTGGTAAAAATCTTGCTGCCCTCAAGCTGCGCTGCCGCCGCGGAGGGGCCGAAACATGCAATGCCAGCCTCTGCCAGCGCATCCGCCACACCGGCTACCAGCGGCGCTTCCGGTCCCGGCACCACGAGATCGATCTTCTGCTCCACCGCAAACTTCACGATCGCCGCCACATCCAGCGCCCGCAGCGGCACGTTTTCGGCGATTTGCGCAGTCCCAGGATTGCCAGGGGCGACATAGAGTTTGGTCAATAACGGGCTCTTAGCGATCGCCCAGGCCAGCGCATGCTCCCGTCCGCCCGAACCGATGATCAGAACCCGCATGATCTTACCCCTCTGTTTCTAGAGCGCGCTGTATCATAACCTGTCCGCATGAGTGAATCCGTGACAAACACCCCTGAATTTTCAGTCTCCGAACTCGCAGGCGCGGTAAAGCGCACGCTGGAGGGCTCCTTCGGCCGGGTACGGGTGCGCGGGGAAATCACGGAATTCAAAGCCTATGGCTCCGGCCACCAATATTTCGCCCTGAAGGATGAGGGGGCAAAAATCCGGGCCATCATCTGGAAAGGGGTGGTGCCGCGAGTCGGGCTGAAAGCCGAAAACGGGCTGGAAGTGATCGCCACCGGCCGGATCACCTCCTATCCTGAACGCTCCGAATATCAGTTGATCGTCGAAAAGCTGGAATATGCGGGTGCTGGCGCCCTGCTCGCCCGAATCGAAGCGCTCAAAGTGAAATTGCAGGCAGAAGGGTTGTTCCAGCACCAGCGCCCCCTGCCGGTCCTGCCGCGCGTCATCGGCGTCGTCACATCCGCTCAGGGCGCTGTGCTTCAGGATATCAAGACCACCATCGCACGACGCTTCCCCCGGCCCATCCTGCTCTGGCCGGTACCTGTCCAGGGCGAAGGTGCCGCGGAAAAAATCGCCGCCGCGATTGAGGGCTTCAATCACCTCCCCGCTGATTTCCCCCAGCCTGATGTGCTCATTGTCGCGCGTGGTGGCGGCAGCCTTGAGGATCTCATGGCCTTCAACGAGGAGGTCGTGGTGCGCGCCGCCGCCGCCAGCCATATCCCTCTCATCTCCGCCGTCGGCCACGAAACCGATACCACGCTGATCGATTTCGCCTCCGACCGCCGCGCCCCAACACCCACCGCAGCGGCGGAAATGGCCGTACCCGCCCGGCTGGAGCTGCTGGCTGACCTCAGCCAGCGTGCGGCAAGGCTGGATGGCGCATTGGCGCGCCATACGACTCAAGCTGCCTCCTCTCTGGAAAGAGCCGCCGCCAAGCTGCCCGATCTGCCCACCATGCTCGGCACAGCCCGGCAGCGGCTTGATGACCGGGCCGAGCGCCTCGTGCTGGCCTTGCCGAATTATATGTCCGGCCGTCGCGCCAGGCTGGACCGCCTTGCACCGCGCCATCCCCGGGAAATTCTTGTCGGGCTAAAGGGGCAGATAGGGCTGCTGGAGCACCGACTGGCCATGGCCCTGCCAAATCTTCTCCGCATCTCCCAAAAACGCCTGGACGGCACCGCCTACCGGCTTTCCCAGCCGACAGGAGATATCGCAAAGCGCCGGGCAGCCCTGTCCCTGCTGGCGCACCGGCTGCAAGCCCCCATTCCCGCGCGCCGGAAAGAAGCCGAAATCCGGTTAGAAACCCTGACTGCCCGGTTGGAATCGGTCTCATATGAGCGCGTATTGGCTCGTGGCTTTGCACTCGTCACCTCGGCCCAGGGCGCTCCCGTTACATCCGCTGCCGCCGTAAACCCCGGCGCTTCGCTGCGCCTGCGCTTCGCCGACGGCAAGGTGGAAGTGAAGGCCACCGGCACGGCAAAAGCCGCTCAGCTGGACCTTGGCTTGTAACTCCCCCTCCTGGCTTGAACCAGCCAAACTTCAGGTCCAGATTTCCGAATAATGAGCAAACCGCGCCGGACCCAAGAATGACTGAGCTGCAAGAGGTAATCCCAGCCGAAGATTGGCGCGAGTGCCAGCATTGCGGGCAGTTCAGCCGGCTTATGCTATGCCGGCCAGGGTTGATCGCGGAATGCCCCCGGTGCGGCTGCACCTTATGGCGGAGGCGGCGCGCCAACATCAATTTCCCTCTGGCCTGCGCCATCGCCGGATTGCTGTTTTACAGTTTCGCGCTCATCGCTCCCTTCATGGAGATAAACGCCTACGGCCGTTTTGCCCTGGCACGGATCGAAACCGGACCAATCCGCCTCACCGACGCAGGGTGGGGTCTGGTTGGCGCTCTGGTCTTCGCCGTTACGCTCATCGTTCCTGGCCTGAAACTCGGCATCGTGATCATCACGCTCTTCGGTATTGAAACGCATTTCCCGAAAAAGCCGCTCAAAGCCCTTTTCCGTTGGTATGTCCCCCTTTCCCCCTGGGCGATGATTGATGTGTATTTGCTGGGTTTCTTGGTGGCTTATACACGCCTAACAGGAATGTTCAGCGTCCATCTGGATACAGCTCTTTATGCCCTGATCGGACTAATGATCGCAATGGCAGCTGTAGATGCCAGCCTCGATCGCGAACTTATCTGGCGGCGCCTGGATGACAAAGAACAAACGCCGTGTACTCTGGAGCCTCACGCTCTAAGCTGTGAGGTCTGCGGGCTGGTCAACCATGCACCGCCGGAAAGCTTATGCCGGCGCTGCGATTCGCCCTTGTACCCGCGCAAACCTGAAAGCTTTTCGCGGACATGGGCCTTCACCATCGCCGCCGCTTTTCTCTATATTCCCGCCAATATCTATCCCTTCATGAACCTCACCAGCGTGGCGCAAACCCAATCCTATACAATTATGGGTGGAATCATCGAGCTGGCGGATGTTGGACTTTGGCCACTGGCGCTTCTGGTGCTGTTTGCCAGCATCACCATCCCTCTCCTCAAGCTGGTTGGGCTCGTCTACATGCTAATAAGTACGCAACGAGGAAACACCGGCTTCTTACGTGGCCGCACCACCGCCTACAGGATCCTCGATTTCATTGGGCGCTGGTCCATGATTGACGTGTTCATGGTGTCCATCCTCGTCGCCCTTGTGCATTTCGGGCAATTCGCAAATGTCTCCGCGAATGTCGGCGCCATCTGTTTTGCCGCCGTCGTGGTTTTGACACTCTTCGCCGTCAATGCATTCGATCCCCGCTTGATGTGGGACCACTACAAGGAGCCCGAGGCATGAGTGACCATCCAGCCCCGGAGAAACCAAACCTGCCCCCTCGCGCCAAACTCCGGCGCCCAAGCTTCCATGTCGTCTGGCTGGTGCCAATCGTTGCCGCGATCATCGCCGGCTATCTTGGTTACCGGACCATCATGGAACAAGGGCCACTCCTGACTCTGAGCTTCACGAATGCCGACGGGTTGCAGGCCGGCCAGACACAGTTGAAGTACAAAGCCGTCGCACTCGGGACAGTCGAGAGTATCGATCTGGCAAGAGACAACAGCCATGTTATCGTGAAGGTCAGGATGAACAATGTTGGGGAACGGTTCCTCAACTCCAACGCGCGCTATTGGGTTGAACGCCCAAGGCTAGATTTTTCAGACATCTCTGGATTTGAAACGATTGTCTCGGGCGCCTATATCTCCGTCGACCCTGGCCAAGCAGGCGGATCTTACCAGACCCATTTCGTCGGCCTTGAACAACCGCCTGGCGTTAGATCCGACGAGCCAGGGCATACCTACACACTTACAGCTAATAATCTGGGCCCGATCAGCTCCGGCTCGCCCGTGTTTTACCGCGACGCCGTGGTTGGCGAGGTACTTGGCTACGATATCGGCGACGGTCTTGGGCCAATCAAGATCAGTGTCTTTATCCGCGCCCCGTTTGATAATCTCGTGCGTGCGGACAGCCGGTTCTGGAACTCATCCGGCATCGCCTTCGGAATCAGGGGAGGCGTACTGCAATTGCAGCTTCAATCCGTGCAGGCCCTGTTTGCCGGCGGGGTGACTTTCAACCTCCCATACTCCGCGCAAAACGAGCCGCCCAGCCCCGATGGTGCCAGCTTCCAGCTCTACGCCTCCCAGCAGCAAGCAGAGGCAGCAGCCTATAACGCGCAGATACAAGTTGTCACCTATGTTACCAGCGACGTCAGCGGCCTGACGCCTGGCGCTCCTGTCAATGCGCTCGGCATCCAGGTGGGCGATGTCACAGGTGTGGATCTTCTCGTGGATCCATCAACGGGTCAGGCCAAAGTCCGCGTGAGCATGCAGTTGCAGCCTCAGCGTATTTTTGCGCTTAAACAGAATTCCCAGCTTCCGGCTCCGCTCACCCTTTTCCAGCGTTTTGTGAATAACGGCATGCGTGTTGAGATCGGTACCGCCAACTACGTCACCGGCCAGAAAGAGATCGATCTTGTGACGGAACCAAAAGCCGGTCCAGCCAAAGTCACCATGGAAGGTAACGCCGTCGTGCTGCCCTTCGAACAGGGTGGACTGGACGCGACATTGGCAAATACCGCCGATATTACCGCGAAAATGGATCAGATCCCCTTCCAGCAAATCGGCGACAACCTCAACAAGCTCCTCAAGTCAGCCAATGGCACGCTGGGTGGCCCGCAGACACAACAGTTGATCAAGCAGCTTACCTCGACGCTGCAAACGGCAAATACCGCGCTGCAAGACCTGCATCAAGGGTTCGGCCAGGATTCTGATTTCCAGAGAGGTCTTCAGCAAATTCTGAATCAGACCAATTCAACGTTGCAATCATTGCAGGCACTCACAACCTATCTCAACCAGCACCCGCGATCGCTAATCTTCGGAAGGAGCGGCTCATGAGACGGCGCCTTGTCCTTGTCTCGTCCTGCGCGGCTATTCTGTCCGGATGCACATCGGCTCCAGTCAATAGCTGGCGGATTGCGTCCATTCCTGGGCCAGTTCGGGGCGGCACCGGAATGCGAATTGGCGTGCGCAGCATCGGCCTGCCCAGCGCCATGAATCAATCCGGCGTGCCGAAGCCCGGCGGTGCCTATGCGGCGGATACATTCCCCAACGATCTCTGGGCCGCACCTCTCTCCGCCATGTTGCAGACCGCCTTGGTAGAAAATCTCGCCCAGCGCCTGCCCGCCGACACCGTTCTGGCCGATGGCGGTGCGATTGGTGCTGCGGCGGACCAGTTTGTCGAGGTGCAGGTCCTTGCCTTCACGCCAAACTCTTCAGGCAACATCACGCTATCCGCCCAGTTGGCAACCAGATCCACCACAAAACAGGACTGGCAGCTGCAAAGCTTCACAGCCACGGCTACGGGTGGGCAAGCGGCCGAAACCATAGCCGCTGCCATGAGTGCGCTCTGGGGCGAGGCCGCGGACCGCCTCGCCAGCATGCTGGCCTGAGCCTAGACGGCTTCCACCACCATCGTCGCTGTTTCCAGGTCAAAGCTGCCATCGGGCGAGATGTCGAAATATTGCCGTACAATCTCTGGCGCTCCCCGCTGAAGCCGCAAAATGGCCTCCGCCGTTTCAGCTGGGGTACGGGTCCGTTTAATCCAGCTTTTGAACTCCATCCGCAAACGCCGGATCGTGCAACGTTGCATGGCAAATCCGGCCTCGGCCAGCGCGGCGCACCATTCCGCCACGGCATAATTCCGGCCATGCGACGGATCGCGCAGCAGTTCCATTGCCTGCAAGTGCGTATCCAAAACCCGTCTCGCCGGTGCCACCGTATCGATGAACACAGCCACCCCACTTGGCCGGATAACCCTGCGCGCCTCCCGCAAACCCGCGGCAAAATCAGACCAATGATGTGCCGTAAACCGGCATAACACCGCATCGAAGCCTCCCTGATCGAAAGGCAAAGCCTCGGCCGGGGCCAAGCGCGTCTCAATATTTGTCAGCCCCCTCTCGGCAGCCGTTCTCTCAACGGCCTCCAGCATGCTCGGCGTGACATCGCATGCCACAACGCGGTCTGCATATTTGGCGGCGCGATAGCTGACATGCCCGCCCCCACACCCCAGGTCCAGCACGCTGTGAACTGGATGGCCGCTTAAAACGCCCTCCATCTCATCCAAATCCTCACCAGAGGCATGGACCTGGCTTTGTACATAGGCATCCGCTCTGGCACCGTAATGGCTGGCGGCAAAATCTCTCTGGCTCATCCCTGTTCTCCTATTATGAACAACCTACCGGCCAATTTAAGCTGGTATAAGGATCAAAAATATCATGGTATAAAATTCACCATGGAACATCCTCCGCAGCGTAGGGAGTTGGGCGCCTTCATCAGGGCCAGGCGGGAAGCCCTTTCACCTCCAAAGGATGCCGGCCGGCGCCGCACGCCCGGCTTACGCCGTGAAGAGGCCGCGCTGTGCTGCAGGCTGAGCACAACTTTATATACCTGGATCGAACAAGGGCGTGATGTCTCGTTGACCGCCCGAACACTGGCTCTCCTAGCCGATGGTCTAAGCCTGACACCCGCAGAAAGAACCTATCTATTCGAACTCGGCCAGCGGCGGGATCCGGCAGCCCCAGCCGCCTTGCCTGCTTTAACTCCTGTCCCGCCAGCCCTTCTCCAATCGCTCAAGGCAATTCAAGCCCCCGCCTATTTACTAGATCCACGCTTCACCGCTCGCGGATGTAATGAGGCGGCAAAAACCCTGTTCGCGCCATGGTATGAAAGCCGGGAGGCAAATCTCCTGCGTTTCGTGTTTCTCGTTCCGTCCGCCCGCAGTTTTATCCTGGATTGGGAACTCAGCGCCCACCGCCTTGTGGCGGAATTCCGGGCCGAAACCGTCCACGCGCCCGACGATCCCCGTCAGCAGCAAGTATTGGACGAATTACGGCAAGCGAGCCCTGATTTCCTCCGCTTCTGGGAAGCACGGGACGTTCTGGCCAGAAGCGGCGGGGCCCGCAGCTTTCTTCATCCCTCGAACGGTTTGCTCCATTATACGCAGGTCAATTTCCTGCATGCGGGACAAGAGCGCTACCGGCTGATCATGCTGCTTCCTCAACCCAGCCAGGCAATGAGAGCCGAAACCGAGACAAGCGAAAGCACTGTCGAAACGAGAATGGCGCGGGAGGTGATCGCTGCCTCCCGGTTATAGAGCTTGGCCAGCATGAACGGACCCGTGCCGATCGGCAAAGCCGCCATAACCACCGCCGTTTGCGCCCAAACCTGTGGCATCGTGCCACAATTTATAGGCCAGCACGAATGTGATGGCGGGCTGCACAAGCAGCTTCAACCCGACCAGCCGCAGGATAACACCGTCCTCCCGCGTTGAGCTCGACTGCGCCAGAAACAAACCAATGGTGACCAGGGCACACGGGCTCGCCGCCGCCCCCAGCAGGCTGGTCAAGTGGAATACTGGTTCCGGCAATGCCAAACCCGTTGCACCATGGACCAGCGCCACGCCGAGCCCCAGCAAGGGAGAAAATATCAGCGGATTCCGGATCAAGGACAGCAACACCTTGCCAATCGTGGCGCGCCAGCTTGGCATCTCCTGCAAATCGAACTCAATAAGAACGATCGCTCCCGCGAACAGCACGCAAGCGATGATGATCGTGGCGATAATCGAAGGCACAAGACTCTCCTGCCCTATCGCCGCCAGGCAAAGAGGAATCCCCATATAGCCGGTGTTTGAATAGCTGGCGTTCAGCCCCTCGATGCTGCGATCCGCCAGCCTATGCCCCTCTGGCCGGTTTTTGCTTCCGAACAAGAATGAGAGGCCGAACGTAAGGACCGAGCCAATGGCAAACGCCCCGACATAACCCGGATGATCGATCTGCGACCAGCTTATCTCCGCCATCGCCTGGAACAGCAGGGCCGGCAGGGCAAGCCAGACGACGAATTTGTTGAGGCTGTCTGTTGCCTCCGGCCCCAATATGCCTCGGCGCGCAGCCAGATAGCCAAGCAGAATCAGCCCAAAAACGGGAAACACGGAAGCAACAACGTGATACATACTGCCCTAATTTCAGATTGCTGGCTTAGGGGCAAGGGGCGCTCGGTCTGCCCTCCCGAGCTGACAAGACGGCCCCCGACCCGTAATAGGCTGGGCATTGACAGAAATTAGGAGAAGATCATGTCCGACATCCTGGTCGATCGGGACGGCCCACTGGGCCATATCCGTCTGAATCGACCGAAAGCGATCAACGCCTTGAGCCTGGACATGATTCGCTCGATCTCAGCGGCGCTCGCCACCTTTGCAGAGGATTTCGAAATTGCCGCCGTGCTAATGACCGGGGAAGGTGAACGAGGCTTGTGCGCCGGGGGAGACATCAGGGCTATCTACGACCATCGCGGCACCGGCCCGGCATTCGGCCTGGAATTCTTCCGCGAAGAGTATCGCGTGAACGCCCAAATCGCCGCCTTCCCGAAACCCTATATTGCCGTCATGGACGGCATCACGATGGGCGGCGGGGTCGGACTTTCAGCCCACGGCTCGGTGCGGATCGTAACGGAGCGTACACGCCTGGCGATGCCCGAAACCGGCATCGGCTTCTTTCCGGACATCGGGGCCTCCTGGCTGCTCTCTCGCGCTCCCGGAGAATTGGGAACCTACCTCGCCCTTACAGGTCAGACCATCAGCGGGGCAGATGCCATCCTGGCTGGTCTGGCTGACCATTTTGTGGCGAGCAACAGGCTTACCGCATTGCTCAAAGCACTTGGCCAACTGCCCCGCACGGCCGGAGAAATGGAGATCGACGCTGCCGTCGGAACTGTTTCCCAGCAGGTTGATGCGCCCTTGGCCGTGCATCTTGGAGAGATCAACGAGTTCTTCCGCTTTCATGATGTGAAGGAGATTGTCGCTGCCCTTGAACAGGCGGGCACGGATTTCGCTCAGGCAGACGTTGGAGATCATGGCCAAGAAATCCCCTACCGGGATGCAGGTGGCACTTCGGCTCCTCCGCCTTGCCCGGCAGTCCCAAACCCTAGAGGAGTGTCTGCAACGCGAATATTCAGCCTGCACGCAGGCTCTTACTGGTACTGAATTCTACGAAGGGGTCCGGGCAGCGGTGATCGACAAGGATCGTCATCCAAAATGGCAGCCCGGCTCCTTGGCTGAGGTGACGGAGGATCTGATCGCCCCCTATTTTATTCCTTCCCAGACACGGCTTTTTTGAACCAGGATCACATAAAAACCTAAATACTGACGCCTTGCCGCCGGAACGAAAGCCAGATTATGATATCAAAATGAAAACAATCTTTTCGTCCGACCATGAGCTGCACCAGAGCCCCGGCGAATTGCTGTTAGGGGAGTTCGTACCCGCGTTTGAAAAGCCCGAACGCGCAAAACTTGTCCTGGAGCGGCTGCAATCCGTTAATCTTGGCGAAGTGCTTCCGCCAGATGAATTCCCCATCGGCCATATCACCCGTGTCCATGTGCCCGGTCTGGTCGATTGTCTCCAAACCGCGCACCAGGAATGGTCGGCCAACGGCCGGACGGGAGCCGCCTACCCTTATACCTGGGCCGCCCGCGGCATGCGCACGGACCGCGTCCCCAAAGAGATCGACGGAAAGCTCGGCTTTTACAGCTTCGATTGCGGCACCCCCATCACCGCTACAAGCTGGCAGGCAATCAAGTCTTCCGTGGACGTCGCCCTAACGGGCGTGAAGCTGATCAATGCCGGAGAGGCATCGGCCTTTTCACTTTGCCGGCCGCCAGGACACCATGCCACCGCCAGCCAGTTCGGTGGCTATTGCTTCCTGAACAATGCCGCGATTGCAGCACAAAAGCTGCTGGACGATGGCGCCAAACGGGTTGCCATTCTTGATGTCGATTACCATCATGGCAATGGCACGCAGGATATTTTCTATAACCGTGACGATGTTCTGTTCGTCTCCCTGCATGGCGATCCGGATCAGGAGTTCCCCTATATGCTGGGCTTTGCCGACGAAGTCGGAGCCGGCAAAGGTGAAGGATATAATTTGAACTTCCCCCTACCCTGGGGCACCGGCTGGGATGTATGGTCCGCCGCCCTGGAGGAGGGCTTAAAGCGGATCACCGCATACGGGCCGGATGCCGTGGTGGTATCGCTCGGCGTGGATATCTATAAGGGCGATCCGATCTCGCACTTCAAACTCGACCATGAACATTTCACCCTGATTGGCGAGCGGATCAAATCTCTTGGGCGCCCTGCCTTGTTCGTCATGGAAGGCGGCTACGCGGTGGCGGAAATCGGCATCAATGCCGTGAACGTGCTGACCGGATTCGAGAGTTAACGAACCGTTAGAGATCCATAAAGAACATGATATGTCGCGGTAAAGCCGTTGGCCGACGCTGCAAGCAAGCGCCTCATTTGTCACCTGAGGTAATGGCTTGTACCCGGCCCGCGGCGCGCTTGCCCCTATCGCCTTAAGAGCCTTCAGGAAGGCCATGCCGCTTGCGTGGTCTTCGCTCACGAATTCTTCTTCAATATGCCCAACCAGACCATTTGGCCAGGGAAACGCCATGGCATCTGGGTAGTGATGCAATCCCGTCGCCCCACCGAATTTGCCAAGCAATTCATGCCATTCAGGAAAATTCCGGTTCCCAAGCGTGGCAAAGGCAAACTGACCGCCCGGCCTTAGCATCCGTGCAAGGCGGAAAATGGCCCCCGGCAAATCGCTAAACCATTGCATCGCCAGGCTTGAAACGATCAGATCAAACCCGCCAAGAGCAGCATCCGGCCTTTCGCCATCCATCAACTTAAATGACGCCTTGTCACCCAAGCGTTGTTGGCAGAGCTCCAGCATAGGGCCGGCAATATCCGTCAAAACCAGCTCGGCATCGGGAAACAACCTTGCCAGATGCACACTTAAGCCTCCGGTCCCGCAACCGATCTCCAAAATTCGAGATGGATTGCCGCTGGAGTTTCGCCGCCAGCCTGGCCGCAACCAAAGGCTGTATGCGGGCAGCGCCGTCATAAGCTGCCGCGCTAGCCGAGAAGTTTTTAATGACGATACTCATCCAAGATTCCGGATAATCGCATCTGCCAACCGGTCTATGTCTTCCTGCTGGTGCATGGCTGATACAGCAAGCCGCAAGCGGCTGGTTCCGGCCGGAACTGTGGGAGGACGGATCGCGACCGCACAAAAACCTTCTTCCTCGAGCTTCGCGGCGAGCGATGTGGCGCGTCCCTCCTCTCCCAGAAGCAGCGGCACAATCTGGGTCGTGGAAGCCCCCGTGCTCAAACCCGCATGATTCAAGCGCCCGCGCAAATGCTCCGCCATGGCAGCAAGGTGCTCACGCTGCCTTTCCATCAATGGAATCAAGTCCAAAGCTGCGTTCATTGTACCAAGAACAGCGGGGGGAAGTGCGGTTGCATAGATGATACCCCCACACCGGTTGATTAGATACTCCCTCAATGCGGCTGAACCGGTGACATAAGCGCCAAATCCGCCCAGCCCCTTGCTGAATGTCCCCATGACCAAGGCGTTCTTAAGCCCACAGGCCAAACCAAATCCATTGGCGCCAAGAACTCCGGTGGCGTGGGCCTCATCGACATAAAGAAACGCGCCAAACCTCTCAGCCAATACCGACAACGCCGCCAAGTCAGGGCCGTCTCCATCCATACTGAAGACGGATTCGGTGATAATGAAACGAGGCCGCGCCACATCCGCGTCCCGCGTCAGCAGCTCCTCCAAATGCGCCAAATCATTATGGCGAAAACGGATCTGCCTCACGCCCGCGGCGACACAGCCCTGGATAAGGCTCGCATGGTTCAAACGGTCCGCATAGACGAGCGGCTCGGCCCCAAGCACGCGCGCGTCGAGGAGTGCGGGCAGCAATGTGAGGTTCGCTTGCGCGCCCGATACAAACACGAGCGCCGCCTCCATGGCTTTGCCGACTGCCAGTTTGCGCTCGATTTCCTCCAGAGGGAGCAGATTTCCCGAGACAAGGCGCGAAGCCCCTGCCCCAGCTCCAAAACGCTCCGCATAATCACGCGCCGCCGAGATTAAGGCGGGATGATGGGACAGCCCGAGATAGTCGTTGGAAGAAAAATCAACCAAAACAGGGCCTTCCCCGAATTGGATCCTTGCCCCGGGCAAACGCTGCACGGCCCGAAGGCGGCGCAACCGGCCCGCGGCCTCAGCTTGCCCAAGCGCCTCCGACCAATACTCATCATAATCCGGCATCGGGGCAGGATTTAGCTCAAATCAGCTATCCCGCAAAATCCAGCCCAATATCGAGCACCTTTGCGCTATGGGTCAACCAACCGGCCGAGATCAGATCAACGCCCGTCTCCGCGATCTCTGGCGCGGTCTCCGCGTTGATCCGGCCGGACGCTTCGGCAATCGCCCGCCCGCCAATCAGCTTAACCGCCTCACGCAACATCGGTGGCTGCATATTGTCCAGGAGCACCGCATCTGGCCGATAGCGGAGAGCCTCTTCTAGCTGTTGCAAGGTATCGACCTCGATTTCGATCTTAACCAGATGCCCGGCATGGCGTCTGGCCCTCGTCATCGCCTCCTCTACACCGCCTGCAATGGCGATATGATTATCCTTGATCAGAATGGCATCATCGAGCCCAAATCTATGGTTGGCGCCGCCTCCCGCACGAACTGCATATTTCTCGGCAAAGCGCAGGCCAGGCGTGGTTTTGCGCGTGCAGGATATTTTTGCCTTGGTATGCGCAATGGCATCGGCAATACCGGCCGTCGCACTGGCAATTCCCGAAAGATGGCCCAGAAAATTCAAGGCAACACGCTCTGCCGTCAGAATGCTGCGAGCAGGACCGTGAATATGAGCCAGCACTTTCCCCGGCACCGTACGTTCACCATCCGCAGCTTCAGGCTCAAACTTCACCGCTTGATCGATCAACGAAAAAGCCAGGCGGGCAAAATCCAGTCCCGCCACAACACCATTCTCCCGCGCCGCAAGAACAACACTGGCCGTCACATCCGGAGCAATGACAGCATCTGAGGTGATATCCCCTGCTCTCCCCAAATCCTCAAGCAAGGCCATTCGAATGACGGGCTCTATCATTATTTCGGGCAATTTCGGCAATGACATCACGGACTTCTCAGGCTGCTTGTTGAATAGGATGATCGGCACGCGCATGCGCGCCAACAGAAACCGTCCTTGCCAGTGCGGCTTGTACGATCTTCAAAGACAACTCCGCCGCTGGGTTGCTTGGAGCCATGCCAGACAATAGATCCGCGGCTTTGCCGAGGCCATTTGCAGTGCGCAGAACACCGCAATGCGTTGACATAAGATCACGTAGAGGCTCCGCATCAGGCGCCGAGGGCAGCAATAAATCTGGCAACGCACTGGAGCGTTTTGCAGCTTGTTCCGCCATCACGCGCCCTGTCTCCGCGCCGCAAACGGCTGCCTCCAACAGCGAGTTGCTCGCCAAGCGGTTACCGCCGTGAAGTCCAGTGCAGGCGACTTCACCCGCCGCATAAAGCCCATCGATATTCGTGCGGCCAAACTCGTCCACAGCAACGCCGCCCATATGATAATGAGCCGCCGGTCTGACAGGGATAGGTTGAGTTGCCGGATCGAATCCCGCTTCGGCACAAGCCGCATTGATTGATGGAAAGCGCTCGGCAAATCGAGCTGCCAATGGCCGTGTGTCTAGAAACACGCGATGCCCCATGGAGAGGTGCGCAAAAACACCACGCGCCACCACGTCCCTGGGGGCGAGATCCTGACCATTCATGAAGAAATGGCCTTGCTCATCTATAAATCTTACGCCCTCTCCGCGCACCGCCTCCGACACCAACGGCAATGGGGATGCTACGACATCAAGTGCAGTCGGATGGAATTGAATAAACTCAAGATCGCGTAAAGCGGCTCCCGCTGCGATCGCAAGCATCAAACCATGGCCGATGGCACCGAGCGGGTTGGTGGTGTGCCGGAAAAGCCCGCCAATGCCACCCGTGGCGAGCAAAACCCGATCTGAGGTGATATTGATGATTTCTTTATCTTTTGACAATTTGTACGCCCGCCACACCGGCATCATCGACAAAAATGCGCCGTACAGAAGCCTGCAGAAACGTAATGGAAGGCGTCTGACGAGCCTTTTCAATCAATGCCTCCATGATGGTGGCGCCTGTGCGATCACCACCGCCATGCAGAATGCGATGACGAGAATGCGCCGCCTCCAATCCTAGGGCCAGCGCTCCATCGGCCCGGCGGTCAAAAGCCACGCCATATGCCAACAGCTTTTGTACCAACGCGGGCCCGCCGGATATGATGGTCTTGACGACATCGCGGTCGCATAGCCCCGCCCCGGCGGCAAGCGTATCCGCAATGTGGAGATCGACTAAATCATCCTCTCCAGCGACCGCAGCCATGCCGCCCTGCGACAGCCAACTCGCGGCGCCGAGCGCCCAGCGGCGCGGGATTGATCAAAGTCACGGGACGGGGAGCGGCAGCAAGTGCTGCCATCAACCCCGCCACGCCGCCGCCGATGATGATCATTTTACCGCAAGCATCCGCTCGACCGCGCGCCTGGCGGGTTCAAAATATTCCGGCGCAATGGTCACCTCGGTCCGCATCTCCTCCAAGGATTTACGGATATTTTTCAACGTAATCCTTTTCATATGCGGGCACAGATTGCAGGGGCGCACAAATTCCGTATCGGGGCTGGATTGGGCAATGTTGTCGCTCATCGAACATTCCGTGATCAACGCAACCCGCACCGGCTTTTTGTCACGCACATAGTCGGCCATCACTGCGGTTGAGCCGGAGAAATCGGAAACCGCGACCACCTCGGGCGGGCATTCAGGATGCGCCAGCACCACCACACCGGGATGCTGCGCACGCAGAGCGTTAATGTCCTCAGCGGTGAAGCGCTCATGCACCTCACAATGGCCTTTCCAGGCGATGATTTTGACGTCTGTCTCCTTCGCGACGTTCTGTGCCAGAAACTCATCCGGCAGCATGATCACCTCGGGTACGCCCAAGGATTCCACCACCTTCTTCGCATTGCCCGAGGTGCAGCAAATATCACTTGCCGCCTTCACCGCCGCGGACGTGTTGACATAGGCCACCACCGGCCGGCCGGGATATTTTTGCCGGAGCAGCGCGACATCCTCTGCCGTTATCAACTCAGCCAGCGAACAACCCGCCTCTGTATCCGGAATCAAGACCGTTCTCTCCGGGTTCATCAACTTGGCCGTCTCGGCCATGAAGTGCACGCCAGCCAGCAGGATGACATCGGCATCGGCCTTCTGGGCCTCACGCGCGAGCGCCAAGCTGTCTCCCACAATATCGGCCACGCCATGGAAGATCTCGGGAGTCTGGTAATTATGGGCAAGAATGACGGCGTTCCGAGCCTTTTTCAGCTCAAGTATGGCCCGAACATCCTCCTCCATTGCCGCCCATTCAAGGCTGGGAATGACGCGGGATACACGATCATAAAGCTGGTCTAGCGGCATAGCTGGCCTCTCGCTTATTTATACTCAATAGTGAGTATAATTGAACGAGCCTTTTATACTCACCTTGAGTATAAAGAATCAAGTTGTTTATCTTACGACGGGAAGCTTGGTGCCCGAGATACTCCGCTCGGCGAGCACCTCCGGCCGGAATCTGAATAACTTAGCGGGCCTGCCCGCCAAGCCCGAGGCAAAGCGGTCGGTTTCCTCAACCAGATCCTGCTGTTCTATAAAGCGGCGGAAATTGGGCTTATGAAGGCTTTGACCCGCCAAGGCCTCCATCGTCTGCTGGAGTTCCAATAGCGTGAATTCCTTGGGCAAAAGCTCAAATACAACAGGCCTGTATTTGATTTTTGCGCGTAAGCGGGCAATGGCTGTTGCCAGTATCCGGCGGTGGTCATGGGTCATTTCCGCCCCGGTTATCCGCCTTTTCGATGCCTCATCGCCCCGCAAGGCTTCCGGCACCAACTGTGCTTCCCAAAGCAGCTCATAGCGCTGCAGCACCAGCTCCTCGTTCCATCCATGGCCGCCCTCACCAAACAAGCCGGCAACTCTGGCCTTCCGTCCGGACGACGCACCAGCCCAACGTCCAAGATGTTCCAAAATGATCGCTAGATGTGTGCCGCCATGACGCGCATCTTCCCAAGGGAAATATTCGTACCAGCTCCGCCAAATCGCCCCAGGATATTCCGCCGCCCCCTCACGGCTCAGACCAAGATAAGAAATGGAAATGCTTCGGCCCGAGCCGTGCTGCTGGTCAGCGAATGTATAAAGCTGCTCGACATAGCCCAGCGGATGATGCGTCTGCTGCTCAACCCAAGCGCGCAAACCCGCTTGCAGGCTCCGGTGCCCGGTTTGCAAAGGCCCTGATGGCAAGGCAAATCCTTCATCGATTGTCAGAACCCGCGGCGTACCCGCCGTAACAGCAACCAGAACAGCGATCAGTTCAGCTTGTATCGCGCTATCAGCCATGCTTGACGGCGCCGTGTTCGATGGATCGTGGAGACGTCCGGGAAAAAGAAAACATATTTTGTCTCAAATGACCGAGAAAGGCATGAGTCGAGGAGCCTCTTTTTATATAACAGCCTGAAGGTCCAGGGAACTCCATGATTACATGACAATATTTCTCATTAACGGCCAATTACATTGAATACAACTCAACCAAAAGATAACAAAAACAAATTAGAACAATTTAAGGTTGAATATACTGACCCGTTATGCGGTTCCGTCGCTTCCTACCCGCGCTATAACGCTAATTCGGTGAATTGCCACAGCAATATGTTTCTAATGGACAGGGCGAAACTCCGCTCCAAACCCTGTCCGCCCCTACAATCAGAAAAGAAAATAGCGCTGGGCCATCGGCAAACTCTCAGCCGGTTCGCATACCAGCAACTCTCCGTCAGCCCTCACCTCATAGGTTTCCGGGTTTACCTCGATGACTGGCGTGGCATCATTGTGAATCATTGATTTTTTGCCAATGCCACCACGCACATTCTTCACGGCAGCCAAAGGCCGCGTGAGACCAAGGCGGGCGCCAATGCCATCATCCAGCGCTACCTGTGAGACAAAAAGCAGCGACGACTCAACGAGCGCCCGGCCATAGGCACCAAACATCGGGCGATAATGCACCGGCTGCGGTGTTGGAATGGAAGCGTTAGGGATCCCCCATCTGCGCCATTGCGATGGAACCACCCTTCAGCACCATATCCGGCTTGATGCCGAAAAAAGCCGGCGACCAAAGAACGAGATCCGCCAGCTTGCCCGCCTCAATAGATCCGACATGAGCGGACAGCCCCTGAGCGATCGCCGGATTGATCGTGTATTTGGCGATATATCGCTTGATCCGCGCATTATCCGCCGCACCATCTCCCGGTAGGCTCCCCCGCTGTAGTTTCATCTTATGCGCGGTCTGCCAGCAGCGGATAATCACTTCTCCAACCCGGCCCATTGCCTGGCTGTCCGACGAAAACATCGAAAGCGCACCGAGGTCGTGCAGAATATCCTCGGCGGCAATTGTCTCTTTCCTGATTCGTGATTCGGCGAAAGCGATATCTTCCGGAATTGAACCATCGAGATGATGGCAAACCATGAGCATATCGAGATGCTCATCCAGCGTATTCACCGTGTAAGGGCGCGTCGGGTTTGTGGAGCTGGGAAGCACATTGGGCAGCCCGGCAACGCGTATGATGTCCGGCGCGTGGCCGCCACCTGCCCCCTCCGTATGGAAAGCATGAATGGTGCGCCCCTTAAAGGCCGCGATCGTGTCTTCCACGAAGCCGCTTTCGTTCAACGTGTCGGAATGAAGCATCACCTGCACGTCGAACGCATCAGCAACAGAGAGACAGTTATCGATCGCGGCAGGCGTCGTGCCCCAATCCTCATGCAGCTTCAAGGAAGAAGCGCCGGCGCGGATCATTTCCTCCAGAGCCGCCGGCTGGCTGGCATTGCCCTTACCGGTAAAGGCAATATTCATTGGAAAGGCTTCGGCCGCCTGCAACATCCGGGCAAGATGAAAAGGGCCCGGCGTGCACGTGGTGGCGGCCGTGCCTGTGGCAGGGCCAGTACCACCACCAACCATGCTGGTGATACCGGAGGCGAGCGCTTCCTCTATCTGCTGCGGGCAGATGAAATGAATGTGCGAATTAATTCCGCCGGCGGTAAGGATCTTTCCCCTCGCCGGCGATGATCTCCGTGCCGGGGCCAATGATAATATCCACGCCCGGCTGCACATCCGGATTGCCAGCCTTGCCAATCCTGGCAATACGCCCTGCAATAATGGACACGTCGGCCTTCACGATACCCCAATGGTCGATAATCAGGGCGTTGGTAATGACCGTGTCTGCCGCCCCCTGGGCGTTGGTCATCTGCGATTGGCCCATGCCATCGCGGATGACTTTGCCGCCACCAAATTTCACCTCTTCTCCGTAGAGCGTGAAATCCTTCTCAACTTCAGCAAAAAGCTCTGTATCCGCCAAGCGTACACGGTCGCCAACAGTAGGACCAAACATGTCCGCATAAGCGGCGCGGGAAATACGGGCCATTAGTCAGCGCTCCCCATGGTCAGGCCGCGAAAGCCAAAGATTTGTCTGTCACCGCGATAAGGCACCAGCGTCACCTCGCGGCTTTGGCCGGGCTCAAACCGAATGGCCGTGCCAGCCGCAATGTCCAAGCGCTTACCCTGCGCTGCGGCCCTATCGAAAGACAAAGCCGCATTGGTTTCCGCGAAATGATAATGGCTGCCGACCTGAATGGGCCTGTCTCCTGTATTGGCGACAGTCACAAGCGTCTTCTCCAGCCCTGCATTGAGCTCGATTTCGCCCTCTGGCGTCAAAATCTCTCCCGGGATCATCGGATCGGCTCGTGAACGGTAACGAGTTTCGTGCCGTCAGGGAATGTCGCCTCTACCTGTACGTCATGGATCATCTCGGCAATGCCCTCCATTACCTGATCGCGCGTGAGCACATGCGCCCCCGCCTCCATCAACTCCGCCACCCGCTTGCCATCGCGGGCCCCCTCCACCACGAAATCGGTGATCAGCGCCACCGCTTCCGGATAATTCAGTTTCACGCCGCGCTCCAACCGCTTGCGCGCGACGATCGCGGCCATTGCCACAAGCAATTTGTCTTTCTCACGTGGTGTCAGGTTCACAATCTTCCCCTCAGCTCTGCCAGACGCGCGGCAACGCGCCATTTCTCAAAATCGACAAGGCCGCCACCACGGCCCGCCGGAGCGTAGCCATCTCAGCCGCCAGCAAGCGCAACAAAACGACATCATCCTTGCACGGTAATTCCGGCAACATGGCCGCCCAGCACATCCCTTAACCTCGGCAACAAGGCGCCAACATCAACGCCGACGGCAAACAGGCTGGCAATCGCTCGAGCCTGCCCACCAATTCCGGGCTGATCCAGCAAAGCAGAGATATCCCCTTCAACCCTGGCCAAATCCCGCCAAATCAAACGGCCATCGCGCCGTACGCTGATCCTATCGCGTAGAATGCCACTCTTCACCGTCTCCCCCATGGCCAGACGGCCAAACGCAAGGCTCTCCACTCCTACGCATGTCGCCCGGCCCATCAGCTCGACCTCCAGCGTGCGATCGAGGGAAAACCCGTCAAACAAAATCGTTTCCTGAGGAAGGTAAGCCAGATTCGCATCTGGGCCGACCGTTAATCTGGTTGTGATACGGGCAGGCTCACCAAGTGCCCGATAAACGCGCTCGGCCGCCTGCGTCGTAAAAACCGCGTTCGCACCCGGGCCAAGCTCGACCCGCGTATTCATGGCGTCCCCGCCCGCAATTCCCCCGGAAATATTTATGGAAACGACCTCCGGCGCGCCCTCAGCATTAAGGCAACGCGCCTTCAGGCAACCTTCCTGATAAAATCGCTTCAACCGGGTACGCCCACCCGCAGCCACCAGGGCGACATCCAATTGCCCTTCGGCCCGCTGGTGTAAAGGCGCCACTTGCTGGGAATGCGCCGGCATGAAATTCATGAGGCAAAAATTACAGTCATCGGCACGGTTCGCAAGAGGATAAATGACGTCGTGAAGAAGCATTTCTCTCGACCGCGACGAAAGTAAGCACTGGCTTTCATCATGAATGGGACGAAACTGAACTGGCAGCTTTGGCAGTGCATAGCAGAGGTCCTTTAACAGGCGCTGAAAAACCTCTTGCGCTGAGAGCCGCGTATCTGATTCCTATGGTGTCTATTGAAGGTTTCGAGGCGATGGGTGGATGCGTGGCGTTGATCGTCGGCGGGATGGACTTTTCAGCTATGTTCGGCCGGACAGTCGCATTCCCAAGGACCACCCGCTGCGCGTGATCCGCCAGGTGACGGACGAGGCTCTGGCCTCGTTGAACGCCCTGTTTTCGACGCTGTATGCCAAGGAAGGCCGCCCCTCAATTCCGCCGGAGCAATTGCTGCGAGCGCTGCTGTTGCAGGCGTTTTACAGCGTCCGTTCGGAGCGTCAGTTGATGGAGCAGCTCAATTATAACTTGCTGTTCCGCTGGTTTGTTGGGCTTTCTGTGGATGATCCGGTCTGGGTGCCGACGGTATTTTCCAAGAACCGGGACCGCTTGCTGGCGGGTGACATCGCGGCGGAATTCATGGCCGCGGTGTTGCATCTGCCGCAGGTGAAGATCCTGTTGTCGAGTGAGCATTTCTCGGTTGATGGGACGCTGATCCAAGCCTGGGCTAGCATGAAGAGCCTGCGCCGCAAGGATGGCACGGATGAGCCGCCCGGCCCCGGCCGCAATGGTGAGCGCAATTTTCGTGGCGAGAAACGCGGCAACGAGACGCACGCCTCAACGACTGACCCGGATGCGCGACTAGCGCGCAAATCCCAAGGCCAGGAGGCGAAGTTGGGTTTCACCGGACACCTGCTGATGGAAAACGCCAACGGATTGCTGGTGGATGCGCGGCTCAGCCAGGCGACCGGCACGGCAGAGCCCAAGGCTGCGTTGGAGATGTTGGGCGCGTTGCCGGTTTCGGCCAAGAAGACGGTGGGTGCCGATAAAAATTACGACACGGCGGCATTCGTGGCGGCGGCGCGCAAGCTGAATGTGACACCGCATGTGGCGCAAAACATCACCACGCAGCGTGGCTCCAATATCGATGGGCGAACCACCCGGCACGCGGGCTACCGCGCCAGTCAGGTCATCCGCAAACGCATTGAGGAGGCCAACGGTTGGATCAAGGAAGTCGCTGGGATGGCGCAAACCAAGCATCGCGGCCTGAACCGGGTCGGCTGGATGTTTACCTTCAAGGCGGCTGCTTACAACTTGATCAGACTGCCAAAGCTCCTGCCGACAGGATGAGTCCGTCCAGACTATCCCCAAGGCCAGACAAGCAGCCTCGGGGACGCACAAAAAATCAAAAAATCGACCCACAGACCATAAAATCGTAGGTTGGGCCAACAAAAATGCCCGCCAATCCGAGCTTTTTCAGCGCCCTGTTAAGGAAATTTGAGGTCGGAACTGCTTTGGCCGGGTTCAGTGAGGTGGTAAGGCTCCCGCCGTTCCCCGCGGCGATTGGGGCGCGGTTATTGAAAGGAAGTCTGCTATCATGAACTGGGCAACGGAAACCGGTGAATTTCAGCTTGGGGATTTCTCGCTGCAGTCGGGCGAAGTACTGCGCGATGCGAAGCTCGTCTGGAAATCCTATGGCACGCTGAATGCCGCTCGCGACAATGTCATTCTCTACCCCTGCAGCTTCGGCGCCCAGCATACCGATATGGAATGGCTAATCGGGCCGGATGGGATTCTCGACCCGACGCGCTGGTTCATAGTGATCCCCAACATGTTCTCGAACGGCCTATCCTCCGGCGCCGGCAACACCGCCGATTACCCGGCGCTGGTGACGCAATGGGACAATGTGACCGCGCAGCGCCGGCTGCTGACGGAGCGGTTCGGTATTGAGCGGCTGCATGCGGTCTATGGGTTCTCGATGGGCGGACAGCAGGCCTATCAATGGGCGGCCATGTTCCCCGATGCTGTAGAGCGCGCCATTGTCGTCTGCAGCAGCGCGAAAACCGCGGTGCATAACAAGGTGTTCATCTCCGGCCTGCAGCGCACCTTCGAGGCGGCGCCCGAGCATATTGGCAACGGCCGTTTCTCCACCGAGCCACTGGGCACGCTGCGCGCCATGGGCCATATCTATGCCGGCTGGGCTCTGAGCCAGGATTTTTATCGCGCCAATCTACATCTCAGTGCGTTCGGCGCGCCGGACCTCGAGACCTATCTGATAACCGACTGGGAAGCCTCGTTCCTGAAGCGCCACGCCGCCGATTGCTACGCGCAGCTGGTTACCTGGCAGTATAACGATATCAGTGCCAACGCGCTCTATGGCGGCGATATTGCCAAGGCGCTCGGCGCCATCAAGGCCAAGGTGCTGGTGATGCCTGGCGAGACTGATTTGTATTTCCGCGTCGCCGACAGCGCACTGGAGATGCAGCACCTGGCCAAGGCCGAGCTGCTGACGATCCCCAGCATCTGGGGCCATCGCGCCGGCAACCCGGCGGCCAACCCGGCCGATGCCGCCTTCATCAAAGACGCCGTCCGCCGCTGGCTCGACTGATAATCCTCATCCTCCCGGTCCTCCCTGTTTGGGGGAGGACCGGGAGGCTCGACTACTCGCCCGCCGCGGGAACCGCGACACCGCGCAGCGCCACCGGCGTCACCTGGCGGCGTCCCGCCAGCAGGCTGCCGCCGATGAGAATCGCCACATTAATCAGCAGGCAGACCGCGCCGATGTTAAAGTCATGCGTCGGCACTTTCAGCACAAAGAACGCGACCGAGAGCACATCGCCCACGATGATGCCAGCCGCGATCGCCAACGGATTGGCGCGGCGGAAGAACATGATCGCCATCATGCCGGGGAAGAACTGCGTGATGCCGAAAGAAGGCGGTGTTCAGAATCGTGGTCAGCAAGCCGGGTGCAAGCAGTGTCAACAGGATCGACAGCACCAGATAAAGCACAATGACCAATTGCGCCGCACTACGCTGTTTCTGCTCTGGCACATGGCCGAACAGGTTGCGCGACACCAGCGGACCGATGGCGAGGCTAGTGCCGGCCAACACCAGCAGACCCGTGAGCGAAGCACCAGCAACGACGATGCCGAGCGCCCAGCCCGGCAGCAATTGCAGGGCCGCCGCCATGAAGGCGCCGTTCGACGAACTCAAATGCGCATGCGTCCCCAACTGGTAATAAGCGACGACCACCAGAAACGGGAACATCATCATGTAAAGCGGCATGAACATCTGCGTGCGGCGGATGGTCTGCTCGGATTTCGCGGTGAACAGGTTCTGCGTGTTGAAGGGCAGCATAAAGAAGCCGAGCGCCTGGAAGGCAATCGTGGACATCGAGAAGCGCAACTGCGGCGCAGTCAGATGGTTACTGGCCACCGCTCCCCCTGAGTGAAAGATGGTGGTGAGATGCGTCTGCGCCATGGCCGCACCACCGGTAATGACGACTGCCATGATCAGCAGCGCGTCTTTCAGAATCGCCACATAGGCCGGTGCGCGGATCCCCGAGATCGCGACATAGGAGAACGCAAGCACAGCGGCTATGATGACCAGCACCGCGGGATTGATGTGCCAGCCAAGCCCGCCCAACGCGACAAGCAGGCCACCGAACTGCAACTGCCCCCAGGGGATCAGAAAGGTGATGGCGGAGATCGTTACCGTCAGTTCCAGCACCCGGGCACCGGCATGATTTTTAAAATGCCCCTTGAACAGATCGGCGATGGTCACCGCATCGTACAATTTTCCCGCGCGCCAGATCAGCGGGTTGACGAAATAGGCCACCGCAGAGGCGAGCATAAAATAGCCGAGATACCAGATGCCGAAGGTGCCCTTGGCGTAAACAATACCTGCAAAACCGATGATGGTGGCGATGCTGTATATCTCGCCGACCGAGAGAAAGAAGACGAGAAAGCCGCCAAACTGCCGTGAGGCCACGAAGAAGTCGCGGACATCGGTAGAATGATGCCCTTTTTTCGCCAGGAGGGCGATCGCGAGTGAAGCGGCGATGAGCACCGCGAAGACGATTGTTGCTGTCATCGGGGGATGCTCCTCAGTATTCCGGCCGGTGGCGGTCGAAGCAGAACCAGCAGATGCCAAGGCAGGTTGAGGTGAGGATGAACCAGGCGAACATCCACAGAAACAAGAACGGGACGTTGAACACGGTGAACGTTACTTCGTTCACAACCGGCAGGATCGCCACGATAGCGATGAAGGGCACGCCCAGCCCGATGAATAGTCTTAACATCAATCTTCCTTTGCAACGCGCCATTGCCGAACGCAGCCGACAATGACCAATCAAGCCAAAGGAAACGCAACTATCGTGCCAGAAGGAGATGGCAGGCCACGAAGGCAAGATCCGCATGATTGTCAAAAAAATCGTAATTGTCAGGCCACTTATTAATCAATTGCTGGAATTGTGGCTTTGCGGTCCCCGGCTGGCCTGCTGGATATTTTGGATCAGTTGAGTTGAGAGAGACTGGTTAGAAAAATCCTATGGCATGATGAAAGAAACTTGATCAGAGTTTTCCTAACCGGCTCTGATGGTGGGCAGGCGCACTCGGACGAGATGAAGGCAGTGGCGGCTTAGGGAAACCGTAGCTGGAGGATGGAGACGTCATCATCCAGAGGACCGGGACGGGCGGCGGCGCGCACCGCCTGATACAAGGCAAGCGGCCCCGGCGTCCCCTTGCCCGTCAGCAGAGCACGGAACTCGTCGAGGGTCCATTGTGTGCCCTCCATGGTGAGGATTTCGAAGGCGCCATCGCTGAACACTGTGAGCACGGCGCCGGACGGCATTGTCGCCTCCGCCGCCGTCCATTTGCCGAAAGGCAGCATGCCAATGGCCGGCCCGCGCGCCCAGAGCGGCTCCGGCACCGGCGTCTGCGGCGAGACGAGGAAGGCGGGATGATGTCCGGCAGCGCAGAAGCGTAACAGGCGCGAGGGGATGTGGTAGGAGAAGCACCATGCGGTGAGCATCAGCCCGTTATGCTCTTCCATCGGGAACATGCTGTTGAGGCCAGCAGCTACCTGCGCCGGGTCGGCCAGATCGACCCCCGGCAGCCCGTGGCGGCGCAGTGCATTGGCGACGTTGACGGCATGCATGGCCGAGCCGATGCCGTGCCCAGTGACGTCCAGCAGGAACCCGGTGAAGACATCGTCGCCAAGAAAATTGTAGCCGAATGCATCGCCACCGAGCTTGGCAGAGGGGGTAAAGCACCATTCGGCCTGCACCGGCCCATCTTGCACCGGCGCCGGCAGGATGGCGCGGACATAAGCTTCGGCGCGCCTGAGGTCGGCATCCTGCTCCACCTCACGGGCGATCTCGCTCAATTCCCGCCGCTCATAAGCAAGCACGAAGGAGCCAAGCGACAGACGGCTGCCACTTCGAATCCGGAACGGACGGTCGAGCTTCTGACCGTCGAGAAACGTGCCGTTGGTGGAGCCAATATCCGTGATCACCGCCCAGTCGCCATGCAGGTCGATGCGGCAATGGCGGCGCGAGATCTGCGGGTGGGCGATGACGATATCACTTGGCACACTGCGTCCGATTATTGCGCCATCCGTGTTGATACGAACCCGTACCTGTTCGCCATTCTGCTCAAAGGTAAGAAAATGCCCGATCTCGATCTTCGGCGCCACCATGGCCATCGCGCTGGCAATCATCGTCTGTTCGGCGGCGGTCTCGTCGTCCTGGCTCACTTCTGTTAACCCCCGAGAATTGTTCGACACGACCGCCACTGAACGGTCATAAAAATACCTGCCCGTGCGCCCCGCCGTTGGACTGGCCGGACTTGAAACATTTATTCTGACTTGCCAAAGTCGTGCAACGCCGGGAAACTTACTATCATTACGGCACATTGCGTCAGCATTTCTCGGGAGTTTTGGAATGGCTATCAATATTGTTGAGCTGGACGGCAACCTCACCAAGGTGGTGCTCTCGGGGCGGATCGATATCGCCGGCGCCGCCGAGATCGACATGCCGATGAGCCTGGTCGGCGGCTCCAGGCGAGCGGTGATCGTCGATCTTTCCGGGGTCGAGTTCATGGCCTCGCTGGGGTTGCGCAGCATCGTGCTTAGCGCGAAGGCCATCTTCAACAAGAAAGGCAAGATGGTGCTGCTGTCGCCGCGGCCGGCCGTCGAGGAGGTCATCACGACCAGCGGCATCGATGAGCTGATCCCGATCCTGCACAATGAGGCCGAGGCCATCGCCGCCGTGAGCGCGGCTCCTGTCTGATCCCGGCACCGCCGCCGACCGTTTGCGTATCAGCACCTCAGCCGCAGATCTTGCCCTCGTCTATCCCTGGCTGGAAAGCGCTGGGGCGCAATATGGCGTGCCAGAGAAGCTGCTGGCGCGCATGCATGTAGCGCTGGAGGAGGCGGTAATGAACATCGCCATGCACGCCTACGCGCCGGACACGCTGGGGGAGATTCTACTCGGCTTCGGGCACAGCGAAACGGCGGTGGAGCTGTTGCTTGAGGACGAAGGCAGGCCATTCGACCAGGGCAAGGCGGCGCCAAAGCCGAAGGCGGCAAGTCTCGTCGATGCCAAAATCGGCGGCCTCGGCATTGGGCTGTTGCAGCATTACTGCAAGGAGATCAGCTACAGGCGTGAGGACGGCCGCAACCAGCTAACCCTACACTTTCCGATCGGTGGTATCTGAATCAGTTCTGGACCACATGGCTCACCCAGCCGTAGCGTCAGGGAAATTCTGCCGCGAAACGGCTAGAGAGCGCTGCCCGGCTTAAATTGGTCGTTGGCATCATCTTTTTGTTGTTGAATTGTGTTGTTGGCAACGTCATTCACACGGGCTTGTTCCCAGTCTTACGACCGGAAAATCGCCAGAACGCAAATAATTTTTAGCTTAAAGAAGTCCGTGGCGGAGGAGATGGGATTCGAACCCACGATACGCCTTGACAGCGTATAACGGTTTAGCAAACCGCCGCCTTCAGCCTCTCGGCCACCCCTCCAGCTGCACAGCACTTGCCTGAACAATGCGGCCTGCATGCTCTTAATCGGGGGCCGCACGAAGGTAAAGCCCAATAATGCGAATAATCGCTCATAACCCGCAACATCCCCCACCAGCCCGGCTTTTCTGAGCCTTCTCGGCCATGCAGCCTGACCAACACAAGACAACATTTTGATAATATGATCTTTTCTATGACCCGCCGGATTTTATGTTGCGGCGCAAAATTTCTCTTGCAGTGCAGCATAAACCCAGCTATAAACTCTTCACAGGGTGAATTTTCTCCCCTGTTTCTTGGACGTTTCCTCCCTAAACTTGGCGGTGCAATTTGCACCGCCTTTTTTTTATTCAGCGGCCTCGTTGAAGCCCGGCCCCGCCGCGCCCCAGCTCTGCTCGGCGGTGATCATATTTTCAACGAATCTCGTCATTTTGCGGCGTACGATCTCAAAGGAGGGTTTCTGCGCGAATTGCCGCTCATTCATATACAGGCTGCGCGCGATCTCGATCTGCATCACCTGCACCCCTTCTCGCGGGCGCCCGTAATGCCGGGTGATGAACCCTCCGGCATAGGGATCGTTCCGCCTGACCGAAAAACCAAGCTTTTGGAACAGCTGCTCGATATGGTTTGACCATGCGGACAGGCAGCTGGTCCCGTGCCCGTCTCCGAGTATGATATCCGGCCGTCCACCCAAGCGGCCGAGAGGCGTGGGCATGGAATGGCAATCCAGCACCAGGCAGTGCCCAAACTCACCGAGGCTTTCCTCGATCAGCCCGGCCAACGCTTCATGGAACGGGCGCCAGCAAGTCTCGACCCGTTCCCTGGCCTCCTCGAAAAACAGCTTGCGGGCATAAATCGGCTCGCCTGCGCCAACAATCCGCGCGACCGTGCCAAGCCCCACGGCCACGCGCGGGCTGGCGGTATTCACATAGTCGGGCAGAGGATTCGCAAACATTGCGGGGTCGAGTTCCCACGGCTCGCGATTCACATCGCACCAGGCGCGCGGGAACTCCGCCGCCAGCAGCGGCACCCCGAACTCGGGTGCCATAGCGAACAGCTCATCGACGAAACTATCCTCGGAGCCGCGAATGGTGTCCGCGTTCAAGCGAGACGCCGCCAAAAAGGCCTGCGAATAACAACGCCCCGAATGCGGCGATGTCAGCACAATTCCTGCCGTCTGCCGCACGGGCCGACGCAAGGTGATCGGAGATGTAGTCATTGGCAGCCTATTCAACCAGCATGGAGCCATCCCGGCAAGGGAAACCGCCTTCAATTACGGCATAACCTGACGCGCAAATAGGGCACGGCAAACATGCATAGCCATACCCTTCATGCGGTTGGGCGCCAGAATGAACACGATGGCGACGAAGGCAGACGCGCTGGCACCAACCAGAACAACCAGCTCTGCCGCGGGACTAACCAGCGGTAGCCATTTCCCCACGCCATAGGCCGCCAGCCTGGCCCCGGCGAGCCCCACCAGCGGTAGTCCCAAGAGCCGGAAAACCGGCCAAACCGCGCCCTGAAGGCCATGACGCAACGCCAGCAAGAATAGCAGTACACACACCAGCCCCCGCCCTGCCAGCACCCAGGCCAGTACCATCAGCCCGTGCGGCGCAGCCAGCCAACAGCAAGCGGCAATGGTCAGAGCATTTGCCCAGGCATACCAGGAGACCAGCCTGGTCCGGCCAATGGTGGTAAGCAGCGGGTTGATGACCCCGTACAAAGCCAAAGCGGGCGCCACGAGGGCGAGGATTGAGAAAACAGGAATTGCCGGCGCCCACTTATCTCCAAACATCAGCAAAATAATGGGCCGTGCCGCCGACCCGCTCACTGCACTGACAAAAAAGATCAGCATCGAGAGAGGATCCAACATTCGTCGCAGCGCTTCTGCCCGGCGCGGCGCATCCGCCTGCACCGCCACCAGCACCGGCATGAAGACCTTGCGCGCCGGCAGAAACGCCATTTCCTGCAAAATCTCCACAAGGCGCTGGGCGATGCGAAACTGAGCCAGAGCAGCAACCGGCACGCGCAACCCCACCAGCATCACATAGCCGGTAACGGATATGAAATCGACGAAGGCCGCTTCCATCAGCGGCAAGGAGAAACGGAACCCCTCCCCCAGCACGGCCAACGATGGAGGACGCGGCGGCACCCAGCGCGCGCGACAGCAGGCAGCCGCCGCGTAAAACCCGACACCAACCAAGCGCTGCACGATGAGCGCCACAATGCTATGCCCAGCGTATGCCAGTGGCAAAGCGCAAACCCCACCCAGCAAGGTGCTGCCTAAAGACAGCATACCAATAGCCCTGAAGCGGAATTGCGAAGTAATACGCCCGGTGTCGGAATTTGACTCTCTGGTGATTCAATCCGATTTCAATGAGGTCGCCCCCAACACCGCGCCGCTGCGCCGACGGTGCGCGACCTCACAGAAACCTTTAGATTCCCTTGGAGCGGTTCATGTGATTCGCTCTCTGTGCACTCGATTCGGGGAGGTTAGCATGGGGACGGCGATCCAGATCACACGGTTCGATTTCGACGCTGTGGGGCTTCGGCGCGAAGCGCGGCGTACAAAGGACGTGGCGGCTTCTCGGCGTATGCTTGCGCTCGCTTTGGTTCTGGAGGGCGCATCGCGCGCGGATGCCGCCAAGGCGGCGGGGATGGACCGCCAGACATTGCGGGACTGGGTGCATCGGTTCAACGAGCAGGGCCTCGCGGGTCTGTCCGACAAGACGGGCAATGTCGGCCCCAAGCCATTGCTGTCGCCCGAACAGGAAAGAGAAGTTGCCGAGTGGGTCCGGCGCGGACCCGACCTGGCCGAGCATGGCGTGATACGCTGGCGCCGGGCGGACCTCGCGCGGGCGATCGCGGCGAAGTTCGGTGTGGTGCTGGCCGAGCGCAGCATGAGTGACGTGCTCCGGCGAATGGGCTTCCGCCGGCTGGTGGCCAGGCCACGCCATCCCGGCCACGACGCCGCAGCGCAAGCGTCTTTCAAGGCAACTTCGCCGCCCTCGTAGATGAAGCGCTACCAGAGCATGCCCGCGGCAAGCCGCTTGAGCTCTGGTGGCAGGACGAGGCCCGCATCGGCCAGCAGGGAACCCTGACCCGGGTCTGGGCCGAGCGCGGCTCGCGGCCCTCGGCCCCCCGCGATCAGCGCTACGACTGGGCCTATATCTTCGGCGCGATCTGCCCGGCCCGCGGCATCGGAGCCGCGCTGGTGCTGCCGTTCGCCAACGCCGAGATGATGAATCTGCACCTCGCGGAGATCAGCGCGAATGTCGCCCCCGGAGCGCACGCCGTGCTCACAATCGACGGCGCCGGCTGGCACCAGAAAGGCGACAAGCTGCGCGTCCCCGACAACATCACCCTCCTGCACTTGCCGCCCTACAGCCCCGAACTCAATCCCGTCGAGAACGTCTGGGCCTACCTGCGCAGTAACAAACTCAGCAACCGCGTCTTCGAAACCTACGAGGATATCGTCGATGCCTGCTGCGATGCATGGCGTTGGTTCACATCCCAACCCGACCACATCACGTCAATCGGAACACGTCTTTGGGCATGCGTCAGTTAATGACACCGAGCGTATAAGGCGCGCGGACGGCACGATGAGAAAACACGTCATCACCACGCTCAGCGCCATCACCCGCAGCACCTGCACCAGCGCCGGCAAGTGATAAAGAGACGCAACCCAGGGCGCCACGCCCCACAAAGCGATCATGAAGACCAGCGAGGCGATCAGCTGGCTCCAGAACGCCCCTGCCTCTATTTGCCTGTTTCCGGGATTCGCCTGAACCTGCTCGCCCGCTCCGCTATTGGCGACAATTCGCGCCAGTTCCGAAATGGCCGAGGCGATAGCGATCAGCCCGACATCCCGGGCGGGAACAACCCGCAGCAGCAGGACGAGAATAAGGAAGCCCGCACCGCGCTCCGCCAGCACGGACGCAAAATTCCAGGCCGCCCCTCGTGCTGCGCCTCGCGCCAAGCTCATCGCATGCCTCCTCCGGCATACGGCTAAAGCAGCACAATTCTGGATTGTTATAAAGTCAGAGACTCAACCAGAGCCCGGCCAGCGCCAGAATCAGGGCAGGCGGCATCATCACCGCCCCCAGCGCCAGGAAGCGCCAGGCGCTCATCGCCAGCCCCTGCCGGCGCAGCGCGTTCAACCATAAAATCGTCGCCAGCGAGCCGGTGACGGAGAGATTCGGCCCGAGATCGACGCCAATTAGCGCCGCCGCCTTCTGCCCCGCACCTGCCCCGGCAAAAACATGCGAGGCCAACAGCCCGACAGGTAGATTATTGGCAATGTTGCTCAGAACCGCGAGCCCGGCCCCGACCGGCAGCAAACCCGCCTGCCCCCAGCGCGCTGCCGAGGCGGTAACGCCGGAACCATCCAGCGCGCCAACCATGATGAACAGCCCCGCCACCATCGGCAGCACACTCCAGGAAACGCCGCGCACCACCGGCCAAGGATGTTGCCGCGCCAGTAAGCCCACCAGCCCCACACAGCCAACCCCCAGCAGGAACGTCAAAATCCCCAGCGGCCAACCAAAGCCAGAGGCCAGAAATCAATAGCAGCGCGGCACCGCCCAGCCCCGCCAGCGTCCATTGCCCGCCCGGCGTCAGGTTTGGCACGCCCTCCGGCACCAGCAGCGCGCCTTGCAGCTGGCGGCGCTGGTTCGTCCACAGCATCACATAGGTCGCGGCAATGGAGAGCAAGGAAGCCAGCCCGAACAAACGGAGCCACTCGCCCAAGCGCGGCATATGGCCATCGAACAGCACCAGATTGGCCGGGTTGGAGATCGGCAACACAAACGAGGCCGCGTTGGCAACAAATGCGCAGATCAATAGATAAGGCATAGGCTTGCGGGACCCTGCGGCGGCGGCCATGGCGGCTACCGCCGGGGTAAACACCACCGCCGTCGCATCATTGGAGAGCAGCACAGTGATCACCACCGCCAACGCATAGACGAGTGCAAAGAGTTTCGCCGCCGAGCCTTGCGCCAGCCCGGCCAGATGCGCCGCCGCCCAAGCGAACACGCCTTGCAGCAACGCCAATTCCGCCAGCAACATCATGCCGGTAAGGAAGAGATAAACCTCCATCCCCTGCCCCGCTGCATGCAAGGCTGCTTCCGGTGTCAGCACCCCGAACAGCACCAGCAATATCGCCCCGGCCAAGGCGGGCACAGCCTCCGGCAAACCGAAAGGCCGCGCCATCATGCAGGCCAGACTTGCCACCACGACCAGCAGGATGGCGGCTTGGCTCATCCGCGCAGGGAAGACAGGAAATACACCAACGCCAGTAGCGGCAGCAGCGCACCCGCCGCGCACAACCCGCTCCAGCCCGTGTGCGTGAGCAACAGCCCCGTCACAGCAGAGCCGGCGGCACCGCCAAAAAAGAAGATCGCCATGAAGATGCCATTCATCCGCGAACGCAATTCCGGCGCCAGGATGTAGATGGACCGCTGCCCCAGCACCAGACTGGTCTGCACCGCGGCATCCAGCACGATTCCGGCAAATGCCAGCACCAGTACGGAATGCAACACCGCACCAATCGCGGCGATGCCAAACGCCACCATCACCCCCACCAGCGCACCGAATGTACCCACCTTTGTATGGCCGCGATCCGCCAAATGCCCCGCCATGGGCGCCGCGAACGCTCCCGCCGCCCCGGCCAGCGCGAACAGAGCGATACCGCGCTGGGTGAAGCCGAACGCATGGGCGAGATAAAGTGGCGCAGCTGTCCAGAACAGTGAGAATCCCGCGAAACAGGCCGACTGATAGGCCGCTCGCTGGCGCAGCACCGGAAACCGGACCGGCAACGTGAACAAGGAGACCAGCAGCTCGCCATAATGATGATTCGCCGCCGGCTTGCGGTAAGGCAGCGTACGGCTGAGCAGCAGCGCCATGCCCGCCATCAGCGCGGCAGAGATGAAAAACACAGTCCGCCACGAACCCAAGGAGGCAATAACCGAGGACGCCGGGCGCGAGAACAATATGCCGAACAGCAATCCGCTCGTGACAAGCCCAACCACCCGGCCACGCCTGGCTTCCGGCGTGAGATGCGCAGCCAGCGGGATCAGCATCTGCACCGAAACGGAGGTCAAACCGATCAGCGCCGAGACCACCAGCATCATCGGCGCGTTCCAGGCCAGCCCGGCAAGCACGAGCGGCAGGATGGCAGCCACGATGGTCGCCACCACCAAACGCCGATTCTCCACCAGGTCCCCCAACGGCACCAGAAAGATCAGCCCAGCGGCATAGCCAAGCTGCGTCAGGCTGACGATAAGGCTCTCCCCCCTTGCTCCCATATGCAAGGCTGGGCCGATCAGCCCGACCAGAGGTTGCGAATAATAAATATTGGCGACGACGATACCGCAGGACGCGGCAAGAAGCCCGACCATCGGCCGGGAGGGAACGGACTCAGATATTACTTCAGACATGGGCCTCGACTTAACGGCGAAAGAGAATTCTGCAATGCAGCACATGGGGCAGGACTCTGTGCCACGCCATAGTGCAAAGGAGATTTCATGAATTTCGTGCATGCCGTTCTGTTCGCCATTCTTCAGGGGGCGACGGAGTTGTTCCCCGTCAGCTCGCTCGGCCATGCGGTCATCGTTCCGGCCGTGCTGCATTGGGGCATCGATCAGAACGCGCCCGGCTTCCTGCCCTTCCTGGTCATGCTGCATCTGGGCACAGCCATTGGGCTGATTGCGTATTTCTATGTGGAATGGCTGGTGATGGCGCGTGGCGTGCTGGGGCTCGGCTACACGGCGGAAAACGCCTCCGCCCGCGCCCTGCTCGCCAAACTGGTGGTGGCGACCATTCCGGCGGTGATCATCGGCGCAGTGCTGAAAAAGCACATTGCCCATCTCTTCGGCAGCCCGCTCATCGCCTGCGTGTTCCTCATCGTGAACGCCGGCATTATTGCTGCTGGGCGAGCGGCTGCGCGGCCGGCAACTGCGCCACGGCGGCATCACCTATCTGGATGCGCTGATCATCGGGCTGTTCCAGTGCCTGGCCTTCCTGCCGGGTATCTCCCGCTCGGGCGCGGCCATCGTCGGGGGGTTGAAGCGCGGCATCTCCCATGCGGGCGCGGCGAAATTCTCCTTCCTGATGGGCACGCCCGTGATCCTCGCGGCTGGCGTGGCCGAGGTGCCCAAGCTCATCCACCAGCATCAGCTGCATGCATTGCTCGGCGTGTCGCTGGTGGCGGCCATCGCGTCGGGCATCGTCGCCTACGCAAGCACCGCCTTCCTGATGCGCTACTTCAAGGATCACGAGGATTGGGCATTGAAACCCTTCGCCATCTATTGCGCCGTGGCGGGTGCAGGGGCCTTCCTGCTGTTGGCCGCCGGGCTATGAAGCGCGGCCTATTTCTGGCGGCTTTGCTGCTCGTCCCATTCGCGGCGCAGGCCAAGATCAATATCGCCGAAGCGCCGATCGGCCGCACTGACTTGCCCCGGTGGAACGCGCACTGGCACGCCACGCTGGCGCAGAAAGCTGCCCAGCCGGACGCAAAAATCGTCTGGCTGGGTAATTCCATCACCTATTATTGGCAGCGCCACGGCGGGCATGGCTATGACGACATCAAACCAGTCTGGAACAAATATTACGCCCCTTACGACGCCCTGGATTTCGGCTTTGTCGGCGATACAACGGCCAGCCTGATCTGGCGGCTTGATAACGGACAGGTGGCCGGGCTGCACCCAGACCTCGCCATTATCCTGATCGGCGCCAATAATTTCGGCCGGGTGCATTGGGACACGGCCATGACTGTGCCTGCAATCGAATCCGTCGTCGCCAACACCCATAAGCGGCTGCCGGGAGCACATATATTGCTGCTAGGGGTGCTGCCTTCCATTCGCAGCGCCTGGGTGGACGAGCAGACGGTCACCACTAACGCAGCCTTGGCGAAAGCCTATGCAGGTAGCCAGAACGTGACCTTTGTCGATCTGCGCCATTTGTTCATCGAGAACGGCAAGGTGGACGCCAGCCGCTATGTGGACCCACGTCTGACCCCGCCGGAACCTGCACTACACCCTGACCGTGACGGCATGACCGACATCGCCGAGGTGCTGGAACCATACGTAAAGAAATACGTGCCCTGAGTTTTTCGCCGCTTTTTTGCAAAAAAGCGGCACCAAAAAACTCTTAAATTCTACGCACGGCGGCCACGAACGCTTTGATCAGAGCCGGGTCTTTTCTCCCCGGCGCGGTTTCCACGCCTGAGGATACATCCGCCCCTGGCGCACCGGTCTGGTGCAGCCCTTCCACGACATTCCCTGGGTTCAATCCCCCAGCCAGAAGCCAGGGTTTTGCGGGCCGGAAACGTGACAGAAGATCCCAGTCCGCCCGCACGGCATTGCCTCCAGGCCGAGTCGCTCCCTTCGGCGGCTTCGCCTCGACAATGAACCCGTCAGACACTTCATCGCACGCCGGGAAATCCGCTTCCGATTCCGCGCCGATCTGCCGCCATACCGGCCGGCCAAATCTGTCCCGCAACGCGGCCACCAGCTCCGGCTTGCCATGCACCTGCAAAATATCGAGCGAGATATCCTGCAAAATATCATCGACTTCATCGAGACTCGGATCGACGAACAGCCCCACGCGCTTCGGCCCGCCTTTATGCCGCCCGGAAAGCAGCCCGGCTTCAACTCCCGTTACATAGCGCGGCGAGGGCGGAAAAAACACGAAGCCAACATAGTCAGCCCCCGCCTCCATGACGGCATCAAAAGCCGCCCCGCTATTGATACCGCAGATCTTGACTAGGCTCATGCGATCGCCTCGGCGATGGCCCGCGCCGCCTCAGCGGGGCTTTCAGCCCCCGTGATCGGCCGGCCAACCACGATATAATCAGCGCCCGCCGCCACCGCCTGCTCTGGCGTCATCACCCGCGCCTGGTCCCCCAATGCCGCCCCGGCAGGGCGGATGCCCGGCACCACCAGCAACGGCTTCTCCCCGAACGCATCGCGCAGAATGGAAATCTCATGCGCGGAGCAAACCAGCCCGTCCGCCCCCGCACCCAAGCGCCAGCCGTGCCAGCCGCAGCACCTGCTGCGCCGTGCCGCCCGCCACGCCGGTTTCACCCAAACCCGCCGCGTCGAAGCTAGTCAGCACCGTCACCGCCAATATCTTCGGCCTCGCCTCACCAGCCAAAGAAGCCGCCTCGGCTGCGGCCGCCACCATTTTCGCGCCGCCACCGGCATGGATTGTGAGCATTTTCGCGCCCAGCGGCAGTAGCGAGCGCACCGCCCCCGCCACCGTATTGGGAATATCGTACAGCTTCAGGTCCAGAAACACATCAGCGCCCTGCGCCGCCGCCCGATACCCCGCTGGTCCGTGACGAAGGAAAAACTCCAACCCAAGCTTTACCAGCCCGCAATGCGGAGCAACGTCACGCACCAATTCCTGGGCGCGCGAAAGGTCCGGCGTATCAATCGCCGCGATCAAACGACCCGTCATGGCAAACTCACTTGATGATGGTGGACTGAGACGCGGCTGGCGGCGGAACAAGCTCCGCCACGCGTTTTTCAGCTGAACGGGCGCGACGGCGCCAATGAAATTGCCTTGGCATCGCCGCGATCAGCCCGACAAAAAACCCGATAGCCAGCGCTCCGACCACCACCGGCCCAAGCCAAGCAGCCACCGTTCCGAACGGCCAGAACCCGACCTGCACCGGTACACGGTTGGACAATACAAAAACCACCAGCGCCAGAATGACCAGGAAACCGATGATATACTTAAAAACTTTCAGCTCTTTGCTCCGCCGTTCTTCTTCGCCGCGGCTGCGGCCGGGGCGGGCTTATTTATCCGCTCCCGCAGCTCCTTGCCAGCCTTGAAAAAAGGAACGGATTTCTGAGCCACATCGACAGTCTCGCCCGTGCGTGGATTACGCCCGGAACGCGCCTGACGCCGCTTCACGGTAAAAGCGCCGAAGCCGCGCAACTCAACCCGCTCCCCGCGTGAAAGAGCGGCGGTCATCTCGTCGAACAAGGCGGAGATAATCTTCTCCACGTCCGCAACGGTCAGATGCGGGTTGTCCTCAGCCAATCCAGCGATCAATTCCGAACGAGTCATGCTGTCCCCCAGCGGATGACGATGCCAGGATGCAGCGGGCCGGTCAAGAAAGTCGTGCGGAATCAGGCATCAAACGCGTTGTTTTTACACCTGTTCGCGCCGTCACCGAGGTTTTTTGAAGCGGAGCCGCCCTGGCCGTTGGCATTTGCATCCTCCCAAGGCCTGCTTGTGCAGGTGGGCACCAGATGTCCGAACCACGGTCCGGACAGAGCCAGCTCCCAAGGGAAGTTGCTTAACGGCCCTGGGGATGACTTGCCTGACGCACCGGGCAGCTCCGTAGCGGAATGTAGGCGGGAAAATCCCGGCCCGCAATCTCCCGTCGGAACTTATTGTGCGGACTCAAACATCCAGCAGGTCGGCGGCGATTTCCTCCGCCCGCGCAGCCACGCGGCGCAGCCGGGCACGGCGCTCGCCATCCACCTTTGCGGCGGGCTGCGGTGCCTGAGCCGTAGGGGCCGGGCCATTGTTCTTGATGTCGTAAAGCTCATCAGCCAGCAGCAAAGAGGCCAGCATCAGCAGCCGCGCCTCGCCGGATTGCCCGCCGATCGCCTTAATGCTGCTGATACGCTGTTCGATCTCCGCCGCCATCTTGGCCAGATGACCTTCCTGCCCATCCTCGCAACCAACTATATAGGCATAGCCATTGATGCGAATGGTGACCTGCGCCATGGCGTTACTCCGTTGTTGGCGTGTGAGGAGGGTTCAGCCCCCCGCGCAGCCGGGCGATGACCTTGTCCAGCGTCTCGGCCAGCGCCTCACGATCAAGCGCATCCCCCTCCGCTGGAGAAGGTTTGCCCACCTGGGTGGCGCTGGCGATCTTACGCAGCGCTTCCTCAATACGATCCAGGATTTCGTCTTCAGATTCCGACTCGGGCATGCAGGCTATTCAACCCGAGCGCGCCATGCGAGGTCAAGGATAAGCCTCACCATGACAGATCCGCAACCGTATAAAAGCTCCACTTCCCCCCGCCGTTATTGTGCATGGGCTGAAAGATGCCCGGCTGGCACTGGCCCCTGCCCGCCCCGTCACGCTGCTCTCAGCCCCTGGGGCCGCACTCTCCTGGGGCTGTTTGTGGTGGCAGGAGCTGCTTGCCGCGGCTGGGCATAAGGGCCCGGCCCTGCTAGACTGTGATGCCGCCCCAGGGCGCGCGGCGGAGGCTCTGGCCATCGGCTTGTCTGGTGTGGTGCTGACCTCGTGCCCGGCCTGGGATGAAATCGCCGAGCTCGCCTCGCAAAGCGGCGCCATCCTGCTTCCCGCGCCGCCGCCCTTTCTGGATTTGCGGTTAAAGGGCAGTGAAAGACGGCTGATGTCCTGGCTCGGCGGATGACAGAGCCGCCGCCATGGGCTACATGGCCGCCAGTTTCCAAACGGAGGATTGGTTCATATGGCGATGACCGAGACGGTTAAGAAAATCCTGTCGCACTACGAGAGCGACAATCCCGGTACCAAAACAAATCTTGCCCGCATCTTGATGCAGGGCAAGCTGGGCGGCACCGGTAAGCTCGTCATTCTGCCTGTTGACCAGGGTTTCGAGCATGGCCCGGCCCGTTCCTTCGCGCCGAACCCGGCCGCCTATGATCCGTATTACCATTACCAGCTCGCTGTCGACGCCGGGCTCTCCGCCTATGCCGCGCCGCTCGGCATGCTGGAGGTGGGGGCCGCCGCATTTGCTGGGCAGATCCCGACCATTCTGAAGGTGAATTCCTCCAACTCCCTGGCCACTGACAAGAACCAGGCCCTCACCGGCTCGGTCTCCGACGCGCTGCGCCTGGGCTGCGCGGCCATTGGTTTCACGATCTATCCGGGTTCGGAGTTCGCCTTCGACCTGATGGAAGAGATCCGCGAGATGGCCGAAGAGGCGAAGTCCGCTGGCCTCGCCGTCGTCATCTGGTCCTATCCGCGTGGCCCGAACCTGGACAAGGCCGCCGAGACCGCCCTCGATATCTGCGCCTATGCCGCGCATATGGCTGCCCTGCTCGGTGCCCATATCATCAAGGTGAAGCCCCCCACGGATGTGATTTCGCTGGAAGCGGCCAAGAAATCCTATGCCGGGTTCGATGGCTCGACCATGGCCAAGCGTGTTAAGCACGTTGTCGATTCCTGCTTCGCGGGTAAGCGCATCGTGGTGTTCTCCGGCGGCGAGTTCGAAGAGCCTGGATGGCCTCTATGAGGAAATCCGCGGCCTGCGCGATGGCGGTGCCAACGGCTCCATCATTGGCCGCAACACCTTCCAGCGCCCGCGCGACGAAGCCCTGGCCATGCTGCAGAAGATCATCGACATCTATCTGAACAAGGCCTGATCTAAGTTAGAAACTTTTTTGGAAGCGGCCCTTTTTCAAAAAGGCCGCTTCTTTTTTCGCCTAAGGTTCCGCCATGACCGCAGATTGCCGCCTCTATCTCATCACCCCGCCCGTCCTGCCCACGGATTTCGAGCGCCAGCTCGCCTCTGCGCTGGACGCTGGGGACGTCGCCGCCTTGCAATTGAGGCTGAAGGATGTGCCCGAGGCCGAACTGCTGCGAGTCATCGACCGCCTGCGCCCCATCGTCGCAAAGCCGTGATGTCGCTTTCCTGCTGAACGACCGGCCGGACCTCGCGGTAAAATCCGGCTGCGACGGCGCGCATGTTGGCCAGACGGACACAGAAGCAAAACAGGCCCGGAAAATCCTGGGCGATCTCACACTTGGCGTCACCTGTCACAATTCGCGTCACCTGGCGATGGAAGCGGGCGAAGCGGGGGCGGATTACGTCGCCTTCGGCGCGTTCTTCCCCACCACCACCAAGGAACCGCCCGAAATGGCGGATATCGAGACGCTGAAAATCTGGGCCGACACAATGGAAATCCCCTGTGTGGCCATCGGCGGCATCACCGCGGAAAATTGCGCCCCGCTCGTGCAAGCTGGTGCTGAATTTCTGGCCGTCAGCGGCGCGGTGTGGGCCCACAAAGACGGCGCCGCCGCCGGCGTGCAAGCGATGCTGCGTGCGATCAGCGCCGCTTCTTAAGTAAAATCAGTTCTTTACTGGCAATCATTCCCGCGTAGTATAAAGCTCTCCACTCTACCCTTCACCAGAGCAAAAGTCGCCTCGCAGGACCATACCTGCATATACTGAGACGTCGAGGGAAAGCCACCATATGGCCCCCAGCCTGGCCCCCAGCCTGCTCCGCCCCAGTAAGTGACGGCAGGCTGCACCTGCTGGTACCTCACCTGATAGGCAAAGTAATCCACCCCGTTCACATTGATCTGCCGGAGCGGCACGCCGAAATTCTGCACAAGCTCCGTCTCCGGCGCGCCGATATAGGCGGCCAGACGGGATTGCAGCCCAGGGCCGGTGGCGCACCCCGCCAAAGCCAGCACTAAGCCCAAAGCACATAACACGCGCATCTCAGGCCCCTCCTTTTCCCGCCCGTTTATAGGCTTATTTCATAAATCAGGCATGTACTCCTTTGATTTCAAGCCTCCGGCAACCACAGCACATCGGCGATGCGCCGCGCGCCTGGTGGCCAACATCACCAACCGGTCGAACCCGAGCGCAATACCAGCGCAAGACGGCAACTCCCCCACGGCGGCCAGGAAATCCTCATCCAGTGCCCAATCCTCTCCATAAAGCGCATGGCGCCTTGCGCGGTCTTCCATGAAACGCACGCGCTGCTCGGCTGCATCGGTCAGCTCAACGAAGGCGTTGGCCAGCTCGATGCCGCAGACATAAAGCTCGAACCGCTCCGCCACCCGCGCATCCTCCGGCGCGCGGCGCGCCAGGGCGGCCTGGGCGGCGGGCCAATGGGTGAGGAAGGTCGCGCGCTCGCGCCCCAGATGCGGCTCCACCCGTTCCAGCATCAGCCGGAAAAACAGATCCTCCCAATCCTCCCCTTCCCGCAATTTCGCACCCGGCCTGCGCCGCCAGGGCCGGAGCATCCCCCGCCGTGCCCAGCACATCGGCGCCCACGTAGCGCTCAAACGCCTCAGCCACGGTCAAAGTCTCTGGCTCGTCCAAGCGTGTGGTAATCCCCCGGCAACTCACCTCCGGCGGCAGAACCGATTGGAGGAGCGAAAAAGTTTCCCGCATCAGTGCGCCCATGTCGGCATGCAGATCATACCATTCCAGCATGGTGAACTCCGGCGCATGCGTGTCCGACCACGGTTCCTCCCGCCACACCCGGGCCAGCTGGAAGATCGGCCCGGAGCCGCCCGCCAGCAAGTTTCTTCATGGCAAACTCAGGCGACGTGTTCAGCCATTTGTCCCCCGCCGGGCGGGCACGTAGGTGCACCTCCTCCCCCGGCGCGTGCACGGCATAGGGGGTTTCCACCTCCGTATAGCCGCGCGCGCTGAAGAAGGCGCGCACGCCTGCGGCCAGCAAATTGCGCCGGCGCAGAAGCGCCATGCGGTCAGGCAATGTCTGCCAGGGTTGAGAGCTCATGCCGGCACGTCTACACGCTCCCGATGCCCGACGGAATTTCCACGCCCAAACGCCGCACTTTGCGTACGCCGCAGGAGCTGATGGATGCCGGACTGCTGCCGCCCGAAAAGCTTCCCGGCGCACAAGCCGTGGCGGGGCGCTACGCCATCGCCGTCCCCCCTGTCCTCGCGGAACGCATCGAAACCCCAGACGACCCGCTCGGCCTACAGTTTCTGCCTGACCCGGCCGAGCTGATCACCGCCCCGCATGAGAGCGTGGACCCGATCGCCGATGAGGCGCTCTCCCCCATTCCCGGCATCGTGCATCGCTATCCTGACCGCGCTTTGCTGAAGCCGCTTCTGGCCTGCCCGGTCTATTGCCGCTTTTGTTTCCGGCGTGAGCAGGTGGGGCCAGATGGCGGGCTGCTCTCAGCCGAACAGCTCGACGCCGCCTATGACTACATCGCCGTCCACCCCGGCATTCGCGAGGTGATCCTCACCGGCGGCGACCCGCTCATCCTTTCGCCGCGCCGCCTCGGCGCCATTCTGCGTCGTCTCGAAGCGATCCCGCATGTCGAATTGCTGCGCATCCATAGCCGCGTGCCTATCGCCGATCCGGCCCTGATCAACGACGCCCTGCTCTCCGCCCTGGAGATCGAGAAACCGCTCTATCTCGCCATCCACGCCAATCATGCGCGGGAATTCTCGGAGGCGGCGAACGACGCCCTGCGGCGCGTTTCACGCCTCGGCATCCCGCTTCTTGGCCAAACCGTGCTGCTGGCGGGCGTGAACGACTCCGAGGATGCACTGGCGGAGCTTTTCCGCGCCATGCTGCGCGCCCGGGTGAAACCCTATTACCTGCACCAGCTTGACCCCGCCCCCGGCACCGCGCGCTTTCATGTGGCGCCGGAGCGCGGGCGGGAGATCCTGGCCAATCTGCGCGGCAGACTCAGCGGCACGGCCTTCCCCATTTATATTCTCGACCGCCCAGGAGGACTTGGGAAAATTCCGCTCTGAAAAACCGTGCCGTCCCCTTTAAATCGGATTTTTCCGATTTAAATATCGCCCGATGACGATCCCCGACGAGCCCCCGCAGAAATTCGAGGAGTGCCTGAAAGCCCTGGCCAACCCGGTGCGCCGCAAGATCCTCTACGAACTGCGCGAGCCAGAACGTTATTTTCTTGGCCAGGAGCCCCCTTACGAGTGGGGCGTCTGCGCCAACAAGATCGAATCTGCCTGCGGCCTGTCGCAATCCACCGTTTCCGGCCATCTCGCCGTGTTGCAGCAGGCTGGCCTTGTAACCGCGAAGAAGATTGGTCACTGGGTGTTCTACCAGCGCGACGAGGCGGCCATCGCCCAATTCCTTGCCTCCTTGAAGGATAATTTATGAGCGGACAGAAAATTCCCGTCCCGCTGCTGGCGCTGGCCATGAGCGCCTTTGCCATCGGCACCACGGAATTCGTGATCATGGGTCTGCTGCCGCAGGTCTCGCAGTCGCTTTCCGTGAGCATCCCCAAGGCCGGATGGCTGGTCACGGGCTACGCGCTGGGCGTGTTCCTGGGCGGGCCCATCATGGCCGTGCTCACGCAAAACCTGCCCCCGCGCAAGGCGCTGATGTCTCTGATGGGCATCTTCATTCTCGGCAATCTGCTCTGCGCGCTCTCGCCCAACTATGATTTCCTGATGCTGGCCCGCGTGGTCACGGCCCTTTGCCATGGCGCCTTCTTCGGCATCGGCGCGGTAGAGGCCTCCGCCCTGGTCGCCCCCAACCGCCGCGCCCAGGCCGTGGCACTGATGTTCACCGGGCTCACCGTCGCCAATGTGCTGGGCGTGCCGCTCGGTACCGCACTTGGCCAGCAGGCCGGATGGCGCGCCACCTTCTGGGCCGTGACCATCATTGGCATTGTGGCTTTGGTCGGGCTCTACGCGCTGCTGCCAAAGCATGAAGCCAAGGCCGAGCGCCCCAACATGCTGCGCGAATTCGGCCGCATCCGGTTGCCCATCTGGGTGGCGCTCAGCGTCACGGTGATGTTCTCAGCGTCTGTCTTCGCTGTGTTTACCTATGTGGCGCCGCTGTTGAACCAGGTGACGCATCTCTCCCCGCGCGGCGTTACCTATACTCTGTTCCTGATCGGTATCGGCCTGACCATCGGCAATTATATCGGCGGGCGCCTGGCCGACTGGCGGGTGACAACCACGCTGGTACTGGTGTTCATCTTCTCCACCATCGTGCTGGGCGTCTTTACCAGCACGGCCCATCACGTCGTCACGGCGGAAATTACGCTGGGCCTGTGGGCCATCGGCGCCTTCGCCGCCATCCCGGCCCTGCAGATTAATCTCGTGAATCTCGGGCGTGACCTGCCGAACCTCATCTCCACCCTCAACATCTCCGCCTTCAATGCCGGCAATGCGCTCGGCGCCTGGGCGGGAGGAATGGTGATCGCCCAGGGCTTCGGCCTCACCGCCGTACCGCCCACCGCCGCGCTGCTGGCTCTGGCAGCCCTGCCCCTTGGACTATTCGTGAAAATTTTGACCAAGAAAGACCCGCAATATGCCTAGCCTGTTCGATCCGCTGAAACTCGGCGACATCACGCTGCCCAACCGTATCATCATGGCGCCTCTGACGCGCTGCCGCGCCTCGGAAGGCCGCGTGCCCAACGAGCTGATGGCGGAATATTACGCCATGCGCGCCAGCGCCGGGCTGATCCTCTCGGAAGCCACCTCCGTCACCCCGATGGGTGTGGGCTACCCCGACACACCGGGCCTGTGGAGCCAGGAGCAGGTGGAGGGCTGGAAGCTCGTCACCAAGGCCGTGCATAAGGCGGGCGGGCGCATCTTCGCGCAGCTCTGGCATGTGGGCCGCATCTCGGCACCTGTTTATCTGAATGGTGAGCTGCCCGTGGCGCCCAGCGCCATCGCCGCGGAGGGCCATGTCAGCCTGGTTCGTCCCCAGCAGGATTACGTCACCCCGCGCGCGCTGGAGACAAGCGAGCTTCCCGGCATCGTCGAATGCTATCGCAAGGCGGCCATGAACGCGCAGATGGCCGGGTTCGACGGCGTCGAGATCCATGGCGCCAACGGCTATCTTCTGGACCAGTTCCTGCAGGATTCCACCAACAAGCGCACGGACGAATATGGCGGGCCCATCCAGAACCGCGCCCGGCTGATGCTGGAAGTAACGGATGCCGCCATCTCCGTGTTCGGGCCGGAGCTGGTGGGCATGCATCTCGCCCCGCGCGCCGATACGCACAGCATGGGGGATTCCGACCGGCTGGCCACCTTCTCCTACGTGGCGCGGGAACTACGCGAGCGCGGCATCGCCTTCATCTGCGCGCGTGAATATCAGGGCGACGATTCCATCGGCTCCGAGCTGAAGAAGATTTTCGGCGGCGTCTATATCGCCAATGAGAAATTCACCCGGGAAAGCGCCGAGGCCGCCATCGCCGCCGGCACCTTCGATGCCGTGGCCTGGGGCAAGCCCTTCATCGCCAATCCAGACCTCGTGGCCCGGTTCGCCGCCGATGCCGCGCTGAACGACCACCGGCCGGAGACCTTCTATGCCCAGGGGCCGGCCGGCTACACCGACTATCCGGTGCTGGAAGCGGCTAACGCCTAAAATAACGCCTCACCGCCCTGCCATCCTCGCCGTAAGCAGGATGAGCAGGGCGGACACGGCCATCGCCACCGTACCGATACCGAATAACAGCGCGTAGCTGCCGGTAAGGTGGAAAAGATTGGAAAAGAAAGCCGCAACCACGGCCTGCATCACGGCATAGACCATGGTGGCCAGCCCCCAATCCCCCGGCAACCGCGCCGCCGGCACCATCCCGGCTATGGCCCCCGCGGCCAGCATAACCGCACCCAACGCCACCGCCCCCACCGCAATGGCAGAGACGATCAACGCAATCTGTGCATGCAGCAGCAAGGGAAGCGCCACGCCGCATCCCATCACCACATAGCCAATCCCCAGTGTGGGCAAGAAGCCGAACCTGTCCGCCACTCGCCCCAGCAGCGGCGGCCCCAGCATCGCCGCCAGCCCAAGCCACGCAGCGATTTCCGCACCCGCCGCGACGCCGCGCTGCAGCCCAAGCGCCGCGAAGCTGGAGAGAAACAGCATATGCGGCACAAAGCCCAAAGCCGATAGCGCGTAGGCGGCGATCAACAGCAGTACCAAGCGCGGCGGCAGACCGCTGGCCGCATGGCGGGGCGGCGGCTCGATGCGCACGGGAGGCATCATCACCGCCACGGCCAGCGTCGCCAGAACGCAGACCACGCCAAGCGCAAGCCAGGTGAACACCAGCCCTTGCGCCAGCAAGGCGGGCACCAGAATGGCGCTGAAGGCCGTACCCGCCCCCATGCCCGCGAAAGTAATGCCGGAAACCCGCCCACGCGCGGCAGGCGGGGCGCGCCCCACCACGGCGGCGGCCATCAGCACCATCAGAATTCCACCCGTCACGCCGGACGTCAGCCGCCAGAAACCAAACCAAGCCCACCCCCAATTGAGCGCCGAACCCAACGTGGCGGCACAGGTCAGCCCCATAAACAGCAGCACGGCTGGTTTGGCCTGAAACGGGCGGCGCCAGACCCGGGCCGCAGCGGCGCCGAAGAAATATCCGGCAAGATTTGCCGTGCCGAGCCAGAACGCCCCGGCAGCACTGTACCAATGGGCCTTGGCCAAAGCGGGCACCAGGGGCGCGAAGCCGAACCGCGCCACGCCGATGCTCACGAACATGGCGAGCAGGCCGCTGAAGGCGGCCCGGGTGATCTGGGAAGGTCTGGACGTTTTTCATTACAGAGACAGATAGCCTGCCCCACCCCATTGCGCACGCCCGGCCTAGGCTTGGCCCCCATGCGGCGCCCCCCATGGTATTCCGCAGGCTCACTTGGTATAGACCGGCTCCGTTAATTTCGAAGGTTCTGATCCAATGGCCCGCCGCCGCCAGCTCTATGAAGGCAAAGCAAAAATCCTGTTCGAGGGCCCCGAGCCGGGCACGCTCGTGCAGTATTTCAAGGACGACGCCACCGCGTTCAACGCCCAGAAGAAGGGCACGATCACCGGCAAAGGCGTTCTGAACAACCGGATCAGCGAATTCCTGATGACGAAGCTGGCGGAGATCAACGTCCCCACCCACTTCATCCGCCGCCTCAATATGCGCGAGCAACTTATTAAGGAAGTTGAGATCATCCCCATCGAGGTGGTGGTGCGCAACATTGCGGCGGGCAGCCTGGCGCAGCGCCTTGGCATCCCCGAGGGCACACGCCTGCCGCGCTCCATCGTCGAATATTATTACAAGAACGACCAGCTCGGCGACCCGATGGTGGCCGAGGAGCACATCACCGCCTTCGGCTGGGCCAACCCGCCGGACATGGATGACATCGTGCACCTCACGCTGCGCATCAACGACTTCCTGACCGGTCTGTTTCTCGGAGTCGGCATCACGCTGGTCGATTTCAAGCTGGAATTCGGCCGGCTTTATGAGAATGAGGAAATGCGCGTCGTCCTGGCCGACGAGATCAGCCCGGATAATTGCCGCCTCTGGGATTCCAAGACCAACGAGAAGATGGACAAGGACCGCTTCCGCCGCGATCTCGGCAAGATCGAGGAAGCCTATCAGGAAGTGGCGCGGCGGCTGGGCATTCTACCGGAAGCCGGGTCCCGCGACATGAAGGGCCCGGAGACGATGCAATAACAAGCATCGTTTATGAGTCTGGGTTTATCTATAAAGAGGTTTTGTGATTTATGAAGGCCATCGTCACCATCATGCTGAAGAACGGCGTGCTCGACCCTCAGGGCAAGGCCATTGGCCATGCCCTGAATAATCTGGGGTTCGCCCAGGTGGGCGAGGTGCGCATGGGCAAGATCATTGAGCTGGAACTGGCCGAGACTGACGCGGCGAAGGCCAAAGCGGAGGCCGAGGAGATGGCGCGCAAGCTGCTGGCCAACACGGTGATCGAAAGCTTCAAGGTCGAGATCGCGGCCTGACATGAAAGCCGCCATTCTTCTCTTCCCCGGCATCAACCGGGAACGCGACATGATCCTGGCCGTCCGCCAGAGTTTTGGCCAGGAAGCGGCCGTGGTCTGGCACAAGGAGACGGAGCTGCCCGCAGGCACCGATCTTGTGATCCTGCCCGGCGGTTTCTCCTTCGGCGACTATCTGCGCTGCGGCGCCATGGCGGCGGAAAGCCCGATCATGCAGGCCGTGAAGCAGCACGCCGAGCGCGGCGGCTATGTACTGGGTGTGTGCAACGGCTTCCAGATCCTCACCGAGGCCGGGCTGCTGCCCGGTGCGCTGTTGCGCAATGCGGGGCTACGTTTCCTCTCCATGGACACGATGCTGAAGGTTGAACGCAACGACACCGTGTTCACCAGCAAATGGGAAAAAGGCGCGGAGTTCCGCGCCCCGATGGCCCATGGCGATGGCAATTACACGGCCGACGACGCAACACTCGACCGGCTGGAAGGCGAAGGGCTGGTGGCCTTCCGTTATAGCGACCTGAATCGCAATGGCTCGGCGCGCAGCATCGCGGGCATTTTTTCCCCCAATCTGCGGGTGCTGGGGCTGATGCCGCACCCGGAAAATCTCGTCGATCCGCTGATGGGCGGCATAGACGGCAAACCCCTCTTCGACTCCCTGGCGGCTGCATGACTGACGTGAACGAATCCCTCGCCAAATCCTTCGGCCTGAATGCCGAGGAATGGGGCAAAGTCCTGGAGATCATGGGCCGCACGCCAAGCCTGACGGAGCTTGGCATTTTCTCGGTCATGTGGTCGGAGCATTGCTCCTACAAATCCTCGCGCGTCTGGCTGAAAGAACTGCCGACCAAGGCGCCCTGGGTGATCCATGGCCCAGGCGAGAATGCCGGGGTGATCGATATCGGCGACGGACTGGCGGCGATCTTCAAGATGGAATCGCACAACCATCCGAGCTTCATCGAGCCCTATCAGGGCGCGGCAACCGGCGTGGGCGGCATTTTGCGCGACGTGTTCACCATGGGCGCACGGCCGATCGCCAATCTCAACGCGCTGCGCTTTGGCGACCCTTCCCTGCCCGTGACTAAGCGGGTGGTGGATGGCGTGGTGCGCGGCATTGGCGGCTATGGCAATTGCGTGGGCGTGCCGACCGTGGGCGGCGAGGTGAATTTTCATCCTGCCTATAACGGCAACCCGCTGGTCAATGCGATGACCGTCGGCATCGCGGCCAAGGACAAGATCTTCCTTTCCGCCGCCGCTGGTATCGGCAATCCGGTGGTCTATGTCGGCTCCAAGACCGGGCGGGACGGCATCCATGGCGCAACCATGGCCTCCACCGAGTTCGATGCTTCCAGTGAAGAGAAGCGCCCGACCGTGCAGGTGGGCGATCCGTTCACGGAAAAACTGCTGATCGAGGCCTGCCTGGAGCTGATGCAGACGGATGCCATCGTCGCCATCCAGGATATGGGCGCGGCGGGGCTCACCTCCTCGTCCGTCGAGATGGCCGGCAAGGGCGGGGTCGGCATCGAGCTGAACCTGGACGATGTGCCGCAGCGCGAAACCGGCATGAGCGCCTATGAGATGATGCTCTCCGAAAGCCAGGAGCGCATGCTGCTGGTGCTGAAGCCCGAGCGCGCCGAGATGGCCCGCGCCATCATCGAGAAATGGGACCTGGATTACGCCATCATCGGCCATATCACCGATACCGGGCGGATCGTAGTGAAGCACAAAGGCGTGGTGGAGGCGGATATTCCGCTGGACCCGCTGGCCGAGGCCGCGCCGCTCTATCGCCGGCCGATCGTGGAAACACCGAAGCCTGCCAAGCTGGAGCCGATTGCCAGCCACGCGCCGCTTGACCAGGCGCTGCTGAAGCTGATCGCCTCGCCGGACCTCTGCTCACGTCGCTGGATTTTCGACCAGTACGATTCAACTGTCGGCGGGCAGACGGTGAAGCGCCCTGCCCAGGCGGACGCCGCCATTGTGCGGTTGGAAGGCTCCAAGCGCGCGCTGGCCATCACCACCGACGTGACACCGCGCTATTGCCTGGCGGACCCGGAGCTGGGCGGCGCCCAGGCCGTGGCCGAGGCTTGGCGCAACATCACCGCCACGGGTGCGAAGCCGCTGGCGGTGACAGACAACATGAATTTCGGCAACCCGGAAAAACCGGAGATCATGGGCCAGTTCGCCTCCGCCATCAAAGGCATGGCGGCGGCCTGCACGGCGCTGGATTTCCCTGTCGTCTCCGGCAATGTCTCACTCTACAATGAGACCGAGGGCAAACCTATCCTGCCCACCCCGGCCATTGGCGCCGTGGGCGTGCTGGAGGATGCCGCCCAGGCCATGGGGTATGGGCTCAAGACTGGCCTTACTCTGGTAGTGGTCGGCGAGACCAAGGGGGAGCTGGGAAGCTCGCTCTATCTGCGTGAGATACTAGGTCGTGAGGAAGGCGCACCGCCGCCGGTTGATCTCGCCGCCGAGCGCCGGAATGGCGATTTCGTCCGGGAGCGGATTCTAGATGGGGGCGTTGCCGCCTGCCATGACGTGTCCGATGGCGGGCTCATGGTGGCGGTGACGGAAATGGCGCTGGCCGGGGAATGCGGCGCGGAACTCACCGGTGCGGGCGGCGCGGAATATTGGTTCGGCGAAGACCAGGGCCGCTATGTGCTGGCGGTGCAGGATGCCGCCCCATTGCTTGCGGCAGCAGCCGCTGCCGGTATTCCCGCTCAGCATATCGGCCGTTCCTCTGACGAGAAAAAATTGACTCTGCCGGATGGCCTTGCCATACCTCTGCACTCAATTGCGCGATGCCCACGAGGGATTTTTCCCCCGTTGGTTCGCCTGAAGAGGATTTCAAAATATGGCCATGCCAGCGGGTGAGATCGAGGCCTTAATCAAGGCCGCCTTCCCCGACGCCAAGATCAATATCGAGGATCTTGCCGGTGACAACGACCATTACGCCGCGACCGTAGTTTCGGAAGCGTTCCGGGGCGTACCCAGGGTGCGCCAGCACCAGATGGTCTACGCCGCTCTTCAAGGCCGCATGGGCGGCGCGCTTCACGCCTTGGCGCTGCAAACCTCCGCGCCGGATTAAGGACTGATACCGTATGGAAAATCCCGTTTTCGCTGAAATTCAGAAGCATATCGACGGCGCGCCCGTCATGTTATTCATGAAAGGTACACCTCTCTTTCCGCAATGCGGCTTTTCCGCTCGCGTGGTGCAGATTCTGAAGCATGCCGGTGTGCCCTTCTCCTCCGTGAACGTGCTGGAGGACCCGGAGATCCGCGATGGGATCAAACAATTCTCCAACTGGCCAACCATTCCGCAGCTCTACGTGAAGGGCGAGTTTGTTGGCGGGTGCGACATCATCACTGAGATGTATCAGAGCGGCGAGCTGAACACCCTGCTCACTGAAAAAGGCGTCACTCAGAACGCGGCCTGACCGTATCCTGGGCGGGTGATTGTCTTCGTCACAGACGAACTGCCCAAGCCAGGTGCCGCAGGGCATCTGGCTCTCAATCACGCAATTCTCTCCTGGCTAGACGCCGAGGGGCATGATGTTACCATCCTGCTCACTGGCATGCGACTGACGTCGCCCCTTGAGCGTTATGAGCTGACGCACGTGTCGGGGCTGCACGTGCGGCGTATCGGCGCCTATGCCGCCGCCGCAACCCCGCGTGCCGCCGGCAGAATCATTGTCCGCGCTTTACTGCGCCGCCTGCCTGCCCCCTTTGCCCGCCGGTTGCGTCAGGCCAAGCACCAGGCGGATGCGGTACTCGGCAACTTTCCAAATCCGGCCGATCTGCGCTGGTGCGCGTCAGCCATCGCCAGGCTGAAGCCACAAGCGGTGCTGATCGACACGATCTTCCGTGCCCCACTTCTGGCCGAGCCGGAGTTGGTGGGGATGAATGCCATTCTGATCGCCCATGATGTTTTCCACCGCCGCGCCGAGGCGTTAAGGGCAGCGGGCTACGAGGTAAGCCCGGATGGACTGACGCGAAGCCGCGAGACTGAACTGCTGGCCCGTGCCCGGCACATCGCCGCCATCCAGCCTGAAGAGGCCGCCCTGCTACGCGATATGTGTCCGGGCTCAAGCATCTTTACCGCGCCGATGCCTGCCCTGCCCTGTCCGCCCGCGCCAGATGTGAAGCGCGTGGCTGGACGGCTGGTGTTCGTCGGCAGCGATTCGCTGCCGAACCTGGACGGGCTGCGCTGGTTCTTCGCGGAAATCTGGCCGGACCTGCGCGGCCATGGAGTGACGCTCGACCTGATCGGCGATTGCGGCCCCGCCCTGCGCCGCGTGCCGCCGGACGTGAATGTGCATGGGCGAGTACCCGAACTGGCCCCCCTGCTGCACCGGGCAGCGCTTGCCATCTCGCCCCTGCGTGCTGGGTCTGGCCTCAAAATCAAGCTGCTGGATTATGCGCGGCACGGTCTGTGCACCATCGCCACCCCGCCCAGCCTGCAGGGTTTCAACGCCGATCCGGAGTCGCCCTTCATCGTCGCCGGAAGTGCGGGCATGTTCGCATCGGCCATTCTGCAACAAGTGGCGGCCCCGCAGCTGCCCGAGGCCGCGCTGACCTATGTGACACGCCATTACGGCACCGAGAGTGCTTTTGCAGGGCTGCGCGCAGCACTTATGCCTTTAGGTTGCAGCGCGTAGAGGCGCTCGATTGAGCCGTCTCTTATTTTAACCTTTTTTAGTTTGTTCTCTATCGACACCAAGGGCAAAAGTTTGCCTAAAAATACAAAACTCATGTTGTGCGGATATTAAGATTCACGCCGCAAAGTTCCCCGCATGCCATTCCAGCCATGCCATGCCAGAGATAAAACTGTCCGTTGAGGCCCCGTGTGCTCAGCAGCCCGACATGGTTGTCCGGACCGAGCGGGAACTTAGGCAGCATAATGCCAGGCACAGAAGCACTGAACGCCGCCGTATCGTCCAGAAGTTGCGTCAAGCGCTGGCGGCGGACGATCTTGCCTTGCATTTCCAGCCCATCGTGTCACTGCGCACCGGGCTGGCCCGTGGGGCTGAAGCCATGCTACGGCTTAACCATTCCAGGCGCGGCTTGATTCCAGCGGGGCATTTCCTGCCGCTGGCCGAGCAGTCGGATGTCATTATCGATGTTGGCGGCTGGATGCTGCGCGCCGCCTGTAAAGAGATCACACGCCTTCCATCGCATTTCACCATCTCGCTGGCATTGTCACTGCGGCACCTGCAAAGTGGCAATTTGGTCCGGCATCTGCTGGAGGCGCTGACCAGTTCAGGCATCGGCCCGGAGCGGCTGGAATTGCTGATCACCGAAGCGATGCTGCTGGATGATAACGAGGATACGATCTTCGCCTTGAAAGCAGTGCAAGGGCTGGGGGTGCATCTGGCGCTTAATCATTTCGGCACGGGCTATGTCTCACTTGCGCCGCTGAAGCGCCTGCCTTTCTCGACCTTGCGGCTGGATAAGTCGCTGGCGCAAAATCTGTACGACGACACGGCGGTCACCGCCATCGTCCATGCCGCCGTGGAGGCGGGGCACGCCCTTGGGTGCGCCGTGCTGGCGGATGGGGTGGAGACCACAGCGCAATATGAGCTGCTAAGCCGGGTACGTGCCGATGAAGGACAGGGGGCATTTTTTGGCGCCGCCGTTCCAGGCGCCGAACTGGCACAGATGTTCCAGGCGAATTGAGAAAAAAGGCAATCCATCTTTGCAAATTGAAACCTGATCCGGGTTTGAAGGGCGTTGCGGATCAGGCATAAGTCTTGGTTCATGACCGCCAATCCCGCCGAACAGGCCATTCTCGACACGCTCGCCGCGCGCGGTGAGCACAAATCCATCTGCCCCACCGAAGCGGCGAGGGCCCTGGCCGGAAATCCGCCGGATGAGAGCTGGCGCCGCTCCCTGGCGCCGGTGAAGCTGGCCGCACAGCGCTTAGCCCGGGCCGGGCAGATCGAGATTCTGCGCAAAGGCAAGCCGGTAGACCCGGAGGTGCTGCACGGTGTCATCCGCCTGCGCCTAAAACGCCAGGAGGGCTGAACCTTGCGCCACGTGATGACGAACTTCTTCACCGGCTTCGCCGAAGGCTGGAGTTTGGCGAAGCCTTATTTCAAGTCGGAAGAGAAATGGATCGCCTGGGGGCTGCTGGCGGCGGTGATCGGGCTGAATCTGTTGCTGGTCGGGCTGAACGTGGTGCTGACCTATTGGAACGCAGATTTCTTCAACGCCATTCAGGTCTATGACGCGAAGACCGTGTTGACCCTGCTTTACATGCCGCTCGTGCATATAAAGGGTAAGGGGCCGATGCCGGGCTTCGCGGAGCTCGTCATCATCTATGTGCTGATCGCGGTCTATGCCTTCTATCTGAACCAGATGCTGCAGATAAAATGGCGGCAATGGCTGACCACCCATTATGTGAAAAACTGGCTCCAGGACCGGGCCTATTACAATATCAGCCTCAGCCAGGCCCCCAGCGCCGTGGTGGATAACCCGGACCAGCGTATCTCCGAAGATTTGAATAATTTCACCACCAATACCTTGTCGCTCGGCACGGATTTTATCACCAACGTGGTCACGTTGTTCAGCTTCGTGTTCGTGCTCTACAGCATTTCCGGCTCCATCACGCTCTTTGGTGTCACCATCCATGGCTATATGCTGTGGGTTGCGGTGCTGTATTCGCTGGTCGGCACAGGCCTGACCCATCTCATCGGCCGCAAGCTGGTGCCGCTCTCCTTCAACCAACAAAAGCTCGAGGCGAATTTCCGCTTCCGGCTGGTGCGCGTACGCGAAAATCCGGAGGGGATCGCCCTCTCCCACGGCGAGGGTGAAGAGGGTTCCGAACTGCGTTCCAGCTTCCAGCTGGTGCGGGATAATTTCTGGGCCATCATGCGCCGGACCAAGGCGCTGAATTTCTTCACCATCGGCTTCAACCAGATCGCCAATATCTTCCCGCTGGTGGTGATCCTGCCGCGCTATTTTGCCAAGCAAATCGGGCTGGGCGGGTTGAGCCAGATTCCCATGGTATTCGGGCAGGTTCAGGGAGCACTCTCCTGGTTTGTCACCTCCTATACCGGCCTGGTCTCCTGGCGCGCGACCGTTTCGCGTCTCTATGGCTTCCGAGAAGCGATGGAGACGGCCCGCGCCATGGCGGCGGGCGGCCCGCTCATCAATGATGGCAGTCGTGAGCTGACGTTGAAAAACCTGACGCTGACGCTGCCGGACGGGCGCAAGCTGCTGGACCATGCCTCGCTGACGCTGAAGCCCGGCGAGTTGATCACCATCTCCGGCCCGTCGGGTGCCGGCAAATCCACTCTGTTCCGAGCCATCGCAGGAATCTGGCCGTATGGCAGCGGCGAGATTACGCGCCCCACCGGAAATCTACTCTTCCTGCCGCAGAAGCCTTATTTTCCGCTTGGCACACTGAAGCGCAATTTGGCTTACCCGGCTGGCGAGGACAGCATACAAAATGAAGACGCCGCCGAGGCCCTGGCCGCCATGGGATTAGGCCATCTGATCCCCCGTTTGGACGAGGCGGCCAATTGGGGCTTGGCCCTCTCTGGCGGTGAACAGCAACGTTTGGCGCTGGCGCGCGCCTTGGTCGCCAAGCCGGACTGGCTGTTTCTGGATGAGGCGACCTCAGCCCTGGACAAGCCATTGGCGGAAGAGATCCGCGCCACGCTGCGCGCGCGCCTGCCGGGAACCACGATCATCGCCATCAGCCATCATGAGACCAGCGCGCGGCATGTGGAGTTGGCAAATGAGGGGCTGACCGACGCTGCCTGGGGCAGTGCGTTACCTGCCCGCTAGGCGCAAGCCAGCTTGGCGGCTGGCGATGCGGGCGCGAATTACCTCCAAAGTTGCACCGCCAGTGCAAAGTGGAGCGAAGCTCTCAGCCTCGCGCCTGACCTGCATCGCCTCCGGCAGAGCGATGACGCGGTCAGGCGCATTGTCGAAAATGCCGCGATGACCGGTATCGAGAAAGGATTCCACCGCCGTACCCTCCGCGAACAGGGCGCCGTGCCGGGGCAATTCGACATGGTAATAGGTCACGCGGGACAGCTGATGATCTTGCCTGATGCTGTTCCAGTTCACCAACGCCTTGGCCGGGACCAGCACGCCATCGAGATAGAGCGCATGGTCCGGCGAAACGCGCAGGCGGCGTGAGGGCACGCCATCGGCCAGCGCCCCAGGCTCGATGATGATGGGACGCACCGCCTCCGGCCTTAAGGCAGAGGCCAGATCGATTTCCCGCCTGCCCACCCAGATGACCTCCTGCTCCTGGCCATCGGGCGTGATCACCTGATCCCCCACTGCAAGCGCTTCGACCGGCACTTCCCCACGCGTGGTGAGGATGAGCGTGCCCGCCGCGAAGCAAGGATTAATGGGCGTATCCGCGACGATAACAGCGTCGATAAACGGGTTGTTGCTGTTGGGGTTGGTGCGTTCGGCAAAGGAGATATCCAGCGTGCCCTGATTGGCGGCGGTGCCGAACAGGCCGAGCGCGATCTCGTCGATAATCGTCTGCTCATTGGCATCGAGCGTGAAGGGCGTACCCGTGCTCATCTGCACCGTGCCGTCGATGATGAAAATATGGTTGCCGCTCTCTGCCGCGAAGGTGACATGCTCGCCGAAATCAGCATTGTCGGAGGCTGCGGTGCCGGCAAAATCCAGCGCATCGAACAAAGTTTCCACGGCTTGGATGCTTACCTGGTCGCCCAATATGCCGGGATAGGCACCGGGCTGCATGTTCTCGATGGTACCACCGCCAAAATCAGCCACAGGCGTTATGGTGCCGTTGATGGTGGCGGTACCTGCCGTTATGCCGGTACGGGAAAAGATGATGACGCCACTGGCAGAGCCATCATTTTCGAACTGTAAGATTCGTGCTGACACTATAGGGTGAAGTGATGCTGAGCGTGCCGCCCGTGGTGATCAAAGAATTATAGCTTGAACCCGACATGCCACCATCCCGATCCTGCGCGCCGCCCCAGGCACGGCATGCGCCCTGGACTATACCGTAGATTGTAGAGGAAGCGGTTAATTACGCAACAAAACCAAACGATTTAAATGATGAAGCCGCCGCCTAGAATCCGGGTCCCTCATAGAATACGGCGGCTTGGCCGGGGGCAGCCAAGGCGGGTTCGTCCAGCTCCAACACGGCCCCCTGGCCGTCCGGGCGAATTTGCGCCGGGTGCAAGCCATCCCGCGCGCGTAGCTTTACACCGGCGCGCAGCTCGCCGGGGGTGGTAAGCCAGTTCACATCCCGCAGCCGGACGATATGGCTCTGCGTGCCGCGCGGGCCGACAATGATGCGCTTGTGCCGGGCTCGATGGCTTTCACCACCATATGCGCGGCTTTGTCCGGCAGGCGCTTGGCCTGACCGATGGTGTAGCGGGCTATGCCCTGATGGGTACCGAGTACGAGGCCATCTTCGGAAACCACGTCGCCGCTTTCCAGCGCATCCGGGCGGAATTTCTCCACCATCCCGGCATAGGTGCCGGAGGGGACGAAGCAGATATCCTGGCTGTCCGGCTTTTCAGCCACAGCAAGGCCCATTTCCGCAGCCACGGCCCGCACCTCCGCTTTGGAAGCGTAGCCGCCCAGCGGAAAGCGGCAATAATCCAGCTGCTCCTGCGTTGTGGCGAAGAGGAACCAGCTCTGGTCGCGGCTTTCATCCACGGCCTTGTGCAGCTCTGCTCCGTTCGGGCCTTCGATGCGGCGGACATAATGGCCGGTGGCCAGTGCATCGGCGCCGAGGTCGCGCGCCATCTCCAGCAGATCACCGAATTTCAGATGCTGATTGCAGGCAATGCAGGGCACCGGGGTCTGGCCTTCGGCATAAGCATCGGCGAAGGCGGAGATGACGCTCTGCTTGAAGCGTGTTTCGCTATCGATCACGTAATGGGCGATGCCGAGCCTGTCCGCGACGCGCTTGGCGTCATGGATGTCCTGCCCGGCGCAGCACGCGCCCTTGCGCCCCACCGCCGCCCCATGGTCGTAGAGCTGCAGCGTGACGCCGATCACCTCGTGCCCCTCGCGCGCCATCAGCCCGGCCACCACCGAGCTGTCGACACCACCGGACATGGCGACCACGATTTTCATGTTACTTGCCGGCGTTCCGTGTGGCGGCCGGCAGCTTCACCACCAGCCCGTCCAGGGCCTCGGTAATGACGATCTGGCAGCCAAGGCGCGAGGTCTTCTCCAGCCCGAAGGCGAGGTCCAGCATGTCCTCCTCATCCTCGGAGGGGTCTTTCAGCTTGCCGAACCAGTCCGAATCGACAATGACATGGCAGGTCGAGCAGGCCAGCGAGCCCTCGCAGGCGCCTTCGATATCAACGCCGTGCTTATGCGCGACCTCAAGCACGGAGAGCCCCACCGGGGCATCGACCTCGCGCCTGGTTCCGTCGCGTTCAACGAAAGTCATTTTAGGCATGAATGATCCTTGAATTCACCGGCCGTGGTTAAGCCGATTGGACCGCGCTCCGCAAGGCGCGAGCGGCCATGGCAGCATAGGCAGCCTGGAATTTCCGTACCATATCCGCTTCCGCATTCCAGGGCAGGGAGACGCGGATGGCCTGACCCGCCAGGTCACCCAACCCCATGGCCAGCAGAACATGGCTGGAGGCGACCTTGCCGGAGGAACAGGCCGAACCTGAAGACACACAAATGCCCGCCATATCCAGTGCGATGAGCTGGGTTTCCGCCCGCACACCGGGAAGAGCGAGGCAGGTGGTGTTGGGCAGACGCGGTGCGCCAGCCCCGGCGGCAACGGCGCCTTGGGAAACGCAGAACGCCTCGATCTCATCGCGCCAGGCGGCGATCTGTTCGGCTTGGTATGGCGCACCTAAAGCCGCCGCCAATCCGGCGATGGCCGGCAAGGCTGGTGTGCCGCCGCGCCGCCCCAGCTCCTGCCCGCCGCCTTTGATCAGCGCTTTGATCGCCAGGCCGGGCCGCGTCACCAGCGCCCCTGCCCCCACCGGCGCGCCGAATTTATGGCCGGAGAGCGCGAAGCTGGAAGCGCCCAGCCCCAGCCAGTCCTGGTTAGCGCGGCCGATGGCCTGCACCGCATCCACATGCAGAAGCGCCCCGGCTTCAGCGCAGAGTTTTCCAGCTTTTTCAATGTCATGCAGCACGCCGGTCTCGTTATTCGCGGCCATCAGGCAGACCAGGGCACCGGGATGGGCCAGCAGCAGGGTTTCCAAAGCTTTCAGGTCCGCCTGGCCGTCGGGCAGAACAGGAACGGTAATGGAATCGGGGGCCGCCGCGCGGATCGCATCATGCTCCGTGGCGCCGATAAGCACTGGCCGGCCAGCGCCCAGCGCATGCACGGCCAAGGCATCCGCCTCCGTCGCCCCGGCGCAGAAAATTACATCCGCCGGGCTTGCATGAGGTGAACTCGGCCACGCGCTCGCGCGCCGATTCCAGGATTTTGCGCGCCGCACGCCCGGCCAGATGCACGGAGGACGGGTTGCCGCCCTGCTCCATTGCGGCAAGCGCGGCATCCCGCGCCTCAGGGCGCAGGGGCTCGGTGGCATTGGCGTCCAGATAGATCATATTGGCCTGTTATGGCACCACGCGATCAGGGCTGCGTGCCTGCATCCGGTTTTCCAGCTCCGTCAGTTCGCCGCGCAGCAGCTCAATCTCGTGGAAAAGCGGGTCCAGGCAGGGATCGCAGGGCGTGCCATAGGCGTCGAAGCGCGGCTTGCGGGTGCCGCGCTCAACGGGCCGGGCGGGAATACCGACAACGGTGGTGCCTGCCGGAACCTCCGCCACCACCACCGCGTTGGCGCCGATCCGTGCGCCATCGCCCACATTGATGGCACCCAGCACCTTGGCCCCGGCACCGATGATGACATTGTTACCGATGGTGGGGTGGCGCTTGCCCTGGGCCGTGCTGGTGCCACCCAGTGTGACCTGATGATAAATATAGACATCGTCGCCGATCTCGGCGGTCTCACCGATCACCACTCCCATGCCATGGTCGATGACGAAGCGGCGGCCAAGCTTGGCGCCCGGATGAATCTCGATTCCGGTGAGAAACCGCCCGAAATGGGAGACCAACCGGCCCAGCGTGACGAAGCCCGCCTGCCAGAAGAAGCGCGCCAAGCGATGAATGGTGACGGCGTGCAACCCCGGATAGCATAGAAAAACCTCAAGATTCGACCGTGCGGCGGGGTCCCGTTCACGATAGGCTCTTACTGTCTCGCGCAAAAACATGAGGGGCATGCGAATTTCCGTGGATAAACAGCCCAGAAGCAGGTTATATTGACAGACCTAAAGAGACTTTCGGTTTTAAAGCTATCCGCAATGTCAGTCACAGTCTTGAAGGAGCATTTAGGTATCCGGACCTGCAGGGTCAACTTTTTCGGATATGACGGAGAGAGTTATTTTTTACCTAATGAGCTTCTTGTAGTAAATCCTGTCCACAAGACGTGTCTTCCTTCATCAAGACTAGGTCTTCCCTAGTTGAGGTTGAGGTTGCCGATAAAGGTATGAAAGACGAGTTTGAGTATGCCTGAAGTGATGTTTGCCGGCCCCGAGGGCCGCCTTGAGGGCCGTTACCACCATGCCAAAGAGCGAGGCGCGCCGCTTGCCCTGGTTCTACACCCTCACCCGCTGCATGGCGGCACGATGAATAACCGTATCACCTACTCCATGTACCAGGTGTTCCAACGCCTGGGCTTTTCGGTGATGCGGTTCAATTTCCGCGGCGTGGGCCGCAGCCAGAGCAAGTTCGATGGCGGGATGGGCGAGATCAACGACGCCGCAGCCGCCCTGGACTGGATGCAGTCGCTGAACCCTGGCCATGGCGGCTTGTGGATCGCCGGCTACTCCTTTGGCGCCTTCGTGGGCATGCAGCTGCTGATGCGCCGGCCGGAAGTTTCCGGCTGGGTCTCCGTGGCGCTGCCCGCCGCTGGCTATGATTTCGGCTTCCTGGCCCCCTGCCCCACTGGCGGGCTGATCATCCATGGCGATGCGGACGAGTTGGTGCCGGAGAATTCCGTGCGCAAGCTGGTCGACAAGCTGAACCAGCAGAAGGGCGTCGCCATCGATTACCGGGTATTCGAGGGTGCGGACCATGTCTTCGCCAACCATGCGGATAAGGTGTCCGAGGCGGTGGAAATTCTATGTGAGCCAGTCCCTGGCCCGTAAGCAAATGGCGCTGGCCGCCGATTAAAGGCATCTTGCGCTCGCAAAAAAGGCGGCCAAATGGCCGCCTTTTTTGTTGCTCCCGTTTGGGCGGTACTCAAGCCAAGGCCATCTCTGCCATCTTCTGGATGTTTTCCTCAGGGATGAGGACGGGGATGGAGAGTATGCTGATGATCCGGCTATCCATCATCACCAGCCCCCCGATGAAAGATTTCGGCACGTCGCTGCCGGTTTCTGGCGTGTTCTGGCGCATATCGTCCGTGACGGTGATGATGTCGCATACCGCATCGACCAGCAGCCCCACCGTCCGCTCTCCGCATTCGACCACGACTACGACGGAGGCGGCATCAGGCTCGGAAGCCGTCAGCCCAAGGCGGCGAGCGAGATCGATCACCACCAGCACGCTGCCGCGCAGATTGATCATGCCCTTGATGAAGGAGGGAGCATAAGGCAAATGCGTCGAGGCGATCCAGCCGCGGATTTCCCGGATGGACTTGATATCCATCGCGAATTCCTGCGTGCCCAGCCGCACCGACAGAAACTCCGCGCGGTGCTCATTGCCTTTATGCTCAGCATGATGGGGCATAATGCATCAATCTCCCTTCCACATAGCGCTCGGCGGCACGCGCCCGGCGCTGATCACTTAAGGCCAGAGGTTTTAAGATTTCGTAGCCAGATAGGCGGTTAGAATAATTCCAGCTCTCCTGAGCGGTGCCCTTCCTCTGCCGGCACCGGCGCACCCTTCAGCCGGTATTGCAGCTCGGAAAGCGTGATGGAGGCCAGGGCGCGGCGCGAATCCACGCTCAGCTCCTCAGGCAAAAGCTGACTGATCTCCAGAATATAATCCGACAATGCCGCCAGACGCTGGGATAATAGATCCAGCGACTGAACGTCACGGTGGCAAGCCCCGTCCAGCGCCAAACGCCCGACAGCGGGGCTGAGGCTGAGCTGGAAACGATCCGTAAAGCGGCCAAGTTCCCGGAACTCCTCGCCAATGGCAGAAAGAATGCAGCGCAGCGAAGTCTGGTCTTCCTCGGCACCCGCTTGTAAGTCAGTCAAGCCGCCATCCTCCTTCTATCTCTCCCGTCCCCGGGCAAATCATTCATAATGAGCCGGCAAAAAAGCCCCGGCGCAATCGCATGGGATCAGAACAGCTCGACCGAACCTGCGCCGGACAACGAGGCTGGTGGCTGCGTGGATTCATCGCGCAGGATGGAGGCCGTCTCCTTCGTCAATAGTGCCTGGCGCGCACGCCCGCCAACGGGCCAGAACTGGATCCGCCTGCCATGTTCGCCACGCAGACTACCGCCGAGCAGGTCAATCCCCTCATCCATCAGGAATTTTTCCGCGAAGGCAGCGTTCAGCGCGCCAATATCCGTCAGCCCCTTGATCATGCAGGCGCCGCCGAAAAGCTTCGCCTTCAAACGGGATTTCTGTGCACCCAGGCGGAGCAAATCGTTGATCAGCAATTCCATGAGATGCACGCCGTATCTTTGCACCTCTCCCTTTGGAACTTGGCCATTGGCACCGCCCTCACCGGGCAGAAGGAAATGATTCATGCCCCCGACACCTGCCGCTGGGTCCCAGATGCAAGCTGCGATGCAGGACCCAAGAATCGTGGTGAGAATTGTTGCCGGATCATCATCCACATAATGGTGACCCTGCACGATGTTGATCCGCCGCTCACCGGTAGACTGCCGCAGCAGAACGGAACTACTCATGCCGCGGGCACCTTTCGCCGTGTAGAGGTTATAGCGAGAAGCTGTGCTGCAATCTTTTCCAGAGGCAATTGCCGTTCCACCGCCCCCAGCTCGAAAGCGGCGCGCGGCATGCCGTAGACGACGCTGCTCGCCGCATCCTGCCCGATGGTTTCAGCCCCCGCCTGGCGCAAGGCAAGCAGCCCTTCCGCCCCGTCACAGCCAAGCCCCGTCAGAATCACACCAACCGCCTTCGCGCCGACGCGGCTCTGCACGGATTTGAACATCACATCAACCGACGGCCTATGGCCATTGACCTTCTCGGCCTGGCTGAGCCTGATTTCTGGGACAACCCTGCCCGCAAGCACCAGATGATGATCACCTGGTGCGAGATAGACATGCCCCGTCTCCAGCCGTTGCCCGTTTACGGCCTCCTGCACGATGGGCCGGCATAATTTGTCGAGCCGCGCCGCGAAGCTTTTGGTGAAGGCCGGCGGCATATGCTGGCTGATGATCACCGGCGGGCAATTGGCTGGAAATTTTGAGAGAATCTCGATCAGCGCCTCAACCCCGCCCGTGGAAGAGCCGATGGCGATCAACCGCCCATCCGGCTCATAGTCGGAAAGCAGCGGAAGACGCGTCTCAGTCTTCGCAGGGCGAAGTGTGCAGCGGGACTGGGCGGCAGCCTTCACTTTCTCCGCCAGCAGACCGAAACTATCCGGCGCGATGGAAGAGGGCTTGGCGACACAATCAAAAGCGCCAATTTCAAGCGCACGCAAATTGATGTCGGCCCCGGCCTGTGTCAGCGTTGAGACCATGATAACCGGCGTAGGGCGCAGCCGCATGATTTTCTCTAGAAAGGAGATGCCATCCATGTTCGGCATCTCGATATCGAGTGTGATGACATCCGGGACCAAAGTTTTGATAAGCTGCCTGGCCTCATGCGGGTCCGCCGCCTGACCGACCACCTCGATCTCAGGGTCAGCGCGCAAATTAGCTGCTATAACAGCCCGCATGGTCGCGGAATCATCGACAATGATCGCACGGATCGTCATCTTGAGCCTCCCGTGGACGCCGCGCGGTAAATGGTGACGCCATCGCTGACGACCCCCCGTTCGGCTGTGCCGGACACACGCTCGGAATGGCCGATATAGAGAGCGCCGTTCTCCTCCATCAACGGCAGAAAGCGCGACCAGATGCGCTCCTGCGTCGGGTTATCGAAATAGATGACGACATTGCGGCAGAAGATGATTTGGAATTTTCCCTTCATCGGCCAGTTGCCGATGAGATTGAGCTGGCGGAAGGAGATAAGCTGCCGCAAATCCTCCTTCGCCTGACATCTTCCCGAGCCGTCATTCAAGGGCTTGAACCAGCCTTGCCGCAAGGCCTCCGGCACAGGGGCGAGCTGGGATTCGTCATAGATGCCAGCGGTCGCGACGGCGAGGACATTCGGGTCGATATCCGTCGCCAGGATGCGGATATCATAACGCCCGGCATCCGGCATCTCGCGCAGCAGCGTCAGAGCCATGGAATAAGCTTCAGGACCGGAGGAACAGGCCGCGGACCAGAGACGTACGCGCTGCCCGGCTTTCGCCCGCTGGATGAGATGCGGCAACATCCTGGCCCGCATATGCTCGAAATGATGCGGCTCGCGGAAGAAGCTTGTGACATTCGTGGTCAGCGCCGCCACCAGCTCCTTTCGCTCCGCCGCACCTTGGGGCGTTTCCACCAGCGCGCAATAATCCTCAAACCCCTCAAGGCCCAGCTTACGGATGCGCTTGGCAAGGCGGGAATAGATGAGATTGGCCTTGCACTCAGAGAGGGCAATTCCCGCCTCTTGCATCATGATTCCGGCAATGACGGAAAGATCCCTGCGCTGTGAAGGAAAATTCCGCATTCTCAACAAGGCTGGAGGCAAGCGGAGCTTTAAGAACCGCTTGTGCTCATTAGGCGGCTTCCAGCTCATCGGCCGGCAACACGTCGTCCAGAGTGATCAGGCTGACCATACGCCCATCCATCGGCAATAGTCCTTTCACGAAACTCTTCACGAGGTCAGATGTGACGTCCGGCAAGGGCTGGATGACATTGTCATTCGCTGTCAGAATATCCGATACAGCGTCCACCAGTATGCCGACCTGGCGCTGGCATATCTGCACCACGATGATGACGTTGCGCGCCGTCGGCTCCGCGCCCGGCATGCCGAGACGGACGGCGAGATCGACAATCGGCAGCACGGCGCCGCGCAGATTGATCACCCCCTTCACATAACGTGGGGCACGAGGCAGCGCGGTGGCCGCCGTCCAGCCGCGGATTTCGCGCACCATCATCACATTGATGCAGAATTCCTGCCGCCCGACACGAAAGGCGATCAGTTCGCGGCCTTCCGACAGGCTTTCCGTTGCGTCCATTATGCTGCCCTCCCGCTGACTTCCAATCGTTTCATATCCGCCGGGCGAGCATTGGCGTCAGCGCCGACATTCTGGACCACCGCGTCGACATCGACGATCAGAGCCACCCGGCCATCCCCCATCACCGTCGCCGCTGCGATGCCCGGAACGGCGCGGTAATTCGCCTCCAGGCTCTTGATAACAACCTGCCTCTGGCCATGAATGGCATCGACCAGCAGCACCGCGCGGGCACCGCCCTCACCTTCCACCAGCAGCGCCACGCTTTGCTCCGGCTCCGCATGCTGCACGCTGTAGCCAAGACAGAAGGCGACATCGACGATCGGCACATAACCGCCGCGCAGCGCCAGCATGTTCAAATCCCCATCGAGCGGGAAGACGTCCGCCGCGCGTGGCTTCAGCGTTTCCATAATCGCGCCGAGCGGGATGATCAGCGTGTGGCCGTGGGCGGAGACGACCATGCCATCCAGCACCGCCAACGTCAGCGGCAATGACAAGGTGAAAGTAGAGCCCTTGCCGGGCCGGGACGAAATGGAAATCCGCCCGCCCAGCGCCTGGATGGATTGCCGCACCACATCCATGCCGACACCGCGGCCGGAAATGTCTGACACCGTGGCCGCCGTGGAGAAACCCGGCAGGAAGATGAGATTATCGATCTCCTCATCGGTAAGCTGTGCGTCCGGCGCGATCAGCCCGTTTTCCACCGCTTTCTGCCGGACACGCGCGCGGTTGATACCGCCGCCATCATCCGACACTTCCAGAACGATGCGCCCAGAGCGGTGCAACGCTATGAGTTTCACCGTGCCTTCCGCAGGCTTGCCCGCCGCGATGCGCGTCTCCGTCGATTCCAGCCCATGGTCGATGGCGTTGCGGATCATGTGGGTCAGCGGATCGGCGATACGCTCGATGACGGTCTTGTCGACCTCCGTCGCCTCACCTTCTGTGACCAGCCGCACCTGCTTGCCGGTCATCGCCGCGACCTCGCGCACCAGACGCGGCATGCGCTGGAACACGGAGCGCACCGGCTGGGCGCGGATCGCCATCACGCTATCCTGGATTTCCCTGGTCAGATGCTCAAGCTCTTCCAGCGCCATGGCCACGCCGGAGGAACGCGCAATCCCCGCCTCCAGCACGCGCTGGCTCAGCATCGCCTCGTTGATGACCAGCTCGCCGACCAGATCGATCATTCGGTCCACCCGGTCGAGATCGACGCGGATGGTGGTACCCACCGCATTGGCAGCCTCAGCCTTCGCCGCCATCGCCTGAACGGCTTGGTTGGGTGCGGGCGGTGGCGGCTCTGATTCCGGGCTTTTGCAATTGGGGCGGGTGGTTCCGGTGGTGCCGCTTCGGCTTCCTCTTCCTCCGGCTCGAGCGGCGGAAAGAATTCGAACTTGAAGCCATTCTCACCTGTAATCACCGTGCCGGGCTCGAACCCCGGCGCTTCTGCGCGTGTGATCTCCAGCCGGCAATCATCCTCTACGAATTCGAAGAGATCGAGAATATCCCGCTCACTGCAATCGCTTTTCAGCGTGATGCGCCAGGTGAGATAGGCACCTTCCGGGTCCAGCTCCTGCAGGTCGGGTAGCTGGCTGCTATCCAACTCTGTTTCCGTTGGGCCCAGGCGCCTCAGCTCGCGCAACAGCACGGCGGCCTCGTTCGCCTTGGCATAAAGCGCGGGATAGGGCGTAAACAGGATATTCCATATATTTTCCCGGGCTTCGCCTGCGGCTTCTTCCTCTCCTGAGCTGGCGGGTTGTGAGGCGGATGCGTCTTCATGCGGCCCGCCCACATTGTCGATCTGGCTGAACTCCTTGCCCATAGCGGCAATGCGGGCCTCATCGACGGATCCGTCCTCACGGGCGGCGCGGACCAGATCGGCCAACAAATCCGCCGCGCGCAGGAAGACCTTCACCACCGGTGGCGTGGCAGCGAGAACGCCGGAACGCACCTTGTCCAGCGCTGTTTCAAAGATGTGAGCGAAGCGCACCAGCGTATCCAGGGCGAAAATGCCGGCTCCGCCCTTCATGGAATGCACCGCCCGGAAGACGGCATTCACCGTTTCCGGCATCCGCCGTGCCATTCTCCATGGCGATCAGCCCGCTTTCCAGTTCTGAGAGCTGCTCCTCACATTCCTGGAAGAAGGTAACCCTGATGGCGGCCAAAGGATCTTCCATAAACCCCTCCTCTGCGTTCAGGCCGCGACGCGGCGGATGGCATCCACCAGCTTTTCCGGATCGAACGGCTTCACGATCCAGCCCGTGGCCCCGGCTTCACGGGCGCGATTCTTTTTCTCGACATCCACCTCGGTGGTGAGCACCAGAACCGGCGTGGCGCGACGCGCTTCATCCTGACGGACAGCCTGGATGAAGCCGAACCCATCCATGCGCGGCATATTGATGTCCGTGACGATGACATCGGGCGTTTCGGACGCCAGAACCTCCAGCCCGTGCAGACCATCCTCCGCCTGGATAACGCGAAACCCCGCGGCGACGAGGGAATGGCGCAACATGTCGCGCATGGCCCGTGAATCATCGACTGTCAGAATGGTCATGCTCATTGGTCGGTCTCCCCGCTCTTGGCTTCGGCGTGATTTGTCAGCTCTTCCGGTGAAAGCCCCATCAACTCCAGCGAAGCGATGAACTCATCGGATGGGTTTTGGAGCAGCAATGCCCGGCCGTCCGCGGCCCAGGCGGCACGCGCCGCCAGCAGCACCTGCAGACATTGGGCACCCAAACGCTGGACATGCCCGGCATCCAGGGAGAGGCTTTGCCCACGCCTTTGCAGCACTTTGTCCAGCAAAGCCGGAGCTGCAACGAGGTCAAAGACCGGCGGAAGATCAAGAGACTCTGTCATGCCGTGATATTTCACGGAATCTCTTAAGTTTCTCGTAACGCGCGGCGCCTAATTCAACATCCCGCGCATGGGGACCTTCTCAACCGGCCAGAGCGGCACCAGCGAGCAGCAGGACAGGGCCGGTAGGGGCGGCATGCGCCACAGCCTCAGGCAAACGCGTCAGGGGAGCGCGAATGATCCGCTCGCCCGGCAAGCTGGCCGATTCCACCGCGATAGCGGGCAGCTCCGGCGACGCACCGGCGGATAGCAATTTCTCGACCAGCCCGGGCAGATATTTGCTGCCCATATAGACAGCCAGTGTTCCGCCAGCCTGGGCCAGGGCTGCCCAATCATGCGCGGGCAAACCATGATCCGCCCCATGGCCGGTGATGAAGTGCAGCGAACGGGCGAGGCGCCGCTGGGTAAGGGAAAGCTGCAAACTGGCCGCGGCCGCCGAGGCTGCGGTGACACCAGGGACCACCTCAAAGCCGATCCCGGCTTCGCGCAGCGCCTCCATCTCCTCTGTGAGACGGCCGAAAATCACCGGGTCTCCGCCTTTGAGCCGCACCACCAGCTTGCCGGTGCGGGCATATTCCACAAGTAGACGGCAGATTTCCGCCTGGGCGGTAGAGGCCTGGCCACAGCGTTTGCCGACATCCACGATCTCGGCATCCGGATTGATCAGCGCCAGGATTTCCGGCCCGACCAGGCTGTCATGCAGCACCACCTGCGCACGGCCCAGCAGGCGCGCGGTTTTCAGCGTCAGCAGATCAGGATCGCCCGGCCCTGCCCCGGCCAGGAATACGCTCACCATTTTTACCCCCGAAACGGAGGCTGCTCATTGGCCAAAAAGGCGGGAATTGCAAGCCTGGAGCGGTTAGGCCACCAGCTCAGCACGCTCTTCCCTGGCCTTGACGGGCGGCAGCTTGATGGTGGAGATCAAAGCACGCACCTCATTGCGGGCGGCGATATGGGACAGGCCCATGGCGATGCCGACATTCGCCTCGCGCACATCCATCAGCGTAAGGCCGAGCAGATAAAGCTCGCGGAAGATCACGCGCTCACCGAAGCCTTTCAGCGTACGGAAACCGATGCGCTTGGCCAGGGTTTCCAGCGTCTCGCCGACATCGCGCTTGTTGCGCGCCTCGACGGCGGCCAGGCGGTTGCGCATCACGATCCAGTCGATCTTGCCGCGGTCACGGTTGAAGCGGTTCTTGCGGGCCTCCCAGACCATCTCGGAATAGATGCTGGGCTTGATGATGTCATGATTATCCGGCTCAACCTTCGCCAGCATGGAGAAATCCACGAAGCTGTCATTGATCGGCGTGATCAGCGTGTCGGCAAAGGAATGGCCGTAGCGGGAGAGGAAATTATCCGTACCCGGGCAATCCACCACGATCACCTCGGCGCCGGTTTCCACAAGTTCCACCACCGCTTCATCGAAACGCACGCGCTCCTCGGCATCGGCTTCCTGTCGGTTATCCAGCTCAGAGCGATAGACGGGACGGAATTCCGGCAAAGGCAGCTCGATCCCCTTGCTTTCGACGAAAGCCTGGCGCGCCGCCAGCGTGCCGGCCAGCGTGCCTTGCCGTGCATCCAGGTCCATGGCGCCGACGCGGTAGCCATCCCGTAGCAGCGAGACGATGATATGGATCGAGGTGGTGGACTTGCCGGAGCCGCCTTTTTCATTCCCCAACACGACGAAATACGGTTTTCGCGCCGCCTGCACCGTCATGACTTACCTCTCCTGAACCGCCGACCAACTTGCAGGATAGCCGAGTCCCGCGAGTCGCCCCAATGATTCATGCGTTACGCCTGGCGCGGCGATCCGGTATGCGGCAGAAAGGCCGCCAACAGCCCGATCAGCGGCAGGAAGGAGCAGAGTTGGTACACCTCCGCGATGCCGTAATGGTCAGCCAGGGCACCCAGAACCGCCGCCCCAATGCCGCCCATGCCGAAGGCCACCCCGAAAAACAGGCCGGAAACGGCGCCGACCCGCCCGGGCATCAGCTCCTGCGCATAAACGACGATGGAGGAAAAGGCAGAGGAGAGCACGAGACCGATGATCACGGTCAGCACCACAGTGAGGCCAAGCCCGGCATAAGGCAGCACCAAAGCAAAAGGCGCGACGCCCAGGATGGAGCCCCAGATGACAATCTTGCGGCCGATCTTGTCGCCCACCGGCCCGCCGATGACAGTGCCCGCCGCGGAGGCGGCCATGAAGACGAACAGATAAAGCTGCGCAGCCTGCACGCCAAGATGGAAGCGTTGCATCAGATAGAAAATGTAATAGCTGGTGAAGCTGGCGATGTAGAAGAATTTCGAGAACATCAGCGCCAGCAATACGCCCAGCGCCACGGCAACCTGTTTTCGCGGTAGCATCTCAGCCGCTGTGGCGGACCGGCGCGGCGCGCTCTTGGCATGGCCTTGTGCCTGGTACCAGCGCCCCAATGCCGAGAGCATGGCAATGCCCCCCAGCGCCACCACCGCAAACCAGGCAATGCTGGAACGCCCATGCGGCAGGATGATGAAGGCCGCAAGCAACGGCCCCAGCGCCTGGCCGAAATTGCCGCCGACCTGGAACACTGATTGCGCCATGCCGTGACGCCCGCCGGAGGCCAGACGCGCGATGCGCGAAGCCTCAGGATGGAAGATGGAGGAGCCGATGCCCAAAAGCCCCGCGCCCACCAGCAGCATGGCATAGTTTGGGGCGAAGGCCAGCGTGACCAGACCGATCAAGGTAAAACCCATTCCGAAAGGCAGTGAGAAGGGTTGCGGTTTTTTATCGGTAAACAGCCCAATGATCGGTTGCAGCAGGGAAGCGGTGATCTGATAGGTAAGCGTCAGCACGCCGATCTGGCCGAAATTGAGGTTAAACCCGCCTTTCAGGATCGGATAAACAGCCGGGAGCAGAGATTGCAGCAGATCGTTCAGCATATGGCAGATGCTGATGGCCCCCAGCACCGACCCTGTTGAGGTGGTGCCGCGTTCCGACACCGCGACGGTTTGAACTCATGCGCCTGATCTCCGCCCCGCATCAAACGCGGAGACTATTCTTGTGTGTAACAAGAGAAACTCTTATGCCGGGTAGGCACGGCCTACAACCGCAAGCAGGCCGAAAACTTATGAGACTGGGCCATGGTCTGGAATAGCCGCATTGAAATTCTCGAAGACGTCGCCCGGCCGCTCGTGGCGCTGGGGACGGATTATAAAAACGGCCATATCATTCCCACCCACCGGCACCGGCGTCACCAATTGCTGTTCGGCGCGGCCGGCACGGTCATTGTCACCACACGTGGCGGGAGCTGGATGATCCCGCCACGGCAGGGAATCTGGATTCCCGCCGGAACGGATCATGCTGTGAGCATGCTGGGTGAGGTGCATATGCACAGCCTGTATCTGGAGCCCGATGCGATTTCGGACATGCCCGCCGACTGCCAGGTCATGGCGATTCCCGCTTTCACGCAGGGTTTAATGCGCGAGGCACTGGATCTGCCCGCCGAATATGGCCCAGGTGGCCGGGCTGAGGCTTTGATGGCTCTGCTTCTGCACGAATTGCGGCGGCTTCCCGCCTTGCCCCTTGGCCTGCCAATGCCCGCCAATCATGCCGCCTTGCAGGCGCTCTGCCAGACATTTCTTGCCGCCCCGACACCGCACGCCACCATAGATGAATGGGCAGCCGCACTCAGCCTTAGCCGCCGGGCCTTCACCCGGCTGTTTCGGCAGGAAACCGGGGAGAGCTTCGCCGTTTGGCGGCAGCATGCCTGCCTTCATGCGGCCCTGCCCCGGCTTGGCGCCGGAGAACCCGTGACCCGCGTGGCACTGGATCTCGGTTACGACAATCCGGCCGCCTTCACATCCATGTTCAAGCGCTGCCTTGGCGTACCGCCGCGCCATTATCTGCGCCGCGGCGATTAGGTCCAGGAGGCTTTCCGCAGCTGCCCGAGATACCCAGGATCTTCTTGAAAGCCCCCATCTCCTTAATCTTGGCGCGCGGCCCCGGTGCTATTCCATCGGCGTTTCGCACCAATCCGCCCCACCATCTCCCCGCACTTATTTACCTGTGAGAATACGCTCCACAAGCTGCTTCACGGTCGGGATGAAGCCGTTGGAATAAAACGGGTCGGTTGCAAAACGATGCGCGTTATGCCCAGCGAACATCAGATTATTATCCATCGCCGCCTCATCGTCCGGCGCGGCGTGGGCGATGGTCTGCAGCGTCTTCTGGATGCAGAAGCTGCGCGGATCGGCCTTCTTGCCGTTATCGAAGGTCGGCTCATGCTGGGACCAGTTGGAGAAGCGGCATTGGCTAAGGCAGCCCATGCAGTTCACCTGATCCTCATGAATTTCCTGCGCGTTCTCGGGTGTGACGAAAATCAGCGTCGAATCCGGAGTGCGCAGCGCCTCGATAAAGCCCTCATCCTCCCACTCCTTCACGCGGGCATAATCGGGTGCCGTGAGATAGACGGGCCGCCTGCGCGCTCCCACCCCATATTCCACCAGATGCTCGCCTACCGGCTCAGGGCTGTAGGCCACCTGACGCTCGCTGCGGCCGCGCAGTTCCTTGATGAAATCGTTATTCACCGCCGAGGAGTAGAAACCCGTGGGCGAAAAACGGTTGAGGAACACATCGCCCGGTTTCAGCTTCAGCAGGCGGTCTTTCCAGCTTTGCGGGATTGGGCTTTCCTTGGTCAGCAGCGGGCGGGTACCAAACTGGAAAGCGATCGGCCCGATATCGGGATTGCCGATATAATCCTGCCACTCCTCCAGCGCCCAGACGCCGCCGGCCATGATGATCGGCGTGTCATGCAGCCCGAATTCGCGCATCACCTTGCGCAGCGCGACGAGGCGCGGATAGGGGCTTTCCGGCTTTTCCGGGTCCTCGGAGTTGGAAAGGCCATTATGGCCGCCCGCCAGCCATGGGTCCTCATACACCACACCACCCAGCAAATGCGCGACCTTGGAATAGGCACGCTTCCACAGCGCCGAGAAGGCGCGGCTGGACGAAACGATGGGGTAATAATGCACGTTGAACTTGGCGGCGATCTCGGAGAGCCGATAAGGCATGCCCGCACCGCAGGTAATGCCGTTCACGATGCCCTTGGTACGTTCAAGAATACCCGTGATCACACGCTCAGCACCGCCCATTTCCCAAAGGATATTGGCGTGGATGCGGCCTTTGCCGCCGGAAATCTCCCAGGCGCGTTTGGCCTGCTCAATGCCGCCCTCGATGGCGTAATTGATCAGCTCCTCATGACGGTCCCGGCGGGTGCGGCCATGATAGATTTGCGGGATCACATGACCCTGCGCATCATAGGTGTCAGCATTCACGGCCGAGAATGTGCCGATGCCGCCGGACAAGGCCCAGTGGCCGGCACTGATTCCGTTGGAGGCGGAAACGCCCTTTCCACCCTCAACCAGGGGAAGAATATCCAAGCCGCCCATACGGATGGCATCTATCACCGTCATATAAGAAAACCTCGCAGCCGGGCCGCGCCCCTGCTGGAGCACAACTTCATCTGTCTCTATTACCAGATTGACACACCGCGTGAAGTGGTTTCGCGGTTTGGTCCATTGGAGATAAGCATAATATAAGCCACTCCATGGAGTTCAATTTCTCAGAAGCCGAGATCGAGCGTTATTCCCGGCATATATTACTGCCCGAGATGGGCGGCACCGGCACAGGCGAAACTGAAGGCGGCGAAAGTGCTGGTTGTAGGCGCTGGGGGGCTTGGATCACCTTTGGCCCTGTATCTGACTGCGGCGGGCATCGGCACCATCGGGCTGGTGGATGCGGATGTGGTCGAGCTTTCCAACCTCCAGCGTCAGGTTCTGCATGGCACGGACAGCCTGGGGCAGCTCAAGGTGGAATCGGCCGCGGAGTCGCTGGCACGGATCAACCCCCTCGTCACAGTGGTGCAGCATGCCGAACGGCTGACGGCGGAGAATGTGGAGCGGCTGATCGCCGACTACGACCTGGTTTGCGACGGCACGGATAATTTCACCACGCGCTTTCTGGTCGCCGATGCCTGCGTGGCGGCCAGAAAAACACTGGTTTCCGCCGCCGTGCTGCGGTTCGAGGGGCAGATTTCCACCTTCAAGCCACACACAGGCGGGCCTTGCTATCGTTGCCTTTATCCCGAACCGCCGCCCGAGGGGCTGGTGCCACCCTGCTCGGAAGCGGGGGTGCTGGGCGCCGTGACCGGCGTGATGGGCACCATGCAGGCCACCGAGGTAATCAAGGAGATCGCCGGGATTGGCCAGTCGCTCTCAGGATATCTCCTGGTCTGGGACGCGCTCGCGGCGGAATTCCGCAAGATCAGGCTAAGAAAGGATCCGGCATGCCCCGTCTGCGGCTGATTTTGCTGCTGCTTCTGCCGCTGCTCTGCGCCGCGGCGCCCGACCCCGGAACTGGTCCTGGCCCTGGTATTGGCAGCGCAACCAAGCTGCCGGTGCCGCGCTTTGTCAGCCTGCGTTCCGACAAAGTGAATTTCCGTGCGGGCCCCGGTTTCCAATACCCGGTGAACTGGGTTTATCAGCGCGACGGCTTGCCTATTGAAATCATTGGTGAATTTGATGTCTGGCGGCAGGTGTTGGCACCCGATGGCGGCACCGGCTGGGTGCATGAAGCCACCATCCGCGCCCGGCGCAGCTTCTATGTCACCGCCGATCAAGCGGCCTTGCGTAGCTCCCCAAGCTCAGGCGCCGACATCGTGGCATACCTTAAGCAGGGCGTCTCGGGCACGCTGCTGCGGTGTGATGCGGATAGCGATTACTGCAAGGTAGCCACCAAATATGAGACGGGCTATCTGGCCCGCAGCGATTTTTGGGGGGCTTTCCCCGGCGAGACCGTGGCACCCTAAATAATCGCTTAAAAAGTTTTCCACAGAAAAGGACTCGGGAAAGCGCTGCTAGATGTTGCCCGCCAGCCCAGCGGAAGCTACTGTATGTGGTAGCTTAAACAAGGAGGCCCACAATATGGAGTGGACAGACGAGACAATCGCGCGCCTACGTTCATTGTGGGCGGAAGGTTTGTCTACCGCTGAGATCGGCAGGCGCTTGAATATTTCCAAAAATGCCGTGGTCGGCAAGGCGCACCGCCTCAACCTGCCGGCCCGCCCTTCCCCCATCCGCCGCACGACCGGCGAAAGCGCGCCGCGCCAAGTAACCCCGAAGCGTACCCAGGGGCCAACTTTGCCGCCGCTGTCTGCATCGGTCAGCATGCCTGTGCCGGTGCTGCGGGCCATCATGCCCGCGCCGAAGCCGCAGCAGCCGCGCACAACGCCATGCTGCTGGCCTATCGGCGAACCCGGCCGGTCGAGTTTTCATTTTTGTAATGCCGCTGCGGCGGCGGGCAAGCCTTACTGCGAAGAGCACGCCGCCATCGCCTATGTCCGCGTTCGCGACAAACGCGAAGACGTGGCCTGAGAAAACAACCAGGCCGGGCGCAGCAAATGCCCGGCCTTTCATTTTGAATTGGACGCCGCAACGCAGCAAAAAACTTTCCAATTGATCGCCTGTTTCAAATGCGCTTAGACTGCGCGCTACCGGATAAAAATCCGGAGGAAATGACCCAAGCCCATAAGAAAGGGCAAAGAAAGGCGTCGAAATGGAAACGATTCAGGATACCAGCAACCAGCAGGACCACCCCCTCACCGGGATTGTGAAATGGTTCAACCCTGGCAAGGGCTATGGCTTCATCGCCCCTGACCATGGCGGCAATGATATTTTCGTTCATATCAGCGCGGTACAGCATGCTGGCCTGCGCAAATTGAACGAGGGAGAGAGGGTGCGCTTCGCGCTTCAGCAGCGCGAAGGCCGTGTCGCCGCCATCGGCATCGAACGGTTGCACTGACACTAAGCGCCTTGTACAACGAAGCCAGGCGTGCCCGCGGGCGGTCTGGCTTGTCTTTGTGTTCGGCTAGGCACTGGCCCCTCACCACCAGCATGGCCTAGCGGCGCAACTGCCGCTAAATATCCGTCATGACACGCGATGCCCTGAAATTCCTGGATGATCCTGCTGGCCTCGATGCTGCCGGTGGCAAAGCCTTGCCCCTTTATTCCGTACGGCCGGATGAGTGGGCCGACACCCTGCCTGGCTTGCCTGCCGCTGTCGTCACCCAGGCCAGTCTTCTTGGCTTTACCGGCGAAGAGGGACGCATTCTGCTTATCCCGGATGAGCAAGGCGCTGTTGCCGGCGCGGTGCTCGGGTTGGGCAGTCGCAGTATCTTCTCCGGTTTTGGCTCCGCTGCCGCTGTACTGCCCGCGGCAAGCGTCTGGCAAATTCAGGCCGGCAAGTTTTCCATGGAGGAGGCTGAACTAGGCTTTCTTCTGGGCTCCTACAGATATCAGACACAAAGAGCCAGAAAGACCTCCTTCGCGAGCCTCGCCACTGCGTCGGCGCGCAGCCAGACCGTCGCAGGCAGCATCATGTTGGCGCGGGAGCTGATAAACACCCCCGCCAATCTGCTCGGGCCCAGCGAACTTGCCGAGGCAGCCATGCACATCGCCGCACGATTTGGAGCCGAAGCAGAATGCGTGCGAGGCGAGGCGCTCGCAGCGCGCTTTCCAACCATCCATGCTGTCGGTGCTGGTTCGGACCGTGCCCCCGCCGCCGTAGCATTCCGCTGGCGGGGCAGCAGCCGCGGGTGCGAGCGCACCATTGATATCACTATGCGGTAAAGGTGTTTGCTTTGACACTGGCGGGTATAACCTGAAGCCCGGCACCTCAATGCGGCTGATGCGCAAGGATATGGGAGGGGCGGCGATCACTCTGGGGCTTGCCGCCGCCATCATGGCGCTTGACCTACCGGTCCGGCTTGAATTGCGAGTCGGCTGCGTCGAGAACAGCGTGTCGGGGCACGCCATGCGGCCTTCCGATATTCTCCGCACGCGGGCAGGCATCACCGTCGAGATTGGAGATACCGATGCAGAAGGACGACTCGTTCTCTGCGACCTTCTCGACGAGGCCTGCGAAGCAGAGCCCGACTGGCTGATCGATATTGCAACGCTAACGGGTGCTGCGCGAGTCGCGCTTGGGCCTGATCTGCCCGCCTTGTTTTGTACCGATGATAAAATGGCGGAAACTATCCTTTCCACCGGCAAAAAAACCGGCGACGAGCTCTGGCGCCTGCCACTGCATGGCAGCTATGCCGCATGGCTCGAAACCCCCTTCGCCGATTTGAATAATGTCTCATCAAAGCCCTTTGCAGGCGCAATCACCGCGGCTCTATTTCTACAACATTTTGTATCAAAACAAACTTCCTGGGCGCACATCGACACTTATGCATGGAATGACAGCACGCGCCCTGGAAAGCCGGAAGGCGGGGAAGCACAGACCCTGCAGGCCCTGCTGGCTGCAATTGAGCAATTCGCAAGCTGAATAATTTGCAGTGTGGCGCGCTAGTCCGCGCCACGCTAAGAAGTTGAGGCGTTACAACCCGGCAATGTTCTAACTTACATAAAGCCACTGAATAGGTTGCGTTCTTTTAGAAACATTTTAGGTTTCAGCAACTCGAATTCCATGCCGTTATGTAACAATTGGACTTGAAGCCTTACATTTTGTTGGCAACTCGGACAAAGTTTTTTCCGGTTTCATATTGAAGGCCTTTTGAAACTTCCTATAGTATTGTGTGCTAATCGTTTACTTGATGAAAGGCTTTGGCTTTTCGGAAAGGCACGAACGGTTTTCGCTAGTTAAGGAAATACGACTATGGCTTCTCCACAACTCTCGTCTGACCAGCTGGTCGGCATTCTTCGCGACACTATTGTTTCGCTCGTGCGCCGCGATGGTGTCGATCTTTCCGCACGTCAGCTTGGTGTGTTTCTGACCTGCTATCTGAATGAGGGCGGCCATACGGTGCGCGGGCTCGCGCAGGAGCTCAACGTCTCCAAGCCGGCCATCACCCGTGCGCTCGACCGTCTGACGGAGCTTGATTATGTCCGCCGCAAGGTTGACCCGTCTGACCGTCGCTCCGTTCTGGTTCAGCGCACCGTGAAGGGGGCTGCTTTTTTGCGCGAGACACGCCATATTATGACCGATGCTCTCGCTGCAAACAAAACCGAAGCTGCCAGCCGCCGCGCCGCCAGCTAAATTCTGCCGCCGCCACGCTTTAGGCATGGCGGCGATGCTTTTGGGGTTATCGCTGCTTGCCCCTTACCCGGTGCAAGCCGCGCCTATGGCTTTGTCGGCTGACGATCAGGCTTTGGTTACGCAAATCGAAGCCTATCTCAATGCGCAGAAGGGGCTAACAGCTAATTTCCTGCAAGTCGCGGCCGATGGCTCGACGCGGACGGGAAAGGCTTGGCTGCAGCGGCCCGGCAAAATGCGCTTCGCCTATGATCCTCCAGACCCGCAGCTGCTCGTCGCCGGGTTCGGTTTGTTGGTCTACCATGACCCGGATCTTGGCCAGACAACCAATATCCCGCTCAGCGCCACCCCGCTTGGCATATTGCTGGCGCCGCATGTCAATCTCGAGTCAGCCGGTGTCTATATCACCAATATCAATAAACAGCCGGGTCAGGTGGATATTTCCCTCGTTCGCAGGGGCAAGGAAGCCGCAGGAACACTAACTCTTTCCTTCTCCACCGACCCGCTGGAGCTGAGCGCCTGGGTGGTGACAGACGCGCAGGGCAAGCAGACCACCGTGCATCTCTATGATATCGCCCCCGGTGGACCATTTCCCAATTCGCTTTTCGAGTACACACCTCCCTCCGAGCCTTCCACCACAGGGGGATAGGCAGACGCGCAAAAGCCTGTAGAACCCTGGCATGAAGCTGACCGTCGCCACCTGGAACATCAACTCGTTGCGCCTTCGCCAGGCACATCTCCATAGCTTGGTTGCACAATTGCAGCCTGACGTGATCTGTCTGCAGGAAACCAAGGTGCCTGATGAGCTGTTTCCGGAAGCCATTGCCGCCGAGATCAGTTTTCCGCACGTGCTGAAGCGCGGCATGAAAAGTTATAACGGCGTGGCCATTCTCTCCCGCCTTCCCCTGACCCTCGCGGAGGACACGCCTGACTGGTGCGGCAAGAATGACTGCCGGCACATCTCCGCCACGATCGAAACACATGGCGGAAAACTAACAATCCATAATTTCTATGTGCCTGCCGGCGGTGACATTCCCGACCGCAACGCCAACGAGAAATTTGCACATAAATTGGATTTTCTTGGCGAGACCAAAGCGCATTTCGCGAAATACAAACCTGAGCGTGCCGTGCTGGTTGGGGATTTGAACATTGCCCCGCTGGAGCATGACGTCTGGAGCCACAAACAACTTCTGGATGTCGTTAGCCATACGCCGGTTGAGGTGGAAGCGCTCACAGCTTGGCGCGGACAAGGCTTTTACGATGCCATCCGGCATTTCGTGCCGGAGACGGAAAAACTCTACACGTGGTGGTCTTACCGCAACAGGGATTGGGCTGCCTCTAACCGTGGCCGGAGGTTGGATCATATCTGGATAACGCCGGATCTGATTCCGGCGTTAAACAGCCATGCAATTCTGCGGACAGCACGGAATTGGGAACAACCGTCGGACCACGTGCCCGTAGCGCTGACCATGGATATCTAAACCGTTCTGTAAGTATCAACGCGGCGCATGCCTCCCTACCGGAAACGGAGGATGTGAAGCAGCTATGGCGACGCCATACAATACTTATCCTGAATTGGTTCAGGGGCTTTGAGGCTGCCTTTGGCAGAACTCATTGACCGAGGAGTAAGATGATGAGAACGTTTTTGCCCCCTAAGGCGATATTGTTCCTCGCGTTGATCGCCGGAGCGGCGTTGGCCGCTCTAACGGGCTGAACAGCCGCTAGAGCAGATCGTCCGGGCTGGTAATTAGCCAGCCCTCCTCACCCTGCTGGCAATAAAGCGGTACGGCATTGCGGGTGAGACCTTCCTTAGGCAATCCCATCAGATCGCGTATCGCCCGAAACACGCCGCCATGCGCGATGATAAGCAAGGGTCCAGGCTGGGCTTCCAGCACGCTGGAGAGCGCCGCCTCTACGCGCCCTGTGAGGGCTGAAAAACTTTCCGCGCCGTCAGGTGTGTAGCGGCCCTCCAGCCACTCAGGAAACCAAGGCAGAAGGGGCTGGCCCTCCATGCCTCCAAAGATCACTTCGCGCAGATCCGCTTCATAACTGACCGGCAGGCGCAGAAACTCGTTCACAATGTCTGTGGTCTCGCGCGTCCGCAGCATCGGCGAAGAGACGATGGCGGTGATGTCCTGCCCCGCCAGCAATGGCCCGGCACGCTCCGCCTGGGCGCGGCCGGTGGCGTTCAACTCAATGTCGAGCGCCCCCTGGCTAAGCCCCGCGGCGTTATAATCCGTCTCGCCATGGCGGAGAAACCAGAAAGGAACTGCAGGGAGCGCCAAATCAGGCCAACCCTTCGGCGGCCATGGCCCGCTGCACCGCCGGACGGGCCCGCATACGCTCCAGATGCCCCGCAATGGCCTGGGGAACCGGCAGTTTTGCCCGGGTGACCGCCCAATGCTCCAGGAAAAACAGGGCGACATCGGCGATAGAGTAGTCGCCCAACAGATAAGCCTTGGCCCCCAGAGCCTGTGCCATCAACTTCAACCCGGTTTCCACCATGTCACGCCCGGTCTGCTGCACGGCAGGTTCATCGGCGTTTGTTGGCGTGAAAAGGCCAGGGCGGAAAATGCGGGAAAAGCCGCGCATATGCACCGTGGCGATCATGTAATCCAGCAATTCCAACACCCGGACCTCACCCTCGATGCTTTGCGGCAGCAAATGCGCCTCGGGGTTGGATTTCGCCAGATACCAGGCAATGGCGGGAAACTCCGTTACCAGGGTGCCGTCATCGCACAGCAGGGCGGGCACCTTGGATTTCGGGTTCAGCGAGATATAGGGTTCCTTGTACTGAGCACCTGAGGCGAAATCGACCTTCATCAGCTCAACCGGCTTGCCGATTTCTTCAAGCAGCACATGTATGCCGAGCGAGCAGGCATTCGGCGAATAGAACAGTTTCATAGCAGTTCCCTGAGATGGATTTCGCCGCCCTTACAACAAGCGGTGTCAAAATACTTTTAAAACAATAAAAAGCGGCGCTCCAGCCCCAAGCCAGACGCCGCTTTTTGCCCAGCGCCTTTGCGCTCCCGCTCTTAGTCGAACAGCGAGCTGACGGAGCTTTCCGTGGAGATGCGGCGCATCGCCTCGGCCAGTAGCGGCGCGATGGAAAGTTGGCGGATGTTATGGGCAAGGCGCACGGCCTCCGTCCCCATGATGGAATTGGTGATGGTCACCATCTCGATCGGCGAGGCGGCAATGCGCGCCACCGCGCCGCCGGAGAGCACGCCGTGCGAGACGTAAACCTCTACCGATTTCGCGCCATTGGCCAGCAGTGCCTCGGCGGCATTGCAAAGCGTGCCGCCGGAATTGACGATGTCATCCACCAGAATGCAGTGGCGGTCCTCAACATCGCCGATGATGTTCATCACCTCGGAAACACCGGCGCGTTCGCGGCGCTTATCGATGATCGCCAGATCGGTGTTCAGCCGCCGCGCGATGATGCGCGCGCGCAGCACGCCGCCCACGTCCGGCGACACGATCATCGGGGTGCGGCCCTCGAAACGCTCCTCAATGTCGCGCGAGAACAGCGGCGCGGCGGGGAGGTTGTCCACCGGAATATCGAAGAAGCCTTGGATCTGCCCGGCATGGAGATCCATCGTCAGCACGCGGCTGGCGCCGGCCTCGGTGATCAGGTTGGCGACCAGCTTGGCGGAGATGGGTGTGCGCGGGCCGGACTTACGATCCTGCCTGGCATAGCCGAAATAGGGGATAACCGCGGTGATGCGCCGCGCCGAGCCGCGCCGTAGCGCGTCCAGCGTGATCAGCAGCTCCATGAGGTTATCATTGGTCGGGTACGAGGTGGATTGAATGACGAAGACATCCTCACCGCGCACATTCTCATGGATTTCCACGAACACTTCCATGTCCGCGAAACGCCTGACCGAGGCTTTCGCCAGTGGCAGGTTCAAACCAGCGGCGACAGCCTCTGCCAGGGGGCGGTTGCTGTTGCAGGCTACAATTTTCATTCGTGGTCTTCCCAGGGATACTGCTGGCGCGCCTTTAGCAACGGGGGGCGCCAAAGTAAATTAAGCAGAGAGCTCGCGGGAGCGTTCAGTGGCCGCTTGAATAGCTGCCTTGAAAATTTTCGGGAGAGCGTCATCCGCGCGCAACAGTTTTAGTGCCTCCGCCGTGGTGCCGCCGGGCGAGGTAACCGCCACGCGCAGCGCCTCGGGCGTTTCAGTGGAGGCCGCCAGCAACGCGGCCGAGCCGATCACGGTCTGCCGGGCCATGATCCTGGCCAAGTCAGCGGGTAGCCCCTGGTCCAGCCCTGCCTGCTCAAGCAACTCGGTCAGCAGGAATACATAAGCCGGCCCACCGCCGGAGATGGCGGTGACAGGGTCCAGCATCCCCTCTTCCTCAACCCAGGCCACCTCGCCTACCGCGGCGAGCAAGCGGGACGCGAGAGCACGCCACTCAGAAGAGACTCCCTGGCCCGCAAAGGCCACGGTAATGCCCTGGCGCACGGCGGCGGGGGTGTTGGGCATGGCGCGCACAATGGCGGGTACACCCCCCAGCAACTGGGCCACGCCCTGTACGGTTTTGCCCGCCATGATGGAGATGAACAGAGCCTTGTCCGCGAAGCGCCCATAGGCGGGCAGAGCAGCGGCGGCCATTTGCGGTTTTACCGCCAGCACCACGGCCTCCGGCGTGAAATCGGCCGGAAGCTGGGCTGCATCGGCCAGCACGGTAACATCCGGCCCGGCCAGAGACTGTGCACCCGGCGAGGGGTCAACCACGAAAGCCCGTGAAAGACCCTGCTCGCGCCATCCGGCGAGCATGGCACTGCCCATACGGCCACCACCGATGAGCAAAAGAGAAGGAAGAGCGGTCATGAGACCGCTCTAGAGCAATATGCGTTTGGATTGAATTGCCTAATTCAATCCAAACGCATGAAATTGATCGCCAAACAAAGGCCAAAGCAACATCCGATCGAATGGAAAATCGATTGGATAAAAAGCGAAGCTACCTCATGCTTCGCCAGCGCACTCCAGCATGGCAGCGTCCAAGGCTTCATCGGCGCTCTTGCCGCCCCAGAGGACGAACTGGAAGGCTGGGAAAAAGCGTTCACACTCGGTGACGGCGATGTCGATGAGATCCTCGATCGATTCCGCAGCGGCGCTGGGCGTGCCGCGCAGCAGCATGGCATGGCGGTAGACCGGCATGCCCGTCTCCTCATCCATGCCGAAATGGCCGATCCAGAGCCGCTCATTGGCCTTGGCCAGCAGCTCATAAAGCGCGCCGCGCTGCTTCACCGGGGCCTTCATGTCGAAGGCGGCGCTGAAATGCATGACGGAAATCTCGTCCGACCAGCAGAAATACAGCCCGTAATCGCACCATTTGCCCTGGGCCTCAGCGGCGAGGTCGGATTTGGAGCGGCGGTCGAACATCCACTCATTTGCGGAAACAACCTGTTCAACCAGGTCGAGCGGGTTGGAGACGGTGGTTACGTCATCCTCGGCGTGAGCTAAACTGGGCATGCAAGGGGCCTCCTTGTCACCATGGAAAACCGGGTGAGACGATCCTGGCCTCCCGCACAGTGTTTCTCCCCACGACTTGGATTTTATTCAATTTTGTGCGTTGCGTATATCAATAATCCGCCATTGTGCGTTGTTTCCGCATGCTGTCACCAATTCGCCGCAATGGATTTTTAGGCTATCAACACCCATATACGGCACGGATGCCTTAAGGACTCCTGAACATGACCAAACTTTCCCTCATTCCTTTGGCTCTGGTTGGTGGCTTTTTGCTAGCCCCTGTCCTGCCGGCTTTTGCCCAGGACCAAACGCCGCGCCAGATCCAGACCCTCATCGATAATGGCCAGGGTGGACAGGCGGCACAGGCGCTGAAGGGCGTGCTACAGCAGCACCCCGATAGCGGCACGGCCTGGTATTTGATGGCTGAGGCACAGGATGCGCGCGGCAATGAGGGCGCCGCCGCGCAGGCCTTGGCCAAGGCCGACCAATACGCCCCCGGCCTGCCCTTTGCCGACCCGCAAAAGGCTGCCGCGCTGCGCGCCCACATCGATGGTGGGCTTGCCGCCTCCGGTACCAACCATTCACGCGGCGGGCACAGCCCGGTTCTGCTGGTGATTGGCGGGCTGATACTGCTGTTCATTCTGCTACGTCTGTTCTCTGGGATCCGCCGCAGGGCGATGAACCCGGGCTACCGCCCCTACCCCGGCGGCCCCAACGCGCCTTACGATGCCTATGGTCCGAATGGCCCCAACCCGTATGGCCCGGCCGGTTATGGGCCAACGGGCGGCGGACTGGGCAGCTCGATTGTCACTGGCCTGGCGGCGGGTGCGGGCTTTGCGGCGGGTGAGCGGATTGTGGACGGGCTGATGGGCGGCAACGAGCGCGCAAGCCGGTCAGCCAATGCAGGATTTCACGCCGGACCGCGATGACGGGCTGCTCGGCAATCCAGGCTGGGACGATGGCAGCAACGGCAGTGACGACGACGATTTGAATAATAATAGCTGGTAAGAAAAAGGCCGCTTTTTTGCAAAAAAGCGGCGCAAAAAACTTTTATCCCCTGGCTTGGAAGCCTTTCCTCCATGGGTTGCCTAAACGTCCCATGGAGTCACAAACTCAGGCCCAGTTTTCAAAATTTTTGGGTGCAGCCTTTTTATAAAAAGGCTGCCTTTTCTTCCCCTTAAACCTTACGCATCATCGGGCCATAATAGCGGCCCGTGCCGCCCAGCTCCGCCTCGATGCGGATGAGCTGATTATATTTCGCCGTACGGTCGGAGCGCGCCAGCGAGCCGGTCTTGATCTGCCCGCAATTCGTCGCCACCGCGAGATCCGCGATGGTGGAATCCTCGGTCTCGCCCGAACGGTGGGACATCACGGCGGTATAGCCGGCGCGGTGGGCGATCTCGACAGCCTCCAGCGTCTCGGTCAGCGTGCCGATCTGGTTCACCTTCACCAGGATGGAGTTGGCCGTTCCGGCCTCGATACCGCGGCGCAGACGCACCGGGTTGGTGACGAACAGATCATCGCCCACCAGCTGCACCTTGGCCCCCAGACGCTCGGTGAGCATCTTCCAGCCCGCCCAGTCATCCTCCGCACAGCCATCCTCGATGGAGGCGATGGGGTAGCGGGCGCAGAGATCGGCCAGGTAATCGATCATCTGCCCGGCATCGAACTTCTTGCCCTCGCCTTCGAGGTCATAGACGCCGTCCTTGAAGAACTCGGTGGAGGCGCAATCCAGCGCGAAGGTGACGTCCTCGCCCGGCTTGTAGCCAGCCTTCTCGCAGGCCTTGGCAATGAAGCCCAGCGCCTCGTCGGCCGACTTCAGGTTCGGCGCAAAGCCGCCCTCATCGCCCACATTGGTATTGTGCCCGGCATCGTGCAGGCTCTTCTTCAGCGTGGCGAAGATCTCGGCGCCGATACGCACCGCCTCGGCGATGGAGGAAGCGCCGACCGGCTGAACCATGAATTCCTGAATGTCGATCGGGTTGTCGGCATGCTTGCCGCCATTGACGATATTCATCATCGGCACCGGCAGGGTGCGGGCGGAGACACCGCCAATATAGCGGTACAACGGCAGGCCGTTATCCACCGCCGCCGCCTTGGCCAGCGCCAGAGAGACGCCCAGGATGGCATTGGCGCCAAGGCGGGCCTTGTTAGGGGTGCCGTCCAGGTCAATGAGGATATTGTCGATGCCGACCTGATCCTCGGCGTCCAGCCCGCCAATGGCGTCCAGAATCTCGCCCTCGACGGCCTGCACGGCGTTCAGCACGCCCTTGCCGCCATAGCGGGACTTGTCGCCATCGCGCAGCTCCACCGCCTCATGCGCGCCGGTGGAGGCGCCGGAGGGAACCGCCGCCCGGCCGAAGGCACCGGATTCCAGCAGTACATCGACCTCAACGGTCGGATTGCCACGGCTATCGAGAATTTCACGGGCGACAATATCGGCAATGGCGGTCATGGACAGCTCCTATGGTTGCTGCCGCGAGGTAGACCACCCCCCGCGCCGGTGCAAGACGCGGTTTTTTAAGCTGCTGTAAGCTGCAACGGCGCTTCAATTGCGCCCGTGGCCAGGCGGTAATTGGCTTGGTCGGCAAAGACCGCCCGCAGCAGCTGGTTGTTCAGCCCATGGCCGGTGCGGTTGCCGATGAAGCGGCCCGAAATGGGCGCACCCGCAAGGTAGAGATCGCCGATCACGTCCAGAAGCTTATGGCGCACGAACTCGTCGTCGTAGCGCAGCCCCTCTGGGTTCATGATCTTTTCATCATCCACCACCACGGCATTGGCGAGCGAGCCGCCACGGGCGAGCCCGGCCTTGTGCAACGCCTCGATCTCGCCACGCAGGGTGAAGGTGCGGGCCCGGGCAATCTCCGCCGCAAAGCCCTCGGTGGAGAGGTGGAAATGATAGGCCTGGGCACCGATAGCCCGCGCCTGGAACTCGATGGAAAGGGAAATATCGAAACCTATGCCACCATCCTGATGCGGGCGCAGCTCGGCGAAGGCGCCGTTCTGCTCCACGCGCACCGGGCGCAGAATGTCCAGCACCGGGCGGGCGCTGCCATGTTCGATAATTCCGGCGCTTTCGAGCAGGAACAGGAAGGGGGCGGCGGAACCGTCAAACACCGGCAAGCTCCGGCGCATCAACCTCAACCACCAGATCATCCACACAGGCCGCCGCCAGGGCGGCCATCAGATGCTCGATCGTGCCCACTTTGGCGTCACCCAGCGAGAGCAGCGTGCAAAGCCGCGTGTCGGTGACGTTATCGAACCGGGCAGAGAGATCAACGCCAAGATCCGTCCGGCGAAACCGGATACCGCTATTCACCGCCGCTGGGCGCAGCGTGATCCGCACATCCGTACCGCTATGCAGCCCGCGGCCAACAGCCGAGATCGGTGCCTTCAGCGTCCGGCGGGGGACGGCGTCGAGCTGGATCATGCTGTACCTGTCACGCAAAGACGACATGCGAATCCCGTTCGTTCATAACCTCTTAAATTTACTCGCGGCGCCGTAGCACCGCCAATAAATCATTATTTCTGATTATGTCGATATAACCATCTGTTTTTTAACAATACTACCAAACGGAAATCCCGTTTGTGTCGCCCTATGCGCGAGGCTGCACTGCTTGTTCCCGAAGGCCATGATCGTCGCGCCAAAGAAAAACCCCGGACCTAAGGCCCGGGGTTTTTCTTTACAGAAAGCTGCCGTTTTTACTGGTTGCGGCGCAGGAAGGCTGGAATTTCCAGACCCACCTCATCCATCTGCGCCTGGCGGACAGCGGCGCGCGGCGCCTCCTGGGCCTCGTCAGCGCGCATGGGGGGCTCCTGCCGGTACTGCTGCTGCGGTGCCGGCGCGGGGGCCTTGTGGGCGCCAAAACCGAACACGGATTTGAAGATGCTGCTGGCCTTGGGCGGCTCAGGCGCACGGACCGGCGTAGGGGCCGGAGCCGCCGGGCGCACCGGGGCAGCCTGGCGGGGGGCTGCAGGGGGCATTTCCATGGCAACCGGGGCTTCGGCCATGGCCGGGGCGGCCTCATGGCCGCGTTCGACGAACGCCTTGGAAACAAACGGCGCGGCCGGGGGCTCGGGCACATAACCGGCCGGGCGGGCGGATCCAGCCGCACCGGTAGCAGCCTGCTGGGCGTTCTGCGTCGCCACAGCCTGCACGAAGCTGTTATTCTCCGCGCCGCCATTCACCACTTTCAGATTCGGCGCGGAAACCGGCATGGAATCGATGCCCGTGGCCACCACCGAGACGCGGATACGGCCGGACATCGTCTCATCCAGCGACATGCCGAACATGATATTGGCGTCGGAATCGACCTCCTCGCTCACGCGGTTGGCGGCCTGGTCGATTTCGAACAACGTCACGTCGGAGCCGCCGGTGATGTTGATCAACAGACCACGGGCGCCCTTCATGTTGGTGTCTTCAAGCAGCGGGTTGCTGATCGCGGCCTCGGCGGCGCGGATCGCGCGATCCTCGCCCTCGGCCTCGCCAGTGCCCATCATCGCCTTGCCCATCTCGCGCATCACGCTGCGCACGTCGGCAAAGTCGAGATTCACGATGCCGGGCATCACCATCAGGTCGGTCACGCCGCGCACGCCCATATAGAGCACGTTGTCGGCCATCTCGAACGCTTCTTTCCAACCAGTGCGCTCATTGGCGACCTTGAAGAGATTCTGGTTTGGAATCACGATCAGCGTATCCACGTAAGCCTGCATCTCGACGATGCCGTCTTCGGCGGCGCGCATACGGCGCTTGCCTTCGAAGGCGAAGGGCTTGGTCACAACGCCGACGGTGAGAATGTCGCGTTCACGCGCCATGCGCGCGATCACCGGCGCGGCGCCGGTACCGGTGCCACCCCCCATGCCGGCGGTGATGAAAACCATATGCGTGTTCTCAAGATGGCGCGCCAGCTCGTCAGCGGCTTCGTCGGCGGAGAGTTTACCAACGTCCGGACGGCCGCCAGCGCCATTGCCCTGGGTGAGGTGAGGCCCGAGCTGAATGCGCTTCTCCGCAAGCGAACGCTGCAATTGCTGCGCGTCCGTATTGGCAACCACGAACTCCACGCCAGGGAGATTCATCTGGATCATGTTGTTCACGGCATTGCACCCGCCGCCGCCGACGCCAAACACGGTGATGCGGGGCGTGAAATCGGTATGCGTGGGCTTATCAACAGATAGATGCAAAACCATGAGCTTTTCTCTCCTCGAACAGCATCGGTAAAGAACGCGCCGTTTTCATGTCAAACACGATTTTTCAGAAAATCAACGAAGCTGCTGAACCAGCCGCGGCTGCGTTCCGCTTCGAAGTTAATGTCCTGCATCGTCTGACCGTCTCCGGTGGCGAATGCAAGCAACCCGACAAGCGTGGAAAAATTCGGCGCCCCCGCCGCGTCGGGCAGGCCGATGATGCTCACCGGATGCCCCTGGCGGACGGGGCGTTCGAGAATTTGCGAGGCTAGATCTCGCACACCACCAAGCTGCGAGGCACCGCCGGTAAGCACAACTCGGCCATTGCCCGCACGTCCCAAACCCGCCGTTTCCAGACGGTCCTTGACCATCTCGAAGATCTCCTCGAGTTCGCGGCTTGATGCAGGAGATCAGATGCGAGCGCGGCACCTGCGCGATCTGATGCTCCGCCTCGCCCACCGAAGGCACCGGCAGCAACTCGCGCGCGTCATCGGGCGAGGAATGGCAATTGCCATACAAAGCCTTCAACCGTTCCGCGTGCGCAAGCGGAGTCGAGAGTCCCATCGCAATATCGGCCGTGACATGGTTACCACCGACGGGAAGCTGCGCGGTATGCAGCACCTGGCCTTCGAAAAACACCGCCATGGTGGTGGTGCCGCCGCCCATGTCGATCACCGTGGCGCCAAGCTCGCGTTCATCGCGCACCAAAGCGGCCAGCCCCGCGGCGTAAGGGGCGGACACCAGAGCGGCGATATCCAGCTCGCAGCGGGACAAACAAGCCGCCAGTGTGCGCAGGGCCGTGCTGCTGCCATCCACAACATGCAGCTGCGCCGTCAGCGTGTCGCAGAACAGCCCCCGCGGGTCGGTAACACCCGGCGTTTCGTCAGCGGAGAAGCTGAGCGGCAGCGCATGGATCGTGAGCCGTCCCTCCGTAGAGGCACGGGTACGCGCCTCACGCACCACGCGGCGGATATCGTCCGTGTTCACCGCACGGCCATCGACGGGCCATTGCACGTTGAACAGGCGCGATTCCGGCTGGCCACAGGAGAGATTTACATAGACGGATTTAAGCCGCAGATCCGCCATGTCCTCCGCCTGGCCGACAGCAGCACGAATCGCGCGCTCAGCCTCGTCGAGATCGACAATGCCGCCGGATTTGATGCCCCGGCTTTTCTGCCAGCCGAAGCCCAAAGCGCGCAGCCGGCCGTCGGATTCCGCGCGGCCGATGAGGCAGGCGATCTTGGTGGAGCCGATATCCAGCACACCGAACGGGCCGGATTTGACGTTGCGGCTACGCAGCGTTTCTTCCGGCGGCGGCTTTACGGCCCCGCCATCCAGAACGGGCGGACGGCGCGTCATGCTGTTCATTGTCCCTCCTGCCGCTTATCGGGCTTGTTTTTTGTATTCGGCGGCGCGATGACATAAGGCCGCACCACCATCCGCCCAGCCTGGCGAAGATCAATCGATTCCACCGGCCGGTCGAGCAACTGCATGGAACTCTGCAGCGACGCGAGCTGCGCGAGCGCACCTGCCTCATTCTCGGCGGGCAGCTTCACCACAGTCTGGTTCTTCAGGATCAGATTCCAGCGCAGCTCATCCACACGCTCCACCGCCGCCACATGCGAGAGCACGCTGGGTTCAGCCTGCAACTCAGGGATCAACGTGCTGGCCTGCTGCGGCGCATCGGCACCGGAGAGCAGCAACAGGGAGGGCTCGCGATGCTTGGCCGCCGCCGCGTCCTGATCGGCGATGACATCGCCCTTCTTGTCGATGAGCTGAAACACCACCTGGCCGTTCTGGACCGTCTGCCAGACGGCATAGACATCACGCTCAGTAATATTAACCACCAGCGTACCGGGCAGGATGCGCTCCACCGTCGCGGATTGCACCGGCCCCAGCGCCTGTACCCGCTGCTGGATACCGTTCAGGGAAAATCCGAAGGTTGGGTCTCCATCCTTCACGCCGATCGCCTGGGCGAGTGCCACCGGATCGGTTGTCACCGCGCCATGGGTTTCGACCTTGGTGATGCGGAAACCGATCCCGGCCAGCGCATCGGCCAGCAAGCCGGGCTGCACCACGCGGGCGGGTGCCGCGGGCGCGGCACTGACCATGGCGGCCTGGGGCGGTGCCACATGCGGCGCGCTGGGCAGGCTGCGCACCAATTCCACCCCCACCACCAGCACCGCACCGGCGCCCAGAATCCACAGGCCGGGCTTCAGGCTTCGCCTCACGCGCCGGAAAAACAGCGTGCGTTGCGTCAGCCTATCCTGCGGCGGCGCGGGCTTGCGCGCACGCGTGCTGCGCGGACGGGCGGCGGTAGAGATCGGACGTTCCAACGTTTCTACACGCGGCATGCTGCCCTCTCCACCATCCAGGCGCAGAGCGCGGGAAAGTCCATGCCCTCATGACGCCGCCTGCTCTGGCAGCAAGGAGGTCGCGGTCATGCCCGGCTGGGTGTTTACCTCCAGCAGGACCAAACGCCCGGTTGCTTCGTCATAACGCAGATCAGCACGCGAGGCACCGCGGCAGCCCAGCGCCTTGTGCGCCGCCACCGCGATCTCCTTCGCGGATTTCGCGATATTGGCTGGAACTTCCGCCGGCAGCACGTGGCGCGAGCCGCCAGCCGCATATTTGGCGTGATAATCGTAGAATTTTTCGGTGGGCAGGATCTCCGTCACCGTCAAAGCGCGGTCCTCCAGCACTCCCACGGTGAGTTCGCGGCCCGGAATATATTGCTCCACCATCGCCGGGCCGAAGTGCCAGCTGGCGACGATCTCGGCGCGGTGGTTATCGCCCTCCTTGACGATGGAAACGCCAACCGAGGAGCCCTCATTCACCGGCTTCACCACATAGGGGCGCGGCAGCGGGTCGGTTTCGGCAAGCTCCGCGATGTCAATAACCTTGTGCGGCGCCACCGGCAGCCCGGCGGAAACGAACAAGGCTTTCGCGGCTTCCTTGTCCATCGCCAAGGCAGAGGCGCGCACGCCGGAATGTGTGTAGGGCAGACCGATATAATCCAGCACGCCCTGGATGGTGCCATCCTCCCCGAAACGCCCATGCAGTGCGTTGAACACGGCATCCGGCCGGGGTGTTAAGGCCGCCAGCAGCGCGCCGAGATCATCCGTAACCACAACCGGCGTGACGTCATACCCAGCCTTGCGCAAGGCCTCGCACACCTGCGTGCCGGAATTGAGCGAAACCTCCCGCTCGGACGACATGCCGCCCATCAATACCGCTACACGCATCACGCAGGCACTCCGATCCGTTTAATTTCCCAGCGCAGCGGCACGCCGGATTTCTGCTCCACACGCCGCCGCACCTCTTCGCCCAGCCCTTCCAGCTCAGCAGCCGTGGCGCCGCCGAGATTCAGCAGGAAATTGCAATGCAATTCCGACACCTGGGCATTGCCCATGCGCAGCCCCCGGCAACCGGCTGCGTCCACCAACTCCCACGCCTTCTGCCCTTCCGGATTGGCGAAGGTGGAGCCACCTGTGCGGGCGCGCACGGGCTGGGTGGCCTCGCGCTTGGTTTTGATCTCGGCCATGCGCGCGCCGATCAGCGCCGCCTCGCCCGGCTGGGCACGCAGGCGCGCGCGTACCACCACCGCATCCGCCGGCAGGTTGGAATGACGATAGGTCAGCCCCAGTTCCTGCACGGAAAGCCGCTTCAACTCGCCGGAGCGGGTGACGATCTCCGCCCAGTCCAGAACATGCGCCATGTCCCCGCCATAGGCACCCGCATTCATCGCCACCGCGCCGCCAATGGTGCCGGGAATGCCGGAGAGAAATTCCAGCCCCGTCAGCCCCGAAGCCGCCGCATGTTCGGAGACCGTGACATCCAGCGCCGCCGCACCGGCGATGATCCCATCCGCCTCAACCTCAACCTCGCCGAAGCCACGCGCCAGCTTGATGACCACGCCATTGATGCCGCCATCGCGTACAATGAGGTTGGACGCCGCGCCGATCACCAACACCGGCATTTCCAAAGGCAGATCCTTCAGGAAGGCACAGAGATCCTCGACATCCGCGGGGCGGAGCAAAAATTCCGCGGGGCCGCCGACGCGAAACCACGTCATCGGCGCCAACGCTTCATGCTCCTTCAGCCGCCCGCGCGTGGCCGGGATCGTGCTCGCCATCATCGCCGCGCCCCCGCCGCCCTGGCCTGGGCCTGCAAATCAGCGAGCTGGTGCGGCAGGGCCGCCGCCCATTGGGTGATGCTGCCAGCGCCAAGGCAGACAACGAAATCGCCATGGCGGGCGATGGCATGCACCATCTCCGGCAGATGCGAGGGATCGGCCATCGACACCACGGAGCGATGGCCGCGCGCGCGCAAACCTTCCACCAGCGCTTCCTTGTCCACGCCTTCAATCGGCTGTTCACCTGCCGCATACACATCCGCGACGATGACGGTGCCGGCATCGTTCATGCAGGCGCAGAATTCTTCAAACAGGCTTTGCAGGCGGGAGAAACGATGCGGTTGCACCACGGCGATCACATCCCGCGCCCCCGCTTGGCGCGCCGCCTTCAGCACCGCCGCGATCTCCACCGGGTGGTGGCCGTAATCATCGATCACAGTGATACCGCCCGCCTCGCCTGTCTTGGTGAAGCGGCGCTTCACGCCCGCGAAATTCGCAAGCGAGGCTTTAATGTGCTGCTCGTCAATCTCCATTTCCATCGCCACGGCGACGGCCGCCAGCGCGTTTTGGACATTATGGTTGCCCAGCATCGGCAGCTTGAACGGGCCGGCGCGCCGCGCCCGTCCGCTGATGCGATCCGAGATGCGCACCTCGAACGTAGCGCCATCCTTGGAGGAAATGATGCGCTCGGCCCGCACATCCGCCTGCGGAGAAAATCCGTAGGTGATGACGCGATGATCCGAGAGATCCGGGATCATCTGCTGCACGGCCGGATGGTCGATGCAAAGCACGGCAAACCCGTAGAAGGGAATATTGGCGACGAATTGCCTATAAGCCGCCTCCATCGCCTCCTTGGTACCCCAATGGTCCAGATGCTCCGGGTCCATATTGGTGACGATGGTGATGACGGCGGGCAGGCGCAGGAAGCTGCCATCGGATTCATCGGCCTCGACAACCATCCAGTCGCCCGAACCCAGGCGCGTGTTGGACCCATAGGCATTGATGATGCCTCCATTGATCACGGTGGGGTCGAATCCCGCCCCTTCCAGCACCGCGGCCACCAATGAGGTGGTGGTGGTTTTGCCATGGGTGCCGCCAATCGCCACGGCCCATTTCAGGCGCATCAGCTCCGCCAGCATCTCGGCGCGTCGCACCACGGGAACCAGCTTCGCACGGGCCGCGAGAACTTCCGGATTATCCTTCGGCACGGCGGTAGAAATCACCACCACCTGGGCATTGCCGAGATTCTTCGCGTCATGCCCCACCGCCACAGGAATGCCGTTGGCGCGCAAACGCAGCACATTGGCATTTTCCGTGAGGTCGGAACCTTGCACCTGATAGCCCAGCTCATGGAGCACCTCGGCGATGCCGGACATGCCGATTCCGCCAATGCCAACAAAATGCAGCGGCCCGATGGAAAGCGGCAGCGCCCTCATGCCTGAACCCTTTCCTGCACCAGATCCGCCAGCCGGGCCGCCGCCTGCGGCTCACCCAATTGCGCCGAAGCCGCCGCCGCTTTTGTCAAACTCTCAGGATTCATCAAAAAAGTCTCGATCTCTTTCGCCAAAATTTCCGGTGTCAGCCCGTCCTGGTCCAGCCGCAGCGCCGCCCCATGCGCCGCCAGCGCGTCGGCATTCGCGCGCTGGTGATCATCAATGGCGCCGGGCAGCGGAATGAAAATCGCTGGGCGGCCCGCCACCGCGATCTCCGCCACAGTGGATGCGCCAGCGCGGGCGACGACAAGATGGGCACGCTTCAACAATGAAGCGACATTCGTAAAGAAAGGCGAAAGTTCTGCCGCGATCCCGGCCTCTTTCAACACATGGCGCGCCGCCTCAATATCATCCGCACGGCATTGCTGCGTCACATGCAGCCGCGCCCGCAATACCGCCGGCAGCAAGGCCAGCGCCGCCGGAACCAAAGTGGAAAACACTTTCGCGCCCAAGGAGCCGCCAACCACCAGCAGTTCCACGGTTTCACCCGGAGCCGTGTAGCCCTCGCCGTAAAGTTCGGTAATCGCCGGGCGCACGGGGTTGCCCACCACAACACGCTTCACATTTGCAGGCAGGCGCTGCGTGTTGGCGAAATTCAGCGCCAGCACATCAGCAAAGCGGCTCAGGAAGCGGTTGGCCCGGCCCAGCACGGCATTCTGCTCATGCAGCACCACCAGCGGTTTTGCGCCAACCATTGTCGCGGCTGCCAACACCGGCGGCACGGAGGGATAGCCGCCGAACGCCACCACCGCGCCAGGATTCAGCCCGCGTAAAATCCCGCGCGCCTGCACCACGCCCTGCGCCAACGCCAATGCTCCCTTAGCGGCACGCGCGAACCCGCGCCCGGCCAAACCAGCGCCCGCCACCACGTGTTTTTCCGTCCGCGCGAAGACCGGCGACGCCAACCCGCCGGAACGCGCATCCGTCAGCAGCACCACGCGCTCGCCACGTTCCAGAAGCTCCGCCGCCAGCGCCTCGGCCGGGAAGAAATGCCCGCCCGTACCACCGGCAGCAATGACGATCGGCCTATGCGCCTGCGCTCTCATTCCGTGTCTCCCGCATGGCGTTTGCGTGTCAACGCCAGCAGGAAGCCCATCTGGATGGAAATCGCCAAAGCCGAACTGCCGCCATAGGAAATGAAAGGCAGCGTCATGCCCTTGGTGGGGATGAGTGACAGCGAGGACGCCATGTTCACGAAAGCCTGCAGCCCGAAACCGGCAATCAGCCCGCCCGCCGCCAGTACCACAAACAGATTGGGTTCCCCCAGCAGCCGCACGAAAGCCCGCAGCACGATGGCGGCGAACACCGCGATAATGAAGGCACAGAAGAATAGCCCGAACTCCTCCCCCGCCACGGCAAAGACGAAGTCCGCGCGCGCATCCGGCAGGAAGTGCTTCACCTGCCCCTCGCCTGGCCCCAGCCCGAACATGCCGCCATTGCCGAAGGCCATGAGCGCTGTCTGCGCCTGGCTGCCTTTCGGCGGATCGATGAACATCATCACGCGCGTATGCACATGAGTGATGAAGAGGAAGGCATAGATGCCCGCCAGCGCCACCAGCACCACGGCGAAGGCCACCCATTTCATATCCATCCCGTCCAGATAGAACATGGTGAACACCACCATGGTGAACAGGAAGGTCATGCCGATATCGGGCTGCATCCTCAAAAGCGCGGCGGTGGCGATAAAGACGCAGAACGCAGCGCGCTTGCCGGGAAAGCCCGGCGTGCGCCGGGATTCAGCGATACACCAGGCGATTATGATGATGAAGGCGGGACGCAGAAACTCGGAAGGCTGGATGGTGAAGCCGGGCAGCGAGAGCCAACGCCGCGCGCCATCCACCTCGGTACCGTGCAGAAGGGTGAAGGCCGTGAGCAGATAAAACGCAATGCCCATGCCAAGCGCGGCCAGCTTCACCTGACGCAGATTAAGCATTGACATGACGAGCATTGTCAGCCCGCCGATCACCAGAAAGGCGATCTGCTTGATCATCGCCATGGTGCGCGGGTCGGTAATATGGAAAGAAAGCCCCGGAGAAGCCGCTAGGGCCAACACATAGCCGATGCCCAACAGCACAGCGAGCCCAATCAGTGTCACGCGGTCCACGCTCCACCACCAGCGCCCGACGAGAGAGGTATCCGCGCGCGAGAGTTGCGGCATTATTCTGCCCCCTCTCTTGCCAGAGCCGCGAAGCGGTCGCCGCGCACCTCGAAATTCGGGAACTGGTCGAAGCTCGCCGTAGCGGGGGAGAACAACACCACACCGCTCGCATTTTTCGCCGCCGCGAAGGCCGCGGGCACTGCCTTTTCCAGCGTGCCGACATATTCATTGGCCACGCCAGCCGCGCTCAGGGACTGGGCAAATGCCTCTCCATCCTGGCCGATCAGGAAGGCTTTCTCGATTCGCGGAAACAAGGGCGCCAATTCCTCAATGCCACCCGCCTTGGCCACGCCACCCGCGATCCAGACGAAATGTTCGAACACACCCATGGCCCGGCTGGCGGCATCGGCATTGGTGGCCTTGCTGTCATTGATGAAGCGCACGCCTTCGCGCACCGCGACTTCCTGCGCACGGTGGGCAAGGCCGGGGAAGGATTTGATCCCCTCCTCAATGGCAGCATCGGACACACCAAGCGCCCGCGCCAAAACGGCGGCGGCGAGAGCGTTCTGGGCGTTATGCTCTCCTGAAAGCGCCTTGGCGCCGGTCTCGCGCCCTTTGCCTGAAATCTCGATCACCTTAGCGGGGCGGGTCTGCAGCCAGGCGGCCATGGCGCGGGAAGCTTCGTCATCCATCCCTATCACCGCCGTGCAGCTTTCGTCCTGGCGTGCAAAAATCTCCCGCTTGGCGGCCTCATAGCCAGCCATGTCACCGTGACGGTCCAGATGGTCGGGCGAAAGATTTAGCATTGCCGCTGTATCGAAGCGCAGTGTCGCGAGTCTCTCCAACATATAGCTGGACATTTCGAGCACATAGACGCCGTTATCGGGCAGAATCGGCAAGGAGAGCGCCGCCGGGCCCAGATTCGCCCCCGCCGCATTCGGCACGCCCGCAACAGTCAGGATATGCGCCAGCAGCGCCGTGGTGGTGGATTTGCCGTTGGTGCCTGTAATACCCGCGAATCGCACCTTGCCGCCCAGCGCCCGCACGGCCTGATAGAGCAGCTCGGCATCGGTGAGAATCGGCACGCCCTGCGAAACCGCCCAGGCGGCTTCCGGATGTGGCTTGGGCAAGCGGTGGGGAATGCCGGGTGAGAGTACCAGCGCGTCGAAATGTCCGCCCGCCTCGCTCGGCTTACGTACGTCAAACCCCGTGGCGGCTTCGCGGGAGGACGCGCCATCGTCCCACACCACCACATCGGCGCCAAACTCCACCAAACGCCGCGCGGCCGGCAACCCGGCCCGGCCCAGCCCCAACACGGCAAAGCGTTTTCCGGTGAACGGGGTCATCTGATCTTCAAGGTGGCAAGCCCCACCAGCCCCAGAATCATGGAGATGATCCAGAAACGGATCACGATGGTCGGCTCCGCCCAGCCTTTTTTCTCAAAATGATGGTGCAGCGGCGCCATCAGAAACACGCGCCTTCCCGTGCGCTTGAACCAGAACACCTGCACGATGACGGAGATGGTCTCGACCACGAACAACCCGCCGACAATGGCAAGCACGATCTCATTCTTCGTCGCCACCGCCACAGCACCGAGAGCACCGCCCAGCGAGAGCGAGCCGGTATCGCCCATGAACACCGCCGCCGGCGGGGCATTGAACCAGAGGAAGCCCATGCCCGCGCCGATGAGCGCGGAGAGGAACACTGTGAGTTCACCCACGCCGGGAACAAAATGGATTTCCAGATAGCCCGCGAAAATGCGGTTACCGACCAGATAGGCGATGAGGCCGAACACGCCCGCCGCAATCATCGTCGGCACGGTGGCCAGGCCGTCCAGCCCGTCGGTGAAATTCACCGCGTTGGCCGAGCCCATCATCACCACCAAGCCGAAGACAGGGAACATGAAGCCCAGCGGAATCAGCAGGTTCTTGAACAAGGGCACTGCCACGCCATCGGCAAGTGCGGGGGGCATCAGATGCACCATCCACAGCGCCGCCACCAACCCGATCGCGGCTTCTCCCAGCAGCCGCATACGGCCGGAAACACCCTTGGTGTTGCGCTTGGTGAGCTTCAGGTAATCATCCGCGAAGCCGATGGCACCATAGCCGAAGGTTACCATCAACGTCGCCCAGACATAGCCGTTGGAGAGATCCGCCCAGAGCAGGGTTGAAGCACCCAGCGCCAGCAGGATGAGCGTGCCGCCCATGGTGGGCGTGCCCTTTTTCTCGATCAGATGCCGCTCCGGCCCATCGGTGCGAATCGGCTGGCCATGGCGCTGCATGGCGCGCAGCTTACGGATGAGCTTCGGCCCCACCCAGAAGCTGATAATGAGCGCGGTGATGCACGCTCCCCCCGCCCGGAATGAGATATACCGGAACAGGTTGAAAATATGGATATGCCCGGCGAGCGGGAGCAGGAGCAAGTAAAACATCAGCCGGGACTTTCCAGGGCAGAGATAACATCGCGCATGCGGCTGCCGAAGCTGCCCTTCACCAACACGGCATCGCCATCGCGCAGCGCGGCTTTGACCATGGGTGCGAGAGCCGCCGCATCAGGCGCATGCGCGCCCTGCATTGCCCTGGGTAGCGAGTTGAATAAAGCCCCACAGCAGGGCCCGGCTGCAAAAACCACATCCGCGCTCTCGCGCAGGGTGGGCGCCAGTGCCAGATGCTCGGCCTCGGCATGCTCGCCAAGCTCCAACATGTCGCCCAGCACCGCGACATGGCGGCCAGGCTGGAGCTTCAGCACCGAGAACGCCGCGCGCATGGAAGCGCCGGAGGCGTTATAGCTTTCATCCAGCAGCAAAATCTTGGCGCCGTGCGGCAGCGCCAGCTCCCGCCGTGCGCCACGTCCGGCATAGGGGGCAAAGCCGCTCAGCGCCGCGGCGGCCCTCTCCACATCCAGCCCCAAAGCTGCGGCGGCGGTGAGCGCCGCCAGCGCATTGCTGGCCATATGCCGCCCGGGCGCGGCGAGGCGGAAATAAACCTTCTGACCCAGAATTTCCGCCGCAATCTCGGCATTTTCCGGTCCGCTCAGCATATCCAGCAACCGCGCTTCTGGGCCATTGAACAGGAGCGCGCAGTGGCCGGAGGGCACCACCTCGCGCAGCACCTGCAGATAGGCCGTCTCGCCCGGGATCACCGCCTTGCCGCCCGGTGCCAGCGCCGCATAGATGCTGGCTTTTTCCTTGGCAATGGCGAGTTCCGAGCCCATCAGCCCCAGATGCGCGCGGTCAACGCAGGTGACGATGGCGGCATCCGGCTGCACCAGGGCGGCCAGCGGCGCGATCTCGCCAGGATGGTTCATGCCGATCTCGAACACGCCGAAAGCGGTGTCACGGGGCATCCGCGCCAGGGTCAGCGGCACGCCGATATGGTTGTTGAAGCTCGCCTCCGCCGCATGCACCTTGCCAAAGGCAGAGAGAGTACGGCGCAGCATTTCCTTCACCGTGGTCTTGCCGACCGAGCCGGTTACCGCCACGGCCTTCGCGGCGGAGCGCGCCCGCGCCGCCCTGCCCAAAGCCTCCAGCGCCTTCAGCGTATCCGGCACCAGGATCGTGTTGCCCGCCATGGGCCGGGAAACCAAAGCCGCCACCGCGCCCTTGGCAAAGGCCGCTTCCACGAAATCATGCCCATCCCGCTCGCCTTGCAGTGCCACGAACAGGTCGCCCGGCTGGAGGGTACGGGTATCGATGGAAATTCCAAAAACATCCCAGCCCTGCGCCACGCCGAGCACGGCTTTCAACTCATCCGCTGTCCAGAGCGCGCTCATGCGACGCCTCCCAGCTCGCGGACGACAGAGGCATCGTCAAACGGGATCACCTCACCCTTCACGATCTGCCCCTGCTCATGCCCCTTGCCCGCCACCACCAGCACATCGCCGGGCGCAAACCATCCAACGCCGCGGCAATGGCGGCGCGGCGTTCGCCGATCTCGACCGCACCCGCGCAAGCCGCCAGAATGGCCTGGCGGATCAAGGCCGGCTCCTCGCTGCGGGGATTATCGTCGGTCACGATCACCACATCCGCGCCCTTCGCCGCCGCCTCGCCCATCAGCGGGCGCTTGCCGGCATCGCGGTCCCCACCCGCGCCGAAGACGATATGCAGCCGCCCGGTGGCATGCGGGCGCAGGGCGGAAAGCACGCGGGAAATCGCATCCGGCGTATGGGCGTAATCCACATAAGCGGCGGCACCGTTGGGCAGAACCAGAGCACGTTCCAGCCGCCCGCGCACGCCGCTCAATTGCGGAAGCAGCGCGAGCGCGTCCGCCACGCCCACGGCTTCGGCCAAGCTGGCGGCGAGCGCCGCGTTATCCGCCTGGAAGCGCCCGGGCAAATGCAGCTCGACCGCCCTACCATTCACCTGCAAAAGCTGCCCATCCGGCCTTGGCTCCACCCGCTCCACCGCAACGGTTTCGAAACTCTGCCCCTGCTCGGCAGCCAGCTCCCGCAGCCTGCCGAGAATCCCGGGCGCCAGATCGGCCATTGCCCGCGCCGTACCGCCACGCTTCAGCAGCGCCTCGAACAAGCGCAGCTTGGCGGCGCCATAGGCGTCCATGGAGCCATGGTAATCCAGATGGTCGCGCGTAAGGTTAGTGAAACCGGCGGCGGCGAAGCGCAGACCATCCAGCCGGTGCTGGTCCAGCCCGTGGCTGGAGGCCTCCATCGCCACATCGCTCACCCTTTCCCGCGCCAGCCCGGCCAGGGTCTGCGCAAGCGTCACCGGGTCCGGCGTGGTCAGGCTGCCGGAAGGTTCGTGCTCGGGCGCGATGATCCCCAGCGTACCAACGGAAGCCGCCTTGCGCCCGGCCAGGACAAAAATCTGCCGCAGGAAATCCACCGTGCTGGTCTTACCGTTGGTGCCGGTGACGGCGACCAGCCGCTCCGGCAGGCGGCCGAAAAACTCAACCGCCAGCTCCGCCAGCTTCGCCCGCGCATCCGGCGCCGTGATCAGCCTGCGCGGCGGCACGCCTGGCGGCCAGGCCGTGCCCTCCGGCGCGAGCACAGCGATGGCGCCCTTGGCCACCGCCTCGGCGATAAAGCGGCGGCCATCGGCCTTCACGCCCGGCAGGGCGGCAAACAAATAGCCTGGCTGAACCGCCCGGCTATCCGCGGTGATGCCTACCACACCCTGCATTTCAGCTTTGCTCATCTCCAGTGTCCCGCTCGGTCATGTGGCTGCCCATCATCGGCGAGACCGGTGCCATAATTCCGTTACGCAAAGGTTTATGCCCCTTGGAGGCAGCGGGCCGCGCCTCCGCCCCCTGCGCCGGTTGCGCCTCCGCCGCGGCCACGGGGGGCTTCTTGCCCATTAGCTCGTAGGCAAAGGCATTGGCACCCGGCGGCAACGGGTCGCCCGGCCCCAGCGCACTCTGCCCCGGCGGCGCGGGGGGCTCCAACGGCACGGTCAGCTGCGCTTCCAGCTGCGCCAGCTCATCGCCAGTGGAGGGCATGATGCCCAGCATCGGCCCCATGCGGGCGATGATTCGCCCAACCGTCGGCGCCGCGATAAAACCGCCTGTGGTGAAACCGTAGGTGGTAGCATCAGGTTTGGGCTGCAGCACCAGCACATATACGACATATTGCGGGTCCTGCATCGGGAATGCAGCCATGAAGGACGCATTGTTGGTGTGCTTCAGATAGCGGCCATTCGGCCCTACCACCTGCGCCGTACCGGTCTTGCCACCAACGATATAGCCCGGCACCCCGGCATACTTGCCGGTGCCGGACAGCACCACATTGGACATCAGCTTGCGCATGATGTCCGAGGTGGATTGCTTCATGATCCGCACACCCTGTGGCTGCGGCCCATTCGGGTCCACTTTCAGGAGGGTGGGCTGATAGCGGATGCCGCCATTGACGATCGGCACCACGGCGGTGACCAGCTGCAAGGGCGAAATGGCAATGCCCGCCCCAAAGGAAACCGTCATTGTCGCGGCCAACCCCCAATTGCTCTGGGAGGGAAAGAGCGGCATCGGCGGGCCAGGCAGCTGGATGTTCAGCGGCTGGAAGAATTGCTGCTTGGCGTACCAGGCCTGCTCGATCTTCGGCCCCAGAATGGTGGCGATGCGCGAGGCGCCAATGTTGGAGGAGACGTTGAGGATCTGCGGCACCGCCATCCAGGTATGCACCGGCTCGAAATCGGTGATCTGGAAGCGCCCAACCTGCAGCGGATGGGTGGTATCAAAATAATCCCACCAATGGATCAACCCGCTATCCAGCCCCATCGACACGGTTTGCAACTTGAACACCGAGCCCGGCTCGTAATTGCCGCTCACGCAACGGTCGAACTGCTGATTGGGCGTGGCCGAGCGGTAGTCGTTCACGTCGTAATCCGGCAGGCTGACCATCGCCATAACCTCGCCGGTCTTCGCATTCATCACAATCGCGCAGGCGCCGGGAGCCTGGAACTCCTTCACCGCAGCGGCCAGCTCGTCATGGACGATACTCTGGATTCCGGCATCGATGGAAAGCTGCAGCGGCTGCGGATTAGTGGTCAGGCGTGTGTTGAAGTATTTCTCAACACCCGCCAGACCACTGGATTCGATATTCACGCCGCCCAGAATATGAGCGGCGAGATTGCCGTCAGGATAATGGCGCTCCTCGCGGTTTTCGAAATAAACCCCTGGAATACCAAGCGAATTCACCGCCAGCTCTTCTTGCGGGGTCAGACGCTGGTCGAGATAGACGAACTCCTTGCGCTTATCCTCCGGCACATCGGCGCCAAGCTCCTGCGCCAGCCTGGCCTCGTTTGCCCCAGGCAAGGCGTTCGCCAGCAGCGTTGCCGCCGCCTGCGGGTCGGGCACCTGCTGCGGGTCGGCATACAAGGACGCGCCGGGCAGCGAGACGGCAAGAATGGTGCCGTTGCGGTCGACGATATCGGCCCGCCCGGGCGGTGGCGGCGTCACGCTCAGTTGCGGCGTCATCGCCGCGATCTGTGCGGCACTTGGATGGATAGGCGCCACCACTGTCGCCCAGATGAGCTTCAATGCCAGTACGCTATAAAGTGCGATGAACATAAAGGCGCCGATCACCACCCGGCCGCGCGCACGCTCCAGCGTGGAGCGTTGATCAAGATCGGGGCTGGTGATGCGCACGGTTTCCATCGCCGGCTTGGTGCCACCGCGACCCTGGCCACCCTTCCTGCGGGAGGGCTCACCGTCCGGCCGCAGTGTAAGGGTCAATTCTGGCTCCCGGTCTGCGCCATGCCGAGAAGGGAACCGCCACCCAGCGGCGCAGCTTGCGCCACCTCAGGAGCCTGCTGCGCCGTCGCGCGCACACGCACCACCTGCGCCCCCATCGGCAGCGTCCTCGCCTGGTGCGAGGCCGGGAACGCCGGGGCAACCGCGCTGGCCGAAGCCGCATAAAGCGCGGAGGATTGTTGCACCGAATGCGCCGCCGCCTGACGCACCTGGGCCTCAGGAAAATCGTGAAGCACGCTTTCAGCGCTTGCCAAACGTTCCGCGGCGCGGTGCGCCGTGACGCGCGGACGGACCGGGCGGTGCTGCTGCAAAGCGGCGGACGGCGCCGCGTTATCGGCGAGCTGCTCCGTGTGCGGCGCGGCGTTGGCGGGCACCGCGCTGGCTGTCGTAACCGGCTTGCCCCCCTGTAGCGGCCGCGACATGCCCCTGCACCTCGATCGGCGGGCCGAATGGCGCCGCGGGCGCATCGCCGGTGCCGGGTATCGCCGGAACCTCATCCTGCGGATTATTGAACGGAGCGGCACTGCCAGGTGCTGGCAGGCTGCTTGCCAAGGAAGCCAGCGTAACCAGCTGCCCCGGCTTCATCGGCTGCAGTCCGGTGAATTGCGCGGCGAGCGAAGCAATACGCGACGGATCCGCCTCCAGCGCCCATTGCGCCTGCAGCACGCGGATGGCCTGCTCGTCCTGGCGGCTGCTCTCGGCCAGTTGCTCCATCTGGTCTTCCAGCCCCTGGCTCTGGTGCTTGACCACGAACAGATACGCGCCGGAGAGCGCGAACAGCAGGCCGGCCAGGAAGGTGAAGGGGCGGACGATCATGCCGCAATCCTTTCCATGGCTCGCAGCTTGGCGCTGCGCGCTCGGGGGTTGGCACGGATTTCAGCCAGCCCGGGCAAGATTGGCGATTTGGTCACCAGCTTGAAACGGGGCACTGCCACCGGCGCCAACCCGGCCGGGTCATGCCGGGACGCCGCCGGCACGCGCCCCGCGCACCCCGCGAAGAAATGCTTCACGATCCGGTCCTCCAACGAATGGAAACTGACCACCACGAGCCGCCCACCCGGCTTCAGCATCGCCGCAGCCTGCTCCAGAGCCTCCTCGATATCGGTGAGCTCCTCGTTCACGGCGATACGCAGTGCCTGGAAGCTCCTCGTCGCCGGGTCGATGCCCGATTTATCCGGTCTCACGACACTCCGTATCACGCCGGCCAGATCCGCCGTCGTCGCAAATTTCTGAACCTTGCGCCGCTCGACGATCGCTTTTGCGACCCGCCGCGCGGCTTTTTCGTCTCCGTATTTGTACAAAATATCGGCAAGCTCGGATTCGGCGCAAAGGTTAACAATTGCTGCAGCGTCACGGCCATCGCGGCCCATTCGCATATCCAGCGGCCCATCCAGCCTGAACGAGAAACCGCGCGCGGGATCGTCGATCTGATAGGAGGAAAGTCCCAGATCAAACACCGCACCATCCAGGAACCCGACCTTGCGCGCCGCCATCATTTCAGAAAGTTCGCTGATCCGGCCAGGCATGATTTCAAACCGGCCAGGATAGTCAGCAGACAGGGGTTCCGCACGCGCAACAGCATCCGGATCACGGTCGATGGCATAGAGATGACAGGCTGCGCGATCCAGAATGGCGCGCGAATAACCGCCGCCGCCGAACGTGCCGTCGAGATACACGCCGCCATCAACAGGCTGCAGCGCCGCAACCGCCTCTTCCCGCAACACGGAAACATGTGAATATTCGATCATACCGGCGCTCCAAAGCTGAGCTTGGGCGCCATGGCACGGGATGCATCGCGGAATGCCTTGCCCGCCTCGGGCTCCCAGATCAAAAAATGATCGCCGCGGCCCATGAAGAACACCGCATCGGACAGGCTGGCGACCTCCGCCAGATAGCCGGTGATGAGGATGCGCCCTTGCGCGTCCAGCTCCACCTCTTCGGCATCGGAATAAACCTGCGTCTGCAGCCCCACCTGCTCGCGGCTCATTTCCGGCATGGCATCCACCTTGGCCTGGAAACGCTCGTAATTCGGCAACGGCCAGGCCTCCACACAACCTTCAATGAAGGAGGGACGCAGGATCAGCGTCATCTCCGGGTGGTTCTTCCAGGCGGCACGAAACGACGCCGGGACGGAGACCCGTCCCTTCGCGTCGCGTTTATTCTCGTGGCTGCCAAAGAACTGTTTCATCGCCCCCAGGCCGTAACCCTTTCACTCACCCCGAATTCACCACTTCATGGGAAAACATGGGTTTTAACTCCACTATCATGCCCCCTGACGTCCGTCAAAGAGAATCGCCCGAATTCCGTCTCATCGACGGATCAGAAACCTTTAAGGATTCCGTTGAATTTTCTTCATCTGTTCCCACCTTGTTCCAAAACCATTCTGATTTTGGAACAAGGATCCAGACGGCCTGTAAGCCGGGTTCTGTCCACACCCGCGAACGGGTGCTGGACGGCCATTCCTCTGGGACGGGTGTTACCACCCGCCTCAAGCAACCAACCCGGGCGGCAAGCCGGAAATAGCTTCGCGCCCCTGCGTTTCCGCAGGGCGCCGGCCGCCCCTATTCGGTTTTGCTCCCGGTGGGGTTTTCCCTGCCCTCCCCGTTACCGGCGAGGCGGTGCGCTCTTACCGCACCCTTTCACCCTTACCACGGCAAGCCGTGGCGGTTTGCTTTCTGTGGCACTTTCCCTGGGGTCGCCCCCGCCGGCCGTTAGCCGGCACCGTATTTCCGTGGAGCCCGGACTTTCCTCTGGCGGAACCCACCAGCGGCCGTCCAGCCGTCTGGATCGGCGCGGTGCCTAGGGCCGATTGGCAGGGACGTCAACCGCCGTCCACAAGGCGGCGCAACGCCGCCGCGCGTCCGGCTGTGGCCGCGTCCGCTAAGCCGCTGAGATGATGGGGAAGAAAATGCCGCTGGAAGGCCAAAATCACATCGCGCTCCGGCAGCGCCATATCATAGCCAATGGCCGCCAGATCCGCGCGCAAATCCCCCGGCGGATCGAAATCCTCAGTCCAGATACCGACACCATTGGCGGCGAGCCAAGGCCAGTCGAACAGCTCGCCAGGGTCCTGCTTGCGGTTGGGCGCGATATCGGAATGCGCCACCACGTTGCGCGCCTCGATACCGTGCCGGGCGATGATGCCCTGGGAGAGGTCCAGCACGGCCCGCATCTGTTCAGCCGGAAACGGCCGGTAGCCCCATTCATGGCCGGGATTGACGATCTCGATACCGATCGAGGCATCATTGAGCATCCTGACACCACGCCAAGAGGAAATGCCCGCATGCCAAGCGCGCTTCTGCTCCGGCACGAGGTTGTAGATCGTGCCATCCTCATCCACCACGTAATGGGCGGAGACCTTGGCACGGGGTGATTTCAAGAGATCGATGGCAGAACGCGCCGTCGGCATGCCGGTATAATGCATGACCAGGACGGAAACCGGCCCCTCCCGCTCGTCGATATTCGGCGAAGGCTCGAAGATCATCCGGGTCTAGATTTGCCGCTCGCGCTTGATCGCGTCATAGGAGGCATTGATCCGCGCGACCTTGTCCGACGCCGCCTTGATCGCCGCCGGAGAAGCGCCCTTCGCCGCCATGCTGTCCGGATGGTTTTCGCGCATCAACTGCTTCCAGCGCGTTCTGATCTCCTCGGCACTGGCCTGAGGTTTCACGCCGAGCACGAGATACGGATCCTCTGACGGTTTTGCAGGCGGCGGCACGCCCTGCCCCGCGCGCCGGGTTGACGTATCGTTCAGCCCGAACCCGAACGCCACGCGGGAGAGAAAATCCGCCTCCGCCGCGTTTACCGGCCCATCCGCCCGGGCGATCTGGTAGAGCCCGGCCAGCACCTGCTCCAGCACGCCCTTATCGTCAGAAAAGGCCTGGCCAAGCTGGGTGGCATGGCCCTCGAACCCGGCGGCGCTGTCACGAGCGCTGTCGAACAGCCGCGCCACTTCGGACATGCTGGCTGGCGGAATGGCGAAGCTGCGCTTGAAGGCGTCGATCTCCACCCGGCTTACCGGCCCGTCGCATTTGCACAGCTTGGCTGCCAACACCGTCACACTAACCGCAAAAATCTGGTCCCGCCGCCCCAGCGTGGAGGCAACCTTCAGCGGGTCGAACGGCATCGCCCGGCCGGCAAAACCCGAAACGCCGGAGGTAAAGGCGTGCAGCTTGCCTTCATCCGCCGCATGGCCCAAAGCCGCACCAAACAGCGCGCCAACGGGCCCGCCCATGGCGAAGCCTGCCATGCCGCCAATAAACTTGCCCCAGTAACTCATGCTTTCTGCCTAGCACAGCCCAACCCTTGAACCCAACCACACAATGGGACATTCACCAGGGCGGGATTTAAGAGCAATCGCTCTCTAATTGATGAACGAAAGACGGATTTACAGGTTAACTTGAAGCGCAAACACCTCCTTTGGGCGGCGCCGCTGGCGTTTGTGCTCATACTTGCCGCGTTGCTGCTAGCGCTGCCTGCTTTCGTGGCCTCCCCCACGCACCGCACGGCGGTGGAGGCATTCGCCTCCCGCCTGACGGGGCGCGAGGTGCATATCAACGGAAAGCTCACCCTCTCCTACTGGCCGCAGCCGGAAATCATCGCCTCCGGCATCACCATCACCGGACCGGACAAAGAGGTGATCACCGCGCGGGCCCTGTCGCTTGATCTCGCCTTGCCGCCCCTGCTTCGTGGGCAGCTCGCTGTGCGCACGCTGGACTTGAACACGCCGACCATCTCCTTCCCCTGGCCACTGCCGGGGGGCATCAGCGCCGTCGCCCCGCCGCCTTGGCTCGCCGCCCTGCATGCCCATGTCGAGAGCGGGCTTTTCCGCTTCGGCGCGGTGGATTTCACGGGCGTCAACGCGGACCTGTTCACGGGCACGGGCGGCAGCGTCAGCGTGTCCGGTAATGGGATGCTGGAACAGCACCCTGTCTCGCTGAGCCTCGCCATCGGCGAAACAGCCGATGACGGCTCTGCCCAGCTTTCCATCCAGAGCACGGCGTATGGCGCCAAGGTCAATCTCTCCGGCACGCTGGATTCCCAAAGCCAACTGGCCGGGCAGCTCACACTGCAACTGCCCAGCGGTATGGCGGGAAGCGCACAGATAGAGGCCAATGCGGACGGCATCTCCGCCTCCAGCCTTCAGCTCGCCCAGGGCCAGATGCAGGTGACCGGCACGGCCAAGCTCGATTTCAGCCCGCTGGTGCTGGAGGCCGACATCACCGGCCATAATCTTGATTTCGGTAAGCTCAGCGACGCTCAAGCCATCTGGCCCTCGCAATTGCCAACCCTTGTCAGGCTGGATGCGGCCAATGTGGTGTTGGCGGGCAAAACCTACCCCGCCTTGCAGGCCACATTGCAGACAGGGCCGGACGGCGGCTCGGTTAAGGGTTTAACGCTCGGGCTGCCGGGCGGCGCCAGCCTGGGCGGCAATATCGCCCTGGCGCCGGATGCCAGCCTCTCCGGCCATCTCAGCCTCGCGGCACCCGACGCCTCCGCTCTGGCCACCGGGTTTGGCCTGCCAGCGGAGAGTGACTGGACCTCCGCTTTCTTGCAGGCCGACCTCGGCGGCAGCCGCAGCGCGCCGTTGTTCAAATCGCTTTCCGGCACGCTGGGGCAGGATCACGTGAACGGGCAAGTGATCCTCTCCGCCGGGCATGCCGCCTTCCAGCTCGCTTTCGACCATCTTGCCCTGGCGCCGCTGGCCGCCTGGCTTGGCCAACGCCCCTTGAGCACGAATTTCACGGTGGAAGGGGAGCTGACGGCCGCACACGCGGATGTCGGGCCGGTGAAACTCAGCAATCTATTCGTCGATGCCACGCTGGACGGCATGCTGAATATCCGCCGCGCCACCGCCAATTTGTATGGCGGCATCGCAAGCGGCAGCGTGACCCTGGATAATAACTTCAAGGTCACCTCTGCCCATGCCTTCCTGGACTTGCCTTCCGCCACGCCTCTGGCCGCGCTGCTACCCGCCAGCCTCAAGCTGCCGCCAGCTCTGCTGAGCCCGCATCTGAACCTGTTGGTTGCCGCCGCCGGGCCGCCCAGCGCGCTCGCCACCAGCGCGGTGGCCAAGCTGGGGGATTTCACCCTCACCGCCGCGCCGGTTATCGACCTCGTTAACCAAAGCGCCAGCGGGGCGATATCCTTGCGGCACCCCAACGTCATCACGGCGATGAAGCTGCTTGGGCTGGGTGCAGGCTGCGCCCGCATGGCGCCGCTGCCCGGCTACCCGTTCCAGGGCGCCAGCCAGCCCTGCATCGCCAATGCCAATGACCCAGCCCTCGCCTTCCCCGGCCCGGGCGCGTTGGCTCTACGCGCACGCTTCACCGCCGCGCAAGACAATTACGGGCTGAATGATTTCGTGCTCAGCGCCGGGCTGCTGAACGCCTCAGGCCAATTGCTGGAGACCAAAGGCCACCTGACCGGGCAAATCGATTCAGGCACGCTCGCCCTGCCGCCCTTGCCCACCGGCCTGCAAATGCCCTCCGCATTGCCGCTTTCCGGCAGCATTGCCATTAAGGCCGGACAGGTACTCTACGCTGGCATCCCGGTTTTTGGGCCGGCCTCGGGCTTACTCACCCTGGCGCCGGACAATGCCAGCCTGAACCTGACGCAAGCCAGCATCGGCAACGGCAATCTCTCCGGCAGCGCGGCCCTGAAACTCTCCGCCAATGCGCCCCCGGCCCTGACCGCCAAACTGCTGGCCGAAGGGGTGGATGCCAGCACCCTGAACCTGCCGCAGAGCTTCCCGCTTACCCTCACCAGCGGCCAGATCAGCGCCACCGCCAGCCTCACCGCGTCCGGCTATACGGCCAAAGCCTGGGAGGCGACGCTGGGTGGCAGCGCCACCATCACCGCCAGCAACGGCACGCTGAACGGGCTTTCCCTGCCCGATCTGGCGACAGCCCTGGGACAGCCTAGGCGCGCGCCTTTGGTTCAGGCGCTCGGCAGCGGCACCACGCCCTTCACCACCCTGACGCTGGCGGGGACGATCGCCCAGGGCAATTGCACCTTGACCCAGGCACAGCTCACCGCACCATCCGGCAGCGTTGCCGCCAGCGGCGATATCGATCTGTTCGATTCCACCTTAGCCCTGAAACTTGACGCCACCCCGGCCGTGAAGCCGCCCCTCACGCTGACCACCAGACTGATCGGCCCGTGGGACCATCCTGACCGCACCGCTGATCTGGAGGCCCTCAGGGGCTGGAAGCCCGCTCCGAAATGAGAAAAGCCCTTCCGGACATTCCGGAAGGGCTTTTCTCTGAAATCCCGTACCGTTTAAGGCGGCTCAGCGCTCGTCGTCGCCGCCTTCGGTCTGCACGTCGATATCGGCGTCGATCACGTCGGAATCATCCTCCAGATCGTCGGCATCCTCCAGGATGTCCTCATCGTCGCCGTCATCGGGCACTTCCACATCCACGTCATCCGGGTCGATCGCCGGTTTAACGACTTTCTTCTGCTCTTCGGGCAGAGGTGCGGCGCGCTTCAGGCGCGGCTGCTCAGCCGGCTGCTCGGTTCCGCATTTCGGGCACACGGCCGGCTCCTTGTTGAGGTCAAAGAATCTTGCCCCACAGGAGACGCAGGTACGTTTTTCGCCAAGTTCGGGTTTCGCCATATCAAACCTCGGGTGAAGGGCCGTATTTAATCAAGGGCGGCGCGATGCCATGCCATTGCTTCTATGTCAAACGCCGCCAGCCATGCTAAGCGCGCGCGCATGGACCAGCTTTCTCCACGCCCCCATCTTTCCCGCCGCCCCGCCGGCCCGCTAACCGGCCGTATCGCCGTGCCTGGCGACAAATCCATCAGCCACCGCGCGCTGATGTTCGGCGCTCTCGCCGTTGGCCAGACGCGCATTTCCGGCCTGCTGGAAGGCGAGGACGTGCTGCGCACCGCCGCCGCCATGAAGGCGCTGGGCGCTGAAATCTCCCGCGACGGCGCGGATTGGCTGGTCTCGGGCCGCGGCCTTGGCGGGCTGATAGAACCGGCTGACATGCTGGACATGGGCAATTCCGGCACCGCCGCGCGGCTGCTGGCGGGCATTCTCTCCACCCATGAGCTGTACGCGGTGATGACAGGCGATGCCTCGCTCCGCAAACGCCCGATGGGACGGGTGATCGAGCCTCTGCAAGCCACAGGGGCACAATTTTTCGCCCGGGCGGGAAATCGCCTGCCGCTGACGATTCTCGGCGCCCGCGACCCGATGCCTCTTATCCTACCGGCTGCCGGTGGCCTCCGCCCAGGTGAAATCCGCCGTGTTGCTCGCGGGCCTCAACGCGCCGGGCTTTACCGAGGTTGAGGAACCGGAGCCGACTCGCGACCATTCGGAGAACATGCTCCGCCATTTCGGCGCGGACGTGACCGTGACCGAAGCCGGCAAGGGCCGCCACATCCGCCTGAAAGGCCAGCCGGAGCTGCGCGGCGCCGATGTCGCGGTGCCGGGCGATCCCTCTTCCGCCGCCTTCCCCGTGGCCGCCGCTTTGCTTGTGCCTGGCAGTGAGGTGACAATCGCTAATGTCGGTCTCAACCCGCTGCGCACCGGGCTGTTCGCCAGCCTGCGCGAGATGGGCGCCAAGCTGACCGTGACAAACCAGCGCATCGAGGGCGGCGAGCCGGTGGGCGACCTCACCGCCTCCTATTCCGAGCTGCGCGCCGTGGACGTGCCGCCCGGGCGCGCCCCCAGCATGATTGACGAATATCCGGTCCTCGCCGTGCTCTGCGCCGCCGCGCGCGGCACCTCGCGCCTGCGCGGCCTCTCGGAGCTGCGGGTAAAGGAATCCGACCGGCTTTCCGCGACCGCCGCCCTGCTGCGGGTGAATGGCGTGGCCATGGAGATTGAGGAGGATGATCTGATCATCCATGGCGAAGGCAAAATCCCAGGCGGCGGCCTTGTGGAAACGCATATGGACCATCGGCTCGCCATGTCCGCCCTGGTGCTCGGCCAAGTGACGGAGCAACCCGTGCGCATCGACGACGCAACTTTCATCGACACGTCTTTCCCCGGCTTCCTGACCCTCATGCGCAAGCTGGGCGCCGCGCATGGAGGCCGCGTGATTATCATCGCCATCGACGGCCCTGCCGCCGCCGGCAAGGGCACGCTCGCCAAACGTTTGGCCGCCACGCTGAACCTGCCTTATCTCGACACCGGCCTGCTCTACCGCGCCACCGCCAAACGCGTGCTGGAAGCAGGCGGCGACCCAGCCGATGAAGCAACGGCCACCGCGGCCGCGAAGGCGCTGACAGAGGCGGATACATCCCGCCCCGATCTGCGCGATGCCGCAACCTCGAAGGCCGCCAGCCAAGTCGCCTCAATCCCCGCCGTGCGGGCGGCTTTGCTCGCCTATCAGCGCGAGTATGGCAACGCCAATGGCGCGGTGCTGGACGGGCGGGATATCGGCACCGTGATCTTCCCGCATGCGGATGTGAAACTGTTCGTGACCGCCAGCGTGGAAGCCCGCGCCAAGCGCCGGCAGGCGGAGTTCATTGCCAAAGGTGAAAACGTGCCGTTGGCGGAAGTGATCGCCGATGTCGCGGCGCGTGACGAGGCTGACCGCACCCGCACCGCCGCGCCGCTGATTCCGGCGGAGGATGCGGATCAGATCGACACCACCAACATGAATGCGGATGAGGCATTCGCGTATGCGTTGAAGATTGTGAAAGAAAAAGCCACCTTTTTTGAAAAAAAGGTGGCGTCAAAAAACTTTTAAAACTGGCTGGGAAGCCTTTGCTCCATGGGTTGCCAGGCTTCCCATGGAGTCAAATTCAACGGCCTAAGTAACAAACGTTTTTGGTGCAGCTTTTTTCAAAAAGCTGCACCAATCTGTCCCCTTAAGCGCTCGCCTGGGTGACGAACTTGGTCACCAGATAAGGCTCCAGCCCTTCCGCGCCGCCTTCGGACCCGTAACCGGAATCCTTCACGCCGCCAAACGGCGTTTCCGGCAGCGCCAGACCATGATGGTTGATGCCCACCATGCCGGACTGGATGTCGTGACCCAAGGACGTCACCCTGGCCGGTATTGCGGGTATAGGCATAGGCGGCCAGGCCGTAGTCCAGACGGTTCGCCTCGGCGATCGCCTGCTCATAGCTCTGGAAGGGCAGCATCAAAGCCAGCGGGCCGAACGGCTCCTCATGCAGCACGCGCGCGTCGGACGGGATGTCCGTCAGCACTGTCGGCTCGAAGAAATAGCCCTTGTTGCCAGAGCGCTTGCCGCCGGTACGCACCTTGGCACCCTTGCCCACCGCATCGGCGATGAGGCTCTCCATCGCGCTCACGCGACGGTCATTGGCGAGCGGGCCCATGGTGGTGCCGTCATCCAGCCCGTTGCCGAGCTTGATGGCCTCGCACTTGGCCACGAACTTCTCAAGGAACGGCTCGTACACGCCCTCCTGCACCAGGAAGCGCGTCGGCGCCACGCAAACCTGCCCGGCATTGCGGAACTTGTTGGCGGCGAGAATGGTCGCAGCCTGATCAAGATCAGCGTCGTCGAACACCAGGGCGGGCGCATGGCCACCCAGCTCCATCGTCACGCGCTTCATGTGCTTACCTGCCAAGGCCGCCAGATGCTTGCCCACGGCGGTGGAGCCGGTGAAGGAAATCTTCTTCACGGTCGGATGCGGGATGAGATATTCGGAGATTTCCGACGGGCACACCGAAGACGATCTGCACCACGCCCGCCGGCACGCCGGCATCCACATAGCAACGCACCAGCTCGGCACAGCTCGCCGGGGTTTCCTCAGGCCCTTTCAGGATGAAGGCGCAACCCGCCGCGAGCGCCGCGGAGATCTTGCGCACAGCCTGGGACACGGGGAAGTTCCAGGGCGTGAAGCCCGCCACCACGCCCACCGGCTCGCGCAGGGACATCTGATACACGCCCGCCTGACGCGCCGGAATCACCCGGCCATAGGCGCGGCGGCCTTCCTCGGCGAACCAATCGATCACATCGGCCGAGCCAGCCAGCTCGATCTTGGCTTCCGCCAGCGGCTTGCCCTGCTCCATGGTCATCAGCGTGGCGATCTTGTCCAGCCGCTCGCGCAGCAGATCAGCCGCCTTGCGCATGATCTTGCTGCGCTCATAAGGCGAAAGCTTGCGCCAGGTGGCGAAGCCCTTGGCTGCACTCTCCAGCGCCTCGTCGAGATCGGCCTTGCTGGCATGGGCCAGTTTGCCGATCACTTCTTCTGTTGCCGGGTTCAGGATATCGATGGTCTTGCCGCCCTGCGCCGCGCGCCACTGGCCGCCGACATGCAGCAATACGTCCTGGTACATACTAGCTCCTCCGGATTCAAAATCGGGTCCGGACCGCATATGGCGACCCGGACCTGGGGTTTCATCGCTTCATTTTGGCACAGCTGCCAGATGCACAACCCTTGCGATCAGCTTTCTTTGACCAGCTTGCGCACAATGTCGATCATCTCGCTGATCTGGTCCGGCGTCGCCGCGAAGGGCGGCGCCAGCACCAGCGAGTCACCCGCCGCGCGCAGCACCAGCCCCTGCTCGAAGGCCTTGCACAGAACGCTGAAACCGCGCTCGCCCGGCTTGCCCTTCGGCGCCAGCTCCACCGCGCCCAGCAGGCCAAAGCCGCGCGTGTCGACCACGCCCGGCATACCCTTGAAGCTGCCGACCTGCTCCAGGAAGGCCGGAGTCAGCGTCTTCACGCGGCCGAACGTGTCTTCCTCACGGAAAATCTTCAGCGTCGCGAGACCGGCAGCGCAGGCGGCCGGATGCGCGGAATAGGTGTAGCCGTGATAGAACTCGACGCCGCCGACCGGCGTTGCCTCCAGAATGGTCTGCTGGATCTCGTCCTTCACCGCGACCGCCGCCATCGGGATGGAGCCGTTGGTGATCGCCTTGGCCATTGTGACAATGTCCGGCGTGACATCGAAAGTCTGCGAAGCAAAAGCCTCGCCCGTGCGGCCGAAACCGGTGATCACCTCGTCAAAGATCAGCAGGATGCCATGCTTGGTGCAGATCTCGCGCAGGCGCTTCAAATAGCCCTTGGGCGGCACCAGAATGCCGGTTGAACCCGCGATGGGCTCCACGATGCAGGCGGCGATGGTGTCGGCGCCATGCAGATTGACGAAGCGCTCCAGATCATCCGCGAGGTCGGCGCCATGCTCGCCCTCGCCCATCTGGAAGAAATTCTCCTTGATATGGGTATGACGCAGATGCGCCACGCCCGGCAGGCCGACGCCGAAGGCCTTGCGGTTGGCAACCATGCCGCCAACCGACCAGCCGCCGAAATTCACGCCATGATAGCCACGCTCACGCCCGATGAAGCGCATGCGCTGCCCCTCGCCCCGAGCACGATGATATTGCAGCGCCATTTTCAGCGCGGTGTCGACCGCCTCGGAGCCGGAACAGGTGAAGAACACGCGGTTGAGGCCGGACGGCAGAAGCTGGGCCACTTCCGCCGCCAGACGGAAAGCGACGGGCACGCCGTATTGGAAGGGCGGCGCATAATCCAGCTCCTCCATCTGCTTGGCCACGGCCTCGCGGATTTCCCGGCGGCCATGCCCCAGCGGAATGCAGTAAAGGCCGGAGGAACCGTCCAGCAGCTTCTCTCCACGTGTATTATAATAATAGACACCTTCCGCCCGGGCGATCAGGCGCGGCTGTTCCTGGAACTGCCTGTTGGCGGTAAAGGGCATCCATTGATGGATAAGGGGATCATTGCTCGAACGGGTCGCGACGCTCATTGGCAGACACTCCTATTGGCTGTTCGGCAGTTTACTATTTTAAACAGTCTTGAAAAGCGTTTTCTGCCTCCGGGAATTGCGGCAGATATGCGATACACATAGCAAATATGCGCTTTGTATTGCACGAACATCCGAACCGTACCGAAAATTTCTTAGAAAAAACTATGAAACACATTATTTTGTTCGACAAGGACGCGCTCCTGAGCTATGCACGTCCCGAACAATCGCCTGCCTCAACCTTGCCTGTCTGGGGACGGCTTTCACGAGTAAGAGACACCATGACCGCACAAACAGCCTATAAGATTTTAACCCAGGAGCAGTTCCAGGCCCTGCTGGCCGGAAGCTTCGAGGGTGCGCCGGTCGATATCGCGGATGGCTATATTCATCTCTCGACGGCGGAGCAGCTCGACGAGACGCTCGACCGGCATTTCGCCGGACAGCAAGGGCTGGTGATCGCCGCCGTGCCCCTGGCGCCGCTGGGCGAGGCGCTGCGTTGGGAGGTTTCACGCGGCGGGCAGCTTTTTCCGCATCTCTATGGGCGGCTGACCATGCAGCATGTGTCAGCGCCCACACGCCCCTTGCGCGCGGGGCGGATGGGCGCGCCGTTCTGCCCGCTTAACCTAGCCGGGCCGCGTCATGTCAAACCGGCTTTCCGGCGCGATCTCGGCATAGGCGGAAGGCCCGCCCGCGCGCAGAATGATTTGCGCGCCGAACGTGTCGAACACGCCATCCTTCAGCAGGGCGGGATTGATATGCACCCCCACCACCTCGCCCAACACCAGCCAGGCGCTGGCCGGGCTCGCCTTTATAGCCCTTTGAGACGCACGATGTCCGACACGCGGCATTCGAAATTCACGCCCGCCGCCGCCACCATGGGCGGCGCCACCAGCCGGGCCGGGGCTTTTTCCAACCCTGAGAGCACAAACTCATCGGTCCCGTAAGGCACGGTGGCGCAGCTTGCATTCATCGCCTCCGCCAGGCTGCGGTCCGCCAAATTCCACACGAACTCGCCGGTTTCTCGCGCATTACGCAACGAATCCTTCTCGCCCGTGCTGGAAAAGCCGATAATCGGCGGATGGTAGCAGAACGCGTTGAAAAAGCTGTAGGGCGCCAGATTGATACTGCCATCCTTGCCCTTGGTGGAAACCCAGCCGATCGGCCGCGGCCCCACGATGGCGTTGAACGGGTCATGCTTCAGCCCATGCCCGGCCGATGGCTCATAGAAATATTTTTGGTCCTGCTCCACGCAATCTCTCCTGCTGTCAGCCCAAGCACTTAAGAAGAGACGCCTCGAGACTCAACCCCGCGCGCGTTTCAGCCCCCACCGGCACCGCCGAGATAATGACCTGCGCATAGGCGTAAGGATATTCATCCGTCAGCGAGACAAAAATTTTTGGCACAAGCCCCGCCGGTGTCAGTGCGTGCAGGCGCTCCAGCGCGCCGCCGTGCAGCTCCATGGTCGGCTGGCCGCTGGGCAGGTTGACCACCCGCAGATCGGACATGAACACGCCGCGCGGAAAACCCCGTGCCCAGCGCCTTGGCGCAGGCCTCCTTGGCGGCGAAGCGCTTGGCGTAGCTGGGAGCGCGTAAATGCGCCCGCCGGTCGCTGCGGGCACGCTCAAGCTCGGAGAAAACCCGCAGGGTGAAGCGCTCGCCATGCTTCTCCAGCGCCTTCTCGATACGGCGTATGTCGCACAGATCCGTGCCAAGGCCGAGAATAATGCCCGCCATCAATTGCGCGCGCGCTCCACCTGCGCGATGCCGGCGGCCGCCCGCAACCCGGCGATCACCTGATTCAGATGCCGTGTGTCCCGTACCTCGATATCCACCAGCGCCTCGAAGAAATCCTGCTGGCGGTGCACGATTTTCAGATTGGAGATGGCGCCGTCCTGCTTGGCGACAGCATTGGTCAACGCCGCCAAAGCCCCCGGCGTGTTGCTGGCGATAACACTGACCCGGCCGGTGAATGTCTGCGCCTTGTCTTCGAGACGCGTCAGCGCCTCCTCGTTCCAGTCCACATCAATGAAGCGCTCTGGCGTCGTGGTATATTGATCGAGCTGGGCGCAATCCTTGGCATGGATGGTAATCGGCTTGCCGGTGGTAACGATGCCGACAATCTTGTCCCCCGGCAGCGGGTGGCAGCAACCGGCGTAATGCACATCCATGCCGGTAACGAGGCCAGTGATGGGCTGCCCCGCATCGGCCCGCGGCGTGGTGCGCGGCGAACGGGCGGTGAGGCTTCCCCCCATGAAGGCGGGCAGCATGCGCGGCGCACGGACCTCCTTCAGCTCCGGATAGGCGGTGTGGACCACATCCTTCGGTCCCACGATGCCGGTCGCCACGGCAACATAGAGATCATCCACGCTGGCCTGCTTGAACGACTTCGCCACCGGCTCCAGCACCTTCTCGGAGCCATCCACGCCGTCCTGCCGGAAGGCCTTCATCAGCAGGGACTTGCCGGCATCGCGGTGCTGGTCGCGCATCTGCTGCGCCAGGAAGCGGCGGATGCGCGCCCGCGCCTTGCCGGTAACGACGAAACGCTCCCAGGCCGGGCTCGGCGTGCCGCCGCGCGCGGTGAGGATTTCCACCTGGTCGCCATTCTGCAGCTCGTAGCGCAGCGGCATCAGCTTGCCATTGATGCGCGCCCCCACGCAGGTATCGCCAATCTGGCTATGCACCGCATAGGCGAAATCCACCGAGGTGGCGCCGCGCGGCAGCTGGATGAGCTGGCCCTTCGGCGTGAAGCAGAACACCTGGTCCTGGTATAGTTCCAGCTTGGTGTTTTCGAGAAACTCGTCAGGCGCCGCCGAGTTCTCCAGAATTTCCAGCAGATCCTTCACCCAGCCGAACTGCTTCACTTCAGCGGACGAGGCATCGTTCTGCTTATAAAGCCAGTGCGCGGCAACGCCGGCCTCCGCCACCGCCTGCATCTCCGGCGTGCGGATCTGGATCTCGATCTTCTGGTTCCGCGGCTGGCGCAGCGTGACACCCGTATGGAGCGACTGGTAGCGGTTGCTCTTGGGCGTGGAGATATAATCCTTGAACCGCCCGGCAATGACCGGGAACGCGGCATGGATGGCACCCAGCGCCACATAACATTCGGCACGCGCCGGCACGATGATGCGGAAGGCCATGATGTCCGAGAGCTGCTCGAACGTCACGTTACGGCGCTTCATCTTCTGCCAGATGGAGTAGGGGGATTTCTCGCGGCCGGAAATTTCCACCACGCTCACCCCCGCCTCGCGGCAGACGCGCAGCAGCTCCTGGCGGACCTCCTCAATAACATCCGCCCCCTGCCCGCGCAGGAAATTCAGGCGGGTCAGGATGGTGTCGTAGGCTTCCGGCTCGATCTCGGCGAAGGAGCGGTTCTGCAGCTCGGTTTTCACCGCCTCCATGCCGATACGCTCGGCCAAAGGCGCGTAGATATCCATCGTCTCGCGGGCGATGCGCAGGCGCCGGTGCGCGGCGGAGACCGCGCCCAGCGTGCGCATATTGTGCAACCGGTCCGCGAGCTTGACGATGAGCACGCGGATATCCTTGCTCATCGCCAGAACCAGCTTGCGGAAATTCTCCGCCTGCTTGGTACGGTCGGATTGCAGCTCCAGCCTTGTCAGCTTGGTAACGCCATCAACCAGCGAGGCGACCTCGTTGCCAAAGCTCTTCTGCACGGAGGCCAGCGTGACGGAGGTATCCTCCACCGTGTCATGCAGAAGGGCCGTGATGATGGAAGCGCTGTCCAGCTTATAGCTGGCGAGAATCCCCGCGACGGCGAGCGGGTGGGTTATATAAGGCTCGCCGTTATCGCGTTTCTGGTCGGCATGCGCCTGCGCGGCGACGCCGTAGGCGTCGTCGATGACGGCCGGGTCGGCTTTGGAATCATAGGCGGCGATCCGGGCCAGCAGCCCGGCGAGTTCCGGATGGAATTTCGGCGCGCCGCTGCTCAGGCCCTCAGGGGCATAGGACAGGCTCGTACCACGGCAGCCTGTCCGCATATGCTTAACGGCGGGACTTGCCGCCGAGCTCAGCCTCGATGGCGGCCTGGATATCTTCCGGAGACATGATCTCCTCGCCCTCGGCGGCCATGGCAGCGGCCTCTTCCTCGGCGGAAACGTCCTGCAAGCCAAAGATGTTCTGGTCGGTCGGGATCAGATCCATGACCTCCTCGTCCACCGGCTCGGGCTCCGGCACGCGGGAGAGGGATTTCACCAGGTCCTGCTCCAGCCCCGGCAGCCCCACGGTCTCATCGGCGATCTCACGCAGCGCCACCACCGGGTTCTTGTCATTGTCCCGGTCGATGGTGAGCTGTTCACCACGGCTGATATTCCGGGCACGCTGCGCCGCGAGCAGAACCAGCTCAAAGCGGTTCGGCACCTTCAAAACGCAGTCTTCGACAGTTACGCGGGCCATAGGGGTACGCTCCAGGCAGAAAATTGAAAGAGTGCCTTACCGCAGGCGCGGCAGGGAGGCAAGCTCATTCACCCGGCGCTTCCGGCTCGTCATGCCAGGGTTCAATGCTCTGCGGGGGAAGCTCCGCCAGCAGGGTGGTAACATTCTGGCGCAGCACCGGGTGGCGCCACGAGGGTGCCACATCCAGCAGCGGGCGCAGCACGAAGGCGCGCTGATGCGCGCGCGGATGCGGCAGAACCGGGTCCGGCGTGGCGCGGACCATGCCATCAAGGTCGATGATATCAAGGTCTAACGTGCGGGCAACGTTCGGTGCCGAGCGCTCCCGCCCGAAGCGCTCCTCGATCTCATGCAATGCGTGGAGCAGGGTCTCGGGGTCGATCGTGCCGGTCATGCGGATCATGCCATTGCAATAATCTGGCTGGCTTGAGGCGGGAATGGGCCTGCTGCGGTACCATGGGGACCGGGCAACGAAACTAAGCCCTGGAATAGCGCGCACCGCCTTGGCCGCCGCCTCGCAGGTCTCCAGCGGCAGCACGCCGCCCTTACCCGGTAGATTGGCACCAATGGCGATTAGGATCATAGAAGAGGGATATCCACGGCAGCTAAAGGCTCTAAGTCGATATAATACACCACAGACGAACTAACATTTTCGTACACACTGTACATCACCTTTAACCTCCCATTTCAAGAGAAGGAATTTCAGGATGCGGTTTTCAGCTCAGGAGCGCACAGCCCTGTTCATCGACGGGGCCAATCTTTATGCCGCAACACGCAGTCTTGGCTTTGATATCGACTACCGCAAACTGCTCGACTTTTTTGGATCGAAAACAAATCTTCTGCGCGCGTATTACTACTCTGCATTGCTGGAAACAGAGGAATATTCTCCTCTCAAACCGCTAACAGATTGGCTGGCCTATAACGGCTACAGCCTCGTCACGAAGCCCGCCAAGGAGTTCGTTGATGCGCTGGGACGCAGGCGTATCAAGGGAAACATGGACATCGAGCTGGCCATCGACATGCTGGAACTCGCCTCTTCCCTCGACCACGTCATCCTGTTTTCGGGCGATTCCGATTTTCGCCGCCTTGTCGAGGCTGTACAACGTAAGGGCGTACGCGTGACGGTCGTTTCCTCCATCCGCACCAGCCCGCCGATGATCGCCGATGAGCTGCGCCGCCAAGCCGACCAGTTCATTGAACTTGCTGACATCGCCCAGGATTTCGCCCGCCGCCAGCAGGAAGGCCGCAGCCGCGCCGAGCGTGAGGACGAGGAATGAGAAGCCTTTCCGCCGCCATGCCAGGCCGCGATTGCGGGCTTTGCCCGCGTCTCGTTACTTACCGTGAGGAGTATCGCGCCTTACATCCCGGCTGGTTCAACGCGCCTGTGCCCAGCTTCGGCCCTGTCACGGCACGGCTGCTGGTGGTGGGGCAAGCGCCTGGCATTAACGGCGCCAACAGAACGGGCCGCCCTTTCACGGGCGATGTGGCAGGCCGCCTGCTCTACCCGGTGCTCACCAAGTTCGGCTTCGCCACCGGCACATTCCAGGAACGGCCGGATGACGGGCTGGAACTGGTGGATTGCCGCGTCACCAATGCCGTGCGCTGCGCGCCCCCCCAGCACAAGCTGGAAACCTCGGACAAGAACCATTGCCTGCCCTATCTCGCCGCCGAGATCGCCACCATGCCGAATTTACGGGTTTTGCTGGCCATCGGCGCCAAGGCACATGACTCCATCCTGCAAGGGCAGAAGCTTAAGGCCAGCCGCCACCCGTTCAAGCATGGCGCCCTGCACAAGCTTGAAGGCGGGCTGGTGCTGGCCGACAGCTTTCATACCTCTCAGTATAATGTGAATACCGGACGTATCACGCAGGAAATGTTCGAGGAGATCGTGGCCGGGATCAGGCGGCTACTCGCCTAACCCCGGGTTTTACTTGTTTCTAAGCATCCTGGCCTTATCGCGCTGCCAGTCGCGCGCGGCGACGGCGTGACGCTTGTCGGCTTTCTGCTTGCCCTCGGCGATGCCCAAGGTCACCTTGGCCAGCCCACGGTCGTTGAAGAATATATCGAGCGGCACAATGGTCTGACGCTCGCGAGAGATGGCGCTGAAAATCTGGCTGCGCTCCTTACGCTTCACCAGCAGCTTGCGCGGCCCGCGCACATCAAAGCGCGACAGCACGCCGGCCTGATATTCCGGGATATACATGTTGAATAGAAACAGCTCGCCATCGCGCTCACCGGCCCAGGCCTCGTTGAGCTGAGCACGGCCGAGGCGCAGCGACTTCACCTCCACCCCCTTCAGCACAATCCCTGCTTCCACCGTGGAGAGGATTTTATAATCGAACCGTGCCTTACGGTTCTGCGTGGCGATACCGTGGGAGATGAAGCCGGATTTCTTCTTCTCGTTGCTCAATTCAGCAGACCGACTTCCCGCATCGCCGTCTGCACCTTCTCAGCGGAGGCCGCGGAGATGGGTGCCAGCGGCAGGCGCACATGGTTGACGCCGAAGCCCAGCAGCGAAGCGGCATATTTCACCGGGCCGGGATTGCTCTCACAGAACATCGCATCATGCAGTGGCACCAGGCGCTGCTGGATGTCCATGGCGGTTTTCAGATCGCCTTTCGCCCAGGCGCCCTGCATCTGCGCGCAGAGCTTCGGCGCCACATTAGCGGTGACGGAGATGCAGCCATGTCCGCCGGAGGCCAGGAAGGCGAGTGCGGTATGGTCCTCACCGGAGAGCTGCACGAAGTCCGGTCCGCAGGCGCGGGTCGTATGCAACGGGCGGGTAAGGTTGGCGGTGGCGTCCTTCACCCCGGCGATGTTCTTGATCTCGGCCAGGCGCGCCATCGTCTCCACGGACATATCGATCACCGACCTGCCGGGGATGTTATAGATGAACACCGGCAGAGACATCGCTTCCGCGATGGCCTTGAAATGCCGGTACAGCCCTTCCTGAGTCGGCTTGTTGTAGTAGGGCGTGACAACCAGCACGGCATCCGCCCCGGCCTTCTCGGCATGGCGGGCAAGGCCGATCGCCTCGGCGGTGGAATTGGATCCGGCCCCGGCCATCACCGGAATACGGCCCTTGGCGGATTTCACCGCCAGCTCGACCACATGTTTATGTTCGTCATGGCTCAGAGTCGGAGATTCGCCGGTGGTGCCAACGGGCACGATGCCGTTGGTGCCTTCCGCGATCTGCCAGTCGATGAGGCGCATGAACGCCTCGTCGTCGATGCGGCCACCCTCATGCATGGGAGTCACGAGGGCGGTGAAAGAGCCATGAAACATTTGTGGTCCTTGAGGCACGTTTGGTCCGGCATTTCACCTAGACGTCTCCGCTGGATGGAGCAAGCGTTGCTCTTGATGGTTCGGTTGGTTGATTGGGTTTGATACCCGGGAAGGTTTGGCCAGCGCCCTCAGCGCTGCTAGAGAGGGCGCATGAAGTTCCTGGCCGCCTTGCCACTGCTCCTGCTTCCCGCTGCCGCGTTGGCGCAAACCGCCGCCAGTCCGCAGATTATGACGGATGTGCAGGCCGGCCAGTTCTCGCAGGCCGAACAGCTGGCCACCGCCACAGGCGACCCGCTGGTGGAAAAGCTCGTCACTTTCTTCCGCCTTACCGATCCCGGCGGCGGCAGCGCGGACGAGATCCAGGCCTTCATCAAAGCCAATCCGGACTGGCCGATGCAGGGGCTGCTGGCGTTGCGCGAGTCCCAGGCCTCCGGCCTCTACCAGCCCCCCGTGCCGACCATCACGCCGGATTTCATCACCCAGGCACAAACGCTGCACAGCGAAGGCCAGGATGCGCAGGCCGCCCAGCTCTGGGAAAGCCAGGGCAAGGCCGCGATGGCAGCTTCCAGCCCTGATCAGCAGCTCCTGTTCTGGCCCGAGCAAAATGTCCTTGCCCGCGCTTTGCTGCAGGAGGGCGATGCCAAAAGCGCCTATCAGGTCGTCATCTCCGTTGACCCGCCAATTTCCGGCACCACCGCGCGCGAACAGATCGCCGACCGCGACTTCTTCGCCGGTTTTCTGCTGCTGCGCTTCCTGAAACAGCCGCAGGAGGCGGCAACCTGGTTCCAGGACCTCGCCGCATCCTCCACCGCCGTCATCACCCAGGCCCGCGCCTATTACTGGCTGGGGCGCAGCGAGACCGGCGACGCCGCCACGCAGGATTACACCCGCGCCGCCGCCTACCCCACCACCTTTTACGGCCAGCTTGCCGCGCTGGCACTGGGCGACACGCCGCAACAGCTGGCTGAGCGCATCAAATCCGTGCCGGAACCCGGCTTCTCGGTGCAGGATGCGCTGGATTTCGGCCTGGGCGAGCTGCCCCGCGCCGCCGTGCTGCTGGTACAGATGGACGACCCGCATGATGCCGCCATCTTCCTCAACCGCATTGGCCAGACGGCCTTGGACGACAAATCCCGCCTGATGGCCGCCCGGCTGGCGCTGGGGCTGGGTTTCCCACAATCGGCTGTCGCTGTCGCCCGGCTGGCCGGCATCTACCGGCCAGATGCTGGTGCACGAGGGCTGGCCCATTCCCTACAACCCGCCCGCTTCCATCCTGGACCCCTGCGGTTTCGCTCGGCATCATGCGGCAGGAAAGCAGCTTCAACCCAACTGTGGTGTCTGGCGCCGGGGCGGTGGGGCTGATGCAGCTTCTCCCCTCCACCGCCCAGCGCACCGGGCTGAAATACGGCCTGCCCGCCAGCGATCTGTTCAACCCGGACCAGAACATGGCCCTCGGCGCCACCTATCTGTCCCAGGAGGTCAATAATTTCGGGGAACTGCCTGCCGCTCGCCATCGCCGCCTATAATGCCGGGCCGACCAACGTGGCCAACTGGCTGGGCGAAAATGGCGACCCGGAGCTGGGCACCCAGCCGGGCGGGGCGAACATGATCGACTGGATCGAGGAAATCCCCTTCAACGAGACCCGCAATTACGTGCAGCGCGTCTCCGAGAACATCACCATCTACAGCGCCCTGCTCACCGGCTCCGCCAAGCTCGCCGGTGGCGAAATGGCTGAACGAGCCATGAGGCTCTGGGGCTTCATCGCCTCGGGCTTCGGCTCCGGTCTGGCGCCGAAGGCCCCCGGCACATTTGGCTCACTGGCGGGGCTGGTCATTGGCTGCCTGCTGCTGCTGGCCGGCCATCTGGCGCTGCTGGCCGGCATCGTGGTGGCTACCGCCATCGGCATCTACGCCATTGGACGTCTGCCGGAAGCGAGCGAAGACCCGGGCTGGATCGTCATTGACGAAATTGCCGGGCAGATGATCCCGCTGCTCGCCCTCTACGAGTTCAGCATTCTGGGGCGCGCTGCTCTCCTTCGCCTTATTCCGGCTGTTCGATATCTGGAAGCCGGGGCCCGTGGGCTGGGCGGACAAGCGCAAGGACGAATATGGCATCATGGGCGATGACATCATCGCCGGGCTGATGGCCTGGCTGGTGATGCTGGCCCTGCATCTGGTCTCGCCACTATGAACGCGGCCAAACTCGTTGCACTTTACAAGACAAAGGGTCTGAAGCTCGCCACGGCGGAAAGCTGCACGGGCGGATTGGTGGCGGGGGCCGTCACCGCCGATTCCCGGGTCCTCCGCCGTGTTCACCCACGGCTTCGTCACCTATGCCAATGAGGCGAAAACCCAGATGCTGGGCGTGCCGGAGGAGATGCTGGCGGCCCATGGCGCCGTCTCGTCCCAGGTGGCACGGGCCATGGCGGAAGGTGCGCGGAGCCGGGCGGGTGTGGATTATGCCGTCTCCACCACCGGCGTCGCCGGGCCGGATGGCGGCAGCGCGGAAAAGCCGGTCGGCACCGTCTGGTTCGCTCTGGCCGGGCCCGCCGGGACCATCGCTCATCACAGGCTGTTCCCCGGAAACCGGGATGAGATCCGCGCCCAGGCCGTGGATTTTGCCCTGGAATTACTGGCAAAAGCAGAAGGAGACGAAACGCAATGAGCAGAACGCTGGGCGCCTGGGACAAGGCCAAACGCGAAAGGCGGAAGATGACCATGATCACCGCCTACGATGTCACCGCCGCGCAAGCTGGCCGAAGCGGCGGGGCTGGACGCGCTGCTCATCGGCGATTCGCTCGGCATGGTGGTGGGGGGCGAGGCCGATACGCTGCGCGTCAGCCTGGAGCAGATGGAGTACCACACCGCCATCGTCGCCAAAGCCGTCACCAAGCCGCTGATCATGGCCGACCTGCCCTTCGGCAGCTTCGAGGAATCACCCGCCCAGGCCTTCGCTTCCTGCGCCCGGCTGCTGAAGGCTGGTGCGCAAATCGTGAAACTGGAAGGCGGGGCGACAATGGTCGAGACAGTGGCGTTTCTCTCCAGGCGCGCTGTCCCTGTCTGCGCCCATATCGGGCTGACGCCGCAGCATGTGCGCCAGATCGGCGGCTTCAAGCGCCAGGGCAAGACGCCCGAGGCAGCTGCGCAGCTCATCGAGGACGCTCTGGCGCTGGCCGATGCCGGGGCGCGGATGCTGCTGATGGAGGCCATCCCGTCGGAACTCGCGGCTGAGATCACCACCCGCCTGCCCATCCCCACCATCGGCATTGGTGCGGGGCCGGGCACGGATGCGCAGGTGCTGGTGCTTCATGACGTGCTGGGCCTGAACCCTGACCGCGCCCCGCCCTTCGCCAAGAAATATCTGGACGGCGCCGGGCTTATTACCGCCGCGCTGGGCGAATATGCGCGCGAGGTACGGGAGGGTGAATTTCCGGTCTGAGTTGTCCGGTCAATAAAAAAGGGGGCTTTTGCCCCCTTTTTTGATCAAGCCGTTACGCCGGCACCGGCCCCAGCCCACCGGGAAGATCCGGCTTCTGGGTCGCCGTCGGCACGGAGCCACGGCGGTTATTGTCCTGCATCGGCTCATCCACCACCTTGCGGATGATCTTCTCGCCTCGCAGCACCATCTGGATCTCGTCGCCGGAAAGCGTCTCGTATTCCAGCAGCCCTTTCGCCAGGGCTTCCAGATCCTCGCGCCGCTCGGTCAGGATACGCTTAGCCTCGGCATAGGCGTGGTCGATGATGCGGCGCACCTCATCGTCGATCTCCCGCGACGTGGCCTCGGAGACATTCTTGGCCCCGCCCATCGAGTGACCAAGGAACACCTCCTGCCCGCTATCCACGTAGGAGACCATGCCGAGCTTCTCGGACATGCCCCATTCGGTGACCATGCGGCGTGTGGTGTCGGTGGCCATCTTGATGTCGCCGGAGGCGCCGTTGGAAACCTTGTCCGGCCCGAACACCAGCTCCTCCGCCGCGCGCCCGCCCATGGCCATGATCAGCTGCTGAAGCAGCTTGAGCTTGCTCATGGAGTAGCGGTCGCCCTCCGGCAGGGACATGACCATGCCCAGCGCCCGGCCACGCGGAATGATGGTGGCCTTATGCACCGGGTCGCATTCCGGCAGGGTGATGGAGCAGATGGCATGCCCGCCCTCGTGATAGGCGGTCATCGTCTTCTCGGCGTCGGACATGACGAGCGAGCGGCGCTCCGCGCCCATCATCACCTTGTCCTTGGCGTGCTCGAACTCTGCCATGGCGACCACGCGCTTGCCGATGCGCGCGGCGAGCAGCGCCGCCTCGTTCACCAGATTGGCGAGGTCCGCACCAGAGAAGCCCGGCGTGCCGCGTGCAATGGTCTTGGCATCCACGTCGGAGGCCAGAGGCACCTTGCGCATATGCACCTTCAGGATCTTCTCGCGGCCCATGACATCGGGGTTCGGCACCACGACCTGACGGTCGAAACGGCCGGGGCGCAGCAAAGCCGGGTCCAGCACGTCCGGACGATTGGTGGCGGCGATGAGGATCACGCCCTCATTGGACTCGAACCCGTCCATCTCCACCAGCATCTGGTTCAGGGTCTGCTCGCGCTCATCATTACCGCCGCCAAGGCCGGCACCGCGATGACGGCCGACCGCGTCGATCTCATCGATGAAGATGATGCAGGGCGCGTTCTTCTTGCCCTGCTCGAACATGTCACGCACGCGCGAGGCGCCAACGCCGACGAACATCTCGACGAAATCAGAGCCGGAGATGGTGAAGAACGGCACGTTCGCCTCACCCGCGATGGCGCGGGCCAGCAGCGTCTTACCCGTGCCGGGCGGGCCGACCAGCAAGCAGCCTTTGGGGATCTTGCCGCCGAGGCGCTGGAATTTCTGCGGGTCGCGGAGGAATTCCACGATCTCCTGCAGCTCGCCCTTGGCTTCGTCGATCCCGGCAACATCATCAAAGGTCACGCGGCCCTGCTTCTCGGTCAGCAGCCTGGCGCGGGATTTGCCGAAGCCCATGGCGCGGCCGCCACCGGACTGCATCTGGCGCATGAAGAAGATCCAGACACCCAGGATCAGTAGCATCGGCGCCCAGTTAAGCAGCGCCCGCACCAGCGGGTTCATCGAATCGCCTTCCGGCTTGGCGGAAACGTTCACCCCCGACGCCGTCAGCTTGGAAACCAGGGTCGGGTCGTCCGGCGCGTAGGTTTCGAAGCTCTTGCCATCCTTGGTGGTGCCAGTGATGTCGTGCCCGGCGATGGTCACGCTCTGCACCTGATTGTTGCTCACCTCATCCAGGAAGCTGGAATAGGCGATCTCGGATGAGTTGCTCTGCGTGCTGGAGGGCTGGAAGACATTGAACAGCACAACCAGAAACAGGGCCACGACAACCCAAAGCGCAATATTTCGACCCAGATTATTCATCTAGACTTTTTCCAATTCTTTCAGTCGGTTCCACCGCCCTGCATGAGGCACGGAGGCTTTTCCTTAAGCTCACTTGGGCATATTGCACTGAATTCCTAGCCCAGCACAAATAAATCCTGGATAAATTCAGGCCTGAAAAGGCCGCGCCGTGGCCGGCATGGGCGGGGTAAAGAGTACCGGCGCTGGAAAAACCAGCCCCCCTTCAGCGTCTCGCAAGGCCGGAAGGCTGCGCATCACGAGGCTGGGCAAGCCGTTAAAGCCCTGAAAAGAAGCCGCATCCCGCCCCAACGCGCCGAAACTCACAGCCCCTGGCACCTGCGCGGTAATGGTAAAGCGCTCATCCCAACGCGCATGGCTGATTGCCCGTATGGGCGGAGCACAGGCGGCGGGTTCACGCGCCAGCAGCCAGCCCGGGCCAAGCCGCCCGGCCGGGGCAATTCGCACGCCGCCCAGCGTCGCAGGACGCAGCCCGGAGGCAAGACGCAGCAGCGCCTCCTGGCGGGGCGCGTAGAGCCGACCGCCAATGGTTCTGATCAGCACGCCCAGCGCCGCCGGTGGCACCGCCCCCGCGTCCAGCACGGCAAAACCTTCCGGGTAGAGACGCGCGTGGCAGGCGAGAAAAGCCGCTACCTCCGCCTCCCGCGCCACGCGTTCAGCCGCACCTGAAGGCGGCATGCCCTCGCCCTTCAGCCGGATGCGCACACGCTCGAATTTTAGCGCCTGGTTGGACGGATCCTCGACCCATTCCATACCCTGTTCACGCAAAAAATCCTTCAGAGCGGCGGGGGAAATAGCCAGCAGCGGCCGGAGCAGAATGATTTCATCCCGCGCACTCCAGGCGGCCATGCCCTCTGTCCCACCGGGGCCACGCCGGGCACGCATCGCCACAGTCTCTTGCTGGTCGGCCAGATGATGGCCCAGGGCAAGATAGAGAAACCCTGCCGCCTCAGCCGCCTTCGCCAACGCCTCGTAGCGGGCTATGCGGGCGCGCTCCTGCATGGCGGGGCCCGGGTGGCAAGCCGAGTGAAAGCACCTTGCTCTCAATCCCTCTTGCGGCCAGCCGGGCGGCGGTCAACCGCGCCTCCTGCCCGGACTCAGCCCTCAGCCCATGATCGGCGATCAGCGCCAAAATCGCCCCGCCGCGCGGCACGCAATAATCCCGGGCCAGCAGCGCCAAAGCCGTACTGTCAGCTCCGCCGGAAACCGCCACGGCCAAACGCGGCGGCAAGCCGGGCGGCAGCAGCCGCTCCAACGCCGCCGCGAAGGCGTCTCTTACTGGCAATGCGCGCGTCGGGAGACCGCGTCGATGTCGCTCTGCATCCCCGAGGAGGGATTGGTGAACTGGCTGTTCAGAGAGGAGAGCGTGTCACATGCCGCCTCGTTCTGGTTGATCGCGGCCAACGAGGAAGCCAGCCCCAGCAAAGCGCGCGGCGCATAAGTGCCGTTGCGGTTCATATTATAGGTCGCGTCGAAATTGATCGCGGCACTCTGCGGGTCACCCTTGGCGGCATAGGCTTGCGCCTCGAGATACTGCGCCCGGTAAGCCTCCGGCGCCGATCTGTTGTTGGTCACAATACCCTTGGCGATGGACGCGGCGGCCGCATAATTATGCTTGTCATACGCATCCAGCGCCGTCTTCAACGCGGCTTTCGGGTCATTTGGCACAGCGGCGGCGGACGGCGGCGGCGGCGCCGATGGGGCAAGGTTCTGCGGCTGACCGCCAGCCGGCGGCGCGAACGTCTGGCCGCCGCCAGGCGGGGCGGAGGGCGCTCCAGCAGCCGCACCGGCGCGCCGGCACCGCCAGACATCTGGAATTTCAGGTCGCCGATCTCTTGTTCGGTCTGGGCGTGCTGCGTATCCACCTGGTGCTGCAGATCGGAGACCTGACCATTCAGCGTCTGCACCTGGCCTTGCAGCTGCTGCACCTGGGTCAGCAGGCTCGCCACCAGCGAGTTGTCCCCCGCCCCACCGGAAGGCGGCGGAGGCATCGAGCCGCCACCCAGAGAGGAACCGCCATTGCCGCCGCCCTGGTTCTGAAGCTGCTGAATTTGCTGCTGCAACTGCAAAATCTCGTTCTGCAGGGCAATGCCCTCCTGGCTCTGGATCAGCGGCTGGGCGGAAGCCCCGAGCGGCATCAGCAGCGTGGCGGCAAGGAACGGAATTCGATAGCGCATTGAGAACTCCAGTCTGGGCCTTGAGATGCGGACAAATATAGACGCGGAAAAGCTCAAAACAAAACCGGCGGCCTTACGGGCCGCCGGTCTGCATCACGCACCGGCCTGAGGGCCGGAGAGATGGTCCGATTACTTGCAGTTCTGCGGGTTGAAACCCTGAACCGAGGTGATCGCGTTACGGTTCTGCTGGTAGGAGGCGTCGTCGTTGCCAGCGGCAACCGGGCAATCCTTACCATAGGAGATGGTCTGGACGCGCGAGGAGGCCACGCCCTGGGCAACCAGATAGTCGCGCGCGGCGTTGGCGCGGCGCTGACCAAGGGCCAAGTTGTAGGTCTCGGTGCCGCGCTCGTCGGCGTTACCGGCAACCAGCACGTTCACGGAAGGATACTTGGAGAGCCAAGCAGCCTGCTTGCCCAGGGTCGCGTCGGCGTCGCTGGACAGGCCGGACTTATTGAAGTCGAAGAACACGCGATCGCCGACATTGGCAACCAGGTCCTGCTCGGAACCCGGGGCCGGGCCAGACGCCGCTTCAGCGCCGGTGCCAGTGTTGGAGGCGGTGCTGGTGGGGGTGGAGGAGCAGGCTGCCAGCAGGGCCAGGCCGGCAAGAGCGCCCAATGCTTTGATTTTCATGGTAGGAACCGATCCCTGTCCGAATTAGGTGAGCAAAATTTAGCCGTTGGTTGCGTAACCACTCTGATTACGTCCACCCTGCGGGCTGTACTCTTCCCGGCTGGGAAGGGTCAAGCACCACATTAAGCTAATTTGTTCATCTAGCTCAGCTTTCCACCGCCCCGACGATTTTCTTTACATCTGTTGATTATTTGTAACACTACTGAAAGTCACCCTTACATGGGCGCCAGTTCTGGCGCTTCCCAGATGCGGCTTGACATTTTGTCCCGCGCGCGGTCTGCCCTGCCCCGGAAGACAGAGGCAGAATTCAAGATGCAGAGCGAAGATTTGGAGAGTCTGGTGAAGGCGGCGCTGCCCGCCATCGCAACCGCTGACGCGGCGGCGTTGGAGGAGTTGCGGGTCTCACTGCTCGGCAAAAATGGCAATGTGACAATGCTGCTAAAATCGCTTGGCGGCATGGAGCCCGAGGCCCGCAAGGCCGCCGGCGCCGAAATAAACCACATAAAAGCGCAGATCACCGATGCTCTTTCAGCGCGGCGCGCCGTGCTGGACGCGCAGGCGCTGGAACAGAAACTAACCGCCGAGCGGATCGACGTCACCCAGCCGCCCCGCCCCGACTCGCAAGGCGCACTCCACCCGCTCTCGCGCACCCAGGAGGAGCTGGCCGCCATCTTCGCCCCCATGGGCTTCACCATTAAAGACGGGCCGGACATAGAGAGCGACTGGAATAATTTCTCCGCCCTCAACATCCCCTCCCACCATCCCGCCCGCGCGATGATGGACACCTTCTATCTACAGGCGCCGGAGGGTGCCCGCCCGCCGGTGCTGCGCACCCACACCTCGCCGGTGCAGATCCGCACCATGCTGGAATGGGCAAAGACCGAAGGGCTGGGCGAGTCCCCTGCCCCCATCCGCATCATCGTCCCCGGCCGCACGTTCCGCGCCGACCATGACGCCACCCATTCGCCCATGTTCCATCAATGCGAGGGGCTGGTGATCGGCCAGGGCATCACGCTCGGCCATCTGAAAGGCTGTCTGATCGATTTCCTGCGCGCCTTCTTCAACGTGCCGGAACTCCCCGTCCGGCTTCGCTCCTCCTATTTCCCCTTCACCGAGCCTTCGATGGAGGTGGATATTGGCTGGAGCCGCAAGACCGGCGAGATCGGCGGCGGTTCAGACTGGCTGGAGATCGGCGGCTCGGGCATGGTGCACCCCAACGTGCTTGCCAATTGCGGCATCGACCCGCGCCGCTTCCAGGGCTTTGCCTTCGGCGTTGGGCTGGAGCGCATCACCATGCTCAAACACGGCATCAATGATCTGCGCCTGTTCTATGAAAGCGACGTGCGCTGGCTGCGCCATTACGGCTTCTCTGCCCTAACACCCGCCAGCCTGCACGAAGGAATTTAAGTCCGATGAAATTCTCTCTCTCCTGGCTGAAAACCTGGCTGGACACGCAAGCCTCCCTCGATGAGATCCTCACCACCCTCAATAAGATCGGGCTGGAGGTGGAAGGCGTTGAGAACAAGGCGGAGGCGCTAAAGCCTTTCATCATCGCCGAGATCATCGAGGCGAAACCCCACCCCAATGCCGACCGCCTGCGCGCCTGCCGGGTGAATGCGGGCGGCGCTGAACTCTCCGTGGTGTGCGGGGCGCCGAATGCGCGCACCGGCCTGCGCGTGGTCTTCGCGCCGCCAGGTGCAACCATCCCCACTAACGGCATGGTGCTTAAGGTGGGCGAGATACGCGGTGTCAAATCCGAAGGCATGCTCACCAGCTTCCGCGAGCTAGGGCTGGGCGAGGATCATGATGGCATTATCGAGCTACCCGCTGACGCCCCCATCGGCGCGAACTACGCTGAGTGGGCCGGGCTGGATGAACCGGTCATCGAAATCGCCATCACCCCCAACCGGGGCGATGCGCTGGCCGTGCGCGGCGTAGCGCGCGACCTTGCGGCGGCGGGGCTTGGCACGCTGACACCCTTCGCGCCCGCCCGCATCGCGGGCAAAGGCGCCTCTGCCATTCAGTGGACAAATGAATTCCCCGACGCCTGCCCCTGGGTACTTGGCAGAACCGTGCGCGGCGTGAAAAACGGGCCAAGCCCTGCCTGGTTGCAACAGCGCCTTGAGAGCATCGGCCTGCGCCCCATCAACACGCTCGTCGATATCACGAATTTCTTCACCTACGATCTTGGCCGCCCGCTACACGTATTCGACGTGAAGAAGATTAACGGCACGGCACTCAACATCCGCCGCGGCCAGGAGGGCGATGTCTTCCTCGGCCTGCACGGCAAAGAGGTGAAGGCTGGGCCTGAAGATTGCGTGATCGCCGATGGCGCAGGCGCGCAGTCCCTCGCCGGCATCACCGGCGGCGAGGACACAGGCTGCGATGACGCCACCACGGACGTTTTCATCGAATGTGCCCTCTTCGACCGCGTGAAGATCGCCCAGACCGGCCAGCGCACCGGCATCTTCTCCGATGCCCGCGCCCGCTTCGAACGCGGGATCGACAGCCAGCTTCTGCCCGAAGCGCTGGATGCCGCCACCGCGATGGTGATGGAGCTTTGCGGTGGCGAGGCCAGCGAGATTTCCGAAGCCGGCTCCCGCCCCGCATGGGAGCGCCAGGCGAAGCTGCGGTTCGAGCGGCTGGCAAGCTTCGGCGGCTCGGACGCCAGCGCGCCGGAAGCTGTCGCCGCGTTGGAGCGTCTGGGCTTCACAATTGTAAGTGAAGATGCACAGAGCGTTACCGTTGCTGTGCCGAGCTGGCGTAACGATGTCGCCCAGCCGCAATCTCTGGACCAGGCGCCGGACCTGCCCGGCGCGCAAGCCGCCGCCGAAAGTGCCGCCGAGATCGAGCCCGAGGTGGATCTGATCGAGGAGGTGCTGCGGCTGCAAGGGCTGGATGCGATTCCGCCCATCTCCCTGCCAGTCTCCTCCCTTGTACCTGCTCCGATCCTCACACCGAAACAGGCACGCACCGCCCTGGCGCGGCGCGTGCTGGCGGCGCGCGGGCTGCTGGAATGCGTGACCTTCAGCTTCGCTGATGAAGCAAGCTGCGCCTTGTTTGGCGAAGCTCCGGAGAGTTTGCGCCTCGCCAACCCCATCGCGTCCGACCTCAACCAAATGCGCCCCACCCCGCTGGTGACACTGGCGCAGGCCGCCGCGCGCAACCTCGCCCGCGGCATCTCGGATTTCGGCCTGTTTGAAACCGGCCCGGCCTATGCGGCGGATTTGTCGCAGGCGCTGGTGGCGGCGGGCTTGCGCGTGGGCGGCAGCCCGCTCTCTTCCCTGACCCCTGCCCGTCCCTACGACGCGCTGGACGCCAAGGCCGATGCCCTCGCCGTGCTCGCAGCTCTCGGCGTGCCGATGGATGCCGTCACCACCAATCCCGGCGGCCCGTCCTACTACCATCCGGGCCAGAGCGGCATGTTGATGCAGGGGCCGAAGACGATGCTGGCGCGCTTCGGCACGCTGCATCCCGCCGTGGTTCAGGCGCTCGATCTGCCCGCCGGCAGTGTGGCGTTCGAGATCTTCCTGGATGCCGTGCCCGAACCCAAGCGCCGCAAGAAAGCCGCCCCCGTGCTGCCGCCCTTCCAGCCGCTGCGTCGGGATTTCGCCTTCCTGGTGGATGAGAGCGTGGGCGCGGAAGCCGTGCTGCGCGCCGCCAAGGGGGCGGAACGCAACCTGATCACCGGCGCGGCCCTGTTCGACCGCTACCAGGGCAAGGGCGTACCGGAGGGCAAGATCTCGCTCGCCATCGCGGTCACGCTGCAGCCCACGGAGAAAAGCCTGACGGACGCGGAGATCGAGGCCGTCTGCGCCAAGATCGTCGCCGAAGTGGGCAAGAAAACCGGCGCCACTCTGCGCGGCTGAGCCTTCGCAAAAAGCGCCTCCGTCCCCACGGAGGCGCTTTTCTTATTTGTTGAATAGCGCGAACACCCGTAGCGCCGAGGCCAGAGGCTGCCCGCCGCCGCGCTGGGAGTCGATGCGGGTGACCAAGGCGGACAGCGCGATCCCCTCCCGCTTCGCGATCTCCGTGAGAACAGCCCAGAATTCCGCCTCCAGCGCCACGCTGGTGCGATGGCCCGAGAGCGAGAAGCTATGCTTTTCGAGCATCGCCAAGCGTATGCAGCAAAGCCGGCAGGAAGGCGAAGGTAGACACCAGCACCGCCGCCAGGCTCAAGAACAGCAGATCGCCCATGCTGGCCGTGCCCCGGTCAGCCGAGAAGGACAGAGAGCCGAACGCCGTGCCGGTGGTTAGCGCGGAAAACAACACCGCCCGCGCCGTGGCTGAGGAGAGAAAGCTTCGCATGCCCGCACGGAAATTCATCACGAAGTACACATTGAACGAAACCCCCACCCCCAAGAGCAGCGGCAGCGCGATGATGTTGGCATAGTTGATGGACATGCCCGCCAGCTTCGCGAACAAGGCAGTCAGTAATGTCGAGAGCGCTAGCGAGGCCAGCACCAGCAGGCTGTCCCGCAGATTGCGGAACACCAGCAGCAGGATCACCGAAATCGCGATAAAGGCGAGAATCGCCGCCTCCCGGAAAGAGTTGAGAATGGTCCCCGCCGTGGCGATGGTTGAGATCGCCGGGCCGCCCGCGTTGGGCGCCACCGCCAATACCGCCTTGGCGAATTGGTGCAGCCCCTTGGTGCTCTGCGCCGCCGCCGTCGGGAAAGCCTCCACCCGCACCCGGCCATCGGGCAGGAACCAATCACCCTTGATCTCGGCCGGCAGGCTGGCTTCAGTGATCGGCTTGGCATTCAGGCTGTCGTTCAAACGCTGCAATTGCAGCGGCAGGAAACGGATGATGCCCGCATTCATGGCCATGATCTGCGCATCATCCTCGCCTTGCAGCTGCTTCAGCACCGCCCCTATGCGCAAAAGCTCGCTATCCTTGGGCAGCTTAGCGGCAACGCCGTCGATGGCGGAAACGGTATTGGCCATCGCGGCACGTATGTCCTGCGCCGTCGGCTGCGTTTGCGGCGGGTTAGCGGCAGCCTGCAGCGTCGGCGCCAGAATGGTCTGCGCCTGCGCCAGCATCGCCAGCTTCTGGTCCTGGTTCTCCGGCACGAAGGTAGCGCCCGAAATCGCCTGCGACACTTCCGGCAGCTTGCCCAGCTTCTCCGCCAACGCCCGCGCCGCGTTGATATCGGGCGTCAGCGCATCGGCGTAGAACGGGTTGGTCTGCGGGTTGGCGAGCAGCGAATGGATCGTACGCATGCTCTCCGTGTTCGGGTCCTTGGTATCGAGCGGATTGGCATCGAAATTCAGTGTCGCGGCGGAAACTGCCCCGGCCAGCGCCAGCACGCCAAACAGCCCCAGCACGAAGCGCCGATGGCGGTGCAGGGAATCATCCGCCACAGCGCCCCCCGGCAAGCCCACCGGCGTTGTCTCCGGGTGCGGATTGAAAAAGTGTAGCAGCGCCGGCAGGAAGGTGATGGTGCAGAAAAAGGCAATGAACATGCCCGCCCCCGCGATCTCCCCCAGCTCCGCCACGCCGACGAACGGGGTGGGCGAGAAGGCGAAGAAGCCGCTGGCAGTGGCCGTGGCCGCAAGCGCGATCTGCGCCCCCGCCTGGCGCCCTGTCTCCGTGAGCGCCTCGCCCAGGTCTGGCACGGCATGCCGCACCGCACGCAACCGCACGCAATATTGGATCGCGAAATCCACCGCGAGCCCGATGAACAAAATGGCAAACGCAACCGAGATCAGATTGATCACCCGTACCACCACGGCCGCGTAGGTCATGGTCAGCACCAGCCCCATGACCAGCGTCAGCAGAATAGGCACGATCAGCCGCCAGGAGCGCAAGGCGAGATAAAGCCAGAGCGCGATGAGGATGATGCTGATCACCCCGCCCAGCACCAACCCATGGGTAAGCGAGGCGAATTGCTCGTCCGAAAGGGGAATTTGCCCGGTATAATGCACCGTGACCCGCCCGGCCTGCACATCCGGCAGAGCGGCGGCGATCCGCACCAGCGCCGCCGTGGCCACGCCGCCGGGCTGCAGCGTGCCCTGGTCAAGGCGCGGATGCGCCAGCACAAACTCGGCATCGCCCTGCCCCGGCGCGCCACCCAGGATCAAGCTCTGCCAGGAGAGCGGCACCGGGTGGCCATCCGCCGCGGCCTCCAGATTCCTCCGCACCCCAGCCAAAGCGTCATTATAAGGGGAAATATCGCTCCCAGCCTGAACGCCCTGGGCAATCAGCCCCAAACCGGTCAGCAGCCCGCGCGCGGAGGGGTCCACCGCCAGCTGGCCAAGAAATGGCTGTGCGGCGACAATCTGGGTCAGCAGCTTCGCCAGATCGTCCGGGGGCAGCAGCAGCAGCCCCTCATTCTGATAAAAACTGTCCCCGGCGGGATAGCGCGAACTCAGAAAATCCGCCTTGTCGGCGTTCAGCGCCGCGTTCAGAGCGGCGGCGGTCTCGGCGGCTTCCTCCGGCGTGTCGCCGCGCACCACCGCCACGATCAGATCGTTGAATTGCGGGAAATTCTTGTTTTCCTCGATCTGCGCCTGCCGCCAGGGCAGCGAGCTGGCGAAGAGATTGTCGGTATCCGTATCTATGGTGAGGTTACGGGCAGTATAGGTCAGGCCGAGCGCACCCAGTGCCAGGAACAGCAGGATACACAGCCCGGCATAACGGCGCGCCGCGCTGACGGTAGCGATGATAAACGGCACGTTGCCCCCTTGCTTGCCCAGAACCTGAGATAGGACCCCAGGACCCTAGAAGGCCAGCCCGGACATGGCCAGCCGGCCATAAAGATCCGACAGCACCATCTGCAAGGCCTGCAGCAGCAGTATTGCGATCACCGGCGAGATGTCGATATTCCCCAGATAGGGCATAAACCGCCGGATCGGCCGCAGCAGCGGGTCGGTGATGCGGTTCAGGAAATCCCCCACCACATAGACGATCTGGTTGCGAGGATTCGCGACGCCGAACGACACCAGCATGCTCAGCACCGCCGCCGCGATGATGGCGAGAATCATCAGATGGATCAGTTCGGCAGCCAGCCAGAAAATCGCGCCAATCATGGTATTCCTCAAAAAATATATGCGCCCAGACCAGTAGCTGTGGGAATGTGCGGAGGCAATGTTGACTTCCTCCCCCGAATGCGCGACATGGCGCCCCCACATGGTTGCCGTGCCATTGCCGGGACCGGGGCTGTAGCTCAGTTGGTAGAGCGCGTCGTTCGCAATGACGAGGTCAGGGGTTCGATTCCCCTCAGCTCCACCAGATTCCCATGGTAACGCCTTGATTTTGCTTAAAAATTTTAAGGCCGCAATTTTCGGCCATCGCTTTAGCCTACACGCCAAAAAAGCGCAGCGGGTCGGAAACAATCGCCGAACGAGCGTTTGCTCACCGCCAAGGTCTCCCGCCCTGAAACGGATTCCCGTCTTTCTGGACGATCTCCTCAAAGCCCCGAGTGAAATGCGTGATATAATTGACGCTCTTGGCTTCCTCTCCAGAAAATCCAGATCCCAGCCGGCAAGGTGCAGGTGCTCAAGGAAAGCGGCGGTCCCGTCGGCCCCGGCGCGGCGATATGGTCGCTATGGGGTTCTGTTGCAATGATCGAGGCTGAGCGAAGGTTGTCAGCAAGTCGAGATGGCAAGGTCGACGCGGATCCGTTCGCTCTGACGCCTGATTGATCTGGATCAATGTCCGGCCCAGCAATTTTGATAGAAAAGGGATATCCAAAACTACGCTGAACTGTAGCCACGGGAGGCGCGGAATGGCCAAGGGAAATTCGATGCTGCGTCATTTCATTACGGGTGCTTTCCTTGTCGTTCTTGGTGGGAGCGCGCCTGTGGCGGCGTCAGCTGCGCCCCCGATTGAGACCGCTACACCGACGCAGGCTACCCCTTTCGCGACGCCGGAAGCTGCGGCGTCCGCCCTCATCGCCGCCGCGCGTGCCGATAACGTGGCCGCGATGCACGATGTTCTCGGGCCTGGCAGTGTTGCGCTCCTGTATTCCGGTGATCCTGTTGCCGATGAGCAGGCGCGGGAGAAATTCGTTACCGCCTACGATGCCAGGCATTCGCTCGCCTCCGATGCGCTCGGTCGCATGGTGCTGACCGTCGGAGAAAATGACTGGCCGCTGCCGATCCCGATCGTGAAGGACAATGGACAGTGGCACTTTGATAGCTTTCAGGGCGCACAGGACCTGGTCGATCGTCGTATCGGGCGTAACGAGATCGCGGCGATCCGAACGGCGCTTGCCTATGTGGATGCGCAGAAGCTGTATTTCGAGATAATGCTCGCGGAAGGCGCTGGCGCATATGCGCAGCGGCTCGCCAGCACTCCGGGTCGACATGACGGGCTTTATTGGCCAGCGGCCGCGGGTCAGCCGGAGAGCCCGCTAGAGCCGCTCATCGACCAGGCGGTGGACGAGGGCTATCCAGGCGCCAACATGTCCGGTAAGCCGGTACCGTACCAGGGCTACTATTTCCGCATTCTGACCGGGCAGGGCGACAGCGCGCCCGGTGGTGCGCTGAACTACAAGACCGGTGGCCGCATGACCAAGGGATTTGCCTTGATCGCATGGCCTGCGATTTATGGCGCCTCGGGCATCATGACCTTCGAGGTCAATCAGGACGACGTGGTGTTCCAGAAAGATCTCGGGCCGGCCACGGCGGCGCTTGTACCGGCGATACAATTGTTCAACCCGGACCTGAGCTGGGCTCGGGTCGACATTGTTGGCAAATAGCCCAATGCCCGCCGCAATAACCGTGTCCTGGCTTGGAAAGTGAGTATGTGATGGACATAAACGCGCGTTCCGTACCTGCGTCCAGTTCAACGCTTCCCTGTCAGTCTCGATCGGCTTTGGCCGCGGCCAGGCAGGGAGGGCCGGAGCGGCATTCCCGGGATCGGGCGCGTTGTGCAACACAGCCTGGTCGCAATCCTGTCGCTATCGCTGATGATGCCGGCCGACGGCGCGTGGGGCCAAGCTGCCGCGCCGGTCCCGGCACCCACCACCGCCGGGACGGCAACCGAGACCGCGCCGAGCGCAACGAAATTCAATCCCGAGCAACTCGACGCCATGCTGGCGCCGATCGCGCTTTATCCGGACGATCTGCTTGTGCAAACGCTGATGGCGGCGACATATCCCCTGCAGATCGTCGAAGCCGTTCGCTGGCTGGAGAGTGATAACAACAAGGATCTGAAAGGCGATGCGTTGGCAAAGGCGCTCGAACCACTGCCGTGGGACCCGAGCGTAAAGTCGCTGGTGCCATTCCCGCAGGTACTGGACCAATTGAACCAGCATCTCGATTGGACGCAGCAGATCGGCTACGCCATGGCCACGCAGCAGGAGGATGTGCTGGATTCGGTGCAGCGTTTGCGTTTGCAGGCGCAGACGGCGGGCCATCTGAAAACGACCGAGCAGCAGGTTGTTTCAACTCAGGCTACGGTTGACGATCAGGGCCAGCCGACGCCCAGCCAGACCATCACGATCCAGCCGGCCGACCCGCAGGTCGTCTATGTGCCGGCGTATAACCCGTCGGTCGTCTACGGCAGCTGGCCCTATCCTTCGTATCCGCCCGTGTATTATCCGCCGCCAGCCTATTACCCTGGCGCCGCACTGGCGACGGGGATGGCCTTTGCCGCCGGCGTCGCGGTCGTCGGTTCGCTATGGGGCTGGGCGGGCGCGAGCTGGGGCTACGATGGCTGCTGCGGCGGCGGTCAGCATCAACGTCAACTCGAGCGCGGTACAACAACATCACCAGGAATAACGTGAACCGCGGCAACTTCAACGGGAACAACTGGCGCGCCTCGTCGGGCGCGTGCGGGGGGCCGCTCAGCGCGTCCGCCTGGCGGGCCGGTGAAGGCGCCGGCGCGGCTCCAAGGTCTGCCAGCCAACGCGGTGGGGCGGCCGAACGTTTCCGTGCCCCGTGGCGCGGTGAATCGGCCGAATATCGGCACCGGCGCCAGGACCGGGCAGAACCGGCCCGGCGGCGCGCAAGGCGGCGGCATTGGCAGTTCGAACCGGCCAAATGGGGGCAATATCGGCACCAACGCCCGGCCGGGACAAAACCGGCCGGCGGGTGGGCAGGGTGGGACACGCATCGGCAATGCAAACCGGGGGAATACGGGCGCTGGCCGGGGCGTGCAACGCCCGCAACAACGGCCGGCACCGCGTGCCGCCAGCAACCGCGGTGCATTCGGCGGTATGAATGACGGTGCCCGGGCCGGGCAGTTCCAGCAACGCGGTTCGCAAAGCCGCGCCATGCAGAGCGGCGGCGGCCGTGGGGGTGGTGGCCGAGGGGGTGGCGGCGGCCGAGGTGGTGGTGGTGGTGGCCGGCGGCGCTGATTGATACCCTGCCCTGACGATGATTTTCTCTGCTTTTCTGCGCGTAAAGGTTGTACGTTTCGCGTTGTGAGACCGTCTGCTCCACGGTTCTATCCGTGACGTGGCATGGAGATCGCAGGTCTGACTGACGCACGCTGGATGGCCGGGATTTAGGCGGTGCTGGAGGGCGATCTTACGGCTGGACGGTAAAGCTGTAATCACCCTGGGTCTTATGCGTATCGACCGACAAGGCATGCCAAGTGACCTTGTATTTGCCGGGCTGGGTGATGGTCACCTTCACGCTCAGCTCGTCCGGATGGCCGGGCACAGCCTGCGGCGCGCCGTCATTTACCTGTTTGCCCGCGCTGTCCGTCACCGTCACGGTGCAGAACGGCACTTCCAGATCCTCGGTGAAGTTTAGGGTCAGCGCTTTCGGGGCACTGGCCACAGTCGCCCCCACGGCGGGCAGGGAACCTTTCAGGAAGGCATGGGCGAAGGCCGGCGAAATGCCGGCGAGGGTGAAGAGAAGTAGATATTTTTTCATGGCCTACGATCCAAACAAAGGTTTGCCGATGGTGTTGGGGAAGATGTCGTCAAAATACAGATGGAACTGCCCGATCACGCCAAGCCCGCGGCCGGAATTGCCGTTAAGTGGGAAGAGTGCCTCGGTGGAGAAGGAATAATAGGTGCCTGTCCAGACCGCGCCTGCACCCATCTGGAAGGTCGTGGGGTGGGAGAAATCGGAATCGACGGCGCGCAGCGCAGTGGACCCGGCGGCGGAACTCCAGCCCAGTTCCACCAGCGGGGTCAGGTTGGCCAGGATGGTCGGCAGGCCATAATTCTTGATCTGCGATTGCAAGTAGGGAATGGAATATTGCAGCGTCAGACCGCCCGAATAGGTGGTGACATCGCCTGCCCCGGAAGACGGTCCGGCATCGGGGATCGTGTAGTCGAACTCGCCGGTGATGGCGAAGGGACGGATAAAATCCACCGGGATATCGCCCAGCCCCTTGCCTGCATAGGCGGAGAGGGTGGTGGAGTTGTAACCGTCATCGAACCCGGCGGTGCCGGCACGGCCGAAATCCCGCTCTACCGCGACGGAGGACATGAACTCATGCTCCGGCAGCACGATCCAGCGATATTTTAGGTTGATGAAGGGATTGCCAAACCCCGCATGGGTCTTGCCGCCATCATTCACGTCATTGCCGAGCAGGTCCCAGTTGGTGCCAGCGCCGATGGCGAGATTGCTGAAAATCGTCTTGTCCCACTCGAAGCCCAGGCCGAAATCGGTGGTTTTGCTCTCTGGGCTGGTCACGGAGAAAACCGGCATGCTCGCCTCGTCCCCCACGCCGGGATCGTCGATGAGTAGCGTGTTGACGAAAACGCGGTCACCGGCGACTGCATGGGCATGCGCCATCGGCGCGGCCAGGGCCAGCAAAGCAACGCCTACTGGCATGAGAGCGGATAAGGGACATGTGAGCCTTTCTTTTTATTGACTTGCACATGCTCTCTAGGGCAAACATTGCCACGTGGAAAGCTTATCCTTTCCACGTGGCAAACTTTTTCCTCCATGGCTGGCCGTTCAGGGCCGCTTTCACGTATTGCCTGCCATTGTGAATCAAGTCTTCTATACTACCAAGTCCGGCGACCCTGGGATCTGGCCGGAGGGGTAACGCCACTTGACGTGGATAAATGGGCTTGCGCGAACTCGTCACCCTCTTTGTAGCAGAACATGTCGATGGTCCCGTGCGAGCGGGATAATAGGGAACGCCGTAAATCCTGGCAGGGTACCATGCCCGGGGATAAGTCGGCGGCTGCCCCCGCAACTGTCAGCGGAGAACTGTCGGCCCGAGCGGATACGCAATTGTCCGCGCCACTGGGGATGCCCCGGGAAGGCAGGGCCGATGGTAAAGACCCGCGAGCCAGGAGACCTGCCATCGTCGCTCTAGTCGCCGCCGGGCGGGGTGCTCCGGACGGAGGAGGTGCGACATGACGATCGCAACGCCGTTCAGACACCCAGAGTCAGGGGGCTGCATTGGCTCCGGACGGGAGTTCTGAAAATTTTTCACTCCCTTATTGCCGGCGCAAAGCTCTCAGGAAATCAACACGGGCGCCAAATGTGCCGTATGGTTGGAGACCTGCAGAACTCGCCGAATTTACCATATGTTGACTTACATATTGGATTCTACCACAATATCTAGCGTCAAAACGTTCTTCAATTCTTGAGCGGCGGCTGATTTTCATGCCCGACCGGCCAATTTTGGAGAGCCGCTCGACCACATGGCTTTAAATGCGAGGCGAAAAATGAGTGTCACTGTCTACAGCAAACCCGATTGCGTCCAATGCAGCGCCACCACCCGGGCGCTCGACCGGCTTGGGATTGATTACAGCGTCATCGATGTTTCTGCCGATGCGGAGGCGCTCGCCCTTGTGCAAGGCTACGGGTATCGCCAGGTTCCGGTTGTGGTCGCCGGTGAGCAGCGCTGGGCTGGGTTCCGCCCGGACATGATCGGCAGCCTGGCGTAACGCCCCACGATGGCGGGCATCGTCTATTTCTCGAGCCGTTCGGGGAATACCAGGCGGTTTGTCGAGAAGCTGGATTTCCCCGCCATGCGGTTGCCCCTTGGAGATGAAACGCCCCCCTCAGTAACAGAACCTTATGTTCTCATTTTGCCCAGCTATGGCGGCGGCGAAGCTAAGGGCGCTGTGTCGAAGCCGGTTATTCATTTCTTAAATAACGCTATCAATCGCAGTTTTATCCGGGGTGTCATCGCTGCCGGCAATACCAATTTCGGTGCCGCCTATGGGCTCGCCGGGACTATTGTTTCGGCCAAATGTGCCGTGCCGCTCCTCTATCGTTTCGAGCTTCTCGGAACGGCTGAGGATGTCATAAACGTCAGACAGGGACTAAGAAGATTTTGGACACGGTGATTCTGGACAAGCCCAACGCAACGCTGGACTATCACGCGCTCAACGCCATGCTGAACCTGTATGGCGACGATCGCCGGATCCAGTTCGAGAAAGACCGGCTGGCGGCGAAACAGTATTTTCTGCAGCACGTGAACCAGAATACGGTATTCTTCCATAATCTGCGGGAGAAGCTCGATTATCTGGTGACCGAAGGTTATTACGAGCAGGAAGTGCTGGACCAGTACGCGTTCAATTTTGTCCGGGATCTGTTCGACGCCGCCTATGCCAAGAAATTCCGCTTCCCGACCTTCCTAGGCGCGTTCAAATACTATACCTCCTATACGCTGAAGACCTTCGACGGCAAACGTTACCTGGAGCGCTACGAGGACCGCGTTTGCATGGTGGCGCTGACGCTGGCGCACGGCAATGAGGTGCTGGCCCGCGATCTCATGGAAGAGATCATTTCCGGCCGCTTCCAGCCCGCCACGCCAACCTTCCTGAATGCCGGCAAAAAGCAGCGCGGCGAACTTGTCTCCTGCTTCCTGCTGCGCGTGGAAGACACAATGGAGAGCATCGGCCGCGCCATCAATTCCGCCCTGCAACTTTCCAAGCGCGGCGGCGGCGTGGCGCTGAGCCTTACCAATATCCGCGAGGCAGGCGCGCCAATCAAGCATATCGAGAACCAGTCCTCCGGCGTAATTCCGGTGATGAAACTTCTGGAGGACTCCTTCTCCTACGCCAACCAGCTCGGCGCGCGCCAAGGAGCAGGAGCTGTATATCTGCAGGCGCACCATCCGGACATTATGCGCTTCCTCGACACCAAACGAGAGAATGCGGATGAGAAGATCCGCATCAAGACACTTTCGCTCGGCGTTGTCATTCCGGACATCACCTTTGAGCTGGCGAAGAACAACGAAGATATGTACCTCTTCTCGCCCTATGATGTGGAGCGCGTTTATGGCGTGCCCTACAGCGAGATTTCCGTGACCGAAAAATACCGCGAGATGGTCGCCGATAGCCGCATCCGCAAGAAGAAGATAAAGGCGCGCGAGTTCTTCCAGGTGATCGCCGAGATCCAGTTTGAGAGCGGTTATCCGTACATCATGTATGAGGACACGGTGAACCGCGCCAACCCGATCGCGGGCCGTATCAGCATGAGCAATCTCTGCTCCGAGATTTTACAGGTGAGCGAGGCGAGCAGCTATAACGACGATCTTTCCTACAGCCATGTAGGCAAGGATATTTCCTGCAATCTCGGCTCGCTAAACATCGCCGCGGCAATGGATTCGCCTGATTTCGGCAAGACGGTCGAGGCTTCCATCCGCGCCCTCACGGCGGTTTCGGATATGAGCCACATCTCCTCCGTGCCCTCGATCGAGAAGGGCAATGACGAGAGCCACGCCATTGGCCTTGGCCAGATGAACCTGCACGGCTATCTTGCCCGCGAGCGGATTTTCTATGGCTCGGAAGAAGGTGTGGATTTCACCAACATCTATTTCTATACCGTGGCCTATCACGCCATCCGCGCCTCCAATCTGCTGGCGGTGGAACGCGGCGCCAGCTTCAAAGGCTTCGAGAACTCAAAATACGCTTCTGGCGAATATTTTGATAAATACACTGAGCAATCCTGGCTGCCGGCAACGGCCCGTGTGAAGGAATTGTTCGAAAGCGCTAACATCCATATTCCCACGCAGGATGACTGGCGCGCGCTGCGGCAGGCGGTGATGGAGGGCGGCCTCTATAACCAAAATCTCCAGGCTGTGCCGCCTACGGGCTCGATCTCCTATATCAACTACTCCACGTCCTCGATTCACCCGATCGTTTCGAAAATCGAAATCCGCAAGGAAGGTAAGATCGGCCGCGTCTATTACCCGGCGGCTTTCATGACCAACGATAATCTGGAATATTACCAGGACGCCTATGAGATCGGCCCGGAGAAGATTATCGACACCTATGCGGCGGCGACGCAGCATGTGGACCAGGGCCTGTCCCTCACGCTGTTCTTCCGCGACACCGCGACAACGCGCGACATCAACAAGGCGCAGATCTATGCCTGGAAGAAGGGCATCAAGACCGTCTATTATATCAGGCTCCGCCAGATGGCACTCGAAGGCACGCAGGTCGAAGGCTGCGTCTCCTGCGCGCTGTGAAGGATAGAAACATGAACATGCATTTCAAGCCCGCCAGCCGCATCCGCGCCATCAACTGGAACCGCATCGAGGACGACAAGGACCTCGAAGTCTGGAACCGTGTGACAGGCAATTTCTGGCTGCCGGAGAAGGTGCCGCTTTCCAACGATGTGCAGTCCTGGGCGACGCTGACGCCGGCGGAGCAGCAGCTTACCATCCGCGTCTTCACTGGCCTGACCTTGCTGGATACCATTCAGAACAGCGTCGGTGCGGTCGCGCTGATGGCGAATGCGGTGACGCCTCACGAGGAGGCTGTCCTCTCCAACATCTCCTTCATGGAGGCCGTGCACGCGCGCTCCTACTCTTCCATCTTCTCCACACTATGCCTGACACCGGATGTGGACGACGCCTATCGCTGGTCGGAAGAGAATGAGTTCCTGCAGCGCAAATCCGCGCTCATCACGGAGCATTACGCCGCCCAGGATCCGTTGAAGAAAAAAATCGCCAGCGTCTTCCTGGAAAGCTTCCTGTTCTATTCCGGCTTCTATCTGCCCATGTACTGGTCCAGCCGCGCCAAGCTGACCAACACGGCGGACCTGATCCGCCTCATCATCCGCGACGAAGCGGTGCATGGCTATTATATCGGCTACAAATTCCAGCGCGGGCTGGAGCGGCTGCCGGAAGCTCCAGCGCAAGGAGATCAAGGATTTCGCCTTCGATCTCCTGCTTGAGCTTTATGACAATGAAGCGCGCTACACAGAAGCTCTATACGACACTGTCGGGCTGACCGAGGATGTCAAAAAATTCCTGCACTATAATGCCAACAAGGCGCTAATGAATCTGGGCTATGAAGGACTGTTTCCCGCGGAAGCCTGCAAGGTCAACCCGGCGATCCTCTCTGCTCTGTCTCCAAATGCCGACGAGAACCATGACTTCTTTTCTGGCTCCGGTTCGTCTTATATCATTGGCAAGGCGGTTGCGACCGAAGATGAGGATTGGGACTTTTAGGGTATCCGCCGTTCGACTCTTTCAATTACCCACAAATCCTAGCTGATTGAACCGGGGCTATTGCCCGGCGCAAATCGCGTGTGATTCTTTGTCTGGTGCCAAATCGTGAGCGGTGCGATGGACGAGGATGAGGTTTTTTGGCGCAAACGAGAGCAGATGGAAGGATTTGTCCTTGACGTCGATAAGGGCGGCGATGGTCACGCCAGCCTCAAATCGCGGGATTAACTATATATGAAGTGGACCAGTCACCGGGGACTTGCCAAGCGGGACTGTTAAGAAACCCACCACAATCGACTTTTCGTTGACCTGTATCCAAGGGGTCTGATACCCATCGCAGTGATGGTTCTCCGCAAGGAGATGAAAAGGGAACTCGGTGCGGATGGAGACATTCAATGCCGGGGCTGCCCCCGCAACTGTAAACGGCGAGCCGATTGCCAAAACGCCACTGGGAAACCGGGAAGGTGGTGATCGGTGAAGACCCGTGAGCCAGGAGACCTGCCATCGAACTGGCGTCGACGTGTACACATCGGGCGGGGTGCCTCGATGGGCTTAGTCTTTGCCGGGCGAAGCTGGTCTGCGGAGACAAACGCCGACGAAAGGCAATTTCGATGCTTGGTTTATTCAAGTCTATTTTTAACGACGGCACCACTGGTGTACGCGGCAAGGTGGCCGGTATCTACGTGTTTCTGCTGGCCGCGAATATCATCGCGTGGGTTTGGGCCATCGTCGCCTTTCACAGCCACCCTGCGTTCCTGGGAACCGCGGCACTCGCCTATGGTTTCGGCCTGCGCCATGCGGTCGATGCCGATCATATCGCGGCGATCGACAATGTGACCCGCAAGCTGATGCAACAGAACAAACGGCCTATTGCCGTCGGCTTCTTTTTCTCGGTCGGTCATTCCCTCGTGCTAGTGCTTGGCGTCCTGGTGATTGGCTTGACAGAAGCCAGCGTGTCCGGCCGTTTTACGAATTTCAACAATGATGCGGGCATTGTCGGCACGCTTGTGTCCACCTTCTTCATGCTCCTGATCGCGCTCATAGATCTCCTTATCACGATCTCGGTGTACCGGACGTTCCGGCATGTGCGGAATGGCGGGCACTATATCGAGGAAGATTTCGACATGCTCCTCAACAAGCGCGGCGTTCTCGCCCGACTGTTCCGGCCGGCATTTCAACTCGTGAACAAAAGCTGGCACATGGCGCCGCTGGGGTTCTTGTTCGGGCTGGGATTCGACACGGTGACCGAGGTGACGCTGCTCGCGATCGCCGGCACCGAGGCCGCAAAAGGCATGCCGCTTTGGTCGATCATGGCGTTTCCCCTGCTCTTTGCGGCCGGCATGTCGCTGATCGATACGACAGATGGCATCATGATGCTCGGCGCCTATGGCTGGGCCTTTGTGAAGCCAATCCGCAAGCTGTATTATAACCTGACGATTACGATTGTTTCCGTGCTTGTCGCCCTCGTGGTCGGCGGCATTGAAGGGCTCGGGCTAGTGGATAGCGAACTGAACCTCAGTGGCTGGTTCTGGGATCAGATCAACCAGCTGAACGATCATTTCGGCTATATCGGCTTCGCGATTATCGGCATTTTTCTCGTCAGCTGGCTGGTGTCGACAGTCCTCTATCGTATGAAGCGCTATGATTCGCTTGAGATTGTGCACGAAGAGGTGGCCACGGAGATCCAGCCCTGAGGCAATGTAGCTCCGTTGACACTTTCGAGCGAGACGAAGCCACACCTTGTTGCTCTGCGGCAGCTTGCGGCGCGTGGGGCCATAAAGTTATGATGACGGCGTCATCGGTCCCGCGCGAGCGGGTGAAAAGGGAACGCGGTGCGCTCCGGCTGGACCGTAGGTCCGGGGTAAGTCGGCGGCTGCCCCCGCAACTGTCAGCGGCGAGCCGCTGGCCCGTCTGCCCTCACTTAGGGTTGAGTGATGTGGGTCACTGAGCCCGCGAGGGCACGGGAAGACAGGGCCAGAGGTGTTAACCCGCGAGCCAGGAGACCTGCAGATTCGCGCTCACAGCGACTGCCGGGCGGGGTGCGCCGGGAGTGGGAAATGACTATGCGGCTCATACTCAGAGTGTCTTCGGCGGCCCATTCCATTATGTCACCGTGATAAATACGGTTGCGCGCGAGTTGATGGCGAAAAACTTAACCGGCCAATACCGCGTCAAGCGCTTCAACCATTTTGAAATCACCCCGGCGCAGATTTGGTTTGCGGTCTGGTGCTGGTGGGGCCTGCCTATGCCCAGTCCGAGAATGGCTTTTAGACACGCAGTAATCTGCTTGGCGATATGGGCGGGCGGGAGCTCTGGTATGATCAGGCGTTCCTGAGCTTTGATACGGCAACCGAGGTGGGATTGCTCGGCATCTCGGCGGCGGAAGCGTCCAAGGGGCTGACCATCTGGTCGATCATGGTGTTTCCAGCATTTTTCACCGCCGGTATGGCGCTGATCGACACCACCGAAGGCGTTTTGATGCTCGGCGCTTATGGTTGGGCCTTCGCCAAGCCGCTGCGCAAGCTTTACTACAACATCACCATTACCTCGGTCTCGGTGCTCGTGGCGCTGATCAGTTGGATCGTGTCAGGAGCGCTCTACCTTCAAGCGCTACGACGAGATCGAGGTCCGCGCCCCATAACGCCTCTCCGGCGCCCGGAGGGTTCCCGCCAGCCGGAGAACTCTCGTTTTAATATCGTTGTAATTTTACGCTTCCTGGTGGTACAGATGCATTGCGGTTTCGATCTGAAGCGAGGCATCAATGGGTATATTGCTCGCCTTCGCGCCGTTCATTGTTTTTGCGATTGTCGACAGGCTCGTCGGGCCAACGGCTGGACTGGTTTTGGGCATGCTTGTTTCCCTAGCCATCTTGCGAGTGATTTTATAACACCCGATCGAAGCCCAAAAATTCTCGAGATCGGTACGTTCCTGCTTTTCGGCGGCCTTTCGCTTTACTCGTGCTGTACGGTCCGATTGGGTCCGTTATTGGCGTCAGGCTCTGTGTCGATGTCGGGCTATTAGTGATCGTCCTAGCCTCCATGGCGCTACGCCGCCCCTTCACCCTACAATATGCACGCGAACAGGTCGCACCGGAGTTCTGGAATGGCGCCGAATTCATCCGGACAAACTACGTCATCACATCATCTGGGCGCTGGCCTTCACCGCAATGGTAATCGCCGAGCTCGCTTTGCTTTACATTCCAGCGATACCGAGGCGAGTTGGCATTATCACGATCATCCTTGCG
>CAWHDE010000025.1:0-23593 GCA_963827925.1 uncultured Pseudomonadota bacterium | reverse complement strand
GCCTCGGAATGAAGGTCTACCAAGCTTATTAGATGCAAATAATTCTTATTATCTTTTAAGGAAGGACTGAAGCGATGAGGCATTCCCTGTTCTGGCGGCAGCCTGTCTGGCGGTGGGCACCGGGCTGGCCCACGCCGCGCCCCCGGCGCTAACGATCTATGCCGCCCAGCATCCGCAGGTGGAGACAATGCTGGCGGATGCGTTCACCAAGGAAACCGGCATTCCCGTGAAGCTGCACCAGGGTGAAGGGCCGGAAATCGCGGCGGAGATTCTGGAGGAAGGCTCCGCCTCTCCCGCTGACATCTTCTTTACCGAGAATTCGCCTGAGCTGAATTTGCTGGATGAGAAAGGGCTGCTGGCGCCGGTTGACCCGAAGACGCTGGCGCAGGTGCCCGCCAGCTATAACGCCGCCGACGGCAACTGGCTGGGCGTGCTCGCGCGCGAAAATGTGCTGGCCTACAACCCGGCGAAGATTTCCGAAAGCGCCCTGCCCGCCTCTTTGCTCGACCTCGCGCAGCCGCAATGGCAGGGCAAGATCGGCATCGCGCCGAGCGATGGGGATTTCCTGCCGCTGGTCAGCGCCGTGATTAAGGAAAAGGGCAACGCCGCCGCCCTGGCATGGCTGAAGGGGCTGAAGAACAACGCGAAGATCTATGAGGATGACGAAGGTGTTGCCGCTGCCGTAGCGCATGGCGATGTCGCGGCCGGGGTGATCAATAATTATTACTGGTACCGGCTGGAGACAGAGCTCGGCCCCCAGGGCATTCACAGCAAGATCTATCATTTCTCCAATGGTGATCTCGGCGGGCTGGTGAATGTCTCGGGAGCGGCGATTTTGAAATCCTCCCCGCACCAGAAGGAGGCACAGGAATTCCTGGCCTTCCTGGTGGGCCCCGAGGCGCAGGAGATGCTGGGCAAGAGCGATGTCGATTTCGAATATCCGCTGCGCCCTGGCATTGCGCCCAACCCCGCGCTGAATCCCTTCAAGGACTTGCAGCCGCCCGCGATCAAGGCCTCCGATCTGGGGGATGACCAGGAAGCGGGGCAATTGCTGCAACAAGCGGGCCTGATCTGAAGGTGAGTGCCGCGTCCCGGCTGCTGCGCCGACAGGCGGGCGAGCACGGCGCCCCCCCTCTGCTGCTTGCGGCTGCCGTTATTGCGGCAGCACTCGTGCTTCTACCCATCATCATCACCGCCGGGAACGCTGCCTCCGGCGGGTGGACTCTGGCGGTGGCTTTGCTCTGGCGGCCGCTGGTCGGGGAATTGCTGGTTAACACGCTGGGGTTGATCGTGGGCGTATGCCTGCTGTGTGGCGTGGTCGGCACGGTTCTGGCCTGGCTGGTGGAACGCACGGACATGCCGGGACGCCGCCTCTGGGCGCCGCTGGCCGTGGTGCCGCTGACCATTCCGGCCTTCATCACCAGCTTCACCTGGCTGTCCATCAGCCCAGCCTTCGCGACCTACGGTGGGGCACTGCTGGTGGTAACAACGGCCTATTATCCCTTCGTCTATCTGCCCGTGGCGGCGTCACTGCGCGGCATGGATCCGGCGTTGGAGGAAACCGCGCGCGCCCTCGGCCAGAATTTCTGGGCCGTGCTGTGGCGGGTGGTGCTGCCGCAGCTGCGCCCGGCCTTGCTGGGCGGCATGCTGCTGGTGGCGCTGAATTCTCTGGTGGAGTTCGGCGCCTTCGCATTGCTGCGTTTCCGCACCTTCACCACCGCCATTTACAGCGCCTACCGCACCGGCTTTTCCGGCTCAGAACCGGCATTGCTGGCTATGGTGCTGCTGCTGCTCTGCATTCTTTGCCTCACCGCGGAGGCGCTGGTGCGGGGCACAAGCCGCTATGGGCGGCTGGCGCGCGGCACAAAACGGGCGTCACTGCGCTATGAGCTGGGCGGCTGGCGGTTCGCCGCCATGGCCGTGCCTGCTGGTCTTGGGCTGCTCACCACTTTCGTGCCGCTGGCGACCATCTGTTACTGGATGACCCGCCCGGCGGACGCCGCCACCACCGCCGCCGGGGTCTCCGCCCTGGGGCTGCTGAGCGCAAGCTGGAGTTCAATCAGCCTCGGAATTGAAGCCGCGATTCTGGCGCTGGCTCTGGCCTTGCCGCTCGGGCTGCTGGCCGCGCGGCATCAGAGCATTCTGGTGACGCTGCTGGAACGCTGCGCCTATCTCGCCCAGGGCATACCCGGGATTGTGGTGGCGCTGGCACTGATCTCGCTCAGCGTTCACCATCTGCGGCCGCTTTACCAAAGCCGGAGTCTGCTGATCATCGCCTATGCCATCCTATTTCTGCCGCTGGCGCTGGTGAGCGTGCGCGCGGCGCTGGTGCAGGCGCAGATACGGCTTGAGGAGAGCGCCCATTCGCTCGGTCTTGGACGGCTGGAAACATTCTGGCGCGTGACTTTGCCGCTGGCCGCCCCCGGGCTCGGTGCGGCGGCGTGCATGGTGTTCATCTCGGTGGTGACGGAGCTGACCACCACTTTGCTGATGGCGCCGATCGGCACCTGGACGCTGGCGACGGAGCTGTGGGCGGATACCTCCACCGTCGCCTTCGCCGCCGCCGCCCCCTACGCGGCGGTGATGGTGGCGATCTCCATGGCCGCCTCCTGGTTGTTGGCGGGCAAGCTTGGTGGTGCGGGCGTGCTTTCCTTTGAATCTCATTCGTGAGCCAATGACATTATGGGCAAGCTCGAAATTTCCCATCTTAGCAAAAGCTTCGGCACCACGCCGGTTTTGCGGGACATTACTCTCTCCGTCCCGGCGGGGGCGCTGGTGGCGATTCTGGGGGCTTCCGGTAGCGGCAAGACCACGCTGCTGCGGCTGATCGCCGGGTTTCTGCGCCCGGATGAAGGGGAGATAAGGCTGGAGGGTGAGTTGATCTCCTCGCCGGAGCGCTGCCTGCGGCCGGAACAGCGCGGTATCGGCTATGTTGCGCAGGAGGGCACGCTGTTTCCGCATCTTACCGTGGCACAGAACATCCTGTTCGGCCTCAAACGGAAGGACCGGAAAGACCGCGCCAGGGTGGAATATCTGCTGGAGCTGGTGGGTCTGCCGATTCATTATGCCATGCGGCCGCCCCAGGCGCTCTCAGGCGGGGAGCAGCAGCGTGTGGCGCTTGCCCGCGCGCTGGCCCCCTCACCACATCTGCTGCTGCTGGATGAGCCCTTCTCCGCCCTGGATGCCGGGCTGCGGGCAGAGACCCGCGCCGCCGTGGCACAGGCCCTGAAGGAGACGCACGCCACCGCGATTCTGGTTACACATGACCAGGACGAGGCACTCTCCATGGGCCAGATGGTGGGGGTGATGCAGCAAGGCAGACTGGCGCAATGGGCGCGCCGGAAACGCTCTATCGCCACCCCGCCAGCCCGGCTCTGGCGCGCTTCGTGGGCGAGGCGGTGTTTCTGGCGGGCGAAGCCATCGGGCGGCAAGCTCGCTGTGCGCTGGGCATGGTTTCGCTGACTGCGGCGGGCGCAACAGGCAAGGTGGAGCTGATGATTCGCCGGAGCAGATTCAGATCGGCGAGGCGCCCGGAGCGGTTCCGGCGCTAGTCGAGGCGGTGACCTATTATGGCCATGACGCTGCGGTGACGCTGCGGCTGCGCCAGACGGACAATGCCAGCATTACCGCCCGCGTGCATGGTCATGCCATCCCAGCCCCGGGCAGCGATGTGCTGATTTCCGTGCATGGCGAGGTGAGCGCCTACCCCGCCGAGCAAGCGCAAACCGCGCCGGCTTCCTGACACACCCTCCATTTAAGAATCATTTGCATTTTCTGTTGCATTTGAATTGAGAATGGTTATCATTCCTAGGCAGTGGTCTGGGAGCGGCTAAACATGGTCACACGTAAATTTCCCCGGAGCCTGCTGGCCATACTTGGTTTTACCATGGCCATGCCCGGCGCGGCGCTGGCCGATGAAGCCAAGGCGGGTCTTTCTTGGCAGCCTTAAGAGCCAGCATCTCGTCACCTCCACCGTGCCGGCCAATGGCGACCAGAACCCCTATGCGATGGTGATCTCTCCGGTGACGGCGGGCAGCCTGCAGAAGGGTGACCTACTGGTCGATAATTTTAACAACAAAAACAATCTGCAGGGCGCGGGCACGACGATCATCGATTACCGCCCCTCCACCAAGCAGACCACGATTTTCGCCACCCTGCCCGCGACGCTGAATGGTTGCCCCGGTGGCGTGGGACTTTCCACCGCCATGGCGGTGCTGAAATCCGGCTGGGTGATCGTCGGCAGTGCGCCGAGCACGGATGGCACTACGAAGACGCTTGGCAAGGGCTGCCTGATTGTGCTCGACAGCTCCGGCAAGGTGGCGGGCACCATCTCCGGGCCGAATATCGATGATCCCTGGGGCAACATGGCCTGGATCGATGAGGGCGACAAAGCCACCCTCTTCGTCAGCAATGCTGGCTTTGGCATTGGTGCGCCGGGCCAGCCCGTGCAGAATACCGCCACCGTGCTGCGGCTGGAGCTGAGCATTCCCGCTGGCAACGCCCCGGAAGTTACCGGCCAGACTGTGATCGGCAGCGGCTTCGGCGCCAAGGCGGATGCCAGCGTGTTTCTCGTCGGCCCCACGGGTTTGGCGCTGGGCAAAACTGGCGAGCTTTATGTGTCCGATGCCATCGGCAACAGGATCGTAAAGATCGCCGATGCAGTGACCCGCACCGATTCCGCCGGCACCGGCGAAATGCTGAGCGAGGGCGGGCTATTGAACCGGCCGCTTGCGCTGATAACCGCGCCGAACGGCAATCTCATCGAAGTCAACGCGCTGGATGGCCGGGCGGTTGAGATCGACCCCGCTTCCGGCAAGCAGATTGGCGACCGCTGGCTGGACAAGGATGAAGCCCAGACCCCGCCTGGCAGCGGAGACCTGTTCGGTATCGTGATGAGCCAGGATGGTAAGGGCTTTTATTATGTTGAGGATGACATGAACACGGTCATGCAAGCGAAATGAGCAAGGATGCCACCAAGGCGCCGTCCCGGCGGCGCTTTCTGGGCGCGGCGGGGCTGGCGGGCGCAGCTGTTAGCCTCCCCGCCACGGCGGCCGAAGCGGCAATGTCTGAACCGGCGGGAGCAACCTCGCCGTTTTACGGCGTCCGGCAGGCAGGCATCACCACGGATATGCAGGATTCGCTTTATTTCGCATCCTTCGACCTGATAACCGAGCAGCGCGCCGATGTGGTGGCACTGCTGCAACGCTGGACAGACGCCGCTGCGCGTATGACGGCAGGGCTGCCCGCGGAACCCGGCACGCAGAATGAGGAACAGCCAGGGCTGGATAGCGGCGAGGCGATGGGGCTCAGCCCCGCCCGCCTGACCATCACCTTCGGCTTCGGGCCGGATCTGTTCACGCTCGACGGCAAGGACCGCTACGGGCTGGCGGCCAAACGTCCCGCCGCGTTGGTTGATCTGCCACGCTTCAACGGCGACCAACTCGTGGATAGCCAATGCGGCGGCGCGCTTTGCGTGCAGGCCAACGCGGATGATCCTCAGATCACCTTTCATGCCGTGCGCCAGCTCTCGCGCCTCAGCTACGGCGTGGCCGCGCTGAAATGGGTGCAGTCAGGCTTCTGCACCGCCAGCAAAACCAAGGGCACACCGCGCAACCTGATGGGCTTCAAGGACGGCACCATGAACCCCACCGGCCATGAGATGGACGACGTGGTATGGGCCGGGACTGAAGGCCCCGCCTGGATGAACAATGGCAGCTACATGGTGGCGCGGCGCATCCGCATCGCGCTGGAGCATTGGGACCGGATGAAAGTCATGTTCCAGGAGCAGAGCTTCGGCCGCCAAAAAGCCTCTGGCGCGCCGCTGGGTGGGCAGCATGAGTTCGACACGCCTGATTTAAACGCCACGGACAGCGACGGGAATTACATCATCCCCGAAAATGCCCATGTGCGGCTGGGTGCGGCAGTGTCGAATGACGGCGCGCAGGTTCTGCGCCGCTCCTATTCATATAATGACGGTGCCAATTTCACCGCCGAGCGCTGGCCGCCCTGGACGCAGGGAATCGAGTTCGATTCCGGGTTATTCTTCCAGGCCTATCAAAGGGACCCGCGCATCGGCTTCATCAAGATTTTCGACAAAATGTCGAAATTCGACGCACTGAACCAGTTTACCACCCATGTCGGCAGCGCCATTTTCGCCTGTCCGCCGGGTGCGAAAAAGGGCGGCTATATTGGAGCGCCTTTGTTCGAAGCCGCGTAAAAGCGGATAGGCTGACGCTTGAAAGGCTGGCTGCGCGCTGCGTGGCCAGCCTTTTTTCTGGTGTTCCAACAGGTTGCGCGTCATATGACGAAATTCGGAGTTGAGCGTTGCCCTGGTGGTGACGCGCCCGCTGGAGTTGACCGGCTGCTGGGCTGGGATTGAAAAACCAAGGAAAACCTGGTGCGGGTGGTCGGAATCGAACCGACACTCCATTGCTGGAACCGGATTTTGAGTCCGGCGCGTCTACCAGTTCCACCACACCCGCCCGGTGAACGCTTCTGTAAGTGAGGCTCCCGACGAAATCAACTGGGGGTCCACTTGCCAGCCTTTTCTGGTTTGGTTATAGAGCCGCCCACCGGTCCCGAATAGCTCAGTTGGTAGAGCAAGCGACTGTTAATCGCTCGGTCGTAGGTTCGAGTCCTACTTCGGGAGCCAGGTTTTCTCAGAAAATTTTACCTGATTTCGGAAACCAAGGCTTCATTGCACCGCCGCGCCGCGCGGATTTCAGGCGGCGCGGCTTAATACTCAGGCTGGTTGCGCGAAAAGCACCGCCTTGGCGATAGCGTCCGCCAACTCCTCCACTCCTTCGCCGCTACGGGCATTCGTGGCGATAAGCGGTTTACCTGCGCGCACATTGCGGGCCTCTTCCAGCATCGATTCGAGATCAACACCCACATAGGGGGCAAGGTCGGTTTTGTTGATCACCAGCAAATCGCAGCGCAACACGCCGGGGCCGCGTTTGCGGGGAATGTCGTCTCCGCCCGCCACGTCGATGACGAAGATCCACCAATCCACGAGATCGAGCGAGAAGGTGGAGGCGAGATTGTCGCCGCCGGATTCGTAGATGATCAGCTCCAGCCCCGGCATCGCCGCTTCCATGCGGTCGCCCGCCAGCATGTTCAGCGTGGGGTCTTCGCGGATGACGGTATGCGGGCAGGCGCCTGCCTCCACCGCGCCGACGCGTGCGGGGTCAATCGAGGCCCGACCGGCGCAACCGCTCCGCATCCTCTGCGGTCACGAGATCGTTGGTGATAACGGCGAAATTGATGCCCCGGCGCGTCAGCACGGGGATTAACGCCTCAATCAGCGCCGTTTTGCCCGAGCCGACTGGCCCTCCGATACCGATTCGCGCAGCACTCATTGCAACCTATATCTCCGTCCAAGGTATTTCCGTTAGCGGCTCGCAAGAAGCCAGCTCCCCGTCAACAAACACCCCGAACGTCTCCGCGTCCACCCGGGAGCGGTTGCACGCCATTCGCTGCCAAGGCCGCGCGCATCGCCGCGCCGTTCAGCTTGGCAAGAGCATGGTCCCGCGCCTTGCCGCCGAGTTCGGCCCGCAAGGCTGCATCATCGCCCAGACGCCGCAGCCACTCCGCCGCATGGCCGACATCCGGCTCCGCCCAGAGCGCGCCAGGCAGCTTCGCGTAGATGCCGCTTGCATCCTCAACTGGCACCAGCCGGTAGCCGATAAGCGCGGCACTCGCCTCATCCATGAAGCCAAGATTGCCGGACCAGCCGGTGGCCACCACAGGCTTGCCCCGCAGCATCGCCTCGGCCAGGACCAGGCCGAACCCTTCCGCGCGGTGGAGGCTGAGCAGAATATCAGCCCGCCCCAGCAGCGCCGCCATGCGCGGCTGGGGCCACGTGCCGCTGATAACCCGGATATTTGGCCCGGCCTCCGCTTCAATCCGCGCCGCCTCACGTGGAAAAGCCTGCGCGCCGGAAAGCTTGATGACCAGAATCCGGTCCGGCCGGTTGCCGAAGGCGCGGCGGAATGCCTCGATTCCCGCCATGGGATTCTTGCGGGCGAAGCTGGAGCCCAGTGAGAGCACCATCAGCGTCATCACCGCCTCTCCGGGAAAATCAAAGCTGGCATCCTCGTCCGCAACCGGAATATCGCAAAGCGCCAAAGGATAGGGCACCAGCCGCACCCGGCCCGGCAAAAGCTGCTCCAGCGCCTGCGCCACAAAAGGGGATGGCGCCCAGATTTCATGAACATAGCGCGCACCGGCCGCCCAGCTTTGCGGCACAATGGGCAGCTCCCATGCCCAGGCGCCGATGATCCGCCGGCCACGAAGCAAATCCCTCTCAGACCTTGCCAACATCAAAGGCAGGCTAGGCGCGTTTACCGCCAGTAGCAGCGCGGCCTCCTGCGGGACGCCGCCTTGAGGCGCCTTGCCTACGCCCATGGTCACCGGATAACCGCCAAATCCAAGTGCCCGCGCCCCCGCCGCGAGGCAGCGTGCGGCTTCTCCCAGACCGGTGGCGCTCTCCAGCTCGCCCGCCACTGCCAAGCCGCGCGCGTGGGCCGGCGGCGCCGAATCCGGGCATGGCGCCAAAGCAGTGGCTACGGCGTTTAACCCCACGCGGCGCGCATTAGCCGGCAGCAGACGCCACAATTTGTGGCCAAGAGACAATTGATCCGACGCCACGAGATCTCCCCGCCATATCCAACGCCCGCCTGCGCCCGGAATGGTTGTGTACGTTAATTTTTTCTCAACTTTTAGTTTTATTCAACTGGAAATTTAATTATATTTAACCTATGTCCGAACCGCTCCTGCTGCCTGCGCGCCAAGTTGAGCCAACCGCCCTCTCGGCATCGGATATTCCAGTTTCCGGCCGCCTGCTCTGTGCCATGCGCTACGGCACGCTCGGCGCCTCATCCCGCCTGCGGCTGGCGCAATATTCGCCTTTTCTAAGCCAGGCCGGGCTGGACGTAACGCTGCGGCCCTTCCTGGAGGACGATTATCTCACCGCTCTGTATGGTGGACGCCCGCGCACCGGCGCCGCGCTGGCCGCCTATCGGCGGGGGCTGGCGATTCGCGCTGAGATCGAACGGCATGACCTGCTCTGGATCGAGAAAGAGTTGCTGCCCTGGCTGCCCTATTGGCTGGAGCGCGGCGTGCTCCGGGACACGCCCTACATATTGGATTTCGACGATGCCTGGGCTCTACGATATGCCGCGTCACCCTCGCCGCTCGTCAGGCTGCTGCTGCGCAACAAGTTCGGCCATCTGCTGCGCGGCGCGGCGCTGACCATTGTCGCCAACGACACGCTCTATCACTGGGCCTTGTCGGAAGGAGCGCGGAATATCCTGCTGCTGCCCACGGTCATCGATCTGGCGCGCTACCAGCCCGTGCCGCCGCCGTCCGGCACCTTCACCATCGGCTGGATCGGCACGCCGCTCACAGCCGCCTACCTCCATGAATTGGCGGAACCGCTGCGCCAGCTCAGCCAGGAAGCGAAGACTAGATTACTCGTGATTGGCGCCCCCGGATTCACCCTTCCCGGTGTTGATGTCGAAAGCCTCCCCTGGACTGAAGAGAGCGAAGCGGCGCTGATCGGGCGCTGCCATGTAGGCATCATGCCCCTTCCCGACACGGAATGGGCCAATGGCAAGTCAGGCTACAAGCTGATCCAGTACATGGCGATGGCGCGTCCCGCCGTGGCAAGCGGCATCGGCGCCAATAACCGCATCGTCACCCACGGCGAGACAGGCTTTCTCGCCCATACGGCGCAGGACTGGATGACACATCTGCGCCGCTTACGCGACGAGCCGGAGCTTGGCGCCCGGCTGGGTTGGGCAGCACGTCGGCGGGTAGAACAAAATTACAGCCTGGGAGTGACCGCGCCTATTCTGCTGGAAACGATCACCGAGCTGCTCGGCAATATTGCTGAACGTAGGGTAGAAAGGCGGTCTGCAGCGCCGGGACGCTGAGCTTGAACGCCTCCAACCGGTAGGGTGCGTGCCGCCCGTAGCCACCGCTAGGCTTGGCCTTGATCATGCGGTTCATGGCCTGTATGGCGGGCTCTGTCAGCTCCTCACCAAAATGCGCGTAGATGCGCGCCATCGCCGCCAAAGGTGCCTCGGTAAACTCCTCATACTGCACATGCAACTTGCGTGAGGCGGAGATATCGGCACGCTGGTCGAATTTCAGCAGCAGATTGGCCCCCTGCATCCAGCGCCCTGCGACCTGGGCGCCGATCTCACCGGCATCGATCCCGCGTAGGAAAGGCTTGCGCAGCACCTGCGTCAAATGCGCGACGGAGCCCAGCACTTTGATTGGATCACGATGCAGAATGACGAAGCGCGCATCCGGATAGACGCGCAGGATAGCGTCCAGCGTGAAGGTATGGTCGGGACATTTCAACACCCAGCGCAAGGGTGTGCCGTCTTGCAGGAATTGCAGGAATTTCTTGTGGAAATGAAAAGCGTCGTCATGCCCGTGCGCTTCCAGCCAGGCAAAATAAGAGGGCACGCGATGCGTGGAATCGAAACGTAGACTCTGGAACACGTGCGCGGTGATCTCGCTGCATTCCTGCGGGCTGTCGGCATAGATCGGGTGCAGCTCACGGAAACCGGGGGCGAGGCCGTTGAACAGATCGAGCTGCTTATCAACCCGCGCGACGCGCTTATCGCCTTCTGGATTGAAGCCCGCCGGACGGGGGGCGGGATAGATCATCTGCCAGTTGCGAGGCACCTGACTGCCGGGGTCTTCCGCCATCAGCATGTGCAGGAAGCTGGTGCCAGAACGCGGCAGGCCCAAAATGAACAAAGGCGCCTTGATCGGCGCCGCGGCGAGAGCCGGGTTAGCGGCGTGGGCGTCCTCGATAAGCTGCGCGTTGCGCAGCAGGCGAATGAAGTCCCACCGCAGGGACACGCGCCCGAACAGACTGAGCTCCGATTCCATGCGGATGGAGGAAAGGAGTTGCTCCAGCCCCTCCACCGCATCTGGTGCTGGCGAACCCCCGGCGGCACGGATCAGCGCCTGTGAATCGGCGACTGAGACGGCCGTATCAGGGACGAGCCTGTCGGCCAGCGTGAAGCACCGGCTCAACAGGTTCGCCAGCACTGGCATGTTAGCGCGGCTTCCGCTCGATCAGCTCGATCTTGTAGCCGTCCGGATCCTCGATGAATGCGATCACCGTGGTTCCGAATTTCACCGGGCCCGGCTCGCGGGAGATCTTCACCCCAGCCGCGCGCAGACGATCGCACGCCGCGTAGATGTCCGGCACGCCGAGGGCGAGATGGCCGAAGGCCGTGCCGATCTCATATTTGTCGACGCCCCAGTTATAGGTGAGTTCCAGCACGGTGTTGCTGGTCTCATCGCCATAGCCGACGAAGACCAGGGTATATTTACCATCGGGCACCTCGTTGCGGCGAAGCTCCTTCATGCCCAACAGGCCGGTATAGAAGCCCACACTCCGCTCCAGATCGCCAACCCGCAGCATTGTGTGGAGATAAGAAAATTCGCTCATGCCTAAGTCTTTCCTGTTGGTTCAACTCATTTAGGTACGAATGCCGATCAAAAAAACACCTGCTTTATCGGCGATTTCAATCAATTGCATTCTGTTTGCCAAGATAGTGCTGTTCGCCTCGAATGCCACGCCCCTAAGCCCCGCGTTAAGCGCATGGCTTACTGTATCCGGCCCCACTGTGGGTAGGTCGGCCCGGCGCTCCTGCTGCGGCTTGGCCATTTTCACCAGCACTCCCGCCGGGCCTGGCCGCGTGACCGCCGGAATGCGTGAGAGCATGGCATCCGTGCCCTCAACGGTTTCCACCGCCAGCACCAGCCCCTGCTGCACCACGCAAGCCTGGCCGATATCGGCAGCGCCGATCACCTTCAGCACCTCCACCCCGCGCTTGATGTCGGCCATGGCCTGGGCGTCCGGCGCGGTGCTGGTCAGCAGCCCTTCCGGCGCCAGCGCATCGGTCATGATCTCATGCGCCCCCAGCACCCGGAACCCCTCGTCTGACAGAACCCGGACGATCGCCGCCAGCAGCCCGTCATCGCCCAGAAACGCCGCCTTGCCGACACGCGCCAACAGCTTCGCTCCCTCAGCATCAGGGCGCAGAGACAGGAAGGAAGGGCGTTTGACGGGGCCGATCATCACCAGATCCGTACAGCCGTGCTCGCGGAAGGCCTTGATCATCGCACCAATGGCGCCCAGCCGGTAGAATTTATGCGGGAAGGGCAGCAGCACCTCCGGCGCGGCGTAACCTTCCAGCCCGGCGATGAACACGCCACGCCCCGCCGCCTGAGCGGCAGCCGCCACCTGGCCGGGCAACGGGCCGCCGCCCGCGATGATGCCGAGCGTACTCGTCATGCGCCTGAATTCATGGAAAACACTCTGATTTTGCTTGAACGAGCAATCGAATATTGCCCGGGCGGCGTCAACCGGCGCGGCTCTTACTCGTCCTCGCCCGCAACGTTGGTTAGGATGCCGTGCCTGGAGGGGGTGGCGATGAAGGCCAGGATTTCGCGCACATAGGCGTTATCCTGGTATGTCCCTGCCGCCTGCGCCACACGCTCGGCGAACACGCCCGGGCCGGAGAACAGAAATTTATACGCGGCGCTGACCTCGGCCAGCTCGGTTTTCTCAAGGCCACGGCGCTTCAGCCCGATGAGGTTGAGGCCCAGCAGCTCGGCGCGCGTGCCGAACACGCGGGCATAGGGAATGACATCGCGGGTGACGCCGGTGAGGCCGCCGACCATGGCGCCTGTGCCCACACGAGTGAATTGCAGCAGCGCCGCATTGCCGCCGATGATCGCGCGCTCACCAATCTCGACATGCCCGCCGAGCGCCACATTGTTTGAGATGATCACGCCATCGCCCAGCACGCAGTCATGCGCCACATGGACTGTCGCCATCAGCAGGCAGTCAGCACCGATTCGGGTGATGCCGCTGCCGGTGACGGTGCCGCGATGGATGGAGGCGTGTTCACGGATCTGCGTGCGCGGGCCGATGATGGTCTCGGTCTCCTCGCCTTTATATTTCAGATCCTGCGGCTCCAGCCCCACCGTGCAGAACGGGAACAGTTTTACCCCTGCCCCCACCCGCGTGCGCCCGGCGATGGCGACATGAGAGACAAGCTCCACCCCTTCCTCAAGAACGACGTCCCTGCCCACCGTGCAGAAGGGGCCTATCTTCGCACCTGAGGCGATCGTCGCGCCATCCTCGATGATGGCGGTGGGGTGGATCATGCTCTTTACCGTATCCAGCATTTTTCGTCCGCTTTAACCTTGCCCATGCGCTGTACGCGGGGTGGGAGGCCGGAGCCAATCACATTCGGTTACCGCATATGTCGCGGCGCGGTGTTAGCCAGGCGGTTAAACCGGCTTCACCTCATCCATGATCATGGCGGTAATCGTCGCCTCCGCAACCACCACGCCATCCACCTTGGCCACGCAGATGAAGCGCCAAATCTGGCCGCGCCGCTTCTCCTTGGTGACCGTCAGGCGGAGCTGGTCACCCGGCGTGACCGGCTTGCGGAACTTCGCCCCATCGATGGACATGAAATACACGATGGGAATACCCGCCTCCGGCCCCAGCGTGGAGATCACGAGGCCCGCCGCGGTCTGCGCCATGCTCTCGATGATCAACACACCCGGCATCACCGGATGGCCGGGGAAATGGCCCTGGAAGAAAGGCTCGTTCACCGACACGTTCTTGACGCCGGTAGCGGAATGATCCTTGCGGACATCCACCATCCGGTCGACCAGAAGGAAAGGATAGCGGTGTGGGATCATCGACAAAATCTGCTTGATGTCGATGATCGCCACATCCACGGGCGGAAGATTTTGATCCGTCGCGTCACTCATTCTCTATCAGGTCCCTGAAGTCTGCCCTTTGCGCCCTGATTGGGCGAGTTTGCGCAAGGTGATCACCTCGCGGAAAAAGCTTTTGGCGTTCTGTGCGGGGGCGCCCAGCACCTCTTCGCCCGCCGGCACATCCTGCATCACGCCGGATTGCGCGCCGATGCGCGCCTTGTCACCGATGGTCAGATGCCCGGTGAGCCCGGCCTGGGCAGCGATCATCACGCCCTGGCCGATTTGGGTGGAGCCGGATACGCCAGCCTGCGCCACCACCACAGAATATGGCGCCGATATTCACGTTATGGCCGATCTGCACGAGGTTATCGATATGCACGCCGGGGCCGATCACCGTGTCCTGAGCGGAGCCTCGGTCGATGGTGGTGTTTGCGCCAATCTCCGCGCCATCGCCAATCAGCACGCGCCCCAGCTGCGGCACGGGGTGAAAGCCGGTTTTGGACATGGCGAAGCCGAACCCATCCTGCCCGATGCGCGCGCCCGGATAGATTACCACCCGGTCGCCCAGAATGGCGTGGCTCAGCGTCACCTGCGCATGGATCCGGCACTGTTTGCCGATGACCACACCCGGCGCGATATAAGCCAATGCGCCAATGGAGGTGCCCGCACCAATCTCCGCCCCAGCCCCGATAACGGCACCAGGGCCGATCTCAGTGCTGGCGTCGATGATGGCTGAAGGGTCGATGACGGCGGAGGGATGCACGCCCGCGACCGACGCCGGGAACGGGTAGAACAGGGCCGAAACCTTGGCCCAGCCGACATAAGGTTCGGCCACCGCCAGCACCACGCAGCCTTGCGGCACCTTGTCCGCAAAATCAGGATGCAGGATCACCGCCCCGGCTTTGGTTTCCGCCAGCAGCCCGGCATAGCGGCGGTTATCCAGAAAACTTACATCCTCCGACCCGGCGCTTTGCAACGGCGCCACACCGGTGAGCATACGCTCAGGCTGCGCGACCTCGATCCCCAGCAAAGAGGCGATGGCGCCGATCGAGTGCGGCCCGGTACGACGGAAAAACCGCTCATCACCGGGTTTGCCAGCTTCCACCATCGATCAGGGGCCGACGCCGTCGCCGTCGCCCTGGTCGTCAGGCGGATTGATTGCCATGCCAGGCGTTACCACGCTGGGCGGCACCTTCACGCTCGGCAGCAGCTTGTTCAACTCGGCAGTCGTCTCATCGGTGATATCGAAGGCGGCGACGTTCAGCACCGCCTGCTCGCGATGCAACACCAGGTTCATGCCGTGGGCCTGGGCCTCCTGCTTGACGATACCGGCCAGCATGGCCTCGATCTGCTGCAGCGCCGCCTGGCCGGAATTCTGGATCGCCTGGTTGCGCTCCTGGAACCGGGTCTGCGTCGCGGCGATTTCGTTCTGCAGAGCCTGCTCCTTCTTCTCAAGTTCCGCGTCAGTCAGCTTGCTGCGCTCGGCCATGATGGCCTGCTGCTCGGACTGGATCTTGGCGCGTGCCGCCTGCGCATCCCTTGCCAGGGCCGCCTGGCGATTCTGGATCTCGGCCTGCACGCCCTGGGCGGCGGTTGATTTCTGCAGCACCTCCGGCACCGAAAGCACGCCGATGACGGCGGTGGGCGGCGCGGGTTCGGCCGGCAGCGGCGGCAGGTTAGGCACCTTGAAGTCTGACGCCTGCGGCTGGGTGGCGGGAGCGGCGGCCGGCGCGCTGGGCTTCGGCGCGGCCACAGGCGCTTTCTGCGTCTGGCCGCTCGGCGGCATGAAGAACCCGGCAGAACCGGAAGAAGACTGGGCATGCGCCGCCGGTGCGGCCCCCAGCGTCAGCAACGGCAGGACAAGCGCGTAACGGGAAAGAGCGGACACTTAGAACCTCGTACCAAAAGAGACGCGGAATTGCTGGACCTGATCACCCGTGTGCTTGACCACCGGCTGGGCCAAGGAGAGGTTGATCAGGCCGAAAGGCGTATTCCAGGACACGCCGACGCCTGCGCCCACGCGGGGAGCGGAGCTGTCAATCAGCGTCGAGCCAGCGATGGGGGTCGCACCCCAGAGCGAGCCAACATCGACAAAGGCAAAGCCAGAAATGCCAAGATCCTTCGACACCGGCAGCGGGAAATGCAGCTCCGTGCTCTGTGTGTACATGTATTCACCGCCGACCTGACCGCCGCTGCTGGTGAGCGTGCCGGCACTGTTATAGATCGGTTCGGCATAAGGACCGATGCCGCCATCAGCGAAGCCGCGCAGATTGTCGCCGCCCACGAAGAAGCGGTCCTCGATCTTATCCTGATACCCGCGCATATCGGCGAGATAGCCACCCGTGGCACTAAACTTCAGCACCCAGCGCGGGTCGCCGAACACATGCTCCAGAGGGATGTAATAGGAGACATCCGGGCTGATGCGAATATATTTAGCATCCCCGCCAAGCCCCGCCAGATCCGTGGTCAGGTCCAGCAGCAGGCCGGAAGTCGGGTTCTGGTCATCGTCGAGATAGTCGAAGGTCAGCGTCTGGCTGATCTGCGACAGGGAGGATTTGCCTGCCTCGTTTTCGATGTAGATGTTAGCGCTGCTGCCGGTCGGGATATCGTAAATATCACGTTCGCTAACCGTATAGGTGAAGGTTTGCCGTACGTTCTGGTTGAAACGGTAGCCGAGGCGGATATCCGCGCCGATATCGCTCTCAGAATAAGAATAATCCTGCGAGGTGGCTGTGTAGGAGTTGGTTACCGTGCGGAAGATATCCCAACCCGCGATCAGATTGCGGTCCAGGAAGTACGGATCGGTCATGCCGATATTGATCTGCGTTCCGCGCTGGGCGAGCATCGCGTTGATCGAGGCATTGACGCCGGTGCCGATGAAATTGTTCTGGCTGAGGCCGGTGTTCAACAGCGCGCCGAGCGACGTGGAATAGCCGCCGCCCAGCGAGAACTGGCCGGTGGCCTGCTCCTGGACCGCGGTGTTGAGCACAACCTGCTGCGGCGTGGAGCCCGGCGAGGTGGTGATCTTCTGCCCCTTGAAGAAGCCGAGATTCTTCAAATTCGTTGTGGATTGGTCGATCTTGCTCTGGTTGTAAGCATCGCCCTCGGCCACGGTCAGCTCGCGGCGGATCACCTTGTCCTCGGTGCGCGTGTTGCCGGTGATGTCAATCCGCTGGATCCAGACACGCGGGCCGTTCACCACGTTCAGCACGATATCAAGCGTGTGGTTCTTGGTATTGGTCGTCACCTGCGGGTTTACCGTGGCGAAGGCATAGCCAAGGTTGGTGGCGCGCTTGTTCAGCGCATCCACGCCCTCCTGCAGGGCATCGCCGTCAAACCAATCGCCCTTGGAGAGCGGCACAAGCCCACGCAACTCTTTTTCCGGCAAATTGCGGACACTGGAGACGATCTTGAGCGAGCCAACCTTGTAACGCTCCCCCTCACTGACCGTGAAGGTCAGGTAGAAGGATTTGCGGTCCGGGCTGAGATTGGCATTGGCGCTCAGGATCTGGAAATCGGCATAACCCTTATGGAAATAGAATTTGTGGAGCAGATATTCGTCATACTCCACCCGCTCGGAATCATATTGATCCGCGCTCGAGAGGAAACGCCACCAGGCGGATTGCCTGCTGGAGACGACCGCGCGCAGCGCCGATTGGGAAAAATGCTGGTTGCCGACGAAGTCGATGCGGCTGATCTTGGTCTCGATCCCCTCATCGCACTGGTACACAACGTTCACGCGGTTGTCGGGCAGCTTGATGATGTTGGCCGTGACCTGGGCGTTGTAATAGCCCTTCTGGGCATAGGCATCCAGCAGGGCGCGCCGGTCGGCCTCGGCGGCCGCGGCGGTGTAGACGGAGCGCGGCTTGAGGCTGATCGCAGCCTGGGCGTCCTTGTCCGCCAGCGCCTTGTTGCCGGAGAACAGCACCTGGTCCACGAGCGGGTTTTCTACCACCGCGACATCCAGATTATTGCCGTCGCGGGTGATGTTCACGCTCTGGAAGAGGCCGGTGGCATAAAGCGTCTTCACCGACTGGTTGATCTTTTCCGGGTCGAACGAATCACCCGGCTGCACCACCATGTAGGCCGTGATGGTGCTGGACTCGATTCGTTGATTACCGGTGACATTGATCGCGGCGATGGCGCCGCCTGCCGGGATGGCCGACTGAGGCAGTGTTGCGGCCAGAGCCTGGGCGCTGGGGTTGGGGGCGGCGAGCATGGCCGGCAACAGGCAGACAGACGCCAGAAGTACGGAGCGCGGCTTTAGCAATCGAAATCTCCCCCAACCAAGAACCCCCGGATTCCGGGACTTTCCATCTCCGGGCCGTTTGGCACGCGCCAGCCCGCGCGGCAAGGTGCCCACGCCGTACGAAGCGGCTTTAATCTAAAGTAAATGTGTGAACCACGCGACCGCGCCGAGCCTTGTCAGGTCGTTGAAGGTCACAACCAACACCAGGGACAGGATAATCGCCACCCCCACGCGCAGGCCGGCCTCGCGGGCCTGTTCGGGCACCGGTCGGCGGATCAGGAACTCAACCGCGTAGAACAACAGATGCCCGCCATCCAGAATCGGGATGGGAACGAGATTCACGAGGCCTAGATTGATAGAGAGCACCGCGATCAGGCTGATCACCGGCACCAGCCCCAATGCCGCCGCCTGCCCCGTGATCTGCGCGATACCGAGCGGCCCGGCCAAATCCTTCAGCCCTTTATGTTGCACGATCAGCGTCGCCATGCTGGAGAACCAGCCGGAAATCTGACGGCCCGTCTCCTGGAAGGCGGCGGCGATGGCCGGCCCTGGCGCCAGGCGCTTTAAGGTGGATTGCGTGCCAACGACGCCAAGGCGGCCAATCTTGTCGCCATCCAGCGTCGCGTCACCCACCGTCACCGGCAAGGTGAGCTGCTTGCCCGCGCGCTCGATGGTAAAACCCAGCACCGTGTCAGGATGCTGCATCACGACCTGCTGCAGGTCGGTGAAGCTCTTGATCTGGGCATCGCCGATGGCGAGCACCCTGTCGCCGGGCAGCAGGTGCGACTCTGCCGCCGGCGAGCCGGGCTGTATCTGGCTGAGCACAGGCTGGGTGGAAAGCTGTCCGGCGGACATGAACAACCCGGCAAAGATCACCACCGCCAGCAGCAGATTGGCGAGCGGCCCGGCGGCGACGATAACGGCTTTCGAGCCTAGCGAAGCGGCCGCGAAAGAACCGGGCTTGGCGAGGCCTGGGGCTGCTTCCTCGCCCCAGCCCTGCATCTTTACATATCCACCGAGCGGCAGGGCCGAGACCTGCCAGACAGTGCCTGATTTGGCTTTGTATTTCAGCAGCGCCGGGCCGAACCCAACCGAGAATGTCTCGACAGCGACGCCCTGGCTGCGCGCCGCCAGATAATGCCCCAGCTCATGGATAAAAATCAGCACGCCAATATCGACGATGAAGGCGACGATGGTGCGCAGCGTATCAAGCATGTTCAGGCAGCCTGGCGTGTGGCCAGCGCCAAGGCGGCGGCGCGGGCGGCTTCATCAATGGCAAGCACGGCTTCAAGATCCGGCACGGCAGGGGCGCCCAGCTTCTGCATCACGGCCTCGACGATGCCCGCAATGTCCAGGAACCCGATCTTGCGCTCCAGGAACGCGGCGACCGCCACCTCGTTTGCGGCATTCAGCACGGCGGGTGCCCCGGCGCCCGCCGTCAGCGCCTCGCGCGCCAGACGCAGCGCGGGGAAGCGAACCTCATCCGGCGCATGGAATTCCAGCCGGGAGACCTGCACGAGATCAAGCCTCGGCGCCTGGGTGGGAAGCCGCTGCGGCCAAGCCAGGGCATGGGCAATGGGAATGCGCATATCCGGCGCGCCAAGCTGGGCGAGCACCGAGCCGTCTGCGTAGCAGACCATGCCGTGGATGACCGATTGCGGATGAACCAGCACCTCGATCTTTTCCGAGGGAAGCGAAAATAATCTTGCAGCCTCAATAACTTCGAGGCCTTTGTTAAACATCGTCGCGCTGTCGATGGAGATCTTGGCGCCCATCGACCAGACCGGGTGGCGCAGAGCCGCCTCGCGGGTGATGCCGCGCATCTCCTCCAGTGAGTGGTTGCGGAACGGCCCGCCTGAGGCCGTGAGCACGATCTTATCCACGGATTTGGCATTGCCATCCGCCATCGCCTGCAGAATGGCGTTATGCTCGGAATCGACCGGCAGCAGCGTGGCCCCAGCCTCCTCCACCGCTTTCAGGAACAAATCTCCGGCGGAAACCAGCGATTCCTTGCAGGCGAAGGCAATGGTGCCGCCCTGGCGCACGGCGGCCAGTGTTGGTTCCAACCCCGCCGTTCCGGTGATGGCGCACATCGTCCAATCCGCTTTGCGCCCGGCGGCCTCCAGCACGGCGGCGCGCCCGCCCGCCACGGCTAGATTGCTGCCCGCCAGCGCCTCACGCAACTCAGGCAACAGCGATTCATCGGAAATGACGGTGATTTCAGGCCGGAATTGACGGGCCTGCTCGGCCAGCAGCGCCACGTTGCGCCCGCCGATCAGCGCGCAAATCTCGTAGGCGGAGGGATCTTCCGCAACCAGATCCAGAGTTTGCGTGCCGACACTGCCCGTCGAACCCGAGGATTGTCAGCCGCTTCAACCCCATAATGCCATGCCTCCATGCATGCAAGCCGCGAACAGCACCGCCAGGGGGGCTGCCGTCAGAAATCCATCCAGCCGGTCGAACAATCCGCCATGACCGGGAATCGTTCGTCCGGAATCTTTCACGCCCAGTTTGCGCTTGATCGCGCTTTCCAGCAAATCGCCTGCCTGGGCGACGAAGCTTAGCAACAGCCCAGCCACGAAAGCATGGCCCGGTGCGTCCCGCGTAACCGCCGCCAGCCCGGCGCCGCAAGCGGCGCCGAGAACCAGTCCGCCCGCCGCACCGCTCCAGGTTTTGCCCGGCGAGATGCGCGGCGCCAGCTTGGCCCCGCCCAGCAGCCGCCCGACCAGATAGGCACCGATATCCGTGCCCCAGATCACCAGGATCAGGAAGCCGGTATCGATCAGCCCGGCCTCGGGGCGATGGCGCAGCCAGACCAGGCAAATGCCGCCGAGCCCGGCATAAGGCACCCCAGCCGCGGCGAAGCGGCCAAACACCGGCCAAGAGGCTAATCCTAAAAATACAATGGCTTGCAGTCCAGAGCTGATGCCAAGAAGTCAGCGTCACCGCCCAAACCAGCAGCAGGACCCCGGCCAACGGCCAAGCCTGACGCAGACCTGCGAGTTTCGCCCATTCATGCCCCAGCCCCACCATGGCCACGCCAATGAACAGGTCCCACGCCACACCGCCACGCCAGAGGCAGAACAGAGCCAGCGGCCCCAACACCAGCGCCGAAGCGGCACGGACATAAAAATCGGACCAACGGCTATTGCCGGAGGGTTTATCCATGGTCTCAGACAGGGCGGGCACCGAATCGCCGCTCCCTGCCCGCATATTCTTCCAGCGCGTTGGCGAAATCGCCGGCGCAGAAATCCGGCCAGAGTACCTTTGTGAACAAGATCTCGGCATAGGCGAGCTGCCAGAGCAGGAAATTGCTCACGCGCTGCTCGCCGGAGGTGCGGATGACCAGATCCGGATCGGGAATCCCCGCCGTGAACAGGAAGCTCGCGAAATTCTGCTCGGTCAGCTCATCCGGCTTCACCCCGGCCTCCATGGCCCGGCGTGCCGCCGCCACGATCTCCGCCCGCCCACCATAGGACAGCGCAAGCAGCAGCGTCAGGCGCTTATTGTTGGCGGTTTTGCGCTCGGCTGCCTCCAACTCGTGCGCCAGTGTCTCGCCGAAGCGCTCACGCTCGCCGATCACTTTCAGCTGCACGCCCTCGGCATGCAGCTCCGCCAGTTCAGAGCGCAGATAATGCTTCAGCAGGAAGGTGAGGTCCTGCACCTCGCCGGCCGGGCGCTGCCAGTTCTCGGAAGAAAAGGCGAACAAGGTGAGATAGCGCACCCCGTGATTCACCGCCGCCTCGATGGTCCGGCGCACGGCCTTCGCACCCTCGCGGTGGCCGGCCACGCGCGGCAGCCCCCGGGCGGCGGCCCAGCGCCCATTGCCATCCATGATGATGGCAACATGCAGCGGCACGGAATGGGAGGCGGCGTCTGCCATCAGACCTGCCGGATATCCTTTTCCTTCTCGGCGAAACTGTCATCCACGCGCTTGATGTAGCCGTCGGTCAGCTTCTGAACCTGCTCCGCCCAGTCGCGTTCCTCATCTTCAGAGATTTCGGACTTCTTCTGCAAGGCCTTGATCTGCTCCATGCCGTCACGGCGCACGCCGCGCACCGCGATGCGGGCGGCCTCGGCATATTTATTGGCGGTCTTGACCAGCTCGATACGGCGCTCCTCGGTCAGCACCGGCAGCGGCACGCGGATCACCTGCCCATCCGGCTGCGGGTTGAGGCCCAGCCCGCAATCGCGGATGGCGGCAACGGTGGAATTGACCATCGAACGGTCCCAGACCTGCACGGTGATCATTCGCGCTTCCGGCACGGCGATGGTGGCCACCTGGTTGAGCGGCATCAGCGAACCATAAGCCTCGACCTTCACCGGCTCCAGCAAGGCGGGGCTGGCGCGGCCAGTGCGAAGGCCTGAGAATTCACGCCGCAGCGCCTCCAGGGCGCCATCCATGCGGCGGGTGAGATCGGTCGTGATCGTGTCTAAATCGGCCATTTGACGATCCTTCTTTTTAGTTCTCAATGATCCGGGTGAAGGGGCCCTCGCCACGCATTACGGCGGCGAAGGCGCCAGGCGCATGGATGTCGAAGACGAGAATCGGCAGCTTGTTCTCGCGCGAGAGCGAGATGGCAGAAGCATCCATCACGTTCAAATCGCGGGCCAGCACGTCCAGATAGGTCAGCTCCTCGTAGCGCTTGGCATTCTGGTCCTTGCGCGGGTCGGCGGAATAGACGCCATCCACCTGCGTGCCCTTCAGCATCGCGTCGCACTTCATTTCGGTGGCGCGCAGGGCGGCTGCGGTGTCGGTGGTGAAGAACGGATTGCCGGTGCCGGCGGCGAAGATCACGACCCTGCCCTTCTCCATGTGCCGCTCGGCGCGGCGGCGGATATAGGGTTCGCACACCGATTCCATGGAAATGGCGCTCTGCACGCGGGTCGGCACGCCGACCTTCTCCAGCGCGGTCTGCATGGCGAGCCCGTTCATCACCGTGGCCAGCATGCCCATGTAATCGGCCTGGGCGCGGTCCATGCCAGCCGCCGCACCGGCAACGCCGCGGAAGATGTTTCCCCCGCCGATGACCAGGCACACCTGCACCCCCATGGCGGTCACATCGCGCACATCGGCGGCGATGGCGCCCACCGTCTCGGTGTCCAGCCCGTAATCGCGCTGGCCCATCAGAGCCTCGCCGGAAACCTTCAGCAGAACGCGCTTATATTGGGGGGTGGTGGTCATGGAACGTCCTTATAGTAAGGGCGGTGCCAAGCAAAATGCCCGGACCGCCCCTTGGGTAGCGCAAAGACAGAGAGGATTAAACCCCAGCCGCCGCCGCAACTTCAGCCGCGAAATCAGTTACTTCCTTTTCGATGCCTTCGCCGAGCGTAAAGCGCACGAAGCGGGCGACATTGCTGCCGGCCTTCTTCACCACGTCCTTTACCTTGCTCTCGCCGTCATGCACCCAGACCTGCTCCAGCAGCACCACATCCTCGTAGTACTTCTTCACGCGGCCTTCGACCATCTTTTCAATGATGGCTTCGGGCTTGCCGGAGGCGCGAGCCTGCTCGGAGAGCACGTTCTTCTCGCGCTCAAGAGCGGCCGGGTCGACCTCGGCGACGGTCAGTGCA
>CAWHDE010000024.1:0-24727 GCA_963827925.1 uncultured Pseudomonadota bacterium | reverse complement strand
CCCACTCAATGTGCAGACGATGGCTAACCGCCCACGCCGTGGGCAACAGGAATATCGAATGACGACGACTAACCCGATGACCCGCTGGCTCCAACTCGTACTGGGGCTGGTCTGCATGGCGGCGATTTCCAGCCCGCAATATGTCTGGGCGCTGTTCACCAAGCCGATGACCGCGGCGCTCAGCGTGGGTCTGCCCGACCCTCCAGGTGACCTTCTCCATTCTGATCGTGCTGCAAACCTTCGTGGGCCCCTTCCAGGGCTGGCTGATCGAAAAATTCGGGCCGCGCCTGCTGCTCTCGGCGGGCGCCCTGTGCACGGGGCTGAGCTGGGTTCTCGCCGCGCATGTCACCACGGTGACGGGCCTCTACCTACTTACGGCCTGTTGGGCGGGATCGGCACCGGCATGATCTATGTCGGCGTGGTGGGCCACATGGTGAATGGTTCCCCGACCGGCGCGGCTTCGCGACCGGCATGGTCGCCGCCGGCTACGGCTTTGGCGCGGTCCTCACCACCTTCCCGATTTCCGAAGCGATCAAGGCCTCAGGCTACCAGCATGCGCTGCTGCAATGGGGCATCATCCTCGGCGCGGTCGGGTTCGCCGCGGCACTCGGCCTGAAGCGTCCGGATCCGGCCTGGCAGGCGGCGATGCAGCGCAAGACGACGGCCGCCCACCCGGCGGTGAAGGAAAGCACCCGCAGCTTCACCTCCGGCCGAAATGCTGCGCACCCCGATCTTCTGGCTGATGTTCGTCATGATGACGATGATGGCGAGCTCGGGCCTGATGGTCATCTCCCAGTTCGGCGCCTTCTCCCGCGATTGGGGCCTGGCGGACTCCCTGGTCTTCGGCCTGCCGGCGCTGCCTTTGGCGCTGTCGATCGACCGCATCACCAACGGCCTGACCCGCCCGTTCTTCGGCTGGGTGTCGGACCGCATCGGCCGCGAAAACACCATGTTCCTCGCCTTCGCCACCGAAGGCGCTCGCCATCACCATCTGGCTGCTGACGCGCGACGATGCGACGGTGTTCGTGCTGATGTCCGGCGTGGTCTTCTTCGGCTGGGGCGAGATTTTCTCCCTGTTCCCCTCGACCCTGACCGACACGTTCGGCACCGAGCACGCCACCTCGAATTACGGCTTCCTCTATCTGGCCTTTGGCGTGGCTTCGGTGCTGGGCGGCCCGCTCGCCGCGCTGCTGCATAAATCGACGGGGTCGTGGCTGCCGGTGTTTGAGCTGGTGATCGCGATGAATTTCGCTGACCGCCATCCTCGCCGTCGTCGCGCTCAAGCCGATGCGCCGCCGCTGGCTCGCTCCGGCAGGCAAGCCGGCCATGGCGCCATTATGGGCCGGGAAGCTCTGAAGCGCGTCTGAACGCCAGACCTCATCCGGACGAACAGGGCGCGCAGTTACCGCCGGCGGCGCCCTTACCGTCGAGCGTCTTTCGGTTCAGGCCCTGTTCCTGTTATCCCCGCGGACCGGCAGTTTCGCCTTTCTATCCAAGGATTCCTCGATGCGTCACTCCCTGCAGGCGACCCGCGGCATGGCCGTCGCCCCGCATGCGCTCGCCTCCCAATCGGCGCTCGCCATTTTGCGCGATGGCGGCAATGCCGTCGAAGCCATGATCGCCGCCGCCGCCACGATCTCCGTGGCCTATCCGCACATGAACAGCATCGGCGGCGATGGTTTCTGGACCATTTCCGTCCCGGCCAGGCGCCGCTGGGCATCGAGGCCGCCGGCACGGCGCGCCATCGCCTTCGCGCGATTTCTACCAGTCGCGCGGCCTGCCACGATCCCGCATCGCGGCCCGCTGGCGGCCAATACGGTGGCGGCCACGATCTCCGGCTGGGACACCGCCTATACCTATGCACGCGAGATCGGCGGCAAGCTGCCGCTCTCAAGGCTGCTCAGCGATGCCATCCATTATGCGCGCGAGGGCATCCCCGTCACGGAATCGCAGGCGGAAAACACGCGCAAGAAACTGGCCGAGCTGATCGGCCAGCCGGGCTTCCGCGAGACCTATACAGAGGACGGCCAGGTTCCTGCAGCGGGGGCGCGCTTCCGCCAGCCGCGTCTGGCCGTGACCTTTGAGCGCATCGCCCAGGAGGGGCCGGATACCTTCTACCGCGGCGCCCTGGCGCAGGACATCGCGGCGGATCTGGCAGCGGTCGGCAGCCCGGTCAGCCTGCAGGACCTGGCCGCCTACCGGGCGCGGCGCGTGACGCCGCTGCATCTGCGGCACTCGCTCGGCGATCTCTACAACATGATTCCGCCCACCCAGGGGCTGGTCTCGCTGATCATCCTGGCGCTGCTCGACCGCCTTGATCTTGGCCGATACGCCGCCGACAGTGCCGAACATGTGCATCTGGTCGTCGAGGCCACCAAGCAGGCCTTCCGCATCCGCGACCAATACATCACCGACCCCGACCATATGAAGGTCGCGGCACAGGATTGCCTGAGCGACGAATTCCTCGCCCCCTATCTCGCCGCGATCCGCACCGACCGCGCGCTGCCCTGGGGCAACGGCAAAGGCCCCGGCGATACGGTCTGGATGGGGGTGATCGACGGCGAAGGACGGGCGGTGTCCTTCATTCAGAGCATCTACCATGAATTCGGCAGCGGCATCGTCCTGCCCAAAACCGGGATCACCTGGCAGAACCGGGGCTGCTCATTCTCCCTCGATCCCGCCCATATCAATACGCTCGAGCCGGGCAAGAAGCCGTTCCATACGCTCAACCCGGCGCTCGCCAGGTTCAACGATGGCCGGGTCATGGTCTATGGCACGATGGGCGGCGACGGACAGCCGCAAACCCAGGCGGCGGTGTTCACCCGCGTCGCCGTGTTCGGGCAGCACCCGCAGCAGGCGATCACCGCGCCCCGCTGGCTGCTCGGCCGCACATGGGGGCTTTCATCGGAGAGCCTGAAGCTGGAAAGCCGGTTCAGCCCCGAGCTTATCGCCCAGCTCAAGGCGCTCGGCCACGATGTCGAACAGATCGCCGATTTCGACGAGAGCGTCGGCCATGCCGGGGCGATCGTGCGCCACCCCAACGGCACTTTCGAAGGCGGTGCCGATCCGCGTAGCGACGGAATCGTCGCCGGGTTCTGACTGTAAGGGACGTTTTGCGCCGTCTGCCGAGACAGGGCGCAAAACGTCATCTTCCAAACCGGAGATTAGATTCCGGGAGGGTTAAATTCCAGAAATTGCGCGAATTTCTGCGCGTAATCCTGGTGCCAGCGCGACAGAGGCGGGCGGTTCTGGATGATATCCTGCGCCGCCCAGAGGATGCGCTTGTTGTCGGTCTCGCGCGTGACCTCGTTATCCGGGCAGATGATGTAGAAATCGCCATCGGCCATGCCTTCGAGCAGCATGTCCACCACCTGGTCCGCGGTCCACGCGCCTTCCGGCTTATCCTTGAGGCCGGCGGCCGTCATGGCGGTGAGGGTTGAGCCGGGCACCAGCAAATGCGCCGTGATCTTCCCGCCCTCTTCGTTGCGCAACCCATGGGCGAGTGACTCGGTCAGCACCTTCACGCCGGCCTTGCTGACATTATAGGCGGTGTTGCCGGGGGGGCAGGTGATGCCCTGCTTGGAGCCGGTATTGATGATCGCGCAGTCGCTCTTTTGGGCGAGCATACGCGGGGTGAAAACCTGAACCCCGTTGATCACGCCCCACAGATTGATCTCCAGCAGCCGGCGCCAAATGTCGATCTTGTTCCATGGGCCGGCACTGATACCGGTGCCGGCATTGTTCATGAGGATGCCGACCTCGCCGAACGCGGCGTAGACTTTGTCGCACAAAGCCTGGACCTGCGCGAGGTCGCTGACATCTGTGGCGACGGTCAGGATACCGGCCGCGCCGAGTGGGCTGGCGGCAGCAGCGGCGGCAGCCGCCTCATCCAGCGCCGGGGAGGCGAGGTCCGCCAGGCAGACCTTGAGCCCGAGACTTGCGAAGCGCAGCGCGGCGGCGCGGCCGATGCCGCTCCCAGCGCCAGTAATAACGGCAACGCGGCCGGGGGTAAGGGCGGGGTGATGCTTCATCATGCGTCTCCAATGCTTCTGCGGTGTCGAGGCGGCCACTGGCGCGTGGCGCCAGCGGGATATAGGGTTGAGGCCGTTCAACGCCAACTACTTATCAGGATGATCCGACCACCATGAATTCCTGGGAACCATCCCCCCGCTACCCCGACCCCGCGATTGAAATCATCGATCCCAGCTTTCTGAAGTACCGGATATTCTCGGCCAGCGTGGAACGGCTGGCCACAGGCACACGCTGGGGCGAAGGGCCGGTATGGTTCGGCGATGGCCGGTATCTGCTGTGGAGCGATATTCCGAACAACCGGGTTCTACGCTGGGACGAGGCAAGCGGCACAGTGGCAACGTTTTGCCAGCCCTCCAACATGGCGAACGGCCATACGCGCGACCGCCAGGGCCGGCTGCTGACCTGCGAACATCTGGGCCGCCGCGTGACCCGGACGGAATATGACGGCACGATCACTGTGCTGATGGATAACTGGCAAGGCAAAAGGCTGAATTCGCCAAATGACATCGTCGTGAAATCAGATGGCAGCATCTGGTTCACTGATCCGCCATTCGGCTTGCAGACATATTATGAGGGCGTAATCACGGAGCAGGAATTGCCTGCGTGCGTCTACCGGATTGATGCGGACGGCACGGCCAGCATCGTGGCTGATGATGTGCGGGGGCCAAACGGGTTGTGCTTTTCGCCGGATGAAAGCGTGCTCTATGTGGTGGAATCAAGCGCCAAACCGCACCGGGCGATTCGCGCTTTCGACGTGGTTGATGGAACGCGCCTGACAAATGGCCGGCTTTTTGTCGATGCCGGCCCGGGCGGCACGCCCGATGGCATTCGCTGCGATATAGACGGGAATTTGTGGTGCGGCTGGGGCATGGGCACGCCCGAGCTGGATGGCGTGAATGTTTATAATCCGGCCGGACAGTTGATCGGCAGGATCGCGCTGCCCGAACGCTGCGCCAATCTCTGCTTTGGCGGTGCCATGCGCAATCGGCTTTTCATGGCCTGCGGTCACGGGCTTTATGCGCTCTACGTAAACACCCAGGGGATCTCGTACTTTTAGATCGCCTAGATAAAAGTCAGAGCATTGATCTACAAGATCGATGCTCTGACCCAAACGCCAAATTATGCGCCTTGGAAATTGGTATTCACGACCTGATCAAAATTGATATCCGGTCCCACCGGCACAATGCCGCTTGGATTCAGCCAAAGGTGACTGCCGTAATAGTGCCCCTTGATGTGGGCGAAGTTGATCGTCGGCTTGATGTCGGGATGCTGGTAAAGGGCGCGCGTGTAATTCCACAGCGCCGGGTAGTCCGTCAGCGCATGGCGGTTGCACTTGAAGTGGCCGTAGTAAACAACATCGAAACGCACGAGCGTCGTGAACAGGCGAATGTCCGCCTCGGTCAGTTCGTTGCCGACGAGATAAGGTTGCCGTGTGAGGCGCGCTTCGAGCCAATCGAGCGTGTCGAAGACGCCGGCGACGGCTTCTTCGTACGCTAACTGATTGGTTGCAAAGCCCGCTTTGTAGACGCCGTTATTCAGTGTCTCATAGATGCGGGCATTGATCGCGTCGATCTCGGCGCGGTGGGCGGCGGGATAGTAATCGCCGGGTCGGGCACCTAGATGATCGAATGCGGCATTGAACATCCGAATGATTTCAGCTGATTCGTTCGAGACGATGGTCCTCTTCACGGTATCGAACAGCACCGGCACCGTGACCCGTGAAGTGCAGTCGGGATCGGCGAGGGTATAGATATCTCGCAGCATGGGTACATGAGCGACGGGATCGGGCACGACGCCAGGGCCCGGCTTAAAAGTCCACCCATCCTCACCCATCAGCCAATGGACAACCGAGACGCCGATCATACCCTCCAGCGCCTTCAAGTTGCGCATGATGAGCGCGCGGTGCGCCCACGGGCAGGCAAGCGACACATACAGGTGATAGCGGCCGCTCTCCGCCTTAAAGCCGCGCGCACCTTCTGGCGCCGATCCATCGGCTGTTACCCAGTCGCGAAAGACGGAGGGGGGACGCTGGTGTCTTCCATCAACCAGAACGGAATCGACGCCCGTCCGGCACCAACGGCCAGCAACAAGCTCGCCCATTACAATTTCTCCATCGGAGCGCATGGGGCTGGCGTGAGAGGAGGTTCTTGTCGGTGATTCGGCATCGGCCTTTATTTCTCATGGGTCGGCCATGTGAATAGCCATTATATTTCGATATTATCCATCGGAATGGACGATGGATGGGCGCTGAACATCACGCTCTTCAGCACGAGATAGGCGATGCTCGTTTGCTACGGGGAAGAAGCGGTTTTTGCCGATCTCCCGTTTAAATAGTGAGACACGTCGTGAGCGGCCACCCCCTCGCTCTTGGCGGCGATCGGCACGGTGAATTGGAAAACGGCCCCTTGGGGAGACGCCGGCGATACCCAGAGGCGACCGCCATGGGCATTGACGATCGAGCGGCAAATCGAAAGCCCCATACCCATGCCGCTGTGCTTTGTCGTGAAAAAAGCTTCGAACAATCGCTCCATAATTTCAGGCGCGATCCCGGGACCTGAATCCTCAATCGTGATCAGCACTGCGCCCTGCTCGTCGCCCCGAGATTGTACGCGCAGCACCCGCGGCTCGTTTGTATTCCCGCTCATCGCCTCGATGGCGTTCATCATCAGATTCAGGATGACCTGTTGCAACCGGACCCGGTCACCCATGATAGGGGCCAGCCCGTCGGATAATTCAGTTTCGAGCGCAATGTTATGTTCGTGGAGCTCACTGCGGGTTAGGATGAGAACTTCGCGAATCGCATCATTGATGTCGATTTCTGTCATGTCCGGCGCGGAAGTTCCGAGCAGGGAGCGGATGCTTTTTACAATATCGCCTGCACGATGGCCGTCCCTGACGATGCGTTCCGCGGCCCGTCGCGCATCATCGAGTTGTGGTTGGTCTTTCGCAAGCCAGCGTAAGCAGGCATTGCCGTTGGCAACGATTGCACCGAGCGGCTGATTGATCTCGTGGGCAATCGATGCCGCGAGTTCGCCGATCGTCGTCAGCCGCGCCACGCGGGTGAGATCCGCCTGTGCGGCGCGCAGCGCATCTTCACCCCGCTTGCGCTCGGTAATATCCATGGTCGTACCGATATAATCATCAACATTGCCAGTCGTCGACAATACGGGGCGCCCCATACCGTGGAGATGCTTAATGGATCCATCGGGAAGGACGATACGAAACTCAAGTGAAAAACCGCTCCGCTCACGAATGGCCTCATCCATGATTTGCCGAACCAGAGATTGATCCTCTGGATGAATCCTCTCCAAGAATAATTGGAATGTTGGCTCTGCCGCGTTGGGATCGAAGCCAAAGATCCGGCGATGTTCCTCCGACCACTCCAGCTTTCCCGTTGCGATATTCCATCCCCAACTACCTGTGTGGCTAATTCTCTGACCTTCAGCCAGGAACGTCTCACTCCGGCGCAACGCCTCCTCGGCACGTTTACGCTCGGCGCGTTCTTGCGTTTCGCGCAGTGCACGTTGCACGGAAGGCACGAGCCTCGACAGTCGCGACTTCACGACATAATCCGTTGCCCCGATTTTGATTGCCTCGATCGCCACTTCTTCACCGAGCGACCCGGAAACGAAAATGAAAGGCAGATCGGGGCGGGCTTCGTGCGCAAGCTTCAATGCAGAAAGGCCATCGAAGGAAGGAAGTTTGTAATCCGCGAGAATGAGGTTAATTCCAACGTTCTCAAGACCGGCGACGAACTCGGCGCGCGTTTGAGTGCGCGTGACTTCGCAGTCAAAATAATCAGCTTCGAGGACCTCTTGAATGAGTTCCGCGTCGCGGGTGTCATCTTCCAGCAACAGAATCCGAAGAGGAGATCTCACTTTTTCACGCTTCCCGGGGGCGGCTCGTTGATGACCGCCCAGAAGATGCCGAGCTCCTTTACCGCGTTGACAAATTCATGAAAATCGACCGGTTTTACCACATAGGCGTTCACCCCGAGGCTGTAGCTTCTCATCATGTCTTTTTCCTCGTTGGATGACGTCAGCACAACCACAGGTATCATCTTCAAATGCTCGTCGGACTTAATCTGCTTTAGGACCTCCAATCCACTGATTTTCGGAAGTTTTAGATCGAGCAGCAGGACAGCGGGGCTGTCGGCGGATCGCGTGTTGAATTCCCCCCGGCGGTAGAGGTAATCCAGAGCTTGTTGTCCGTCGCGGGTAACCACGACCTCATTTGCTAGGTTATGGTCCGTCAACGCCGTCAGGGTCAGCTCCACGTCGTTCGGGTCGTCCTCGACGATTAAAATTCGTGCTAATGTGCCCATGGAACGCTCCCCCTCCTTTATAGTGCTTCTGGTGTTTTGGGCAACGAGAAGTAGAAGGTGGCACCTCGATCTACAGCGCCCTCGCCGCGGACCTGCCCGCCATGGCGATGGATGATGCGCTGGACGGTGGCCAGTCCTATTCCGGTGCCCTCAAACTGTTCAGGAAGATGCAAACGTTGGAAGACGCCGAACAGCTTGTTTGCGTACTGCATGTCAAAGCCCGCGCCGTTGTCCCTTACGAACACCTCGACGTCTTTTACGTTGCTGTCCACACAGCCAATCTCGATTTCGGCCGGCTTTCGCATGGTTGTGAATTTGACTGCGTTGGAAACAAGGTTGACGATGACCAGTCTCAACATGGACCGATCCCCATAACAAACAGGAAGCGCGCCGATCTTCCAAACAATATCCCGCTTCTTTGTATCCTGCCCGATTTCCGCGACGACCTCCTTAACGAGCTGCCCCAGGTCCACCTCCGCTTTTTTGGTCTCGGTCTGCCCGAGCCTGGAAAACGCCAGAAGGTCGTCGATCAGGTTACCCATTCTTTTGGCCGAGTCGAGAATTATTTGTATGAACCGCTGACTCTTCTCGTCGAGCGAAGACGAGCCCTGTCTTTGCAGCAACTCCGAGTATCCAGCCATGTGGCGAAGTGGCGCGCGCAGGTCGTGGGAGACGGAATAGGTAAAAGCTTCCAATTCCTTGTTGGCCGCTTCGAGTGCTGAAGCCCGTTTAACGAGCTCCTGATTGAGTTTGTAAATTTCGTCCTCTCGCTGCCTGCGCTGTTCCACCTCGACCTGGAGGTTGTCCAGGGCTGTACGAAGCCTCTCTTCAACGCGGCGTCGAACAATGCTGAACGAGGCGACAATTATCCCCCATATGACAAACATTACATAGTAAAATAGCTCGCGGCCTGAAACGGCGAAGGAAAAAAGCGGCTCTGTAAAGAAGTAGTTGAAGCAGGCCGAGGCCAATAGTATGGCCAGCACGGAAGGTCCGGTTCCTGCGTACCAAGTGGTTAAGGCGATGGCTAAGGTAAAAAACGGCAATTGCAGGTCGTGAAACTGGTAATATTGCAAAGCCAATGATACGCCAAGCGCGATCGCAACAGAAACGACTGAAAAGCCGTAGCGCAGGACCGGCGAGTGGATTCTCTGCAGTTCTCGGCTCCAATACGCCATTCTACTCCCCATTCCGGCATAGGTGGATCTTTGCGGAATCACCTCCTCATCGTACAACCGCCAGCGACGCCAGATTACCATGTTTGGCACGTAGTTTATGACGAAACATTATTATACAGGTTTCACGCTCCGCCCGCCACTCGAAATTGAGTTGATATTGCGCCCTGCACGGAAAGTTGCGCGCCGACCAGTGCCGGTCAGTCGTGGGGGCTGCCCACGCGGATGCCTATATCGTATGCGATCAACATTGCCACGTTATCAGCCCCGGGGTCCCTAAAACCAGATATTTCTCGCCAAGACGAATATCGGGCCAATGGGAGACTCGCGCGGGAGTTGATTTCATGGAGTTAGTCCAAACAACAGGATGACGTGCTCGACCGAGGCCGCCCATGCCCTTCAACCTCTCGCGGCGCGCTGGGAAGCGTCGGCGGCAGAAATGAAATCCTGTTCTGCCGCCAGTGGCCATGGTTATTTAGAAAAATCAAATGCCGTGCCGAGTCCTTGTTCGATCGCCAATGCCACGATGGCGGCACAGACGGTCGTATCTACGGTCGCGGAGCCCACGGAGTTGAACACCAGAAACCGCGCGGCATCGCGCAGGGCCGGTACCGACAATTTTCCGGCCAGGATGGTGCCGAGTTCGGCGCTCACCCGGTGCGTTTGCTCCGGCGGCAGGTAGGACGACTCACCGACTTTCAGAACATCCTCACGTTGATCCGCAATGATCGTGGCTTCGGCCAGGACCGAGCTGCCGAGCTCGCGCTTGCCCGGGCTGTCGGCGCCCAAAGCCAGGATGAGCGCGCCGTCCCGCAAGGCGCCAGCTTCCAGAAAACTCGCGCGCGCCGGCGTGGCGGTCACCACGATATCGGCGGCGTGCGCGGCGGCTTCGGGGAACTCATGGACTTCAGCCGGCAAGGTGGCGCGTTCAGCCAGCAGTTGCGCGCGCTCGGCCGAGCGGCTCCAAACATGCAGGCGGGTAAGGGGAAGAAATAGGGGCATGGCCGCCGCGATCTGGGCCGCAACCGGCCCGGCGCCGAGGATGGCGAGGCTGACCGGCCCCGGGCGGGACAGGCTTTGCGCTGCGAGGCTTGCCAAGGCGGCGGTCCGCATGGCGGTGATATCGGCGGAGTCAAGAATGGCGGAAAGCTGCCCGGCCTTTGTATCAAACAATAAAACGGCGCCGTTTGCCTGGCCTCCGTGCGGCCGGATGTTGGCTTTGACCGAGAGGGCGCCGGGCTCGAACACGGCGCCGGCTTTCAGATGCAGCAGCCCGCCCGGCATCGTGATCTGCCCGGATACCGCAGGCGCGACCTGGTTTGCCTCGCGCAGCAGGAGTGCGGTGCGGACAGCTTCCAGCAGCACAGGCCAGGCTGCAACCTGCCGTATTTCCGAACGGGTAAGTAGCAAGGGACTAGACATTATCGTCTCCTACAAAAAATAAACGAGGTATAAAGATTCACATTGACGGCGTCGTATTTCTTTTCTTAACATAAAAAAAGAATTAGGAGGTAGTGATGGCTCGATCAAGTGATGTGTCTGTTTCCGGCGGGCCCCCAGAGGCCGGCGGGCTAAAGAAAAACGCTCTGGGGCTGCCAAGCGCTTTGGCGATGTCCCTGGCCTTCATTTCGCCGACGATCGGGGTTATTTTTATCTCCTCGCTGATCGGCGGCCAGGCAGGCGTGGCCTCGCCGTTTGTGTTTCTGCTGGGCACGGTCGGCATCGCGCTCATGGCCTTCAGTATTTCAGAATTTGCCCGCCGCGTGACCTCAGCGGGAGGGTTCTATAAATTTGTCTCGCAGGGGCTTGGCAATCAGGCAGGTTTTGCCTGCGGTATTGTGCTGCTCTTTGCTTATGCTCTGCAAAGTCCATTGAATTCAAACCTATTCGGTGGTTTTGTCAGCAATGCGCTGGCTAGTGACTTTGGGATCCATATTCCCTGGTGGGCATTGACGATTGGCATTGTTGTGCTGGTCGGCGCGCTCTCCTGGTTTTCGGTTCACACGTCTATGACCTTTGGCATGGCATTTTTGGTGGCCGAGGTTGTGGTTGCGGCTACGTTGTTGCTCCTGATCGTCTTTAAAGGTGGCGATGCCGGACAAATTCCGGCGGCCTTTACACCAAGTCAGGCCATCAGCGGATGGGGAGGACTCGGTAAGGCCTTTGTATTTATTGTTCTTGCGTTCTTCGGATTTGAATCCTGCCTGACGGTTGCTGAGGAGACAAAAAACCCACGGCGCAACCTGCCGATTGCCTTGGTCGGTTCGGTTACTCTGGCTGGTCTGTGGTTCTCCTTCGCCATGTATGCCATTGTTGTCGGCTTTGGCGGCAAACATATGGCTGCGCTGGCGAACTCGTCTGAGCCGCTGCGTGACCTTGCGGTCCGCTATATTGGCCCCTGGTACGGCATTCTGATCGACATGGCAGCGTTTTCCGCCATCATTGCCGTGCTGTTGGCAATTCACACGGCGAATTTCAGGATTCTGTATGCGCTGGGCCGTGACGGTTTGCTGCCCCGCGCACTCGGCCGCACCCATCCTATCCACATGACGCCGCATGTCGCCATCATCTGCTATTCCATCGGCACGCTGGTGGTGGGGCTCACCGCAGGTCACTTCTGGGGGCCGATCAATGCCTTCGGATATCTCGGATATCTCTCGTCGATTGCCATGTTACCGGTCTACATCATCACCAATGTGGCGCTGCCGTTCTTCATGCGTAAATTCTATCCGGCGGAATTCTCTCCGGTTCTGCATATCGTACTACCCTCGATCTCGTCTCTGATCTTCATTGTCGGGATCTATCTGAATGTGTCTCCCTGGCCGGCCGCACCGATGACATCCTTCCCCATCATCGTGTTTGGCGTGATCGTGGCCGCGGTGGTCTGGGGGGCAATCTTGCAGAAGAAGGGCTCGCCATTGCTGCACCGGCTTGGGCATGTGCTGTTCATGCAGGATGACGCGGTGCCAGTGACCGAAGAGGTACAGTAAGCCGGTCCGTCTGGCTGCCTCAGATAGCTTATGATAAAAAATCCGGGCGGTGGCACGCTGCCGCCCGGGCGTTTAACCAGGGGAATGAAAATGGCTAAACTCACGTCAAAAGTTGCGCTCATCAGCGGCGGAGCTTCCGGAATCGGCAAGGCTATTGCGCAGGTTTTTCTGGAAGAGGGGGCCGCGGTCGTTGTTACGGACATTAACGCGTCGTTGCTCGAAAGTGCCGTTAATGAATTGTCCGAATTCGGAACCATTTCCGGCGTGGTCGGTGATGTTCGTTCGATGGCGGATGCCGGTCTGATGGTGGAAGCCGCCGTTACGCGTTATGGTGGGCTGGATATTCTCGTCTGCAATGCCGGCATCACCAGCGTCATGCCGATCGAGCAGCTCGGCGAAGCGGAATGGGATGCGGTGCTGACGACCAACGTGAAAGGCATGTTCACGCTGGTCAAGCATGCGATCGCGCCGATGATCGCGCGTGGCGGCGGCAAGATCGTGACGCTCGGCTCGGAGATGGGGATTGTCGCGGTTCCGGAATCGCCCGCCTATAACGCCAGCAAGGGCGCCGTGATTATGTTCACGAAATCGATTGCCGTCGATTTGATCCGTCATAACATCCGGGTCAATTCGCTTTGCCCAGGCATCACCAGAACCCCGCTATTGCAGGCGGAGGTCGATAACAGTCTGGACCCTCAAGCGACCGCCGCCGCGCAGGCCTCCTGGGCGCCGATCATGCGGGTGGCCGATGCACGTGAGATCGCCCAGGGCGCGTTGTTTCTTGCCAGCGATGAAAGTTCCTTCGCCGTTGGATCGTGTCTCGTGCTCGATGGCGGATTTACGGCCAAGTAACGCATCATGTTGAAAACTCCAGATGAGAACGGGTTCTGGCAGATGAGGGCGTCACCGGCGGTGCCGGCGGACATGCGCGTCAGCAATCTGCTGCGTCTGGTTGCGGAACTGCGCCAGGCGGACATGCTGTCGCGCTCGGACCTCGCACGGCTGACCAATCTCGGCGTGCCCACTGTGCACCGGCTGATTCAGGACCTGCTGGCGGCGGATCTCATCGTGGAAATCCCGGCCGTGCAGGATAGCACTGTGCGCGGCCGGCCGGCGGTGATGTACCGCTTGCTTGACCATGGGGTACTGGTGGCGGGGGTGGATTTCGGTAACGAGACCACGCGTTTTGCCATTGGTTCCGTATCGGGGCGCATTCTCATCTCGAGCACCATGCGTTCTTCCCGGCTTCAGCGGCGGCTGGTGGATGGCATTGCTGAGGAAATCGAGCAGCTCATCGTGGCGCTTGGCGCCAACAGGGCCAATCTTGCGGGACTTGGCGTCGGCGTTTCCGCGGTTGTCGACCCGGTGAGCGGGGTGCTGCGCAACCCGCCGAAACACCGGCATTTGCAGGATCGTCCCCTCGGGAAAATGCTGCAGGAACGGTTGGGCTGCACCACGATCGTACGCCAGGACGACCATTTCGCGGCGGTGGCGGAGACCAGCCGTGCCGGCACCTTTCCCGGCGCCAACCCGCTTGTTGTGCTGGAAATCGGCACCGGCATCGGTGCGGCGATGATCGTGGAGGGTGTTACCGTCATGGGCGCGCGCGGCCGCTTTGGCCGCATTGCCGGCTGGCCGGTCAGCACGCCGCGCCGTGGGGTCGCAAAATCCACGCTAGGAACCAGCCTCGTCGCCTCTGGTCTGGTCGAGGACTATCACCGCCGAGAAGGCGACGGGCATGTGTTCGATGGTGAGTCGCTCTTTGCCGCGGCTGCGGCGGGCGACACGGTGGCCGATGCCGTGCTCGCCTGGGCCGGACGGGAGATTGCCGAACTGGTGATCCGGCTGCACCTGCTGTGCGATCCCGCGGGCATTGTACTGGGCGGCGGGTTCGCGCGCGGCTTTGCCACGCTGGAACCACATCTACGGCCGCATCTGCCGGCTGAAATTGTGCTGGCGCCGAGCGTCTTGGGCGAAAATGCCGTCGCCATGGGCGCCATCCTCGCCACTCTTCCTTCCACCGAGGCCTGGATCTCGCAACGCCTGAGTGCCCTTGATGGGCAAACCCGAGCCTAAACTGGCCGGTTTTTTTAATTCTAACCCGAGGTGATTTCATGATTGCAACAGCGGCATTGGTCGGTGGCGAGCCCCTGACCGGGACGAACCTGCTAGACATCATCAACCCTTCCACCGGGGAAGTTTTTGCGAGCGCGCCCGATTGCAGCGCCACCGATGTGGCGCAGGCGGTGGCGGCCGCGCAGGAAGCTGCCCCGGGCTGGCGGCGGCGCAGCGTCGCGGAGCGTGCAGCCGTGCTGCGGCGGGTTGGCGCCCTCGTGCTGCGCGATCTGGCGCAACTGGCGGAGCTGGAATCCAGGCAGACCGGTAAACCTCTGCGCCAGGCCAAGCGCGATGCCGAGATCACCGCGCGCTATTTCGATTTTTACGCCAGCGCCATCGAGACCTTCGCGGGCGAGACCATCCCGCTGAACGACGACACGCTGATTTACACGCGCTGGGAGCCGCACGGGGTTACCGCGCATATCGTGCCCTGGAACTACCCGATGTCGATCATGGCGCGCTCTGTCGTACCGTCGCTCGCCATGGGCAATACCTGTGTCCTGAAGCCCGCTGAGGAGACGCCGCTGACCGCGCTGCATATCGGCGCGCTGGCGCTTGAGGCGGGGCTGCCGTCCGGCGCGCTGAACATCGTCACCGGCAGGGGCGAGACCACGGGTGCCGCGCTGGTCGCGCATCCGGGCATCGGGCATATTTCCTTCACCGGTTCAGTTGAGGTCGGGCGCCTGATCAGCCATGTCGCGGCGGAACGGCTGATCCCGGTGACGATGGAACTTGGCGGTAAATCCCCGAACATCGTCTTCGCCGATGCGGATCTGGACCGTGCGCTTCCCATCATCGTGAATTCGATTTTGCAGAATGCCGGGCAGACCTGCTCAGCGGGCGCGCGGCTGCTGGTGCATGAAAGCATTCACCGCGATGTCGTCTCCCGCATCGAAGCCCGCTTCGCGGCGACGAAGATTGGCCCGGCACTGGAAGACCCTGATCTCGGGCCGTTGATCTCCGCCGGGCAGCGCGACCGCGTGCAGGCTTTTGTCGAGGCCGTGCGGCCACAGGCGCAAATCCGCCATGGCGGCACCGCGCTCTCGGGCGGCGTCTTTGGCAACGGCTTCTTCTTCGCACCAACGCTGGTGGATGATGTCGATCCCGGCAGCTCGCTCGGCCAGGACGAAGTTTTTGGACCGGTGCTGGCGGTCACACCGTTCAGCACGACGGAAGAAGCCGTCAGCCTCGCCAACGGCACGGATTACGGGCTGGTCGCCGGGGTGTGGACCCGCAGCCTCTCGACCGCGCATCGCATGGTTCAGGACGTCACCGCCGGCCAGGTGTTCGTGAACAGCTACGGCGCTTCCGGCGGCGTCGAAATCCCATTCGGCGGCATGAAGCGCTCCGGCTTCGGGCGTGAGAAAGGCGTTGAGGGCCTGCGCGGCTTCGGCCTGCTGAAGACCGCCGTGGTGGCGATATGAGCGAACCCGGCCTGCCCACGCCGCTGCGCGCGGGGGCGAATTTCCCGCTCGGCATCGACGACGCGGCGTTGGATACGCCGGCGGTGCTGGTCGATCTCGATATCGTCGATGCCAATATCGCGCACATGGCGCGCTTCGCCGCACGGGAGGGGTTTGCCCTCCGCCCGCATGTAAAAACCCATAAATCCGTGGTGATGGCAAAGCGGCAAATCGCCGCCGGGGCCACGGGCATTTGCTGCGCCACGGTTTCTGAAGCCGAGGCGATGGCCATGGGCGGGGTCAGCGATATCCTGATCGCCTATCCGCTGGTCGGCGCGCGAAAATTCGAGCGCCTGGCGCCGTTATTTGACCGTGCGGCGATCACCCTGGCGGCGGATTCGGCTTGCGTCATTGAAAGCTACGCGGCCTTTGCGGCGCAGCAGAAGCGGGTGATCCCCGTCCTGCTCGAGATCGATACCGGCATGCACCGCGTCGGCGTGGCGCCTGATAATGCGGTGGCCTTGGCGCAGGCCATCGCAAGGGCGGAGATGCTCGAATTCCGGGGCATCATGACCCACGCCGGACAAACGCACGATGTCACCGCGGCCGCGGATATTGCGGCCGTCGCCCGGCGCGAGGTGGAGATCATGCAGGAAGTGCGCACGGCGCTGGAGCAAGCCGGGCTTCCCGTCGCCGTGGTATCGGCGGGTTCGTCGATCACCGCCGCCTATTTCCGTGCTGGCGACGGCATCACTGAAATCCGCCCGGGGACGTATATCTATAACGACCTGCGTACGCTCACGATGTTCGCCTGCACGCCTGACAGTCTGGCCGCCACGGTGCTGGCGACGATTGTCAGCATCGCCGGAGACCGGGTGACAATCGATGCCGGCGGCAAAACACTGACCGTGACGCGCGATGCGCTGTTTGGCCATGGCACACTGATCGAGGATGAAACCGCCCGTTTCACGCGCTTGTCTGAAGAGCATGGCGTGCTGCGTGTCGCCGGGGGCGACGCCAAATTCCGGGTTGGCCAGCGCGTGCGGATCAAGCCCGTGCATGTCTGCGTCTGGATGGATCTTCAGGCCGAAATCTATGGGCTGCGACAGGGGCGGATCGTGGAGCGCATCACCGTGGATGCCATGCGCCACAGTCTCTAGCTGCCGACACAGTTTAAAGATCTAATCGTCGAAACAAGCGGCGCAAAACGCGCCCTTGTTTCACGTCATGTGTATTCGATCTAAGTGGTAGCGTGCCTGCAACCATTTTTAATAATCCAAGGACATAAAGCCGTCGCAAAGCGTCTTTTGGCGTCTTAAACGCTTTCGACCGCAGCATCATTCAAAGCTACACCGCGCAGATGCAGAACAATCGCCGCCGCCTCGAACATGGTAAAACTGCCGTCAACCAGAGTGGGGACACGGCCATTCGGGTTGATCTTCAGATATTCAGCGGATTTCTGCGCATTCTTGCCACGCTCAACAAGCACAAGCTCGTAGGCTTGGCCGAGTTCTTCGAGCACCATCTACGGTGCGGCATTAGCATTACTGGGAAAATAGTGGAGTTGATACATTTTCGTTTCCGTCTCTGTCAGTTTACATACTGAAAAATATCTGCAGGCGTCGGCTTATGACGCGCCGTAGCTGCGCCTTCTCGGCGTGATCGACGTTCTTCTGGCCGTTCCCTCGTCGGAACGCCGTTACAGCAGCTTCTGCTGACAGCGTTCCTCGGATGGTGTGCCCGCCCGGCGGAATGCAACGAGGTTGGGCGGGCAGCAGGTCACCCGGCGGCCAGACCGAGTGCCTTGGCGACGCCAGCACCGTAGGCGGGGTCCGCCTTCGTGCAGTTGTCGATGTGGCGCTGCTTCACCTCGTCCCGGGCATCGCCCAGGGCGCTCGCGGTGTTCTCGAACAGCACCTGCTGCTGCGCCGGCGTCATCTTCCGGAACAGATTGCCGGGCTGCTCGTAATGATCATCGTCCACGCGAAGTGCGCGGCATCACCATCGAGCGGCAGCGGCGGTTCGGTCGCGTGCGGGTTGTTGTCAATCCATTCGCCCTTGCTATTCGGCCAGTAGGTAACCGTGCGGCCTCGGCCTGTTGGTGCTGGCCCGCTTCGACGCGGTCAGCGCCTTGCCCGCCGCCTATAATGCGCTGGGCGAGGCTCTCGCGGCGGCACGCCGTCTTTTTGAAATCATTGATACAAACCCCGCCATCACCGAGCCGAACTGCGAGGCGGAGCCACCCGCGCAATTCGACCTGCGCGTGAGTAACCTGAAGATGCGCTGCGATGGGACCCACTCTTGGCCGCTCGATGGTGCCCGCCGCATCGCTATTGCCCGCGCCTTCCTGAAAGATGCGCCGCTGCTGATCCTCGATGAACCCACCGAAGGGCTCGACGCCGTGTCGGAACGCACGGTGCTCGATACCGTCGCGCGCCTGATGCGTGGCCGCACGACCCTGCTGATCACCCACCGTCCAGGCACTCCGCCACGCCGACGCCGTGCTGGTACTGGATAAAGGCAAATTCATACAGGAAAAACGAATGCCGCCTTGGCGCAGGAACAAGCCTGAAGGATCAAACCCCAGTAGTAAAATTTTGGTTGAACTGGCGGATGACGTAGAGAGAAGCCGGCGGGACAGCGCCCGGTGGCGCATCGTGATAAGGGATTTCTTAAGGACGGCAATATGTTGATCAGGCATCTCTCGTATTTCGTCACGCTGGCGCGTGAGAAGCACTACGCCCGCGCGGCCAGCGCCTGTAATATCGCTCAGCCGACCTTATCGGCGGCAGTGCGCAAGCTCGAAGAGGATCTGCAGGTCCATCTTGTGGTGCGTGGGCATCGTTTTATCGGCCTGACCCCGGATGGCGAGAAGGTGCTCAAATGGGGGCAACGGATACTGGTTGATTATGCCAGCCTGCAGGAAGGCCTGAGCGGATCGCATCGCGGCTTGACCGGGACGCTCCGCCTTGGCGTGATCCCCGCCGCCATGACAGCCGTGCCTTTTCTGACGGCGCATTTCTCGGCGTCTCACCCAGCCGTGTTCGTAGATATCCAGTCAATGCCGTCCCGCGCCATTCAACATGGGATCGACGCCTTCGAGATTGATAGCGCTCTGACCTATCTGGACAACGAACCACTGGAAAATGTTAGGCAGGCGCCACTCTATCAGGAGCGCTACGTTTTCATTACAAGACGCGGCAACCGATATACTGGTTCGCAGACGATCACCTGGGCGGAAGCTGTCCAGGAGCGATTGTGCCTGCTTAGCGAAAGCATGCAGTACCGTCGGATCATCGACAAGATTGCCGCCTCCGCGGGATTACAGATCGGAGCAAATGTTGTGACCAACAGCTTTTTCAGCGTGTGCTCCCATCTGATGCAGGGCGAATGGTCGAGCATCGTGCCCCACACATTTCCCCTCGCGCTGGGCCGGTCGTCGGACCTCGTAGCAATCCCGCTGGTCGAGCCACTTGCGACCCAGTCCATTGGTCTGGTCCTCTCGAGCCGCGACCCCCTGTCGCCGATTGCCGGTGCCCTCATGGAGATTGCCTTGAAAGTCAATTTTGAGCAGCAATTGGCCTCGGGTGGACAAGTTTAATCAAAGCTTTCTGCTAATCGTCCCGGGACTGTCTGGGCCGGATTACGACCTCAGCTGGTAACCCATCCCAAAGATCCACCACAAAAAAGCGTGCATATGGTCATGAACGGTACAATGAAAGTCTGGTTGACGCAGATTCCACCCCCCGAAACCATAGAAACTCCCGCAACAGCTTAAACAAGATGCCGGCGCTTCACTTTCCTCTGAATTTGATTCTTCCCCGACGATTACCCTGCCAGAAAATGTTTTTTCTTTCTTTTTTCGCAAAAAGCGTATCATTATGGTGTCGGCGCTACTCAATACCAAACATGTTTGTTCTGGAGGGCAGTCGGGATGGATGAGGACAAGCTCAATCGGGCGGTTCGCCAATTCCTTAAAAACGTCGGCGTCAGCTCGCAGCGAGAAATCGAGACAAAAGTCGCCGCTGCGGTAAAGGCCGGGACGATCAAGGCCGACGCGAAGCTCAAGGTGAAAATGACGCTGCAGCTCGATGCCTTGCATCTCGCCCATGTCATCGAGGACACTATCGATCTGGCCTAGCCTGCACCTTCACGCTTGTTCCGGCGCCAAGGCTGCATTTGTTTTTACGTACGGATTTTGCCTTTATCCAGTACCAGCACGGCGTCCGCGTGACGAAGCGCTGGTGGCCGGCGGGTGATCAGCGAGGTTCTATACTTGCCATTACCGCTTCCGCAGGTGGGCAGCGATGCGCTCGCCGCCGCACCACCCCGGAATCAGCAATCAATACGGAAAACAACCTGCCGGATGATCGGGAGTACCTGCCTCAAGCGGCGCGGCGCGTAATCCGGACAGGGATGGATTTGTACGACGGCGTGCCGCTTTGCGCGTCGTGGTAGGAGAGCGGCACGAGCGGGTTGGCTTCCGGGTAATAGGCGGCAACCGACCCGCGGGCAATGTCATAGGAAATCACTGTGAAGCCTTCGACCCGGTTACGCTCGCCGTTCGGCAATGCCGTCTCGATATCAACGAGGTCGCCATGTTCCAGCTTGTGCGCGGCGAGATCCGCCTTGCTCATGAACACGACGTCGCGCCGCCCGAACACACCGCGGTAACGGTCATCCTTGCCGTAGATCGTGGTGTTGTACTGGTCGTGGCTGCGGATCGTCGTCAGCCGGAACACTTTCTCGTGCGTTCCAACGCCTTCGGGGTCCTCGTTCAGGCCATTATAGACCAGGAACTCAGCCTTGCCGGACGGGGTATTCCAGACACGTTCGGTCGCCGGCAAAGGCAGCCGGAAACCGCCAGGAACGCTCACGCGTTTGTTGTAGTCCTTGAAGTCGTTCGGGAACACGGCTTCGATCGCATCGCGGATCCGGCTGTAATCTGCGACCATATGATGCCAGTGGACTTTCGTCTCCGGCAAGGTGGCGACGGCGATGCCAGCCACAATCGCCGGTTCGGAGAGCAGGGATTTGGAGGCAGGAGGCAGATTACCCTTCGAGGCATGCACCATCGACATGGAGTCCTCGACCGTGACGATTTGCTGCCCGGATTCCTGGATATCCGCCTCGGTGCGGCCAAGGCAGGGCAGAATGATCGATTCCTTGCCGACCAGCAGCGCGGAGCGATTCAGCTTGGTGAGGATATGCACCGAGAGGTCGAGTGCGCGCATCGCCCGGTAGCATGCCTCTGGATCCGGCATGGCGATTGCGAGGTTGCCGCCCAGGCAGATGAGCACCTTGGAGAACCCATTATTGATCGCCTGGAACGAGGCCACGGCGTCGTGACCATGATGCTGCGGCGGCTTGAAGCCGAAGGCGCGCTCGATGCCGTCCAGCAAAGCCTGGTTCGGTCTCTCGTTGATGCCGACCGTGCGGTCGCCCTGCACGTTGGAATGCCCGCGCAGCGGGCAGATGCCGGCCCCCGGCTTGCCGAAATTGCCCCGCAGCAGCAGCAGGTTCGCGATCTGCTGGACCGTCCCTGTGCCCTTGGTGTGCTGCGTGATGCCCATACCGTAGGTCACCATGGTCGCGTTCGACTTGGCATAAGCCGCACCCACCGCTTCCAGATCCGCACGGGTCAGCCCGCTGGCGGCCTCGATATCGGCCCATTCGGTGGCGCGCAGATCCGCCACCAGCGCCTCGATGCCATTGGTGTGGGTACGGATGAACTCATGGTCCAGCACGGTACCGCCATTGGCATCGTCCAGCGCAACCACCGCCTTCATGATCCCCTTCAGGGCCGCGGCATCGCCGCCGACCTTCACCTGATAATAGGAGGAGGCGATCGGGGTCGAGCCGAAAGTCGCCATTTCCTTGACGTTCTGCGGATCGGTGAAGCGCTCCAGCGCCCGCTCACGCAGCGGATTCAACACGATGATCGGCACCTTGCGGTGGGAAACCTCGTGTAATGTGCCCATCATGCGCGGATGGTTCGTGCCCGGGTTATGACCCATGGCGATGATCAGCTCGCAATGCTCGAAATCGTCGAGCGACACGGTGCCCTTGCCGAGGCCGATCGATTTCGGCAGGCCTTGGCTGGTCGCCTCGTGGCACATATTCGAGCAATCGGGGAAATTATTCGTGCCATATTCCCGGACAAACAGCTGGTAGAGAAAGGCGGCCTCGTTGGAGGCGCGGCCGGAGGTATAGAACTCCGCCATGTTCGGGTCGGGCAGGCTGCGCAGCACTTCGCCGATGCGCGCGAATGCCGCCTCCCAGCTGACGGGCTTATAGGTGTCGCTGGCTTTGTCATAGGCCAGGGGATGGGTCAGACGGCCTTCGAATTCCAGCTCGTAATCTGACCAGTCGAGCAGTGAGGTGACCGTATGGCTGGCGAAGAATTCTGGCGTCACACGCTTCTTCGTGGCTTCCCAGGTCACCGCCTTGGCGCCGTTCTCACAGAACTGGAAGGTAGAGGTGTGCTCCTTATCCGGCCAGGCGCAGCCCGGGCAGTCAAAGCCGTCCGGCTTGTTCGTGTGAAACAAGGTGACCGGCGCGTCGATCACACCCATCTGTTCACGCACCGCCTTTGCCGTGGCTTTCAATGCTCCCCAGCCGCCAGCCGAATGATCGTACCGCCGTACCCCGGGAACATTGCGCTGCTCTGACATCTAAGATCTCCTTTTTTCCGCTTTCAGGCGCAGTGTTCGTCGGCCCACCGGTCGAAAAATCAGGTACACCCATCATCAGCAGCCCGGGATATGAGCCGCCGCGAGGTCAGCATCAAATGAAAGTCTTGGAACTATCGATAGGAATCACTGATCAAAAATGACCCCACAGGGCCCGTTCTCAATAAGTTTAAGGGCCAAAGCATGATAGCTTATATCAATCATGCTCTAGCCGTGTTCTGACGAGCGATTTCCATGGCTCATTTCAGCCAATAACGCGGCCGAGTCCGGCAGACGGCTAGACGGCGAAAAATCCAGCGTATTGGTTTAAGTTTTGCAGAGGCTCTACTTCGGCACCGCTTTACAAACAGCTTTCACCTAAACGAGCCAACCGATCGAGGCCTTCTATCAATCGTTCCAAAGCTTTCATTTGATAGCGCTCCTATCTTCCCCCAAATCTAAAGCCTTCGAAAAAAGTCGTCTTCATAACGCAAGATCGCTTTTTCCTAAATACATTGAGGCTTTCATGATCATTCGGCCGAAGGCTGGATTTCGAGATATACTTCTCGCAGTCAGAGGATCTACGGCACGGCGGGTTGCGTTGCCCTGTGGGTTGATGACGCTGCTCGCATGCGGCGCGGTCTATTGGGCGCAATGCCTTCCGGAGGCGCTTTCGCGTCTGGGAATTGCGCCCTTTACATTGATCGGTATCGCGATATCCCTGTTTCTGGGGTTTCGAAACAGCGCCTGCTACGCCCGCTGGTGGGAAGGCCGGCAACAATGGGGACTTCTAATCGTCGAAGTGCGCTCGTTCATGCGCGAGACGGCAACGTTGCCATTTGAGCAGCGCGCCCGGATGCTGAGCTGTCTTTGCGGTTTTGTCCACGCCCTTCGCTCGCGTCTTCGGGGAGCAGACGAGATCGCCGCGGCGCAGCCATGGCTGGATGGCAGGACGGGCCTTCAGAATGCCCCAAATGTAACCGATGCGGTACTCAGACTTGTTGGCGAGGATTGCGCCATACTGGCCGAGCAGCATGTAATCAGCGAGTGGCGCTACACAGTTCTGGAAGCGCGCCTCCAAGGCTTAAGCGGCGCGCAGGCGGCCTGTGAACGTATTCGGAACACGCCTCTGCCCTTTGCTTATACATTGCTAATTCATCGGACAACCTATCTGTTTTGTTGCCTCTTGCCGTTTGGTCTCGCAGCACAACTTAGCTGGGCAACGCCACCGCTTGTCGCAATCGTCAGCTATACGTTCTTCGGGCTCGATGCTCTCGGCGACGAACTCGAGGATCCATTCGGCCAGGAAGAAAATGATCTTCCGCTCGACGCACTGACCCGTATGGTGGAGCGCGAAATACTAGCCGCTTTAGGATCAACCGAGCTACCGGAGCCTCTTAGCGCCGTCGATTTCGTGCTGCTTTAACGCAGTATAAGTGACTACTCCGTACCCCGAAGGCCGGGGCTTCCGGTCTTGCGGAGCAGATGTTCGCTTGCTCGGGTACAATCTGTAGCCTACCAGAATGGCGGATTGGCAGTCTCGCGTTCGACACTCCAACTCCTTCAGCCGCTTGACCTGGTCAAGCTTCAGGCCACCGTATTCCTGGCCACCGATAGTACGTCGCGTCCGTCACGCCAATCGACCGGATCGCGTCGATGACCGACCGGCCCTGCGACGTCAAAACCTCAACTTGGCGAAGTTTCGTAATGATCTCCTCAGGTTTGTAAATCTTCCGCGGCATCAGACACCTCCATCCAAAAGCTACATCAAGGATGGAGTCCTTCTAAGGGGGCAGACCAGGGGCTTGCCACTTCCCGGACTACAACATCTATCAGGGCGAGAACATTTTTCATTGTCAGCCGGTCGGGTTCGCTTTGTGCCGCCCTTCCACGATGGCCGGGAGATGAAAAGCTTACTTGCTGTCCACGTCGGCCACTCCGCGCGATACCACGCGCGCCAAGGAGATGCTGATCGCCAATGCGTTTGAGGGCCATCGGTATGATTTTAGCGGGG
>CAWHDE010000023.1:0-106114 GCA_963827925.1 uncultured Pseudomonadota bacterium | reverse complement strand
CATGGCCGAGAACGGTTTCTGCGATGACGGAGACCAGGAAGATCTCATCGCTAAGGGTGCTACTGAGATCGACGGCTTGCTCCCGGTCAATACGGACGGTGGCCTCATTGCCAATGGGGAGCCCATCGGCGCCTCTGGACTCCGCCAGATCCACGAACTCGTCCACCAACTGCGGGGTACTGCCGGTGACCATCAGGTTCCGGGGGAGCCCAAGGTCGGCTACGCCCAGCTCTACGGTGCCCCCGGTACGGCGGGAGTATCTATCCTGACAAGGTAAACCCAAAGGCAGAGGCCGATGGCTCGGGGAGTGCAATTCACCCTAACTGAACCACCGCCCCAACTACATGACGAAGTGACTCGGAGGTCGATGCTATGGGTAGCTTGCGCAGACTGTGGGGGCCGATGATCGCTACGGTTGGCCTCTCCGTTCTAATCACCGTTAGCTCGGCAGCTTCGACCTCAAGTGCTTCACTGCCTGCCGGCGCCAAATACGTCGCTCTTGGCAGCTCTTACGCCTCCGGCATTGGAATCCCGAATCAGCTTTCCGGAACGTGCCTTCGCTCGGACCACAACTACCCCCACTTGCTCGCTGCAGCACTGAAGCTCAAGCTGGTTGACGTCTCGTGCGCAGCGGCGACGACGATGAATGTGCTGACCACGCCGCAAGGTTCCAATCCACCTCAAATCGAGGCGGTCACTCGCAACACCGCATTGGTCACCTTCACCATTGGCGGCAACGACATCAACTACGTCGCCACAGCGTTGAACTGCGGCGGCTATGCGGAGTGCTCGGTCAATGAGAAGCAGCTGGCTCAAGCCCTCATCACATTGAGATCCTCCCTAACGGCGATGATCAGTACCATTCGATCCAGGGCACCGAACGCGAAGGTCGTCATGGTGACCTATCCCCGCTTGGTACCGCCGCAAGCGTGTCCTGCGCTCACCTACACATCCCAGGCCGCAAAAGTGGTGGGTGCCATGGGCGCGGACCTTGAACAGGTCTTTGTGACGGTGGCCCACAGTACCCACGTGCTGCTTGCCGACCCCTATGTACTCGGGGTCGGTCACGGGCCCTGCGCTCCGGTGTCCAAGAGTTGGATTGCAGGTCATGCGGTGACAGTCGGATTCGCAGATCACCCCACGCCGCTAGGGCACGTCGAGATGGAGAGTCTCGCCTCGCGGGTACTCAGAAGATAGGGCATTGAAGGTCGGGTGGGTCGAAGGTCCACAGACGCCTGGGATGAATTATTGGGGTGGAACTCAACGAGGCTTCGATTCGACTCCAAGAGCATCGTCAAGCTACCAAGCACACGGTGGTTCTGCTCGGACGTGAGTACTCAGCTTCCCGATGAGGGATGGAGCTATCTCGATCAGCAGCCAACCTGGCTTCATCCACGAACACGTCATTATTCATAAACAGCAGAAAGTCGTGCTTTGCCTCCCGCACGCCGATGTTATTGATCCGCGAATAATTGAACGGCTCCGCGATCCGCAACACCCGCGTTCCTTCAATATTCGCCTGCTGCGATGCAAAACGCGCCGCCTCAGGCGTCGTGGACCAATTATCCAAAAGAATGATCTCGTATGTTACCCCTTTTGTATATTTCCTGATCGCCTCAACGCACTCCAATGTCATTTCGGTATGATTACGATAAGGAATTAGGATAGTAACCCCTACCTTTTTCACCTGCGCTGCTGGAAATTTCCAATCCACCTTGTAGCAGGTCAGGCTGCCGCGCGGCTCCACCTTCGCCCGCAATCCCCGCCGCTCCAGATGCGCTGCTACCGCCGTCGCCCCCGCTAACGCCGCCTTCGGCTTCGCGCCTGTACCCGCAGCCGCGGTCGAACTCGCGGTCTTGCGCCAATGGTACAGTATCTCTGACACATGATGGATCTGCACCGGCTCTAACATTTCACTGAGCCGCAGCAGCAGATCATGGTCCTGCGCCCCATCCAACGCCGGGTCCAACCCACCCGCCGCGCGCAAAACCCCGGCCTCCACCATCACCAGATGGCAAATATAATTGATGTCCAACAGAAAGCGGTGATTGAAATCCGGCTTGAAATGCGGCTCGCTGAAGGACCCGCCGCGCTCTACCTTATCCTCGTCGGAATAAAGCAGTTTTGCTCCACTCGCCGCCTGGGCCAGAAGCATAATCTCCAGCGCTCCTGGTTCCAGCAGATCGTCATGGTCAAAAAACGCGATAAAATCACCCCTCGCCGCCTTCAGCCCATCATTCGTGGCGCGGGCAATGCCGCCATTCTTCTTTCGCGGCAGCAATTTTATGCGCGGCTCCGTGGCGGCCAGATCGGTCATCACCGCCGTCAGCGTCGCATCCCCACCGGCATCATCGATCAGCAGCAGCTCCCAATTCTCATGGGTCTGCGCCCGCACCGAATCCACCGCCGCCAGAAAATCCCCCACGCCCGGCCGGTAAACCGGGCAGATCACGGAAATCAAACTAGCAGACACATCCACCACGCCATAACGCGCCCGGGCGCGCGGCAGCGCCAGCGGGCGGGATTCCAGCGCCCAGCGCGGATAATCCGCCAGCAGAAAACGCTCGCGCGGAATCGCCGCCTTCAACTCCCTCTTCAGGTGGTAGGCAAAGCTGAACAACTCATCCGTCCGCCGGATCAACGCCTCAATCTTCTCCCGGGCCGAATCCCCCGGGAAGCTGATCTCCAGCGGGCTGCCATTCAGCTCCTCGCGCTCGGGCAGAGCAAAGAACTTCAGCGTCACGCGCTCCCGCCGCCGCAATTCCGGCGGCGGCGCAAACGCGAACCCACAAGCCGCATCCGCCCCCACCGCCTCGGCCACATCGCCGCGGAACTGGTCCGCCAGCAATTCCGCAATCGGCTGCCCCTCATGGGTCACCAGCACCCGCACGCCGCCCAGCTTGGTGCCCGCGCGCTCATCCACCCGCAGCGCCCAGCCCTGGATCAGCCCGTCCACCATCCCGTCCACCACGGCCATCAGCCGCACCGGCTTCTCCAGGACAAAATTATATTCCTGCACCGCCCCGCCCGCGCGGGAGCTAATCGGCAGCAGCGCCCCATCCAGCGCCGCAAAGCGCAGCCTGTGCCTCACCCCATCCCAGAACCGCTCTGGAATGCGATAGCTGAACCCAATGCGGCTATTGGCCAAATTCACCAGCCGGCTGTCATCGCGGTGCAGATCGCAGGTGATCACCCCCTCGATCGCGTCATCAATGACCACCCGCATCTTCAGGCTTTCGGCGGGCTTGTCGAAATCCACGGCCCAGCCGCCAATCTCCGCCTCCCCGGTCCTGTCCAGGAAGCACAGCAGTTTGCGCTCCGGCAGTAATACCGGCGCCTTCACAACAAATTTACGCTCCACCTCAGCCCCCTGCCGCAATTTCGGCCAGCAGTGCCTCTGTCGTCACCTGCCGGCAATAGCCCTTATTGTTGGAGAGCGCCGAGTCATGCCGCACCTGGCTCTGCGTGGCGCAGGCATCGGTGGGCAACGTCACCAGATACCCCATGTCGCAGGCATCCCGCACGGCGGAATCCACGCACTGGTCGGTCAACGCCCCCACAATGATCAACTGCCTCTTGCCCATATTCCTGAGCAGATAATCGATATGCGTCGAAATGAAGACTGAGGACGAGCCCTTCGGCAGCACAATCTCGTCGCCCACCGGCGCCACCTCATCCATCACCTGGGCGTCCCAACTATCCTTGTGGCAGAAAAACCCGGTTATCTTGTAATCCAGGCTCAAATCCCGCCCATCCTCGGTCAACGCCGCCATCACGGTGTAAATCACCTCGATGCCTTTGCCCCGGCACGCCGCCAGCAGCCTCTGCATGTTCGGCAAGGCGCGTTCCCGCATCTCCTTGAAGAAGAAGCCATATTTCGCCTCCTTCGCCGCCGGGTCCATGCCCTCAGACGCACCACCCGTCTCCATCGTGTAGTTCTGAACGTCGATCACCACCAAAGCCGTCTGCCCCGGCACCACCGGCACATTACGGCTCAACCCGAAATCCTTCATTCCCCGGCTCCCGCCTTCACCGCATCCAGTTGCTTCAAAGCCTCGGGCAACAGCCGCGCCAGACGCGCAGCCCATTCCGCCTGGCCCGCCTCCTCGGCAATCAAATCCTGCCGTATCTCGATTTCCAGATAATCCAGCCCACCCCGCTCCGCATGCACCGGTACGCCATAATCGGTCTCGTCGGTCACGCGATAGGGCGCATTCTCGCCCACCACCAGCCCACCCTCGGCCCGCAGCAAATCCGCCAGAATCTTCGAAAGGCGCGGGATGCGGTTGTACAAAACCGCCACATGCATCGGCCTTGCCTGCGCCAGATAAACCGGCGTGAAGCTGTGCATGGCCACATAAACCGTCCGCTCCCGCTCCGCGATCAACCGCCCGATGGCACCATGATACGGGTCGAAAATCGCCGCCCGCCGCGCGGCCTTGCCGGTCTCATCCAACCCCGCATTGCCCGGAATCGGTGTGGCCTCGCTCACCTCCGGAAAGGCGCTCGCCACATGGGTCTGCCGGTTGCAATCGACCACGAGGCGCGAATAATTCTGCAAAATCGCCGTGGCATCCAACGCCTCGCTGAGGCGCCGCGTCACCCCGGCAATACCGATATCCCAGGCAATATGCCGGTCCATCTCGGCCACCGGCACGCCCAAATCCCCCAGCTCCCGTGGAATCAGCCGCCCGGCATGGTCCGCCGTCAGCAGGACCGGGCTTTTGCCCCCTTCGCGCAGCAATTCATAAACCGGCGCCTCGTCCGCATGCAGCAATCCCATTCTTCCCCGCCCTCAATGCCGCCAGCTGAGCCGCTCCGGCCTCGCGCCAGCCGGATTGAACTCAAGCCATTCCCCATTCGCGACAGAAATACCCGTCAATGCCAAAATGAACCCCCAATGGCTCACCAGCAGCGTCGAATCCTGGTCGGCGCGCTGTGCCATCTCCGCGCGGAACGCCTCCGCCCGGGCAATCGTCTCCGCCTCGCTCTCGATATCCTCGTGCCACCAGCGCTCCGGCAAATGCCCGAATTCATGATGCGGAAACCGGCTGGCGAGCAGGGCAGGGGTGCTGCCGATGTCGCACACAAAGGCCGTGCGCTCGCGCACCTCATGCATCACCTCCACGCTCACGCCGGGCAGCGCCAGAAACGGCTCCGCCGTCTGCAACGTCCTAGTATAAGGTGAAACAATCACGCGTGTGATCCCGGCCCCCGTCAGCTCCTCCGCCGCCGCCAGCGCCTGGGCATGCCCCAGCTCGGTCAGTTCCGGGTCCTCTATGCCGGGGTCCCGCCGTGTCTCGGTAAAATGCAGGTTGAAATAGCTTTGCCCGTGGCGGAGCAGAAACATGAAACTTCCTTCAACATTGCCCGGCTTGCCGGCCCGCCCCATTGCAACATATGTCTGGCCGCGCGCCAACAGGCGTCTGGCGCATTTGCGCCCCTGCCCAGGCCGGTGCCAACGCCCGGCTTGCGCGCACGGGCCGGTTGCGCCAGTCTCTAAGACGAAATTTGAGGATGACCGTGGCCGACAACCTACTCCAATCTCTCGGCGGTTTTCCCGTCGCCCTGGTGATTTTCGCGGGCATCGCGATTTTCCTCGTCCTTCGCCTGCGCTCCGTGCTGGGCAAGCGGGTCGGGTTCGAGAAGCCGCCGATTCAGCCCGGCACCCGCCCCGGCTTGAATGCCGCCCCGGTGATCGAGGGCGAAGCCCTGCCGTCCTCCGCGCCCGGCCGCGCCGTGCCGGACCCGCGTTCCGAACTCGGCCAGCGCCTGATGCAGATCGTCAACCGCGACCCGCGTTTCGACCCGCCGCAATTCCTCTTGCAGGCCGAGACCGCCTTCCGCAACATCGTCACCGCCTTCGCCGCCGGCGACCGCACAATGCTGCAATCCCTGCTCACCCCGCACGTGTACCAAACCTTCGAGGGCGCCATCGCCGCGCGCGAACCAGCGAGCGAACGTCAGCGCACCGAGATCCAATCCATCCTCTCGGCGGACATTGAGGATGCGCAGGTCACGGGCGACATTGCCGCCGTGATCGTGCACTTCGCCTCCACCCAGCTCAATCAGCGGCTCGACCAGGCGGGCAATCCCATCCCCGGCGGAGAAGACCAAGCCAACCTCAACGACCTCTGGACGTTCGAGCGCAATCTGCGCGGCAAAGATCCCATTTGGCGTCTCTCCGCGGCACGCAGCTCCTAACCTCCATGCGCCGCCTCACCGCCCTCGCCGCCGCCTTGGCACTCTCCGCCTGCGCCATACCGCAGGCCCCCTTAACCGGCCCCAACGCCCCACCCGGGCCGGAAGTCTCCATCTCCAAACTGCCCGGCTGGCAGCAGGACAACGTCGCCGCCGCCCTCACCAGCTTCGTCACCAGCTGCAAAACCATCATGCTGATGCCGCCGGACAGCCAACTCGGCGGCTCAGGCCTTGCACAGGCGCGCGGCGGCCAAGCCGGGCTCTGGCAGCCCGCCTGCACGGCCGCCGAGGCCGTCGCCCCCAACGATGACGCCGCCGCGCGGCAATTCTTTGAGAGCTGGTTCGATGCCTACACCATCTCCGGCCAAGCCCTCATCACCGGCTATTTCGAGCCCGAGGTTCCGGGCACCAGAAATCAGCACCCCGGCTACAATGTGCCGCTCTACGCCTTGCCTGCCTTGGCCTCGCTCGCCGACCTGCCCCGCTCGGCCATCGATGACGGCGCCCTCTACCGCAAGGCGCCGGTCACGGCCTACGTCACCAGCCCGGTCGACGCCTTCATGCTACAGATCCAGGGCTCGGGCCGCATCCTTATGCCCGATGGCAACATCCTGCGCGTCGGGTTCGACGGCCAGAACGGCCAACCCTATACCCCCATCGGCCGCATCCTGGTGCAGATGGGCGCGCTCAAACCAAATGATGTCAGCTACCAAAGCATCTCCGCCTGGCTGAAAGCCAACCCTGATCAGGCCCAATCGGTCATGGAGCAGAACGCGCGCTATGTTTACCTGCGCCCGCTCGGCCCCCTGCCGGCGGATGAAGGCGCGCCCGGCGCGCTTGGCGTGCCCCTCACCGCGGGGCGCTCCGTCGCCATCGACAAGTCCGCCTTACCGCTCGGCGCCCCGCTTTTCATCGCTACGACAGACCCTGTCACCGGCGCCCCCCTGGACCATCTCGCCATCATCCAGGACACGGGCGGCGGCATCCACGGGCCAGACCGGGCGGACGTCTTCTTCGGCGCCGGACCCGATGCCGAGCAGATCGCCGGCTCCATGAACCAGCCCGGCACGCTCTATTTTTGCTGCCCAGGTCCCAACCCGCGCCATGATCCCCCGCGCCGCACCGGCCTTCCCGCCAAGGCCGAGCGCGGCTCCCCAGCCCTCAACGCCGCCCGTCCCTCCTTGTTCGGGTTTGGGCAAACAGCTAGAGCCTGCCACGATGGCGATAAGGAATTTGAAATGACGTCCAGCGCGGTTCAACAAGGCGGCGCGGCTGCAAGCTCCGACTTTCCGCCCTCATCGGCGTCCTCGGCGTCGTCTATGGCGATATCGGCACCAGCCCGCTTTACGCGCTGCAAGCCAGCATCGCCTATTTCAAGGGCCCGATTTTGATGCGCGGCGGACGTATTAGGCGTCCTCTCACTTATCACCTGGGCGCTCATCATCACCGTCACCCTCAAATATGTCACCTTCATCATGCGGGCCGACAATAACGGCGAGGGCGGCACGCTCTCCCTGATGGCGCTGGCCAGCCGCGTCGCCCGCAGCGAGCGCGCGCGCGTCGTCGCCGGCCTTATCGGCATCGTCGGCGCGGGCCTGTTCTTCGGCGACGGCGTCATCACCCCGGCCATCTCCATCCTCTCCGCCGTTGAGGGTATCGAGGTTGTCGCCCCGACGATGGGCGACGCCGTGCTGCCTATTTCCATCGCCGTTATCGCGGCGCTGTTCCTGGTGCAGCGCCACGGCACCGCCACGGTCGGCCGGGCCTTCGGTCCGGTTATGGTGCTCTGGTTCCTTAGCCTCGGCCTTCTTGGCCTCAATCAGCTCATTCAGCATCCCGGCGTGCTCATCGCCTTCAACCCGTATTTCGGCGCCAGCTTCATCCTGCGGCACGACCGCATCGCCTTCCTCGCTTTGGGCGCGGTGGTGCTGGCCGTCACCGGCGCTGAGGCGCTGTATGCGGATATGAGCCATTTCGGCCGCCGCCCCATCCGCATTTCCTGGCTGTTCTTCGTGCTGCCCTGCCTGCTGATGAATTATTACGGCCAGGGCGCTCTGGTCATCTCCAACCCTTCGGCGGCGGACAATCCCTTCTACAACCTGGCCCCCCACGCGCTGCAGTTACCTCTGATCTTGCTCGCCACCCTGGCCACGGTCATCGCCAGCCAGGCCGTCATCACCGGCGCTTTCTCGGTGTCGCGCATGTGCGTGCAACTCGGCCTGCTACCGCGCATGGAGATCCGCCACACCAGCGAAATGGAACATGGGCAGATCTACGTGCCCCAGATCAACGCCATCCTCGCCATCGGCGTGCTGCTGCTGGTGCTTACCTTCAAATCCTCCTCCGCTCTGGCCTCTGCCTACGGCATTGCCGTCACCGGCACCTTCCTGTGCGACAACACGCTGGCCGCCTTCGTCTACCGGCGTCAATTCAACTGGTCCCGCGCGGCCACCATCGCCTTGTTTGGCGCCATCGGCATCGTGGATTTCGCCTTCTTCGCCGCCAACTCGCTCAAGATCGTTCGAAGGCGGCTGGGTCCCTCTCGCCATCGGCCTCTCCATCATCCTCATCATGACCACCTGGCGGCGCGGCCGCTCGCTCATCGTGGCCCGCTGGATGCAGGACAGTCTGCCGCTGTCCACCTTCCTGGCCCGCCTGCCGCAATCGCGCATCGTGCGCGTGCCGGGCACGGCGGTCTTCCTCACCGGCAATCTCGATTTCGTGCCCAACGCGCTGCTGCATAACCTCAAGCACAACAAGGTGCTGCACGAGCAGGTGTTCTTCGTCACCGTCCGCAATCTGGATGTGCCACAGGCCCCGCAGGGCGAGCGCGTGAACGTCGAGACCGCCGCGCCGGGCATCTATAAGGTCACGCTCTATTACGGCTTCATGGAAAGCCCGAACGTCCCCCGCGCGCTGGAGAGCCTGAACAGCCTGGGCATCGAGTTCAAACCGATGCAGACCAGCTATTTCCTCGGGCGCGAAACCGTGGTCCCGGCCTCGGTGCCCAAGATGCGCTTCATCCGCCGCTGGCTGTTCCTGTACATGTCCCGCAACGCCATCACCGCCACGGAATTCTTCCGCATTCCGTCAGACCGCGTGGTCGAACTCGGTGTGCGCATCGCCGTCTGACCCAACGGCAAACACCACGTTTCTCAAGCGATCAATTTCATGTGTTAGATCGAATCAGGCGGTTCAATTTAACGCATATTGATCTAATAACCTGCCAAATCCCTCACCAGCGCCAAACAGGCCGCCTTATCCGCCACGCAGCCACCCTCCATCCACCAGCGGCGCACGGCGGCCAAAATCTCCCCCATCCGCGGCCCCGCCGCTATACCCAGCGCCGCCAAATCCCGCCCCTGCAACGCAAACACCGGCCGCTCCATGCCGGCCAGGCGCGCTCTAAGCGCCGCCCAGCCCGGCCCTTCGCCGCCCTGCAACCAAATCCGGCCAATCAGCGCCTCAACCGGCACATCCGCCAGTGCCCGGCGCAGCGCCGCGTCATCATCCTCCGGCTTCAGCACCAAAGGCACGCGCCAGCTCGCCAATGTCTCCGCCTCGGCCCCGCTCAATTTCAACCGCGCCGCCAAATCCTCATCCGTCAACGCCGCCACCCTCAGAAGCGCCTCAACCGGCGCCCCGCGTGCCAGCAGCGCCGCCAGCGCCTCCGGCCTCGCCCCCGGCAGCACAATCTCCAGCACACCGGTCTTTTCCATCAGCGCCACGGCCGCCAGCGGCTCGGGCGCGGCGAGAATCTTCTTCACCTCGCTCCACACGCGCTCCGCCGAAAGCCCACGCAAACCCTCGCGCCCCGCCGCAATGGCTGAAACCGCCGCCGCATCCGGCCCGCCTTGCCCATAGCGCGCAAAAAACCGGAAAAACCGCAAAACGCGCAGATAATCCTCCGCGATCCGCAGCCGCGCATCCCCCACGAACCGCACAATCCCGGCCTGCAAATCGTCCCGCCCGCCAAAATAATCGAAAATCTCGCCCTCGCGGGTGCAGGACATCGCATTGATCGTGAAATCCCGCCGCGCCGCATCCTCGCGCCAGTCATCGGTGAATTCCACCAGCGCGCGCCGCCCGTCCGTCTCCACATCCCGGCGCAGCGTCGTCACCTCAAACCCGCGCCCCGCCGCCACCAATGTCACCGTGCCATGCTCAATCCCGGTCGGCACCGCCTTCAGCCCCGCCGCGCGCGCGCGGGCCATCACCTCTTGCGGCGTCAAGGGCGAGGCGAAATCCACATCCGCCACTTTGCGCCCGGCCAGCATGTCGCGCACCGCACCGCCGACCATCCTGGCCTCCGGCAGCGCCGCCCACATTTTCTCCATGCCCGGCAGCTCGATCACGTAACCTCCCGCAGCCGCAGCGCCAGCCTGCGCAATATCTCCGCCGTCGTACCCCAGATCACATGGTCATCATGCGGCCACAGCCAGAATTCCCGCTCCCCGCCGCGCCAAACCGCCCTGCGCCGGATCGGATAATCGGGATTCAGCAGATCAGAAAAGGGCAGGGGAAATAGCTCCTCAACCTCCTCCGTCTCCGGCAGCAATGTCACGTTTTCCGGCAGCAGCGCCACCACGGGCGCAATATGAAACCCCGTGCCGGTGACATGGTCATTCAGCCGCCCGAGAATCTCCGCCTGCGCGGGGTCAAGCCCAATCTCCTCCTGCGCCTCGCGCAAAGCCGCCGCTTCGGGCGAGACATCTGATACCTCGATTTTCCCGCCAGGAAAGGAAACCTGCCCGGCATGGTCCGTCATGCGGGTGCTGCGCCTTGTCAGCCAGACGCCCCGTTCCGGCTCCAGCGCCACCAGCACCGCCGCCGGGCGCAACCGTCCCAGCTCCAGATTCTTATAAGTCAGCCCCGCCGGAAAGGCGCGACGCAGCGTTTGCGCCTTCACGCCGCACCGCCAGACGCATCAATCCACGTCCTGGCAGTAATTCGGCAAATCGCCGAGCGGGAAAAACACTCCCCTTGCTCCACACGCCCATCGCCTTGCGGCCATGGAACATCTCGGGCTCGGCCAGCGCCACGAGCTCATAATAGGTCGCACGGTTAATCCGCGCCTCGATCGGGAATTTGCCTTTGCCATCACGGATGCGAAGATAGGGCGTCGGCTCGCAACTCAGCAAATCATGCGCGATTCGGATCGGGTGCTCCGGCCCGGCGGCCACGCATTCATCCACATTGGTGCGAAAGCAGAGAACCTGATCCCTCCCGTGGCCGGTCCATTCCAGCTCCACGGCCACGAAAGGCGCATCCTCAACCTCAATACGCCCGCGCTCAACGGGCGTCTCCAGAATATATTTCCCGTCCTCCTCGCGCGTCAGCACGGTTGAAAACAAGCATATCATCGCCTTACGGCTAATCGGGCTGCCTTTATAAAGCCAGGTTCCATCCCGCTTGATCAAAAATGGAAGGTCTCCGCAATCGACGACAGGGCGTGCCGGCGCGGTGTCGGCACATGTCTGCCTTTGCCCTCCGCTCAACATCTGCTTCACTTCGCCAAAACTCCTCACTCCCCGTAGGAATATAGGTAACCTCACAAACGGTTCAAATGGGTAAACCGCCCGAAATGTGATCTTTAAAGCTATGCCCACAATAAAGTTCAGCCCCCCTTCATTCAAGGCAAGGTCACGTTTTCGCGAGCGGCGTTCATTAACACCGAAATCGAAACGTCTTGCCAGTTCTTGAAACCCTTGGTGTTTTTCCGGCAAACTCGCTAAACCCCCGGCATGAAGTACGATGTCATCGTCATTGGCGGCGGCCACGCGGGAACCGAAGCCGCCGCCGCTGCCGCGCGTTACGGGGCGCGCACCCTGCTGGTCACGCAAAGCGCGGCCCGGCTGGGGGAGATGTCCTGCAACCCGGCCATCGGCGGCATCGGCAAGGGCCATCTGGTCCGCGAGATCGACGCGCTGGACGGCCTAATGGGCAAAGCCGCAGACGCCGCCTGCATCCATTTCAAACTGCTCAACCGCGGCAAGGGCCCGGCTGTGCGCGGCCCGCGCGCCCAGGCGGACCGTAAACTCTACCGCAACGCCATCCAGGCACTGCTGGCGGCGCAGCAAAACCTCACCATCCTGGAAGATGAAGCCGCCGGGCTTGAAGCCACAAACGGCCAGCTCACCGGCGTGCGCCTCGCCTCCGGCAAAACCATCTCCTGCGCCGCCGCCGTGCTCACCACCGGCACGTTCCTCAACGGCATCCTGCATTTCGGCACTGACATGCAGCCCGGCGGCCGCATTGGCGACGCCCCCTCCCGCAGCTTGGCCGAGGATCTTCACCGCCTCAACCTGCCTTTGGGCCGCCTCAAAACCGGCACCCCGGCGCGGCTGGCCAAATCCAGCATCGATTGGAACAGCCTGCCGGAAGACAAAGGCGAAAACCCGCCCGAGCCATTCTCATCCCTCACGGCGCGCGTCACCAACCCGCAAATCTCCTGCCGCATCACCTCCACCACCGAGGCCACGCACGCGGTCATCCGAGAAAACATCCATAAATCAGCGGTTTACGGCGGCAACATCGCCGGACGCGGCCCGCGCTACTGCCCCTCCATCGAGGACAAGGTGGTGCGCTTCTCCGAAAAACCCGGCCACCAGATCTTCCTGGAGCCGGAAGGGCTGGATGACGACACCATCTACCCCAACGGCATCTCCACCTCCTTGCCGCTGGACGTGCAGCAGGCGATGATCCGCACCATCCCCGGCCTTGAACACGCGCAAATCCTGCGCCCTGGCTACGCCGTGGAATATGATTATGTCGACCCGCGCGCCCTCGACCATTCTCTAAACTTGAAGGCCCTGCCTGGACTTTTCCTCGCCGGGCAGATCAACGGCACCACCGGCTACGAGGAAGCCGGCGCACAAGGGCTGATCGCAGGGCTGAATGCCGCGCGCAGGGCAGGGGGCGCGGAACCGGCCACACTCGCCCGGTCGGAGGCCTATATCGGCGTGCTGATCGACGATCTGGTCACCCAGGGCGTCACCGAACCCTACCGCATGTTCACCTCCCGCGCCGAATACCGCCTGCTTCTGCGCGCCGACAATGCCGAGCTGCGCCTCACACCCAAAGGCCAGGACTGGGGCTGTGTGGGCACCGAACGCGCCGAAAATTTCGCCGCGCTGCAAGCCGAAATCGCCGCCTTCAACGGCAAGCCCGAAGGCGAGGGCAGGGCCGCGCAAATTCTGCGCGCCGACCAGCTTTATGCCGGCTATCTCACCCGCCAGACCTCAGAGATCAAAGCCCGCGAAAAGGATGAAGCGGTGAAAATCCCCGCCGATTTCAACTACGCCCTGGTCGGCGGCCTTTCCGCCGAGCTGCGCGAGAAGCTGGAGCGCACCCGCCCGCAAAACCTCGCCGCCGCCGGACGTATCGAAGCCATGACCCCCGCCGCCCTGGGCGCCATATTCGGCGCCATCAGAAAAGGAAGCCGCGCCGCGTGACCGAAGCCAAACTGAAGGATTTCGCGGCGCTCGTGCTCAAATGGTCGCCGAAGATCAACCTCGTCTCCAAATCCGACCTCGACCATATCTGGGACCGGCATGTGGAGGATTCGCTGCGCCTGCTGCCCTTCATCCCCAAGGACACAGCCCGCGCCATCGATCTCGGCTCCGGCGCAGGTTTCCCCGGCCTGGTGCTCTGCATCGCCACCGGGATTCCGTTCGACCTTATAGAATTGGACGCCCGCAAAGCCGCCTTTCTGATGGAAGCCGCCCGCCAAACCGGCGCTCCCGCAAAAATTCACAATTGCCGGATCGAGGCCGCACCCGTCCCACCCGCTCCGCTCATCACCGCCCGAGCCTTGGCGCCCTTGGAAAAACTGCTGGGCCTGGCAGCACCTTTGCTAAGCCCCGGCGGTTTTTGCCTGTTCCCGAAGGGCCGTGGCGTGGAGGCCGAATTGACGGCCGCAACCCCCCTCTGGCACATGGAAACCGAGCGTCTAGCCGCCCCCGCATGGGGTGAAAGCTGCATCCTGAAAGTGAGCCAGATCCGACATGCCGGACCCGCATAAAAAACCGCGCGTCATCGCCATCGCCAACCAGAAGGGCGGTGTGGGCAAAACCACCACCGCCATTAATCTCGCCGCGGCACTAGCCGTGGGAGGTTTGAAAGTTCTGCTGGTCGATATCGACCCGCAGGGCAATGCCTCCACCGGGCTTGGCATCGAGCATGAGGCCCGCAATGGCGGCAGCTACGCGCTGCTGGCGGGAGAAGCCACTCTGGCGGACGCGATCATGCCCGCGAATGTGGACAACCTCTCCATCGTCCCCGCCGTGGCGGACCTGATCGGCGCGGACCTTGAATTCGGCCAGCAGGAGCGCCGGGAGTTCATGCTCCGCGACGCGCTCGACCAGGGCTGCGACGCGGATATCATCTTTATCGACTGCCCGCCCGGCTTGGCGCTTCTCACCCTCAACGCCCTGGTGGCGGCGGATGCCGTGCTGGTGCCCCTGCAGGCGGAATTCTTCGCGCTCGAGGGCATCTCCCAGCTCATGCGCTCGGTCGATATGGTCAAGCGCAGCCTGAATCCGAAGCTGACGATCGAGGGTATCGTGCTGACCATGACGGACAAGCGCAACAACCTCTCCGAACAGGTGAGCGGCGATGTTCGCACCTATTTCAGGGACAAAGTTTTCGAAACCGCGATTCCCCGCAACATTCGCATCACCGAAGCCCCTAGCCACGGGATTCCAGTCCTGCTTTATGATTTCCGCTCAACCGGGGCGCAGGCTTACCTCGCCCTGGCAGCGGAATTTTTGCGCCGGGCGCGTGGACGAAAGGAATTTGCATGAGCGGGAAGGAACCTCGCAAACCCCTGGGCCGGGGATTGGCGGCATTACTGGGTGAGGCTGCGGTACCCGCCGGCGTCTCGGCTATAGGCGTACAGCATCTGGCGGTTGATCTGCTGGAGCCAAGCCCCTTCCAGCCCCGGCAAGAGATGGATGAGGATGCGCTGCAAGAGCTGGCGGATTCCATCGCCCAGCGCGGCATCCTGCAACCTTTGCTGGTGCGGCCCAAACCGGGCGTCGCGGGCCATTACCAAATCATCGCCGGGGAACGCCGCTGGCGCGCCTCCCAACGCGCCCAACTGCATGAGGTGCCGGTGCTGGTGCGTGAGCTGACGGATGCGGACGCCATGGCCGCTGGGCTCGTTGAAAATCTCCAGCGAGAAAACCTGAACGCGGTGGAAGAGGCCGAAGGCTATAAACGCCTGACCGAAGAGTTCAAACTCAGCCACGACAAGTTGGGTGAGGCCGTCGGCAAGTCCCGCAGCCACATCACCAATGTCATGCGGATTTTGCAACTACCCCGCCCCGTACAGGTGCTGCTGCGCGAAGGCCAAATCACCACCGGCCACGCCAAGGCGCTGTTGACGCACCCAGACCCGGTGAAGGCGGCGGCGGATGTGGTGAAACGCGGCCTCTCCGTGCGGCAGACGGAAGCCTTGGTGAAAAATACCGGGCGCTCCATCAGCCCGCAGGAAGCCACCCGCATGCCACGCGAGCATCAAGATGGCGAAATCGCCGCCCTGGCCGAGAGCCTCTCCGAGCGGCTGGGACTGAAGGCTGAGGTCAAGTTCAACGGCAAGGGCGGCGCTCTGATCCTGAACTACGCCGATCTCGACCAGCTCGATTCCCTGCTGGCGATACTGAACAGCTAACCGTACCGATGTTCCACGTGGAACATCGGCCTTCATCAAACCACGTCACGGTTTGGATGTTCCACGTGGAACATCCAAACCCGTCCCGCGATTAACTGGACGTTATAGGGTTTCCTTCATTCTCCCCCACGCGTCGCGCCCACATGGCGGCGGTCCATTGTGGATGTAAGGAACCCCAAATGAGTTTTCTCCGCCGGCTATCGATCACCTGGCAATTCAACCTGCTGTTTCTTTTCGCCCTCGGACTGATGGTCACGGGCACACTCTTCTCTACACGCCAATCATACCGGCTGGAGATCAATGCGAAGAAAGACCAGATCCTGGGAATGGATCAAGCCGGGCACTCCATTGCGGAATATTACGTGGCCCAGGCACAAAGCGGCGCGATGACGACCGCGGCCGCCCAACAGGCCGCGCTCACAGCCATCGGCGCCGTTCGCTATCATGGAGGCAATTATATTTTTGTCTACAACAATGATGGCGTGACGATCGCCCACCCAAACAAATCCATGCTCGGCGTAAATGAAATGAATGTGCCGGACGCGAACGGCAAAATCTTCCTGCCGGCCATGATCCAAGCTGCCCGGGCCGGCAAGATTTTCTTCCAGAATTATAAATTTCCTCCCACTCCAGGCAGCGCGCCCGAGCCGAAATTGAGCGCCATGATCGCGGTGCCGGAATGGGGCTGGGTCATCGGTGCCGGTGACTACATTGACGATGTCTATGCCGACATGACCAACGATATCGAAACATTGGCGGCCATCTTCATCCCGCTTCTGGCCCTTTATCTGCTGGCAGTGTTCGCCTCCCGCAGGCAGATTTCCGGCATGCTGCACGGGCTCAGCCACGCCATGTCCAGGCTCGCGAAGGGTGATCTGGAAACCCGTATCCCCAGTGAGGACCGCACGGACGAGATCGGCACCATGGCCGAAGCTCTAGCCAGCTTCCGGGAAAACGCCGTGCAGAAACGCCAGCTGGAGGCTGACGCCGAGGCCACCCGCCGCGCCGCCGAGGCGCAGCGCATCGCGCATGAGCAGGAAGAAGCGCGCCATGCCGCCGAACAGGCCGAGATGGTAACACAGCTCGGCACCGGGCTGGGCAAGCTGGCAAGCGGCGACCTTATCTCCCGGCTCGATAAGGCATTCCCCACCGCCTATGAGAAATTGAGGGCCGATTTCAACGCGGCCCTGGCGCAATTGCAGGAGACGATGCAGTCCATCGGCCATAATTCCTCCGGCGTACGCAATGGCGCGGCGGAAATGATGCAAGCGGCTGACGATCTCGCCAAACGTACCGAACGCCAGGCCGCCGCCCTTGAAGAAACCGTGGCGGCCCTTGGCAGCGTAACCGGCACCGTGAAGCAGACAGCCACAAGCGCTGAGGATGTGCTGAAAGTGGTGAACAATACGCATGACGATGCCGCCCGCTCCGGTGCCGTGATGCGCGAAGCCGTCAACGCCATGGGTGAGATCGAGACTTCCTCTCGCCAGATCGGCAACATTATCGGCGTGATCGACGAGATTGCGTTCCAGACCAACCTGCTGGCGTTGAATGCCGGGGTGGAGGCCGCCCGCGCAGGCGATGCCGGGCGCGGATTTGCCGTGGTCGCCACCGAGGTTCGGGCTTTGGCCCAGCGCTCGGCCGAGGCCGCGAAGGAGATCAAAGCCCTGATCTCAACCTCCGGCGCGCAGGTTGAGGCCGGGGTGCGGCTGGTGGGCGAGACCGGCACAGCCTTGGAGAGGATCGTCGAACAGGTCGGCGCACTGAACAAAATGGTGGGGGAGATCGCCCATTCCGCCAATGTGCAGGCCGCCGGGCTGGCGGAGGTGAACGCGGCGATGAGCCAGATGGACCAGATGACCCAGCAGAACGCCGCGATGGTGGAGGAAACCACCGCCGCTAGCCACGCTTTGTCATCCGAAGCCGGAACGCTGGAGGCGCTGATCGGCCGGTTCAATATCGGTTTGCAACGCCCCACGGCGCTGCCAAAACCGGCAGGCAAAGCGGTAAATCACGCCCCGGCTCTGGCTGTTTCTGTGAAAAGCAGCGGTAGCTTGACCGGCAGCTTCAAGAAAATGCCTGCCTTGGAAGACGATTGGGACGAGTTTTAGACCCTATATCACTGCCTGGCGGCGCTGCGCGCGCGCGTCGCCAGCGCCAGCATCGTCTGGCGGCAATAATCATGCTCGGGAACGCGCGTGGTCTTGCAAGCTGTTTCCGCCGTCAACGCGGCAGCAAGCGCCTGATCCAAGGCGGGCAGGGGCCAGAACCGCAGCATTTTCTGCACAACCGGCTGGCGTTTGAAAAACACCGGCGGACGCATCCCCGCCATGGCTTCCTGGGCCGAGGCCCCCTCCGCCATTACCCCGGCAGCCACGCGCAGGCGTAAAAGCTCCGACAGAAGAACGCGGATCAGCCCGACCGGCGAAGCGCCTTCCTCATAAGCCAAGGAAAGCGCCTTGTCCGTCGCGGCGGGGTCTCCGGTCAGGGCGGAATCGATGGCGTCGTTCATGGATGTATCGCCGCCATCGGCAAGAATTGAGGACACATCCGCCAGGGACAGCGATTTCGCGTCTCCGGCATAAAGTGTCAGAACCTCCAAGGCCTGACCCAGCGGGCCTTCCTCGCCCGGTGAGATTCTGCGCCGCCCAGGCCGCCGCATCCTGGTCGATAGCCACACCCTGCGCCCGCAACCGCGCGGTGATCACTTGCGGCAGCCTGGCATTATCGATGGCATAGCAGGCGATGCTGGCGATGCCTGGAGATTTCTCAGCCAAAGCCCGGAGTTTGGATTTTGGCGTCAGCTCGCCCGCCTCCAGGATCACCAGCGCATCCGGCGGCGTTTTTGTTAGAGTTTCTAACGTCTTGACCAGCGGCTCATGGGCATCGCGCACCCGCACCACACGCTGGCCACCGGTTAGCGAGGCCGCTGAGGCTTCCGCCAGCAGCGTATCCGGAGATGGGTTGGAGAGTTCAGCAAACCGGAACGGGTCGGCCATCGCCCCCGCGACCGAACAGGCCAGGGCCAGCCCGCGCTCCGCCACCAGCCCGCCATCCGGCCCGTGCAGCAAAACCACGGGGGCCGATGGCGCCTTTAGAAAAGCATCAACCCGGCCCGCATCCAGCTTCATGAATTAGGGTGAGCGCGGAACCAGGCAGCGAGCTGGATGGTGATCTGCTGGGCAATCTGATCGGAAAGCTGCTGGTTCACCGTATCCGTCTCCAGGTTGGAGGCGAAATATTGCTGGTCGATGATGTTCATGGCGTCCATCGCCGTGGCGTTGCCGGAAGCCAGCGTGACCGACGGATTGCCGATGGGGGTCAGCCTCCAGGTGGCATTGGCATTGAAGCGCATGCGGCTGATGGAGCTGTCAGCCTGAACACCCTCGCCAGTCTGGCCGATACCGTAATTGACCGAGAGGGCATAAAGCTCCGTCATCGGCTGGCCGCCAGCATGGAGCTGCTGTTCCAGGTCCAGGCGCAGCATCTGGCCCGTGCGCTCAGGGATATTCTGCACGTTAACCGCTTCCAGCCCGGCGCTGGCGACAGCACCTTGCTCCCCGCCATAAAGCGGCGTGAAGCCGCAGCCGGAGAGAGCGAGCAGGGCGAGAGCGGCGAGGGGTTTACGGCTTAACGACAAAATTCACGATCCTGCCTGGAACATAGATCTGCTTGACGATGGTCTGTGTCCCTATTGCGCTGGCTACAGCCTCCTTGGCAAGCGGGATCGCCACATTCTCACAGGCCCCAGCCGGAACCAGAATGGTGCCGCGCAGCTTGCCATTCACCTGCACCGCCACGGTCAGCTCATCCACCACCAGCAAAGCCGGGTCCGCCTTCGGCCAGGGCTGCTGGGCCGCCAAGCCCACACCGGGGCGCAACTTGGCGAAGAGATGCTCGGCCAGATGCGGAATCATCGGGGCGGCCAGCCGCACCAGAATTTCCGCGCCCTCAAACCGCGCCGCCTGCATGTCCGGCGTCTCGGCCGGGGCGGCCAGGGCGTTCAGCAATTCATAAAGCCGCGCCACGGCGAGATTGAAGGCGAAGCTTTCCAGCGCCTGCGGTCACCGCCTCAATTGAACGGTGGGTCAGCTGGCGCAGTTTTTTCGCCTCGGAGCCGTAGCTTTCCACCGCAACGGAACCGGATTTGGCAATCTCCTCACCCACGCGGGCGAGGCGCTGCAGGAAGCGGAAAGACCCCTGCACGCCATTTTCCGTCCATTCCACATCGCGCTCTGGCGGATTGTCGGAGAGCACGAACCAGCGCGCCGTATCCGCGCCGAAGCGCTCGACAATCGCACCCGGATCCACCGTGTTGCGCTTGGATTTGGACATTTTCTCCACACGCCCGACCGTAACCGGCGCGCCTGTGGATTTCAGCGTCGCGCCCTCGGCGGTGCGGATGATCTCGTCCGGATAAAGCCAGCTTCCGGCCTTCATCCTTGTAAGATTCATGCGTGACCATGCCCTGGGTGAACAGGCCCGCAAAGGGTTCGTCCAATGCCAGATGGCCGGTCTTGTGCATGGCGCGGGTAAAGAAGCGGGCATAGAGCAGATGCAAAATCGCATGCTCGATGCCGCCCACATATTGGTCCACCGGCAGCCAGTGATTTACCGCGTCCAGATTGGTCGGCGTTTCCGCCTGCGGGGCAGTGAAACGGGCGAAATACCAGGAGCTGTCGATAAACGTGTCGAACGTGTCCGTCTCGCGCGTAGCAGCCTTGCCGCAGGCCGGGCAATTCACATGTGCGCCAGGTGGGATGATGGTCCAGCGGGTTGCCGGGCCGCTCGAACGTCACGTCCGCGGGCAGGGTGACGGGAAGCTGGTCCGCCGGCACCGGAAGCGGGCCGCATTCCTCGCAATGGATGACCGGGATCGGGCAGCCCCAATAGCGCTGGCGGGAAATACCCCAATCGCGCAGGCGCCAATTCTGCACCGCCTTGCCGACGCCGAGCTTTTCCAGCTCCTCAATGGCGCGGGGCTTGGCCTCCTTGGTGGAAAGCCCGGTGAGGAAGCCGGAATTGACGATGAACCCATCGCCATCCAGCGCCTTGTTGCCGATTTCCGGCACGGAATCCTTCTCAGGCGAGACGACGACCGGCACGGGAAGCCCATATTTCCGGGCGAATTCCAAGTCGCGCTGGTCACCGCAGGGGCAGCCGAAAATCGCGCCCGTGCCATATTCCATCAGCACGAAATTCGCGATCCAGACCGGGTGGCTCTTGCCGGTGAAGGGGTTGATCACCTCGATACCGGTGTTGAAACCGTGCTTCTCGGCGGCCTCGATCACGGCTTCCGACGTACCTTGACTGGCGCATTCCGCGATGAAGGCGGCGGCCTCGGCGTTGGTTTCCGCCACCGCCTTGGCGATGGGATGCTCCGCCGCGATGGCGAGGAAGGACATGCCGAACAAAGTATCCGGCCGGGTGGTATAAACGGTCACGCTGTCCGCGCCGCCAACCGGGCTGGCCAGCTTGAACGTCACGTCCGCGCCCTGGGAATGGCCGATCCAGTTCTCCTGCATCAGCTTCACACGCTCAGGCCAGCGCTCCAGGCTGTTCAGCCCGTCCAGCAGCTCCGGCGCGAAATCCGTGATTTTCAGGAACCATTGGGAGAGTTTTTTCTTCTCCACCAGCGCGCCCGAGCGCCAGCCGCGCCCGTCGATCACCTGCTCATTGGCGAGCACGGTCATGTCCACCGGGTCCCAGTTCACGCTGGCATCGCGCCGCTCAACCAGCCCGGCCTTCCAGAAATCCAGGAACAATTTCTGCTGCTGGCCATAATAAGAAGGGTCGCAGGTGGCGAATTCGCGCGACCAGTCGAGCGAGAAACCCATGCGCTGCAGCTCGGCGCGCATATTGGCGATGTTTTTATAGGTCCAATCCGCCGGATTGGCCTTGTTTTCGCGGGCTGCGTTTTCAGCCGGAAGGCCGAACGCGTCCCAGCCCATCGGGTGCAGGACCGAAAAACCCTGGGCCCGCTTATAGCGCGCCACCACATCGCCCAGCGTGTAATTGCGCACATGGCCCATATGGATTTTCCCCGACGGGTAGGGGAACATCTCCAGCACATAATATTTGGGCTGGCCGTTGGTGGGGACATCCTCCGCCCGGAAGCAGCCTTGGCTCTCCCATTGTGCCTGCCAATGCGGCTCAGCTTCGGAAAAATTGTAACGCGTGGGTTCGGTCTCAGACATGGTGCGCCTGTTTATCCTTGGGCACAGGCCGCGCCAAGGGTGGGAAAGAAGGGAAAGAAAGCCGCTTTTTTGAAAAAAAGCGGCGCAAAAAACTTTTGGACCTTTTGGCCCGTGCCGTAGATGGGCAAAAGCGCCTTACATCGTGGAATTAAACGCGCCGCCATCAAGCAGAATATTCTGGCCGACGATGTAACCCGCATGGGCCGAGCACAAAAACGCGCAGGCCGCACCGAATTCATCCGGCTCGCCCACCCGCCCGGCCGGGTTGGCGGCAGCGCGATGGGCGATTTCCTCTTCCACGCTACGGCCCGACGCCTTGGCCGCGCCCTCGGCGGTTTTGCGCAGGCGGTCCGTGTCAAACGGGCCGGGGAGCAGATTATTAATCGTCACATTATGCTTCGCCACCTGGCGCGACAGCCCGGCGACAAAACCTGTGAGACCCGTACGCGCGGTGTTGGACAGAGCCAGATTGGAAATCGGCGATTTCACCGAACCGGAGGTGATATTCACAATACGCCCGAATTTCCGGGCGATCATGCCATCCACCGTCGCTTTGATGAGCGCGATGGGCGTGAGCAGATTGGCGTTCAACGCCGCCTGCCAGTCAGCCTCAGAAAAATCCCGGAAATCGCCGGGCGGCGGGCCACCGGCATTATTCACCAGAATATCAGGGTTCGGGCAGACGGAAAGGGCGGCTTCGCGGCCTGCTTGCGTGGTAATATCCCCGGCGGCGGTGAGAATGGTGGCGCCGGTGAGCTCGCGCAGCTCCTTCGCCGTTTTTTCCAGTTTCTCCGCGTCGCGGCCGGTAATGGTCACCACCACACCCTCCCGCGCCAAGGCCAGGGCGCTTGCGCGGCCAAGCCCGGCACTGGCGGCACAGACCAAAGCGGTACGGGATTTAAGGCCAAGATCCATGAACGAACACTCCGGGAAATGATACGTCCTATATAAACGCCTTTCCCGGCACGCAAACCCGGCTCAGCCGCCCGAAGCCGCGCCGGCCACACGCTTGGCGTGCCAATTATCCATGAGCTTGAGAACCGTGGCGGAGGTTTCCTCAATGGAACGCCTGGTCACATCAATGCTCGGCCAGCCGCGCTCATTGCACAGCCGCCGGGCCCAGATCAGTTCCTTCTCCACCAATTCATGATCCACGTAATCGGAAGTGTCGGCACGGCCGAACAGCTCATTGGAGCCAATAAGCTTGAGCCGGTGGCGGCGGATGTCGATTAATGATCTCGGGTCGATGGTCAGGCCGATCACCGGGCAAGGCGGGTTTTCAAGCTCCCGCGGCAGAGCGATGCCCGGCACCAAAGGTACATTCAGCGCCTTGATGCCGCGATTGGCGAGATAAAAGCAGGTGGGGGTTTTGGAGGAGCGGGAAACGCCGACCAGCACCACATCCGCATCGCCAATACCGCGATTGGCCTGCCCGTCATCATGGGAAATGACGAAATGCATGGCGTCGATCCGGCGGAAATAATCGGCATCCAGCACATATTGCCGGCCGGGCTTGTGCTTGGCGGGGGCGCCGAAATGGGACTGCAGCATTTCCAGAACCGGGTCCAGAACGTGCAAAAGCGGCACGCCGAGCCGCGCGCAGGCGGCATCCAGCTCGTGGCGCAGCGCGTCCTCAACCAGCGAGCAAAGCACCGGGCCGGGCTCGGCCTCTATGCCCTCCATCACCCTGTGAAGCTGCAAACGCGAGCGGATAAGCGACCAGCGATGATAGGAAACCTGCTCCTCGTCGAACTGCGCCACGGCAGCACGCGCCAGTGAGGTCAAAGTATCCCCAGTCGCGTCGGATATCAGATGTATATTGAGCTTATCGCTGTCCATAATTCGGTTCATAGCGTGGATAACTTTGATTTGCCCGCCCAAATTTTCGGATGACGGGGATAACTGGCGAAAACCAGGCACAGTGGATGAATTCGGACAGCTCTGTGTGCAAGCTGTGGGTAACTGGGGTGGATATCTAAAAATCAGCGCTTTACCGTTGGTTTCTTGCTGTGGATAAGTTTGTGGATTTGCTGATGAAGAGGGTTAACCCCCGTTTTCCACAGGGTACCAATCCCCCTACCCTCCCTTTAAAAAAAAAGGGATTAGGTTTAGGCGGTGGGCATGAAATTCCGTGATGTCCTGGAAGGAAGAGAGGTTTGGCCGCCTCCACTCTGGCTCATGCGCCAGGCCGGACGTTATTTGCCGGAATACCGTGCCGTGCGGGCTCAAGCCGGGGATTTCATCTCGCTCTGCCTGAATCCGGCCCTGGCTGAGGAAGTCACGCTGCAACCCATCCGGAAATTCGGGTTCGACGCGGCGATTTTGTTCTCCGATATTTTGATCCTGCCGATGGCGCTGGGGCAGGGATTGCGCTTTGCCGAAGGCGAAGGCCCGCGCATGCCGCCTCTGGAAGATATCAACACCCTGCAACCAGGCCGCGCGGCGGGGATTTATGCCCCGGTGATCGAGACGGTGAGCCGGTTGCGAGGGTCTTTGCCCAAGGACACGGCGCTGATTGGCTTTGCCGGTGGGCCGGCCACCGTGGCCTGCTACATGCTGGATGGCGAGGGCGGAGGCAGTTTTCCCCGGACCCGTCAGCTGGCTTATGAGAAGCCGGACTTTGTCCGGCAGGTTTTGGAGGTTCTGACCGAGGCGACGATTGAGTATCTATCCGCCCAGGTTGCTGCCGGGGCGGATTGCGTGATGCTGTTCGAGAGCTGGGCCGGGATTTTCCCGCCCGCGCAGTTCCGGGAATTTGTCATCGAGCCGAACCGCCGGATCTGCGCGGCGCTGAAAAAGCGTCATGAAGGGCTGAAAATCATCGGGTTTCCGCGCCTGGCCGGGCTGATGCTGGGCGAATATGCGCGTGGCGCGGGTGTGGATGCGATCGGGCTGGACACGGTGACCAATATCGCGGCCGCGCGGGCCGCCTGCCCGGCTGGGACGGTGTTTCAGGGCAATCTGGACCCGCTGCTACTGAAATTGGGCGGGACGGCACTGGAGGAGGGCGTGAGAGCCCTCCTGGACGAAGTTCGCGGGCACCCCCATATCCTCAATCTGGGTCATGGCATCACGCCGGACGTACCGGAGGCGCATGTGTCACGTCTGGTGGAATTGGTGAGGCAAAACGGATGAGGACGGCGATCGTCCTGTTCAATCTTGGCGGGCCGGATGGGCCGGATACGATCAAACCCTTCCGGGTCAATCTGTTTTCCGACAAGGCGATCATCCGCGCCCCCTGGTTCATCAGGGTTTGGCTCTCACGGCTGATCGAGAATTCCTCGGCCAAGGCGGCGGCGGAAAATTACCAGTTGATGGGCGGAAAATCCCCGCTGCTGGAGCTGACGCAGGCGCAGGGCCGGGCGCTGGAGGCGGTGTTGGGGCCGGAGTATCGCTGTTTCATCGCCATGCGCTATTGGCACCCTTTCGCGCGGGAGACGGTGCGGGAGGTGAAGGCCTGGGCGCCGGACAGGGTTTTGCTGCTGCCGCTTTATCCGCAATTTTCCACCACCACCACCGGTTCATCCCTGACCGATTGGCGCGAAGCGGCGGCTGATGCCGGGCTGGTGACGCCGGTTACCACCCTGTGCTGCTGGTACGATGACCCCGCCTATGTGGCCGCCACCGCCGCCATGGTGCGTGAGGCGATAGAGGATGCCATGGCGAAGAAGCCGGGCCTGCCTCTGCGCGTGCTGTTCTCCGCCCATGGGTTGCCGGAGAGCATTGTGACGGCCGGGGATCCGTATCAGGCGCAGGTGGAAGCGACGGCCAAGGCCGTGATGGTGCATCTGGCCAATACCGGGGTGCAGTCGCAGGTGTGTTACCAATCCCGCGCCACGCCGCAAAAATGGCTGGAACCCAGCACCATCGACGCCATTACCCAGGCCGGAAAAGACGGCGTGGGCTTGGTGGTGGTGCCCATTGCCTTCGTGTCGGACCATATCGAGACCTTGGTGGAGCTGGATATCGAAAACCGGCATCTGGCCGAACAAGCGGGCGTGCCGGTTTATGTGCGCGCGCGGGTGGCCAATGACGACCCGGATTTCATCCGCGCCGTGGCCGGGCTGGTGCGCCGGGCCGGGCAGCCGGGATTATGCCGGGGCGGGCAGGCTTGCGGCGCGCACAAGGACTGCCCCTGGGAGACGAAAATTGCGCCCTGATTTGATTATTTTCGACTGCGATGGCGTGCTGATCGACAGTGAACGGGTTGCCTCCCGCCTGGTGGCGCAGGAGATGACCGTGCTCGGCTGGGAGATGGATGCGGATGAGGCGATGAGCCGCTTTGTCGGCATGAATATCGGCGACATGCAGCCGATGATTGAAGCCCAGCTGAACCGCGCCTTGCCTGCCGGGTGGCGGCGCGCCATGGCTGAGAAGCTGATTCTGGCGCTGGAGAGGAAGCGGTGTTGATTCCCGGTGCGGATGAGATGCTGCGCAAGGTGACCGAGCTTGGGTTTGATTGGCGCGTGGCCTCCAACTCTTCCGATGACGAGATGGCGGTGAAATTCTCCCGCACTGGCCTGACGGCACTGACCGATGGGCGCTGCGTTTCCGCCGCCAGCGTGATCGCGCGCGGCGGCAAGGCGAAACCAGCCCCAGATGTGTTTTTGGCTGCTGCGGCTGCTGCGAAGATTGAGCCTGAACGCTGCATCGTTCTGGAAGACAGCAGGCTTGGCACGCGTGGTGCGGTGGCGGCGGGCATGATCTGTTATGGGTTTGACCCGCATGGCGATGGCGAGGCGTTGCTGGCGGAAGGTGCCACGGCGATTTTCAGCAAACTCGATGAGATCTTCGGAGTTCTGGTATGACATTCCCTGGTCTGCTGCCATTTTTCCATTGGTTTCTGGCGCTGCATATCATCTGCTTTACCGCCTGGATGGCGGGGATGTTCTATTTGCCGCGCCTCTACGTGTATCATTCCCAGGTCAAGTCAGGGAGTGCTGAGTCCGAGCGCTTCAAGGTGATGGAGCGGCGTTTGCTGCGGCAGATCATCAACCCGGCGATGATCGGCACTTTGATTTTCGGTTTGTTGCTGGTGTTTACGCCGGGTGCTGTGAATTGGCATGCCGCCTGGTGGTGGGTGAAGATTGCGGCTTTGGTGCTGATGTTCGGCTTCCATGGCGCATGCTCGCGCTGGCGCAGGGATTTTCTGAACGACGCTAACCGCAAGTCAGAGAAATTCTACCGTATCGCCAATGAAGTGCCGACGATCTTGTTTATCATCATCGTGATTGCCGTGGTGGTGAAACCCTGATCTCCTTCAGCCTGCCTCTGCTTCTGGCCTACATTGCGGCGGCGGCGGTGCTGACGCTGACGCCGGGGGTGGATACGGCGATGGTGCTGCGGGCCTGTGCGTCCGGGGGCAAGATTCCGGCGCGATATGCGGCCATCGGCATCTGCATGGGCTGTTTAATCTGGGGCGCGGCGGTGGCGCTTGGGCTTGGTGCGCTGCTGAAAACCTCGCCGCTGGCCTATATGATCGTGAAATATGCCGGGGCGGTTTATCTGCTCTGGGTAGGGGTCAATCTGGTTCGGCAGCCCAGGCGCGTTTTGGAAGAAAATGGCGAAAGGCTGAACCGGGAGGCCAGCATGCTGGCCTTGAAGCGCGGCTTGCTGACCAATCTGCTCAACCCGAAAATCGGCGTGTTCTACGTGACGTTTCTGCCGCAATTTATTCCGCCGCATGCGAATGTGGCGGTTGATTTGTTTGTTCTGGCGGTGATTCATGTGGTTCTGGTGATGATCTGGTTCGCGATATTGATCGCTGCCGCCGCGCCGCTAAGCCGTATGCTGCGCAAGCCCAGCATTATCAGCCTGCTGGACCGCGTGGCGGGCGGGGTTTTCATTCTCTTTGGATTAAAGCTGGCACTTTCGCGGGCTTGAAAGAGTATTGACCGTAAAATTTAACGGTTGAGCAATCATGGCATCATCAGTTTATGCCGGATTGCCCCTATCAACGCGGAGGTTGCACCCTAAATAACGCTTGTCCTGGTTTGGCCACGCTGCCAGCCGGGGAGACCATTCACGAACATATAATTTCCGGAGTTGAATTTATGAGTGAAACCGATACCCCTGTATGGTTCATTACCGGCTGTTCGACCGGATTTGGCAGGGAGCTTGCCTTGCAGATTATCCAGCGTGGCTGGAGGGTGGTGGTGACGACGCGTGATGCCGCGCAAATCAGCGATATCGCTGCGAAGGCCAAAGACCGGGCGCTGGCCTTGCCGCTTGATGTCACCAAGCAGGCGCAGATTGACGAGGCGGTGAAGGCGGCCAAGGAGAAATTCGGCCGGATCGATGTTCTCGTGAACAATGCCGGTTATGGCTATCAGAGTTCCGTTGAGGAAGGCGAAGAGGCCGAAATCCGCGCGCAGTTTGATACGAACGTATTCGGGCTGTTTGCGCTGACGCGTGCGGTGCTGCCGATCATGCGTGCGCAGCGCAGCGGGAATATTCTCAACATCACCTCCGTCGCGGGGCTCATCGGGTTTCCGGGGTCTGGCTATTACGCTGCGTCCAAACATGCGGTGGAGGGCTGGTCCGACGCGCTGCGCGCCGAGGTGGGGCCGCTTGGCATTGGCGTGACCTGCGTGGAGCCGGGGCCGTTCCGTACCGATTGGGCCGGGCGCTCTCTGCGGCAGACCGAAAGCAAAATTGCCGATTACGCGGAAACGGCCGGCATGCGTTTGGCGGGAACCCGGCAGAGGAGCGGGAACCAGGCGGGCGATCCTGTCCGGGCCAGCGATGTCATGATCCGGCTGACCCAGCAGAAGCAGGCGCCCCGGCATATCGTGCTTGGCGCCTGGGGGTTTGACGAGGTGGCGAAGGTCATGAACGCTCGTCTTGAGGAAATCGTCGGCCAGAAAGAACTTTCTTACGGCGCGGATTATCCCTCCGCATGATGATTGCAGCGCGGTGCGAATTTCAACGCACCGCGCTGGCTACGTTTTGGATCGAACAGGGCACCGGTTCGCTCCGAAACGACCGCACTCGCTCAGCGCTGGAAGATATATTGGCCAGGTGCGGGCTCCAGAACCGGGTAGCCAGATTTGGGTGCGCCGGTTTGCGGCGGGTTGATGGGCTGGCCTGAATGTTCCGCGAGCCAGGCGGCCCATTCCGGCCACCAGGACCCATCATGGCAGACGGCATGGCATTGCCATTCATCCGGCGGCACGTAGAGATCGCCCCGCTTGCGCTCCAGCTTGCAGAAATGCCGGCGCGGATGGCCAGGCTCGCTCACCACCCCGGCATTATGCCCGCCGGAGGTCAGCACGAAGGTGAAATTCTCGCCATTGAGCTGCTGCAATTTATAGACCGAGCGCCAGGGCGCGATATGATCTTTCTCCGTGCCGATGACGAAGAAGGGCACATGGATATCGGCAAGAGAGATCTTGCGCCCGCCCGCCTCAAACCGTCCTTCCGCGAGGTCATCGTTCAAAAACAAATGGCGCAGATATTCCGAATGCATGCGGTAGGGCATGCGCGTCACATCCATGTTCCAGGACATCAGATCGTTCGGATGATCCTCTTCGCCCAGATAATAGCGGCGGATCATCTGCGACCAGACGAGATCATTCGTGCGCAGCATCTGGAAGGCGCCGGCCATCTGTTTTGCATCCAGATAACCCTGCTCCCACATCGCATCGTCAAGGAAGTGAAGCTGGGACTCATTGATGAAAAGCTGCAGCTCACCGGCTTCGGCGAAATCCGTCTGTGCCGCGAGAAGGGTCATGCTGGCCAGGCGCTCGTCATGGTCCCGCGCCATGGCGGCGGCGGTGATGGAGAGCAGCGTGCCGCCCAGGCAATAGCCTGTGGCGTGAATTTTCGCGTTGCCGCAGATGGCGGTGACGGCATTCAGCGCCGTCAGGGTGCCGAGGCGCCGGTAATCATCCAGCGACACATCGCGCATTGAAGCGTCGGGGTTGCGCCAGGAAATACAGAAGACGGTGAAGCCCTGCTCAACCAGATATTTCACCATCGAATTCCGCGGCGAGAGGTCGAGGATGTAATATTTCATGATCCAGGCGGGAACGATGAGCACAGGCTCGGGCCGCGCCGTTTCCGTCGACGGGGCGTATTGGATCAGTTCCAGCAGATCGTTACGGAATACCACTTGGCCTGGGGTGATGGCGACATCCTTGCCCGGCTGCATCGGCAAGGACTGGGCGGTGGTGCTGCCGGCGGTGCGTAAATCCCTGACGAGGTTGCGCGCCCCCTGGCGCAAACTGTCACCAGATGTGGCCTGCGCCTTGGTCAGCACCTCTGGGTTGACGAGAGGGAAGTTGGAGGGGGCCATCGTGTCCAGCATTTGCCGGGTCATGAAATTCACGATCCGCGCATTTTCGCGCGAGACGCCGGCGGTGTTTTGTATCGCCTCGTCCCAGAAGCGTTCGGTGCGCAGGAAGGCCTGTGCCGCCAGGGCGGCCGGGCCGTGCTGCCAGCCTTGGTCCTGGAAGCGATGGTCCTGCTGTTCGGGCGCCACCGAGTCGAAAGTCAGCCCCAGCGCCTGCCGGGCCAGGGCATTCCAATCCGCTGCCGCCTGGCGGGCCAGCTGCATCTGCCGGCCTGGCTGGTCGGCCAGATGTAGCGCCCAGTCTGCCCAGGCGAGGGTGAGGGCGGTCATCGACAGCCCGCCGGTCAGCCGGGCCTGGGTGGCATGCAGTGCCCGGTCGAGATCGTCGCAATTATTGGTCGAGTCTGACATTCAGGACGCTCCTGTCCTCTTCAGTTGAACGGAGGCTCAGGCGCCAAGCAGATGCTCCCCGCCATCGACGGGAAGGATGGTGCCGGTGAGCATGCGGCCACGCGGATCCGCCGCCGGTGCGATGGAGCGCAGGAAGAAATCCAGCCCGCCCCAGCGTTGGGTGATGTCCTCGAACACGGCCTCGAGCTGTCCAGGCGCTTCAACATCGCAGGGCAGGACGATCTCACAGGGAAGTTTATCCGTCACCGCCTCGACATAAGGGCGGGCCTTGTCATTGACGTAGGTTGCCGCCCGCACGGCTCCATGCGCAGCGAAGGCCCGCGCACAGCCTATGGCAATGCTATGTTCATTGGCGATACCAAGAACGAGCCCCCGCTTGCCGGCAAGGCTTCCCGGCAAGGTGGGGCTGCTCATGAGGCCGAGACGTCTGGCCGGTGGGCGGCGCGGCTTGGGCGTTCGGCCCGGGTGGCGGTTTCCGTCGTTTCGTCGGTTGGCGCTGGTATTTCCATCATCGCCGCCAGCAGGGCTGCATTGGCGCGCATCACGGTCTGGCTATAGGTGATTTGCGCCTGGGTGATGGTGCGCACCGTCTCCGCTAGCTGTGCGAAAACCCGGCCCGATGGCATGAATTTCTGCTGCGCCGAAAGCCAATCCTTTGATAGGGAAAAAACCCCGGCCGGATCAGCTTGATTTTTCTCACTCATGTTATCGTGCCCCTTTCATTCATTATCGCGCTGACATTGCCGGAACCGTGGGAAATCCGCATTGACCTTCATCAATCAGGCGCAATTGTAACTCTATCTTCATGAGATGCCCGGCAAGATTGCGAAATTAATTAGGCTGAAATATCCCGGACAAAAAGAAACGGCTTATTTACAAGCGCATGATTACGTTCGGATTATGAACAAAATGCCGAGCAGGAGCCAACCGCCGTGCAGGAGCATCTGGGTCCAAGACCTGGGGCGGGTGAGGTGTTTTCGTATGTCTGGTAAGGCCCTATGCCCGAAGAGGTGAGGAGGGCCGCCCGGCGCAAGGGGTACCTGCCCTGGCCATGGCGGGTTTTACGCCGCCTGCGCGAACTTTTCGCTCTGCCGGAGGAAGACCCAGCCCTGGCGGCATCTCAGTTCGCGGCCCTGACCAAGCGTGTGCCCACGCTATACTGCGTGGTGATCTTCAACGTTGCGAGCCTTGCAGTCACCTTTCATGGCCGTGCCCCGATGGTGTTGACGGACATGGTGCCCGCAATCATCGCCGCCATATCGGCGGTGAGAATGGCTTTGTGGAGACGCGGCCGGACCAGCTTTGTCAACGGGGTGGATGCCATTGCCAAGCTGCGCCGCGCGGGTGAGAGTGGCGCTGTTCGGCGGCTGCGTTGGCGGCTGGGCATTGCTGCTGCGGCCTTATGGCGGTGCCGACCAGCAATTCCAGGTGGAGCTGACAGTGGCGCTGACGCTGCTGACCTGCGTGGTCTGCCTGATCCATCTGCGCAGCGCGGCCCTGCTGCTGAGCCTGATTGTGGGTGTGCCATTCGGCGTGGTGTTTCTGCGCGCGCCGGATGAGCCAGTAAGGCTGGGCGAGGCCTGCGCCATTCTGGCGCTCTGTATCATGGTGAAGATGTTGCTGCGAAACGCGGCGGATTTCGTCGCGCTCAGCCTTTCAGAGCGGGAATTGCAGCGCCGGCAGAAGGAGACGCAGCGCCTTTCGGATGAGAATTTGCGCCTTGCCAATCTCGATCCGCTGACCGGCCTGCCCAACCGGCGCCGCTTTTTTACCGAGCTTGACCTGGTGCTCGACCGTGCCGGGCAGACGGGGCGGCGTTTCGCCGTGGCGCTGTTGGATCTGGACCGGTTCAAGGGGGTGAACGACATTCACGGCCATGCGGCGGGGGACAGGCTGCTGACACAAATAGGCTTCCGGCTGCGCCGCCTCTCGGGCGAGGACGTGTTTATCGCCCGGCTTGGCGGCGATGAATTCGGCATCATCCTGACCAATTGCGAGCGTGACGAGATTATCCTCAGCTTCGGCGCTGATGTGAAGGAGGTGCTGGAAGGCCCCTGCGTTGTGGGGAACAGGCTGCTGACCATTTCCTGCTCCTCCGGTGTCGCCATCTATCCGCAGGCTGGCGGCACAGCGGATGAATTGTTCGAGCGCGCGGATTATGCGCTTTATCATGGCAAACAGACCCGCAAGGGTGGGATGGTGCTGTTCTCGGGCGAGCATGAAACGCGCATCCGCGCGGCGGCGCGGATCGAGCAGGCCTTCCGCATGGCGGATCTGGATGCTGAGCTGTGGGTGGCGTTTCAGCCCATCGTCGATGTGGAGGCGGGGCGGGTTGTGGCGTTCGAGGCGCTGGCCCGCTGGCAGAGCCGGGAGCTTGGGCCGATCGGCCCAAGCGTGTTCGTGCCCATCGCCGAGCGCTCGCAGATGATCGGCAACATGACCCGCGTGCTACTGCAAAAGGCGCTGTCGGCGGCGCGGTTCTGGCCGGCCCATATCAGCCTTTGCTTCAATCTCTCACCTCAGAATTTGGGTTCCGTGGAGATGATGAGCGCCATCCGTTCCATTGTGCGGAGCGGCGGGTTGCCGCCGTCCAGAATTGAGTTCGAGGTTACGGAATCCGCTCTGCTGCAGAATTTCGAGCAGGCGGAAGCGAGTTTGCAGGAGCTGCGGGCGTTGGGCGTGCGCATCGCGCTGGATGATTTCGGCACGGGGTTTTCCAGCCTTGGATATGTGCACAGGCTGAAGCTCGATAAAATCAAGATTGACCGCAGCTTCGTGACGGATGTGCATGCGAACATCACCTCCGCCAACATCGTCAAAACGATCATCGCTTTGTGCCAGACTCTCAAACTGGATTGCGTGGTGGAAGGGGTGGAGACGCAAGCGCAGCTACAGGCCATCGCGGCACTTGGCTGCCGCTTCATCCAGGGCTTTTTCATTTCTAAGCCTGTTGGGGAGGAGGCGGTGTCACGCCTGATTGAAGGCATAGAGGGGACAAATTTCTTCAACCAGCAGCCGCAATATTCATGGCCAAGCCATAAAAAAGCCCAGGCGCCGGAGCGCCTGGGCCATCAATCGTGAGTTGTCCGCGCTTTATTCGGCGGGCGCGTGTTCGAGGCGGGGGCCGTGAACGCCAATGGGAAGCACAGTATGGCCATGCGCCTCGTTGATGATTTCGGCGGCGCCGAGATAGAAGGCCAGCGCGGCGGTAATCAGCCCGCCATAGCCGCCCAGCGTGCCGAGAGCAGGCAGGCCCAGCAGGTCAGAGAAGCCGAGCAGCGCGAAGGTGATCCACAGCGCCAGGAAGACCAGGAACAGCGCGCGGTTGAGCGCGAAGGTGCCGATCCACATGGCGAAAGTGAAGGCGCCCCAGACCAGTAGATACCAGCCGACGGCTGCTGGCGCCACATCCTTGGCGAAGAATGCCACGAACAGCGCGAAACTCAACCAGAAAGCACCGTAAGAGCAGAAGGCGGCAAAGCCGAAGCTGTTGCCTTTGGCCATTTCCATAAGACCGGCACAGAATTGTGCGGTGCCGCCATATGCGAACGCCATGGCCACAACCAGTGGCACGGTCGTTCCGGCCAGAAAACCGGCATTGACCAAGCTGAGTAGCCAAGTGGTGAGAGCAAAACCGAATAACCCGAGAGGGGCGGGATTTGCGAGCTTCATTTCTTGTTCCTCCAGATGACCATCGTTCTTATCGTTCGGGGCCATTTCTTGACCCTTCAAGTAAAGATTATCGCAGGTTTTGGGGATAGAAGGAAGTATTTTAGTGCATGTTGCGTTTTGGGACGTTTCATTCAAGGGCGGTATTTTGGTGAAACGCCTCTTTTTAGACATTTCTGGAAGCCCGCGAAACGCCCCCGTAAAGTCACAAAAGTTTTTGGGGGGCGCCCCTTTTTTCAAAAAGGGGCGCAGGCTTTGCCGCTCAGATCACCGGACTTTGCACGCCGTCCATCGGCAGGATCGCGCCGTTGATATAGCTGGCCAGAGGAGACGCCAGAAACAGGACGCTGTTGGCGATTTCTTCCGGTTTCGCCATGCGGCCCATGCGGATATTGGCAACGCTATCAGCCAGGGCTTGGGCTTCTGAAATGCCAGCGGCCCGCGCGGCAGCGACCGTGCCTTCCTGCACGCGCCCGGTTTCCGTGAGGCCGGGATTGATGGCGTTCACCCGCACGCCGGATTTCGCGTAGGCGGCGGCAAGGCCTGCCGTGGCCAGCATCAGCGCGGCATTTGCCGCACCGCCTGCAATATGCACCGGCGCGGCAATTTTGCCGCCCATGCCGACGATGTTGACAATGGCACCATGCCCGCGCGCGGCCATGCGCTTGATGGCGGGGTCAAGAATATTGATGGTGGAGAAATATTTGGCGTCCATCGCCGCGCGCCAAGCGGCGGGGGTCAGCTCCTCCGCAGGTGTACGTTTGGCTGCACCGGCGCTGTTGACCAGAATCTCCAGCGGCCCAAGAGCGGCTTCGACTTTATCGAGCAGCGCGGCCGCCTCTTGATCGTCGCTCATATTGGCGACGAAGCCGATGGCGCCTGGCAGTTTGGCCAGCGCGTCATCCACGTTCGCCTGGGCGCGTGAGCAGATGGCCACGCGCGCACCCTGCGCCAGAAACGCCTGAGCGCAGGCCAAGCCAATGCCCTTGGAGCCGCCCGTGATGAGAACGGCTTTGTTTGTGAATCCGAAATCCATCAGGCTGTCTGCTGTACGGCTGGCAGAAGAATATGCTGCAGAGCGGAAACGAGCTTGTCCATCATCTCATCCGTATGCTTCGGCCCGGGCGTGAAGCGCAGGCGCTCCGTGCCTTGAGCCACGGTGGGGTAGTTAATGGGCGTGGCATACATGCCGAACTCCCGGATCAGCCGCATGGAAACCTCCGTGGCCTTCGCGGCGTCGCCGATCATCAGCGGTACGATATGGCTGCTGCTGTCCATCACCGGTAGGCCGGCCTCGCGGAATTTCGCCTTCAGCGTCTCGGCCCGGTTGAACAGCATGGCGCGGCGCGCATCTTCCTGCTTCAGCAGGCGGATGGCGGTGAGTGCCGCCGCCACGGTGGGCGGGGGCAGGGCGGTGGTGAAGATGAACCCGGCCGCGACGGAGCGGATGTAATCCAGCACCTTGAAATCGCCAGTTATATAGCCGCCATGGCAGCCATACGCCTTGGCCAGCGTGCCTTCGATGATGGTGATGCGGTTCGCGACACCATCGCGCTCCGACACGCCGCCGCCATGGGCGCCATACATGCCCACGGCATGCACCTCGTCCAGATAGGTGAGGGCGTTGTACTTGTCGGCGAGGTCGCAGATTTCCTTGAGCGGCGCGATATCGCCGTCCATGGAATAGACGCTCTCGAACACGATCAGTTTCGGCGCATCGGCGGGGGCTTCGGCCAGCCTCCGCTCCAGGTCCGCCATGTCGTTATGCTTGAAGATGTGCACCGTGGCGGTGCGCCCGCCCTTGATGCCCACGATCATGGAATTGTGGTTCTGCGCGTCGGAGAACACGTGCCAGTTGGGCAGGGAGTTCAGGATCGCGGTGAGGCTGGCCTGGTTGGAGACATAGCCGGAGGTGAAGAGCAGCGCGGTATCCTTGCCATGCAGATCGGCCAGCTCTTCCTCCAGCGCCACATGCAGCGGTGAAGAGCCCGCGATATTGCGCGTGCCGCCAGCCCCGGCGCCATAGCGCCGCGCGGCTTCGGCGGAGGCCTCGATCACTTGCGGGTCTGTTCCCATGGCGAGGTAATCATTGGTCGACCAGACCAGGATATCCCGCGTTTTGCCTTCCATGGTCACGGAATAATAGGGGAAGCGGTCAGCCAGCTTCTCCAGCGCTACGAACCGGCGATAGCGTCCCTGGGCAGATATTTCAGCCAGCGCTTCGTCGCATTTGGTGAGAAATTGATGCATTTTGACCTGTGATGGCGGAAAATTTCCCGCAGAAAAAACGCCCGCACCCCGCTCGAGTCAATGAGGCAAATCAACCGGGCAGGTTTGTGCTGAGCACAAACATGCGCGGTTGAAGAAGCGTGTCGCGCTTTCTAAATGCAGCACAGGCGCGTGCTCATATGCTCCCGGCCACATAGGTACGCAGCGTATCAACCTCGTGCTGGCTCTGGTCGATACGCGCCTTCACGACGTCCCCGATGCTCACCAGCCCGGCGAGGCGTCCATTCTCCATAATGGGCAGATGGCGGAAATGCCCCTCCGTCATCATCTCCATGGCCTGTTCCACGGTGGTGTCCGGCTTGCCGGTGGTGGGGTTGCGCGTCATCAGTGCGCCGGCGGTCATGTTCAATGTCTCGGCAGCGCGGCTGGAGAGGCTGCGCACAACGTCGCGCTCGCTCAAAATGCCGATCAGTTCGCCATTCTCGACAACCAGCACAGCGCCGATGCTCTTTTCCGCGAGCACGTTGACGACGCCGCTGACGGCCATGTCCGCCGGCACCGAGATGAAGCCGGACGACTTGGCCTTCAGGATCGCTTTTACAAGCATTTTTTGTTCCTCCGTTTTTTTTCAGTATGGGGAAGGTGGTGGGGGGGTGCAATTATTATTTGAAATTGTCTCGGAAAATTCAGGTATTCGCTGCGTTTCTGCCAGCGCCGCGAAAATCCCTCGCTGGGCCAGCACATTCAGGAAATGGTGGCCGGGAAGAGGCCGATTGCCAAAGCACGGTAAGGAGCCGGTTTTATGCCTGGACTGGGGGCATAGCACGGCTCACAAGTTCGTGGATTTGATTCATGTCCTTGCAATTGACATTTATTCGCATTACCACGATCCATCAATTTGTGTCATGGATGGTGCACAGTGCTGCGTCAGGATTCATTGGGCTTTCACGGAAACGAGGCGGGCACGCGGACCATGACGCTGGGTGAGGCGCGCCCAGGCTTTCGTGGAACGATCCTGGCCCTTGATGCGGCGGGGCTGCATGGCGGCCTGCCGGCGGAGGAGTTGGAGCGCCGGCTGCTGGAGATGGGGCTGGTGGAAGGTGCGAAGGTCGAGGTGCGGCACCAGGGGCTGATCCGGCGCGACCCTATCGCGGTGCGGATCAATGGCCGGGCCACCTTTGCGCTGCGCCGCCGGGAAGCTTCGGCCATTATTGTCACGCCGGACGCCGGGTAAGCCCATATGAGCCATTGCGCTGAGGCCCCGGAGCGGGCCGCCCCGCGCGACGCAGCGACCGCGCGCATCGCCATCATCGGCAACCCGAATTGCGGTAAGACCGCCTTGTTCAACGCCCTGACCGGCAGCCGCCAGCGCGTGGCCAATTATCCAGGCGTCACGGTGGAACGGAAGGAAGGCGGCTTCACCACCCCTGGCGGCCGCGCCATACGGGTCGTGGATCTGCCGGGCACCTATTCCTTACGCGCCCGTAGCCCGGATGAGGTGATTGCCCGTGACGTGGTGCTCGGCAGGCTGGCCAGCGAGAAGCCGCCGGAATTCCTGCTCTGCGTGGCGGATGCGACGGATCTGCGCCTCTCCTTACGCCTGGCGCTGGAGTTGAAGGCGCTGGGCGCGCCGATGGCGCTGGTGCTGAACATGGCGGACATCGCCAAGCATCGCGGCATTATTATCGACACGGAAAAGCTCTCCGCCGCCTTGGGCATGCCGGTGGTTTCCTCCGTCGCGGTGCGCAAGGCCGGGATCAAGGATCTGCTGGCAATTTCTGGATGACGTGCTGGCACAAAGGCTGCCCGAACCCAGGCCCGTGGCAAGCTGGGAGGCACCGGACCGCCAGGCCATGCGCGCCTTGCAGCGCGAGGCGGACAGGCTGATTACCCACTGCGTCACCCAGCCCGCCCAGGTTTACAGCACCACGTCGCGGATTGACGCGGTGCTTCTGCACCCGGTGGCTGGGCTCATCGTGCTGTTTGCCATCTTGTTCGTGATGTTCCAGGCCGTGTTCACCTGGGCCCAGGCGCCGATGAACGCGATCTCGGACCTCTTCGACTGGATCGGCGTGCTGGCCGGGCATTATCTGCCGGATGGGCCGGTGCTCAGCTTCATTCGAGATGGCGTGCTGAACGGGGTTGGCTCCGTGGTGGTGTTCCTGCCGCAGATCTTGATCCTGTTCTTCTTCATCCTGGTGCTGGAAGATTTCGGCTACATGGCCCGCGCCGCCTTCCTGATGGACAGGATCATGGGCGGGGCCGGGCTGCATGGGCGCGCCTTTATTCCGCTGCTCTCCAGCTTTGCCTGCGCCATTCCCGGCATCATGGCGACCCGCGTGATCGACGGGCGGCGGGACCGGCTGGCCACCATTCTGGTGGCGCCGTTGATGACCTGCTCGGCGCGCATCCCGGTTTATACGCTCATCATCGGCGCCTTCATCCCGGACCGCAGCATAGGCTGGGGCGTGCAGCTTCAGGGGCTGGTGATGTTCGGGCTCTATTCGCTGGGCATTGTGGCGGCGCTGGGCGTGTCCTTCGTGCTGAAGCGGCTGGTCTGGCGGCGGGCGCAGCACGACCCGTTCCTGCTGCAATTGCCGGATTACAAGCTGCCGAGCCCGCGGAGCATCGCCATTGGGCTGTATCAGCGGGGCAAGATTTTCCTCCGCCGGGCGGGCACGACGATCTTCTCCATGATGGTGGTGATCTGGGCGCTTTGCTCGCTGCCGTTACCGCCGAAAGGGGCGGCGCAGCCGGCTATCGATTACAGCGCTGCCGCCTGGATCGGCCATTTCCTGGCGCCGGTTTTCGCGCCTATCGGATTCAATTGGCAGATCAATGTCGCGCTGATCCCCGGCATGGCGGCGCGCGAGGTGGCGGTGGCCGCACTCGGCACGGTCTATTCCATCTCCGCCTCGGCGGATGATCCGGGCCATCTCGGCGGGGTGCTGGCGGCGCATTGGAGCATCGCGACCGCTCTGGCGCTGCTCGCCTGGTATGTGTTCTCGCCGCAATGCGCCTCGACGCTGGCGACGATCAAACGCGAGGCCGGCGGCTGGCGCTGGGCGGCGTTGGTGTTCGCCTACATGCTGGCTTTGGCCTATGGCGCGGCGTTCATTACCTACCAGGCGGCTTGCTTCTTCGGGCTGGGCTGAACGGCCTTTTCAGATCAACTCATTCTTAAATTTAAAAGTTTTTGGGGGTGTGGGGGCTTTTTTCAAAAAGCCCCCACATTTTTTGTTCAATGGTTTGATAAGGCAAGCAGCGCCTCGGCCAGCCGCTCCGGCATGGAGAGAAAGGGCGAATGGTCCGAGGGCAAAGTGAGTACCGGCGCGCAGGGCAGAGCGGCCTGCATGGCGCGTTGCAGGGCGAGCGGCACCACCTGATCCTCCGAACATTCGATATAGGCGCGCGGTACCCGGCCAAAGTGCGCTTCGGTGACCGTGGCGGGAGCGGAAAAGCTGCCCAGCGGCTCGGGGTGCTGGCGCGCGGCGGCATGTTCGGCGGCATCGGGCGCGGCCAGATGATAGAAGCGGGGAATGATTGCCTCCGCCGCCACGGCGAGGCACCGCCCGCGCGCGGGGCGTAGATAATCCGGCTCGCCGCCTGCCTCGGGTCTCGCCATGGCGCTTTGCATGCTCTCCCCGGCGGGGAGCAGAAAGCCTGAGAGATAGACCAGCTTGCGGATTTTATCCGGCACAAGCTCTGCCACCTCGCCAATCACCAGCCCGCCCCGGCTATGGCCAACGAGAATGACAGGCTCGGGCGCGGCTTCGGCCAGGGTGGCAATCTGCTTTGCCCAGAGTGGCAGCGGGTTGGCGCCGGGCGGCACTTCGTCCAGATCGGGCGCGATCACCTGATGCCCGGCGGCTTCCAGCAGAGGCGTCAACCGCGCCCAGCACCAGGCGCCATGCCAGGCGCCGGGAACCAGCAGAAACACAGCCATGTTCAGCCCGCGAGCGGCTTGTACAGTTCCGGCCTGCGGTCCTTGAAGAACGGGTCGGCCTTGCGCACGGCTTCCTGGTGGGCCGGGTCTGTGTCCGCGAACAGCATTGTCTTCGCCCGTGCCCGCCATGGCCAGTACTGTGCCATCGGGCCCGCAAATGCTGGAAAGCCCGATATAGCTGAGCCCATTCTCCGCGCCGGAATGGTTGGCGTAGGCGACGTAGACCTGGTTCTCATAAGCCCGGGTGGGGATCACATGCCGCGCCACCTGGTCATAAGGCTCCATCACGGCGGTCGGGATCAGGATGATGTCCGCCCCCGCCAAAGCGAGCCTGCGTGCCGGTTCAGGGAATTCAATGTCGTAGCAGATCAGCACGCCAATTTTGACCCCGTTCAGCTCCGCCACCGGAAACGCCGTCCCGGGCTCCTTGAACATGCCCCGGTCGAGATCGCCGAAGAGATGGGATTTGCGGTAATTCAGCAGGATGCGCCCATCCGGGCCGATCAGCACGGCGGCATTTGCCACGTTTTCGCCAACCCGCTCCGGGTAGCCGAACACCAGGGCGATGCTCAGGGACTTCGCCGCGTCCTGCGCCGGGGCCAGCCCATCCTGCGTGATGGCATGCTTTTGCGCGGCTTCCGGCCCGATATTATAGCCGGAGAGATACATCTCCGGCAGCACCAGAAGCGCCGCCCCTTGCGCCTTGGCCTTGGCGGCCTGCGCGCGTAGATGGGCAAACCCGGCTTGCGGGTTATTGAACTCTCCGGGACCCTGATAAAGCGCCAGTTTCATGCATGGCAGAGTAGCACCGGCCCTCGCTTGTTGAAACTATGCAAAAAACCGGATAAACCCCGCCCGCCGGCACCCCTGGAGGCCGGCTTTTGTTGTTTTTATGGAGCGTAAAATGGCCAATTTCGAAGTAATCGAGGCCTCTGCGCGTTCGCGTGCCGGCAAGGGGGTGGCGCGAGCGACGAGGCGTGAGGGCAAAGTGCCCGCCGTGGTTTATGGTGCGAAGCAGGAGCCGAGCCTTATCGCGCTCGACCCGCGCATCGTGATGAAGGAACTGAAGCGCGGCGGCTGGCGCTCGCGCCTGTATGAGATTGACGTGGCCGGGACCAAGACCCGCGCGCTGATGCGCGACGTGTCCTTCCACCCCGTCACCGACCAGCCCGAGCATGTGGATTTCCAGCGCCTTGTCGCCGGTGAGCCGGTGCGCGTGGCTGTCTCCGTGCACTTCCTGAACGAGGCGACCAGCCCCGGCCTGAAGCGCGGCGGCGTGCTGAACGTGGTGCGCCACAAGGTTGAGGTTGAGGTGGATGCGGACCAGATTCCGGAGCGCTTCGAGATCGACCTGAACAAGCTCGACATCAACGACAACGTGCGCTGGCACGACCTGCAGGGCGCTGAGAACTGCAAGCCGGTGATCACGGGCCGCGACTTCGTGATCGCCACCATCGCGCCGCCGCTGGTCTCCGCCGAGCAGCTGGCCGCCGAGGCCGCCGCCGCCGCGGCTGCCACCGCCGCGAAGAGCGGCAAGAAGGCGCCCGCGAAGAAGTAAGACTGACGATACCGCCGCGCCATGCTGCTTTGGGTTGGCCTTGGAAACCCGGAACCGGGCATGGCGCGGCAACGCCACAATATCGGCTTCATGGCCGTGGATGCGATCGCCTCCCGCCATGGTTTTTCCCCCTGGAAGGTCCGTTTCAGGGGTCTGAGCGCCGAGGGGCGCATCGGGACGCAGAAGATCCTGCTGCTGAAGCCGATGACCTATATGAATTTGTCCGGCGAGGCGGTGCAGGAGGCGGCAGCTTTCTACAAGATCATGCCCGCGGACATCACTCTATTTCATGACGAGCTGGACCTGGCGCCCGGAAAAGTCCGGGTGAAGAAGGGCGGCGGCAATGCCGGCCATAACGGGCTGCGCAGCACGGACAGGCATCTCTCCACGCCGGAATATTGGCGGGTGCGGCTTGGCATCGGCCACCCCGGCGACAAAGCGCGGGTGACGGGCCATGTGCTGGGGGATTTCGCCAAGGCCGATAAAGAGTGGCTGGAGCCGTTGCTGGATGCGGTGGCGGACAGCGCCGCTCTGCTGGCGGAGCAAAAACCGGAAGATTTCATGACCCGCATCGCGCGGGTGAGCGGGAGCAGAGATAATGGGGTTTAATTGCGGGATCGTGGGCCTGCCGAATGTCGGCAAATCCACTCTGTTCAACGCGCTCACCGCCACGGTGGCGGCGCAGGCGGCGAATTATCCGTTCTGCACCATCGAGCCGAATGTCGGCCGCGTGGCGGTGCCGGACAAGCGCATGCAGAGCTCTGGCCGAGATCGGCAAATCCGTGAAGATCGTGCCGACCAGCCTGGAATTCGTGGACATTGCCGGGCTGGTGCGCGGCGCCTCCAAGGGCGAGGGGCTGGGCAACCAGTTTCTGGCCAATATCCGCGAGGTGGATGCCATCGTGCATGTGCTGCGCTGCTTCGAGGATGACGACGTGACCCATGTGGAAGGCTCGGTGGACCCGATCCGCGATGCGGAGACGGTGGAAACCGAGCTGATGCTGGCGGATTTGGAAAGCCTGACCAAGCGCGTGCCGCTGTTGCAGAAGAAGGCCAAGAGCAACGACAAGCTGGCCGCCGCCGAGCTGGAATTGGTGGAACCGCTGATCAAGGCGCTGGAAGCGGGCACGCCCGTACGCGCCGTGATTCCCAAAGGCGAGGAAGAGGCGGTAAAGCGCCTGAACCTGATGACCTCGAAGCCGGTTCTCTATGTGTGCAATGTCGAGGAAGCTTCGGCCGCCACCGGCAATGCACAATCCGCCCGCGTGGCGGAGATGGCAGCGGCGCAAGGCGCGGCTTACGTCATCATCTCGGCGGCCATTGAGGCTGAGGTGAGCCAGCTGCCGGAAGAGGACCGCGCCGGGTTCCTGGCCGATCTCGGGCTGGAGGATTCCGGGCTGGACCGCATCATCCGCGCCGGTTACGCGCTGCTGGGGCTGATCACCTATTTCACCGTCGGGCCGAAGGAGACGCGGGCCTGGACGATTATCAAAGGCACCAAGGCGCCGGGGGCGGCGGGTGTCATCCATGGCGATTTCGAGCGTGGCTTCATCGCGGCGGAAACCATTGCCTATGACGATTATGTGGCCGGCAAGGGCGAAGCCGGGGCGCGCGAGACGGGCAAGCTGCGCGTCGAGGGCAAGGAATATGTGGTGAAGGATGGAGACGTTTTGTTGTTCCGCTTCAACGTGTAAGTCTGGACGTTAGAGCAACCGGAGCAAGCGCATGATCATCGCCCGCATTATCGAAGCCATTCTCTTCGGCGGGCGCTGGTTGATCGTGCCGATCTATCTTTCCATGCTGGTGCTGCTGGCGGTGCTGGTGGGGTATTTCGTCGCCGAGCTGTTCCACACGCTGCCCACGATCACGCATATCACCGAGAACGACATGCTGATTTTCACGCTGTCGCTGATCGATCTCTCGTTGACCGCCAATCTGGTCGTGCTGGTCATTCTCTCTGGCTATGAGAATTTCGTCCGCCGTGTGGAGTTCAGCGCCAGCGACCCGCGCCCGGAATGGATGTCGCGGATCGATTTCGCCGGGCTGAAGCTGAAATTGCTGGCCTCCATGACGGTGATCGCGGCGGTGCATCTGCTGCGCAGCTTTCTCAACATCGCCAATGAGACGGACAGGGATCTGTTCTGGCAGCTCTCCATTGTGCTGGGCTTTGCCGTGCTGTCGCTCATGCTGGCGATAACGGACAAGGTGGATAGCAAGGGGCGTTAGAGCCGGCGGCCTCAGTACCGCAAAGCCTGATACCCGCTTTCTCCCAGCTCCACCCCGTGCGTATCATGCGCGAAGCCGGGGAAGCTTCGGTCGAAATCCTCCAACGCCGCCAGATAGCGCAGCACCGGCCCGTCAACAGGCCCAAAACTCTCGCCCGGCATCAGCAGCGGAATCCCCGGCGGGTAGGGCACGATGGCGGTGGCCGCCACGCCGCCCGCTAGGGCGCTGAGGGTTGCCATGCCGCCCTCACCACGGATCAGCCGGTCATGCGCTTCGGCGGGGATCATCTCCGGCTGGGGGAGGAAATTATACGCCTCCTGCAGCCGCTCGGGGTAGCCGGTGGCCTTCATGGCGGCGAACATGGCGCTGCCGAGGTCTTTCAGCCCCATCGCGCCATAGGCGGCGGGGTGGATGGCGCAGAGCTGGGGCAGAGCGCGGGCCAGCGGGGTGTTGGCGTCGTAATCGCGTTTGAAATCCAAGAGCGCGTTGACCAGCGAGCCCCATTTGCCCTTGGTCACGCCGATGGAGAACAGGAACAGGATCGAAAAATTCGCGGTCTTTTCCGGCGTGATGCCGTGCTCCGCGAGGTAATGGTTGAGCAGCGGGGCGGGGATTCCGGTTTCGTCCAGCTTGCCCGAGCGGGTCATGCCCGGCGTGATCAGCGTGACCTTGATCGGGTCCAGCATGCAATAGCCGGGCTCCAGCCCGGTAAAGCCGTGCCAGGAGGCGCCGGGTTCCAGCACCCAGCAGGATTGGCTTTCCGCCAGCATCTCGGCGGGCGCCTCGGCGAAGGAGATTTCCCCGGCTTCATCGCGCACGATATCCGGCTGCCAGATGCCGAAGAACCAGTCATCCCGTTCGGCGAAGCTGGCTTGCAGCCGCGCCATGGTCTGGCGGAAGGACACAGCCTCCGCGATCGCCTCCGAGGTGAGCAACTGCCCGCCCGCGCCGTCCATCATCGCGGAGCTGATATCGGTGGAGGCGAGGATGGCGTAGTTGGGCGAGGTGGAGGCGTGCATCATCAGCGATTCATTGAAGCGCACATGCTCGATTTTCGCCCGGCCTTCGCGCAGATGCACCATCGAGGCCTGGGAAAGGGCCGCAAGCAGCTTGTGGGTGGATTGGGTGGCGAACACGCTGGGGCCGGTGCGGTCCGTCTCCGAGGGCTCGCCGCGCATGGCGTAATAGTCGCGGTAGAGCGTGTTGAAGCGGGCATGGCCGAACCAGGCTTCGTCGAACAAAATCCTGTCCACCGAGGCGCCGAGCAGCTCCTCCACCCGCGCGGCATTGTAGCAAAGCCCGTCATAGGTGGAGTTGGTGACGATGGCGAGCGCCGGCTTCTCCGCGCTGCCAGCGGTGAGGCGGGAGATGGCGAGGGTGCGGGCAATGGCCTCTTGGCAGAGGGCGGCGGGCGGAATGGGGCCGATCATGCCCAGATGGTTGCGGTAGGGCAGCAGATAGGCCGGGCGTGCGCCGGTAAGTGCCAGCCCATGTTCGATGGATTTATGCGCGTTGCGGTCCGCCAGCACGACCTCGCCGCGCGCCACGCTGGCGGTCATGACAACTCTATTGGCGGTGGAGGTGCCGTTGGTGACGAAATAGCTGCGGTCCGCGCCGAACACATGCGCGGCATAACGCTCGGCAGCACCGATAGGCCCGGTATGGTCGAGCAGGGAGCCGAGTTCCGCCACCGAGATGGAAAGATCCGCCCGCAGTAGTTTCTCGCCGAAATAATCGTAAAACATCCGCCCGGCGGGGGAGCGCAGAAAGGCGGAGCCGCCGGTATGGCCCGGCGTGTGCCAGGAATATTCCGCCTCGTTGGCGAATTTGACGAGCGCGCCGAACATTGGCGGCAGAAGCTGGGCGCGGTAGCGCCGCACGGCGGCCAGAACGCGGCTGGAGATGAATTCCATGGAATCCTCCAGCAGCCAGATGAAGCCATCCGCCTCGCTCATCACCTCGGCGGGCACATGGGCGGCGTCGTTACGCTCGGCCAGCAGAAACACGGGTACCGTGGCGTTGCGGGCGCGGATAGTCTTCAGGAGCTCCTTGGCATGGGCGTGGCCGGGGTCCTGGTGTAGGTCCCAATCCAGGATGATGGCTTGCAGATGCGGGTCGAACTCGATCTCATCGCGCGCATCGGCGGCGCTGAGCGAGGTGGTGACGCCGACCTCGTGGGTTTTCAAATCCGCCAGCAGCGCCCGCGCGGCGCGGCCAAGGGCGGTCGGCTCCTGCAGCTTGTCGCAGACCAGCAGCACGCTGAGTCCGAGGGTCTTGGGTTTTTGATCTTGTCCGGCCATGGACGATTCCTCTCGAGTCCGTACTGATAGGATGGCGTCCGGCCTGTTCTGTCCACCCCTTTTACGGGGGAGTGCGTCTGTCTCGAGAATGGAAGCCCCGGCTAAAAGCGGCGGTTGCTGTTAGGCACGGACCTGGTTCCGTCCGGCATTTTTGGCAGCGTATAATGCAACATCGGCCGCTTCGATCAGGGTCTCCGGGGCCGCGCCGCGGTTGAGCGCGGCGATGCCGATGCTTACCGTTACGCTCAGTTTCGCGCCCTCGACCACAAATGGGCGCGCCTGGATCGCCGCACGCAACCGCTCCGCCATGGACATTGCTTCGTGGACACCAACCCCGGGCAGAAGCACGGCAAACTCCTCGCCCCCAAAGCGGGCGAGCAGGTCACACCGGCGCAGATGCGCCGAAAGGCGCTCAGCCACCTGTTGCAGGCATAAATCCCCGGTCTGGTGGCCATGCTCGTCATTGAGTTCCTTGAACCTGTCCACATCGACCAGCAGCATCGCGCCGCCCTGCGCTTCATCCACGCAGAATGCCCGTAGTTCCATATCTAATCGGCGACGATTGGCTACCTGGGTTAGCGGGTCGGTCAAGGAAAGTTGCGTGAGCGTGTTATTTTGCGCCGCCAGATGCGCAATGTGTTGGCGTTGCAGCAAGCCGTGAAGATAAAGGCGACGCGAGAGCTCGCTCAAGCGAGTGCACGCCGATCAGCGCCGGCAGGCACAGGATTGCCATGAACGTGATCAAAAAAACCTGCTGCGGCGGTGCTATGCTGGACTGCAGGCAGACGGTCGCGGCATAACTGCAGAACGTCACCAGCGAGAAGACAGCCGCGAACGGAAACCGCAGGCGCACGAACATCAGAATAAAATTCGTCGGCAGTGCCGCGATGATCAAATCTTGCATGGTCGCCAGCCTGGAAAAGGTCACCAGAATTGCCGCCACGCTGGCAAGTAGGCAACAGGCCAGAGCTGACGTTTCGCGCAATGTATCGGCAGTTTTGGGCTCGAAGCAGTAATGCCCCAACAATAGCACCCCCGCTGACGCGCCAACCAGTTGCAGCAAAATGCCCGGCCAGGACGAGTGGGTTACACCGGCGAGCTTCATGAGCCCCCCAATGCTGAAATATAAAAACGTGCTGATGTACAAAAGATTGCGCAGTTCACGCGACCGCTCGACTGCAATATCGCGCCGGTACCTGGCTTCTAGCTCAAGCTCAAAAGAGAGGCGTAGCCCCGAACGCGCGAGCTCCGATTCAGCCAGTGCCGTCAGGGACATGTTTCGTTCCAATCGATCGCGTACGCGACCTGCATTACAAGCTTATTGCACCAAACTAACAATGGGTTTTTCAAAATACGGGGGCAATTAAATGTGAAAGCGCATGATTGGCTTGGCGCACAACCATCCGTGAGACGAGGAGCCGCGACCCAATCCACTAACGGCAAGGTATGGGCCTCGAACTCGTCATCGCCTGATAACCGCCATTTGGCTTGCTAAACCTTTGTTTCTTCCTCCCCAGGTAATGGCGGTAAAAGAGTTGGCCCCGTATTTACGCCGGTGGAAATAACCGGCCGTTGAGCAAGGCCCTGACCGTACAAATCAAGAGCATTGCCATGATAACGGTGATTATGCCGAGAGAGGCCGCGGCGGCTGTAAAGGTGGCGGTGGTTCGCACTTTTTCGGCAAGCTCTATGACAGCGAGCACCACGGCGGCTGGCGGCATACCGCAGGCCCACCAAGGCAACCCAAAGGGGGCGCGCCACCAGTGCGGCAAGGTGGTGAGAGCAAGGCAGACCACGAACATGGTGGCGCCGAATAGCCCGTATGCGACCTCATCGACACCGGCGAGTTGTACGTAGGCGATGAAGATCAACGCCAATGGCGCCACGGCGATCATGACAAGGGGCCGTATTGGTGCCGGTGCCGCGGCTATGGTTGAGATGCTAACCAGGACTCTGGGCAGCAATGTCGCGATCACCAGCGCGCCCGTGCCAAGGCTCATGGAAGCGGCGATCCGGTCGCCGTCTACGCCGTATAGGATAGACGAGAACGGCAAGGCGATCGGCGCAACGAGCCAGCTTGGCGCCAAAACCCGGTCATGTTGCGCGGCCTGGAAGCGCGTGAGCACCCAAAGCGTCGCAATGACGGCGAGAACCGTGCCCACCACCAGTAAACCATAAGCTAGTTTCGGGAAGCTGGGGTGGGCTGCCTCGGCGAGGAGGAGGATGACGATAATTTTCTGCGCCGCCAGCGGGCCTCTGATCGAGTGCGCCAGATCTTCGCGTACAGAGGATAGCGCCACAGCCAGCCGCGCCACTTGCACGCAGGTCGCGCAGGCCCACAATATTGTGCCGGCGATGAGGATCATGTTGCCGATGAGCGGCGAGAGGTGAAACAACTCACCGGCATAGCGCCAGCAAAGACCCAAACCGAGCACGCCCATCCCGATGCCGAAAATCGGTATGGGGATTCGCGCCAGAGCGGTCAGGCGCAATCCGGGATTATCCATCGTCCGCGCCCCGTGTTTCGTTCGCCGGGCCGGTCATGGCGCCTTTGTCCCGGCGAAGACCTCAAAAGCCGCCTCCTTGATGAAGCGATCGCCGGCGGAGGCTGGCGTGGCACTCATGACAAATTCCTGTTCCAGTTTGTGTGATGACCGGACGGTCATTCGTGGTTTGCGCGAATGTGCCCATGACACTGGGCGGCGCGCGCGACACTGATTACCTTCCGGTCATTAGTGTAAGGCGCGAGGCCTGGATCGTCAATCTTAATTGCCAATCGGTCATTAGTCTGCGTATCCTGCTTGGCACAGGACGATGAGGCGCGCCGGCTTGCCATGAAGGAATTGACAGCGAAAACGGGAAAGAAAAGCCGGGCCGAAACGGCGTCTGCCGGCGCGGCCACGCCTGTGGCAAAACGCAGGAGACTTGAGCCTGAGGACCGCGAGCGGGAGATTGTGGACGGCGCCGTCGCTTTCTTCGCCGAGGTTGGCTTTGATGGCGGCCTGCGCGAGCTTGCGAAGCGCCTGGGCATCACGCACCAGAATCTGTTCCGCTATTTCCCGACCAAGGAGGCGTTGATCGAGCGCGTCTACAAGGAGGTTTATCTCAGCCGCTGGCAGCCGGAATGGGAGGCGCTGCTGCGCGACCCTGCGCATCCTCTGGAACAACGGCTAACCGACTTCTACAGCGCTTATCTGTCTTCGATCTTTCGCTATGACTGGGTGCGGATCTTTGTCTTCGCGGGCCTGAAAGGCGTCGGCATCAGCCAGCGCTATCTTGACCTCATCCAGACGAAAATCGTTGAGCCGCTGGCGGCGGAGCTGCGTGGCATGGCCGGTTTACCGGCGCCGGCTAAAGCCCCGCTTTCGCCGGAGGAGTTGGAAGTTGCCTGGGGCCTGCATGGCGAGCTGTTCTACCTCGCCATCCGCCGCTGGGTTTACGGCATGAAAACACCGGACGATCTCGGTCCTGTCATCAGGGCCTCGATCATCCAGTTTCTGCAGGGGGCTCCCGCGGCAATGCGGGCGCTGGGCGAGGACCACGCCAAGTTAACCGAACGATAAAGCCAAATCAGAACGGGAAATTACGCCTCCGGGCGGCGGAACCTGCTGCGTCCAGGTTTTGGCGATGTCGATCCGTTTGGCCACCCACACATCCGGCAGGCTGGCCACATAGTCCAGAATTTTGCGCAAGCTCCCGATGCGCCCCGGCCGGCCGATGATGCGGCAATGCAGCCCGATGGAGAGCAGTTTCGGGCAGGTCTCGCCTTCCAGCCGCAGCGCGTCGATGGCGTCCTTCACGTAATTGAAGAAATGCTCGCCGGTATTGAAGCCCTGCACGGCGGCAAAGCGCATATCGTTGGTATCGAGCGTATAGGGCAAAATGAGCTGCGGCTTGCCCCAGGTGGTGTCGTAATAGGGCAGGTCGTCGGCGTAGGAATCCGCATCGTACACAAACCCGCCTTCCTCCACCACCAGCCGGGCGGTGTTGGGGCTGGTGCGGCCCGTGTACCAGCCGAGCGGCCGATGGCCGGTGAGGGAGGAGATGATCTCGATGGCGCGCTGCATATGCTCGCGCTCCACATGCTCCGGCACATATTGGTAATTGATCCAGCGATAGCCGTGGCTCGCGATCTCCCAACCGGAGACGAGCATCGCCTCCACCGCCGCCGGGTTGCGCTGCATCGCCATCGCCACGCCATAGACCGTCAGCGGCAGGCCGCGCTCCTCGAACAGTTTCCTGATCCGCCAGAACCCGGCCCGGCTGCCATAGTCATAGAGGCTTTCCATCGAGTGATGGCGCATGCCGGAGATCTGCGGGGCGCCGACGATCTCGGAGAGGAAGGTTTCCGCGCCGGCATCGCCATGCAGCACGGAGTTCTCCGCCCCTTCCTCGTAATTCAGCACGAAGCTGACCGCGAGCTTCGCGCCCCCCGGCCAGGACACGGTGGGTGGATGCCCCGCATAACCGGCAAGGTCACGCGGGAAGGCGGGTGTGTTAGCCGCCTCGATAGGTGGAATAGCCATAGGCGCTCAGGATTAAAGGAACATGGTAATGCCGCTCCGGCTCATGCACCAGGATACGGACGGGGATGATGTCATAAAACTCCGCCGCGCGGCGGTAGGCAGCGGCGTGGAAGCGCAGCTCATAGGCCCCGGCCTCCAGCGTCTCGACCAAGGTGGCGCGCCCGCCTTCGTCCAGCGTGGCGGTGAAGAGCTTATTGCCGGGGGCGTGAATATCCACCTGCATGCCGGCGGCGCCGGTGCCCTTCACAATGTCCAGTACGTGTGTGGTGAGGCCCTTCATGGGTTCATATCCTGCAAACGCATCCAAGTGATGCTGCCGATCTCGCGCAGCGCCTGGGCTTTTTCCACATCCTTATCATTTTCCAGCCGTTTGGCGAAGATGTCCAGGATGGCGGTTTTGCCCGCCTGCAACCGCACGCAGACGATGAAGGGAAAGCCGAATTTTTCCTTGTAGGCGGCATTCAGCGTGGTGAAACGGGCGAATTCCTCCGGGCTCAGCGCCCGCAACCCCGCCCCTTGTTGTTCGGCCTGGGAGGCTTCGGTAAGCGGCACCTCCCGCGCGCCAAGCTCAGGGTGGGCGCGGATCAGGTCGAGCTGCTCGGCGGCGGTCGCATCCTCCACCACCCGCATCATCGCGGCGTGCAGGGTGCATTTATCAGGGAAGGGCGCGGCGGAAAAGGCGCGCTCCACCACCCAGGGGGAGTGTTCGAACAGGCCAAGAAAGGGTCCAGCCTCAGTAATCACGCAAGGCTCCGGGATATTGGCGAAAGCTGGTCACGCCCGCATACTGGCCCTGATAGAACAGCCGCGCAACCAGGATTTAAGCATGAACCTGACCGACTTGATCGACGCTCACGAAGCCACGCGGGAGGAGTTCCTCGCCAAACTGGTGCGCCAGCCTTCTGACAATCCGCCCGGCAATTGCGAGGCCCATGCCAAGCTGACGGCGGAGCTGCTGGAAGGGCTGGGGTTCCACGTGGAGCAACATCAGGTGCCCGAGGCGCTGGTGAAGGCCCATGGCATGATCAGCGCCACCAATCTCATCATCCGCCAAGGTTTTGGCCCTGGCCCGGTAATCGCGCTCAACGCCCATGGCGATGTGGTGCCGCCCGGTGAGGGCTGGAGTGCCGACCCGTATGGCGCCGAGATCCGTGAGGGCTGGATGTACGGGCGCGGCGTCGCGGTCTCGAAATCGGACATCTGCTCCTACGCCTTCGCCTTGAAGGCGCTGAAGGAGTCCGGCCTGCCTTTGCGCGGCACCGTGGAGCTGCACGTGACGTATGACGAGGAGACGGGCGGGGAGATTGGCCCGGCCTTGCTGCTCTCGGAAGGGCTGAGCAAGCCGGATTACGCCATCGCCGCCGGGTTCTCTTATAATGTTGTCACCGCGCATAATGGTTGTCTGCATCTGGAGGTGACGGTCCTTGGCCGCTCCGCACATGCCGCCAAGCCTGAAACCGGGATCGACGCGCTGCAGGCCGCCACGGCGGTGCTGAATGCTCTTTATGAAGAGAGGGCTCGGCTGCGGGAGCAAAATTCCGCGATCCCCGGCATCGGCGCGCCGGGGCTAACGGTGGGGCTGATCTCGGGCGGCATCAACACCAATGTGGTGCCGGATAAAGTCACGCTGCGGCTGGACCGGCGCATCACGCCCGATGAAAATCCCCCCCAGGTGGAGGAGAGCCTGCGGGCGCTGATCGAGCATGCGGTGACGGAGGTGGCGGGCGCGAAGGTTGAGATCAAGCGCATCCTGCTCGCCCTGCCGCTCACCCCGCTCTCGGGCTCGGAAAAGTTGGCGGAGGCGCTGACCCGCCGCGCGACGGAGATTTTCGGAGAGCAAATCGGCACCACCGGCGTGCCGCTTTATACCGATGCGCGGCATTACGCGGCGGCTGGCGTGCCGATCGTGCTCTATGGCGCCGGGCCGCGCAGCATTGAGGAAGCCAACGCCCACCGGGCCGATGAGCGGCTGCCGCTGGCGGACCTTCATCGGGCCACGAAGGTGGTGGCTTTGGCGCTGGCGGACCTATTGGCGGCTTAAGCGTTCCAGAAAATCCAGCATTACCCGCGCGGCGGCGTCGACGTCCTGCGCGGTGACATGCTCCGCCGGGTTGTGGCTGATGCCCCCCCGGCAGCGTATGAACAGCATGGCCACCGGGCAGAGGGCGGCCATGCTCATCGCGTCATGCCCCGCACCCGAGGCGAGGTGGAAGGGCCGGATGCCCTGGGCTGAAATGGCATCCGCCAGCAAAGCCTGGGCCTGTTCATCACACAGACAAGGGGCGAGTTGCTGGACAATCGTGACCTCGTGCCCGATGCCCCGGCGGGCGCAGATTTCTTCCAGCCTGGCGCGGAATTCCTGCTCTGCCACATCTCGCGCCTGCGCCAAGGGCGCGCGCAGATCGACTGAGAACACGCAGCAGCCGGGAATAACGTTCCCCACCCCTGGCTGCGCGTTGATGGCGCCGACTGTTCCGACAATCCCCGCCTGCGTGGCGATACGCTCCACCAGCAGCATCGCCTCTGCTGCCGCCGCCAGGGCGTCCTTGCGCAAATTCATCGGCGTGGTGCCCGCATGATTGGCCATGCCGGTCAGCGTCACGGAAAGCCGCGTTTGCGCCGCGATGCCGGTGACGATGCCGACGGGCAAATTCTCCGCCTCCAGCACCGGGCCCTGCTCGATATGCGGCTCGAAATAGAGGAACACATCCTCTCGCGCGGCGGGTTCGCGCAGCTTCGCCGGGTCTAGCCCGAATGCGCGCATTGCCTCGCCCATGGTGGTGCCGTCCTCATCCTTGAGGCTGGCAGGGTCCTCCTTCAGCGTGCCGGCGCAAAAACGGCTGCCGGTCATGGAGGCGTGGAAGCGCGAGCCTTCCTCATCCCCGAAGGCCAGGATTTCGATGGCGAAGGGCAGGCGCCGTCCCTGCCGCGCCAGTTCTTCCACCATGCTCAAGCCCAGAATCACACCCAGCGGGCCGTCATAGGCGCCGCCATCGCGCACGCTGTCGATATGCGAGCCGATGAGCAGGGTTTTGCCGCTCTGTGCGCCCTCATACCGGCCGATCAGCGTGCCTGCGGGATCGAGATGCACCTCCATGCCCGCGTCCCGCATCCAGCCGGTGAGTGTATCCAGCGCCGCGCGGTGGGCGGGGGTGAGAAAGCGCCGCGTTAGTGCCTCGGGCTCTTCACTGTAGGGCGGGCGTTTGAGGAGATCGCAGCGCGAAACGGCAATTTCACCAAGGCTGGGAGAGATGACGGAGGCCATGGCCAAAACCTACCCGGAGAAACCGATTGCCCGCAATGCGGGGGGTGGTTAGCATTGGTCCCCGGACGTTAAACGAGCGCGGGGTTGCCTGAAGATGGACCAGATAAGTCAACCGAAGACCGAGGCACTGGCGGATTTGTCGGCCCGCGTGCGGCACGACCTTGAATGCCTGGATTATCCGGCCAAGCCCTGGGTGCGCCCCCATACCAGCCCGGACGGCCATGTGCATGACGTGCTGATCATCGGCGGCGGGCAGAGCGGGCTGGCGGCCGCCTTCGGGCTGATGCGCGAGAAGGTGGGTAATCTCCTGGTCATCGACGAAAACCCGGCCGGGCAGGAAGGCCCGTGGGTGACCTATGCCCGCATGGTCACGCTACGCACGCCCAAGCATCTGATCAGCGTGGATCTCGGTCTGCCTTCGCTCACCTTCCGCGCCTGGTGGGAGGCGCAGCATGGCCCCGAGGGCTGGGAGGCGCTGGGCAAAATCCCGCGCGGGGAATGGATGCGCTATCTCATCTGGTACCGCGAGACGTTGGGCATCCCGCTGCGCAACGAGACCAAGGCCGTGCTGATCGAGCCCATCGAGCGCGGGCTGTTCCGTGTGCGGGTGGAAGGTGCGGGCGCGCCGGAATGCGGGTTCTTCCTGGCACGCAAGGTCGTGCTGGCCACCGGCATCCAGGGCGGCGGTGAATGGCACACGCCGGATTTCATCAAGAAACTGCCGAAATCCCGCTACGCCCATACTTCCGAGGCGGTGGATTACGCCGCGATGAAGGGCAAGAAGATCGGGATTCTCGGCGGCGGTGCCTCGGCCTTCGACAATGCACAATATGCGCTAGGTGAAGGCGTGGGTGAGGTGCGTGTGTTCATCCGCAAGCCCGACCTGCCGCGCATCAACCCCATCCGGTTCATGGAAAATGCTGGGTTCCTGGGGCATTTTTCGGATCTGACCGATGCGCAGCGTTATGACGGCATCGACCATTTTCTCTCCTACAACCAGCCGCCGACCAACGACACATTCAGCCGCGCGGCTGTCGTATGAGGGGTTTGCCTTCCATCCCGGAGAGCCATGGCTGGATGTGCAGGAAACATAGCGGGGCGTGGAGGTGACGACGCCGAAGGGCACGTACCTGTTCGATTTTCTTGTGCTTTCCACGGGGCTTTTGACCGATGCGCGGCTGCGCCCGGAGCTTGCCTTGCTGGCCGGGGACATCGCCTGCTGGCGGGACAAATACCAGGCGCCCAAAGCCGAACGCCTTGATTGACGATCATCCGTATCTGAGCAAGGATTTTTCTTTCACTGGCAAAACCCCGGAGGGCGAGGCAAGGCTGCACGGTCTGTTCAATTTCAACTACGCCGCGCTGGCCAGCCTCGGGCTTTCCGCCTCCGCGCTCTCGGGCATGAAATTCGCGGCGCCGAAACTGATCTATGGCATCGTGTCCCAGCTTTTCGTGGATGACGCGCCGGAGATTCTGGCCGACTACAAGGCCTATGCGGAGGAGGAGTTCGCCGGTACCTGGCAGGCCCGTTCAAGCTGAGTTTCGCCGCACTCAGCTTCATGTCATCGCGCTCTGGATCCGGGCTTTTCCAGAGAATTATGGCCGGAACCGGATCTGTCAGGCTTGACGGGGCGGCTGGGCAGACACCATGCAGAAACACGCCGATGGCGTTTCGGATATGGGCGCGCCGCGCTTGGCCGCTCGGCCAGTCCATATCATTGAACAGTTTCACGACCAGCGCCCCAAACACCATATCCATCAGCATACGGGCGGTACTTAGCGCGTCCCCCGCCAGCCGGATCCGTCCCCGCTCCTCCTGCTGCTGAATCCAGCCGGCGAGCGCGGCAGCGGAGTATTTTGACCCACATTCCTTCATGATCTCGAACAGTTCCGGGTAGGTGCGGCCCTCGGTCAGGCTTAACTGGGCAAAGTCCAGCCGTTCGCGGTCCTCTTCCTCGCTGATGTCTATGCGGAAAATGCGCTCCAGGGCCTGTTGCAGGGGCAAATCCTCTGGCACCGGCAGGTCCAGCCATTGCGGCCTGTTAGCTTCCACCACCGCGGCGAACAGCGCCGACTTGCCGGGGAACAGCCGGTACAAGGTCTGTTTGGAGATCTTGCAGTGAGTGGCGATGTCCTCGGTCTTGGTGGCGCCGTAGCCATGGTGCAGAAACAGCTGCCGTGCCCCGTCCACAATCGCGCGGCGCTGGGTTTCATCCGGCAGGGCTTTCGGCCGTCCCCGGTGTTTGCAATAATCGTCAGACATTCAACTTTTTACTCACCGGACACGCTGCGGCGCAACAAATTGCAACCTGTTTGCGCCTTGACAGCCATCCTTACCGCACAATATCAGTACCAATAAGTACTGTAAATGTTTGAGTGTATGAGCCGCTTTGCATACCGTCTGGGTACCCGGTCCTCGTCTTTCGTTTCCAATCTTGCCTGTGAGGTTTTGATGCCCGCCAATACTAGTCACCGTGCGCGCAAGCGTGTTCTGGCGGCCTCGTGCCTTGCTGGGCTTTCCCTACTTGCAGGGTGTGGCAAGAAAGAGGTGGCTTCCGTGCCGCCGCCGCCGCAGGTGGGGATTGTCACCATCCACACCCAACCGGTGTTACGCACAACGGACCTGCCCGGCCGCACCACCGCTGTCGTGATCTCGAATATCGTCCCACAGGTGAGCGGCGTGATCCTGAAGCGGCTGTTCGTTGAAGGCAGCGACGTGAAGGCCGGCCAACAGCTCTACCAGATCGATCCTGCCGTCTATCAGGCGACCTATGACGGCGCCGTGGCCACGTTGAAGCGTTACCAGGCGCAGCTGGTGACGGACCAGGCCATGGCCGTGCGCTACAAGCCGCTGGCCGCCGCTCAGGCGGTCAGCCAGCAGGATTATGACAATGCCGTCGCCGCTGTGGCGGAGGACCAGGCCAATATCGCCTCCGCCAAGGCCAGCGTCGAGACCGCGCAGATCAACCTGCAATACACCAAGATGTTCTCGCCGATCTCCGGCACCATCGGCGCGTCCTCGGTTACGCCGGGCGCGCTGGTCACGGCGGACCAGACCACGGTGCTCGCCACCGTCACCCAGCTTGACCCGATGTATGTCGATCTTAATGAATCCACCGTCACTTGGCTGCGTTTGAAGCAGGAGGCGGAGGCCGGGCAGCTTGAAACAGCCGCCGACGGGACCGCGAAAGTGACGCTGACGCTTGAGGATGGCAGCACCTACAGCCTGCCCGGCAAGCTGCAGTTTTCCGAGGTGAATGTGGATCCAACCACCGGCACGGTGCTGGTGCGCGCCATCTTCCCCAACCCGCAGCATCTGCTGCTGCCGGGCATGTATGTGCATGCCGATCTGCAAGAGGGCGTGAACAAGAACGGTATCCTGGTGCCGCAGCAGGCGGTTTCACGCAACACCCATGGTGACGCGACGGTGCTGGTGATGAACGACAAGAATGTCGTCTCACAGAAAATCATCCAGGTTAGCGCCACTGTCGGCACCGATTGGATTGTGACCGGCGGTTTGCAGGCGGGAGACAAGGTAATCGTGGACGGGGTGTTGAACGCGACCGTCGGCCAGGCCGTCTCGCCGAAAAACGAGACCGCCCAATACTCGATCAACGCCGACTCCTGAACCAAAGGCTGAATTCCCGCCATGTCACGCTTTTTTATCGACCGGCCGATCTTTGCCTGGGTTTTGGCGCTGGTGCTGATGATGGCCGGCGCCATCGAGATCACTCAGCTTCCCATCTCGCAATATCCCGAGATCGCCCCGCCTGCGGTGTCCATCACGGGCACCTATGCCGGCGCTTCGGCGCAGACGGTGGCCGATACGGTCATCCGGCCGATTTTGCAGCAGATGAACGGCCTGGACGGGCTTGAATATATCGATTTAACCTCTGAATTGAACGGCACGTACAGCATCATCCTGACCTTCAAGCAGGGAACCGACCCGAACATCGCCCAGGTGCAGGTGCAGAACAAGCTCAGCCTGGCTGAAGCGACCCTGCCACCGGAAGTTGTCGACACCGGCATCGTCGTCCAGAAAGCCGAGAAGAACTACATGTTGTTCTTCTCGCTGGTTTCCACGGACGGCTCGATGACCAAGGCCGATATCACGGATTATATCGCGTCCAACATCGAGGATCCGATCACCCGTATTCCCGGCATCGGCAGCTTCACGTTGTTCGGCTCCGAATATGCGATGCGTATCTGGATGGACCCGGACAAGCTCTACAAATACGGGCTGACCGTGACTGACGTGGTGAGCGCCCTCCAGGCGCAGAACGTGCAGGTGGCCTCCGGCGAGCTGGGCGCACTGCCGGCGGTGCCGGGCCAGCGTCTCGACGCGATGATCAACGGCCCGAGCGAATTCACCACCACGAGCCAGTTCCGCCACGTGCTGCTCAAGGTTGAAACCAGCGGTGCGCAGGTGACGCTCGGCGATGTCGCCAAGGTTGAGCTGGGGCCGCAGAGCTACGCCATCAACAGCCTGTTCAACGGCAAGCCGGCGGGCGCCATGGGCCTGCAGCTCAGCCCCGGCGCCAACCAGCTCAATACGGAAAAGGCCGTGAAGCAGGAGCTGGCGGTTCTGACCCAACATATGCCGCCCGGGCTGCAGCTGGTCTATCCGTATGACACCCAGCCCTACATCGTGCTGTCGCTTCGGGAGGTGGTGCAGACCCTGCTGGAAGCCATCGTGCTGGTGTTCCTGGTGATGCTGTTGTTCCTGCAAGAATCTCCGGGCCACGTTGATCCCCACGATCGCGGTGCCGGTAGTGCTACTCGGCACTTTCGGCGTGCTGGCCGCTTTGGGCTACACCATCAACACGCTCACCATGCTCGCCATGGTGCTGGCGGTTGGTCTGTTGGTGGACGATGCCATCGTCGTGGTCGAAAACGTCGACCGCCTGATGCATGAGCGAAACCTCTCGGCAAAAGAGGCGGCGCGGCAATCAATGGATGAGATTTCCGGCGCGCTGGTCGGTATCGCCCTGGTGCTGGCGGCGGTGTTCCTGCCGATGGCATTCTTCGGCGGGTCCGTGGGTGTCATCTACCGGCAATTCTCCGTCACCATCGTCTCGGCGATGGTCCTGTCGATCCTCACGGCGCTGATCTTCACACCCTCGCTCTGCGGCACGCTGCTGCGTCCGCCGAAAGAGGGGGCGGGCACGCGCGGCTTCTATGGCTGGTTCAACCGCAACTTCAACCGGACCCGCGTCGGCTATCTCAAGGGCGTGGGCAGGATGACCAAGAGCCGCCGCATGACCATGGTGGGCTTTGTCTGCATCACCATTCTTACGGTGTTCCTGTTCTCGCGCCTGCCCACTGGCTTCTTGCCCAATGAGGACCAGGGCCTGCTGCTGGGCCAGGTGTCGCTGCCCACCGGCTCCACGGACGAGCAAACCCAGGCGCTGAATGCACGGGTGCGCGACTATATCTTGAAGAGCGAAGCCAAGAACGTGAAGTCGGTCTTTACGATCTCAGGCCTCAGCTTCGCCGGCAAGGCGCAGAATCAGGGCCTCGTGGTGCTGCTGATGAAGCCCTGGGCGGAACGGCCGGATGCCTCGCAGAACGTGGCGGCGGTCGCGCAGCGCGTGATGGCGCATTTCGCCGGTGATCCCGCCGGTAAAGTGTTCCTGACGCAGCCGCCCCCGGTGCTTGAGCTGGGCAATGCTACCGGCTTTGACGTGGAGCTGATGAATGCCGGTAATCTCAGCCATCAGGCCTTCCTGGATGCCCGCACCAAGTTCCTGCAGCTGGCATCTCAGGACAAGCTGCTGGCGGCGGTTCGCCCCAATGGCCTGACCGATGCGCCGGATTATGAGCTGAATGTCGACCGGGAGAAGGCATTCGCCCTCGGCCTTGCAATGACTGATGTAAACACGACCATCCAGGGGGCCTTCGCCTCGGAATATGTGGATCAGTTCCGCCGCGACGGGCGTGTGAAGGATGTCTATGTCCAGGGGGAGGCGGATTCCCGCATGCAGCCGAGTGATCTGGACAAATGGTATGTGCGCAATACCACCGGCGGCATGGTGCCGTTCAGCGCCTTCGTCTCCGGCGGCTGGACCACAGGCCCGCAATCGGTCGAGATCTATAACGGCGATGAAGCCTACGAGATCCTGGGCCAGCCCGCCCCCGGCGTGAGCAGCGGCGCGGCGATGGCGGAGGTCGAGAAGATCGCCGCTGAGCTGCCGCGAGGTGTGACCATGCAATGGACCGGCCTCTCCTACGAGCAGGTCAAAGCAGGGTCTCAGACCGGCGCGCTCTATGCCATCTCGGTCATCTTCATCCTGCTCTGCCTGGCGGCCTTGTATGAGAGCTGGTCCATCCCGGTGGCGGTGATGCTGGTGGTGCCGCTGGGCATTATCGGCGCGGTGAGTGCCAATCTGATACGCGGCATCGATAATGACGTGTATTTCCAGATCGGCCTGCTGACGACGATGGGCCTGGCGGTGAAGAACGCCATTCTGATCGTGGAATTCGCCCGTAACTTCTATGAGCAGGGCGAAACCCTGGTGGAAGCGGCGCTGCACGCGGCCAGGGAGCGTTTGCGGCCGATCCTGATGACCTCGATCGCCTTCATTTGCGGCACCTTCCCGCTGGCTATCGCCACGGGCGCGGGGGCGGGGGCGCGTGTCGCCATCGGCACCGCCGTGGTGGGCGGCATGGTCACGGCCACGGTGCTGGCCATCTTCTTCGTACCGGTGTTCTTCGTGACAGTTTTGACCCTCACCAAAGTGAAACGGAAATCGGAAAAAGTGGCGGCTAAGTCCGCCGGGAAGGAGGGCGCCCACCATGCGTAACGTAAAACCCGCCTCCGCCTTGATGCTCGGGCTGCTGTCTGGCTGCAGCCTGATCCCGGCTTATCACCGCCCGGCGCTGCCCGTTTCGGTACAATATCCCTATGCTGACGGCGGCACTGGCCCCGCCGCCGCGGATATCGGCTGGAAGCAGTTCTTCTCGGACCCTGCCTTGCAGGATCTGATCGCACTGAGCCTTGCCAATAACCGTAACCTGCGCGTTTCGGTGCTGAATGTGCAGGAGGCTGAGGCGCAATACCGGATCGACCGCGCCAGCCTGTTCCCGACGATCGACGGTGCCTCCGCACTGGAGCGCACCCACTCCCCCGGCTCGGTCACGCTCGGCAGCACCGTAAATGAAGAGGATGTGCGCGAGTACAGCCTGGGGGTGCAGACCGTCTCCTGGGAGCTTGATCTGTTCGGCAAGATCCGTTCCACGGCGACGGCCCAGCATGAGACCTATCTGGGCGATGCGGAAACGGTGCTGAGCATGCAGATTTCGCTGATCGCGGAAGTTAGCGCGGAATATGACGCCTGGCTGGCTGACCGCGAATCCTTGCAAATCGCGCAGGACACGGCGGATGCGAATCAGAAATCCCTGCAGCTGATGCAGATGGAGCTCACGCAGGGTGCCACGACGGAGATGGTGGTGGCGCAGGCGCAAACCACCTACGACACGGCCATGGCCTATGTGGCGCAATATCAGCGCCAGGTCGCGCTGGATATGGATGAGCTGGTGCTGCTGGTGGGCACACCGATTCCGCCCGCTCTGATGCAGAAGATGCAGGCGGTGGATGGGCTTGCCGCCGAGCCGCCGCTGCCGCAGGTGCCGGCTGGCCTGCCGTCTGACCTGCTGGTCCGCCGGCCGGATATCCGCTCGGCGGAGCATATGCTGATAGCCGCCAACGCCAATATCGGCGCGGCGCGGGCGGATTTCTTTCCGTCCATCAGCCTGACCGCCAGCGGCGGTTATGCCAGCAACAGCTTGGATAATCTGTTCGGAGCAGGGCAGAATTTCTGGCTGTTCGAGCCGCAGGTCACGGTGCCCATTTTCACCGCGGGCGCGAACATCGCCAATCTGGATATGGCGAAGGCCGAGAAGCGCGTCGAAATCGCCACTTACGAGGAGACGATTCAGTCCGCTTTCCATGATGTGTCGGATGCTCTGGCCGCACGGCAGACCTATGTCGACCAGTTGACGGCGCAGCAGAATCTGGTGGATGCGGATGCCACCTACTACAAGCTGGCGGATATGCGTTTCACCGCCGGGATCGACCCTTACCTGGATGTTCTGGTGGCGCAGGATTCGCTGCTGAGCGCGCGGCTGACGCTGGTGACCCTGCAACTGGCGCAGCAGCAGAACGAGATCACGCTGTACAAGGCGCTGGGCGGCGGTTGGCAAGAAAACAGCACGCCGGTTGTGGCTGCCACGCCTGCGGCAATGCCGGTCAGTGCCGCCACCGGGGCTCAGCCGGTTGCGCCCGCCGCGCCGTCCAAGCCGGTGCCGTTGAACGCTGGCTGACCCTCTCTCGCGCATCCCGCCTCCGGTCTTTATAGCTGGGGCGGGATGAGTGAACTGCTCCAACAATCCGCGCCGCCGCCCAGCCTGGAGCTGCGTGGACTGACGCTCCGTTATGAGGGACGGCCCTTGTTTGAAGGGCTGGACCTGACCGCGCGTGCGGGGTGCTGCACGGCGCTGTTGGGCGCCAGCGGGGTTGGCAAAACCAGCCTGCTGAGGATTGCCGCGGGCCTTGCCGCGCCGGATGCGGGCAGCGTGCGCGCCAGCGATGGTTTGCCCCTGCGCCGGGCGTGTTGCCTGGATGGGCCAGCAGGATTTGCTCTATCCTTGGGCGCGGGCGCTGGAAAATGTGACCCTTGGCAGCCGCCTGCGCGGCGAGCGGGCTGACAAGCCCCGGGCCATGGCGCTGCTGGAGGCGGTGGGGCTGAAAGGCCGGGAGCGCGCCTTGCCGAAGGAGCTTTCCGGCGGCATGCGCCAGCGCGTGGCCCTGGCCCGCACGCTTTATGAAAACCGCCCCGTGGTGCTGATGGACGAGCCCTTCTCGGCGCTGGATGCCATCACCCGTGCCGCCATGCAGGAGCTTGCGGCCAAATTGCTCGCGGGCCGCACGACGCTGCTTATCACCCATGACCCTCTGGAAGCCTGCCGCCTGGGGCATAGTCTTTACGTGATGGCGGGGCAGCCCGCCCGGCTGGGGCAGGCCATCATTGTTCCCGGCCTGCCGCCCCGCGCCCTGGATGATGACGCGCTGCTGCACACGCAGGGAGTGTTGTTGCGCGCCCTGCTGGAAGGCAGCGTCGCATGAGGCATATTCACAATTTCCTGCGCCCGATGATCACGTTGCTGGGGCTGCTGGCGCTCTGGTGGGCGGTGGCGCGGTTTTTCGGCATTCCGCCCTTCCTGCTGCCCGGCCCCGGCGCGGTGGCACAGGAGCTGGCGGCGCAGAGCAGCTTTCTGGCGCAGAACGCGCTGGTCACGCTGGTGGAAATCGCGCTGGGGCTGGTGCTGGGCACGTTGTTCGGTGCGGCTTTGGCGCTGGCCATGGTGTTTTCACGCGGGTTGCAGCGCTGGCTGCTGCCGCTGTTGCTGCTCAGCCAGGCCGTCCCGGTTTTTGCCCTGGCGCCGCTGCTGGTGCTGTGGCTGGGGTTCGGCTTGGCCTCTAAGGTGTTGATGGCGGTGCTGGTCATCTTCTTCCCCGTCACCGCCGCGTTTTATGACGGGCTGCGCCGGACGGAGCCGGGCTGGCTGGACCTAGCCCGCACTATGGGCGCCTCTAACATTACCATTCTTCTGCATGTGCGGCTGATGGCGGCACTCCCCGCCTTCGGCGCGGGGTTGCGCATTGCGGCGGCGGTGGCGCCCATCGGCGCCATTCTGGGGGAATGGGCCGGGGCCTCCGCCGGGCTTGGCTATGTGATGCTGAACGCCAATGCGCGGATGCAGACGGATCTGATGTTCGCCGCGCTCGTTCTGCTGGTGGCTCTCACCATCCTGCTTTGGCTGGGGGTGGATATGCTGTTGAAAAAGCTGCTCTATTGGGCGCCGGACACGTAAAAGCCGTGGCAGCTTTTTGAAAGGCTCTAGACCATGATGCGCCCATATTCATGATCTAGAGCCTTGGCATTTCAGACGATCTGGCTCAGGCGATGTTCGCACACTGCGTATAGTTCAGCCTGCCAGGGCGGCGCGGTAGGCGCGCCAGCCGCCATGGGTGGTGATGTCCTTAGCACCTTCGAGCGCATAGGCCTCGCACAGGAAGCCCGGATGCACTGAGCCATCCTCCAGCGTCACACGGCCAATGCCCATGGGGGCGGGCAGCGCGGCGACGAAGCGGCCGAACGCCTCAGCGCTCATGCCCCAGAGTTCCACGGCGATGCCGGTGCCGGTAAAGCCGGGGGCCTGCGCCAAGCCCGGCTTGGGCGGGGTGGTGGCCAGGGCGAAGAGCTTATAGTCCGGTGCTGTTAAAGCCGGGCGAATGAGCCGGGCGCCGAGGCTGGTCAGCTCATGGTTCAGCACCATGCCGGAGAGATGCGCGCCCGCGACGACTATGGTGACCTCATCCGCCGCCGGTGCTGTATAGCTCGTTTGCGGCTGGGTGCGGCTGATGCCGGAGCCCGCCCCAAGGGCCTTGTGCAGAATATCGGCATAGGCGGAGAGTGAGGCCTCGGAGAAGGCCGGGCCGATGAAGGTGACGCCGAAGGGCAGGCCATCCGGCTTGAACCCGGCGGGCAGGGCGATGGCGGCCATGTCCAGCAGATTCACGAAATTGGTGTAGAGGCCGAGCGTGGAATTGTGCTTCACGGGCTCGGCCAGCATGTCCTCCACCGTGAAGATGGTGGGGGCGGTGGGCAGCAGCAGAGCATCGCATTTTGCCAGCTCCGCCGTGGTAAGCTTGGCGCAGGGCCTGGACCTTGTAGATGTCGTCGAACGTGTCGGCGGCGGAGAATTTTGCCCCGCCCTCGATGATGCCGCGCACCACCGGATGCACGGCGTCCGCATGGTCTTTCATGAAGGCGCGGGTGGCGGCCAGACGCTCGGCCACGAAGGCGCCGCCATAAAGCAGGGCCGCGATGTCCCGGAAGGGGGCGTAGTCGATCTCGACCAGCTCCCAGCCCAGGGCCTGTGCCTTCGCCAAAGCGGCGTCGTACAGGGCGGCGGCGGCGTTGTCTTCGGCGAAATCCTTGTCCTTCGCGGCCAGCACGCCCAGGCGCGGGGTGGCGGGCAGGGCGTGAGTGCTGGGTGCGCGGGAATAGGCATCCTGCGCGTCATAGCCCTCGGCGGCGCTCAGCACCGCCATCGCATCCGCCGCGCTGTTGGCGCAAACGGAGATGCAATCCAGGCTTTTGCAGGCGGGCACGACGCCAGCGGCGGACAGGCGGCCGATGGAGGGTTTCAGCCCGATAATGTTGTTGAAGGCGGCGGGGATGCGGCCTGAGCCTGCGGTGTCCGTGCCGAGCGAGAAGGCGGCAAGGCCAGCGCCCACCGCTACCCCAGAGCCGGAGGAGGAGCCGCCGGAGACGTAAGCCGCGTTGAACACCGAGCGCGGCGCGCCATAGGGGGAGCGTGTGCCGTTCAGCCCGGTGGCGAACTGGTCCAGATTGGCCTTGCCGACCAGCAGCGCGCCAGCCGCGCGCAGCCGGGCGATGGTGGTGGCGTCCTGCGCTGGGACATAGGCGAAATCCGGGCAGGCGGCGGTGGTGGGCATGCCGGCCACGTCGATATTATCCTTCGTCACGAAGGGAATGCCGTAGAGCGGCTTGCCCTGCGGCCCCTCTGCTTCCAGCTTCGCCGCCTGTGCCAGCAATTCCGCCTCCGGCACCAGGGAGATGAACACCGCCTTGTCAGGATAGGCGGCGATGCGTGCCGACAGCGCCTTGGCAAGCCCCGTGGGGGTGAGGGTGCCCGCCGCATAGGCGGCCTGGATGGCGGAAAATTCCAGAAGTTCGGGGATCATGAAAGCAACTCCGTAGTAATAACGCCCAGGCGCTGCCCGGCGCGGATGGTCTGGCCGGGGGTGGCGCTGAGGGAGGCGATGCGGCCGGAGGCGGCGGCTTGCACGCGCACCTCCATCTTCATGGATTCGAGGATCATCACCACGTCGCCACGTTGCACCATGGCGCCGGGCTCCGCCAGAATTTGCCAGATGCTGCCCGGCACCGGGGCGGCGATGGCGCGGCTGCCATGGGGCAAGGGTGTTTCCTCTGGCGCCGGGGCAATGTCCGGCTCCTCGAAACTATTCAGCCCTTTTGCCGCCCAATCCTCACGCTCCGCCGCGAAGGCGGCGCGCTGGCTGGTTTGGAATTCGGCGATGCTCTCGGCATTCTCGGCGCAGAAGGCATGGTAATCGCGCAGCGAGAACTGGCTTTCCTCGATGCGCAGCGGATATTTGCCCTGCGGAAACGCCTCGCGCGCTTCCAGCAGTTCCTGTTCCGAAACTTCGGTGAAGCGGATGCGGTCGAAATGCCGCAGCAGCCAGGGTTTGCCCGCCTGCGAAGGGCGGGGTTTGGCGGTGGGTGTTCCACATCTGGATGGTGCGGCCGAAGAGCTGGTAGCCGCCCGGGCCCTCCATGCCATAGACGCACATATAGGCGCCGCCGATGCCCACGGCGTTTTGCGGCGTCCAGGGCCGGGCGGGGTTGTATTTGGTGGTCACCAGCCGGTGGCGCGGATCGTAAGGTGTGGCGACGGGCGCGCCGAGATACACATCGCCCAGACCGAGCACGACGTAAGACGCATCGAAGATGATGCGCTTCACATCCTCGATGCTCTCCAGCCCGTTGATGCGGCGGATGAACTCGATATTGTCCGGGCACCAGGGCGCGTTGGGGCGCGTGGTTTCCTGATATTTCCGCATGGCGAGGCGGATCTGGCTGTCGTTCCAGGAGAGCGGCAGATACACCGTCCGCGCCTTCACCACCATGTCCTCGGGCGCGGGGAGGGTGGGGATGATTTCCTCCATCGCCGCCGTCATTTTCGCAGCGCTGGTCAGGTTGGAATCGAAATGCACCTGGAGCGAGCGGATGCCGGGGGTGAGGTCGATGACACCTTTCAGCTTCGCCGCCTCCAGCGCATCGCGCAGCGCCTGGGCGCGCAGGCGCAGTTCGAAATCCAGCTTCATCTCGCCGAATTCGATGAGAATGTCCTCATCGCCCGCGCGGCGGACCATGACATCCTTATGGGTGGAGATGATGGCCGGGGCGGCATCGGCGCGGATGAAGCGGATTTTGTCGCCGGGTTTGAGCTGGCCGAGCTTCCAGAGATCGTCCTTGATCACCACCGCCGGGCAGACGAAGCCGCCGAGCGAAGGCCCGTCCGGCCCGAGCAGGATCGGCATGTCGCCGGTGAAGTCTATGGCGCCGACGGCGTAGGCGTTGTCGTGAATGTTGGAGGGGTGCAGCCCGGCCTCGCCGCCATCGCGCCGCGCCCATTTGGGCTTGGGGCCGATGAGCCGCACGCCGGTGCGGGCGGAGTTGTGGTGAACCTCGTAGGTGGAGGCGAAGATTGTGGCGATGTCTTCATCCGTGAAGAAATCCGGCGCGCCGTGCGGGCCGTAGCGCACGGCAAGCTCCCACTCCCGCGTGAAGGCGGGCGGGGTGGCGGGCGAGCGTTTCGGGCGCGGGCGAAGGGGCGTTGAAGCGCAGCGTGTCGCCCGTGCGTAACGCTGCCCCGGTGGCGCCGCCGAAGCCGCCGAGCGTGAAGGTGGCCGTTGCTGCCCAGATAGTCCGGCGCGCGGAACCCGCCGGAGATGGCGAGATAGGTGCGCTGGCCGGGGCCCTCGATCATGCCCAGCTCCAGCACCTGCCCGGCCTTTACCGGCACGGGCTGGCGGTGGGGGATGGGCGTATCGTCCAGCAAAGCTGGCATAGGCGCGCCGGAGAGGGCGATGAGCGTATCCGCCAGAAAGCGCAGAGTGGGGCCGGTATGGGTGAGTTCCAGCGCCACCGCATCGTGCGCGTTGCCGAGCAGCGCGTTGGCGTGGTTGTGGTGGAGATCATCCATCGGCCCGCTGGGGGGAATGCCGACTTCCCAATAGCCCAGCCGCCCGGGCAGGCTTTGCAGGCTGGATTGCGCGCCAGGGTCCAGCACGCTCGCCGCCAGGGGCGTGAAGGTGAAGTTTGCCAGGCTGCGGGTGGTCATCTCGCCCGTCACGAATTCTGGCAGGGCCAGGATGTCTTGCAGATAATCGAGATTGGTCTCGATGCCGAAAATCTCGCTCTGCTTCAGGCCGGTTTGTAGATTGGCCAGCGCCTCGGCGCGGGTGGCGCCGGTGGCGATGAATTTGGCCAGCATGGGGTCGTAGAAAGCTGACACCTCCGTGCCGGTTTCCACCCATGTATCCACGCGCAGGTCGGGGCCGGGTTTGAAGGGGTGAGGGTGCCGCTGCGAGGGCGAAAAATCATTGCCTGGATTTTCCGCATAGATGCGGACTTCGATGGCTGCACCTTGTGGTTTCAGCATCCGCTTGCGCGGGGAGCGTGAAAATGCCCGCCGCCTGCTCGATCATCCAGCGCACCAGATCGACGCCGTAAACCTCTTCCGTCACGCCATGTTCGACCTGCAGGCGGGTATTCACCTCCAGGAAGTAGAATTCTTGCGCCTCGGAATCGTAAACGAACTCGACGGTGCCAGCGGATTCGTACTGCACGGAAGATGCCAGGGCGATGGCGGCGTTCTGCATCGCGGCCAGGGTGGCGTCCGGCAAATTCGGCGCCGGGGTTTCCTCCACCACTTTCTGGTTACGGCGCTGGAGCGAGCAATCCCGCGCGCCAAGCGCCACCACGCCGCCTTTGCCGTCACCGAAAATCTGCACTTCCACATGGCGCGCGCGGGCGACGTATTTTTCGAGAAACAGAGCGGCATTGCCAAAGTTGTTGGCGGCGAGGCGAGCGATGCTGTCGTACTTGCCGGCCAGCTCGGTGTCGTTGTGGCAGAGAACCATGCCGATGCCGCCGCCGCCCGCGCTGCTTTTCAGCATCACGGGGTAGGTGATGCGGTTGGCTTCGCGCCAGCGCCTCTTCCCGCGTGGAGAGCACGCCAGTGCCGGGGAGCATCGGCACGCCGGCCTTTTGGGCCAGGTCGCGCGCTGTGTGCTTCAGCCCGAAATCTCGCAAATGCTCAGGCCGTGGGCCGATGAATGTGATTCCCGCCGCCGCCAGGCGCTCGGCGAATTCAACACGCTCGGAGAGAAAGCCGTAGCCGGGATGCACGGCCTGCGCCCCGGTGTCCTGGCAGGCTTTGATGATCGCCTCGATGTTCAGATAGCTCTCCGCCGCTGGCGGCGGGCCGATGCGCACCGCTTCATCCGCCGCCAGAACGGTGGGAGAGAAACGGTCCGCATCGGAATAGATGGCGACGGAGCCTATGCCCATGCCGCGCAGCGTGCGGCAGACGCGGCCCAATATCTCGCCGCGATTGGCGATTAGAACTTTCTTGAACATGGCTTATTCGCTGATGATGATTTGGATGGGCGTGGGGGTGAAACCGTTGCACGGGTTGTTCACCTGCGGGCAGTTGGAGATGAACACCAGCACATCCATTTCCGCCTGCAGCTCCACATAACCGCCGGGCTCGGAGACGCCGTCATCCACCGTCAGTTCGCCGTTCGGGCGGATGGGCACATTCATGAAGAAATTCACGTTGGAGACGAGGTCGCGCTTGCTCATGCCGTATTTGGAGAGCTCGGCGATGAAATTCTCCCGGCAGGAATGCATGAAGCGCGTCTCGTGCCCGAAGCGCACGGTATTGCTCTCGCAGGAGCAAGCGCCCGCGCAGGTGTCGTGAAAGCCGCAGGTGTCGGCGATGAGTTTCACCATCGCCCTGCCTTCATTGGAGAGCAGCACGGAGCCGGTGGTGAGGTCATAGCGCCCGCCCTTGGTGGCTTGGGCGGCCAGAGTGTCCTGTGCGGAATAGCGCTCGGTGGTGTCGGCGGCGTTGTAGAACAGCGCATCCACCGCCTGCTGGCTCTCAAGGTCGATGATGCGCATTTTCTGCCCCTTTTTCAGCAAAGCGGAATAGGGGGCGCGGGCGGGGACGTGAATGTCGGAAATGACGGTCATTTGGCGTAATACCGGTCGTTATTGGTGAAACCGCGAGCTGCTTCATCGGTGAAGTGGCGGCAGAGATCGTTTTGCTCCGGCGCGGGCGCGTGCCAGGCGATGTAGGAGATGGGGCCTGTGGCCTCCTGCACGGGGCTGAGCGCATGCGGGGTGTTGGAGAGGACGATCAGCAGATCCATCTCCGCCCGCAGCTCCACCATCGCACCTGTGGGCGGGTTGCCGCGCCAGCGCATGCAGCCTTGTTCATCCACCGCCACGGGCGAGAACAGCGACAAAGCGGGGGCGACATCGCGGCGCGACAGACCGAATTTGGCGGCGGCGCTGCGCAGATTGTCCCGCCCGTTGCGGCCTTGCGTTTGCGCGGGGCCGTTGGGGCCGATGATGCTGTCATGCCCCGCGCCGCTATCGGCGGTGATGGAGGCGAGAACGCGCCCCATGTCGGAGAACAGCACGCGCCCGGTGGTGAGGTTGGTGGTCCATTGCAGCTTGGTGGTGTCTCCGGCGTTGAAACGCTCGGAGGGCTCGTCCGCGTTCCACATGAAGCACGCCGCGCCCGGCGTGCCGGAGAGGTTGGTGATGCGCAGCGCGGCGCCACGAGGCAGGCGTAGATTCGACGTACCAGCCGGGCGGGATGGTATCTTCCTGGAAGATATCTTCCAGTTTGATGTCGGCGAATTGCGCGGCGGGTTTGGAGGTGGCGGCGCGGGCGCGCGCGGCTTCCTGCAAGGCTTCGTAGCGGGCGCGGTATTGCGCGGGGGTGAGATTGTCGAGGTCAAGCATCAGGCGGTTCCGTCTCTTGGTCTTGGTGCGCGGATGCACCGGAATGTCATGGGTGATGCGCGCGCCCTTGGCGGCGTCATCGGGCGAGGGGCGCTCCAGCACGATTACGCGCGTGCCGAGGCGGAAGGCCTCGGAAATGTCGTGCGTGACCATCACCACGGTCATTTTCGTCTCTTCCCAGAGGCGTTTGGTGAGCACATGGATATCGGCGCGGGTGCCGGGGTCGAGCGCGGAGAACGGCTCATCCAGCAGCAGCACGCGCGGTTTGGCGATGAGCGCCTGCGCGAGGGCGAGGCGCTGCTGCATGCCACCGGAGAGCTGCGCCGGGTAGAGCCCGGCTGAGGGCAGCAGCCCGACATGGCGGAGCATCGCCCGTGTGTCCTCTTTCATGTCGTAGCGTTTGGGGCCGAAGATCTTGCCAAGGAATCGCGAGGATTTCAGCTCCATCGGCAGCAGCACATTGTCCAGCACCGTGAGGTGTGGAAACACCGAGTAGCGCTGGAACACCACGCCGCGTTCCAATGTCGGCTCCTTCGGCAGCGGCTGACCGTCAAAGGTAATGGTGCCGCGGGAGCAGAATTCCTCGCTCATCAGCATGCGCAGAAGCGTGGTCTTGCCGCAGCCCGACGGGCCGACGATGGAGACGAAGCTGCCTTCCTCGATATTGAGGTTCAGCTTCTCCAGCACCACGCGGCTGTCATAGATCTGCCAGAGATCTTTGATTTCAATGAGGCTCATTGGGATTTCGCTCCGGCGAACCAAGGGAAGGCGTAACGCTGGATGAGGCGCAGCACGAAATCGAACAGGAAGGCGAGCAGTGTGATCCAGATGACATAGGGAATGATGATGTTCATCGCGAAATAGCGGCGCACCAGGAAGACGCGGTAGCCGAGTCCGTCCTGCGCGGCGATGGCCTCGGCGGAGATCAGATAGAGCCAGGCCGGGCCAAGGGAAAGCCGCAGCGCGTCGATCAGGCGCGGGAGCATTTGCGGCACCACCACGCGCAGCGCGATCTGCCAGGAGGAGGCACCGAGGGTCTGCGCCTTGATGAGCTGTGCCACCGGCATTTCCTCGACACGCAGGATCAGGTCGCGGATCATGAAGGGCGCCGTGCCGATGACGATGAGCGCGACCTTCGCGGTTTCACCGATGCCGGCGATGATGAAGAGAATGGGCAGGATGGCAAGTGGCGGCACCATGGAAAAGGCGGCGATGAAGGGCATCAGCAGCTTGCGCAGATACGGCACCATGCCGACAGAAATGCCGATGATGAAGGAAATGACAACAGAAATGGCGAGGCCCTCGATCAGGCGCGCGAGGCTGGCGAGCGTGTCGCTCCACATCAGATACTCGCCCGTTGCCATATCCTGCGTAAAGGCCATCATGTTCACGGCGGCCGCCATCTGCGCCAGCGTCGGCAGCAGCTTATCGTCCGGATTGGCCGCGTGCCTGACCGCCGAAGCGGCCAGGTAGACGACAACCAGCAGCGCGAAGGGCAGGAGGGCGAGGAGTTTTGATCCCCGCTTGCCCGGATGCAGGTTGATGACGCGCATTACAGCGTCTTGGCGGCGGCCATCGCCATGTATTGGGCGTCGAAGCGGAACTGCACATTCTTCGCGTCGCCGAGGATATGGCCGCCGGGGAACTCGATGCCGACAACGTCAGGCGAGGTGGCACCCTGGCCCAGCATGCCCCAGGCGAACAGGAATTGGCGCACATGCTCCATGGTGGCGATGAGCGCGGAACCCTTGGTGAAGTTTGCGGCGTTGGCGGGGTCTGAGAAAAGATGCGTGGTCTTCAGCTGGCTGGCGAAGCCGGCGTAATCCGTGCCGGAGAGCTGGCCCATCTCGGTCTGTGCCTTCGTGGCCGCCGGCGTGTTGGCCAGCATGATGCCCAGTGTCTCGTACCAGATGCCGCAGAGGGCTTTCGCGAAATCAGGGTTGGCGTTCAGCGTCTTGGTGTTGACGATGACGAGGTCGAGAATCTCGCCGGGAATCTGCGAGGAGTTGAAGACGTTATGGGCGCCCTTATCGGCGTCGATCTGCTCGACGATCGGGTTCCAGGTGGTGACGGCGGTGACCTGCGGCGTGAGGAAGGCGGCGGCCATGTCGGCGTCGGAGGTGTTGACGATCTTGATGTCGCGCTCGGTCATGCCATGCATCTGCAGGCCGCGGTCCAGCAGGTACTGAGAAACCGAGTACTGGACGATGTTGACGTTCTGGCCCTTGATGTCGGTGAAGCTTGTCTTGTCCTTCAGGATCACCGCGTCATTGCCGTTGGAGTAATCGCCGGTGATGATGGAGGTGGAATCCACGCCGCCGACGGCGGGCACGGCCAGCGTGTCCATGTTGGTGATGGTCAGCGCGTCGAAGGCACCGGACGTGTATTGATTGATCGAGGTGGAATAGTCGCTCACCTCCACCACTTCGATCTCGATGCCGTATTTATCGGCCCATTTCTTCACGATGCCGTTCTGCGCGGCCCAGGGCCAGGGCATCCAGCCGACATAAATGGTCCAGGCGAGGGTGAATTTCTTCTTTGTCGCGGCCTGCGCGGGCAGGGCAGGCGCCACAGCGGCGGCGGCGGCGAGTCCGGCGCTGGATTTCAGGAACGTTTTACGAGTCAGCATTTATGTACCCCTATCGTTGAACAACCAATCTTCAGCGATGCGTGGGATACATACAGAGAGCTGATGCGTATCCCACGCACCGATGCTCTCCCGGGCTTTTGTCCCGCCGTGTATCATGCGGATGTCTCCCGCATGACCGCCGCTCTCGGACCAGACACCGGACACTTGTCCGGCCGGAACCCTAGCGGCCTCTTCTGATGGATCAAGCAATTCGCCATGCCAAAGAATGGCAGCTCACGAAAGCCGTGGCCGCTTCCGAACGGAATGACCGGCCCTGCTCACATTATGGGCGAAGATCTGGCCGGAATGGGCTTTGGGGCCCAAAAACTGGGCCGAATGGAGGCCCTGTTAATGGGGCTGCAAAATGGCCGCCAGCGCACCGGGGGGCAGGTTGAGCGGCGCGAAATCCGCCGGCGGGGAGAACAAGCGTGGCGGCTGGGGCGCATAGCTGACGGATGTGGCGGTGATATCCGCGCCGCCACGGGCATCCTGCCCAACGAAATGCAGGATCACCCCATCGCGCGTGATGCAGGCCGTGGCCGTGCCGTTTTTGTCGGCGATGAGATATTTCCGGCAGTCCAGCCCGGCATAATGGCCGGTGCCGAGCGGGCTGAAATCGGCGTTCTCCGCGTGGTAGATTTCCGCCGTGAGGTCGGAGAAATCCGGCGCCTGGACGATGGCATGCAGGGCGGGCACCACCAGCTGCGCCTGCCCGGCGGGCAGGTTGGCGAGCACGTAGAAGCCGTTGGGGCTGTCCACCCGGGCGAGCTCAGCGCCGGCGTTGTAGCTGAGCTGGTAGCTCTGCGGGGGCTGCCCGGCGGTGGAGAGCGTGTATTGCACCGCGACATCCCGTGTGGGGAGAAAGGCCGGGGCGGCAGCGGCCAGACCGGGGGTGAGAGCCGCCAAAGCGGTGATGAGCAGACGCTTCATAAAACCTCCTCAGGGGACCTCTTTTCGCATGATTTCAAACTCGCGCATCAATGCGGCAGGATCGGGGCGCAACGGAAAACGCGCGGGAACCTCCACCGCCTCGGCCAGCATGGTGTGGTATGTGCCACGTGGAACCTCCACGGTACCGAAGCGGGCGAGATGGCCGGTGATGAATTGCGTGTCCAGCAGCGTGTAGCCGCCCAGGCGCAGCCGCCCGACGAGATGGGCCAGCGCTACCTTGGAGGCATCCGTGGCGATGGAGAACATGCTTTCCCCGAAAAACGCCCCGCCCAGTGACGCGCCGTAAAGCCCGCCGACCAGCTTGCCGTCCGCCCAGGCTTCCACGCTATGGGCGAAGCCGAGCCGGTAAAGCTCGACGAACAGTGTCTCGATCTCGTGGTTGATCCAGGTTTCCGGCCGATTGGCCCGCGCGGCGGCGCAGCCTGCAATGGTGCCGGGGAAATCCTCATCCGCGGTGACGGTGAAGCGGTTGCAGCGCAGTGTCTTCATCAGGCTGTGGGGGATATGGAAACCGTGCAGCGGCAGCACGCCGCGTGCATCCGGGTCCAGCCAATGCAGCGTGCGGCTGTCGCGGGATTCCGCCATGGGGAACAGCCCCAGCCGGTAGGCGCGGAGCAGCAGATCCGGTGTAAGGAGAAAGGGCCGCGCGGACATAAGGGAGTTTCGCACCCGGAGCCGGATCAGTTCAAGCTGAACCAGCATGCATGGACCAACTTGCCCTGTGAATTGTGCGCATTACGGGATTTGCCAAGCCGGGCGCGCTGTGCCATCGGCAGGTTAACGTGACGCAACCGGACCACCCAAAGCTCGGAACGTTGGAGATTGGCCGCTTCATTGCCGCCAGCGCGGTGGTGTTTGTGCATTTGCCTTGGGTCGTGCAGCGCTTCGCCGCTAATCCGGGCAAGCTGCTGTTCGGCGGCTGGCTGCCGCCGGCGCCCGTGGCGGTGCAATATTTCTTCCTGCTCAGCGGTTTCGTGATGTTCACGGCGCATCACAAGGATTTCGGCAAGCCCTTGGCGCCGTTGAAGTTCTGGTGGCGGCGCGCCTGCCGCATCTACCCGATGTACTGGTTGGCGCTGGGGATGCTGACTTTCAACTACTACCCGCTGCTGACGCCTTTTAAGGCGCTGCAATTGGTGGCGCTGCTGCCGGGCAATTTTGACGAATGGGTGGGGCCGGCCTGGTCGTTGCGTTATGAGATCGCGTTTTACATCATGTTCGGGCTGTGCCTGCTGCCGCGCATCGGCAAGCCCTTGCTGGCTGCCTGGGTGTTCGTGGTGTTTTGGATGTGCCGGCCGGATTTCCTGAAGAAGCCGCTGGACCCCGGCCTGCCGCATGTGGTGAAGCATTTTCTCTACCCAACGGGGGCGCGGTTCTTCTCGGGCGAGGAGATTTTGTTCTTTGCCGGGCTGCTCTGCGGCTGGCTCTATCTCAAATACCCTCTGCATCGCCGGGCCGCATGGAGGCTGTTTTGGTTCGGCGTGGCTTGGATCATAGGCTGCCTGCCTCTGCTGCACTGGGGCTATGATTACGTGAAAGGGCCGTGGGACCCGGTGATTGCTACCGGCTATGGCAGCCTGATTCTGGCAATGGCGAATTTGGAGCGCTGCGGCGCCCTGCGCACCGGCAAGCTGGCGCTGCTGATGGGGCAGGTCTCCTACCCGCTCTACATATTGCATCTGGCGTTCGCGACGTTGTTTCTGACCTGGTTTTACGGCCGCTTCCATCTGGGGCTGGCGGCGCAATATGCCGCGCTGATCGTCGGTATCGTGGTCATATACGGGCTTTGTACGGCGGCGGCCTTATGTATCGATGGGCCGCTCCAGCGCTGGCTGCGGCAGCGCGCGAAAAAGCCCCGGGTCATGAACCCGGGGTTGGTGACGCCCCCCTAAACTGGGCGCGTTTGATTGCGTTTAACGGACGGTTGAGGACATGGCCCAGAAATGGCCATGGACCAAGCCGTCATCATGCTGGTCAGTATCAATAGCGCGATCATTGGAGGGCTCCGCGCGGCGATTATTGGGGGTGGGCTGGGTTGGGCGGCCGCTGGCGCGGGCGTCACGCGCCACCGCCACGCCGTTCCCGCCAGGGCCGTCAGGGGAGAAGTTCGGGGTCGTATGGGTACGCATGGTGACACTCCTTAATGCGAAAGGCCTTCACCAACGCGGCGGGGAAGTGGGAGAGAGGAATGGCCGCGCGGTGAAGGTGTGAGTGAAACTATTTACACTGCGCTGCGGAAGCCAGCGGAAATTCGGGAGAGACGTTGAAATCAGTACGTGACTTTACTGTAAATTTTTGCGATTTGTAAAACATGTCAAAGATTATGATCGGCAAGACCATCAGGCGGCTGCGGATGGAGCAGGGCTTCACCCAGCAGGGCTTTGCTCAGAAGCTGGGGATTTCAACGTCTTATCTGAATCTTGTCGAGCACGACCAGCGCAATGTCACGGCCTCTTTGCTGTTCAAGCTGACGGAGGCTTTGAAGGTCGATCTGGCCGCCTTGTCCGGCACGCAGGAGCGGGAGTTCGAGGTTTCCCTGCGGGAGGTGTTCACCGACCCGCAGCTGGGCGTGGAACCGGTACCGGAAAGCGAGATCCAGGCCCTGGCGGCGGCCCCCAATGCGGCGCGGGCGGTGCTGGCGCTGCACCGCGCCTTGGCGGGCGCGCGTGAGGAAGGGACGGGGATCACCCTGCCGTCCGGGCGCAAGGTTTTGCTGCCGAATGAGGAGGTGCGGGATTTCTTCCACACCCATGAAAACCATTTTCCCGCGCTGGAGGAGGCGGCGGAGGCGATCGGCCAGACGCTGGATGTGGCGGCTGTCGGTTCCTCGCACGCGCTGGCGGAGCGGCTGCGGCGAAGCCACGGGCTGGTGGTGAGTGTGCGCCCGCTGCCGGGTGCGCTACGTGTGTTCGACGCCGCCAACCGGATGCTGACCCTCTCTGAAGATCTGCCGCGCGAGAGCCGGGGCTTCCAGATGGCTTTTCAGTTGGCGCTGCTGGAGGCGCGGGCGCCGGTGGAGGCGATTGTGAAACGCGCGGAGCCGACGACGCGCGATGCCGCCGAGCTGTTGCGCATCGGGCTGTTGAACTACATCGCCGGGGCGCTGCTGATGCCCTATGAGGCCATGCTGAAGGCGGCGCTGGAGCTGCGCTATAATGTGGATGGGCTCGCGGCGCGGTTTGGTGTTTCGTACGAGCAGGCTAGCCAGCGGCTGTCCTCCATGCAGCGGACTGGGGCGCGGGGTGTGCCGTTCTTTTTCCTGCGGGTGGACCCGGCGGGGAATGTCAGCAAGCGTTTCTCCGCCGCAGGGTTTCCGTTCATGCGCTATGGCGGCACCTGCCCGCGCTGGGTGGCGCATTCCGCCTTCGCGACACCGGGGGCCATAAGGGTGCAGGTGGCGCAGCTCTCCGCCACCGAGACGTTTCTGTGTTTCGCCCGCACCATTACCGGCCGCCCGGCGCGCTGGGGTGACCCGCCGCCGGTGCGGGCCATCACCATGGGGTGCGACATCTCGCGTGCCAAGGAGATTGTGTACGGGGACGGGCTGGACCTGACCACGGCGGCGGTGGGTATCGGCCTCTCCTGCCGGTTGTGCGAACGGCAGGATTGCCGCTCCCGCGCGTTTCCGCCTATCGCGCACCGGCTGGCGCTAAGCCCGGATACGACGAGCGCCAGCCCCTATCGGTTTAAATCCATGCCCGGAGGCGTGAAGTAATGGCCAAGCAACGGGCGGATGTGATGCTGGTGGAGCGCGGGCTGGTGGAGTCCCGCTCCAAGGCGCAGGCGCTGATCATGGCCGGGCTGGTTTATGCCGGCACGGCGCGGGTGGCGAAGGCGGGGGACATGCTGCCTGAGGATGCGGCCTTGAACGTGAAGGGGCAGGAGCATCCCTGGGTGTCGCGCGGCGGGATGAAACTGGCGCATGGGCTGGCGCATTTCGGGCTGGACCCGGCGGGGCGGATTTGCCTGGATGTCGGCGCCTCAACCGGCGGGTTTACGGATGTGCTGCTCACCAACGGGGCGGCAAAGGTTTATGCCGTGGATGTCGGCCATGGGCAGTTGGCCTGGAAGCTGCGCTCTGACCCGCGCGTGCTGGTGCTGGAGAAGACCAATGCGCGGCATCTGACGGCGGAGATTATTCCCGAGCCCATTGGCGCGCTGGTGTGTGATGCCAGCTTCATCGGGCTGCAGACGGTGCTGCCCGCCGGGCTGGCGCTGTGCGTGCCGGGGGCCTTCGCGGTGGCGCTGATCAAGCCGCAATTCGAGGCGGGGCCGGAGCAGGTGGGCAAGGGCGGGGTGGTGCGTGACCCTGCGGTGCATGAGGAGGTCTGCGCGCGGGTCGAGGCTGGTTTTCAGCCCTGCCGGGCTGGCAGGTGCTGGGGATTACGCCGAGCCCGATCAAAGGGCCGGAGGGAAATGTGGAGTTTTTGATTGGGGCGGTGAGAGAATAGTTTTAAAAGTTTTTGGGGTGCAGCCCTTCTTTCAAAAAGGGCTGCGATTTTGCAGCTTTTTGAAAAAGCTGCACCAAAAACTTTTATAACGTCACGCCGCGCTCTTGATAGCGGCGGCCTTTACGTCCTCGTCCACGTGCTCCGCGAAATTTTCGAAATTCGCCATGAAGCGCTGCACCAGCCCCTTCGCCGCCTGGTCATAGGCGGCTTTGTCGGCCCAGGCTTGGCGGGGGTCCAGCACCTCTTTTGGCACGCCGTTCACGTGGGTGGGAATGGCCAGGCCGAAGAACGGGTCGGTCCGGTATTCGGCATTGTCCAGCTCACCTGCCAGGGCGGCGCGCAGCAGGGCGCGGGTGTGGGAGATGGACATGCGCTGGCCCACGCCATAGGCCCCGCCGGTCCAGCCCGTGTTCACCAGCCAGCAATTGGCGCCATGCTGGTTGATGAGCTTTTGCAGCAGCTTGCCGTAAACCTGCGGGTGGCGCGGCAGGAAGGGCGCGCCGAAGCAGGTGGAGAAGGTGGCCTGCGGCTCGCTGCCCATGCCCTTTTCCGTGCCCGCCACGCGGGCGGTGTAGCCGGAGAGGAAATGATACATCGCCTGCGCCGGGGTGAGGCGGGAGATGGGAGGCAGCACGCCGAAGGCATCGGCGGTGAGCATGACCACGTTTTTCGGTGTCCCGCCCTGGCCGGAGAGCTCGACATTGGGGATGAACTCAACCGGGTAGCAGGAGCGGGTGTTCTCGGTATAGGTCTGGTCCGTCAGGTCAAGCCTGCCGCGCGGGTCGGCCACCACATTCTCCAGAACGGTGCCGAAGCGGTGCGAGGCGGCCCAGATTTCCGGCTCGTGCTCCTGGCTGAGGTCGATCACCTTGGCGTAGCAGCCGCCCTCGAAATTGAACACGCCGTCCGGCCCCCAGCCATGCTCGTCATCGCCGATCAGGCGCCGGGTGGGGTCGGAGGAGAGGGTGGTTTTGCCGGTGCCGGAGAGGCCGAAGAACAAGGCGCTATCCTCATGCGGGCCGATATTGGCCGAGCAATGCATGGGCAGCACGCCCTTCGGCGGCAGCAGCCAGTTCATGACGGTGAAGATGGATTTCTTGATCTCGCCCGCATATTCGGTGCCGGCGATGACGATCAGCTTCTCCGCGAAGGAAAGCGCGATGGCGGTGGTGGAGCGCACGCCGTCGATCGCCGGGTCCGCCTCGAAATCCGGCGCGTGCAGGATCACGTAATCCGGCGCGAAGCCCGCCAGCTCGTCCTCCGCCGGGCGGATGAACATGTTGCGGGCGAACAAGGCATGCCACGCCCCGGTGGTGACGAGACGCACGCGGATGCGGTTGGCCGGGTCCGCCCCGGCATAAAGGTCCTGCGTGAACAGCTCGCGCCCTTGCAGATAGGCCTGGACGCGGGTTTTCAGCACGCTGAATTTCTCGCGCGGCAGTTTCTGGTTGATCTTGCCCCACCAGACATCTGCGGTGGTTTCCGGTTCATCGACCACGAACTTGTCAGCGACCGAACGGCCGGTATGCACGCCCGTGCGCACGATCAAAGCGCCATCGGCGGAGAGGCGGCCTTCATTCTTGCGGAGGGAATGCGCCACCAGTGCCGGGGCGGTGAGGTTGGCATGCAAGGCGGCGGCAACGCGCACGCCAGTGCCCTGCAGCGGGGCTGCGTCACGGAGCACGGCTTTATCGGTCATTGGACTTGGTTATCCTCTTTGGAGATTTTTTATGCCTGAGTCTTTCATAACGGCCGGGCCGCGTGTCTTCAACCTTCAGCTGCGACCTGTCTGTTTGAAAATCTCATGCTGCAATGCGGAAAATTTCAAAGATGAAGCATTTGCGAAACCGCCAACATAGTTTGATCCTAAAATAAATAACTTCCAGAATTTGAAGTCGGCAAAGTCTATATATTGCGATGCGTAAGGATGAATCTTGAGAAAGATGTCCCGCTTGTCCTGGTGCTCAATCAGCCGGGCCTCGCCGGTCAGGCACAGCCTTGGCGTGGTCTGCGGGTTGGTCTCAGTGGCCTGGCCGGTGAAGAGTAAAGCGCAGGCAGGGTTGGCGCGCAGCTGCGCGGTGTGGGTGGAAAGCTCGGAGAGGAGCAGCAGCGGTTGCGCGTCGCTATCCAGCGCCGGGGTGACCAGGGCGGCGTGGGGGATGCCATTAACAGCCGTCGCCAGGGTGGCGCTGCGCGCGTTCAGCATCAAAGCCGCGGCCTCGGCCAGCTTTTGCTCTTGCTTTGCTGCCATAATCCGGTCACTCCCTGGCGGCACAAAGGCCATAACTGCCAATGATGGGTCTGCACTATGAAACAAACGATCGCCCTGGTCGATGACGACCGCAACATCCTCACCTCGGTGCAGATGACATTGGAGGCGGAGGGGTTTGTCGTCCGCACCTATACGGATGGCGAGTCCGCCCTGCAGGCGATACTGGCCAAGCCGGTTGATCTCGCGGTGCTGGACATCAAGATGCCGCGCATGGATGGCATGGAGCTGCTGCAGAAGCTGCGCGCCCGCTCTGCCATGCCGGTGATCTTCCTGACCAGCAAGGATGACGAGCTGGACGAGCTGATGGGGCTGCGGCTGGGGGCGGATGATTACATCACCAAGCCCTTCAGCCAGCGCCTGCTGCTGGAGCGTATCCGCGCTTTGCTGCGCCGCAATGAGTCCACCCGTGCGGAGGCCAGTCGGCGCTGCGCCGGCCAGCGTGCTCACCCGCGGCGATCTGACGCTGGACGAGACCAAGCATCAATGCCTCTGGAAGGCCAAGGATATCCAGCTCACCGTCACGGAATTCCTGCTGGTGAAGGCGCTGGCGCAGCGGCCGGGCATGGTGAAGTCCCGCGACCAGCTGATCGATGCCGCCTATGGCGAAAATGTCTATGTCGATGACCGCACCATTGACAGCCACGTGAAGCGTCTGCGCAAGAAATTCCGCAATGTGGATGGTGAGTTTGACCAGATCGAGACGCTCTACGGCATCGGCTACAGGTACAAGGACGCCTGAACTGAGCCAGAAACCGCGCCTGTCGCGCCTGTTGCGCGACATTCTCCTGGTGAATTTACTGCCGCTGGTGCTGATTTTCGCGGCTTTGCTCTATCTGGACCAGTATCAGCAAGGGCTGCTCTCCGCCGAGGTCTCCGCCCTGCGTGAGCAGGCGCGGATTTATGCCGGCGCTATCTCCGAGACGGCGGCGCAGGAGACGAACGGCCAGCAGACGCTGGACCCGGATTTGGCGCAGCCGCTGCTCTTTTCCCTGACCGAGCCGACGCCGAACGCCCAGGCGCTGATCTACGGGCCGGATGGCGAGCTGATCGCCAATTCCCGCGTGCATCCGGGGGCGGGTGGGGCGATTGTGACCGAGCCGCTTGCCGCGCCGCCGCCGCCGGGGCTGCTCTCGCGCGTGGTCAGTTTCATCTACGACCATCTCTCCGGCTCGGTGACGGGCAATGAGGATGAGTCCGGGGTGATCGGCTCCGGCGCCGGGGAGGACCCGAATACGCTGGGCTGGCAGCCGGATGCGCGCACGGTGCTGCAGATGACGGCCACCGGCGCGACCCAGGAGGCACCGCCCTTTGTGCGCCGGGATGCGGCGGGCATTCTGCTCGTCACCGTGGCGGAGCCGATCGACCATGGGCAGCAGGTGGTGGGCACGGTGCTGCTGACGCGTGAAGCCTCAGAGGTGGATGCGGCGGTGCTGGCGGTGCGGGTTTCGATCCTGATCCTGTTCGCGCTGGCGCTGGCGCTTACCGTGATTGTCTCTTTCTACCTCGCCCGCACCATCGCCAGCCCGATTTCGCGCCTAGCGGCGGCGGCGGAGCGCATGCGCGATGGCAGGGCGGGGGCGCAGACGCTGCCGAAGCCCGTGACCACCCGCAATGACGAGATCGGCACGCTGGCCCGCACGCTGGAGGGTACGTCTCAGGCGCTGTGGTCGCGCATGGATGCGATTGAGAAATTCGCGGCCGATGTGGCCCATGAGATCAAGAACCCGCTCTCCTCCATCCGCTCGGCGGTGGAGACGCTCACGCGGGTGGAAGACCCGGCCCGGGCCTCGCGGCTGCTGGCCATCGTGACGCAGGATGTGGGGCGGCTTGACCGGCTGATCACCGATATCTCCGACAGTTCGCGGCTGGATTCCGAACTCTCCCGCAGCCGCTACGAGATTGTGGACATGGGCCGCATGCTGGCGACGCTGGCGGAGATCCATGACGCGACCCGCAAGGAGGGCAGCCCCTTCATGGTGCTGGACTCGCCTGCCGTCGGGCTTTTGGTGCGCGGCTCAGAAGCCCGGCTGGTGCAGGTGCTGCGCAACCTCATCGGCAATGCCATTTCCTTCAGCCCGGAGAATGCGAAGATCTTCCTGCGCGGGCGGGAGACGGGTGGGATGATCGAGCTGGCGGTGGAGGATGAGGGGCCGGGCATTCCGGATGGCAAGCTCGAGTCCATCTTCGACCGCTTCTATTCCGAGCGGCCGCAGAATGAGCAGTTCGGCAGCCATTCGGGCCTTGGCCTGTCCATCTCGCGGCAGATTGTGGAGGCGCATCACGGCCGGATCTCGGCGGAGAACAGGCGCGATGAGACCGGCCAGGTGGTCGGCGCGCGCTTCGTCATCAGGCTACCCAAGGCAGGGGACTAAAAGGGCATGTTGACCGTTATCGATCACCCCCTCGTGCAACATAAGCTGACGCTGCTGCGCAAGACGGAGACGACGACCGGGGAGTTCCGCCGCCTGGCGCGGGAGATTTCGCTGCTGCTAGGCTATGAGGTGCTGCGCGACCTGCCGCTGGAGCGGATCACCATCGAAACCCCGATGGAGGCGATGGAAGCGGTGCAGGTGCAGGGCAAGAAGCTCTGCTTCATCTCCATCCTGCGTGCGGGTTCGGGCATTCTGGATGGCATGCTGGATTTGGTGCCGGCGGCGCGTGTGGGCCATGTGGGCATGTACCGCGACCACAACACGCATGAGCCGGTGGAATATTACTTCAAAGTGCCGGACGCGCTGGCGGAGCGGCTTTGCGTGGTGGTGGACCCGATGCTGGCCACCGGCCATTCAGCGGCGGCGGCGGTGCAGAAGTTGAAAGAGGCCGGGGCGAAGCGGATTAAATTCGTCTGCCTGCTGGCGGCGCCCGAGGGTGTGGCGGCGTTTGAGGCCGTGCACCCTGATGTGCCGATCTATACCGCCGCGCTGGACCGGCAGCTGGATGAGAATGCGTATATTCTGCCCGGTCTTGGCGATGCCGGGGACAGGCTGTTCGGCACCAAATGACGGCCAAGCCGGGCGAGATCGCGCCCTCTAAACTGATGAAGAAGGCGGATGTTCCGGCCTTTCTGACCGCCATCGCCAACGGGAACGAAGACCCGCGCACGGAGCTGGATTATGGCACGCCGTTCCAGCTGCTGGTGGCGGTGGCGCTCTCGGCCCAGACTACGGATGTAGCGGTGAACAAGGTGACACCTGCCTTGTTCAAGGCGGCGCCGGATGCGGCCGGGATGGTGGCGCTGGGTGCTGCGGGTATTGGCGAGAAGATCAAAACCATCGGGCTCTGGCAGGCCAAGGCGAAGAACGCCGCCGCCATGGCGCAGCAATTGCTGGAGCGCCATGGCGGCGAGGTGCCGGGCGAGCGCGAGGCGCTGGAGGCACTGCCCGGCGTGGGCCGCAAGACCGCGAATGTGGTGCTGAACGAGATTTTCGGCATGCCCACCATGGCGGTGGACACGCATATCTTCCGCCTTGGCAACCGCACCGGCCTTGCGCCGGGCGCCACACCGCGCGTGGTGGAAGATGGGCTGGTGAAACGCATTCCGAAAGAGATGCTGAAGCCAGCACATCTCTGGCTGATTCTGCACGGGCGTTATGTGTGCAAGGCCCGCAAGCCGGAATGTTTCCGCTGTGCCGGGGCGGAATTATGCACCTATAAGGAAAAGACGCGTCACCCTTAGGGGGAAATCCGGGCGGCAATGAAGCCGCGTCACTGGGGTCAATCTGCTTGAAATGGCTTGGTATCGGCCCACATCCTTGACCAGCCGAACGTCTGACCGTTTTAGTTTGATCACCGAACGCACATGAACCTGAAACGAGAACTTATTTCCAAAACGATGTTTTAGCTGGTGACGGTTACTTCACGGAGGCGCAAGGATGCTATCAATGGGAAGTGATTCTGCTTTAGGTAATTCGAGACTGGCTGTTTTTGGGCCCGCGCTCGATCGTGTTTCGTCTCGGTTTGCCAAATACCGGTGGCTGCTCATCTTCGTGCTGGTCTTTCCAGGCAGCCTGTTTGCCAGCCCCGCCCGTTCGGCGATTTTATATCAGATTGATCCCAGCTATGTGAGCATTCGGTTTGTCGTGGGAGACATGTTTGGCGTCTTCAATACCACGGGCGACTTCAAGCAATTTTCCGGCACCATTTTGCTCGATATTGACGCGCCTCAGCACAGCCATGTCGATGTTACCGTTGCCTCCGCATCGTTCGAAACGCCTTGGGACACGGCCAATAAAATGCTGCTGTCCTCTGCCTATCTCGACCCGGCCCAGTATCCGTCGGTCCATTTTGTCTCAGATCGGGTTGTTCAGCTTTCCCCTAACCATGTCATTCTGCACGGTTATCTGACCATACGCGGCATTACCCGCCAGCAAGATTTCGACGCCAGGCTGGAAGACTACCAGAACCAGCCGGGCGTGGGACCGGTCGCCAATTTCGTGGTGACAGGACAATTCAACCGCCGCGATTTTGGCATGATAACGGATTACCCCTTGGTATCCTGGCGCGTATCGCTCAAGATCAACGCTCATATTCTTCTGAAACCAAAAGGCAGCAATGCCCCTTAACGTGCCGCCGATAAGCTGGAGCGCCGCGCAGCGCCGCCTGCATTGGCTGGTGGCTGTCGGCGTTGTCGCCGCGTTCGCCCTGTCCTTAGTCATGACGAGACTCTAGCGACGACCAGCTTCTTTTAAAATTCTTCCTGTACCAGCTTCATAAAACAATTGGCCTTCTGGTTCTGGCCGGAACGATCGCCCGGCTTGCTCTGCTGATCCGCCATGGCCGGCCGCCTTTGCCCGACAGTTTTACGCAGTTGGAAAAACGCGCGGCTCATCTTGGGCATGGCTTACTCTACGTCCTGCTGATCGTGGTGCCTGTTCTGGGCTACCTCACCAATTCCACGTCACCTTCACGTATCCCTGTTCTGTTCATGCTGGTTATTCCTCTGCCGAACCTGACTCCTCCGTCACGGTATTGGAATGATCTGCTTGTCACGTGCCATCATTTTGCTGCCATCGCGCTGGTCGTGATTGCCGGTGTTCATGCGTTGATAGCCATTGTCCACCAGCTGCGCGGCCAGCCAGTTCTGCGGCGCATGTGGTCGGGCTGACTCCAACGATGTTTATCGGTGGTTCTGCTCTAATTCTTTGATGAGAGACTGATTCACGCCTTCGGTTTACGCGCAAGGCGCGTCAACCTCAGGCGATCAGGCTCTAAAGCCCCGCCGTCTCGCCCACATCCAGCGTAAAGAACGCCTCCGGGGCGATGCCGGCCTGGGCGCGCGCCACGGCCAGGTCTTTCTCCGGCGCGTTTATAGCCTCGGCGGTGAGCTGGAAGGTGCCGAAATGCATGCCGATGGCGCGTTTGGCGTGCAAATCCCGGAAGGCCTGCACGGCTTCGGCGGGGTTTATATGCACGGTCGCCATCATCTCACGCGGCTCATAGGCGCCGATGGGCAGCAGCGCGAGGTCCGGCGCGCCGAGGCGGCGATGGATCTCGGCGAAGAATTTCGTATAGCCGCTATCGCCCGCGAAATAGAGTTTATGGCCGTGATAATTGAGCATGAACCCGGCCCAGAGGGTCTTGGTTCCTGTCCCACAGCGTGCGGGCGGCGAAATGCCGGGCTGGGGTGGCGGTGATATGGGCGCCGTGAACAGTGACTGTGTCCCACCAATCCAGCTCCGTGGCGCCGGGCAGGCGCTGGCGCTTCAGGAAGTCGGCATTGCCTAGGCTGGTGACGATCTGCGCCGCCGGGAAACGCTTGCGGATGCGCCGCAGGGACGGGATGTCCATATGGTCGTAATGGTTGTGGGAGAGCAGGATCAGGTCGATTTTCGGCAAGGCCTCGATTTGCAGTCCCGGGGCGCGCACGCGCTTTGGCCCGGCGAAGCGCACGGGCGAGCAGCGCTCGGAAAAAACCGGGTCGGTCAGGACCGTCAGCCCAGGCAGGCAGAGCAGGAAGGAGCTATGGCCGATCCAGGTGACGCTGGGCTGGGCCGGGTCCGGCGGCGGGTAGGGCTTGTTCTCCACACGTTCCGGCCAGGTTGCCCAGGTTGCGGGGTCTCTTTTCATGCGCATGCGCAGGCGCAGCAGGCCGGAGCGGCGTTTTGTTTCCGGATGGCGGGCAGGCTCGGGGTTGAAGAAGTGCGTGCCGTTGAAATGATCGGTTTCGGGAGAGCCCATTGGCATGATATTGGGATAATGGCAGAGGGGTTAAATGGTCGGAAACGTCTTGTTACAGGCTGTTATGCGTGGTTTCGGTCCAGGTTGGGGCGCCTGTCTCTTGTAACGGCGCCAACTCAACGGATATGTAGTCCAAATATAAGGATAGTGGACCGACCATCGATGGCTGAGGTGAAGAAGACCCGGGTTCTGATCATTGGCGCTGGCCCGGCGGGGTATACGGCGGCGATTTATGCCGCCCGCGCCAATCTCGCGCCGGTGCTGGTGGCTGGCTTGCAGCCGGGAGGGCAGCTCACCATCACCACCGATGTTGAGAATTATCCCGGTTTCGCCGAGCCGATCCAGGGCCCCTGGCTGATGGAGCAGATGGCCAAGCAGGCCGAGCATGTGGGCACCGAGATGCTCTACGATATCGTCACTCAGGTGGATTTCTCCAAACGGCCCTTCAGGGCCTGGACCGATAACGGCCTGGAATTCGAGGCGGAGAGCGTGATCATCGCCACCGGCGCGCAGGCGCGCTGGCTGGGGCTGCCCTCCGAGCAGGCTTATCAGGGGGCTGGCGTCTCCGCCTGCGCCACCTGTGACGGGTTCTTCTATCGCGGCAAGAAAGTCGCGGTGGTCGGCGGCGGCAATACGGCGGTGGAAGAGGCGCTCTACCTCACCCACCATGCCAGCCATGTCACGCTCATTCATCGCCGCGACTCTTTGCGGGCCGAGCGTATCCTGCAGCAGCGTTTGTTCGAGAACCCGAAAATCTCGATCATCTGGGACCATGCGGTGGATGAGATCACCGGCTCCGGCACGCCGGAGGTGGTTTCCGGCCTGCGGCTGAAGCATGTGACAAGCGGCGAGACCAGGGAGCTGGAGGTGGATGGCGTGTTCATCGCCATCGGCCATTCCCCCACTACCGCCCTGTTCAAAGGGCAGATCCGGACGGACGAGGAAGGCTATATCCTCACCAAACCGGGAACGACTGAAACCTCCGTGCCGGGCGTGTTTGCCGCCGGGGATGTGCAGGATAAGATCTTCCGGCAGGCCGTTACGGCCGCGGGCACCGGCTGCATGGCGGCGCTGGAAGTGGAGAAATTCTTGGGGAATATTCCTCTGCACGTCAGCGAGGCAGCATAAATGACCGGGCAAAAAATGGATTGGGATAAGCTTCGTGTTTTTCATGCGGTTGCCGAGGCCGGCAGCTTCACCCATGCGGGGGATACGCTGAATCTCAGCCAGTCCGCCGTGTCGCGCCAGATTTCGGCGCTGGAGGAGGCGCTGGCGGTGCCCTTGTTTCACCGCCATGCGCGCGGGTTGATCCTTACCGAGCAGGGCGAGGCGCTGAACCGCACCGTGCGCGAGGTGTTCGCCAAGCTGGCGATGACCGAGGCGCTGCTGGCGGAAAGCAAGGAGAAGCCGGCTGGCCGCCTGAAGGTGACCACAACCCACAGCTTCGGTGTGGCATGGCTGGCGCCAAGGCTGAAAACTTTTCTGGCCCAGCATCCGGACGTGACCGTGTCTCTGCTGCTGGATGATACCGATCTCGACCTCGCCATGCGTGAGGCGGATGTGGCCATCCGCATGCACCCGCCCCGCCAGCCGGATCTGGTGCAGCGCCATCTGGCGGAAATCCGCATGCAGATTTGGGCTTCGCCGGAATATCTGAAGGCCAACGGCACGCCGGAGACGCCGGAAGACCTGGATAAGCATAAGCTCATCCTGTTCGGAGACCGCAAGCCGCCTGTGCCGGATGTGAACTGGCTGGGTGAGGTGGGCCGCAAGGATGGTACGGCGCGGCGCGGGATTCTTGAGGTGAACTCGCTGCAGGCGATGCTGGCATGTATCCGGGCCGGCATCGGCATTGGCGCGGTGCCGGACTATCTGGTCGGCGATGCGGCGGGCCTGGTTCCTATCCTGCAGGATGTGAAGAAGCCACCGGTCGACATGTATTTTGTCTATCCGGAGGAGCTGCGGAACTCCAAACGCGTGTCGGTTTTCCGTGACTTTCTGGTGAGTTCTATTGCGGAACGCAACGGCGTAAAGCCCTGAACCCACGGTTTTCTTGTGAAGGGCGTGGGGCGCTGGAACATGCTGTTACAGAAAATCAACTAGGTTACGATTTTCACACTTAAAAAAAACCTTTTGTGGCTTATATACAACATATCCGGTGAGAGCCGGATGTTGTCCACCTCCGAGAGGGGGTGGATTGGGACTTCGGTCCCAACGTCTCCCAGACGTGAAGCCTCCCTGTTGACTTGACCCGCTAGCCATATGGCTGGCGGGTTTTTTTATGTGGAGATGGCCGGGATGATGGAAGCTTTGTGTTTTTGGGAAGAGACGGCGGCAGGGCTGAGCCTGGCCGTGAAGGCCCAGCCGGGTGCCAGGCGCGTGGCCATCGGCCCGGTGCTGGCGGCGGCGCCCGCCCCTGGCTGGCCGCCTGCCCGGCTGAAGGTGGCGGTGGCGGCACCGCCAGAGGATGGCAGGGCGAATGCGGCGATCATCGAGGCGCTGGCGAAATGGCTGGGGGTGAGGCCCGGCACGGTCACGCTGACAGCGGGCCACACCAGCCGGGAGAAGCGCTTTCTGGTCGTTCCCGCCGTGAAAGTGCCGCGACAGCTCTAGAACAGCACCAGATCGTCGCGGTGGATCACCTCATCCCGCCCGCGGAATCCCAGCAGCGCCTCGAAATCCTCCGAGCGGTGGCCGGCGATGATGGCGGCATCCGCTGCTGGAATAGGCGGTGAGGCCGCGGGCGATGCGCGTGCCTTTCAGCGACAACACATCCACCGGGTCGCCGCGCTCAAAATCTCCGGTGACGTTACGAATGCCAGCGGGCAACAGAGATGAGCCTTTGGTGAGGGCACGGGCGGCGCCGTCGTCGATGGTGAGCGTGCCGGCAGGGGCAAGGTGCCCGGCGATCCAGTTCTTGCGGGCGGAGCGGCCTTCCGGCGTGGGCAGGAACCAGGTGCATTTGGCCCCGGCCGCGATGGCCGCCATGGGATTTTCCCGATTGCCGATCGCAATCGCCATCGCGCAGCCGGCCTGGGTGGCGATCTGTGCCGCCACCAGCTTGGTGCGCATGCCGCCGGAGGAATAGCCGGGCGGGGGCTCGCCACCCATAGCCATGATCTCGGGTGTCAGCGCCTCCACCACCGGTATATGGGCGGCGTCCGGGTCCTTGCGCGGGTCGGCGGTGTAGAGCCCGTCAATGTCAGAGAGCAGCACCAGCGCGTCGGCGTTCATCATCTCCGCCACGCGCGCGGCGAGGCGGTCATTATCGCCATAGCGGATTTCGGTGGTGGCGACGGAGTCATTTTCGTTGATCACCGGCACGCAGCCCAGCGAAAGCAGGGTGGAGAGCGTGGCGCGGGCGTTAAGGTAGCGGCGGCGGTCTTCCGTGTCGTCCAGCGTGATCAGGAGCTGCGCGGCGGTGAGGTCTTTTTCCCGCAAGGTCTGCGCCCAGGCCTGGGCAAGGCGGATTTGCCCAACGGCGGCGGCGGCCTGTTTTTCGTCCAGCCGCAGTTTTGCTCCGCCCAGGCCGAGCTGGCGCCGCGCCAGGGCAATGGCGCCAGAGGAGACGACGATGATCTCCGCGCCATGCGCCATCAGCTCCGCAATGTCCTGCACCACGCCGCGCAGCCAGGCCTCGCGCGGGGCGGCGGTGTCAGGGTCCACGATCAGGGCGCTGCCGATCTTGATGACGATGCGCCTGGCGATATTGAGCGACGGGATCATGTGCCCGCGCGCTCGGCCTTGGCCTCGTTGATGACGTCCTGCAGCACGCGCAGCACCTCTTTCACCCCTTCGCCGGTCACGGCGCAGATGCTCATCACCTTCGCCCCGGAAGCCTTGGCCAGAGCCGCCTTGCGGGAGGAGAGCTCGCGCGGGGTCATCGCATCGGTCTTGTTCAGCACGATGATCTCGGGTTTCTCGTCCAGCCCGCCGCCATAGGCTTCCAGCTCGGCGCGGATGGTGCGCCAGGCATCCACCACATGCCCGGCGGCACCGTCGATCAGGTGCAGCAGCACGGCGCAGCGCTCGACATGGCCGAGGAAGCGGTCGCCCAGCCCGGTGCCCTCATGCGCGCCTTCGATGAGGCCGGGAATATCGGCCAGCACGAACTCTTCCGACATGTTCAGCCGGACCACGCCGAGTTGCGGGTGCAGGGTGGTGAAGGGATAGTCCGCAATCTTCGGGTTGGCGCCGGAGACGGCCTTCAGGAAGGTGGATTTGCCCGCATTGGGCAGGCCCACCAGCCCGGCATCGGCGATGAGTTTCAGCCGCAGCCAGACCCAGCGCTCCTCGCCCGGCCAGCCTTTGTCCGACCGGCGCGGGGCGCGGTTGGTGGAGGTTTTGAAGCGGGCATTGCCGAACCCGCCATCGCCGCCCTTCAGAAACACGATGCGCATGCCGGGCTTGTCCAGATCCGCCAGCATGGTCTCGCGGTCATCGTCGAAAATCTGCGTGCCGACGGGCACCTTGATGACCAGAGTGGGCGCGCCGGCGCCGGTCTTGTCGGACCCCGCGCCATTGCCGCCCTTCTTGGCCTTGAAATGCTGGGTGTAGCGGAAATCGATGAGGGTGTTCAGATTCTCCACGGACTCGAACACGATATCCCCGCCGCGGCCGCCATCGCCGCCATCCGGCCCGCCGAACTCGACATATTTCTCGCGCCGGAAGGCGGTGACACCATCGCCGCCGTCACCGGATTTGAGGAAGATTTTCGCCTGGTCGAGGAATTTCATCGGGGAACTCGCATAAAAAAAGCCGGCTCGCGCCGGCTTTTAGGGGTGGGCGCGTGCCCGGACTCTTATTCGGCGGCCTGGGCCACCGGCTCCACGGAGACATGCACGCGGTCATCAGCCTTGCGCTGGAAGACCACCTTGCCGTCCACGAGGGCGAAAAGGGTGTGGTCGCGGCCGACGCCGACGTTCGTGCCCGGCTTCACCTTGGTGCCGCGCTGACGGACGAGGATGTTACCGGCGATGACGGCCTGGCCGCCAGCCTTCTTGAGGCCGAGGCGCCGGCCTTCGGTATCGCGGCCGTTGCGGGATGAACCGCCTGCTTTCTTGTGTGCCATGGGTCTGCTGCTCCTTTAGGCCGCGTTGATCGCGGAGACGCGCAGCACGGTGACATGCTGGCGATGGCCGTTCTTGCGGCGGCTGTTCTGCCGGCGGCGCTTCTTGAAGATCAGGACCTTATCCAGACGGTCCTGGGCGATGACGGTGGCGGTAACCGACGCGCCGGCGACCACGGGGGCGCCGAGCTTCAGGCTGCCTTCGCCACCAACGGCGAGGACATCGGTGAAGGTTACCGTGCTGCCGGCTTCCGCCTCCAGCTTCTCAACCTTCAGCACCGCGTCTGGCGTGACGCGGTATTGTTTGCCGCCGGTGCGGATGACTGCGAACATGGTATAATCCAATCTGGTGTCGACACATAACCGAGTGCGCGGCCAAGCAGAAACCCAGCCACGCGAGTGGCGCGTTATAGCCGGGCCAAAGGCGCTGTCAATGCCGATTCCGCACCGATCAGGCTCGGGATTTTGCAGGCCTGTTGCCGAGCCGCACCGGCTTGCCTATAAGCCCGGCACCGGCGATCCCCGGAGAGGTGCCAGAGTGGCCGATTGGGGCAGTCTCGAAAACTGTTGTGGGTGCAAGCCTACCGTGGGTTCGAATCCCACCCTCTCCGCCAATTTCCTTTTCTCACGACGTGTCGTGAGATTTCGTGAAGTTAAAAAACCAAGCTAAACCAAAGCGTTCACGCGGGGCTTCCTTTCTCATTTCGTTCCTATTTGGTTCAATTTGTGGGCTAGCTTTTCAGTTTATTTTGAGGGCTAGCTTGAAGGTTCGGATCCCATGAGCCATTATAGCTTAATCGTAATAGTCACGGGATCGCCATGGCCAAGGTCAACAGGCTTAACCCTATGCAGATTAAGACACTTACCAAGCCCGGCCGGTATAGCGATGGCGGCGGGCTAATTCTGCAAGTCCGATCGGCCGAAAATCGCAGTTGGATTTTGCGCTACATGATCGCTGGAAAGGCCCGTGAGATGGGCCTTGGACCTGAATCCAGCGTCAGTCTCGCCCAAGCCCGCGCGAAAGCGGCAAAGGCCAAGGAACAGATTGCAAATGGGGGCGATCCCTTGGCCCAAAAGCACGCGGAGCAAGAGGCCAAGCGCGCCCAGCAAGAGGCTGAACGGAAGGAAAAGGCCGCCAAGACATTCAGGGAGGCCATGGAGGACTACCTGACGGCCAATGAAGCTGCGTAGAGCAATGCCAAGCATCGCAAGCAATGGCGGTCCAGTCTGGAAGCGTACGCCACGCCGATAATCGGACATAAGCGAATTGATACCCTTGATGTCGAGGATATAAAGGCCGTCTTGGACCCCATCTGGGCCGTCAAAACCGAAACCGCTTCGCGGGTGAGGGGGAGGATCGAAACCATCCTGGATTACGCCAAGGTGCGGAAATGGCGCACCGGCGAAAATCCTGCACAGTGGAAAGGCAATCTGTCTCATCTGTTCCCCGCCAAATCCAAGATTGCCCCGGTTAAACACCATGCCGCGCTGCCTTGGAAACAGTTGCCCGCCGCCATGGCCAAACTCGTAAAATCCACCGCGACAAGCGCGCTGTGCCTACGGTTCATAATTCTGACCGCTGCTCGATATGAAGAAGCTAGCGGCGCTCTCTGGTCGGAGATTGACCTGACCGCCAAGGTCTGGAGCATACCCGCTGAGCGAATGAAGGCGAGACGTCCGCACAGGGTACCGCTGTCTGGCCCTGCGATGGCGGTGCTAAAAGCTGCTGCACCGCTCAAAATCAGCGATGATGGGCTCGTATTCCCAGGCGCCAGAGAGGGCAGGCCGCTCTCGGACGTTGCCGTGAGCCAAGCCCTGGCAACCGTAGCTGATGGCGTGACCGTGCATGGCAAGCGTTCCACGTTCCGTGATTGGGCTGAAGAGCAATCGGCATATCCCGGTGTGGTGGCGGAGGCCGCCCTGGCTCACGTAAACGGGAATGGGACCGAAGCGGCGTATTTGCGCGGCGATCAATTTGAGAAGCGCCGTAGCCTGATGAATGACTGGGCGGCTTATGCGTGTGGCGAGACCGTAGCCATAAAAGATTAAAATAACGCAATGTTATGCGCGGCCCTGGACAAATACTATACGCCATCAGCGTATAGTGTTTGAAAAGATTAAGTAATATAGACAATGTTTTCTAATTGTTTGTTCCCGTAAGAAAACTTCGGAAACATAGCGAATGGTATATACACGGCGCAAAAAAATCTCATCGGGTTTAGCACACCATCTTGAGGATATCAGCAATGCGCCCCACCCAACCGGACCTTAACGATCCCGATGCCAACGTGCCGCCGCAAGACAGCGCAGGAAATGCTCGGCATATTACACCGACATTCTATAGGCTTGTCGCTCAAGGAAAGCTCCACGCCTTTAAGATTGGCCGATCAACACGCGTGAAGAGCAGCGAGATTCAGCGCTTTCTGGAGTCTTGCCCAGCTCTCACATCCCGCACCGGACTTAAAACGGACCGCTAAATCCGCGCTATCACCCATGACATGAGACAAAGCAAAATGAATAATAATGAAGTTGCAGTTTTCGAGGATAATTGTGACCTGTGCAAGGTAGCAGCCCGACATGCGGCCACCAATCAGAGCGGCACCTTGCCAGAAAGTATCCAGTTGTCCGATTCCAAAGTTCTGAAGGTAGGGATGCTGGGCGGCAAGATTTGTGTCAGAATTATAAATCCGAATGCCTGCAAACCATTCCAGTCAGCGCATCCACGAAAATAATCCACCCATAAAAATTGCCGCCCGCGTTGTGGGCACGGACGGTTTTCATTTTGGTAGATCTCAGTCGGCAACTGTCGTCTAGCATATTTGACGCCTAATGTACAGCGATGCGGGCCTTTGCAACAATGCATGAGGCCAAGTTATGACCAACGTTATTTCTGACAATTCAACCGAAACACAATTACGTGGCGTATCCGCGTCCGCAACGGGCGGCGGCCGAGATCCTTTTTTTTTCCTGCGTTTGAATTGCTCAAACCGCTCCGTGCGTGGGTTTTTTGGCGCGAGGAACCAACAGCGAATAAGCCCGAAAATCTCAAAAAAGTACCATATCAGGCGAACCGTGTTGAAGCAAAAAGTAACGACCCGAACACATGGTGTAATTTCAACACTGCTGGCGAAGCACACTTTCTTGCTGATTACGACGGCTTTTTCGCGCACGGCAGGCACGGCCTTGGCATCATGTTTTGCCAGATTGACAAGAACAAACATTTGGCAGGAATTGATGTGGATACTTGCCGTAATGCCGAAACGGGAGAAATTCAGGAATGGGCGCAAGGAGTCATCGATGATTTTGCCTCATATACGGAAATCTCCCCCAGCGGTACGGGTGTTAAAATCTTCTTCTATTATACAGCAGGAGACCTGGAAGAACTACGCCAAGTGATGGGGACATCAACAGGCAAGCAGTTCAAGCAAGGCGGTGGCAAACATCCGCCCGGTTTTGAAATTTATCTCTGCGGCAAATACTTCACCGTAACCGGCAAGGCATTGCCCGGATACGACGCAATAAGCTACGTTCCCACAGACAAGATCCGTCATTTTATTCAGCATGTAGGGCCGCAATTCAAAAACGGGTCCAAAGCGTCGGGCCCCACTAAACCATCCACCAGCGGAATTTGCGTTGAGTGCTCCCCAATCATTGCAGAATCCGGGTCTCAGCTTGAACGACTGCAACATGCGGCGGTCGATAATCCTCTCGTACGAACTGTTTTGAGTCGCCTCAGCACAAATTTTTATGGTTCTCGTTCGGATGCGGCGTTTGCACTCGCCGGCGCCATGAAATCTATGAATTTAGAGTACGATGACTTTGCAGACGCCCTCTACGAACATCCTGCCACAATGGAGTGGGCTCAGGAAAAAGGCGAGGCCAATGACGAGCGCGAAATGCATCGGGCATGGGATCGGGCCAAGGTAGAACCAATCAAGGCGCCGACCATCGAAAGCGCTATTGAAGCCTTTGCCAACGCACCAAAACTCGTCACCACCGATGCACAGAATTGGCCAGAACCTGACATGAGCATTGCGAAAATTAGCCGCCGTCTCCCACCGGCTTTTCCGCTTGATCTTTTTGGCCCGCGCTGGGCGCAGTACATCGCCGATGCTGCCGCCAGCGTATCTGCTCCGGTGGATTACGTGGCCATGCCCCTATTAGCTTGCGCATCAGCGTTAATCGGCAACGCACGGTGGCCATTATTGGCGTCGACGGGATGGACGGAGCCGCCACATTTATGGATCGGTATTGTCGGCGACAGCGGGACGAGTAAGTCCCCAGGTGCTGCTTGCATTATAGGTCGGGTGTTGCCCGAGATTGAGCGCCGTATGTATGCGGCTTTTCCAGATCGCTTGGCGGCATGGCAGGCCCAAGCGGAAATGCACGAGGCTAAATTGGAAGTTTGGAAAAAAGCTGTGAAGGATGCCGCCAAGAACGGCGGGGACGAACTTCCGCCTCCTGCACCTCTTCCGCCAAAGCCAGAAAGACCGCGCGTAATCACGAACGATGTAACAATCGAAAAGGTAGCTGCGCTGCTTGCCAGTGCTGCCCCGAAAGGTTTGTTGGTTGAGCACGATGAACTTGCCGGATGGCTGGACGGGATGGATAACTATAACGACGCCGCCCGCCCATTCTGGCTGAAATGCTGGAACGGTGGCTCCCACATCGTGGATCGTGTGAAGCATGATGAACCAATCGTAGTCCCCCGCTGCGCGGTTGCTGTCACTGGCGGAATACAGCCGGAAAAACTAGCGGGAATGTTTCGTGGTACGGCTGATGGATTGCTTGCGCGTTTCGCATTTTGTTGGCCGGAACCGATAAAATTCAAATTGCAAAACGTGAAACCAGACACAAAATTTGCGATTGATGCTCTGGACAGATTGCGCTCGCTTGAAATTCCACCGGTCGAATTTAACACTCGTGCGGAGCCCATTTTTGTTCCATTAGACCCCGAGTGTGGACCTATTTTAGAAGATTTCGTACAAAAAATGGAGGACGCGCAGCAGTCGTCTAGCGGCCCGCTTCGCCTTGCTTACGGAAAGGCGCGTGGACTGGCACTGCGCATGTCGTTAAACATTGAAATGCTGCGATGGTGTGCCGAGCCGTCAGGGTACCAGCCAACGTCTGTAAGCGTTGCGTCCTTCGCCGCCGCATGCAAGTTTGTGTCGGAATACATCATACCCATGGCTGAACGGGTTTACGGTGATGCCGTATTGCCGGATGTTGTTCGCAATGCAACCACGCTCGCCAACTGGATTTTGAAAAATAAGACAGTAGAATTTCATGTAACAACATTGATCCGCAAAGCTCGAATACCTGGCTTTCAAAAAGCAAATTCTGTCCATGCCGCTGCGGCCGTTCTGGTTGACGCCGGCTGGCTAAAATCTCCAGCGCCAGGGGACCAGAACGGACGCGCCAAACAAATTTACACGGTTAATCCAACGCTGTTTGATAGAACGCTCCACTAAATCCCAGGGCTTTGGTTGAACCGGCAGAATCAGTTGAATCAGCAGAATCAGACTAATTGAGAGCGTATACCCCCAGGGTTGGGTATAAAGAGAGAGAACAAAAATGGGTTATATATAAGTCTGCTTAACCTGCCAATTCTGCGATACGCGTGTAATACGTTTGTGATTCTGCTGTTTCTGCTGATTCTGCGAAATGCCTTGCTCGATTGAAATGTGTTGTATCGATATAATGATTGCTCGTTGGAATTGGCTTGTGGAAATTTTTAATTAAATCCGCGCGATGGATGGTTACTTTTTATCGCTTCGCGCCTAAGAATAAAATCGGGTGGTCGGGCGGCGAAACACCCACCGCTGGGATCATTCAGCCAACCGCCGCTGCTACACGCCGACAGTTCAAACCCGATCGGGGAATAACGGGGCGTGAGAGAATGGTACGGATATCTTGCCCTGGCGAATCACGAGGTGAGGTTTGGGGGCGATAGCCCATGGCCCAACCTCCCTCTCAACCGGGCGTGTAATCACCTAGCGAAGCGCGTTTGAGTTCATCGGGCCATTCGTCAAATGGAATTCCCTTACGAGCCCATTGCGTACTTTGTATGGTTAGATTGGCAATACGCTCGGCGTCCGCCACGGCCAATTCGACCCGACTGGTATCAGCGCGAGGCGGTTCAACGGCGATCTCTGTCTTTAGGCGTCTTCCCCAACGATCTGGATATCGACGCTCCAGCAACCACGCACCGGCCTGCCATGATTTGACGGCTGCTTCACGAATGATGCCAACAAGTGCATCCTCTCCCTCAATCTCTGCCTTTTTAAGAGCTTCTCGAAATTCTATAAATTCAAAAGCAGCGTCACGTTGATTGGCCGCTTGCAGCCACGCGTATAGCGTAAATTCACCAATGCCCGCCAGGGCGGCGGCTGTCGCCCGCGTATGTCCGACCCGCAAGGCGCCGGTCAACCGCTCAATACGATCCGGGGTAAGTTTAGAAGGGCGGCCTGGGGAGCGATGCATCTCTATCATGGGGCAATTATACTGCCGTTCAGCAAATCCGCTGAAACCATGCCGCCGCCCGTCGGAAAATGTGAAGGGCGGCTTCCGCCTCCCCGAGCCACAGCAGCCGGCCACCTCTACTGCGGTAACGAGGCGTTGCGCCGCGAACCTTAAGCGTGCGCCGAGCGCGCCGCATCAAACGGGACCATAACAACGTCCTCGCCCGCCGGTATGTCGATCTCGCCAGCGGCGATAAGGTTCGCCGCAGTGCGGGCGGCTGGAATTTCCTCTCCGTTCAGCTTGCAATCCCCAGTCCATTCCCGCGCGGCGGAAATGGCATTGCAGGTTGCCTCTTTAGGGAATGCGCCGCCGCTGTAGCAGCCAGGGAGATCTGGGAAACGCCCCACGTCGCCTGAGCCGTCCAAAATGCCAACATAGAGAGGCATCGTTTAACGGCGCGACTCCCGATCCACGGCATCGGTGAAAGCCTGATGGCTGGCGGCGCGCCGGGCGGCGCGTTTCGCGCCGTTGCGCGGGAAGCCCAGCAGCCACGCCCCACCCAGAAAGATCGACACGTCGATCAACGTGTGCGTGACGCCCGCACCGGCAAGGTAAACCAACCAAATGACAGCCACGAAGGCGGACCAAAGGATGCGGGCGCGGCGCAGTCGGGCGTAATATCGATCTGCTCCCATGATTTGTTTCCTGTTTTGTTGTTACCGTACGTCTAAGTGATGTCCTTTGATATTTCCATTGCGTTCACGGCACCGCTAACCGCTATGAGGGACGAAAAAGCAATATGAGCCAGTTTTCGAGTTCATATGGATGAATTTCAGCAATTCCCCATTACGCCGTCTCAAGCCGCACACAGTTCGGTGAAAGCGCCCATAACAGGGCGCTGAAAAAGCTCGGATTGGCGGGCATTTTTGTTGGCCCAACCTACGATTTTATGGTCTGTGGGTCGATTTTTTGATTTTTTGTGCGTCCCCGAGGCTGCTTGTCTGGCCTTGGGGATAGTCTGGACGGACTCATCCTGTCGGCAGGAGCTTTGGCAGTCTGATCAAGTTGTAAGCAGCCGCCTTGAAGGTAAACATCCAGCCGACCCGGTTCAGGCCGCGATGCTTGGTCTGCGCCATCCCAGCGACTTCCTTGATCCAACCGTTGGCCTCCTCAATGCGTTTGCGGATGACCTGACTGGCGCGGTAGCCCGCGTGCCGGGTGGTTCGCCCATCGATATTGGAGCCACGCTGCGTGGTGATGTTTTGCGCCACATGCGGTGTCACATTCAGCTTGCGCGCCGCCGCCACGAATGCCGCCGTGTCGTAATTTTTATCGGCACCCACCGTCTTCTTGGCCGAAACCGGCAACGCGCCCAACATCTCCAACGCAGCCTTGGGCTCTGCCGTGCCGGTCGCCTGGCTGAGCCGCGCATCCACCAGCAATCCGTTGGCGTTTTCCATCAGCAGGTGTCCGGTGAAACCCAACTTCGCCTCCTGGCCTTGGGATTTGCGCGCTAGTCGCGCATCCGGGTCAGTCGTTGAGGCGTGCGTCTCGTTGCCGCGTTTCTCGCCACGAAAATTGCGCTCACCATTGCGGCCGGGGCCGGGCGGCTCATCCGTGCCATCCTTGCGGCGCAGGCTCTTCATGCTAGCCCAGGCTTGGATCAGCGTCCCATCAACCGAGAAATGCTCACTCGACAATAGGACCTTCACCTGCGGCAGATGCAACACCGCGGCCATGAATTCCGCCGCGATGTCACCCGCCAGCAAGCGGTCCCGGTTCTTGGAAAATACCGTCGGCACCCAGACCGGATCATCCACAGAAAGCCCAACAAACCAGCGGAACAGCAAGTTATAATTGAGCTGCTCCATCAACTGACGCTCCGAACGGACGCTGTAAAACGCCTGCAACAGCAGCGCTCGCAGCAATTGCTCCGGCGGAATCGAGGGGCGGCCTTCCTTGGCATACAGCGTCGAAAACAGGGCGTTCAACGAGGCCAGAGCCTCGTCCGTCACCTGGCGGATCACGCGCAGCGGGTGGTCCTTGGGAATGCGACTGTCCGGCCGAACATAGCTGAAAAGTCCATCACGCCGACGATCAACGCCACGCATCCACCCACCGCTCCGAAATTTTCAATAGACACCATGGAATCAGATACGCGGGTCTCAGCGCAAGAGGTTTTTCAGCGCCCTGCTAAAGAATCCGTCTACGCCCTGATCCGGGAGGGCACGACGGGACCGGCACGCTGAACGATTCCACCGGCCACGCGACGGTCGCCCGAATTTTGCTATCCCCCTTGCCGAACGTGCCCGGCAAGATATGTAGCACCTGCACAGGAACCGCCGGATGCCGGCCAAACAGTCACTTTTTGCCCAGCCGGACAGGTGTCGCTTTGATATCATCGGCAAGGTCAATAAGGTCCTTTATTCCGCTTTCGTTCATTAGCATCTCGGTAAGTAGCAGGGTTCGGCTATCGATTAGCCGTTGGAATGTCGTGACATCATCTTGCGTCCATACCTTTGGATCACCGTCCGCATTGATTAAATTGTTCCATGAATATCTTTTGATATGATCATCGAGCGGAGGCTGATCGCCATCCTCGGGGCGCTCAGATTCGATTTGTCCCATGCCCCTTCTTCGATTATCGGCGGCGGCGAGCAACCGCAAGTTACCAAGCGAATTCGCCGACCGTAGTACGCCAGTCCCTGAATTGACCCTTGTCGGGGGCGGGAAGACAAATTCGCTTCTGAGTGTTCGTCCAATTTGCCCCGAACAGAGCGCGTGGAATGGCATGGTCGAGATCGAAAGGTAGATCGTCATCGCGCGTGGAGGTGGGGTCATAGTGCGGGAACGTCCGCGTGATGTAGCAGCGCTGTATCCAGATCAAAACCCGCTTTATAAGCTCGCCGCGCGTAGACAATACCCGCAGCGCCTCGCCGACGCTGGGGTGACCAGCAAGGTCTTTGCTGCTGAAACGCTCTGTCCACGTCGCTATCCTGCACTCACGCTGCTGCACTTCCTCCCTGAGACCTGGCCAATCACGGGTTCGCGGCGCTTGACGTGCAACTTGCTCGGCTTCGAAATAGCAGATCAGTTCTGCAACTGAGCAGCTTCCAAAGCGCCAGTTTTTTACTTGGACCTCTTTGAAGGTGCGATAAGCGGCATTGCCGTCGTTTGCAACAAAGAGGAGCCAATAGAGAACGAACGCGATCAGAGTTCTGCGATCCTCCCCGTCCCACACCAGTGTTTCGCCACGTTTGAACGTGAATAAGAGCAACACGTCCAAAAGGTCGCGAGGAAAGCGCCCGAGCAGCATAGACGGCAGCCCACAAGCATTGCTTTTAGTGTCATAAAGCAGACCGACGCGAAGGCATTCTATCGCCACCTGAAGTTTAACAGGCACGTTATCGTCTTCAGGCAACATATCCAGAAAATATAGCTCTGTTGTGTTAGTTCCCTTCTGCTGAAGCTGTCGCACACGGTCTGGCGTCGGCCGCCCGATCTGTTCCCACTCCTTCGAGTTTGGCCACGGCGCGAGTGTTTGCGAAACTCGCAGTGCACCAAGAACAAGGTCAATTTCCGATGCAAATCGTCCAGGTCCCTTCACGATATCCTCGACCCGGTCATGCACTTTCGGATAGTGGTCCTTGATAAGCGAGTAGCTCAGCTCGTCTTCGGAGAGCCGGGTGCCTCCTTGTCCAAACCGCGCAAAAAAGCGAGCGTAGCTGCCCTCGTCCAGGACTGTGGCATCAATTAGCTTCACGATAATCTCAGCCTCAAGCGCATTCTGAAGCCGTGTCAGCAAATCATCTATGTCGGTGCTATCGGCACTGGCCGTGCTACCCGCCGCGAGGGCCCGCAGTTCGTTCCCGGTCGCTTCTCTTCCCACTTCCATGAGCTTGGTTAAAATGAAACTTAGTGACACTGCGCACTTGGCCGAGCTCAACTCTCCGATCTTCTTCCCCGCCATTTCCTCAAAAATTTTATCGGGCGGCCGTGGCTTGCCATCCTCTTTTGGCCAAGATTGTTCCTCCTCATGTCGGTCAGCAGCGCTCATTTTAGCGTTTGGTTCTCCCGGCCTGTAGCCGAAGGGCTGACCGGCACTGTTAATACGAAGCTCGTATAGCCGATCTCCTGAACCCTTCGGCCTTCCGATATCGACCCAAAGTTGGAGCGAACGGCCAAGTGAGCCGTCACCTAGCCCAAGAAGAAGCGCGGTAAGCCGTTGCTGACCGTCGAAGAGTTGGAACTCGGTATCGGCCAGCTCTTCCGTTTTGCTGTCCAGACCTCGGCCATAGTGTCTCGCCCCATTGGGCTTTACCGGCGTTACCATCATCATTCCCGCCGGGTAGCCACGCATCAGACTATCCCAGTAGTTCACTATCTGCTCATTTCGCCATACAAATGAGCGCTGGATTGGCGGAAGCCTCAACCGTCCCTTTCCTTTCTCCTTAAACCATTCGGCCACACGGCCGATGCTCATGAGCTCCACCGTCTTACCGTTGCTGAAGAGTCTGTCGAAGGGCTTGTCTAACCGGTCGCTCATTTCACAAATCCTCGAATGTAACTACTATTGTCTGGGGGAAAGCATGGTTAACACGCCATTCCTGGACCGCCATCATAACGACACCCGAGACTGGGAAATAAACCGTCACCTCAAGGACCTTAAGTATGCAGGTTTAAGCGATACCGCATAGAGCCGCACCTGTGGCCGGCGACATCTTGGCGTGGGTAGTTTTGTGGTCAATGATGGCTAACCCGTTGGCTGCTGTTAGGAGATCCGCCTGCCCTGCATTGTGCTGATGCGGCAGAGGCCCGGCACAGCGAAGGGCATCGTCTTCGTGACGTTGGAGGACGAATTCCGCATCGCCAACCTCGTGATCTACACCGATGTCGGAGAGCGCGATCGATCGACGTTGATCAGCGCGCGCTTGATGTTGGCCGAGGGCCGCATCGAACGTGAGACGGACCACTCGGAAGTGTCGATCACGCACATCATCTGTCGAAAGCTCATCGACCGCATCGATCTCCTAGGAGCCCTACCCCTTGAGGCGGGGCCGCTTAACACTGGCAAGCCAACGCCGCTTCGACCCGGGGAAGCAAAGGCAACCGCTGGGATACCCGCAAGCCAAGATTTTCGATGATAGACGGGCAGCCGTTGCGGCTCACTGAGACGCTAGCGGCCTTCACTTTAATTACCCCCCGCAACGGCCCATAGTTCCGTCTGGTGTTGGGCCTGGACAGCGCATGCTACGCTGATGGAGGACGTGTAGCCGAGGCAAGCTCGCGATTTAGGCTTTTAATCTCCTTTTCCGCGTGGAGGAGAACATTTCTACGAAGCTCTGCTCGCTATCGCCGGCATCATCGTCGAGCGACGGAACGCCGCCGAGCAGTAGCCCAAAGGCGTTGATACGTTGCTTCATGACGGTGACCGCTTTCTCATCACGCGTGCCACCGAAGGTTGGATAGGCATACATGATCGGCTCATCTGTAATCGCCGCCCACGAATTAACGCGACGAATTCGGCCGTTACGCTGCAACGTGCGCACTGGGCTAGGGTCGAGCTCATAGTGGACCAGATGTCGACAATAGCGATGCAGATCAACGCCCTCGCTCAAGCTATCTGTGGTAACCAGTCATCTGGTCCAAACGGGCTATTAAACACCTCGAGCACGATATCGGGTTGGCGTCCGGTGTAGAAAGTCTCTAACGCGTCATGATTGTTATGGTTCCATAGACCCATCGTACGGAAGCCGTCATTAAGGCGTCCGGGAAAGTGCGAGACTTTACCGCCAAATTTTTTCTGATCTTTTATGTTCTGCAGAACACTGCGCGTTGACTTAGACTGTTTGTTGATGAGCGCATCTGTGAGTTCCTTCGCCAATTCAAAAATCGAAAGCGCTCGGCTTAAATATTTCACATTGCGCGGTTTTGTATTCGCGAGCTGTTCGGCCAAATCGGTAGCCGTAGCCGCCGGCTGACCAAGCCAACCTCCTACCTGCCACCGCAATCCGCGTGAGCAAAGCCAGTCGACAATTGGTGTCACGAGAAAATCCTCATGGGGAAACAGCAACCTCCAAGCTTCTCTCCACACTTTCTCATCTGGTCCGAGAGGAGATACCTCCTTTATTTTTAACGCCTTCTCCAACACACCAAGCAACTCACTGGCGGTCGCTAGGTGGTGGCAGAACACGACCACTTTCTCACCGGCGTTCAGGATTGGTTTGAGCACCTCACTGACCGCCGTGATCTTTGGATGGGGCTGCAAACGCCTAACCCTCAGCGCTTCTTTTGCTGCCTCAATATGTTTAGCGACGACAGGGTCTTTATCGATGCTGTTTTGCTCGACTGTTCGATCGAGCTGAGTGCTGACATGCTGCCAGCCGATGTGGAAGCGCGGGTCATTCCTTCGATTTCCCTTCCCGTTCCTGCGTAAGCTGGAGAATGCGATCCATCCGTAGCAGCAGCGGAGATCGGCCTCTGTCGCGGGGGGCGTGGGTATCTCCCAGGATTTACTGCCGACGGCACCAAAGTATTTCCGCTCCTGCTCCGACAGATCGTTAATGCAGTGACGGATCGGTACGGCTTTAGCTGGCCAATCGCCTCTCCCGCGGCGCACGCGATTCGCTTCGATTCACCTATGACGTCGTGGCCTTCGCCGATGGTGTGAAGGCGTTTCAACTCGTCTCCATATCGACTGATTGCATCTGTCTCGGTTGCGCCCACGAACTTTAATAACTCCTCCAATTCAACGGGCCTAATACTGAATGGTGTCGCGGTAAGAATTAGCTTACACTTTGCGCGCTCGCCCAGGTTTCGTAGCGCCTCGTTGAATGCACTGCCGTCCCCTTTGGCGCGGTGAGCCTCGTCGATGATCATGAGATCGCAACCAGTGCGTTGCTCGTCGTTGTTGTGGCTTTTAACGAGAGCGTGATGGGTTGTGACCTGGATATCA
>CAWHDE010000022.1:0-106177 GCA_963827925.1 uncultured Pseudomonadota bacterium | reverse complement strand
GTGGAGGTGCCCCATTTTGACGCCGTCACATTCGAGTGGGCATGACCCCATGGTGGGAGTGGGCGGGCTAGCACAGCGCTAGCTGTTGGACCACCGGCGATCCTTTCGGTGCCCCCAAGAGGATCGACAACTGACGATGGGCTGCTTCTACGCCCACTCGGGCCCCGGTCGGGGTCCTAGTTTGCGGAGAGCGGTCTAGCGCCGTCGCCGGTAGCCGGGCCCCCGTTCCGGGCCGACCTCAGCGTGGTATTCCTGCGTCGAGGCGGGCCATGATGCGAGTGAGGTCAGCGAGATCGTGATCATCGAGCACGTCGCCGAAGGCCTGTTGCAGGAATGCGTGATGGCGAGGACGGGCGCTTCTCACTAGGTCGCGTCCGTGCGTGGTGAGGGCCGCGAATGTCGAGCGGGCATCGACGGGATCGGGCTGTCGCTCGACCAGACCGGACTCCTGCATGCGGTCGAGCAACTTCGACAATCCCGACGGGGACAAGACCACGGCTTGTGCGAGGTCGGTGAGCCGGAGTAGGCCCCCGGCCATGTCGAGGTGCATGAGAACGTCGTAACGCGCCACGGTGAGCCCGCTGTTGAGGCGGACGTCGAGCTTGAGCTGGTCCTTCAGTCGTGCGTGGGTACGCAGCAGGGCGAGGAACGCCGGCATCCACCTGGCTGACTCGTTCTCACTCACGTCGTCCAGTCTAGACGAAGTACTTGACATGCCAAGGAATCGGAGCTCATACTTGGCACGACAAGCGTTTCCGGACGCAGGTGGACGCCGGATACGTTCCGCCCCCACCACAAGAAGAGGGAACAACTGATGCCGACGATCGCTTTCGCCGCCCCCTTGCTGCCGGGCATGAGCGGACTTGACCGGGATGTCATGACGTCTTTCCGGGCTGGCGAGCGCAAGACCGACTATGAAGACGCCCGCCTGCCGAGCCGGAATTACCCGTGGAAAAAAACGGTATGGATACAAGACGACACCGGCCGGAGATATGGCCATTGTTTACATGGAGGCAGACGATCCTCGACATCGCCTTCACCGCACCCTCGGCAAGTCGGACGAGCCATTCAATCAATGGTTTCGCGAGCACGTCCAGCGAGTCCACGGCTTCTCACTGGCCGACGAGTTCCACTGCACCGGAACAGGTTCTGGACTTCATTGCCTGACCCGACCTCGGCCTAACGGCACGGCCTGGGGTAAGCGGCGATCCCCATGCTGTCGCCCTGCTGTTTCGCCGGCCGGCGGGATGCGCGCAAGTGTGGCGGCTTTCCGGCCCTCGCCGCGCGTACGAGACGCGGCTTGCCGAGTTCTGCCGGGGTTCGCTCTGCTGCTGGTGACCGAACCCCGGATAGGACGGGGTGGTGTCTGCGGCCGGGCTGCTAGACGCCCAGGCGGGCCGGGTGCCCGCGTGGGGTGCAATGCGCGACTCGGCCTCGGGCGATTGGAGTCATGAGATCAACGGTTAGGCCACGGGGCCGACGCCTTCCCGCTCCGCTCCACGCGCCGCAAGCACTGCCGGTGAGCCGGCATGACCACGACGCTGACGCATGTCGAGACTTTCCCTACTCCGTCAAGGAACGCCCGCAATCGGTCATCGCTGCCACGATCGGTGTCTCTCGCGCCAACCCACGCTCGACCGGTGAGCCTCGACTTGGTGCGTCAGGCGGACGACTCAAGCCCCGATAACTACACCCGCCCCCTGCGACACACCGGTCACACCACCAATAGAAGCCCAGCTCACAGGCCTACCAGCCGGCTTTGCCGAGGCCCTGACGGTTGGGACGGCAGGATTGGCGTCGCTGCCAGCACAAGCATGCGAAGGGCAAATCAGGCCACTGTGCTGGGGTATGGCGTCCTGTTGCTGTTTTTACTGGTCGCCGTGGTGTCGTTGTTGTTGCGGTCCCCATCCGGATTTACCGTTGGCATCATCATCGTTGTTCTGATGCGGACGTCGTTTGTTCGCTCCATCGTCTTGTCGAGGCGGTCCCGACGCCAGGCGGCGCAGGACCTGGCCTTGCCCAGTAGCGCTGCGGCACGGATACCACTGCTGCGCTACCAACGACGTTTTGTTTGACCACTGGATCAGTCAGCGGCACCGACCGGGTTCTCCTGCTAGACCACGACGCACCTTGACTGATGAAGGCCATGACCTCAACCCCACCTTCGGGTGGATCAACCGTGGATCAAGCTTGCGACGGGGCCCGCAACCGCAAGGGGAACGGCCTACGGGAACGACCCAGGTCAGATGGCCCTCGTGTGAATGGGAGTCCGCAGGGCCCGCCCGCACAGGTGCCCGGTGACGGGGCGCGAAATGAAGCTGATGAGTCCCCTCCTACTGGACCTGCGGCTTCTATCGAACATGGCGCCTGGAACCGATCTCTCGGGGATCCTTGAGACTCCGACGATGCTCAGCGCCGATGCCACGACCCGGGCTCTGCCCGCGTCCGCGGTGATGCTTGGCTTGGTGTGGGAGGTTCTTACTCATCGCGTCATCGAGACGAACCTCGTGTATCTGCTCGCCGGGAACCAGCTCTTGGATCGACTTCGTCTCGAAATGCTTGTGCAGAGCCGCGATCTCATCCGACAACCTATTGACGAGCACCTTTGCCGTATGCGTTTCACCTCGGGCGGTGTGCGCATCACCGATAGCGCGAAGTGTTCGTCCCGAGCTGGTTGATCAACATTGCCCAGGCGATGGGCGAATCTCTTCCCAGTTGGGACTGTGCGACGATCGCCGCTACTCCTCGGAAGTCTCGCACCGCTCCTCGGCCCGGGCGGAGGCTCACCGGGTCGGCTCTGCGCCGAACGAGCCAGTGCGTCCGCTGTTGCCGCCAGAGGTCCGGGGCTGTTCTTTTCCAAACGTCTGACCAAGCGGCAAACAACCCGGCGGCTTCCCGTGCCGCGCCACGCCAGGCAGCCAGATCCGATACCGGGACGGCTCTCAAGCGTTCGACCGACCTCTCCACTCCCGCCACCGCCCGTCGCCAATCATCTGGGTGACCACGCAGAGCCTCCCTGCCTGGAGCAACTGTCTTGGCGGCGCTCCATTCGACTACTGCCGTCTTGCGATCGTCTTTTGAGACCTCCCAGAACTCGCGAGATGTGGGACGTTCGGTACTTCACGATTTTAACATGCTGGCGGACTGCGTTACTGACGGCGCCGGCGAGTTGTGGCGTGAGCTGTTCGACAATCCCAGCCTGCCTGGCTTGAAGCGCCACCTCGCCTTGCTTGATGACCAGGCCGGTCTTCTTGATCGTGTCGTGATATTCGCGGTCGAGCCGGTCGCTCGCGTCGTGGAAATAGCGCACGGCCTGGTTATGTAGGCGCCATTGTAGACGCAGGGAGGAGGACAAGACTTTCACCAGCGGAAGCATGGGATCGTTTTTGAGCCCGGCGACCTGGATGACGCGCTCCAATTCCTCCTGCATCCGCGCAATTTCGCGGCCGAGAATTCTCGCTGCCCCGGCGCAAATCGAGATCATCGTCAGGCTCGTTCAAGGCAGCCATGAGCTAATTCCTGCAAAATTGGCGTCCATTGTGTCCAGCCATTTTTTGACCCGAGAGCGGTCGAATGGTCCGAGCGGCGTGTCAGCCCTGCCGGTTTTGCCCTCGGCGGCGTCGTGAAATTTCAACCGGCGGATTTCCACCGGCTGGGCGGCGAGCAGGCGTGGCATAAAAATTGGCACGGCGCCTTCCGAGATGGCCTTACGGAACACGCTATGCCGCAGGATGCGTCCGAACGCCCCGTCGCGTGTCTCGCCGACATCCGTGAGGGCTTCGTTGAGGATGATAGCGGACGCCGTCGGCCGGAAGCCGAGACCCTGCAACGTTGCCAGAGGAGTACAAATCTTCCTCCTGTGGTCCGACTGTGTGGAACAGCACGACGGCGAAGCCTTGCGCCTCGAACAGCGCCACCAGGTCGGGCAGCTCGATGGCGAGGCGGCGCAGAGTAGTGTCGCCGCCGCCGAGATCGACGAGTACCGAGACTTGCTGGCGCAGGCTGTGCTGCAACAGCCGGTCCAGCCATTTGGCGGTTAGGACGGGATCGGATGTTTCCGGCGGGCGGGCCACGTTGTCGATGTAACGGGAGAAGGTGTCATTCGTGGTATCCAGATCCGCCATCAGCAATTTGGCGCCTTTCGCCAGGGCATTTTCGGCCAGCCAGCGTATGCCCGTGGTCTTGCCGGTCTTGCCGCGCCCAACCCAAAATATGATTTTATGTCGGCCACTCAGATCAATGCCGGTGAGAGGCGTCGGGCTGGCTGATGCCGCTGCCGTGCTTCCGGTGCCCGTCAGCTCCATCTCCGGCCCCGTGTCCTCCTCATGGCCAAACCTGAAGATAGGATTGGCAGGTTTTGGAGAAGCGGGAAGGGCAGGGGCGATTTCCGGAAATCGCAGCAATCCCGGCGCTTCGTCTTTTTGTGCGGTCATCGGGTTACTCCTTTCAGAAACGATCGATCGGGCCGGCTCACGGTGGCCGCTTCTTACCGAGCAGGCGTTCAATGACATCGTCGTAGACGGACGCAGGCGGTTGGATGATGGCCACGGCGGGGGCTGGGGCCGGCAACGCTGGAGCCTCTGAGCGTTTGGCATCCCAGTCGATGAATATGGCGGGCTGAAATTCCGGTTCCTCCATGAGGGCTGGGTGATCTGACCAGGCATCTTGCTGCACAGGTACCGGGGTCATTGGCGGCGACGGCGCAGCTCCTGTCTCCTGGTCAAGCGCATGTCTGGCTTGGCCCCTCCGCCGATAACCTTTCAGCGGCAGGCGGGCACGATAGAAATCGCTCTGCAGCCAGTCAGCGGTCCAAGGCTTGCCGGTGCGATAGGTGATGCCGGCCTGTGTCATGACACGGGCGATCGCCGCCCATGACCAGCCGCTTTGTACCAGCCCCAGAAACATCTCTGCATGTCGCCGCAGCCACGGCCGGATCACATCACCTGGTGACCACAATGCGCGGAAGCGTGCCGCCAGCGCGTGGATTTCTTCATCGGAGGGAATGCGTTTCAGGGCCATGTGATGAACCGCTCTGGTGCTATCCGAAACACCACTGTGCCATAGCCGCGCGCAGGGATTCAATTTCCGATTCGGAATCTTGACAACGTCTAATCTCAAGCCTCAGCCCAAATCTGATCCCATTCCAGAGCTGAATCCTGATCTCAATCCTGATCCCAACCCTAATCTCTAATCTCGCAGGCCTGGTGTGGTATTATGTTATGTTTCTACGACAGACCAAGGAATGCTAGCGCATGCGGGAGCGGTGGTATCAGGAGCGTCACGCGGGGATGTTTGCTGCTGAAATCACGTGGCGGTGACCGCCAGCGGTAATGCAATGCGCGTGTAAAACAGTGGCTATTACTTGCCTTCGAACATTACCGATATTTCAATTTACGCAAGCAATCGTAACGCGGTAGTGCAATTTGGCGTTGTCTCCATTTAATCGGGAGGCTTGTGATGATTGCCGGATCGGATGATGGCTACGAAGAGATCGTCACCCAGATTGGCGAGGCCGCCAGCCTTGCGGCCATGCAGAAGATCGCGGGCAATATTTGCAAATTCTATCATTTGGCGAATATCGCTTATCATGCGGTTTATATTCCCGGCGCGAAGATGTTCAATCCGATCCTGGTTTTGACTTACGATCCAGGCTGGGTCGCGCGGTATAAGGACAATGACTACTTCAAAATCGATCCGGTGGTTGTCTCTGGCACGAAGAGTTTTTTGCCGTTGGATTGGGCGAAGCTCGATCGCGAGAGTGACGTTGCGCGCGGGTTTTTCGCGGAAGCTGACCGGTTTGATGTTGGCAGGCAAGGCATAACTCTGCCGGTGCGAGGGGCCGGGGGCGAACGTGCGTCTGTTCACAATCACCGCCAATATGTCGATGAGAGAATGGGAACAGCGCCGGGCCGGCTATATGAAAGAGTTCCAGATGATCGGGCATTACATGCATGATCGGATTGTCGAGCTCTCGGGCTATCGGGATACCGCACCCAAGCCCGCGTTATCACCGCGCGAGATGACATGCCTGGAGTTTGCGGCACGTGGCGCGACTGTGAAGCAGATCGCGGCAAGTTTGCGCATTACCGACCGGGCCGTTCGTTTGTTTCTGACATCCGGCTGCGCCAAGCTGGATTGTGCCACGATCCCGCAGGCGATTGCCAAGACGGTCTCACGCGAAATGCTGCGCCCGTAAGCGGGGTAGCGATCGCATCACGAAAACCCAACACCGATAAATCTCAATCCGCTGACGCATCGCCCTGTCATCTTATGTGGCAGGGCATTTGCGTCGTCCGGCGCGTAGGGCTCGACATACATCCAGGCAAAACTTCTAATTCGATGCGCGATTGAAGGGGCCTGTCAAGATTCCGATTCGGAAGATTGCGGCCTGAATAATCCGGCTTGTAAACATGAATCCGCCGCGCTGGAGACGCTCAAATCTCTCCTGCAGGCGGCGCTGATATTTTGTTGGCCATGATGTTTCAAGAACCGAAGCGGAGCACAAATGATCATAACTTTGAGCCAGGATGACAGGATTGAGCATCCCGCGTTATTCGACCAGATGTTTCAGTCCCGCGCGGCGGTATTTCATGACCGCATGGGATGGGATGTGGTGGTCAAAGACGGCCATGAGGTTGATCGCTACGATGAAGAGGCTGATCCGGTCTATCTCCTTGCGGTCGATGAGCATCAGCAAGTGCAGGGTTCCTTGCGCTTATTGGCGACCACCGGACCGACGATGCTGCGAAGCGAGTTCAGGCATTTTTTCGAGGATGACGTGGACGTGACGGCGCCCACGATCTGGGAATGCACGCGGTTTTGCGTGCCGCCGGTTCTGGGCAGGACCGAACAGGATGTGGGCATTGTCTCCGCTGAATTGCTGATCGGCCTGTGTGAGCTTTGCCTCGCGTCGGGCATCGAATTTGTTGTTGGTGTTTACGACACACCGATGACCCGCATCTATGCACGGATCGGCTGGTGCCCGGAGGTTTTGGCGCGGGCACGGCCGGAGATTGGAAACATAACCGCCGGTATTTGGGAGGCGACGCCGGCGGCACTGTCAATCATGCGTCAACGCCTGGACGCCCGGTTGCGCGGGCGGCGGGTTCTGGTGACGTAAATGGCCGCGCGGCGGGAAAGATTGCGCGGTTATCGGCTCGCCGGTGTGCTGCTCGTGCCTGACCGCGATCAGCCCGGCGCCGGTCTTTGCTGCGAACCTTATCGGATGCGGATTTTGCCACGCTCGCGGCCCGTTGCGCGCCAGGGGTGCCGGAGAGGGTTTTGCGCGGTGTTGCCCGCACGGAGAGCAATTTTTATCCGTGGATGCTGCACGATAACAGCACCCATGCCAGTGCCAGCCCGGCGAGCCTGGCCAACGCCGAGGCTCAGGCGACCGCATGGATCGCCGAGGGGCATTCGGTCGATCTGGGCCTGATGCAAATCAACAGCGCCAATCTGCCTGCGCTGGGGATGACGATCGGCGCGGCGCTCGATCCTTGCGCGTCATTGGCGGGCGGTGCGGCGGTGCTGCGGGCCGCTTATGGCGCTGGCCCGGTGGGCAGCGGGCAGCAGGCCGCCTTGCTTATGGCGTTGTCGATCTACAATACCGGCTCACCGCTCAAAGGGATCATGAATGGCTATGCGAGGCGCGTGATGCGCCATGCGGATGAGGCGGCATCTGGTTTTTCCGCGTCACCGCTACCGCCTGCCATTGCCCCAGACATGCCACCCGCCTGGGATGTATCGGCCACCGGCAGTTACGCGCAGGACACATGGCGCGCCCTGGCTGGTGCCGCTGGGGCTGGATGTCGACGGCGCAAAGCAATGCTCGCGGCCGCTGAGGCCGCTTCCCAACTCCAAACGATGAGGTCGCCATGATCGACATGATTGCCCCGATGCTTCTTGCACAGGCGCAGATGTTTCGTCTGACCAGATTATGGTCCGTGGCCGCCCGAGCGTGGCCCGTGGCGCTGCTGGCGGTCATGCTGGGGCTTCCGGCGTTTGCCTACGCCCAGACCGTCTCGGGCGGGGCCAGCCCGCAGACGATGATCAACAATGTCTGCACCTTCATCCTGGGACCGTTTGGTGAGACGATCGCGGTGCTCGGGATTATCGGCATCGGGTTTCTGTTCATGTTTGGCCGGGCGTCACTGGGGGTTATTGCGGGCATTATCGGCGGCATCGTCATCATGTTCGGCGCTTCCTATCTCGGCCAAACCCTGACCGGCGGCGGCTGAGATGGAGCCCCTTGAGGCTGACACGCTGTATCTCGCGGCGACAAGGCCTGCGATGTTCATGGGCGTGCCGTTGAGTCTGGGGGCCATGCTGCTCATGCTGGCGGGGCTGATCGTCGTGATCTTCAAGAACCCGCTTTATTTGACGGTCATGGCGCCGCTCTGGCTGGCGGCGCGGGAGTTGGTGGCGCGGGATTATAACGCTGTCGGTGTTGTGCTGCTGTATTTGCGCACCGCTGGCCGGTCAGTTGATGGCAAGAGATGGGGCGGGGCCTCGGTGTCGCCGGCACCGGTTCATGGCCGCGCTCGTTACCGGGGTATGCGCGATGTGGGGGGATAGCGCCCGCGCCGAGCGCGCCGCCACGCAATATTTGCCCTATATCGGACATATCGGGCCGCAGACCGTGCTGCTGGAAAGCGGGGCGCTGCTGGCGATGGGGCATGTTGAGGGCCAGGCGTTCGAGCTGGCCGATCATGCGCTGCGTAATGCAAGGCTGCGGCTGCTGAACACGACCTACCGCAATCTCGCCGACGACAATGTCACCATCCATACGCATCTCATCCGCCATGCCGATCTGGGGGCAGCACCCACCCGCCGGTTCCGCTCCGGCTTTGCCCACGCGCTGGACGCCGCATACCGCGACAAGGTGCTGGCGGGCCGGCTGTACCGGAATGATTATTTTATCAGCCTGGTGGTCTCGCCGCGCAGCCCGCTGGGCACGGGCATGGCCAGAAAATGGGCGCGGCTGGGGCGTAAACCCCCGGAAGCAGCGGAGGGGCTGGCGCGAGAGTTAGAGGACCAATGGCTTGTTTTGGCCAATGGGCTGGAAGGGTTCAGAGTCCGGCGCCTCGGTGTGTATGAGCGGGATGGGATCGCCTTCTCGGAAATCGCCGAGGCGTTGCGCCTGATTATCACCGGCAGGCCGCTGCCGGTGCCGGTTGTTTCCGGGCATCTTGGTGATTCGATTTACACCGATCGCGTTATTTGCGGGCGGCGGGGCATCGAAATCCGCGCGCCGGATAAGAGCTTGTTCGGGACGATTTTCTCATTCCGGGAATATCCGGCGAAAACGCGGCCGGGCATGCTGAACACGCTGCTCTCCGTGCCGTTCCCCATCGTGCTGGCGCAGTCCTTCGCCTTCGTCACCCGTGCCCAGGCGCAGGACAGGCTGTCTTTGAAATCCGCCCAGATGCTCGGCGCGCAGGACAAGGCGGTCAGCCAGATCGCCGGGTTGGAGGAAGCGGCGGATGCCCTGGCGTCCAATGAATTCGTCATGGGCGCGCATCATCTCTCGCTGGCGGTCTATGGAGATTCGCTGGCGGCGGTGGAGGAGCACGCGGGGCGGGCGCGCGGGCGGTTGGCTGATGCGGGGGCCGTGGTGGTCGAGGAGCGGCTGGGGCTGGAGGCGGCCTTCTGGTCGCAACTCCCGGGCAATCTGGAATGGCGCACGCGGCCCGGGGCAATCAATTCCCGTAACTTCGCGGGGCTATCCAGCTTCGACAATTTTCCCGGTGGGCGACCAGAGTGGCCACTGGGGCGCACCGATCGCGAGGTTCCGCACAGATGGCGGGACAACCTATGATTATGTGCCCCATGTTGCCGATGTCGCGATGACGATCATCTTCGGTCCCATAGGTTCGGGCAAGACGGCGCTGCTGATGTTCCTGTTGGCGATGTTCGAGCAGGCGATGGTGGAGGAGAATACCCCATCGGGCCGGGCTGGCTCGGTGGTGTTTTTCGATAAGGACCGGGGCGGGGAATTGCTGGTGCGCGCCACGGGCGGCACCTATCTGGAATTGCGCCGTGGTGAGGCGTCAGGGTTGGCGCCGCTGCGTGGGCTGAAGGACACCGAAGCGGACCGGGATTTTCTGCGGGGTTGGCTGATCGCTCTGGTGCAGAGCGACGGCAAGGGCGGGCTGAATCCGGAGGATGAGAAGCGCCTGGAGCGTGCCATCACCCGGCAGATGAGCATGCCGGAAGAGTTGCGTTCGCTGGCTGGATTGCGGGAATTCCTCGGCCATGCCGACCCGATGGGGCTGGGTCCTCGCCTCGAGAAATGGTGCCGGGGTAATGCGCTGGGCTGGGCGTTCGATGGAGAGCGCGACGAGGTGCGGCTCGATGGCACGATCACCGGCGTCGATATGACCCAGCTGCTGGAGCACGACGAAGTTTGCGCGCCGGCGGGGGCTTATCTGCTCTATCGTGTGACACAAATCCTCGACGGGCGGCGCGTCGTGCTGAGTGTCGATGAATTCCGCTTTTATCTCAAAAATCCGCAATTTGCTGCGGTGGTCGATAATCTGTTGCTCACTGTGCGCAAGAGCAATGGCGCGGTTTTTCTGGCGTTGCAGATGCCCGAGCATATTCTGGAAAGCCCGCTGGGGCCGTCGATCGTGGCGCAATGTCAGACCAAGATCATGTTCCCGTCGCCGACGGCGGACCGGGCCGTCTATATTGAAGGCCTCAAATGCACTGAAGGGGAATATCGCGCGGTGCGCGAAGAGATGGCGGTCGGCAAGCGCCGCTTCCTGCTTAAACGCGAGCAGGCCAGTGTTATTTGTGAATTCGATCTTGGCCAGATGCGTGATTATGTCGCCATACTCTCCGGCCGGGCGAATACCGTGCGCTTTGCTGAGAGATTGCGCCGCGAGCTGGGCGATGAGCCAGACAAATGGCTGCCGAAATTTTTAAGGTCCTACCATGACGCCAAAGACTGAGAGGAGGATGATGTGAATTCCTATAGACTTGCATATGTGGTTGTGAGCGCGGGAGTGATGTTGAGCCTCTGCGTGGCGCCAAAGGCCGCCGCGCAAATGGCGGTGATCGACAGCGCCAATCTGGGACAGAACATCCAGACCGCGGCGCAATCGGTCATCGCGGTGGAGCAGCTCAAGGCGCAATTGTCCCAGCTTGAGCAGACCTATCAGATGTTCACCAACCCCACCAATGTCATGAGCATGGCGGCTGGAATGGAGAGCCAGTCCATTGAAAATCCGATGCCCATGGCGAACGCGATGGCGGGGCTGGTCGGAGGAACAACCGCGCCGTCCGGTGCGGCGGCAAGTTATTTTAACCAGAACCACGTTTATGCACCAACGGATGGTTCGGCCGCGAGTGCGCAGTTGAATGCCAATGGCAATGCGATCGCGAATATCGAAGGCATCGCATCTACGAATCTCGCCGCGATTCAACAACGCATGCAGGATCTGCCGAATCTGGAATCGGATTTGAACGCTGCCACCTCGATCACCCAGGTCGATGCGATCAATGGCCGCATCGCGGTGGAATCGCAATTCGTGCAGGCGCAGCAGGCGCAGGCGCAAAACCTTCAGGTGCTGGCAAGCGAGCAGGCGTCGTCGCAACAACAGCAGCAGCAAGAGCAGTTCGTCGAAGATATGACCAATGCCTCTTCGGACTACAGCCAGGCAGCTGCCGCCGATAATACAGGACAATAGCCATGTTAAAATCCCAGATTATAATTGGTTCATTGATCATCATAGGTGGCTGCGGCGCACTTTATCTCGTTGTCGATAACCGCCATTCTGGTCGTTCAACTGGTTCTTCAAGCACTGAAATAAGCCCGGTGAACTTGCCGCCTGAAGTGCACTCGGCGGCCTGGTATGTTCGCCATCCGGATGTTCTGAAGCAGGATGAGCGGCGCTGTGCCGGAAATGCCGAAATGATGACGCCGGCCGCATGTCAGAACGTGGCCTCGGCGGATGCGCAGCTGGCGGGCGCGGATTATGCGAAGGCTGCAGCGGCATTCGATGCATCAGCAGGACAATCGAACTCCAACCCGAAACCTCCATGAGGTGAGTGATGGCAAGCGCAAGCAATCTTGATCCGTTCTATGTGTTTGATCAAACGATCCAACAGCCATTTACGAATGGAATGACGGCCACTGTGAATGCCGCGATGTCGGCGATACAGGGGCCGCTCACGGCAATTATAGTGTTGTGGATTTTATTGACGGGTATACTCGTGATGCGGGGAGATGTCGGCGTCAGGACCGGCATTTCGAGGATCATATCGGTCAGCCTGGTGGTTGGTATCTTGATGTCCGCAACACTCTATAATGAGTATATCGTATCATTCTTTTCAAGCGGTATTCCAAACTGGCTTTCATCGGCGTTTTTGGGTATCACAGGCGCACAGCCCACGGCCCATCAATTTGATGCGATCTGGAATGAAGCCAATGAGCTATTTGTGACCGCAGAAAGGAACTTGAACTTCTACAATGTTCTGTATTCTGTGGAGCTTGGTCTTTTGCAGGATCTGATTGTTTTTCCAATCGGCATCACCTTCCTCATTTATGAGGCAACCAGGATCATGATCGATGTTATTGTCTCGATCGGTCCGTTTGTCTTGGCCGGTTATCTATTTTCCGCGACCAGGGGGATAGCTGATCGGTTTATTGGCAAGCTGATCGGTCTGACAATTCTCACGCTGCTTATCGATATCGTGTTAAGCATTATCATCAACGGTGACGCAGCGTATTTCAATGTCAGCATGACCAATCTGAGTTTTGCGAATACGGCGGAAACGGTTACCATCTGCATCCAGTTTTTGGTTTTTCTGACGCTGGGCAGTTTAATCTGTGCCTTTTTGCCGGCTGTGGCGAGTTATCTCGGTGGAGGTGTTGCCGTCAGCCCGTTGAGTATGGCGTCATCAGCGATGCAGGCGGGGCGTGTGGTGCAAATGGTTCGCGGTGGCGGGCGGCCAGTTCCGGGGAGAGCGTAGATGCACAATTTTATGATTATCACAGCAAATAATCTGACACACCTTCCCGTCTTGCTCATTCTGATTTGGGTTGTCTATCGGAAATTTTTCTCGAAAAAGCCGCTTCCCGCGATGTTGACGGTTCCTGGGCGGCTATTTCGATTTCTGCTGATTATCATCACCTTTGGGCTTCTCGCTGGGTGTTCCAATCCTGATCCTCTTGCAGTCGCGTCCGGGCCGCTCTTTGCGCTGAATGCCGGGCATTGGCAGCCGACGCCGCAGGATCTCGCCGCCCCTCCCAAGGTTGCGGACCGGTAGGGTGTGATGGATCAGAACTCCGGCACATTCCCGCTCGCGCCCGCCAGGCTGGATAAGCATTACAAGGAGATTTTGTCGTTTCAGGAAGCGCGAGCGCGGTCGGCCCGCCTGCTCTCCAAAGGCGCGTTGGTGGCGTTCGGCCTCTCCATGCTCGCCAATCTGGGGCTGGCATGGGCGGTGGCCTCGATGTTGCCACTGACCAAATTGGTGCCGGTGTATTTTCTCATCCGCCCGGATGGCACGATCGATAATTCAGTCGCCCTCTCCACCTTGCCGGCCTCCACGCATCAGGCGGTGATCCGTGCGGCTCTCTGGCAATATGTGCAGATGCGGGAAGGCTATTCCTATGATACCGCCCGCTACCGCTATGACATCGTCTCCGGCATGTCGGATGCCGCGACAAAAGCCGCCTATCAGGCGTGGTTCAATTATCCAAACCCGCAATCGCCGCAGGTGACGATCGGCAAGAACGGCGTGGTGACCGTGGAGCCGATCTCCGTGGCGCTGATCGGCCCAGGTGTGGCGCAAGTTCGCTACCAACGGATCTTTGAGGCGGGCATGAATACCGCTGTTACCACGACCTGGACCGCGACGGAGCAATTCGAGCAGGTCGATACCATGCCTGATGCCGAACGGCTGGATGATCCTGGCGGCATCATCATTACCAGCTATCAGGACGAGGAGGATACCGCGCCATGAGACGAGCTTTTGCGTTGGTGCTCGTGGTTGGTGTGGCAAGTATGGTGATGGCGCGCGGCGCCTATGCTGATCAAACGCCGGATGCGGGCCATTATGACAGCCGGATGCGCTATGTCGCCTACAACCCGGGCCAGGTGGTGCATCTCTCGACGATCATCGGCGCGACGATGGTGGTGAGCTTCGCGCCGGATGAGACGGTGACCTCGGTGGCGGAGACGGACAGCCTGCACCTGGCCGCGGTGCCAAAGGGCAATTACCTGTTCCTCAAGCCCAGCGCCGCGCTCAAATTGCAGCCGATCATCGTGCTCACCCAGCGCCAGGATGGCGCGCTGCGACGCTATGTCTTCGAGATCGAGACCGTGAATGCCCCGAGCACGGCGGATGGGGCGGCGGGTGTGTTCTATTCGGTGCAGTTCACCTATCCGGCGGATGCGGCCAAAGCGGCGGCGGCGCGTGCGGCTGCCGATGCCAAAAAGGTGGCGGCGCTCAACCAGCTGGCTTTGGCGCGGGCGACGCAAACCGCCGCACAGGCGGCATTCCAGACTGAGCAGAGCAACCCTTATGCCGGGCCGCGCAATTACAAATACGTTGCCAAAGGAGACCGCTCGCTGGCGCCCTTGGCGGTGTGGGACAATGGCTATTCCACGCTGCTGCAATTTGCAGGGAACGCCCGCATCCCCTCGATCTTCGTGATTGACCCGGATGGGAAGGAGGCCACGGCCAGCTATGCCGTCAATGGCGATATCGTGCAGCTCGACCAGACCGCACGGGAATGGCGCCTGCGCGATGGCGGCACGGTGCTGGATATTTATAATCTCGGCTACCAGTCGGTGGGTGGTAATCCGGAGACCGGGTACGACCAGCCCGGATGTGTCGCGGGTTGTTGTGCCGCCGGGTAACAGCCTGCCGGGAGCTAAGCCATGAGCGGGCAAGCGCCCAACGGGCCGGAGGTGGGGAGCCGGAGCGATCAGGCGGCAGCCTCGCCGGTGGAGGATGGGCGTTCGCCCGTTGCAGGCACGCCGCGCCGGGAGCTGACCACGGGCACCAAGCTCGGCATTCTGGCGCTGGTGGCGGTTTTGGGGCTGGGCTTCATCTGGTTCAATGCGCTGTTCAGCCATAAACGGGCGGACCAGCAAAAAATCATCCCAGCGGCATATACGAATGGCGGTGAGGTTTTTAACGCGGCCGCCGGACGCGGCCATGAAGCCCGCCGCGCAAAATTTGCCGGCCCCCGCCAACACACAAACGGGATTGTTGGACGCACCCGCGCAAGCCTCGCCTGCTGCGGCGCCGATCCTGGCCTTCTCCGGATCATCGGTGCCGACCCCCATTAGGCAGGTCTTATCCGGTGCCAGTCAGCCGGGCGCCACGGCGGCGGCGGCCGATGCCGGATAATTCCCCCTTGGCGGCCCGGCTGAAGCCCACGGTGCTCGATGGCGAACAGGCCTCGGTGCTGCAAAATCCCGACATGGTGATCACCGAGGGCACGATGATCCCCTGCACCCTGCAAACCGCCATCGACAGCCAATTGCCCGGGTTGGTGACCTGCGTGGTGCCGATCGATATTCGCGGGGCTACGGGCAATGTCGTGCTGCTCGATCGCGGCACAAAGATCGTCGGCCAGTTGGAGAGCGGACTTCTGCAAGGGCAGAACCGGGTGTTCGTCGATTGGACCCGCGCCGAGACGCCGGATCATGTCATTGTCACGCTGGATTCGCCCGGCTCCGATGAATTGGGCCGGGCGGGTTTGCCGGGGGCGGTGAATAATCATTTCTGGGATCGGTTCGGCGGGGCGCTGATGCTGACCCTGGTGCAAGGCGGGCTGCAGGCCGGAACCCTGGCGGCGGCGGGGAATGGCAACAGCAACTCAACCTCGCAGCAGGCGGCTCTTGGCTTTGTCTATGCCGCGCAGAGCAATGGGCAGTCGGTTGCCAACACGGCCCTGGCAAACTCCATCAACATTCCGCCGACGCTGACCAAGAACCAGGGCGATACCGTGTCGCTGATCGTGGCGCATGATCTGGATTTTTCCAGCGTGTACCGGCTGCGGCTCGATGATACCGGCGCGGAGACGGGCAATGGCGGGTGAGGCGGCGCGCTTACTGACATTTCTGCTCCTGCCGCTGGCGTCCTGGCTGGATGATCCCGCCACGGAAGAAATCTGCATCAATCGGCCGGGGGAGTTGTTTGTCCGTCAGCGTGGGCAGTTCCGTGCGGAAGACCGTGCCGCTCGATTATGCCGGCCTCGAGGATATCGCCACGCTGGCCGGGGCGCTGCGTAAGCAGGATGTCGGACCGCGCAGCCCGCTTTGCGCCACCGAATTGCCGGGTGGGGAGCGGCTGCAGATCTGCATGCCGCCCGCTGTTCCGGCAGGTACGCTCAGCATCACCATTCGTAAGCCGGGGGTCTCGGTGGCGCCGCTCGAACTCGCTGGTGAGCCGCTACCGGGTGGCTGGCTGGAACAACTGGGCCAGCCGCAAGCAAGCGGCGCAGCGGGACTTTGCTCACCTGCTCGCGCTATATGATGCAGGGGACATCAAAACCTTCCTGGAACACGCGGTGCAGGCGCGGCTGACCATCCTGCTGTGCGGCGCCACCGGCTCGGGCAAGACGACGATGAGCAAAACGCTGATCAGCGCCATTCCAGCGCATGAACGCCTGATCACCATCGAGGACACGCTGGAGCTGGTCATTCCCCAGCCCAATCATGTCCGGTTGCTCTATGCCAAGGACAATATCGGCTTGGCGCGGGTGACGCCGGAGATGCTGTTGCAAGCCAGCCTGCGGATGAAGCCCGACCGGATATTGTTGCAGGAGCTGCGAGATGACGCAGCCTGGACCTACATCAATGAAATCGTCTCAGGCCATCCCGGCTCGATCACCACCATCCATGGCCGCAATCCCGAACAGGCTTTCAGACGGTTGTTTGCGCTGGTGAAGGGCAGCCCGCAGGGCGGGCGTTGGGATGACAAGACGCTGATGGAATTTTTGTCCGCCGCCGTCGATCTGATCATTCCATTCCACAATGAGGGCGCGGTCTATGAGATCGGTGAGGTGTGGTTTGCGGCCGACGCTGCTCGCCGTGGCGAGAGTGCTGCGCATTTGTTGCGGGCGGCCTGAGCAATGAGCATCACAATCTCAGAGCAAACCGGCCAGCTCATCGTCAAAATTGGCTTTGGTGTCATCCTGGCGCTGATCGCCTGGACCGTGGTGGCGTCCTTCGTGTTTTTGTTCGGGACCGGGCTGCTGCATGAGTTTCCGCAGCCATTCTGGCAATGGTGGCTGTATGCGTTGAATTTTGACGGCAATCCGCGTGTCGCGCTCTGGCTTAAAATCGGTGCCGGGGTCGGCGCGGTGCCGCCGGTGCTGATGATCGCGGCACTCATCTATCGCGGCCAGCAAGTGGTGGGACCAAAACTCCGGCGACCGCTGTTTGGTGGGATTGTCAAATCGCCGCTGGCGGTGACCGATAATCATGGCCGCGCCGCATGGATGGCGATGGCGGCGGCGCGCGAACGCTTTCCTGGCCCAAATCCTGCCTTTGGCGGCATTGTCGTCGGTGAGGCTTATCGCGTTGATCAGGAGAAGGTGGCGGTTCGGCGCTTTGATCCGGACGATGCCAAAAGCTGGGGGCAGGGCGGTCAGGCGCCTTTGCTGATCGATCCGTGCCGTGAGGGGCCGACCCATTCGCTGATGATCATCGGCAGCGGTGGCTACAAGACCACCACGGCCGTCTCCACCTTGCTGCATTGGACCGGCTCGGCGGTCATTCTTGATCCCGCCGGAGAGATCGCGCCGATGTTGCGGGACGCGCGTAAGGCGATGGGGCACATGGTGCATGAGCTCGATCCGCGCGCAGGGACTGGCTTCAATGTGCTGGACTGGATCGACACCATTTCGCCGCTGGCGGCCACCAACATCGATTCCGTTGTTGCCTGGGTGTGCGGGGATACCAAGCCAGCGGCCAGAAAAGATGATTTTTTCGACAGCATGGCGCGCAATGTGGTGCGCTGTTTCCTCGCCCATATTCTGTTCGACCAGACAGCACCGGCGAAGCTCAAGACCTTGCGCGCGGTGCGCCGGGCGATCGCTATGCCAGTTAACGAGGTCAGCGCCGTGTTGCGGGGGATCTTCGAGGCCAGCCCCAGTGCCTATGCGCGCCAACTCGCTGGGCCGGTTTGCGGGCTGGTCGATGAGACGTTCAGTGGGGTGATCGGCAGCGCCGCCGAGCTGACCACCTGGCTCGCCAACCCGGCCTTTGCCAATCTGGTCTCCGGCAACAGTTTTAGGACCTCCGCCCTGCTGGACGGCAAGGTGACGATCGTCCTGAAAATGCCGTTGAAGGCGTTGGAGACCGAACCCGGGATATCGCGCACCATCATCGGCGCGCTGTTGAATGCCGTGTACGAGGCGGATGGCGCGATGCAGGGCCGGGTGTTGTTCCTGCTCGATGAAGCGGCGCGGCTTGGCTATATGAAAATCCTGGAAACCGCGCGGGATGCCGGGCGCAAATACGGCATCACCATGCAATTGCTTTATCAGTCGAGCGGGCAGATCGTCGAGCAATGGGGCGAACAGGGCAAACGCTCTTGGTATGACGGCGTCTCCTATCGCTGCTACGCGGCGGTGCAGGATCTCGATACCGCCACTGAGCTCGAAAACTCCTTTGGCACCTATGGGGTGATGGCGAGTTCCGAGGGGATGAATACCGGCAAATCCGGCAAGGCCATGCAAGCATCCTCGCTCTCGCGTGGTTCGAATATTTCCTATCACGAGATCGGTCGGCCGCTGATCCGCAAGGCGGAGCTGATGCACGATGTGCGCGATGACGAGATGTTTGTCCTAGCGCGCGGCATGGCCCCCTTGCGTTGCGGGCGGGCGATTTATTTTAGGCGGCCGGAGATGCGTGCGCATGTGTCCGAAAACCGCTTCCACAAGCCGGGGTATCAAGCCGGTCTCACGCAATAACCACACCAGCAAGGAGTATGAACCGATGTCAGAAATAGATGCCGATCTTGACCGCGCTGCCGCCGCGTACTGGCTTTCGGTGGCCAGTAAATCGACACCGGAGAAGAATGCCGCCCTGGCGCGGGCGGCAAACCTGCTGCGCGATGCGCGGGCCAAATCGCGTATCCCGGACAGTGCGCGCCAGCCAACGCTCAATGATCTGGAAGCACCGCCCTTGGACGTGCTGCACCGGCGGCGGCTGACGCCGTGAGACACGGCGGAGGTTGAGAGTGCCGCCCCCAGCATCGCCTTTGTCCCTGGAGGCGATTGCCACGCGGCTGGCCGCACTCGATGCCGGGCAGGCGGCGATGAATGGTGCGCTGGGGTTGATGCTCGATACGCTGCATGTCCAGACCACTTTGCTGCGCAAGCTCAGTGAATTTGCCGCCGCGGATTCAGCACCATCGCCGCTGCTTAAAACCTTGCAGGGTCTGACTGAGGCGATCATGGATCTGGATGCATCGGTCGGCGATGTGGAACGCAAATTCGACGGGCTGGCGCAGGTTCTGCGCGTGGCCTTTGGCGTGCCGCCCGGCGAAGCACCGCCCGATCATAACGGGCCGGAATGGCCACAGAGTCCGGCCATGGATGGTGGGGGCGGCTGAATGCTGACCTATCGCACCGGGGCGGCGGGAGCGCCGGCTGCGGCGAGGTTCATGAGCGAACATTTATTGCAGCAGACCTTGTCGCCCGAGATGGCGGCGATGGCGGAATATTACGAGCAGGGCGTGACGCCACCAACGCTCGCCGATGCGGCCGCGTCGCGTTACGGGCGGTTCATGGCCAGTGGCGCTCCTCTGGCGGCGGATACGCTGGATGGGCTGGTGCGGGTGGAAGCAGAGCGTCTCGCCGAGAGCGGTGTCGCGCTTGCCGCTGGCCCGGGTGACGGGCGGGATGAACTGATCTTGCGTGCCTTGGCAGCATTCGCGGCGGCTGGGCTGGTGGGCCGTGAAGAGGCGCTGGCTAGCTTAGCTCGGCAGTCTGGGGCGGGACCAGCCAGCGAAGGGAGCGGCGCGGGGGCAGGCGACAACGAGAGGCGCTTCGATGCTGCGATGACGCAGGCCGCTGTTGCGCCAGATCGTAGCAGCGCGACGGCAGCGCCCCGGCGGGACATGAACCCGATGCTGGCGCGGCGACTGGGGATTGAGCCGCAGCGCGGATTGAAGCCGGATGAGGTGGCGTGTCTGCTGAACGGGCAGCGTGCGGATGGCGGCGCCATCGAGGGCCGGGTGCAGCGCGCTTCGAGCCTACCATTGGCGCAGATTTTTGACTTGGATGCCGCCCAGGTGCCAACGCCCGAACAATTGGCGCGGATGCTGGCGGGGCGGAAGGTCAATGGCGAGACGTTGCCCGCCGAGGAAGCTGAACGGACGGTGCGCCGTTTGCTCTCGGGCCTGGGCGTCAAAGACAAAACGCTGACTACCGAACGACGCGTGCATATTCTCGCCGGGCGTGATGCAGAGGGGCGGGAGGTGAGTGCCGGCCAATACCGGACCATCTTTGAAGCCGCGAAGATGCGGATTGGCTATATCGATCTGACCTTCTCCGCGCCCAAATCCCTCTCCATCGCCTGGGCCTTTGCCCCGACCAAAGCCGAACAGGCGATACTGCATCAGGCGCACCGGGACGCTATCGACAATGTCATGACCACCGTTGAGCGGGAGATTGGCCGCGCTTCAATCGGGGATGCGGCTAACCGGGGTTATGAGGCCGGTTCCATTGGCTGGGTTTCGTTCGATCATTACGCGGCCCGGCCGACGGTTGAGATCGTGCGGAAAGACGAGCACGGCCAGCCGGTCACTGGGCTGTACACGCTGACTGGCACACAAGGCCGTGCGCCGGGCGACATGCAGATGCACACCCATGTTGCCGTATTCAACATCGTGGAAACGCCGAGCGGGCGCGTGGGCAGTATCAATCTCGCTCTGCTCGAGGGGCGGATTCATGAATGGGGCGCGCTATATCAGGCCTATCTCGCCAACCATCTGCGCGCCTATGGTGTGGTGGTGGAACTCGATGCCCGCACGGAGATGGCAAAACTCTCCGCCGTGCCGGAAACCGTTGTCGCGCAATTTAGCAAACGGACAACCGGCGGCACCGAAGCCGCGCGGGCCTATGCACTATCACTTGGCCTTGATTGGGAAACCCTCACCCCTGCTCGGAAAATCTCGTTGCTGAAAGCCGGGGTGCAGAACCCGCGCGAGGCCAAGAGTGATGATGTCAGCGACCTCGCTGCCTGGCGGGCGACGGCGGCGCGGCTGGGTTATGAGCACCGGAGTGTGCTGCGTCCGGATGATATCGCGCCTCTTCCCAGCCGTGAGCATCGGCTGGAGATTGCCTTCCAGGCCGCTCTGCCGTTACTGGGCAGGCAATTCGACCGGCGGGCGGTGATTGATGGTGCGGATGCAAGGATCGCCGCCGCCAAGGGGCTGATTGCTGCGGGGATTGCGGAGGCCCGCGATGTCGATGCCATCACTCAGGCTTTCCGTGAACGCGGTGTTCAGCGCCGGGGTGAGGAAGCCGCGCTGATCTGGGGGCGTGTGCCGGGGCGCCAGGGCAGGGACCGGGTGGCATTAACCACGACGCTCGAGCTTCGTGAGGAACAGACACTCATCGAGGCGGCGCGGGCTGGGGCGCGCGACCGCTCTGCCGCGCTTTCGCGCAAAGCCATCGCTGCGGCGGTGGCCTCATTCCCGGAGATTAATTTTACCAGCGCGCATGGCAGGGCGCAGCGGCGGATTATCGACCAGCTTGGTACGGGCGGGCGGGTGGGGCTGGCGATCGGTGTGGCGGGCTCCGGCAAGAGCACCTTGCTGAAGCCATTGGTCCGGGCCTGGCAGGCGGATGGCAGGGTGGTCCACGGCATCGCACTGGCATGGCGGCAATCGGATGATTTGGCAGAAGCCGGGATCGCGGCCGCGAATACACGTGCTGTGACGGCATTCCTGCGGGATTTGGAGCGGGGAAAGCTCGTGCTCGGCCGCAAATCCGTCGTGGTTGTCGATGAAGTGGGGTTGCTCGGCACGCGTCAACTCAACGCGATCATGGCGGCGCAGGCAGAGAAAAAGTTCCACCTGGTCATGATTGGTGACCCCAAGCAGATGCAGGCGGTGGAGGCTGGTCCGGTGATCGAGCTGCTGCGCCGGGCCCTGGGAGCCGGTAAGGTGCCGGAATTGGGTTCTTCTGTCAGGCAGAATGCGGAGGAAGAGCGCGAGACCGTACTGATGTTGCGCAATGGCCAGACAGAGGACGCCGTGCGCCGGAAGGATGCCAACGGTACGTTGCAGGTTGTGCCGGGCGGATATGAAGAGGCAGTGGCGCAAACGGCTTACTTATGGCGGCAGCGGCTTGAAGCGAACCGGGATCGGCCGGATTTCAGCATTTCGGTGAGCGCGCCGAGTAACGCGGAAGCGCATGACATCAGCCTGGCCATCCGTCAGCAGCGCCGGACCATGGGAGAAATCGAGGCGAATCAGATCACGGTCAAGGCCACCGATGGTGCGGGAGAGCGGGAGTACGAACTGGCGCTTGCCGTGGGGGACCGGGTGCGGCTGTTTCGGCGTACAAACGCCAAATTCACGGAGACCGGCACGGTCGGGAATATCGGTCGCAACGGGTCAGTGCTGGAAATTATAGCCGTCGACGCCGCCGGACTAACCTTGAGGAATGCTGCGGGTAGGGAAGGGGCGGTCGCCTGGGATACATTGCGGGGTGAGGCCAGCGGCAAAGTTCAGTTGGCCTATGGTGATGCGCTAACCACAAATACCGCGCAGGGCACCACCGTGACGGAGCATATTCATGCGATGCCCGCCGGCACGAAACTGGTCACGGCGTTTGGGGCCTATACATCGGGAAGCCGACATCGGGAGCAGAGTTTTATCGTGACATCGGAGGGGGCAGAGCGGGCCGAGGTGATTGCGCGGAGGCCTTTGGGCGACCGGCGCGAGATTGGGCGCGGTGATCTGTTGTACAATATCATCCGTAATTTTGCGCAAACGCCGGAGAAGGAAGCGGCGCTGGCATTGATCGATCGTGCCGTTGGCCTACGGCGTGGCGCGGTTCAGGCCATGCAGAGGGTTCACCAGGCAGCGGAAGCGCGCGGAGATACCCGGGGGCAGCCGTCGATGCTGGTTGAGCGGGTGATGAGCCGCCGGGTTGCAAAGGCGTTCGCCGATATTCTGCCCGGCTTGGCGGCGCAATTGGGCCGTCATGGCGGGGCATTGGCGCGTTTTGCTCGTATCAGTGCGGAGGTGGCGGAACTTCTGGCCAGGGTGGCCCGTCGCCCGTTAGTCAGTCGCCAGAGCGAGGCGGAATTCTGGCAGCGGGTTGGTCGGCGAGGTCAAGATTTGCGGGATCACTTGGAGCAGCGGAAGCAAACGAGGCGGCATAGCCGATGAGGGTAGCGATCGCATTTGTATTGCATAATGCACTACAGATGAGATATATGCATCCCATGACAAAAGCCACAGCCATGACCGTCTCAGCTAAGCGCAAGGACCATCCACTCTCGATGCGGCTCCCGGAAGGGGATATCGCCATTATCGACCGCGCCGCCGATTTGCGTGGGCGCTCGCGGACGGATTTTGTGCGTGAGGCTGCGGTGCGGGCCGCCGAGGAAGTGCTGATGGAAAGCACGCTGGTGCGTATGAGCGCAGAGGGGTTTGATGCCTTTATGCAAGCTGTCTCCGCGCCCGCCGCCCCCGTGCCGGAAATGGTGGCATCGCTTCGCCGCAAGGCACCGTGGGAGAAGGCAAGGGCAAAGCGCTGATGGCGGAGCCGCCGCTTTCCGCGCCTGAATTGCTGAATGCCGGTCACGATGTATCCCAGTTCTCCTGCGGCAAACCATCGCTCGACCATTGGCTGAAGACCCGGGCGCTGGCTAATCAGCAAAAGGGGTTCACGGTGGTCATGGTCGTCCATGTGGGGGGCAGGGTGGTAGGCTATTACGGCCTGGCGCCGACCGCCATTGTGCCAGCCAGCCTGCCGCGCGCGATCCGTACCGGCCAGCCGCCGAACCCGGTGCCGTGTATTCTGCTCGGACAGCTTGCGACGGACCGCGCATGGAGTGGGCAAGGGATTGCCCTGGGATTGTTCAATCATGCACTGGCCCGTAGTGTGAACGGCGCAACGCTGGTCGGCGGACGGGCGCTCATCGTCAATGCCATTGATGATGAGGCGGCCGCGTACTGGCGCCGCCGGGGGTTTTTGCCGTCGAAGGACGATAAGCTGGCGCTATTCCGGTCGATTGCCGATATCACTGCTTCGCTGAAGGCATCCAGCGAAACGTTCCATCCTTCAAGCGAATCATCACACGCAAAGTCGGCTGGTCACGTGAGTTCGAGTATCTCCATCGCATCCAATTCGGATATTGCGGTCTTTGTCATGTTGAGCTCTTGTGGGCCGCGGCTGCGAAGTCAACGACATTCCGTGGCTCTTGCTGAACCTCCCGAGACCGGCGCAATGAAGCCTCATAGTTATCAATATATTCACGGGTCCGGGGCACGGCATCGATCGCTTTTGCAAGCTGAATCTGGAAAACCATCACCCCTCCATGACGAAAGCTCATTTCGCAAGCCGCGAGATAGAACTCCCACATCCGGCAGAATGTCTCGTTATAGATCTTCTTGATTTCGTCTCGCCTGGTGGTAAATCGATCAAGCCATGCCTGGAGCGTATCTGCATAATGCAGCCGTAGGATCTCGATGTCGGTGATCCATAGACCTGCCTTCTCGATGTGGGGGATGACTTCCGATAGCGCCGGAATATACCCGCCGGGGAAGATATATTTGCGTATCCAGGCATTCGTGGGACCGTGGACGTCCTTGTGCCCGATCGAATGCAGCAGGGCGACGCCATCATGCGTCAGAAGACGGCCCACCGCATCGAAGAACGTTGCATATTGCTCCGCTCCGACATGTTCGAACATGCCCACTGACACGATCCGATCGAACTGCTCTTTAACGTCCCGGTAGTCCTGCAATCGGAAGTCGACGCGGTCCGCCAATCCCGCTTCCTGGGCTCTCTGACGGGCCACGCCAAGCTGTTCGGAAGAAAGCGTCACGCCTGTCACGTGGCTCGCACCTTGCTGGGCCACCGACAGGCCGAGCCCGCCCCAGCCGGAACCAATATCGAGCACACGGTGTCCGTCTTTGAGCAGAAGTTTTGCCGCGATATGGTCTTTCTTGGCACGCTGCGCCTCGTCTAGGGACAAGCCAGGTTGCCGAAAATATGCGCAGGAATATTGCATGTCCTCGTCAAGGAGCAGCCGATAGAGCGTATTCGATAAGTCGTAATGATGGGCAACATTCTTGCGCGACCGGCGCCTTGAATTCCGGCCTTGGATCAGGCGCATCCAACCGCTGGCCATCCTTCGCCAGACTTTGTTTTGGTGAGTTTGCTCAAATGCCGCCTGGTTGCGCCCGCAAAGCTCCAGAAAATCCTGCAGGCTTCCCCGTTCGATGAGAAGGTCGCCATGCATGTATAACTCGCCCACCTGAAAATCTGGGTTGAGGGCCAGTTTCCAGAGGGACCATTTGTCCGTAAGGTGGATGGTGACATTAAGGGGCGGGGCGTCAGGGGAATTCTTGCCAAACTCCCCGTACACCCGGCCACCACAACGGATGACCAACTCTCCGACCTGAATGATTTTCGCCAAGAGCCGTTTTAACATCACCTACCCCTCGTTAACGGGCAGGCGACCATGTCATTTGGACACAGACTCCCACCGCATGATCAATGCAGTAGGAGTCTATCAGCCCTCTCGGGCGGTTACGGGGGAGACTCCATTCCCATAATTTCCACAAACCAAGCATACCTAAATATGGTGGTCAATTAGAATGTTACCAACCTAGCCAAAGGCCCAAAACTCCTACACTGGCATGCGCAGCGGGACATTGTACTTCTGTAACACGGGCTTAGAGTCCAGAGATAAGGCATCTTAGCTATCGTCAAACTTGCCCCCGGAGAAAGGTCATGTCCACGATTTCTACCATTTCCGCCCTTGAAATACTCGATTTGCGCGGCAATCCCACGGTCCGCGTCCAAATGATCCTGACCGATGGCACCAGAGTATCGGCCTCCGTTCCTTCCGGTGCCTCGACCGGCGAGAATGAAGCAGCGGAACTCCGCGATGGTGATAAATCCCGCTACGGCGGCAAGGGCGTGCGGAAGGCGGTTGCCAATGTCAATGAGATCATCGCGCCCCGGCTGACGGGCTTTGACCCAGCACGCCAAGCCGAACTCGACGCAATTCTGCTCGACATCGATGGCACAGCCAATAAGAGCAAGCTGGGCGCCAATGCGATACTGGGTGTCTCCATGGCCGCCGCCCGCGCCGCCGCTAAGGCGGCCGGGTTGCCGCTCTACGGCTATCTCGGCGGTCCGGGTGCAACCCGCTTGCCGGTGCCAATGATGAACATTCTCAATGGCGGCAAGCATGCCGACAACTCCGTGGACTTCCAGGAGTTCATGGTAATGCCGGTGGGGGCGCCGAGCTTCGCGGAAGCATTGCGCTACGGTGCCGAGACCTTCCATGCGCTGAAAACGATTTTGGCGAAGAAGGGCTATGTTACATCTGTCGGAGACGAAGGCGGTTTCGCCCCCGACCTCAAGAGCAATGAGGAAGCGTGCGAGGTCATCGTCGAGGCCATCGTCGCGGCGGGGTTTGAGCCGGGCAAGGACATCGCTATTGCGCTCGACCCTGCCGCAAGCTCGTTCCACACCGGGGGCGTCTACGACCTAGGCAAGTCGGGCCAGGGCCGGAAGACCAGCGACGAGATGATCGCTCTTTATGGACGCTGGCTGGATGCCTTTCCCATCGTCTCCATCGAAGACGGGCTGGACGAAAATGACTGGACCGGCTTCGCCCGGCAGAACGCCGCGCATGGCGATCGCATCCAGATTGTTGGTGACGATATATTTGTCACCAATCCCAGCTTTGTCCATCGCGGCATTGCCGAAAAAGCTGCAAACGCCGTGCTAATCAAGCTCAACCAGATCGGCACGGTCACCGAGACTATTCAGACCATCAATTTGTGCCGCGAAGCCGGGTGGGGGTACGTTATCTCCCATCGCTCCGGTGAGACCGAAGATACCTTCATGGCGGATTTTGCTGTCGCCATGGGCGGCGGCCAGATCAAGACCGGCTCGGCGTGCCGCAGCGAGCGCATTGCCAAGTACAACCGCTTGCTGGAGATAGAAGCTGAATTGGGCAAGGCGGCAGTGTTTCGCTCTCCCTTCGCCTGAGCCGGAAATAGTCCAGCCCGCAGCGGATGGTGGGAATATATGCAACGTATCGGCGACCGAGACTTTTTGTTCGCGTGGCAGATCATCCGGGCGGCGTCACAGCCTAATACGGAAGCCACGATGTGGCATATCGGCGACGTGACCTGCCGGCGGGACCGTCACAGCATCACGACGCCGGATCATCATATCGTTTTGGATATTTGCCATATCGAGCAAGCCACGCCGAAGGACCGATGGCATGTTATAGTGACTGGCGAAACATGGTGGGACAGTCATCAACGGGTGCTGCGATCGCAGTTATGGGCGGCCTATGTCAGTGGCTCGAAGGAACAGGCCCTCGCATGGCTGAAGCGCGAGGCGGCGGCGACGGATGCCTTGGCCAACGCCGGCAAAAAATGGTCAGCGAGTTCGATTTGCCTAAATGACAGAAGTTAGCTCTCCACAGGTAATTGAACCGGTAGGCACGCGGGAAAGCAGATTGGCTTTTCGCTTTGTGCTGCTTGTCGGCATCCTGAGCTTTTTTGCGGATTTTACCTACGAAGGAGCGCGTAGCGTTCTTGGCCCTTACCTCGCCATGCTGGGAGCAAGCGCCACAATTGTGGGCATCGTGGCCGGCTTCGGCGAGCTGGTGGGGTATGGTTTGCGGCTGGTGTCCGGCCGCGCCGCAGACATCTCAGGCCGCTTCTGGCCAATCATGATCTTTGGCTATCTGCTACAGATGACATCCGTGCCAGCGCTGGCATTCACCGGTAGTTGGCAGGCGGCGGCGGTCCTTATCATCCTTGAACGCGTCGGAAAGGCGATCCGAAATCCGCCGCGTGATGTCATGCTTTCTCATGCAGCCAAGCATGTTGGCGGCTATGGTTATGTGTTCGGCCTCCATGAGGCCCTGGATCAAACAGGAGCCCTGGTTGGTCCGCTGGCTGTCGCCGGAGTGCTGGCTTTGCGAGGGAGTTATCATCTCGCATTTGCGGTGTTGCTCGTGCCCGCCGTGATGAATCTCAGCCTGGTGATGCTGGCGCGCCTGCTCTACCCGCGGCCGCAGGACATGGATGCGACACCGGCCGGAGCGCCAGGACGACGCCTGCCCATCGTATTCTGGGTCTATCTTGCCGGCGCCATGTTGGCTGGCGCTGGTTTTGCAGATTACCCATTGATCGCCTATCACTTCAGCAAGGCACACATCGCCTCCGGGGAATGGATTGCCGTATTTTATGCTGTTGCCATGGCTGTCAGCGGCACCGGCGCGTTCGTCTGCGGGCGTTTATTCGATAAGTACGGCTTCAAAGTCCTCATCACTGTTACCACGATTTCCGTGCTATTCGCCCCCTTGGTGTTTCTCGGCAATTTCTGGGTCGCCTTGGCTGGCACTGGCCTCTGGGGGCTAGGGATTGGCGCCCACGAGTCGATTATTCCGGCAGCCGTTACCCCTATGGTTCCATCGGGGCGGCGAGCATCAGCGTTTGGGCTGTTTACAGCGGGCTACGGCGTGGCCTGGTTTCTGGGAAGTGCGGCGATCGGTATTCTTTATGACCAGTCGGTACGATCCGCCATCACTTTCTGTGTCGTCGCCGAGTTGGCCGCTATTCCACTCTTCCTGTGGGTTACCTCGCGCTGCCAAGCGGCTTAACGTGACAGTAGAATTGTCTTTTTGTTGACGGACAGCCATTTACGAGCGGCAAGATCATTGTCCGTAGGCGCCGTTTTGCAGTCAGCACTAACCCTTTGGTTTGCGGATATAAAAAGAAAGGCTCTGCCTGCCTGCCTGCCCATCTTCTGCTTGTTTCTTGGCATTTAATCACTTACAGTTAGACCGCAGCTAGGCGATGGGGTTCCGCCGTGTAACCGCCCTTGGGGCCGATGACTCCTACTTTAACCTGTTCGTCAGGAGTAGGAGCCGTGCGCGTGTTGCTTAATAGGCTGTTTGTGTGCCCAAGTTCTGCTGTGCTGTCCAAGACGATTCTGGGCCTTGCCGGGGAATGTTGAGCATGCGCGACATCCTCCTGCAGATCGGGCAGGTTTTGACGGTTCTCGTCCTGGCGCCCCTGTTGCAGGGCATCATTCTGCAATTCGAGGAGCGGGTGCAGCGAGGTCAGGGGCCGGGCATCCTTCAGCCCTACAGGGACCTCTGGAAGCTGTTCCACAAGCAGATCGTGGTGCCGCAGACGGCTTCCTGGTTGTTCTGGGTGACGCCCGTGATCGCCTTCACCACCGTGCTGACGGTGCCGATCCTGATCCCGGTCCTTACAAATTTCCCACTGCCTCTGTCCAACATGGGGGACATTCTGGGTGGTGGCCTGATCCTGACGCTGGGTTCGTTCATGATTACGCTGGCTGGGCTGGACTCGGGGAGTGCCTATGGCGGGTTGGGCTCCAGCCGGTCGGTGATGATCGGTATCTTGGCCGAGCCGACGCTGATTCTGGTGTTTGTTGGCATCACATTGCTGGCGCGCGCCATGCTACCCTTTGTCGTCAACCATTTGCTGGCCGGGAGCTGGGCCGCTTATTTCAGCCCCGCGCATGTCTTTATCGTTGCCGCCTTCTTCATCCTCCTGCTCGTCGAAACCGACCGCATGCCCATTCACTCCAGCACGCATATCGAGGTCTATATGATCGAGGAGGCGCGTATCCTGGAATATTCCGGGCCGCTACTGGCACTGCTCAAATGGGCGAGCATGATGAAGCAGTTCATCCTGTACACCATTTTTTGCAATGTTTTGCTTCTGCCATGGGCATTGTCCGTTCTCGGCACTGCGGCCGGCGCGATCGGGGCCGCGGCCGGGCTCCTCATCAAATTCGCGCTGGTTGGCTGTCTCGTCGTGACGGTCGAGACCATGCAGTCGCGCCTGCGCTTCTACCGCTATCAGGAGCCGCTCGCGGCGTCGTTCCTGCTCGCCATCCTCTCCATCGTTTCATCGCAGATCGCCTGACATGCAATTCGCTCACCTCCCTCCGCTGGCCGCGTCACTGTTCAGCCTTCTGGCGACGATCAGCCTGCTATTGTCATTCGTGATGCTGGGATCGCGCTGGATTTCCAGCTATCTTTATGCCTTTGCAGCGGAATCATGGACGATCGCGGCGTTGTCGGCTGCGGTTGGCTTCTATGGCGGCTATCCTGAACTGTATCTGATCGCGGTACTCACGGCTTTGTTTCGTGGCTGCGTGTTGCCGTATCTGATTTGGCAGATCGTGCGCGGCACACGGATCAACCGCGAGATCCATGTGATGCTCCAGCCGAGTACCAGTCTGGTTCTTGGGGCGTTCGCCGTGGTGTTCGCGCTGTTGATCGGCGTGCGGATCGGCGCGCAGATGGGGTTGTCAGAGACCATCATCATCCTGGCGCTAACCGTGATGCTCTCGATGAAGCTGATCGGCTTCCTGATGCTGACGGTACGCTATGAGGCCATCAGCCAGATTCTGGGCCTGCTGGTATTGGAGAACGGCATTTTTCTGGGCTCGCAGATATTGGTTCCGGGAATGCCGCTGCTGCTCGAACTGGTCATATTATTCGATCTTCTCGTGGTCGTTGCCTGTTTCGGCGTGCTCGTACGCTACCTCATGCGCCATGTTGGCAGCACCAACACAATGCAATTGCGAAAGCTTGTGGGATAATGATCGGCCCCATTCTCATCATCATGGTTTGCGCGCCAGCCATGGCAGCGCTTGCCGCGCTCGCAACACAGCACAGCCGCGTGGCCGAGGCGGTCAATTTGCTCGCCGCCATGATCGTGTTCATCTGCGTCGTCTCGCTGCCCTTCATCGTCCATGGCGGCCAGGTTTTCGTTGGCGGCTATGTCGGCATCGAGCCGCTCTCCGCCTGGGTATTGCTGTGCACTGGCATCGTCTATTTGCTCGCCTCCATATATGCAGTGGGCTATATGCGCATGCTTGATGAAGCGCAGCGCCTGCCGCATTTTTACATGCTATTCGCCACCTTCGCGCTGACGATGCTGGCGGCACCTTTGATGAATAATATCGGTCTCTACTGGATCGCGATTGAGATGACGACGCTGGTCAGCACGTTTCTCATCGGCTTTGAACGCGCTGCGGAGGCCATCGAGGCAGCCTGGAAATATATCATGATCGTCTCGGCGGGCATCAGTCTCGCCTTGCTCGGCACTATCTTTCTGTACTGGGCGGGCAGCCTTGTGCTGGGACCAACCTACGACATGACGTGGCAGACATTGCAGACCGTGGCGCCGAAGCTCAGCCAGCCCGTGCTGCTGCTGGCATTCCTGCTAATGCTGATTGGTTACGGCACCAAGGTTGGCTTGGCGCCGATGCATAACTGGCTACCGGACGCACATAGCGAAGGTCCGGCGCCGGTGTCGGTCATGCTCTCCGGCGCATTGCTTAACACCGCGATGATTGGGATCGTCCGGTTTCTGGCGATCGCCGATGCGGCGGGCATCGGCCGGATATGTCACGCCGCCTTGGTCGCTCTCGGCATCTTATCGCTGCTGGTCGCCACATTGTTCATTGTCCGGCAAAACGGCGTGAAGCGGCTGATGGCCTATTCGAGCATCGAGCATATGGGGGTGATAGCGCTCGGCTTCGGGTTCGGCGGTGCGCTTGGTATCGCCGGCAGCCTCTATCACATGGTCAATCACTCGCTGAACAAATCCCTGATGTTCTTTGGTGCGGGCAACGCCATGCGCGCGTTCGGGACCAAGGAGGTTGGTAAAATCCGTGCAATTGCCGGATATTTTCCAGTGCAGGGGATGGTTTGGTTGGCCGGTGCCGTCGCCATTACCGGCGCACCGCCCTTCGGCCTGTTCCTCAGCGAATTCACGATTCTTCGTGCAGGCTTTGCTACGGTTTCAGCCTGGGCGGCCTATGCCATGCTGCTACTGCTCATCGCCATCTTCATTGGGTTTCTCAACCAGTTCCGGCGGATGTATGATGAACCGCCAACGGGTGACGCGCTGGCTATTCCGACGCTGTCGGCCTGGTGCATTGTGCCGATGGTGATGGCCCTGGCACCGCTTCTTGTCCTCGGCCTGTGGTGGCCTGCGAGTTTTTGGTCGTTCTTCCACCTCGTTTCACTCCAGCTTGGCGTGGGAGGTCCATGATGGACGAGCGGGCCAACGCATCGCCAGTTTTTGTGCGTCATTGCGCTATAGGCGACATTTTAGCTGTCCTTGAGCGCGAATGCGCCGAGGGCGGGCGGGTTGAGATGGTCTACGCAAGGAAGCTGCCTGATGCGGCCACCGAACTGCGCTATCTCGTCAATCATGCCCAGGCATCACGCTTTACCTTCGCCGTTTGCACAGTTAACAGCACGGCGCCGAGCCTTGCCCACCGCTTTCCCCTGCTTGGCTGGTATGAGCGCGAGATACAGGATCTTTACGCCATCCAATTCGAGGGCCACCCAGAACCCCGGCCACTGATCCGTCATGATGCGGGCGGCACCGATTCATTCCTGGCGGAAGCTTCCGACGTTCAGCTTCTGCCGTTTGGTCCCGTGCGGGCCGATGTCGTGGAGTCCGCGCAATTCACCTTCTACTACACCGGTGAGGCGATCATCCATTACCATCCAACGCTGTTCTTCAAGCATCGCGGCATGGAGCGGCGGTTCGAGGGGCTGATGCCAGGCACCGGTGTGGTCTATGCGGAGCGTGTTTCAGGCATCGGCAGTCTCGCCCATGCCTTGGCATTTGCGCAGGCATGCGAAGCCGCGGCGGGGTGTATCGTACCGCCGCGAGCCAGGACGATGCGCAGCCTGCTGGCCGAGCTGGAGAGGATTTATAATCACCTTACCTATCTGGGTTACCTTGCTGAAACCACCACGCTCAAAGTTGGCCAGGCCGAGGGCAAGCTGCTCGCGGAACAAGCCAAGCAGATCAACGGCAGACTGACGGGCAGCCGTTTTCTGCGCGGCATGATCACGCCAGGCGGGCTGCGCCGCGATGTCGAGCTGAAGGCTTGGTTGGAACTCGACCTCGACAGACTGCGCGACCAGGCGGAATGGTATGTGAATTTCCTTCTGGAGACGAATTCCTTCCGGGACCGCCTGCTGACGACCGGGTATCTTGATGAGCGCACGGCCTATGACCAGGGTGCAACCGGTCCCATCGCCAGGGCTTCCGGGATCGATCGTGAGTTGCGCCGGGATCATCCCTACGCGGCCTATGGCACGCTGATTGTCCCCGTCCCCGTGCGCCCTCAAGGTGACGCCGATGCCCGCTTTCATGTGCGGATCGAGGAGCTGTTTGCGAGTTTCGATATGGTCAAGGCGCTGATGCGCCAGATGGAGAAAGGGCCGATTCTGGAAGGCTGCGTGGCGGCCGCCAATACGGAAGGATTAGGCTGGGCGGAAAGCCCCCGCGGCGCGCTTTATTACGCAGTGCATTTCAGCGAGGCTGGAAGGCTGGAGCGGGTGAAGATCAAATCGCCCTCCTTCTCGAACTGGCGGGTGTTTCCGTTCACTGTGCATGACTTGAATATGATGGATTACGCCATCAACGAAGCGAGCTTTGGTCTCTCCACCGCCGGTTGCGATCGATAGGGGGAAGTGATGGCGATCTGGACATTATCAGGACTATTTCGCGGCAACGCCTCCACTAAATGGGGCGTGCGGGACGGTGATGACGGCCAGGAAGGTGTGCTCGGCATGCCGCGCCTCAACCCCACGCAATGCGAGGCCGGCTGCACCGCCTGCGCGGCGGCTTGCCCAACCGGGGCCATCACTGCCTCTGCGGAGGGCGCAACAACCGATCTCGATTACGGCAAATGCATCACCTGCCAGCTCTGCATCGAAGCCTGCCCCAGGGGCGCGCTGACGGCGTCCCATGATTGGGCCTTCGGGGTACGCGAACGGAAAGATTTGCATTGGCTCGCCGAGCCCCGACCGGACGGCACCGAACATAAGACGCCGCCAGGTTTCCACCGCAGCCTGCATGTGCGCCATGTCGACGCGGGCTCTTGCAATGGCTGCGAATTCTGAACTCCAGGCCCTGAACAACCCGTTCTATAATTTGCACCGGCTGGGTGTTTTCTTCACGGCCTCGCCACGCTTTGCGGACGTGCTGCTGGTGACCGGCCCAGTGACGCATGCCATGCGCGCGCCGTTGCTGGCGGCGTACGAAGCCATGCCGGAACCGCGCTGGGTGATGGCGATCGGTACTTGTGCGGTGGCCGGCGGCACGGCTGGCGGCGGCGAATTTTGCGCAAATGGGCTGGAGGGCATTCTGCCGGTCGATTTCTATTTGCCAGGCTGCCCGCCAAACCCGGCGGCCCACATCGAGGCATTTATGGTTTTGCTGGCACGCAAGCGCCAGCGTGTCGCTGGAGGGCGCTATGGAGCTTGAGTTGACCCTGCTTGTTCCGTTGCTGTTGGTGCTAGCGCTCATTTTGGTGCTCCTGCCGCGCGGCGCGAGGTTGGCACGGATTGCGCTCATCGGGGCCGCTATCGCCGGTACATTGCTTTGCGGTCTTGATCTTATTGTTCCCTCCCCCGGCTTCACAGTGCCATTTGGGCCGGCAATTGCAAGCACACCATTCAAGTTGGATGCCAACGCCGCCTGGCTGTTGGGCTTTGGATTCGCGGCAGCAACGCTCGTCTTCATTGCGGGCCCGCGGGGCGCCGCACCTCGCGGCTGGTGTTTTGGCGCGGCCATGGGGCTGCTCGGCGCCTTTGGCGTGGCGGGCCTGCAGGACGCGGTATCCTTCCTTATCGCTTATGAAGTCATGAGTCTCGGCGGTGCGGTGATGATCATGGCAGATGGACGGACAGAGCAATCGGGTAGGCCCACGCTGTTTATGCTGGCGCTGCTTGAAGCCGGTGCCGTGGCCTTACTGGCCGCCTATCTGGTGCTGACGGTGCAGGGCGGTTCACCTGCGTTTGCTGGCTTTGCACCGTCGCTTCAGGCCGCGCCGGAGGGCTTAAGGGTCGTTGTCGGCCTTCTGCTCCTGGTGGGGTTTGGCGCCAAGATCGGCATCGTCCCGTTCTATGAATGGTTCCCCGACGCTTACGGTGCCGCGACCGGCGGCACCGGCGCCTTGATGTCGGGGCTCATCCTCAATGCGGCCTTCTTCGCGCTTGGCCGCGCGTTGATGGTCTGGTTTCAGCCAGACCCGGCCACCATGCTCACGCTGGGTATCGTTTTGGTGGCTGCTGGCGTGATCAGCGCTGTGCTGGCTGCGCTCTACGCCTTTCAGGAGGAGAATTGGCGGCGGTTATTGGCATTCTCATCCGCCGAAAATGGCTCGGTTGCTGTCGCCCTGCTCGGGGCGGCGCTCATATTCGACCAGAACGGCTCCGGCGCCTTGTGCGGTCTGGCCTGGATCGTGGCGTTAATCCACCTCGCCGGCCATACATTGGCGAAAACTGGCCTGTTCCTTTCCGCTGACGCGGTCATTCTGGTTGCGGGTGATGATAGTTTGACCCAGCGCGGGCTTTTGGCAGGCCGCACGCCGTGGCTTGGCATTGGCGCGCTCTTCGCCGTGATGAGCCTCGCCGCTATGCCACCGCAGGCGGGTTTCGTCTCGGAATGGTATCTCTTCCAGACTTTTTTCCAGGCATTCCACGTCTCCTCCCTTGCGGGGCGTTTGGCCTTGGTTCTGGGTGGTGCGGGCTTGGCACTTACCGCCGCCATTGCCTTCGCCATGTCCGTTAAGCTATTCGGCCTCGGCCTGCAGGGCAGCAACACAAATGCCCTGCCACCCTTTCCGGGGCGCTATCAAGGAGTGGTGTTCCTGCTTGGGCTGATGGTTCTGGCGCTCGCCGTCGGCATGCCTGTTTGGCTGCTGGGCATGGCGAAAACAGGCTTTGAGCCGGGCGCAGGAGCTTCGCTCGCCATGCGCGACGGGTGGCTCCTCGTGCCGTTGACGGCCAGCTTCGCCTTCATCTCGCCGAGCAAGCTCATCATCGTCATGCCCTTGCTGGCGCTGCTGCCAGTGACGGCGCTACTCCTGGCGCGCCACCGCTTCGCCGTGCGCCGCACCCCCGTGTGGTTCGGCGGCATGCAGAAAAATGTCTCGCTCGCAGCGACCACCCACCTGACATTCTCGAATGCGCTGCGAACCTTCTACGGCTTTGTCTATCGTCCCCGGGCGCAAACCGGGCGGGATTTCGTGGATGGCGGCAGCGAGCGCAGTTATTTTCTGCGCCGCCTTACCTTCTCGCACGATGTCGCGCCGATCTTCGGCCCATATCTGTTCCAACCAATCGAGCGCGCTGTGTTGATGCTGGCGCGCGTCGCCCGCCGGCTCCAATCTGGCAGCCTGAATCTCTATATCGGGATCATTGGCGTGATCCTTGTCATCTTGCTTGCCACGATACTGTTCTAGGATGCCGAAATGCCCAGCTCGATAGCCGTCAGGAATTATCTGTTTATTGCGGTTGGTGGCGCGCTCGGTAGCGTCGCCCGATTCTGGCTGGGTAATCTTGGCCCGGCACTAATGCACGGCGCCTTTCCCTGGGGAATTCTGTGGGTCAACTGGCTCGGTTGCTTTGTCATCGGCTTTTTTGCTGAGGCGACGGGAGGCAAAGGAATGCTGAATGTCGCTCCCGAAGTCAGAAACCTTGTGATCGTCGGCATCTGCGGCGGCTTCACCACATTCTCGTCGTTTAGCCTCGGCGCGTTGGTACTGTTCCAGAACGGGGAAGTGTCCCAGTCATTTTCCTATGTCATGTCATCCATCGTCGGCTGCCTGATCGCCGTCACATCAGGTGTATGGCTGGTCCGGTTTACGCATCTCTCCGCGCAAGAAGGGGAGGATTGGGAGGTATAAATGTCCAACGTCATTCTCGCAATTTTCGACTCGAACTGAAACCGCGTCGGCCGTCCTCGCCGCTACGGAGCGCTTGGCGGTGCTTCTCGGCGGTGCAAGGTTCGAGATACTGGTCATGCGTGTCCCGCCAATCTCTACGATCCTACCCACCGAGGAGATTCTGACCAAGGAGCAGGAGCAGAAAATCCGCGATCATGAGAATGACCGCGTCGCGGCTTTGCATAAGATTTTTGAGACATGGGCAGCCCGGCATGGCGGTGTCGCGGAGCCCAAATGGATTGATGAAGAGGGGTTGACCGAAGCTCTTGTGAAGAAATGGGGCGAGAGGGCCGATTATATCGTCGTCGGGCAACCCGCGGCGCATGGCAATCACACCGAGTACGAAGCCTTGCACACGGCCTTATTCGCCTCAGAGCGTCCAGTACTGATAGTTCCGCCCCTGGCCGAGATGGAATTTGGAAAAACCGTTGCCGTGGCATGGCGTGATGACAAATTCACGCTGCACGCGGTCATGGATGCGCTTCACTGCATTCCTCAATCAGCAGACATTCATGTTTTGATGGGCCGCCGAGACGGCACGCCGCAACCGCAAATTCCGGATGTTTTGGCGGAACATGGCGTGAGCGTAACCGGTCATGAGCTGCCGATCGGAAAAGATGTTTTTGGCGCCCAGCTGCTGGCGACAGTGCATGAACTCGACGCCGATCTGCTGGTGATGGGTGCGTTCGTGCATAGCTCCTGGCGCAACCTGCTGTTTGGCGGCGTGACGAAATACATGCTCACCCACGCCGATATTCCAGTGCTGATGCGCCACTAAGGCTTTGTGTAGGAAAAAACACATGCCGCTATTCACCTTGATTCTCGTCCGCCACGGCCATGTTGAAGGCATTCATCCAGAGCGGTTCCGTGGCCAGATTGATCTGCCATTGACATCGTTGGGGCGCGAACAGGCCGCCGTGACGGCTAAATTTATCGCCTCAACCTGGCCGGTAACAGCGATTTACACGAGCCCGTTGGAACGATGCCGCGATACGGCGGCAGCAATCGGGCAAGCGCAGGGGTTCCAAGCGCAATCTTTGCCCCAGCTGATCGACATCGATTATGGCGCGTGGCAAGGCCGGGAGCGCGAGGAAGTTAAATCCAGCGAGCCGGAGCGTTTCAAGGCGTGGATGGAACAGCCGCAATTAACCGTTATAGATGATGCCGAAACCTTGCAGGATGTCCAGGCCCGTCTGATCAGGGCGCTCGACCATATGCGTAACGCGTATCCCGGCGGTACGGTCATCGCCGTCGGCCACGACAGCACCAACCGGGTGTTTTTAACGCTGGCGCTGGACCTGCCGCTCTCGCGCTACTGGCATCTGCAACAGGATCCCTGCGCGATCAACGTTTTGCGCTTTGATCAACATGGTTGCCGGGTCGTGGCCGTGAACCAGACATCCCACCTGCTGGGCGTTAGCGCCAAGGTATGACTTGCCATGGCTGAAATTTACCTATGGATCGCTCTTGGCGGTGCCCTCGGCACCATGGCGAGGTTCTGGTTCAGTGCGGCAATGACCGCCCTGACAGGTCCGGCATTTCCGTGGGGCACGCTGATCATTAATGTCGTGGGTTCCTTCGCCATTGGCGTATTGGCGAGCTTTGCCCGTACCGGAGCGCTGCCGCATATTCCACAAAATATCGTCGCTTTTGCAATGGTTGGCCTCTGCGGTGGTTTCACGACATTTTCGTCCTTCAGCTTACAAACGCTGGACCTCGTGCGGGGAGGAAAAATCGTCCATGCCAGCACCTATGTTTTGTCCTCTGCAGTGCTGTGCCTGACGTTTGTCTGGCTCGGAACTAAGCTGTAATCAATATATTTCTCGAGGGGGATGATATAGCCATGCGCCCGGTCAGCATATTGTTTCCCCAGACGGCGCCCTCTCTGGAACACCAGTTTCCTGGTGAAGATCCTTCTTTTTTCGCCGACCTGGCCATCGACCGGATTCTTGAGGTGGTATCAGCGGGCTTTGAACCCTACGATCTCCGCCCGCTGTTCCGGTTGATCCCACACGAACGGACCACGATCGATTACCGGCAGGCCATCCTGCGGGATCTGGCGGACAACATCATTAACGCCGTCGTTAAAGACTTTACAGCTGCGATGGTTCGCGCGCGCTCGCGCTTGGAGCTTGCACGGAAATGCTTCAACAAACACCAGGAAGCTGCTTACTTTGTCGGTGCCATCATTGGCTATTGCAAAAGCGTACAAACTCTCGGCACCGCGCTTGTGGCTGCTGGCCCGCAATCAGATGGATTACAGACATTAACGGCGGTGACGCATGAATACATCAATTCCGATTCATTTAAATTCTTGGCGGAAGAGGCTATCCGGCATCGCGCCGCGCTCGATGCCATTCGCTACACTGTTCTAATTCACCAGGACACGGTTACGGTGCGTGGGTTTGAGGAACAACCGGATTATAATGCGGTCATTTCCCAACTATTTGCCCGTTTTCAGAAGCAGGACGACGCGCCACGCACATCTGGCGCAATCACAAACCGGATAATTGGTAATGTCCAGAGCAGGATTCTTGATGCCGTCGTGCAACTCCATCCAGAGATTTTTGCGGCGCTCGGCGCCTTCGTCAACGCGCACAGAGACTTTATAGATCCCGTGCTCGTCGGGTTCGAACGCGAGGCTCAATTCTATCTTTCCTGGCTTGCCTTCACGGATAAGCTTGCCGCGACGGGGCTGGATTTTTGCTGGCCGCAATTAATCGATGATTATGGTATTGGTGCAGAAGCGGCGTTTGATCTCGCCCTCGCGGAGAAGCTGCATGGCGGGAGTGTTAAGATTGTTGCCAATGATTTTTACTTGGAAGGTGCGGAGCGCATCTTTATCGTTACTGGCCCCAACCAGGGTGGAAAGACAACCTTTGCACGTATGCTGGGCCAGATGCATTTATTCGCGAATCTCGGCCTTACGGTGCCTGGGCGGCAGGTGAGACTAAAGTTTTTTGACAGGATATTTACACATTTTGAAAGAGAGGAATCGCTGACCTCGCTGCATGGTAAGCTTTACGACGATCTGCTGCGCATTCATGCTATCCTTGACGCAGCAACGGCGGATAGCCTGATTATCCTCAACGAAATATTTAACTCCACCGCCTTGAAGGACGCGGTTTTCCTGGCGGATGCCGTTCTACGGCGAATTATCCGGCTTGGTGCGCTGGGAGTATGCGTCACCTTTATGGATGAACTGGCCACCATCGGGCCGGAGACGGTTAGCGTCACCAGCATGGTTGAACCTGAAAATCCCGAGACGCGCAGCTTCCACATTATCCGCCACCAGGCTGATGGGTTGGCCTACGCTCTTTCAATCGCTAAAAAATATGGTGTCACCTATGATAGGTTGAAGGAGCGCCTGTGATGAAAGTGCGCTTGATGTTTCCGGATCGCGATTTTGACCCGGATGCCAAACTTCCGGCCAACGCAGCGGACCTTGCGCAGGATTTGGAGATGGAGCCGATCTTTACGATGATGGATGCCCACAACGAATTTCTTGGAAAAACAGTACGGACTGCGGTGCTCAGCAGCACTTACAACGATCTCGAAACCATACTTTGGCGGCAAGGGGTTTTGCGCGACTGTCTGGAGAACGAAAAGGCGATTCGTACCCTGTTTGGGATTGCCTTGGAACCGGTACAGGTTCGCAAGAGCATGTTCTTGCTTTTCAATAGCCGCGATCCGAGCCTCGTCCTTTCTGACGGCAGGCGAATGCTGGAGGGGCTGCATGATGTTCTTGCCAAACTCTCAACTTTCGCTTCCAATTACCAGGATACCTTCCATTCACAAGCCTTAAGGAATTCTCTGCGCAATACTCGTCAGAGAAATTGATCCAGAGTATCTGGCGGAGATAAAGCGGCAACTTAAAACACTGAATTTCCATCACGGTTTGCTGTTCAGTGCGCGCCTAGGTGCAGGAAATGAAGGACAAGGTTTGGTGCCTCACGCCTTCGTGCCAGAACGTTGGGCATGGTTTCGGGAACTGCTAGGAAATGCGCCGCCGTACTGCCGCTTCAGGATTGACCCACGCGATGAATCGGGAGCGCATGAGCTAGGAGAATTGCAGGATACGGTGTTGGCTGAGATAGCTCACACTACAGCACAGGCCGCGCAGCATGTCGAAACATTTTTTACCATGCTGCGTACCGAGTTAGCCTTTTATGTCGGTTGTCTTAATCTTCATCAGCATCTTGCTGAGAAGAATATTCCCGTTTGCATTCCGGAAATCGCAGGGAGTCCCTGTGCGATCACATTCAAGGATCTGCGTGATGCGTCTCTTACCCTTTTGAAGACCGGCAGCGTGGTCGGCAATGATCTGGAGGCGTGGGCGACCCCACTGATCATGATCACCGGCGCGAACCAGGGCGGCAAATCAACCTTCCTGCGGAGCATCGGATTGGCGCAAATAATGATGCAAGCAGGCATGTTCGTCACCGCCCAGTATTTTACGGCCGATCTGCGTGATGGCATCTTTACCCACTACCGTCGCCGCGAAGATAAAGAACTGAATAGCGGTAAATTTGATGAAGAGCTACGCAGAATAAGCCAGATCATTGATCATGTCGGGCGAGCGCCACTGTTTCTGTTCAATGAATCCTTTGCCGCCACCAATGAGCGGGAAGGTTCAGAAGTGGCAAGGCAGATCATCATAGCCTTAGCCGAGAAGGGAGGGCACGTGGTGTTCGTCACTCATATGTACGCGTTGGCGGAAGCTTTCGAAGACAACGCCGCGGTTCGGACCTGCTTCTTGTTGGCGGAACGTGATCAGGGCGGGCGGCGTAGCTTTCGCATTCTGCCCGGCAAAGCCCAAGCCACGAGCTTTGGACGTGACCTCTACAGGCAAGTATTTGGTGATGGTGCGACATGATTGGGTCGTGTCCCCGCTGGTGGTGTAGGAGGCCGCGTAATCGGCCTGCCGTAGCGACCGCCAAGAGTCTGGCGCAGGCAGGCCGATTGGCGGTCACCGGGCGGTGTTTGGGTAGGGTTGGGTTGCGAGACGCAACTCTGACCCAAGGAACCAACCACGATGACCGACGACAAGATCGCGCTTCGCAGCCTTTTGGAGAAGGGCTCTGACGCCAGTTTTCTGCGCGAGATGATCGGCTTTGCCGCCGAACGGCTGATGGAGCTGGAGACCGAGACGCTGTGCGGCGCCGCCCACGGCGAGCGCAGCGCCGAGCGCCTGAACCAGCGCAACGGCTATCGCGACCGCGACTGGGAGACGCGCGCCGGCACGGTCGAGCTGCGCATCCCCAAGCTGCGCCGCGGCAGCTACTTCCCGGGCTTCCTTGAGCCGCGGCGCATGGCCGAGAAGGCGCTGACCGCGGTGATCCAGGAAGCCTATATCCAAGGCATCTCGACCCGCTCCGTCGATGACCTGGTGAAGGCGATGGGGATGGAGGGTTTCAGCAAAAGCCAGGTCTCCCGGCTGTGCGGCGAGATCGACGAGCGGGTGAACGCCTTCCTGGCCCGGCCGATCGAAGGCGACTGGCCGTATGTCTGGCTGGACGCCACCTACGTCAAAGTCCGGCGCGACCACCGCATCGTCTCCGTCGCCGTGATCGTCGCGGTCGGCGTCAACACCGACGGCCGGCGCGAGGTGCTCGGCATGACCGTCGGCCATAGCGAGGCCGAGCCGTTCTGGGCCGAGTTCCTGCGCAGTCTGGCCCGGCGCGGCCTGCGCGGCGTCAAGCTGGTGATCTCCGACGCGCATGAGGGGCTGAAGGCGGCATCACCAAGGTGCTGAGCGCCACCTGGCAACGCTGCCGCGTGCACTTCATGCGCAACGCCCTGGCGCTATGCCGGCAAGACCCAACGCCGCGTCGTCTCCGCCTGGATCGGCACCGCCTTTGCCCAGGACGACGCCGAAGCCGCACGCAAGCAATGGCGCGAGGTCGCCGACCAGATGCGGCCGCGCGTGCCCAAACTCGCCGGCCTGCTGGACGAGGCCGAGGCCGACGTGCTCGCCTACATGGACTTCCCCACGCAGCACCGCGCCAAGATCCACTCCACCAATCCGCTGGAGCGACTGAACGGCGAAATCAAGCGGCGCAGCCGATGTCGTCGGCATCTTTCCCAACGAGGCCGCCGTCATCCGCCTGATCGGCGCCATCCTGCTCGAACAAAATGACGAATGGGCCGTGCAACGCGCGATACATGACGCTGGAAACCATCGCACCAATGAGCGATGATGCCATCGTCAGCCTGCCAGCACTGGCAGCCTGACAGCGCAGCCAACGCTGCTCAGGAACCGCTCCTACACCACGCGGTGGGACACGATCCATGATTGGTTATCCATGCGCGTATCTGTATAGCGCGGCGTACAAGGAGGAGTCCCATGTAGCTCGCCGGCTATGAACGGTTGAAGCTCGATCTCGTGGCACTCACATACCTGGACGATGAAGCGTAACGGCCGATGCCCGGCAGGGTGGGCACCTACTGGCTGGGCTTTATCGTCGAGCGGATGGTGCCATTCTGGCGCGCGGTACGGCAAGTTGAGAATCGGCCGTTCGTAAAAGCTACTTTCGGTCATCGTTCAGCCCCGTTCACCTGATTCCGGCTATAGCATCTACGGCTTGGGGCCAATTTATGGGTGGGATCAAGAAATCCTGAAGGGGCTGACCAATAAAAGCTGTTTATATTTCCTGGATGTGTCATAGCGCGAGCGCCCGTTTGAGGTCGTCATGCTCGAAAGCGCTGGCCATACGGGTGATTTCGGAGGATTTGGCACCAACTTCTCGTGCGGTCTCCCGCCAAGTCGCCGTTACCGTCGCGACTTCCTTGATGATCGAACGCGCTGCCGCCAATCCAAGGCCAAAATATTCCGCCGCCTCTTCAAGGAGATCGATCGAGCAAGTGCCCTCGTTGAGGTCGATGTTCGTCGTTAGGACGCGAGCCTTGAGATCCGTCGGGACCGGGTTGAGATCGTAGGCCGGGGAGAGCGACCAGCCCGCTTTGCCGAGCCACAGGAACCCGTGGTTGCGTAAATGATCATCGACATTCGAGATCAGCACGTTAAAGGCGACTCGCCGGTAGAGAGCATGCGCGTCGATTTTCGCTTGCGCCCCATGTTGGGTGAGCGCGTCGACGATTTCTGGATAGCTGCCCCGGTCGCCGTCTTTCGATCCGGTCATCGCCATAGCGGAGAGGAAGGGGATTCGCACTGCCCCAGCGCGATCGAAGCGCCGCGATAGCAGTACGGCTTTCCCGGCGACCTGGAGAAGTTCGTGGCGAGGAGTCGTGATGCCGCAGCGCGCGGCGAGGCGCAGCGCGATCTCCTCCCAGGTCTCCATACTGTAGTCATCGGTCTCCTTGGGAAACTTCGCGATGGAGAGGTGTCCATGCTGATCGATGACGGATGCCTTTGGTCGCGCGCCTCCGAGGGAAGAGCCGGGGGCGAAGATGAGTTGGAGATCCTCATCGGTTTCTTCATCGCGCAGAATTCGTTCAGTGACTTGGAGGAGACGGCCGAGTTCGATCAGTGCGGGCACGCCTGCTTTGGTTGGTGCCTGAAACACAGGGTTACCCATCCAGCGGAACCGCAGAGCGCCGAGGCGCGTCTCATCCGCCACCCCAAGAAGGTAGTTGCTCTCGGAGAGGGTGCGGATGGCCCGACCCTCGCGATTGGCCTGACGGCGTTCAGCGCGTTGCATGAGACGCCGGCCCCAGGTGTCGGGCGCGGAGTCACCGATTGACCCGAAGATCGCTTGGCCGGCCAGAGGGGTGAATGTGCCGCGGGTTAGGGCAAGTGCCGGCTCGATTGAGAAGCGGTCAGGGTGGGCGAGCCATTCGGGAGTATATTCAAAAACCACGCTCTCGGTGCCCCGTGCCGTGTTGCTTCGGACCAAACCAACTTGGTGTAAGCGCCCTTTGAGGTCGATATGAACTTCTATGTCAGGCATGATTTGTTGGTTCCGGGGCACGCTTGATGCGAACCCGCCTGGGCAGCTCGGCACTCGAGAGTGCTTGCCCGACAGTATCGCGGCCAATATCGGCGATATTTCCGAGGTCGTCGAGCAGGCCGAGCGCCTGCAGGACGGCGGCATAGATGCCGATACCGACATTGGCATCACCAGCTTCGACCCGTTGCAGGGTAGAACGGGACGTGAAAGCGCGCTCGGCGACGACAGCCATGGGCAGTCGGCGGCGGCGGCGGGCGTCACGGATATCCAATCCCAGCTTACGCAGGGTGCGGCGTACAGCGGCGGGGGGGTGGTGTGGCGTTGGCATTTTGATGTCTTTGCGCGACTATTGAGCATATTTGTGTAGCACGAAGTTTACAAAATATCCAGCACCAACCGGTCACGTGTTTCCACGGTATCGCTCCAAGCCAGGCCAACCTGGCCGAGCGTCAGGTTGGCCTTTGGTCCCGGGCGGCTCATGTGCGACTCGCGGTCTGCTTGCTATACAAAAGCGGTCAACAGAGGAGTTGCCAATGCCGCGTGTCGCTACCGCCACATCGTCCTCCGAGGAGGTTTGTCACCTGATTGACGGCCTGATTGAGGCGGCGGCGAAATTTGTGGCGCGCGAGCGTGGCGATGGCATCGTCCGCAAATGGTTGCCCCAGCGCGAGCGGGATGTGCAGGATATGTCCGAGGAGCGGATGCTCGCCATGATGGCGGATGCCGTGCTGCTTTCGTCCGATTTGTTGCTCTCGCAGCCTTCCGCCAGTGGCGCGACCGCGTTTGATCGCCTTGCCAGGAGCCGGGGGAATGCCCCGGTGGCGGAGAGGGAGGCGGTGGCGGCCCTTTGCCGGGCGCGATTCCGCTTGCTGCGTCTGGAGCAAGGCGCTGACGGTGCCGGGATCAGCGTGCGGGATGTTGTCTCGGGTGAGGTGTTGCGCCTGGCGGATGCGGAGCTTTTGCCCCTGCTGGACGGTATGACCCTGTTCGGCCGCGTGGTGATGCTACCCGGCGGGGTTGGTTGCCTGGCGGGTGCGGCAACGCCGCTTGATGCTGCTGCCCTGGCGGTGGCGGCCGGCCATCCGGCGGCCCGCACCCCGGCTGCCAGTGCCAATGTGCGCTGGGCGGAGGCGGTCTATGCCCATGTGGTCCGCCATGGCACGCTGGATGTCCCGGGCCTGAACCGGCCGATGGGCGAGGCTGGCGGCGCGGGGCTGTTTGAAGAAGGGCAAAGCGAGCTGGAAGACCTCGTCATGGCGTGGCTGGCGCTGGACGCGCGGGCACCGGACGCGAATTTGCTTCAGCGCACGCGGCAAACGGCCAATCTGGCGAATATACTCGATACATTGGCCGCCGCCGTGCAGTCCCGCGATGGCGGCAGGGATGATGTTGCCACGGCCATTGAGCGCTTGTTGTTGGTGCAGTTGGAGGTGGCGCAGCATCGCGAGCGCCATGGCGTTGGCGGGCTTACCCTGGCTTTGGTTGCCTCCGGACTGGCTGATGCCGTGGCCAAGCAGGGCTGGCCGCAGCGGGTGCGCGCGCTTTTTGAGACGTTGCGGGCAAAACTGACAGGTGGGCGCGTGGCGGAAGACCCCGAGTTGGAACGGCTGGTGCAGCGCATCCAGGCGTTGCGCGCCAAAACCGTGGCGCAAGGTTGCACGGAACATGAAGCGCTGGCAGCGGCGGAAAAGGTGGCGGAGTTATTGGACCGCTATGGGTTATCGCTCGGTGAACTGGAATTTCGCGCGCAACCCTGCGAGGGTATCGGTATTCAGACAAACCGCCGCCGCATCGCGCCGATTGATGAATGCATCCCGGCAATTGCGAATTTTTTTGACTGCCGCGTCTGGGCGGAGCGCGCCGAGGCTGCGCCGTTACGCTATATCTTCTTCGGCCTGCGTGGTGATGTGACGGCGGCGCGGTATCTCTACGAGATGGTTGAGCGTGCGTTTGAGACAGAGACCAACGCGTTCCGCGCCAGCGATATTTATTTCGAGATGGCCGGTGAACGGCGAACCGCGACAAACTCGTTCCAGACAGGCTTGGCGCGGGGCATTTCCGGCAAGCTCCATGCTATCCGCGCCACGCGCGAGGCCACCATGCGCGGTGGCTCGGGCCGTGATCTGGTGCCGGCCAAGGCGGCGATGGTGGAGGAGGAGATGGAGAAACTGGGCCTTAGCCTCAGTTCCCGTGCACTCGGCCGCGGCAAGCGGGTTCTTAGCGATGCATTTGCGGCGGGCGAAGCGGCCGGACAGCGATTTGAATATGCCCCGGGGATTGCCGCGACGGCGTAAGTTCGGGCATCACTCCTGCTGCTGCGTGATTGAAGGTCTGACGCCAAGCGCGCTGAGCATTCACGCCCATGAATATTGTTGAATTGAAGTCAGAGTCTGAGTATATCCTGATTGGATATACTCTGGAGGTTTTCTCATGCTGGCGCGCACATCCCTGTTCCTCTCCAACCGCTCGCAAGCTGTGCGCCTGCCCAAGGCCGTGGCCTTTGCTGATGAGGTGCGCGAAGTGGTCATAGTCCCTGACGGCCCGCGCCGGATCATCGCGCCTGCCGGTACGGCCTGGGATGATTTCTTTGACGCGCCGGGGATTGACCTGAACGGGCGCGAGCAGCCGGCGATGCAGGAACGTGAGCGCTTCTGATGCTGCGCTATCTGCTGGACACTAATCTTTGCATCCGTGTGCTGCGCGACCGGCCGCAGGGCTTGCGGGCGCGGTTCAATGCGAATGCCGAGGCACTTTGTCTCTCTGATGTGGTGCTCTATGAATTGCTGTACGGGGCCGAGCGATCGAACGACCCGCCCCGCATTCGCCGCGAGGTGGAGCATTTTTCCGGGCGACTGACGGTTCTGCCTTTTGACAGCGAGGCGGCGGCGCACACCGCCGAAATCAGGACTGAACTTGAGGGGCGGGGCTGCGTGATCGGGCCGTATGACCTTATGATCGCCGGCCATGCCCGCAGCCGGGGCTTGGTGGTTGTCACGGGTAATTTGGGCGAGTTCCAGCGGGTTCAGGGGCTGAGATGCGAGGATTGGTTGGTTTGAGCACCAGTTCCGGTCGTGTTGGGCAGTCGTTCAGGGGGGCAGGCATGCCGACACCGTTTCGCTCTGATGAGTGCGGCTAGCACAGTTTACACGATTTACCGTAATGACTTCACCAAATCTATCACATATATTATCACATAAACGAAAAATTATGAAAATCATTCTTATTTTTCAATTGATTAATGTCGCTATTCGTCAGGCTCATAACCTGAAGGCCGCACGTTCAAATCGTGCCCCCGCAACCACTTTTACCGAACTCAAAAACAAATCCGGAACAGATCCGGCGGATTGCCCAGAAGCCTTTGAAATAAAAGGCTTGCGATCCATCCCCAGCTGAACCATCGCGGCCAACGCGCCCGTGAGCATGATCTCCGGTTCGCTGCCCGGTTCACCGTTCCCGGTCCTAGATCCACTCGCTCAATCAGATCACGCAGCGCGTTCAGCGCGGCGCTATTGTCGCCGGTGGCCGCCTGCAGCTCGTTATGTAATGCCGAGACCTTCTCCCGGTAGAGTGCCGCCAGGTTGGGATGCAGCGAGGGCGTGGGGGCTTTGGGGGAAGACAGGCGGGCCTGAAGACTCTCCTTCTGGCGGTTCAGATCGTCGAGCTGGGTCTTCATCTCCGGGGTGCGGTAGCCTTCGGTGATGGCTTCCACGATCCTGTCGATCTTGCGCTGGAGGGTGGCGAGGTGGCTTTTGTCCTGGGCGTGGCTGCTATTCTGTTCGGCAGCCAGGCGGTTCCATTCGGCGGTGAAGGCGGTGATGAATTCCGCGACGGCCTCGGGCTGCATCAGATTATGGCGCAGAGCGTCCAGGACCATCTGCTCGATCTGGCTGCGGCGGATGCTGGCCATGTTGGTACAGGTGCCGCGTTTGCGGGCGGCGCCACAGGCCAAATAATCCCGGCCCACATTGCTCAGTTGACCGCCGCAGTTGGCACAGAACAGCTTGCCCGTCAGCAGATGCCGGGTGCGGCGGGTCTCCCAGAATTTAGGGCGGTCGGGGTTATTGGCCCCGGAGCGCTCCCGGATGCCGTTCAGCCGATGCTGAACCTGTGCCCAGAGCTCGTCTCCAACGATCCGTAAGGCGGGAACCTCTTCGCGGATCCATTGCTCTGGCGGGTTCATGCGGGAGACGCGTTTACCGGTACTGGGGTCCTTCAGGTAATGCATACGGTTCCAAACCAGGCGCCCGATATAGAGTTCGTTCCTCAGAATCCCGGTGGCGCGTTCGGCATGACCCCTGATGGTGGTATCCTGCCAAGGACGGCCATTGGGGCCGGGGATGGCCTCAGCATTCAATTGCTTGGCGATCGCGATCGGGGAGAGACCATCGGCGAAATTCTGGAAAATGCGCTTGACGATGGTAGCCTCAGCCTCCTCGATGCGGCGGCTGCCGCGTTCGACAATGGCATTGGCGGTGATCTGGATATCGGGGCGATAGCCATAACACAGGCCGCCCGCGGATTTGCCGGCCTCGACCCGTCCTCGCAAACCACGATGGGTCTTGGCCGCCAGATCCTTGAGGAGCAGCGCGTTCATCGTGCCCTTCAGGCCAATGTGCAGTTCTGAGACTTCACTCTCCGAGACAGTGAATAGGGTGATGCCGGCGAATGTGAGACGCTTATATATGCCGGCAATGTCCTCCTGATCGCGGCTCAGCCGGTCGAGGGCTTCGGCCATGACGATATCGAATTGGCCTCGCCCCGCATCGGCCAATAGGGCGTGCAGGCCAGGGCGGGTATGGGTTGAAGCCCCGGAAACGGCTCGGTCGGAATAGCTGTCGACGACTTCCCATCCATGCCGGACAGCGTGCTCGCGGCAAAGGCGCAACTGATCTTCGATGGAAGCGTCTCGCTGCATGTCTGTTGAGTATCTTGCATATAGGGCAACGCGGCTGGTCATCGATGAGCTCCAGAAGATCGGCGGCCATGACAAGAATGACCGATGGAAAGATTGAGACGGGAAGCCTGGTGACAATCGGGCGCACAGCTAGAGTATGCTTGCTGACATCTGCGCTTATGTAGATGCCAACGCATATATATAAGAGAACGCGTTCTACAGGTCATCCAAAAACTCCCGGATATTGCCGCTAAACAGAAGCTGTGGCGTCGTTTTTTGCTTGCATGAACATCTGTCTTGCGAGCTGTTGGCCAAGAAGGCGTGCGAAGATTTTGATCTGGTCGGTTGAGGTCGTGATGGGCTGAGCGGGAGAAGCGTCCTGCCCAGAGGTGACCATCTGGGCAGGATCGTGCTGATGCGCCGTCGAGCGCTGTGTCGATCGTGTTGCCATCTGGTCCGGTTACCAGAGAGTTAATTAAAACTTCGCAAATCATTTGTTGGGGAATTCTTAACGAGTAAATTTTTTGGTTTAGATCGATCCATACAGAAAGAACCGTTCAGTTCGACGTAACTGAAACATTCTCCCCTGATACGCTGATTGTCTCTGTCACCCCGTTGACCACTCGGCTGGCGGATACTGATTGTACCGGCGCCAAAGGCCAGCGGCCCTGTGAGGCAATGCCGTACGCTTTCTGAGATTGCATGGATAGGTGCCCCATCATTGCGGCGATCTGATCCTTGGGTAGCTTTTCTGCCTTCCGATCGGCAGCGAATGCGTGCCGGAAACTATAGGGAGAAACTACGTATTTTGATTCGGGGAAGACCTGTCGCGAAAGAGCACGTACAAAATCGGAAAAGGCCTTTGGGCAATCGATCATGGTGACCATGCCGCCGGCCTGAGCAGATGTGATCGTCTGAAGCACCTGGGCGAAGGGGACGGCTGCACTAAATTCGAGTTGACGAACCGGCTGGCCGGATGTTGGGGTGACCTTGGCGCCTTGGATGGTGATCCATAGTTTTTCGGTGGTGGCCTCAATCACAACACCCTTTGCCAGTTCGGAGGGACGGCAGCCTGTCAAAGCCGAGATGATCAATGCATCCCGGTAGGCCGAATTTGCCGGGCATTGTTCGACCATCATCTGTCTCCAAGTCTTGGGGAGGGAGGAGAGGCCACGACGCTTGCCCTTCCGGACGATCCCTTCCACGGGCCGTTTCCATTTGGTTGTGCCGCTCCGCTCATTAGGTGGGTACCGCCTGAGGATTTGAGCGCTGCGTTGAATCTTCTCGAGATAGGCAATCATCTCGACCTCCTCAGCCTGGAGGCAAAGAGCAGACCATTTCGCGCGTGCGCTTTCCAGAAAATCTATTGCCCACCAGACCAAGGCCGCCCGATACAGGTTATAGCTTTTCCGGGATCTGATGCCGATTGCCTCAGGGGGGAGGTTTTGAGTGGCCATTCTTTTGAAAGCTTTCCGATACTGTTCGATGGTTGCCGGCGATGGGGTGGTAATCCCCCCGTTTTTGACGGGGATTTTTGGTAGAATTTACGCGGCGAGTTTCAGTTTTTGAGCGGGTGTGATCCCACCTAAAGCCATATTGGGTCGTTCGTCGCGGCCGGCCAGGGCGGCGGTGGCCCAGTCGATCGCCGGCTTTATCCAGGCGGAAACGCGCCGCGCCAGCACCGGGCCGATGGCGCGTGGGAACACCATGGTGCCGATCACCGTGGTGCAGATGATGCTGAGGCAGATTTCCTCGACGCGGGTGAGCGTGGTCTGAAAAATCAGCTGCGGCGCATCAACGCTGGGAAAGCTGATGATCCCCGAGGTATAGCCGGCCAGCATGAAGGTGTAGGCGCGGGGCATGCGGTCGAGCAGTGAGATATACAGACAGAGCCCGACCCAGAGGGACAGAGCGAGGCTGAGCAGCAGCGGCGCGTTGACCAGATTGGGCACCAGCACCACTGCGGCGGTGCCGCCGATCAGCGTGCCCACGATACGGGAGAGCGATTTCGAGCGCATCGGCCCGGTGAACGGATGCGCCACGATGTAGGCGCTCGCCATCGCCCAATACGGGTCGTCCAACCCCAGCCAGAAGGCCAGAAACAAAGCCGCCATAGCCCTGCCTTGAATTTGCTGCCATCGATCGCCGTCATTGCCTGGGCAAATAGCTCGAGGTTACGGCATAGCATCACGAACTGCCGGCATGTCGCCCGGATTGCCAACCCGTTGTCACGGCGAAAATTGGAGATCGTCTTGAAATCCGGTGCCAGCCGCTTCGTGAGCCACATCAACTCGATATTACGTTGCGCCTCGCGCTCAAGTCGCCGGCTCGATTGCACACGATTGAGATAGCCATAAAGGTAGATCTTCAACAATGTCACGGGATGATAGCCAGGCCGTCCAGTCGCAGCGGGTTCGACACCAGAAAAACCAAGACTGCCGCAATCCAACTCATCAATGAACGCTTCAACCACCCGAACCGGATTGTCAGGCGAAACATAGTCTTCCAAGGAGTTCGGCAGTAGCCAGGACTGGCTTCGATCTTCACCTTCAACAAAGCGGCTCATGGCGTCTCCCCAAAACCCCCACCATCATACCCCAAAATGACAGTTTTTACACAGCCTCGGTCCAGACTGCCGATTCCGACGAAGCCGCCCGGGGATTCCGAGATATTGTCGCCCCCTAATTCCGACATGATGTCGCCCAGGGTTAGGAGCCTCGCTGGCTGTTAATTTTTGTGGCATTGACGGTCGTTCGGCGTCAACCTTTCTCTGCCGCTTTGGTGCGGGTTTTGCGCATGCTCTCGCCGTAGAGATTGAGGCGATGGGCATTGTGGACGAGGCGGTCGAGGATGGCGTCGGCATAGGTGGGGTCGCCGATGACGGCGTGCCAATCTTCCACGGGCAGCTGGCTGGTGATGATGGTGGATCGCCGGCCATATCGCTCTTCGAGGATTTCTAGGAGATCGTGGCGGGCCTGGGCGTCCAGCGGCTCCAGCCCCCAATCGTCCAGGATCAGGAGTTGAACATTGCCCAGCGTGCGACTGATGCGATTATACCGCCCATCGCCGCGGGCCAGCACCAGTTCGCCGAAGAGTTTGGGCACGCGCTGGTAGAGCACGAAGCGGTTGTCGCGGCAGGATTTATGGCCGAGCGCGCAGGCCAACCAACTCTTTCCGACGCCAGTCAAGACAGCGTCACAATGCCGGGTGTCCGGCGTTTGAGGTTCGGATCCACTATCCGTTTCATCCTCGATGTGGCCAGATGGTGTCGGTCACGTTCCGGCGGCGGTTTGCAGGCGAGGAACACCTGGTCGTGGTTCAGCCAGACGGCACGCTCGCTCTGGTCCCGTCCTGGATGGCAGAGGCGGCGGCTGGCTCTGCCACTCTCACCACATGCCCTCGGCTATCGATTGGTCGGCTCGTCGAAGTGCGTGCGCGAATCGATACTCTTCTAGCCTCCTGCGGCGGGGAATCGGCCCCGCGAGGAGGATGTGATCATGCGCCCACGACACGACCAGCAGAAAGACTTGTTCGAGGCGGACCGAACGCTGACGGAGTTTCCCGTTGCGCAGAGACGCGAGCTTGTCCGCCTGATCGAGTGCCTTCTGAGCGAGGCGGTTGCCGCTTACGAGACAAAGGCGCCATCCGACGGTCCCGAGACGAAGGAGGCGGCGCATGAGCAAGATCACGCATGAGCACCTAGGCCGTCAGGCTATCGTCTACATTCGTCAGTCGACCGCCGATCAGGTCGCCAATAACCTGGAGAGCCAGCGCCGTCAGTACGGACTTGCCGATCGGGCGCGACAGCTCGGCTGGAGCGATGTCGCCGTCATTGATGACGACCTCGGCCGCTCTGGCGGCGGCGTCGCCCGGCCCGGCTTCGAGAAGCTGTTGGCAGCCATATGCGAAGGACGCGTTGGTGCCGTGGTCTCGATCGAGGCGTCAAGAACTCGCTCGCAATGGCCGCGATTGGCACACGTTGCTGGAGTTCTGTGGTCTTGTCGGCACACTCATCCTCGACGAGGACGGCATCTACGATCCTCGCCATCCCAATGACCGGCTGCTGCTCGGCATGAAGGGAACCATGAGCGAGATGGAGCTGTCGGTACTGCGCCAGCGCTCGCTTGAGGCCCTGAAGCAGAAGGCGCGCCGTGGCGAGCTGTTCATGACGGTTGCCATCGGTTACGTGCGGATTGGCAACAACCGTATCGAGAAGGATCCGGATCGGCGCATTGCGGAGGCAATTGCTCTCGTCTTCTCAAAGTTCGTCGAGATGCAGTCGGTGCGCCAGGTGCATCTCTGGCTCAGGCACGAGCGCATCCCAATGCCCGCTGTCAGCTATGGTGCCGAAGATCGCGTCATCGAGTGGGAGCTGCCGGTGTACAACACGATCCTGCACATCCTGACCAATCCGATCTACGCTGGCGCCTATGCCTTCGGGCGCACCGGCAGCCGCGTCAGCATTGAGGCCGGGCGCAAAAAGGTGGTGCGCGGCTTCAAGAAGGAGCGCAAGGACTGGGAGGTGTTGATTCCGAACCATCACGAGGGTTATCTGAGCTGGGCGGATTACGAGAGGAACCTCGGCCTGATCGCGGACAACGCCAATGGCAAGAACCCTATGAGCCGTGGCGCGCTGCGTCGGGGGGAGGCGCTGCTCGCCGGCCTGCTGCGCTGTGGTCATTGCGGACGCAAACTGCACGTCGCTTACTCCGGCACCGAGGGGAATACGGGCCGGTATCATTGCCAGGGTAGCTTCCTCAATCACGGCGGCGATCGCTGCATCTCGTTCGGAGGAATGCGTATCGACCGGGATATCGGTGCCGAAGTCATCGCTCGTCTGCAACCACTCGGAATCGAGGCGGCGCTCGCGGCACAGGCTGTCCGTAGCCGGGTGAGCGAGGACAAGCGACGACAGGTCGAGTTGGCGCTGGAGCAGGCCCGCTATGAGGTCAGCCGCGCGCGTCGCCAGTATGATGCCGTCGATCCCGACAATCGCCTCGTCGTCGCCGAGTTGGAGACGCGATGGAATGAACGACTGACTGTCGCCCGGGATCTGGAGACTGAGCTGGAGGAATTGACGATATCATCCGCTCTCGAGCAGACGCCTGCCGATCGCGAGCGACTGATGACGCTCGGTGCCGATCTGCAAAGGGCATGGACGAGCGCCGGCGTGACACCAGAGGCAAGGAAACGCATCATGCGGACGCTGATCGACGAGATCGTCGTCCGCGTCGGGGACAACACGCTGGATCTCGTCATCCGCTGGCACGGCGGAGACCATTCGGCTCTCAAGGTCAAGAAAATCGTTCGGGTCAGCACCGCTGGAGCGCCGAAGGCGAGACCATCGATCTCGTGCGCGTGCTGGCACGACAGATGCCGGACAAGGCGATCGCCTCAGTCCTCAATCGGGCCGGAAAAATGACAGGCCGCGGCAACGGCTGGACGCAATCGCGGGTGTGCAGCCTGCGTAATCACAATGCGATTCCAACCCATCGCGAAGGCGAGCGCCAGGAGCGCGGCGAGGTCACGCTCGACGAGGCTGCGGCAACTCTGTCTGTAAGTCCGTCGACCGTGCGCCGTCTGATAAAAGATGGGCAACTCTCGGCGAACCAGCTATGTAAGGGAGCGCCCTGGATTATCCGCGCCGTCGACTTGGACCGAAGCGACGTGAAGGGTGCGGCGAATGCCCGTCGTCTGAGACGTCCGCCGTCCAGCAATCCACTGCAAAAAACTCTTGAACTCTAACGACATGGACAGGTGAGCATTATGAAGCGGGCTCGCAGGGGCCGGTAATCAGCAAATTATGCCGGGCTCGCACCCAGTCGCAGCCAGCCAGCTTCAGGAATAACGCCCGATCGAGGCCGCGCGACGCGCGGTAATCGACATCTTCAATACTGGCGGATTGCCGTAGTTTGGCGGCACGGGCGCGGCTCTCAAATCGTTTTTGTTGCCGCAGTGTCGCTTCGTGTTCCAGGAGCAAAGCCAGCCATTCCGGATGTTCCAGGGCGGTGACCTCCGGCTGCGCCGTGAGTTCCTTGAAGCCCTTGGCCATGCCGTGCAGGCCGAGCTGGTGCAGCAGGTCGAGCGTTGGGTGGGTCAGCATGATGTTGATCCTTTCAGTGAAAATATTTGGCGCCGCGCAGATTGCCGTGGGTCATCACCGCCTGCGGTTCGCTCGCAGCAGCGGTGGCACGGTCGAGCTTGTTGGCGATGATCGAGGCGATGCTTTTGTAGGTGAACGCCTCATAGGCGACGGCGCGGGCCGCCACCGCCTCGGCGCGCGTTTGGTCGAGGTCCTTGAACAGCCGGAGCACGCCAAGGCAGGTTCGGAACCCCTGTTCCGGGTGTGGCCGCCTGGCGAGAATGGCGATCACCAAGCCCTCGGTATTGGGGCCTATGGCGGCGCCCCAGCGGCGGAAGCGCTCCGGCGTCCATTCGGCGTAGCGCCGGTGTGCGCTCGGCATATGCTCAGGATCGGTGCCATGTTTGGGCCCGCCATGGCGGCGCTGATGCACGGCAACCCGCTTGCCTTGATGAAAGATCTCGACGATCCGTTCACTCGCCCGGGTGTCGACCTGTTGGCGGATCAGTTGATGCGGCACCGAGTAGAAAAATCCACAGACCTCGACATGATAATCCAGCGAGACGCGGGCCAGGCCCCATTCGGCGAATTCGTAATCCGTCTCGGGCAGCTCAGCCAAAGCCGGGCGCTCGATCGTCTCGAACAGATGTCGCCAGCTGAGCCCGAGCCGACGCATGATGTGATCGTTGATTCGCGTCACCATGCCGGCGATCGCCTGGTTGGCCTCGGCCAGGGAGAAGAATGTCTGCCGCCGCAGGCGCCCGAGGATGTAGCTCTGGGCAAAGCGCTCGCCGGCCTCAACTTTGGCTTTATCCTTCGGCCGCTTTGGCCGCGCGGGCAGAATACCAACGCCATAATGCGCGGCCATCCGCCCATAGCTGAGATTGATCTCGGGATCGTAAAACGACGCCTTGGTGACACCGGACTTCAAATTATCCGGCTTATGTGTCCAACGCGGTTATGTGGCGGTGTAGAGCCAACTCGTTCATTTTCCTTGCCACCGGTCACGGCGGCGCCACATCGCGCGATGAGAGTGAGAGGCGCACCCTCTGCTTCCTTATACCAATCCGCCTAAAGACTGACACATGCCCACTGGCGGCTACCGATTGAGATGATGCGGTCTGGATCGGCAATGAACCAGTTCCATGCGGTTTTGCAGGCTTCCACGATATCGTCGTATGTGTCCAAGACCCTGGCGCAGAGCTTGTTCTGCCGAAGATAGTCCCAGACGTTCTCCATGGGGTTCAGTTCGGGACTGTAGGGCGGCAGGGGCAGCAAGGTCATATTCTCGGGTATGTTCAAGAGCTCGCCCTTCCGATGCCAGCCTGCGCCATCGCAGATCAGCACGGCGTGGGCCCCCAGTGCCACTTGCGTGCTGATTTCGGCCAAGTGCAAGTTCATCATCTCGGTGTTTGCACCAGGCGTAATAATCGCAGCCCCAACGCCGCGCTGCGGGCAGATCGCACCAAAGATGTAGGCGGAGTCATGGCGGTTATCACGGACCATCAGCGGCCGTGAGCCACGTGGCGCCCAGATATAGGCGTGACCGCCCTTCTGACCGACCCTGGCCTCGTCCTGGAACCAAATTTCTATCGGCGCGCCCGCCGTGGTGTCGATCAGTGCGGCGCGCACCAGACTGGCGAAGTTTTTTTAAATGTCGCTTCCCCAGCAGCGTCCTTCTTGGGATGCACGGGCCGCGGCTGCAATCGCGTCAGGCCGAGCTCACCCAGCCATTTACCGATCGTGCTTTCATGCACCTCCACCGACCAGCGGCGCGCCACTTCCGCCTGTAGGTCCACGCACCGCCAACGCACCACCTTGTTGGTCGCCGGATCGGGACCCTTGATCACCAATTCGCGCAGTTCGGCCATTTGTGGCGTTGTCAGATAGGGCTCACGACCAGGGCTTTTGCGAGACTTCAGCCCCTCAATGCCAGCTTCATTGTAACGATGCACCCAATCACGAAGGGTTTGCCGGTCCATGCCGTTCAACACCGCAGCCTCGCTCCGTGACCGGCCATCCAAAACCAGGGCCAATGCCAGCATGCGACGAACCTGCGCGCCATCGGCGCATTTCGCCGATAGGGCCCGCAACTCTGCACCCGTATGATCCGTGCGTGTAATCGCTACTTTCGTCCCCATAAAATGCCCCCTGACGCGAAGCTCCCGGTCAGGAGATTGAATTCGGAAATTCCCCGCCTTGGGAATCCCCCGGGGAGAGTCAGAAGCAAGGCGGGCTGGTATTACTTTGGAATGGAGGTTGTCATGTTGGAGCGCTTCTTTCTCAAGCCGCAGACGATCGATCGGATCATGGGCTGCTGGCTTGGACCGCAGATCGAACTTTACGTGACGATCCTGTGCGAGCAGGGCTACTCGCCGCGCAGTATCCTTCGGCGGGTTCCCATCTTGACGGAGTTCGCGGATTTCACCGGAGTCCGCAACATCAACCAGGTCGAACAAGCGGAAGCGCTCATCGGCGCGTTCGTCATCGGCTGGGTATCTGCACGACGCACGGACCGGTCAGCCGGTGCTGGGCGCCGCGCCCGCAACTTCGCCCGCGGCATCGTCCGGCATTTCTTCAGCTTGGCCATCTCGCAGTCCGAGTACCACAATGCCAAGAGTTCGTGGGCCGATCCCTTTGCCGCACAGGTCCCTGGGTTCTTCGAGTATCTTGATCTTGCCCGCAGCAGTGTCCGCGACGACGAAATCGCCAAGACACTTACCAATGAGGGGCATCGCTCCCCAAACTGCGAGAACAAGGTCCTTCCCATCACGGTGAGCCAGATCCGGCGCGACGCCGGGATCAAAGTGACCGAACCGCGGAACAAGTGGTCCCATGGCTCCAACCTGCTCAGCGCTCCAGAACTGGCGGGACGGCTAGATATTCCTGTGAACTGGCTCTACGTGCAGATCAGGCAAAAGCGCCTCCTGATCGATCAGCAGCCGAGCGGCGCAGACCTCTTCCAAGACACACCTGCCGTCATCGATGCCGTAAGGAACCTGCGGAACCATACCATCACTCGCCTTGATCTCAGAATTTGTCAGCTTCACCAGGAGGGGCATCAACATGCGTAATCGAGCATATAGCCCAGCTGCGCCGCCGAAATAGCCAGCACGCCGTCACTTGGCGATGGCCAGGTGAAGCGGGATTTTTCGAGCCGTTTTGCATACAACGACATCCCGACGCCGTCATGCCAGATGATCTTTATCAGGTCCCCGCGCGCGCCTCGGAACACGTAGAGGTCGCCAGCATGGGGGTCCCGCCCGAGCGATTGCTGAACCTGCAATGCGAGGCCCGTCATCCCGCGACGCATATCAGTCCGCCCGACCGCCAACCATACACGCACGCCTGATGGAAAGGCGATCATCGCCGCTCCAACGCATCCAGCACAACGCGTAACGCCGCGGCCTTGATATTGCTGCCGATCCGCACACGGTAGCCGCCCGGCAGCTCAATCTCTATCAGGCCGGCTGAGTGCAGGCCGGCTGACGGCGCCGGTGGAGCAGCTACTGGTGGGTCCAGCGTCACAACGACCGGTAAAGCTGCGGCGCTACCGTCTCCGGCACACCGCCATAGAGCTTGCGCCAAGTGAAAACCATGTTGGTGTTCACGTCGTATTGCCGCGCGACCACCGACACCGACGCTCCCGGCACCAGGCATGCCGCCACGATCTCTCGCTTAAGTGCTTCAGGCCACACTTTGTGCCGGCGCTTCGCCCGCAAACTTGTGTCCATAGCACATCAGGAAGGACGGCAGGGCTGCTGGGCAAACGGCGCGCGAAGCCCTTGCGTAGCGTAGCGTGCCGTTTGAGGCGGTCATGGCCGGGCACAATTTCTCTAGAGTGAAGGTGTTCGAAGCCCCTAATCCGGAGAGACCAACCATGACCAAATTCCAGCTTACTCCAAACGATGGCGTGCTTGTATCCATTGATGTCGCTAAATCACGCAATGAAGTCCTTATCGACACTCCCAGTACCGGCCGGCGCCGCCGGCTGACCATTTTGAACGAACGCCCAGACCACGATCGTCTTGTTGAGCTTTTGCGCGCGTTCAACGTGCCGATCGTCTGCGGTTTCGAGGCCACGGGCAATTATCATCGGCCTCTTGCGTGGCGCTTACTCGAGGCCGGCTTCGAGGTTCGGCTCATCTCCAGCGTGGCATTGGCACGGACCCGTGAAGCGCTGCATAATAGTTGGGACAAGAATGATCCAAAGGACGCTCAGGTTATCTTGCATATGCTCAGGATCGGCGCGTGCCAACGTTATTACGATCCGTTGGCTCACGGCATCAGCGATATCCAAGAACTGTCGAAGACCCACGAAGCCATCTCAAAAGCTAAAACGGAGGTTCTGCATCGGCTTCTGACGCATTATCTGCCATTGTACTTTCCGGAAGTTGATCGCTTCCGTCAGAATAGCCGCAGCGACTGGTTTTTCGCCTTTCTCGATCAGTTTCCAACGCCTGCGAGTATTGTTTCCCTGGGTAAAGAGAGATTTATCGAAGCTGCCTGGAAAGTCGTTGGTCGAAAGGTATCGAAGGCCAAGTTGCTTGGTGATATCTATGAGACTGCCATGACATCAATCGGTCTTCCGATCCCACAAGATGCGATTGCGGTACGCATGTTCCGCATGATCATCGCCGAAATTCGCAGCCTGATTCGCCAACGTGATGAGATCGAAGACATGGCCAACGCCCTGCTTCAGGAGAACCGCGACTACCAGCTGCTGCGCAAGATACCGGGTATTGGGCCGATCAATGCATTAACCATTCTCGCCGAAGCCGGGGACATTCGGCGTTTCGGCCATCATCGCCAGTTTCTCAAGTTCTGCGGACTGATCTCAGTACACAGCAGTCCGGGACATTCCGCGGAAAAACCAAGCTCTCGAAATATGGCAATGCCCGTTTGCGTCGGACGTTATGGATAGCGGGCCAGGCAGCAATAAAGCAAAGGGAAAACAGTTTCCGCGACAAATTCGAGCGCTATATTACAAAGGACCGATCCAACAAGGATCTCCGGCGTAAAGCGCTCACTGCAATTACCGCCAAGATGGCCCGCGTCGTGCATGCGGTTGTCAAAAGCGGTTCCGATTACCGACCCTTCTTTGAAGGGGCGGTACCAGGTGGGAGAACCTCTCTTAGCAAGGGCCGTTAGGGCACATCACGTGACCCTGTAGATAATGCTTGGGTCTTCCATCTGGATTGGTATCTCGTTTTAAGGACGGTAAGGGCCAGGCAACGGCATGCCAAGGACCCTATGTTTGCTATGGCAGAGAACTACTCTTGTCGATGGAAGCCATCTGGATTTTGCTTGACGAAAACCAAAACGCGAGGTCAAACTTGCGAATAGAGATATTTTGCCCCGTCGCCCAATTTCCTTCGCTACATAGGACGTTATCTCAGTTGTGGACACTTTCCACCCTCAACAAGTTACGATGCCAGGACACTCACCCAAATCTTCAAATCCGAGAAGGTGGCCGCCGCCGGAGGGATGCGTAGGATCGCCACATCATGCATCAGATGCTGAACCGGTAGATCAATCACTACACCAAATGCATCACCGCTTTCGAACCGCCATCGATTTTTGCATTCACGTTCCAGACCAGCAATCTATGGCTGCGCTGAAGATCTCTAGAATATCGACCTACGCCTCGATAACAACCCGCTCATCGTGGGGGAAAAACCCTGATCGATCTTAACGCGCAAGCGGCTGAAAGCCCCATACACCGCAAACCGTGCTGCCAAACATAATCCAGCTCGCCTCAGCCGCGCGAACACGCTATCTCAGTCACGCAGTGTACCACTGAGCCAGCTAATTTGCGGCGTCATGGCTGTCATGGCGACGAAAAAGTGCACCGAGCCCCCTCTCAATTTGACGGTCTGGCGTATTTATCGGGTGCGGTCTTCTGGTTTCGCGGCGGGGCGCCCGAAACCAGATCCACACAGCGGCTCACAACGAGCCGAGGCTAGTCTTCATCACTAGAGGTCTCAGCGACCTGAAAGATTACCAGCACCTCAACCTGCTCGGTCTGGCCGTGGAAATCGGCTGGTTCGGGCGGGTAATGCGCGATCCGCACGGCCTGCATGGCTGCTTCGTCCAACGATTGATAGCCGCTGCTCTTCAGCAGCATGATGTTGGAGATCACACCGTCCCGGTAGGTGAACTCCACCAATGGCTGGCCGGATTCGTGGGCCATTTGTGCAGCCTCAGGGTAAACTTGGTGTGCCACTTCCTGCACCGCTTCGCGCATGGCCAGGCGGAACTGATCCACTTCGCCCAGGGGGGGCGGCGAGGGTTGTTGCGGCGGCTGCGGGGGCGTCTGCTGCACAGGCGGCGTCGAAACCGGCTTGGGCGGCGGCGGTACCGGGCGGGGCGGCGGCTGATGATGCACGATGTGCTGCGGCGCTCTGTGATGCACCGGCGCCGGCGGGAGCGGCTTTGGCGGCGCCACCGGCTGCGGCTTCGGCGGCGGGATGGGTTTGGGCGGCGGCGGCTGTGGAACAGGCGGCGGCGGTTGCGGCTTAGGCAAGGGCTTGGGCGGAGCCGGCGGTGCCACCATCGTCAATTTAACCACCGACTGCTTTTGCGCAGGCGGTGGCTGATGCACGACAGCGGGAAGCAAAAACGCGAAGACGCTAGCCTCAAGCGCCAGGGCGATGCCCAGCGCCGCCACAAAGCGCCTGTTGTCCGCCCCCTGAGCAAGCCAGGGCTGTGAAGCGGAATTGGTTGATTTCATCTGACAGCCGATCGAACAGAATAGACTATGTGTTTAAAGAAACTACGGGCCGCTCATGATCCAGCCGGTTCCGGCTGTGCCGCAATCCCGATATCCGTGACGCCAGCTTTACGAGCCGCGTCGATCACCGTCATGAAATTTTGAAAGGCCGTGCTCTTGTCGGCAGCGATGGTCACCTCCGTCTGGGAAGGATTGCCATCGGCAGCGAACATCGCTGTCAGGGCGTCGGACGTTATGGTCTGCCCCTTCACCTGGATGTCGCCATTCGGCAGAACATTCACGGTGAATTTCGGATGCGGCAGATCCTGCGTCTGCGAGGCAGTAGGTAATTGCAGATTTACCCCGGCATCGGGGATCATGTTGAGCGTGACGATGATAAAGAAGACCAGCAGGAACAGCATCACGTCGATCATCGGAATAATCTCGATGCGCGCCTTGCGGTGCTCGAAATAACGCATCTTCATGGCTCAGCTCCGCATCAATACGGGCGAAGCGGGTTGGCGCGCGGAACTCGCAGGATGAACGGGAACGGCCTCCGTGCGGTTGACGATCATGGTCTTCATGCTGTCGAGCTGATGAATGACGAGACGCACCTGGTTGGTGAGGGCGTTGTAGCCGGTGAGGCCGAACATCGCGATGAAAATGCCGAACGCCGTGGCGACCAGCGCATCGGCCACGCCGCCCGTGACTTCCGCGGGCGCATGGCCAGGCTGGGCGAGAACGTTAAAGGCGTGGAACATACCGATAATGGTACCGAACAGCCCCATCAGCGGCGCCAGGGTGACAACCGTGTCGAGCACCCACAGCCGGCAGTCCAGGCGCGGGGCGATGAGCATGATGCTCTCATCAAGGCGGCTGGCCAGAGCTTCCGGGCTCAGTATGCCAGCATGGCGCAAGGCGGTATCCAGAAGTGACGGCCTCGGGCAAGGCACCCGCCGCGTTACGCAAAACGGTAAGATCAGCCGGGGCGAGTGTGGCTTTTCCGGCCGTATCACGAATCAGGCTCTGGCCACGCAGAATGGTGGAGCGTAACGACCAGAACCGGTCGAGCATCACGGCCAGCGCCACCACCAGCAGCACCGCGAGGATATACAAAATGCCATCCGAATAGTTGGCAAGATAGATGATGTAGTTCAGATTCAAGACACTGCTCCAACTTCATTCGTTATGGCATGTAGCCCCGCGTGTTCAGGGCTAATCCAGGCTGCTTTTCGAAACAATTGAAACTGGCGGCGCGGGGCTTTATCCGCGCCGCCAGCAGATATTAAAAGGCTTAGAACGTCAGCGGTACGGAGACGTTGAAGAAGGCGGAAACGCCAGGCAGGACATAGTAGAGCGTCTGACCGGCGTTATTTGTACCGTCATCAAAGATGATCTGCCGCTGGTTGGTGATATTGTCCAGGTTCAGATTCACCTTGATGTGGTTCAGGTGCGGCGCGAGGTGGTTGAACGTATAGCCGCCAGCGAGATTCACGACATTGTACGGATCATACCACGGACCCGGCACGCGCGGATTGTTGCTGCTATAAGCGCCGCTGCCATATTCGCCGCCGGTCCATTGGTCGATGACGGAGAAATTGATGCCGTTCTTGTCGTAGATCACGCCGAAATTGGCGGTACCCTGCGGCACCTGTTGTATATAGTTGTTACTACCGGTGAAGTTCGCCTGGTTGAGGCCGGCATTGGCAAACAAGGTGAGGCCGGCATCGAAGCTATAGGCGACGTCACCCTCAAGTCCCTTATAAACGGCGCCACCGCCGTTATAGAAAACCTGGTTGATACCCGAACCCTTGCTGGCGATGTAGTTGGTGAAATGCACCAGATAGGCATCGGCACCCAGGGACACGTGCTGGCTTTGATAAGCCGTACCGATTTGGTAGTTCCAGGTCTTTTCAGGCGCAAGAGACTGAGAGCTGACCTGAGTGGTGTAGAAAGTGTTCAGGTTGGGGGCCAGGAAGCCCTCGGCCACCTGGGCATAGGCGGAGAGGTTCGGGGTGAAGGCATAGCGCGCCTCGAAGCTCGGCAGCCACTGGCCCCAATCATGCTCATAGCCCGTCGGCAGTTCGGTCTTCTGCTGCACCTGTGCATCAAGCTGGCGGCGGAAGAAGGCGTATTTCACGCCGGCCGTCAGGGTCAGATTGTCGATCGGCTTATAATCGGTCTGCAGATAAGGCTGGAAGGTGTAAAGCTGGTTGTGCTGCAGACGGTCGATGGAACCATTATCATTGTTATAACCGGGCAACTGCGCGCCGGTGGTGGGGTTAATGCCCGTACCGCCATTGGCGTCGTTCGGATCGTAATTGACCGCGTTACCATCAGACAAATCGTTTTCCTGCAGGTAACGCGTGTTGACCTGATGGTCGAACCAGACGCCGGTCTTCACGTCGCCCCAGTTGAAATCCTGCTGCAGGCGCTGAATGGTGCCGACGGAGCGGTAATCATTCAGGAAGGTCTCGCCCGGGACGCCCGCAACCGCCGGGCCGCCGGGCTGGAGCACCGCCTCGTTCGGGATCATGGATGAATCCCCGAGGTCGGTGTTATCGTCGCCGTTCAGATCGTGATGGTAATAGGCGTAGGTGTAGATTTTGCCGTCATAATGCAGGGTCGGCGTCAACGTGGACTGAACGTCGATATATTCCATATCCGTGGTGATATGGTCGCTGTTATACTTATAATAGCCTTGCGAGTTCGGATCGTTGTTGTAGGCGTAATTCCAGCCATACTGCTCCATCTGCTCCAGGGTCGCACCCAGCGACGGGTTCTGGTACACTTGGTTGTAATCAGCCAGCAACGTGACAACGGTATTGCTGGACACCGGAATCACCACCTTACCGAAGAAATTGGTGCGCTCCTGATTCGCATTGGTCAGTGCGCCGTCGCTCTTATTATGCTGGATGGCGAAGACAGCGCTGGTGCCGTTGAGGGTCTGGATGGAGCCGGTATCCAGCTGCAGCCCCTCGACGCTGGTGTTGTAGCTGCCATAGCCGCCGGACGGGGTGAGGGTGAGCTGCGAGGCGGGATCGATGGAACGGATCGACAACGTGCCGCCGAAGGTTGCATCGCCGATCGTCTCCGCCGTACCCGGGCCGCGGTCAACAATCACTTGGCCGATTGTGTTGTTGGAGAAGAATGAGGTCGAGTGATGGGTGAAATCGTTGGAATCGCCGAGCGGGATGCCATCGAAGGTCAGGTTGTATTGGCCGTCCTGGAAGCCGCGGATGGTCGGGCCGTCCGTCTCCTGCAGGCCGGGGCCGTTCGGGCTGATATTATTCACCGAGGGTGTCAGTCGGGCCGCGTCGGCATAGCTCTGCGTCGGCGTAAGCAGGGTTTGGATGGCGTGCTTGTTGACAACAGAGGTCGGCTGCGTGGAATCCAATGGCGTATGAGACGGCGCCTCGTAAGGGGCCGTGCCAGGCGTGGTGGGCAGCAACGCGGCATCGCCGCTGCCTGCCGCCAGCACTGAACCGAGGTCAAGGTTGACTGGCGCCGTGCTGCTGGCGGTCTGCGCCACAGCCGGTGCGGTGGCCGCCAAGGCCAGAGCGATCGCCAACGCATGCGGCGATGACGCGCGACGCAAAACGCGGCGCAACTTTTTCTCGTGCATTATAACTTAAAGCTCCCAGCTCGTTAGTTAGCCCGCGATACCGTTTGAAGCGTTCGAAATGATCTCCCGACTCTTAGGTATCTCGACGCGACGCTTTACTGGGAAATGTTGCGATAATGATGACGGTTCGCAGACGGAGCTGTGACGTTTGTGCTAAAACGTAAAAAATTGTATTTTAAATCAATTGATTATATGAAACGAAGTTAGTGCCGTTCACTAAGCGTGTGAACGACATGACCAGAACCGCTCTATTTTTTTTCTGGTTGTTTTTAAAGTCCCGTGTTCTTTCTGGCCTTTGCTTGGACACAAAAGCTGTAACCGGAATCGTAGATAAGATTTATATCTAACTTCAAGTTATTCAGGGGCACTCCATATTCGTTGCCTTTCTTCCGCTTCGCCGGCGCAGCACCCAGTGCCAATCTGCACCAAGCGACGTGCCGGAAGCGGCCGACTGCGCGGCGTCCATGCAAGGAACAACTTGCCCATTGCATGGCACAAACTTTGTCGAATTTTAATCTTCTGGCGCGCCACGTGGCTCGGGATCTGCTAAAGCAACCACATGAAAATTCTGCTGATCGAGGATGACCCGAAAGCTGCCGCCAATTTATGCGAAGGGTTGGCGCAGGAGGGCCATGAGGTGCAGGTGGAACCGGATGGCCGTGCAGGTTTGCTCACCGCCGCGTCCGGGAAATTCGCAGTGCTGATCATTGACCGAATGTTACCGGAACTGGATGGGCTGGCACTCCTGCGCACATTACGTGGCGCTGGAATCCAGACACCAGCCCTGTTCCTGACCGCGCTGGGCGGGCTGGACGACCGGCTGGAAGGTTTGCGTGCCGGCGGTGATGACTATTTGGTGAAACCTTTCGCGATGGCGGAGCTGGCTGCGCGCGTAACAGCACTAAGCCGGCGCAATTCTGCCCCGGTACGGGCAACACGGTTGCGAATCGCCGATCTGGAGTTGGAGCGAACGACGCGCACTGTCTGGCGGGCGGGACGCAAGATTGAGCTGAAGCCGCGTGAGTATGAGGTGCTGGAATATCTGTTGCGGCATCGTGGCCAGGTGGTAACCCGCACAATGCTGCTGGAGGATGTCTGGGGTTTTCATTTCGTGCCGCAGACAAGTATCGTGGAGGCTCATATCAGCCGGTTGCGTTCCAAGCTTGATAATGGCTTCACGCCGACCCTTATTCACACCTATCGCGGCGCCGGATACAAGCTCGATGCGCCGTGAAGTCTGGCTGCGCCAGCTGTGGCGCAGCTCTGGCGTGCGCATGGCCTTGCGCAGCATGGGCTTGTCTCTGGCCGGGGCGATTCTGGTGTTCGGCATCATCCACCACGCCGCCGAAACCTCCTGGCGGAACGCGCTGGATGGCAGCGTACAGGCGGCACTCATCGACATCCAGTCGGACGTGCATGAAGACCGGCAGCCGCTGGCGCAGAATGTGCGCGAAACCCTCGGCGAAGGCGGGGTGCTGTTTTATGCCGATCTGGGGCCTGATTTTACTTGGCGGGCTGGAAATTTCCATCTCAGCCCGGCGGTGGCGGCGGGCTGGACTCGCCTGCAAACAATAGATGCCCAGCCGGGCCTGACGTTGCCGCGGCGGGTACGGGCCATACGCGGGGTGATGTGGCGTTCCCCGGCGGGTGAGCGCCTCTTCATCGCGGCCGATGCGACGCCCCTGCTGCGGCTGGACCGGATGATCGCGCGTTCATTTATCCTGGTCTTCGGCAGCATCCTGACCTTCGGCCTGCTCAGTGTCGGGCTGACGGCACGCGCTACGCTGAAACGGGTGGACGGATTTGCAACGGCCTTGCAGGAGATCATGGAAGGCGACCTCTCCCGGCGTTTGCCGATTGAGCATCAAGGGGATGAGTTCGACCGGCTGGCGGTGGAGGTGAATGCCATGCTCCAGCGCATTCAGGAGCTGATGGAAAATCTGCGGCAGGTCACCAACGACATCTCGCACGATCTGCGCTCCCCCCTGACCCGGCTGCGTGAACATTTGGAACTCTCCCGCAAGCAGTTCCAGGCACCCGAACTGGGAGTGATGTTCGATGAGGCCACCGCGCAGCTCGACCAGGCGCTGGGCATCTTCACCGCGATGCTGCGCATCGCCGAGGTGGAGGCCGGGGCGAGGAGGTCTCGCTTCCAGACCGTGCGGCTTTCCGCGTTGCTGACCATGCTGTCGGAAAGCTATGAGCCCCCCTTCAGCGCCATCGGCATCGCGATCACCAACCGGATCGAACCGGAGCTGACCTTGCAGGGCGACCAGGAGTTGTTGACCCAACTTTTCGCTAATCTGCTCGACAATATCGCCCTGCATGCGCAAGGAGCTGACAAGGCGGATATCCGGGCCAGCGCCAGTGCCGGCGGGATCGAGGTGGTGTTCGCCGATAACGGCATTGGCGTGCCGGCGCATGAGCGAGAGCGTGTGCTGCAGCGTTTTGTCAGGCTCGATGCCTCCCGCCACCGCCCCGGCCATGGGCTTGGCTTGCCGATGGCACGTGCCATCGTGGGGCTGCATGGCGGCACAATGAGGCTGGGCGGTAACGGCGGCGGACTGGAAATCACAATCAGCCTGCCTGCGGGCTGAGTGTAAACCTTTGGCTGGTCGCAGCCGGTCTATGGCGCGCGCATGTGCCGTAGCCGGTCCCGGTGGTCGGTGATGCGAAGCCCGGCCAGAATGAGCGCGCCGACAGCGGCCAGAAAACTCGCCCCCAGCATCAGCCCCATCAGCAAAATCTGATATTGCGCCGCCGCCAGGGGGTCCATTCCTGCAAGCAGCTGACCGGTCATGATGCCGGGCATGGTGATCAGCCCGGCCGCGGCCATCTGGTTGATCATTGGGATCAGCGCCGTGCGCAACGCCTGCGCAGCCACGGCTGAGATGCGCTGGCGCCGTCCACCGGCCAGAAGATCAGCGCAGCCGCGCGCCTAATGGCATGCATGCTCGCGCCGAGGCGGCGATCGTAGAAAAATTCGAGCCATTTCCAGACCGAGGATGATTCATCAGGACGGGCCCCATCTGCCTGGTGCAGCTCGATGCTGGTGGTGGCCGCAGCGCGCCCTGTGATCCTGGCGGAGGATGAGGCGGAGCTGAAAGCCCTTTCAGCCCAACTCAGGGTCACCCATGTATTGCCAATGCCGGGACATGATCCCATGGGGGGTGACCGGGCTACCCTGACAATCTTTAGAAGCGCTTAAAACGACCACCGTGTGCTACCGCCATCTTTTCAGGTTGCGCCTAAGAGGGGCAAGCTTTTAATACCATCCCCCAGCCTCGGCCCCGCTATCTGTCAGGAAGGGCCGTCGGGAGATCGATCTGACCATGTGGATGCCTCGTAAGCCATTGATATGATTCTGAACGGATGCTGCCGTTCGGAACATGTTCAAAATCCAGCCTGCGCGAACGCAAAACCCTTTAGGCTAGGCGAAGTGCCAGTTTTCTTCTACGCATTGGATATACCTTATCTTGTTACCCTTTGCGATGCCCGCATCGGGAAGCTACATCCTATCCAAGGCGGATAAGGCGGTACTCGGGAACCAACAGGGTCGTTAATTCTTTGTGCCTGCTCTGTGACAGGAACGAAGTGAGCAGACTGACCTTGGCCAAGTGGTTATGGATTCCTACATGTGGGGCTCGTCCCCGCGGGCCGCATGGCGCGACGCCCGATGATATGAAGGTTTTTATGCGTAATAATTTTATTAAACATGCTCGGCCGTTTTGTTGGGGCGAAGAGCCACCTCGCGGCGATGGCTTCATGCTTGATCCTGGGCGGGGCGCCGCTGGCAGCACAAGCGGCAACGCCGGCGGCCGCTTACGCAGTACCTGCCTCTTTTGCGCCAGGGGCAGCGGCGATCGCGAAGCTGTCTCATGGCAAAGCGACGATCATCGCGGCGTTCCAGGCGGCGCCGGGGATCGACGGGTTCGGTGTCGAGGCGTCACCGGGGCAGGACGGGATCATCTACACGACGGCAGACGGGCGCTATGTGTTCATGGGCGACCTGTTCGGGCCGGACGGATCCGACCTTTCCGACAGCTACGCGCAGCAATATTTGCCGGCGGCGGCGACACAGCAGCCGCAGACCGCGCCGGCGGCCCAGATCTGGGAAAAGCTGAGCACCTTAACGCAGATCCAGGTGGGCAGTCCGAAGGCACCGAAGCATGTCGTGATGTTTCTCGACCCGAACTGCATCTATTGCCACATGACCTATGACGCGTTGGAACCTTACGTGAAAGATGGCAGCCTGCGGCTTTCGATTGTGCCCGTGGGGGTGGTTAAGCCGACTTCCATGAGCCGCGCCGAGGCGCTGCTGATGGCGAAGGATCCAGTGCAGGCGCTGAGCCAGGATGAGGCGCAGTTCGACGTGCAAAACGAGGAAGGCGGCTTGCCTGAAGCGGTGAACCCGCCAGCGAAAGTCGTGGCCGAGATCACCGCCGACAACGCTTTCATGCAGTCGAACAATATCGATGGAACGCCTTATCTATTGTTCCGCGATGCCAGTGGCACGGTGCAGGCGGTGCCTGGCGAGCCGCAGGATATCAAGGCGTTTGTCGCCGGGGTGAAGTAAAGGGAAAGCCCGGCCGCCAGAAGGCGATTTCAGCCCGGAACACCAGAAAAGCCCCCAGCCTGATGAGACTGGGGGCTTTTCTATTCGGACACTGCCCCAGCAGCGGGCGAGGGGTTAACCCTGCGGCCGTTAGTGCCCCAGATGCTTGTCCATGAAGGCGCTGATTTCCGTGAAGGCCTGCCGATCCTCAGGAATGCGGTCATCAGCGGTGAACTGGGCGTGGGACATGCCCTCGAACACCAGAAGGTCTGCATCCACGCCGGACTGGAGCAGTTTCTGGTGTGTGCGGACCGTGTTGCTCAGCAGCAAATCGCGCGTGCCGGTGGTCAGGATGGCCGGCGGGAAGCCGTGGAAATCGCCATTGAGGGGCGAGAGCATCGGGTCGGCCAGATTGTGGCCATGGGCGTAGAAAACGGCGGCGGATTGGCAGAACCCGGTCGGCGAGACGAGGACATTGTCGACCAGGGCGTTGGTCTGGGCGGAATCGCCCTGATCCACCAGATCCGCCATTGGCGTGCCCACCGCGATGGCACCCGGCATCGGCAGGTGCTCCTGCTTCGCGCGCAGCATCATCTCCAGCGTCAGCGCGCCGCCGGCGGAGCTGCCGAACACGCCGATATCCTTCGGGTCCGTCATCTTCAGGGCGGCCTTGTAGACGGTCATGCCGTCATCAAGCGCAGCCGGATAATAGGCCGTGGGCGGCATCCGGTAGTCGACCGAGATGACCCGCATATGGCTGATAGCCCGCCATCAGCACCGCCTCGGGCAGGGCGGCCGCGGCAGGGTTCAGCACGTAGCAGCCGCCATGGAGATGGATGAGCAGACGCTTGGCGTTGCGCGGGGGAATGGTCTCGGGCGTGACGCGATAGACTTTGACGCCATCGATCATGGCCTGCTCGATCTTCACGTGCAGCCGCTGTGCCATCGCCTTAACCACCGGTCCGGCGGCGGCGGCTTCGGAATTTGCCAGCTGCTGCCAGCCCGCAGGCGTGGTCGGCGGCGTGTTCCAGCCGGGGGTCGGCGGCTGGGCAATCAGGGCCTGCAGTTGCGGGCTGACATCGCTAGGAACGGGAATGGTCTTTGCGGGCACGTCACGCGGTGCCAGGGTCGTCTGCGCCATGGCGGCGGGCGCAATTAGCATGAGAGCCGCTGCGGCAAATGCGCGGGCGGTGTGGGTGGTGTGTATCAAAATCTCTCTCCGTATCTCCCCGGGGTTACCGGGGTGGCCGCTTATCCTCCGGAAGAGGGACGAGTGACAACCCGCTGCCAGGCCAAGCCGGGGCCTTGCTGGTTGCGCCAGTTGATCGACCTTGAGTTGAAAACGGAGAAGGAGCAAAGGAGGGGATAAGACGGTCGCTATCTCTTCAACCCTCGTCGTCGCGTGAGCCGTGCGCAGAGGCACAGGCGGTCGCCGCGATCGTGAACTTTATCAAAGCGAAGTAAGATCCAGGGAAACAAGTGTTGAGAGACATGATCGCAGTTTTTGGGCATCGCGGCGCGCGCGGATTGTTGCCGGAGAACACGCTGGAGGGTTTTGCGCTCGCCCGGCGCCTTGGGCTTACGGGCGTTGAGTTCGATGTCGGCGTCACGGAAGATGGCGTCGCGGTGGTGCACCATGATCCCAGGCTGAATCGCGACATTGCCCGTGATGGGACCGGCGCTTATGTCGGCGGCGATGCGCCGTTGATCCGCGACCTGACAGCACAGCAGCTCGCTTCCTATGACGTGGGAAGGTTGCGCGCTGGCTCGGATTATGCGGGGCGATACCCTGACCAGCGGCCGCTCGATGGGGCGCGGATCCCAGCGCTGGGCGATGTACTGGCGGCGTGCGCGCCGCTTGATCTTCTTGTCGAGATCAAGACCTTTCCCGACCGGCCGGAGGTGACGCTGGCGCCCGAGCGGCTGGTGGCGGAAGTGGTGCGCGCGCTGCGGGACGCGGATGCGATCGGCAAAGCCGTGCTCTATGCCTTTGATTGGCGGGTGCTTGAAGAAGCCGCCGCGCTTGAGCCTTCATTGCGGCGCTGCTGCCTGACCGAGCCGGAAACCGTGAACCGGGCCGATCTCTGGTTCGGCAAAACGCGGCTGGGCGCGTTCGAGCCGGAGAAGCCCGGCGCCGTGCCCCGCGCGGTGGCAAGCACCGGGTCTGTCGTGTGGGCGCCGTTTCATAAAATGCTGGACGCGGCCGAGATGGAAGAGGCGCGGCGCCTCGGCCTGGCGGTGATTCCCTGGACCGTCAATGACGAGGCCGATATTCACCGCATGATCGATCTCGGCGTGGACGGCATCATTTCCGACTGGCCGGACCGGGTGCAGGCGATCCTCGCCCGCCGGGGTGTCAGCGCTGCGGCGCCGGGTTTTGTCGCCGGGCTGCGGGGCTGAAGCTGGCCTGTCAGCCGAGCCGCAGGCCCGCTCTCGCTGTTGAACAGATGCAGATGCGGTGCGGGCAGGCTGATGCCGATCTCCTGCATCTCCGGCGCGGGGAAGGGAACGCGGATGCGGAAAGCCTCCCCGTCCGGCAGGCTGCCGTGCAGACAGCGCCTCCGAGCCCAGCGGCTCGACCAGATTGACCGCGAAGGGCAGATGCCCGGGGCCGGTTTCAACCACGACATGCTGCGGCCGGATGCCGATGGTGACGGCTGTGCCCTCGGCGCCCCAGGGTGCATCGCCGGGCAGGGCGATCTCGGGCCCGGCATCCAGCTTCGCCGTCCGTCCTCCGGCGCAAAGCCGGGCGGCGCAAAAATTCATCGCCGGTTCGCCGATGAACCCGCCGACAAAACGGTCCGCCGGGCGGGCGAACACCTCGACCGGCGTGGCGAGCTGCGCGGCGCGGCCCTCATTCATCACGGCCAGCCGGTCGGCCAGGGTCATCGCCTCGACCTGATCGTGGGTGACGTAGAGGCTGGTGACGTTGAGCCGCTTTTGCAGCTTGCGGATATCGGCGCGCACCTGCACGCGCAGCTTGGCATCGAGGTTGGAGAGCGGCTCGTCGAACAGGAACAGCTTCGGCTCGCGCACGATGGCCCGGCCCATGGCGACGCGCTGGCGCTGCCCGCCGGAGAGCTCGCGCGGTTTACGCCCCAGCAATGCGCTGAGTGACAGAGTGTCGGCGGCATCTTCGACCCGGCGGGCGATGTCCGCCTTGGCCAGCCCTTTCAGCTTCAGCCCATAGGCCATGTTGTCGAACACGCTCATATGCGGATAGAGCGCGTAATTCTGGAAGACCATGGCGACGTCGCGCTTCGCAGGGTCGAGGTTGGTGATGTCGCGCCCATCCAGCAGGATGCGCCCGGCGCTTGGGCTCTCCAGCCCGGCGACGAGGCGCAGCAGCGTGGATTTACCGCAGCCCGAGCCGCCGACGATGACCAGCATCTCGCCATCCGTCAGGCTGACATCGATCCCGTGCAGCACGGTGGTTTTGCCAAAGCTCTTTGCCAGCCCTTGCAGTTCGAGCGTTGCCATTATTTATCTACCTCCGTAAGCCCCGCCACGAACCAGCGCTGCATGGCGACCACGACGATCACGGGCGGGATGAGCGCCAGAATTGCCGTCGCCATGACGAGGTTCCAGGGGATGAGCTGGTCGCCGGTGATCATCTGCACGATGCCGAACACGACCGTGTCGAGACTGCCTTTTGTGGTGATGAGCAAGGGCCAGAGATACTGGTTCCAGCCATACACGAACTCGATGACGAAAAGCGCCGCGATGTTGGCGCCCGAGACGGGCAGCAGCACGTCCCAGAAAAAGCGCATGGGCCCAGCGCCGTCGAGCTTCGCGGCCTCCACCAGCTCATCCGGCACGGCGAGGAAGATTTGCCGGAACAGCAGGGTTGCCGTTGCCGAGGCGATCAAAGGCAAAGTCAGGCCGGGAAAGCTGTTGATCAGATGCAGGTCCGACATCACCGAATAGGTCGGGATGATGCGCACGACGATGGGCAGCATCAGCGTGATGAAAATCAGCCAGAAGGCAACCATGCGGAAGGGAAAGCGGAAGAAGGCGATGGCGAAGGCGGAGAGCGCGGAGATCACGATCTTGCCCGCCGCGATGGTGAAGGCCATGCCGAAGCTCACCAGCAGCATGTGCCAGACCGGCGCGCTGCCGGTGGCGCCGCTGCCAAAGCCGAAGGCCTGGACGAAGATGCCGAGTTTGGACAAATCCGGCAGCAACGAGATGTCACCACGGTTGATGGCGCCAGCCGATTGCGTGGCCCCGGCGAAGGTAACCCAGATCGGGAAAATAAAGAGCAGCACGCCAAATAGCAGGACGGCATGGGCGAGATAATCGGGTTTTCTGTTCATGCCGCGCGCCTGCGTGTGAGACGGAACTGCATGGCGGTCAGGCCGATGATTCCGGCCATGAGGAGAACCGACTGCGCGGCCGAGCCGCCGAGGTCGAGATTGATGACACCATCCCGGTAGACCTTGACCACCAGTGTATTGGTGGCGATGCCGGGCCCGCCGCCGGTGAGGGCGTAGATCACGTCAAACGTATCGAAGGCCGAGTAGACGATGTTGGTGACGAGCAGAAAGATGGTCGTCGGCATCAGCATCGGCCAGACCATTGTGCGGAAGCGGTGGAAGCCGCGCGCGCCATCCAGCGTTGCGGCTTCGATCATCGAGCGCGGCACCGATTGCAGGGCGGCGAGGTAGAAGATGAAATTGTAACTCACCTGCTTCCAGGCGGCGATGAGGATGACCAGCCCGAAGGCCTGATTGCCATTCGCCGCATAATTGAAATCAATACCGAACCGGGCGAGGAAATTGGTGATGAGCCCGACCTGCGGCTGGAACAGGAAGACGAAGATGACAGAGGTAAGCGCCGGCGCGATGGCGTAAGGCCAGATCAGCAGGATCCGGTAGATTGTGCGGCCCTTGATCGCGTGGTTGGCGAAGCTCGCGAACATCAGCCCGGATGCCATCGACAAGCCGGTGACGGCGATACAAAAAATCACCGTGCGGATGACGGCGACGTGATATTCGGCGGATGTCAGAAGTGACGCAAAATTGCTGAGCCCGACGAAGACTGTGCTCAGGCCGAACGCGTCGGTTGTTTGTGTGCTTTGGACGAAGGCCTCTCCCGCCGGCAGCAGGAAGAACACGAACGTGATGAGAAGCTGCGGCGTAACAAGCGCGGCTGGCAGAAGCCAGCCGCTGAAAAGCGTCCTTCGTTCCACGTGTTTTCCCGGGTTTAGGCTTTGACGGACTGCGCGAAACGGTCGATCACGGCCTGGCCGCGCTGTTGCGCGTTGGCGAGCGCCTGGGCGGCCGGGGTGCCGTTCTGGATCGCCTGCTCCCATTCCTCCTCGATGATCACGCGTATTTCCGGCATGCCGCCGAGGCGGACACCGCGCGAAAGCGGCGTCGGCGTCGTGCGGGTGAGCTGCTTGACGCCGAGGTCGCTGCCCGGGTTCTGCGCGTAATAGCCCTGTTGCGCGATCAGCGCATTGCCGGCGAGCGTAACCGGCACATAGCCTGTCGTCTCCGCCCAGCTCGCATCGTTCTCCGGCTGCGCGATGAACTTGAAGAAGCTCGCGGCACCCTTGTATTCTTCCGTGCTGCGGCCGGGCGCGGTCATCGCCCAGAAGGCGGCGCCGCCGATGATCGAGTTGATCGGGCTCTTGATGATCGCCGGGTGATAAGGGAGATAGGCGCTGCCGAACTTGAACTGCGCGCTCTTCACCAGCTGGCCGCGGCTCGAGGAGCTGTCAAAAGTAATCCCCGCCTTGCCCGCGTAGAAAATCGGGCTCGGCTTGCCGTCGCGCCCTTCATAGGAGAACAGCCCCTCTTTCTGCATGGACAGCAGCATGTCGAGCTGCTTCACGAACGGGGCGGTGTTGACCTTCAGCGTCGGGTTCGTGCCGCCGAAACCATCATTCATCGTGGCGTATTCAAGATTATGAGTTGCGGCGAATTGCTCGAAATGAATCCAGGTAGGCCAGGAGGTCATCACCGGGGTTTCAGAAGCGCCCTTCGCCTTGATCGTGCGGGCGGCGTTGATCACGTCGTCCCAGGTTGCGAGCGGTGTCTTGGGGTCGAGACCGGCTTTCTCGAAAATGTCCTCGTTGATCCACATCAGCGCGGTGGAGGAGTTGAAGGGCGCGGCGCCCATCTTGCCGTTATTCAGGCTGTAATAGTCGCGCACGGCGGGAATATAGGTGGAGGGGCTGATCGCCACACCGGTCATTTCGGACAGTTTATAGATGTCGACTACGGCGCGGCCGGCGCTTAGCATGTCGGCGGTGCCGACCTCGAAGACCTGAGCGATCGAAGGCGCTTTGCCGCCGCGCCAGGCGGCGATGGAAGCGGTCAGCAGGTCGTTATAGGTGCCTTTATAGGTCGCGTTGACCACGAATTCGCCTTGGCTCGCGTTGAACTTGTCAACGCTCGACTGCAATGTCTGACCCAGCGCACCGCCCATGGCATGCCACAAGGTAATGCTCGTCGGCGTTGCCGCCCGCGCGGTTGCGGCAACGGCAAGGCTCGCGGGGACGGTTGCAATCAGGGTGCGGCGTTTCATTTGTGGCCCTTATCTATTTATTGCGGAGCGATGCAGTTAGTCGATGTGAGCGGCAAGTCAATAACAGTTTCGTGACAAATATGCGACTGAATAATGTAATGAAAAACAAAGGTTTTTGGCCGGTGAACTTGCCCCCTGCGGGGGATCCGCACGGATCCAGCAAATCATACGAGACATGTAAAGCCGCGTTCTGCCTTATAAAACAAAAACAATAACAGAAAATTCTCTTGCCTTTCGTAAGAAGCGGTCGGAATTTCCCGTCGCACTGGATATGTTCCGGTTTCTGCGGCACGCTGGCTGGCTTGGCAAAGAAGCGGCGGTAGGTGATAGAGCCGAGGCAGGAGATCTGCCGATGCTTCAAACCACGACGCCCACGACATCAAAGCCCGAGTCCAGTGGCAAGGAACCCTATCCGCCGCCGGCATCGCTGCCTGTGCAGGAGGGACCGCTCGGCCTGCGTTATGATTTCAATTTTGGCGCCAGGGTAAGCCTGCCGGCCGGTGGCAAATGGCGGGTGCAGCTGCGCGATCTTGATAGCGGCAACGTGCTCTTTGAAACCAGCACCGCAGGTGCGCTGGTTTCGAGTGCCAAGCGCTTTTTCGTACGGTTCGGCATCGAGGTCTGGGCCGAGGAGGAGCGTGTTTTCACCCATGCCTATGACGCCCGGGACAAGGAGGTGCTGATCTTGTTCCCGATCGGCACATTGGGAGACAGTCTGGCTTGGTTTCCCTATGCCGAGCGTTTCGCCGAACAGCATGGCGCGCGGGTGACCTGCGTGCTCTCTCCGGTGTTGAAGGCGCTGCTCGCCCCCGCCTACCCGCAATTGCGGCTTGTAGACCATGAGGAGATGGTGGCTGAGCGTCTGGCCGAGCGCGCCTATGCCACTTATTGCCTGGGTCTGTTTTTCGACGATGCGCAGACGATGCAGCATGTCTGGCAGCCGACGGATTTCCGCCAAGTGGGGTTGCACCGCACGGCCGGATATATTCTCGGCGTGGACCCGGCGGAGGCGCAGCCCCGCCTCGTGCTGCCCGACGAATCCCGCCCGGTGGCCGAGCCCTATGTGTGCATCGCCGTGCAGAGCACGACGCAGTGCAAACACTGGAACAATCCCGAGGGCTGGCATCAGGTCGTCTCGTTCCTGAAAGGGCAGGGTTACCGGGTGTTCTGCATCGACCAGAAGCGCGTATCGGGTGCGGGGACGCATTGGAACCATATTCCGCACGGGGCGGAGGATCTGACCGGCGACAGGCCATTGGCGGAGCGCGCGCGCTATCTGCGCCATGCCAGCGCTTTTATCGGTTTGTCATCGGGCCTTTCCTGGCTGGCCTGGGCGGCGGGTGCGCCGGTGGTGATGATCAGTGGTTTCACTCATCCCTCCAACGAATTCACCACGCCCTACCGCGTGATCAACTGGCATACCTGCAATAGCTGCTGGAACGATGTGCGGGTGCGCTTTGACCATCATGATTTTCTCTGGTGCCCGCGCCATGCGGGCACTGCCCAGCAATTCGAATGCACCAGGCTGATCACCGGGCATCATGTGATAGAGACGATCAAGAAAATTCCGGGCTTCCTAATGGCAAAATCCTAGCATACCGGAACATTCCGGCTAGCTGACATAAAATTGTCATTGGTTTGGGAAGAAAACGTCAGTTAAGCCACCGTTAATATTTTTGCCTGGAGGGCTAGCATCCGTGACTATAACGACCATCACCAGCGGCCAGACTGAAACTTCCGGTTATGTTGTGGCGAGTGGTGACACACTGGATGTGCTCTCGGGCGGAGTGGCCCCGGATGTAACCATTTCTTCCGGCGGCAACTGCGGATTTCGGCGGTATGGATAATGGCGCGCTGATTTTGAGCGGTGGTTATGTAGCGCTGACAGGCACAGAGACGGATATCACCATCTCGGCGGGTGGCACAGAGACCGTCGCATGCCGGCACCATCACCGGCGGCCAGGTCTATGGGTTCCAGGAGGTACTGACCAACACCACCGGCGCGACGATCTCTAACGAGACCATCGGCAATGGCGGCACGTTGCTCATCGACAATAAAACCAACACGGTTTCCTCCACCACCATCGAAACGGGCGGCACCCTCGCCATTAATGGCAATGCCACCGGCGTGGACATGGTCATTGCCGGCGGTGAGATTAATCTGGAATCGGCCAAGTCCAACCTGTACCGGCACGCTGAGCTTCAGCGGCACCGGCACGCTGGATGAGAGCACCGTCATCTCCGCTGGTGCTGGCGATCTTGCGACGATCTCCGGTTTCGGCGCGGGGGATGTGATCGACCTCTCCGCCATCGGCACTGGCGCGGTGCTCAGCACCGTCAGTTCGGGCGGCGATACCGTCATCACCGTTTCCGGCGGCTCGAGCGAGGGCAGCAGCGCGGAGAGCTTCACCTTCTCCGGCACCGGCGGCACCTACGCGCTGAGCACGGATGGCGCCGGTACCGGTGAGGCGCTGACCGGCACCGCGGGCACCAGCGGCTCCGGCACGGACATCCTCACCAGCTACCCCACCCTCACCAGCTTCACCGCTGGGGATATCGTCATCAGCGTCGTCGGCGGCGTGGACGGCAATACCTATACGGACAACCAGGCCGCGCCGGTGGTTCTGGAGGAGATCGACCCGACCAACGGCTCCATCGTCGGCGATATGGAGCTGCCGCAGAGTGCGAGCGGCGATAATAACGCCTTCTCCGGCGAATATGGCTCCTCCTCGGAAGGCATTCTGGAGCTGGCCGCCAATGGTCAGTCGCTGGTCATCGCGGGCTATGGCATTAATGCCGCGACCTATAACGCCGGTGAGTCGAACGGCAATAATATTTATGGCAATGCCGCGCTGGCGCAATCCACCAGCGTCGAAGGCGGCACTTATACCGCCGTGTCGCGCGTCATCGCGGACATCTCCTTTAACGGCACCGTCGATACCAGCACCGCGTTGTATAACGTGTTCAACACCAACAATCCCCGCTCGGTGGCGACGGTCGATGGCAGCACCTTCTACATCTCCGGCCAGGGTGTGAAGGGTGATACGACGCAGGGTGTGTTCGTCGCCACGGATGGCTCCTCCATCGCCACCAGCATCGACGGTACGACCGACACGCGCACGGTCGAGATCTATAACGGCACGCTCTATGTGTCGATCGACAGCACGCAGGACAACACCTCCGAGATCGCCAGCCTCGGCACGCTGCCGACCAGCTCCACAGCCCCTGATGTGCTGTCCGGCATCCAGACCTCCGTGACCTTACGGCGGCGCAGGAAAACACGCGTCAATGCCTCGGCGGTTGGCACCGCCGTGGCGCTGAGCCCGGAGCAATATTTCTTCGCCAACGCCACCACGCTGTATGTGGCCGATAGCGGCAATCCGAAGGCCGGTACGCTGGGCGATGGCGGGTTGCAGAAATGGACGCTGAACCCGGAAACCGGCGTTTGGACGCTCGATTACACAATCTCCGCCGGGTTGAACCTGGTGCAGGATAATGCGAGCGCCGGCACCACCGGGCTTATCGGCCTCACGGCCGTGCTGAATGCGAATGGCACGGTCACCTTCTACGCCACCAACGCCACCATCGGCGATCTCGACCAGACCTATCTCTACACCATCACCGATGATGTGAACGCCACCACGCTCTCCGGCAGCGAAACCTTCTCGGTGGTGGAGACGGCGGGGGCAGACACGAATATCCGCGGCATCGCGCTCGCCCCCTCGGCGCCGACAAACACCACCATTGCCTCCGGCACCACCAGCACTGGCCTTACCGTCTCCAATGGCAGCGTCGTCACCGTCGCGTCCGGCGGCACGTTGAGCGGCGCGGTCGTGATGTCCGGCGGCACCGCCGATGGATAACGGCACGGATACCGGCAGCCTGATGGTGGAAGGCGGCACCGAGATGGTCTACGGCACCGCCAGCGGCGATGATGTCTATGGCGTGCAGATCGTCACCGGTGACGTCAGCGGCGAGACCATCTATTACGGCGGCGAGGTCGAGGTCGTGTCGGGCGGCACCGCCAGCGATATGACCGTGCAGATCGGTGGCCAGCTGCAGTTGGCCGGCACGGCCACTGATATCACGCTTGAGAATGGTACCGTGGCCCTGGCCAGCACCGAGTGCGGCGCTGACCGGCACGCTGGATTTCCAGGGTGGCACGCTGGTGCTGCAGAACATTCCCGACAGCGGCGCCGGCGTGACGGCGCTGATCACGGATTTCAACGGCAATGACGTGATCGAGCTGGCTACCTTCGACAGCGGCGGCGACGCTGAGCAGCGCGACCGCCGATGGCAACACCGTTGAGACGGTGACCGAGGGCAGCTTCACTGAAAGCTTCACCTTCGCGGGCGATTTCGCGGCGGGTTCCTTCGAGCTGACCACCCTTTCCGGCGGCGGCGAGGAACTGCTGCTGGCCAGCACAATTACCGGCACCGACACGGTGTCCAGTGGCCAGGTCGCCGAGAATGCCAGCATCGCCAATGGCGGCACGCTGATCGTGCTCGCCGGCGGCAGCCTGGTGAGCGGCGATGTGCTCTCCGGCGGCAACGTCACCATCTCGGGCAATGACAGCGACAGCGCCATTCAGGCCGGCGGCACGGAATTGGTGCTGGGCGCGGTGCAGGGCGATGCGATCTACGGCACCCAGGTGCTGAGCAACGCCACCGCCGTGGCCAGTACCGAGACCGTTTATAATGGCGGCGCGCTGGATCTGTTCCTGAAGGGCGCGGTGGCTGAGAATATCTACCTGTCCTCGAGCGGCGGGCTGTTCATCAGCGGCAATGCCATTGGCGAGGACATCGTCATCAATGGCGGCAGCATCGTGATGGAGTCGGCGAAAGCCGTGCTCGACGGTACGATCACCTTCGCCGGCGGGGGGACGATCGAGGAGACAGCGCTGATCAGCGCTACTTACTGGCGACGGCGCGATAATGGCCGGTTTCACGGTGGGAGATGCGATCGATCTCTCCGCCATCGGCACCGGCGCCACATTCACCTCCTCCACGGACGGCACCAATACCACCCTCACCGTTGCCGGCGGTTCGGCCGAGGGCACGCTGACCGAAAGCTTCACCTTCGCGGGCACCTACGCGCCGGATTATTTCGCGCTCTCCAACAATGGTGTTCTGACAGTGGGCAGCTCTACCAGCGAGAGCGGACTGTTTGTGGTTTCCAGCGGCCAGAGCACGCCGGCCGATTACACCGTGGCCAATGGCGGCACTTTGGAAGTGCTGGCGGGTGGCACGGCGACCGGCGTGACGGTACTCTCCGGCGGCCAGGCGGAGTTTGCCGGCACGGATAGCGGCACCACCATCGAAACCGGTGGCACGGTGGCACTGACGGGAACCGAGACGAACGTGACCATCGCCCTGGGCGGCACCGAGACGGTCGCTGACGGGCACCATCACCGGCGGCACGGTCTATGGCTTCCAGGATGTGCTGACCAACACCACCGGCGCGCTGATCTCGAACGAGACGATCGGCAATGGCGGCACGCTGCAGATCGACAATAAGAGCAACACGATTGTCTCCACCACGATCGAGGCGGGTGGCACGTTCGGCATCAACGGCAATGCCAGCGGCAATGACATTGTTATTGCCGGTGGCGTGATCAATCTGGAATCGCCGAAGGCCAATCTGACCGATCTGACCTTCTCCGGCGCCGGTACGCTGATCGAGAGCGCCGTGATCTCGGCGGGCACCTGGCGGCGTGTTCGGGGCCATCGACGGGCTTCGGCGCTGGCGATGTGATCGATCTTTCCGCGATCGGCAGCGGCGCCACGCTCACCACCAGCACGGTGAGCGGCGACACCGTCATCAGCATCGCTGGTGGGACGGGTGAGACCGGCGAGATTGAGACCTTCACCTTCGCTGGCACGGGCATGGACTTCTCGCTGACGGGCGACACCGCCGGCACGGGCGAGATGCTGCAGGAGGTGTTCTGCTTCCTGCCCGGCACGCGGATCCTGACCCCCTCCGGCCAGGTGGCGGTGGAGACGCTGAAGATCGGCGATGCGCTGGTGACGCGCTTTGGCGGCATCCGCAAGCTGAAATGGATCGGCATCCAGCGTTATGCGGGCCGGTTCCTGGTCAACAACCCGGATATGATGCCGGTTTGCATCAAGGCTGGGGCGTTGGGCGATGATCTGCCGCTGCGTGACCTTTATGTCTCGGCCGGCCATTCGATGCTGGTGGATGGCAATCTGATCCTGGCCAAGAATCTGGTGAACGGCATCACCGTGATCCAGGAGGCCCCCCCGGAGCTGGTGGAATATTATGCACTGGAATTCGAAGTGCATGATTGCGTGATCGCCGAAGGCACGTTCAGCGAGAGCTATGCTGACGCGCCGGGCTTCCGCAACCGCTTCCACAACGCTGCGCAATTCCATGCGCTCTACCCGGATTATGTGGAACCTGAAGCGCTGCAGCTTTGCGCGCCGCGGCCAGAGAGCGGTCCGGAGCTGGATGCGGTGTTGCGGCCACTGGCGGCTCGCGCTGCTTCCCTCACCACGCCGGGCGCTTTGTGCGGTTTCGTGGAATGCGTGGACGCGGATGGGCTGATCAAGGGTTGGGCACAGGACGCCGCCAATCCGCATCTGCCCGTCTTGCTGGAAATCCTGCTGGATGGGAAGCAGCTCGGGACCGTGCTGGCGTGCGATTACCGCGACGATCTGCAGCGCGCCGGGATCGGCAATGGCCATGCCGCGTTCAGCTTCCATGCGCCGAAGCGGTTTTCCGCCGCGCAACGCCGGAAGATCTCGGTACGCCGCCTGGATGATTGTGCAAAACTGGAGTTCATTCAGGACCTGCGCATCGTCGCTTAAAACCATGTGCGTATCCACAGAGCAGCGTGGGCCGCTCTGTGGATGCACGGCGCCATCCCGCCGCCAACGCTCTGCTATCTTCCTTGCTGCATTGGACCACCGCAGGGTTCCGGCCTAAAAACGCCCGGCAACAAGTTCGGGAAGAAAGACATCATGCGGGACTTCCACGTGGCCGGGCGCAGCCCGATCTACGCCACCAACGCCATGGCGGCGACCTCCATGCCCCAGGCCACCCTCACGGCCATCGAGGTGATGAAGGCGGGTGGCAACGCACTGGATGCAGCCATTGCCGCGGCGGCGGTGCTGGCGGTGATCGAGCCGCAATCCACCGGCGTGGGCGGTGATTGCTTCTGCCTCTATGCCCCGGCGAATAGTGGCAAGGTAATCGCGCTGAACGGCTCCGGCTGCTCACCGGCGGGCTTGTCGCTCGACGCGCTGGCCGCGCAGGGTCTGTCCTCTTACGACGCCAACTCGGTGCATAGCATCACGGTGCCGGGTGGCGTGTCCGGCTGGGAGATTTTGTCCAAAACCCATGGCCGCAAGGGGCTGGACGAGCTGCTGCAGCCCGCCATCCGCTATGCGGAGGAGGGCTATGTGGTGTCCCCGCGCGTCGCGGCGGATTGGATGAAGGCCGAGGACAAGCTTCAGATCAGCCGCGCGGAGATTTTCCTTCCCGGCGGCAAGCCCCCTGAGGTGGGCACGATCATGCGTAACCCGCAGTTGGCCGCGACTTTGCGCGCGATCGCCAAGCAGGGCGCCAAGGCACTTTACACCGGCGAGATCGCGGCGAAGATCGTCGCGGATCTGCGTAGCCGTGGCGGGTTCCATACCGAGGAGGATTTCGCTGCAGGGCTGAACGCGGCGGAATTCGTCACCCCATTGTCGCGCTCCTTCGCCGGGCATGAAGTGTGGGAGTGCCCGCCGAACGGCTCAGGCATCATCGCGCTGATGCTGATGGGCATTATGGACGGTTTCGCCCCCAGCGACGACCCGCTGGACCCGCTGCGCATGCACCGCCATGCGGAGGCGGCGCGGTTGGTCTATCGTGACCGCGACGCCTTCGTGGCCGACCCCGTGCATGCGGACGTGCCGGTGGAGCATCTGCTGAGCGATGCGTATATTGCCGGCCTGCGCGGGCTGATCTCGGATGATCGTGCCCTGGAGACCCTGCCCGCCGCGGGCAGCCTGCATAAGGACACGGTCTATCTCTCCGTGGTGGATGCTGAAGGCAATTGCTGCAGCTTCATCAACTCGCTCTTCAATGGCTTCGGCTCGGGCATTGTCGCGGCTGATACCGGCGTGGTCATGCAGAATTGTGGCTTCGGTTTCAGCATGAAGCGCGGCCACCCCAACCAGGTGGCGCCCAACAAGCGGCCGATGCACACCATCATCCCCGCCATGGCGCACAAGAATGGCAAGCCGCATTTCGTGTTCGGCGTGATGGGCGGGCAGTACCAGCCGATGGGGCAGAGCTGGGTGCTGGCCAACGTGCTGCAATATGGCATGGACCCGCAGGCGGCGCTGGATTTGCCGCGCCTCTTTCCCTTCGCGGGCAAGCTGGAGGTGGAGCGCGGCATCTCCGCGTCGGCCCGCGCGGTGCTGGCGGCGAAGGGGCATGAGCTTATCGATGTCAACCTGCCGCATGGCGGCGGGCAGATGATCAGGATCGACCATGAGCGCGGCATTCTGGTCGGCGGGTCAGACCCGCGCAAGGATGGCTGCGCCCTTGGCTATTAAGAGGCCGTAACAATCAGGGCGGGGCGTGCCGTTATTCCCTATGGGTGACTGGCGCGGCCCGTGCCTGCGTCGTTTTCGTCCTCAGCCATGGTTGTGTGCGCTCCGGCTGTTCCATTCTGGCGCAGTGTGTCCTTTCGGGACGCCGGCGGGCCTGCCCGTTTTCGGCCGTTGCCCATAAATCCCCGGTGAACCGCCACGCCCGTTATTTGGTAAGCTCCGCCTATGCCTGGGCTGGGCGCGCTGCGGAATTGAACTTGCCGTAAGCAAATTGGAGCGTCGTTGCCCCGTACTCGCAAACAGCGCAGAATAGCGCGGCGGTGCTAGGTTTGCTGCCTCGCGGCGGCTTGGTATAATCGTGAAGCCCTACGAGGTTCCGGCCAATGACGTTTCAAGAATGGAAGAGTGAGAGAGCCATGATGAAAATGAAAATCGCTGCTTTCGGGCTCTCTGCTTCGCTGCTGGCTGTAGCAGCGCAGGCGAGCACCCCGCCCGCTTTGTACACGGATGCCCAGGCCACAGCTGGCACCAGTGCGTATGCCCAGAACTGCGCCATGTGCCATGGCACGAATTTGGAAGGCGGGGCCGGCCCGACATTGGTCGGCCAGGCCTTCGCGCCGGCCAGCAACAACTACACGGTGGGTTCGATTTTCACCGTGCTTTCCCAACAAATGCCGGCCGGCCAGCCGGGCAGCCTTAGCCACACGCAATATGAGGATATCATGGCTTATATCCTGAAGCAGAACGGCTATCCCGCAGGCACCACGGCGATTAGCTACAACAAGGCGATGGGTGACAGCACGCCGCTGGTCTCCCAGGGCAAATAACGGCGATTCCGCCGGGTTTTCGCAACCCGTGCCGGTTCTTAAAATAACCGAGAATGCATGTGTGGCATTCGGTACCGCGCCTGTCTCCTGGCCATGGGGGAAAGGCGTGGCACCAATTCGCATGCCGCACCCCAAGCCTCCTGGCCAGGCGCGGTTGTTCGGGTGTAGCCTTCCCTTACTCCCGTGTCGGCGGGGCATAATCCGCCCTTGGGGCGCAAGAACAAAGACGGGACTTAGTCAGAGGAGAGCATCATGGCCGATACTCAACAGAATTTCATGCAATTCGCTAATCTGTCCTATGTGTCTCCTTCGCTCGACAGCCCTTGGGGCACCTATCTGGCGCAGGTGGACCGTGTGCTGCCTTATATGGGAGAGCTGGCGCGCTGGGCGGAAACGCTGCGCCGCCCGAAGCGGGCGCTGATTGTGGACGTGCCCGTGGAGCTGGATAATGGCGAGATCGCGCATTTCGAGGGGTTCCGCGTCCAGCACAATCTCTCGCGCGGGCCGGGCAAGGGCGGCGTGCGCTACCACCCCAACGTCACGCTGGAAGAGGTGATGGCGCTGGCCGCCTGGATGACGGTGAAGAATGCGGCAGTGAATCTGCCCTATGGCGGCGCCAAGGGCGGCATCAGGGTGGACCCGAAAACCCTGTCCCTCAAGGAGCTGGAGCGCATAACCCGGCGCTATACCAGTGAGATCGGCCTCATCATCGGCCCGCAGCAGGATATCCCGGCGCCGGACGTGAACACCAACGCCCAGGTCATGGCCTGGATGATGGACACCTATTCAATGAATGTCGGCGCCACGGCCACCGGCGTGGTCACCGGCAAGCCGGTCAGCCTTGGCGGCTCGCTGGGGCGCGTGAAGGCCACGGGGCATGGCGTGTTCGTTACCGGGCGTGAGGCGATGCGCCGGCTGAAAATCCCGCTGGAGGGAGCGCGGATCGCCATCCAGGGCTTCGGCAATGTCGGTTCCAACGCGGCGGAGCTGTTCGCCCGCGCGGGGGCCAAAATCATCGCGGTGCAGGACCATGGCGGCGGGGTCTATAACGGCCATGGGCTGGATGTGCTGGCGCTGACCGCCCATGTCGCGGAGCGCGGCACGGTAGCGGGCTTCACAGGCGGTGAGGTTCTGGGCCTTGAGGAGTTCTGGGATGCGGATGTGGATGTTCTCATCCCCGCGGCTCTGGAAGGCCAGATCACCGAGGCCAGGGCCCAGCGCCTGCGCGCCAAGCTGGTGCTGGAGGCGGCAAACGGCCCCACCATTCCCGTGGCGGACGATATTCTGGCCGCGCGCGGCATCACCGTGCTGCCGGACGTGATCTGCAATTCCGGCGGCGTCATCGTCTCCTATTTCGAATGGGTGCAGGATTTCTCGTCCTTCTTCTGGAGCGAGGACGAGATCAATCTGCGGCTGGACAAGATCATCACCGGCGCGCTGAACCATATCTGGGCCACGGCGGACCGGCATAATATCAGCAGCCTGCGCACCGCCGCCTTCGTGGTGGCCTGCGCGCGGATTCTGGAGGCGCGCAACGAGCGCGGGCTGTACCCGTAACCAGCCCGCGGCAAGTTTCAGCCTTGCGGCAGGATCTTTCCGGGATTCATGATATTGTCAGGGTCGATGGTACGCTTGATCCGCGCCATTAACCCTACGGCATCGCCATGCTCCTCGCGCATATAGGCGGCCTTGCCGGTGCCCACCCCATGCTCGCCCGTGCAGGTGCCGCCCACCGCGATGGCGCGCTGCACCATCTTTTTGTTGATGGCGGCGATCTCGTCCAGCTCTTGCTTGTTGGTGGAATCGACCGCGAAGATCACATGATAATTGCCATCGCCGACATGGCCGAGAAGCACCGCAGGCACGCTGCACTCTGCCAGCAGCTCGCGCGTATGCAGAATGCAGTTGCTAAGTTCGGAAACCGGCACGCAGACATCGGACGTCCAGCCCTTCGCGCCTTGGCGCTGCCCTAGCGCTGCGTAATAGGCCTTGTGCCGCGCCTCCCACAGGCGGTTGCGCTCCTCCTGCGTTTCCGCCCAGGCGAAGTCCTTGCCATGGTTTTCACGCACGATATCGCGCACCATCGCGATCTGGTCCTGCACGCCGGTGGGAGAGCCATGGAACTCGAAGGCCAGAGTATCCTCCAGCGCCAGAGACAGGCCTGAATACGCATTCACCGCCTTGATCAGCCCGCGATCCATCAGCTCCATCCGCGCCACGGGAATGCCAAGCTGCACCACCATGATGGCCGTATCCACCGCCTGCTCAACGCTCTCGAAGGAGCAGAGCGCGGCGGAGATCGTCTCTGGAATGCCGTAGAGGCGCAGCGTGATCTCCGTGATGACGCCAAGCGTGCCCTCGGCTCCCACGAACAGCCGCGTGAGATCGTACCCGGCGGAGGATTTGCGGGCCCGGCTGCCGGTATGGATGATCTGCCCGTCCGGCAGCACCACCGTCAGGGCCAGCACGGCCTCGCGCATGGTGCCGTAGCGCACGGCATTGGTGCCCGAGGCGCGGGTGGAGGCCATGCCGCCGATGGAGGCATTGGCCCCAGGATCGATCGGGAAGAACAGTCCCTTGTCGTGCAGGTACTGGTTCAGCTGCTCGCGCGTGACACCGGGCTGCACCGTGCAGTCCAGCGACTCGGTGCTGACGCGTAGCACCTGATTCATCCGCGACAGATCGATGGAAATGCCGCCATGCAGGGCGGTTAGATGCCCCTCCAGCGAGGTGCCCGCCCCGAACGGGATCACCGGCACGCGGTGCGCCGCGCAGAGCTTGACGATCTCCGCCACCTCGTCCGTGGTTTGCGGGAACACAACCGCATCCGGCGGCGCCGCCGCATGGTGGGACTCACCGTGGCCATGCTGCTCACGCAGCGCCAGTGACAGTGAGAAACGATCCGCGAACCGGGCTTGCATCCTGTCCAGCAGGGTGGGGGGCAACATATCCATGGGCGAAACCTTCACCGAAGTGGTGACGCCGTCAATATGAGATTGGCCAGACCAATCGCCAGCCTATGAGGCGGGCTGCACCGGCTGGAAACGCATACGGGGAATAAGGCCGGTTGCCTCGCGCAGCGCTGCCCCAGTGGCTACGGCCAAAGGCGGCAGGGTGAACCATTCCAGCGCCCAGGCCGCACCCGAGCGCTCATTCTCATGCACCAGCGCCTGGGTCAGTGTGCCCGAAAGCCCGGCGGCATAGCGGGCGAGGGCCACCAGCAACTCCGCCGTCACCGGGTTGGCCTTGTGCGCCATGGCGGAGGATGTACCGCCGCCCTCGATCTTCAGCGCTCCATTCTCCGTCTGCGCCAGTAGCGCCGCATCCTGGCCGATCTTGCCCAGCGCCCCCGCGATCAGCGCGAGCACCGCGCCAAATTCCACGATATTGTCCCGCGCCGTGTGCCAGCAGGGGGCGTTGCCAAGGCCGAGCCGCGCCGCCAGCCCGGCCACCACCGCTTCCGCTGTCTCTCCCAGCTCCGCCCGGTTGCCCACCGGCCCGCCGAACTGGATGAGCAGCAGCCGGGGGGCAAGGCTCGCCAGCCTCGCCCGGTGGCGGCGCAAAGGCTGCAGCCAGCTCTCGATTTTGTCCGCCACTGTGATCGGCAGCGCCGCCTGCATGCGGGTTTGCGCCATCAGCGTCATGCTGCCTTGGCTTGTGCGCAGCGCCTCCAACTCGCCAATCAGCGCCGCCAGACGCGCATCCAGCACCAACAGCATCGGCTTCAGCCGCAGGGTCAGCGCCGTGTCGGTGATATCCTGGCTGGTGGCGCCGAAATGCAGATATTTCCGCGCCTCCTCAGGCAGGGTTTGGCGCAGGGCTTTCACAAAGCCCGGCCCTAACACGCCGTCCTTGAACAAACCTGCGGTCAGCGCCGCCTTGTCCGGCGTGAATGAAGCGCAGGCCGTCGCAATCGCCGCCGCCGCCTCGGCCGGGATCAACCCGGCTTCGGCCTGCGCGTCCGCCAGGGCGGTTTCAAAATCCAGCATGGCGCTGAGTTCCGCATCCGGCGCGAAGAATGTTTCGATCTCGGCATCCGCGCAGAGGGCGGCGGTGAAGGGCAGGGTCATGATGGTTCAGATGTCCAGGAAAATGGTTTCCTTGTCGCCCTGCAAATGAATGTCGAACTTATAGCAGGGCACACCATTTTCTTCCCCGGGTTCGGCGATCAGCGTCGCCGCGCGGGCCTTCAGCTCCACCCGGCCCAGCAGCGGGTCAGCGTCGTTCGCCGCCTGTTCATCGCCGAAATAGAGACGGGTATGCAGCCCGATATTGATGCCGCGCGCCACGATCCAGAAGGTGATGTGCGGGGCCATCTTGCGCCCGTCCATATAAGGCACCTGGCCGGGCTTGATGGTCTCGAACCGGTACACGCCGGTCACGCCATCCACAGGCTGGCGGAACCAGCCGGGGAAGTTCGGGTCCGCCTCACCGCGATGCTCGCCCCGGCCCGGATAAAGCCCGTTTGCATCCGCCTGCCAGATTTCCACCAGCGCGTCGCGCAGCACCGCGCCCGAGCCGTCGAAAATCTGCCCTGTGACGATGACGCGCTTCCCCTTGGCCTCGGCGGGAACGGGGCGCAGGCCGAGATCCTCGGCATAGACGGAATTGATGCCGATGAAATTCGGCGTGGTGCCGATATGCACATAGGGGCCTGCGGTCTGCGACGGGCTTTCCTTCAGCCGGTTCAGCGATTGCACCATGGCTTAGTTTCCTTCCATCCGGTTCTCGAACATCGTCGAGCGGCGGCCGCGCAGCACGATGTCGAACTTATAGGCCAACGTATCCATCGGGATCGTGGCGGAACGGTCGAGCGCCGCGATCAGCGTTTCCACCGCCTCCTTGCTCGGAATGCCCGACACGATCGGGCATTGCCAGATCATCGGGTCGCCCTCGAAATACATCTGGGTGATCAAACGTTGCGCGAAGGCATGGCCGAAGACCGAAAAATGGATATGCGCCGGGCGCCAGTCATTCACGCCATTCGGCCAGGGGTACGCGCCGGGCTTGATGGTGCGGAACCAGTAGCGGCCTTCCTCATCGGTGATGCTGCGCCCGCAACCGCCGAAATTCGGGTCGATGGCGGCCAGATAGGTTTCCTTCTTGTGGCGGTAACGTCCGCCCGCATTGGCCTGCCAATATTCCATTAGCGCGCCCGGCACCGGGCGGCCATCCTCATCCAGCACGCGGCCATGCACGATGATGCGCGGGCCGATCGCATCGCCGGTGGTGGCAAAATTGCGGATCAGATCGTTATCCAGCGGCCCCAATATGTCATGGCCGAAGACCGGACCGGTCATTTCTGAAAGCGTGTTGGTGAGCGCGAGCAGCGCCTGCTTGGGTGAACGCAGCACGGAGGTCTTGTAATCCGGCGTGAAGGCCGGCGGATGCCAGGACCTGTCACGCTGATAAAAGGCGCCATTATGGTTGGGCGCCGGGGCGTTACGCATGTCTTTCCTCCTTCTCCGCCGCCTCGATCTCGGTAAAGGCCTTGGCGGCAATCTTGAACGCATGGTTGGCGGCGGGCACACCGGCATAAATCGCGACGTGCAGCAACGCCTCCTTGATATCTTCCTTGCTGGCGCCGGTGTTGCGGGTGGCGCGCACATGCATCGCCACCTCGTCATCCTGCCCTAGCGCCGCCAGCAGCGCGATGGTCAGCATCGAGCGTTCGCGCAGGGAGATGGTGTCGCGCGACCAGACCGAGCCCCAGGCGGATTCGGTGATCAGCGTCTGGAACTCGGTATTGAACGGGGTGGTGTTGGCGACGGCGTTGTCCACATGCTTGTCGCCAAGCACTTTGCGCCGCGTCACCATGCCCTGCTGGAAGCGGGCGCTGGGTTCAGACATGTGCATGCTCCTTCAGATGCGCACGCAACAGGGCGATCAGCGCCTCCGGCTGTTCGGCGGGGGGAATATGGCTGCAGCTTTCGATGATCTCGAACCGTGCGCCGGGAATAAGATCAGCCGTGGCCTTCACCAGCTCCGGCGGGGTGGAGAGGTCGCTATCGCCGCAAATGACGAGGGTAGGGGCGGTGATGCCGGTGATGGCCCGGGTCAGATCCGCATCGCGCAGGGCGGCACAGGCGGCGGTATAGCCATCGTCCGGCGTGCCGAGCAGCATCTGAACCCAGCCTGCCAGTTCCGTTGGCTTTTCCGCATGGAATTTCGGAGTGAACCAGCGCTGCCTCACAGTATCGGTGATGCTGGCAAGCCCGGTGGTCATGCACCGTGCTGATGCGGGCATCCCAGGTTTCCGCATCGCCGACCTTCGCGGCGCTGTCGCAGATGACCAGCGCGGTCAGGCGCTCAGGCGCCTTCACCGCGACCTGCTGGGCGATTAACCCGCCGATGGAGAGTCCCACGAAGGCGAATTTCCGCAAGCCCAGATGGTCCGCCAGCGCCAGCGCGTCATCGGCCAGCATCTCGATGCTGTAAGGGCCGGGGGCGTTCTCGCTCAGGCCGTGGCCGCGCTTGTCAAACAGCACCACCCGGTAATCGGCGGAGAGCGCCGCCGCGACCTCGTCCCATAGGCGGCAATCCGTGCCCAGCGAGTTGGCGAAGATCACCGCGGGCGCATCCTTCCGCCCGGTCTCGCGCCAATGCAGCCGCACATTATTCAGTTTGGTGAATGCCATCGTCTGATTTCCTCTTGGGCGCTTGGCCCGTTGCAGTGATTAAAATACTTCCAGAGTTTCATGTAAAATGAGATATTACCTGAGAATCATAACCTGAGGGTTATATGCCAACATTGCAGGGTGAGGGGCTGGATGCCCGTATCAAGCTCCGGCACCTGAGCGCCTTTGTTGAGGTGGTGCGCTTGTCCGGCGTCGGCCATGCGGCGGAGAGTCTGGGTCTGAGCCAACCCGCTTTGTCCAAAACCATCGCGGAGCTGGAGGAGATTTTCAGGGTCAAATTGTTCGACCGTTCCGGCCGTACGCTGAAGCTCACCAGCTTTGGGGAGGTGTTCCACCGCTATGCCGGGGCCAGCCTGACGGCGCTGAAACAGGGCATGCGCTCCATGGCGCTGGTGCAGCGCGATGAGGCGGCGGCCTTCGCCATCGGCGCGCTTCCCACCGTCTCCGCGCGCATCCTGCCTTACGCCGCGGCGCATTTCACGGCGCAGAATCTGGGGCTGAAGCCGCGAATCATCACCGGGCCAAACGCCTATCTGCTCTCGCAACTCCGGCTTGGAGAGGTGGATTTTGTCATTGGCCGCATGGCGGAACCGGAGATGATGCGCGGTTTCGCCTTCGAGTATTTGTACGCCGAGGGCATTGCCCTGGTGGTGCGCCCCGGCCACCCTTTGCTGGAGGCGAAGCGTTTCGACCTCGCCGCCATCGCCAATTATCAGCTGCTCATGCCCCCGCCGGGCTCCATCATCCGCCCGACGGTGGAGCGTTATCTCATCTCTCACGCGCTGGGGCCGTTCGTGAGCGAGATCGAGACCATTTCGGACAATTTTGCCCGCGCCTATGTTCGCGCCAGCGATGCGGTATGGATCATCTCCGAAGGCGTGGTGGCGGTGGAGCTGGCGCATGGCTTTCTGGCCCGTTTGCCGGCGGATACCAGCGCCACGCTCGGCCCCGTGGGGCTGACGACGCGCACCGATATCCAGCCGTCCATGCCTGCCCAGCTCTTCGCCCAATCCGTCCGCGCCGCCGTGGCGGCGCTGGAGGAGACAGCGCAAAAAGCCTAGCTTTTATTCGCCGTCATTCCAGTCCGGCGCGAAGGGCGGGCTGACCACGCGCTGATCTTTCGGCAGCGCCGCGATCTTGGCACGGTCCTCATCATCCAGCCGGATATTCAGGGACTCCAGATTGGAGAGCTGGTTCGCCCGCCCGGCGGCCTTGGGTACGGCGGCCACATCCTTCTGCTCCAGCAGCCAGGCCAGGGCCACCTGCGTCGGCAGCACGCCATGTTTCCGCGCAATGCTGATGATTTCGGGGATGTCCGAAACCTTCTTGCGTGCCAGCGGGCTGTAGGCGGTCAGCGCCATGCCGTGCTTGCGGCAATAATCCAGCAGCTTCGCCTGGCCCAGCACTACATGATACTCGACCTGGATCGCCGCCAGCGGCGCGCCGATCGTCTCCACCACCTCGCGCAGCAGCGGCAGCGGAAAATTGGCAACGCCGATCGCCTTGGCCGTGCCACGCTCCTTCAGTGCCACCAGCGCGTCGATGGTGCGGCGCAGATCCCAGTCCTTGGTTGGCCAATGGATGAGGAACAGATCCACATACTCGCTGCGCAGCGCCTTCAGTGAACGCTCGAACGAGGCCTGCAACGCCTGCGGCGCAAGCTGGTCCCACCACACCTTGGTGGTGACATGGATCTGCTCGCGCGGCACCGAGGTTGCGGCGAGCGCGGCGCCCACGGCCTCCTCGTTGTCATAACCGGCGGCGGTGTCGATATGGCGGTAGCCAAGCTCCAGTGCCTGCGCCACAGCGTTTGTGCATTCCTCGCCGAGCATGGGCCAGGTGCCGAGCCCAAGCTTGGGCATGTTCAGCCCGTTATGGTTGGTCGTCCGTTCCATCAGATGCGCTCCACTGCTAATGCCAGACCCTGGCCGACGCCGATGCACATTGTCACCAGCGCGCGTTTGCCGCCGCGTTTCTCCAGCCCATGCACGGCCGTCATTGCCAGCCGCGCGCCGGACGCCCCCAGCGGATGGCCGAGTGCGATGGCGCCGCCATGCGGGTTCAGATACTCGGCCGCCGGGTCCACACCCAAGGCGCGCATGGAGGCGATGACCTGCGAGGCAAACGCCTCGTTCAGCTCGATCAAATCGAAATCCCCAATGCTCAGCCCCAGCTTCGCCATCAGCTTCTGGCTCGCCGGCACGGGGCCGATGCCCATCACATCCGGCTCTACCCCCGCTGTCGCCATGCCGAGAATGCGCGCGCGCGGTGTCAGCCCATGTTTCTTCGCCGCCGCCTCGGAGGCCACGAACATCGCCGCCGCGCCATCATTCACGCCCGACGCATTGCCCGCCGTCACGGTGCCATCGGCCCGCACGATCGGCTTCAGCTTCGCCAGCGCTTCCAGCGTCGTATCCGGGCGCGGATGCTCGTCGGCCGAGATCACGGTTTCGCCCTTCTTGCCCGCGATGGTCACGGGCACGATCTCCTCAGCGAAATAGCCCGACGCCACGGCGGCGGAGGTCCGCTGCTGGCTGCGCAGCGCGAACGCATCCTGCTCCTCGCGGCTCACCTGATAGCGCTGCGCCACGTTCTCGCCCGTTTCCGGCATCGAGGCGGTGCCGTACATTTTATGCATCTTCGGATTGACGAGACGCCAGCCGACGACGGTGTCCTCGATCTTCATGTCCCGCGCAAAGGGCGTGCCGCTTTTGGCCATCACATAAGGCGCGCGGCTCATGCTCTCCACGCCACCGGCAATCGCCAGATCGACCTGCCCGGTCATCACCGCACGCGCGGCGGTGCCAACCGCATCCGCGCCGCTGGCGCAAAGCCGGTTCATGGTGGTGCCGGGAATGGAAACCGGCAGGCCCGCCAGAAGTGCGGCCATGCGCGCGACATTGCGGTTATCCTCGCCGGCCTGGTTGGCGCAGCCGAACAGCACCTCGTCAATCGCCTCGCGGTCCACGCCGGGGTTGCGCGCCAGCAGAGCGGCGATGGGCAGGGCGGCCAGATCATCCGTGCGCAGGGGCGAAAGCCCGCCCGCGAAACGGCCGATCGGCGTGCGGATGGCATCGCAAATGAAGGCTTCGGTCATGGAAGTTTTCCTTTAAGATGGCCGCTTTTTGAAAAAAGCGGCGCAAAAACTTTTGGCCACTGGGCCTGGCTTTGTGGCTCCATGGGACGCCAAAGGCTCCCATGGAGTCGTATGGTTAGATTTTTACCGGCGCGGCTGTTTTGGCGATGACATCTTCCTTCGTCACGCCCGGCGCCAGCTCCACCAGCGTCAGCCCGCCCTTCATTTTGTCGCAGGCCAGTACGCAAAGATCCGTCACGATCAGATCCACAACGCCCGTGCCGGTCAGTGGCAGATCGCATTTTTCCTTGATCTTCGCGGAGCCGTCCTTGGCGTTATGGTCCATGACGACAACGACACGCTTCACACCGGCGACGAGATCCATCGCCCCGCCCATGCCCTTCACCATCTTGCCGGGAATGGTCCAGTTGGCGATGTCACCCTTGTCGGAAACTTCCATGGCGCCGAGAACGGCCATGTCGATATGCCCGCCGCGAATCATCGCGAAGGAATCAGCGGAAGAGAAGAAGCTCGTGGTCGGCAGCGCCGTCACGGTCTGCTTGCCGGCATTGATCAGGTCCGGGTCTGCCTCGTCACGGTACGGAAAGGGGCCGATGCCCAGCATGCCGTTCTCGCTCTGCAGCGTCACATCCACGCCTGCGGGAATGTAATTGGCCACCAGCGTGGGAATGCCGATGCCGAGATTCACGTAATACCCGTCTTTCAATTCCTTGGCGGCGCGGGCGGCCATTTCATCGCGTGTCCAGGGCATCAGGCGGTCTCCCTCTCGCGCACGGTCAGTTTCTCGATGCGCTTCTCGTTGATGGTGCTCTTGATGATGCGGTCGACGAAAATGCCCGGCGTGTGGATGTTCTCCGGCTCCAGCGTACCGGCGGGAACGATCTCCTCAACCTCGGCAATCGTGATCTTTCCAGCCGTGGCCATGTTCGGATTGAAATTGCGCGCCGTCTTGCGATAGACGAGATTCCCCGCCTCATCCGCCTTCCACGCCTTCACGATGGACAGGTCGGATTTCAGCCAGCTCTCGCGCACGTAAAGCTGGCCGTCGAATTCCTCGACCGGCTTGCCCTCGGCCACCACCGTGCCCACGCCCGTGCGGGTGTAGAAAGCGGGGATGCCCGCCCCACCGGCGCGGATGCGCTCGGCCAGCGTGCCCTGCGGGTTCAGCTCCAGCTCCAGCTCGCCGGAGAGGTAGAGCTGCTCGAACAGCTTGTTCTCACCCACGTAGGAGGAGATCATCTTCTTGATCTGCTTGTTGTTCAGCAGCATCCAGAGGCCGAACCCATCGGCGCCGCAATTATTGGAAATCACGGTCAGGTTCTTCACGCCGGAATCCCGGATGGCGGGAATCAGGCTTTCCGGATTGCCGGACAGGCCGAACCCGCCGGACATGATCGTCATACCGTCAAACAGAACGCCTTCCAGCGCCGCCTGCGGACTAGCATAAATTTTCTGCATTTTCCTCTTGCATCCTTACCCGGTTTGTTCGAATATCGGATATAATAACCGTTTATCGGAGATAATTGCCGTAATGGGCCAGGAAGTCAAGGAGAAATCGGCGGAGGATCCTCGTTTCATGACCTCGCTCGCCCGCGGGCTGGAGGTTCTGGCCGCTTTCGAGGCGCAGCCGCGCATGACCGTCACGCAAGCCGCCAAGGCCACGGGCCTGTCGCGCTCGGCGGTGGGGCGTTGCCTGTTCACGCTGGAACGGCTTGGCTATGTCGCCGCCGAGGGGTCGAGCTATGCGCTCTGCCCGGCCTTGTTGCCGTTGGCCCGGGCTTTCTCGGCGGGTAACCCTCTGGCCCGTGCCGGTCAGGCGGTGGTGGATGCGCTGCGCGACCGGCTGGGGGAATCCAGCTCGCTGGCGATGTTCGATACGCGCAGCCTGTATGGCCGCGTGGTCTATGTGTGCCGGGCGGAGGCTGCACGCATCATCTCCTTGCCTTTGTTCGCGGGCGCCATGTTGCCCAGCTATTGCGCCTCCAATGGCCGCGCCTTGCTGACGGGTCTTACCCCGGACGAGTTGGAGCGCTTCCTGACGCAGGCTCCTTTCCCGGCCCGCACGTCCAAAACCGTTACCGAGGCGGACGCCCTGCGGGCCGAGCTGGAGAAAATCCGTGCCCAGGGCTGGGCGATGACGGATGGCGAGCTGGAGGCAGGCCTGCGCTCCATCGCCGTGCCGGTGCGCGGGGCAGATGGGCAGGTGGCGGCCGCCCTTAATCTTGCCACCCAATCGGCGCATCGCAGCCAGGACTGGCTGTTGCAGACGGCGCTGCCCGAATTGCAGGCCGCCGCCGCGCATCTGGCACGGGTGGCCTTTTCCTGACCCCTTAATGCCGGTGCTGGCGCCGATAGGCGCTGGGCGCTTGGCCTGTGGCATTGCCCTCTAAATTTCATGGTCCAGCAGCGGCGTACGGACGTATATTGGTTTCAGGGCCGCCTTAACCGCCCTTCAAGAGGAGGACTTGCCATGCAACGCCGTACTCTCGCTACAATTGCAACCGCCGCCGCCGCGCTGCCTTTGGCCGCCCGCGCACAATCCATGATGAACCAATCCCCCATGGGTATGGGCTCGGCTACCGGGCAGGAGCTGAACATCATTTTCACCGCGGAAAGCCCCGGCCATTGGGCGGCGATGGAAAGCCTGCACGTGCCGGATGTCACCATCTCGGGCAGCCAGCTTTCCGTGCATACGCCGCACCCCATGAGCGAGCCGCATTATATCGTGAGCCATACGGTGGTGCTCGCAGGCGGCCAATTTCTCGACCGTAAGACGTTCACCTGGAAGGATCAGCCGATTTCCACCCATACTTTGCCCGCCGGATATAGCGGCAAGGTGACGATCACCAGCACCTGCAACCTGCATGATTTCTGGGTGAAGACGATCACCGTCTAACAGCCCAGCCGCCGGGTGGAGACCGCTGGAGTCTTCGCCTAATACACTGATTTATCTAAGAAAACCTTGGTAGCGGCGGGCGGATTTGAACCACCGACCAAGGGATTATGATTCCCCAAGACGGAGTGCTAAATTATTTTGAGATTTCAATCGATTGTAAAAAAATAAAAATTTATTTTTGGGGCCTGGGGGTCATCTGGGGGTCATCTGGGGGCAAGGGGTTAGGGAAGGGCCGCTTTCAGGTCACCAGACGCGTGATTTCATGTTCCGGGGCAGTCTTGGCGACACCACCATCATTGTCTGCGCCGGATGCTTAGGGCGGCGGACCGCATGGCCCGAAGGGGACCGGATGGTCGCAGCTGGAGAGGCACCTTCAACTGCCTCACCCCGCTGAACATTGTGAACCGGGTCTACAAGGTTGCTAGGTCGGAATGGGGCTACAGAATTGGTAACCCTCTGACCGGGATCGTCCGTCCAAAGCCGCGGATACTCCGTGAAGCCTTTCGCAACGCCAAGGACACGGGACGCGTCGGCTTCCAACCGGTGCTCTATGACAGCAATATGGCCGCCGTCGAAGGCAGCATTGGCGCTGTGATGCGCCGCATCGCGGTTCCGGCGCACCAGGCAGATGCTGCCCGGCAATACTTGCGCGAGGCTGGAGAGTTATGATGTTTTTTGCCGCTCTGGCTTGGTAAATGCGACCTCCTAGGAAACCGAAACGGAACTCGACAACCGCCCCGGCCGCCAACCACTTGGAGCGCCCCCTCACCGCCGGGAGGCGGCAAAGACCCGGTAGCGCAGTTTGCTGCGGTCACGGTCACTGCTGTTTCGCAACTATTAGGGTCACACAGTGGCCTTGCCGCCTCGTTCGAAAGCAGCCATCCTCGGCCGTCGGCTTAGCTTCCGGCGCCCGCGGTTGAGAGGGAATATTGGACAACATCTGGAAATGAATTTCAACTCTCCCGGCGCCCCCATGGCGACAACAACAGAACTGGCAGGACCGCTTTCTCCCGGTGTGACAGTGCTCAGCGGTCGCTTTATTCTACGGGAACTCCTCGAGCTGGGTGACATGGTGCGCGGGACCGCTGCAGTGTGGCTCGCCGACAGCGTCGGTGCATCCTTCGTCCTCAAAGTCTGGTCGAGGCACCCAAGCGACGACATCGCTATCAGAACGATCTGGAACCATGAGGTGCGAAGCCTTCTCAGGCTGGACGGTCTGCCAAAGGCGCACGATCACTTCGCCAGCCTGGAAGCCATCGGCGCCGACGATCACGGCTACCATGTGGTCATCGATGGCGGTGGCAGGCAATTGTTGTCGGAGGCGCTGGCCGCCCGGGAGCGGCACGACTGGCTGCGGCGTATCGACCAGCCCCGGGTCCGCGCGAAACTCTGGGAGGGGACTTCATCGATTGGCGGCCGGTCTGGCGATGTTGCACGACCAAGGCATCCTTCACCGCGCTCTCGCGCCCGGGTGCGTCTTCACGGACGTATCCGGGGAGCGGGACTTCCGGCTCAGCGGGTTCGAGCGGTCGCTCCGGCTCAGCGCGGCGGCGCACGGCGCGAGCTTCGGGATTGGCCCGAGCAGGATGCGCGCACCGGAGCTTGGCCTCGGCAACGCCATCTACTCGGTTGCCTCCGACTGGTTCGACTTCGGTCTCCTCGCGGCCGAGTTTCGTCGCCAACTTGAGGGCCTCGGGGGACGGCCTGGAGGCCCTCAACATCTCCGCCGCAGCGTCCCACAGTCTCCGGGTGTTGTCCGAGCCGGAGCGCCACCTCATTCTCGGTCTGAACCTTCCTAACCCGGACGCCTGTCGCGTGGAATGCGCCGAGGTGTCGCGGCGCGTCTCCGCATTGGCCACACGTCTCGCCGCCGGCCAAACCTCATTTAGCCGTCCCCTTCTCCTGGGAGTACACTTGGCCAGCGGCAGCGAATTGGCAGATGCTGTCTTCTGGGCGAGCCAGGGAAGATACGCATCGACGACGCGGACGAACAGATCGCGTTGATCCAAGAGGATCTCAGCCACGGCCCCACATTGACGGTCCGGGCCGCGCCAATGCCCAACTACGCATTGCACGGACGGCAGCTCAATACCGGGTCAGGCGGCATGAGCCGCGGTTGGGAACACCGACTTGGCGGGCGGGCTCTGCGCGGGCTTGGACAAGGGGGCGCGGGAGAGGGGACAGGACGCATCCCTGGATGGCCGGGGGTTGCTTGGTGCCGATCCGCCAAGTCGACCACTGGCTTAGGCATACCCGCTGTTCGCGCCGTCCCATGGGACCAGGTCTTTCCGTTCGGATCCGCTCGGTCGGACGCGCTAGGCGCGGACGCCTACGACTTCCTGCGCTTCACCAACACCGTGGACGCGCTCCTCGCAGCGGCCCGCATCTGGCCTGTGACCGTCGTGGGCCATGGCAAGGGCGGGGACTACGACGGTGACTGGGTTATGGTGGAGGCGGCCGAGGACGAGGCGCGCGACAGGATGGCACACGCCCTCGGATTAGAGCCGGCCGCGCGCCAGATGGAGCGTGCCTTTGCCGAGGAGATCGGCGACGTGGACGGCGAAACGGCCTTCAACATCGTTGAAGAGCCGCGCCTCGATGGCCAGGAGCCGCAGGCGGGGCGGTGGATCATTCAAAAGGCAACGCTTGCGGGCGGCGCTCGCCGCTATGTTTTCCAGCGGGTGGCAGGAGATCCGGGGACGCCTGCCGGAGCTGCGTTTCTTCGACCAGTTGATCTCGCCGGTTCGTACGTGCTGCTTCAGCGCAGGCTGAAGGCTATCGAAGCGCTGCGCGACCAGACCGTGATGCTGCGCGCCCTCGAGGTGCCTGGTTCCGCAAGTCGGGACACTATGGAGCAGTTTGAGGAGGATGCCTTCGTCGCCCGTCTTGACTGCCGAAGCGGCGGGCGCTCTCCGCGATATGGCGCACCCAACCATGTTCGCACTGCAGGGGCCTCCCGGCACCGGCAAGACTGCGTTGGTAGAGGCGCTGGCGCGCCGGGCGATCGAAATTGACCCATCGCTGCAGTTCGTCGCCACGGCCCAGGCCAACGAAACCGTTAATTATCTTGGACGGAAGCTCTCGAAGGCTGCCCAAGATGGTGCCGTGGCTGATGCTCCGCTCGTGGTTCAACTCGACGAGGACGAGGAGGAGCAGTCTCCCTGGCCCGGCGTATCTGGCTGGCGAGATGGCAAAGCACCTGGAGGCGTCGGAGCTTGCGCGCTCGGCCCCGCCGCACATCGCCCGCCGCTTGGCGGCGCTGGCCAATGGCTCGGGCCAGGAGGGCCGCCGCGAACGTCGGGATGTGGCGCGCCTGATCTCCCGCGCGGCCAACGTCGTCCTTGCGACGACGACCTCGCGGGGGCTTTCCGAACTTCTGGAGGAGGGAAAGCGGTTCGACTGGTGCCTCGTCGAGGAGGCCGGGAAGGCACATGGGTTCGACCTCGCGCTGCCGATGCTAGCGAGCCACCGTATGCTGATGATTGGCGACCACGAGCAGTTGCCCGCGTTCAACGAGGCTGCCTTATCTTAAACTGCTTGGCGATACCCAGAGAGCCAGGGAGGCGCTCAGCAACGGCGCCGCGTTCTCCCCCGCAAGCTCGGCTTCGACCTTGGTCCGATGGAGTCGGAAGAGGCGATGCAGGCGTTCGAGGCGCGCTGTGCGCGCTGGCTCCCAATGGTGCGGACCTTCGGCCACGTCTTCACGGAATCGAGCACCCTGCCGCCTGGCAGCAACCCCATCGCGGCCCGCCTCAACGAGCAGCACCGTATGCACCCGGAGATCTGGACCTGGTTCGGGCCTGCTTCTATCCGGATCTGCGGACGGCGGACGTGGCGCGCGGAGCGGCTGAAGGCCCGGATCCATTCGCCTTGGTGGAGGGGAGCGTGGTGCCGTCCCAACCGAGATTGTCTTCGTGGACATGCCCTGGGTGCAGTCCGTGCGCGGTGCCAGGGACAGGATTGGCCCCCACCGGCAGGCCCTGCTCAGCTCGAAGGCGGAGGCCGAGGCCATCGCGGACGTCCTCGGGCAGCTGCGTCCGCGCGGTACCTGCGATCTCCAGATCCTCGCGCCCTACAACCGCCAGGTCCGCGTTATCCGCACGGCGCTGGTGAGGGCCCAGGCATCGGGAAAGCTCGAACGCCTGAATAACTTCGAAAAGCCCAAGGGAAAGGACGAATTCGGCGCCACCATTGACGGCTTCCAGGGCGAGGAGGCCGACATCGTCGTCGTGTCGCTTGTTCGGAACAACCACATGCCGCTGAGCGGAGGTGTCGGCTTCCTTTCGGAGCGACCCCGCTTGAATGTCATGCTCAGCCGCGCCCGTAGAAAACTCATCCTCGTCGGCAGCTGGGAGTTCTTCGCCAAGCGCGCCAACGACGATGCCTGGAAGGATCCGCCGACCCGCTCCACCACCTCGCCACGGTTTTCCACGAACTGGGCGAGGCCATCCGGAACGGAACGGCGTGCCGGTGCCTTTCCCGGGGACGGCCGCGCGATGAACACGCGCGTCCTGGTGCCGCTCTTTCGGCTCGATGTCGACTACCTCGTGCGCCACGGCCGGCGATGGTCAGCGCTGGAGCACCTGGTTCTTTGGGCGTGCAGGGAGCCCATGTCGGCGCAGGAACTGTCAAGTCGGGCGGGGGTGTCCATTCGGCTTGTGTCGGAATGCCTAGTTAACCTGCTCCGCGCCGGTGGGTCAATTTCGCGCCTCGGCGGCTGGAAACGTCTTCGCGGCCACGATGGCCGGGACGGCCGCGGCGGACAAGCCGCTTCCTGACCAGCTGCTGGATACCCAGCGGCGTTCGGCCCAGATCTACATGGACCGCCTGAGCGGCGAGTTCTTCGGTTACAAAGAGCTGACCGTCATTCGGCGAAACACCCCGAGTTTCCTCCCCGAGGAAGCGCTGCCCCCCAACCTGTTCAATGCCGCTCCCTTTGGGACCCAGCTCGTGGACCGGCTCCCATTTGGCGACGACGACACGTTCGAGAGGCTTGGAACAGGCCGCAACTCGTGCCCGGCGACCTGTTCGCTGTCCTGGAGGTAGGTAGGGACGGATCATTGGCCTTCCGCCCCGACCCCCGCGGCTGAGGCATGGCAATAGCCGATGCCTTGCGGGCCAGGCATACTGACGCCGCTTCGATTGGTGTCATTCCGTCGCGCGAGGCGGTCCTCGGAAGTCCCCTGTGGCAACGGAGCCAGTCGGTGTCCATCAGCTTCGCCCCTGACAACCTCGTCATCGGAGGTCCGGAGACCTCACCGCGGCCCGGGACGTGATCGATTAAGGCCCGCCGCCTCGTCGTAATCCACTCCACCTTCGTCGGCCGCAACATCGCAAACCTATTCCCCGCGATCGCCGCTGCGGTGGCTTCGGGCACGCAGGTCCACATTCACTGGGGACGGACCGATGACCCGGAGCGCATCGAGGCAAACCCCAGCGAAGTGGCCGCGCGCATGGCTTGCACCGGGATCTCGCAGGAGCATCGAACAACATCATTCTCGGTCTGTGTTCGACCGGGTCGCACGCCAAGGTCATCCTCGCCGACACTTGGCGATGATGGCGGCTACGCCGCCATTGTGGGCTCCTGCAACTGGCTGAACTCGCCGTACGCGAGCGTGGAGGCATCCGTCCGGCTCACCGACCCCGAAGCACTCGCTGACGTCGCAGGCAAGTTTGCCTCGGTCCTCGCACCCGCGGTGGGACACACCTCGTGGTAAGCCGCCTGCTTACGTGCACGGCGAGTGCGCGGCTCGGCCGTTGGTCCGCCAATCCAGACACACGGCGATGCTGGTCGTCGACGAGGATCACTACGCCGCTGTTCGCGACGCTATGCACGAGGCTGCCGGCGGGACGGTGCTGATGGGCTCCCACAAATTCGGGCATGCTCGGGAGACCACGGCTCGATCCGATGCGCACCGCTGCCCGCTACGGCGCGCGGGTAAAGCTGCTCTACACGCAGCGCTGCCGAAACCTTGGCGCCGCGGCCGCGGCCGCGAAAAGCAGGCGACCCTGGCCGCGGAAGACGTCGAATTGTGTTGAGGTCGGCCAGCGCATGCACGCCAAGTTCATCGGCTGGGGAGAGAAGCTGCTGGTCATAGTTTCAACTTCCTCTCGGCCAGCGTGAACTGGCAGACACCGGAGTGGTGCCGAGATTGGCGTTCTCTTGACCGGGCCGGGGGTCGTCGAGGAGTTGAAGGGCGACAGGCTCGCGGCATGAATGTTTCAGCAGAGTACCCGAGAACCGGAGAGACCACCCGGCAGGCGGCGCCGCCGCCGCCGGCAGCCCCAGCGCGTCCTCGTAGGTGCATGAACTCGGCAAGAGCGCGGGGATCAGCAATAGAGCCGTCCCTATTTAGCCCGTGCAGTTGTCCTAGAGCAGGCCATTCCGAAAGCATCGTCGTCCGCAGACACAGGTCAGGTCCGGATCGAGGCCAGCCTGTCGGTGACCGGCCTCCGATGACGGTCAATAAAAGGCTCCCGGCCCACTGGCTGCCAACCTGTTGGACGAGAGAATGCTCTCATCAACTGCTGCATCAGCCGCAACTGCTGCATCAGCCGCCGATTTTGCCTTTTTCGGAGCTTGGCGACTGGCATTTGCCAGTATCTGACCTGCGCGGGCGGCATGATCATCCACCTGCCGGTCGAGCGCATTAATCTGCGTCGGCTGGGCCTGTTGCCGCGGACACAGTCAACGGATTGCGCTGTTCCTGCGGTGTCAAAGTCGGCCCACGACGGTCGATCTGTGCAGCGGAAAACAGCTGCCGTTCGCGAGAGAGTGGCGCAGCCATCGCAGAGAGCAGCCCAAGATTGCGCGTGCGAATTGCGCCGGGTCCGCCGGCTAAATCAGT
>CAWHDE010000021.1:0-59801 GCA_963827925.1 uncultured Pseudomonadota bacterium | reverse complement strand
TTGGCCAATACGCCGCCGACAGTGCCGAACATGTGCATCTGGTCGTCGAGGCCACCAAGCAGGCCTTCCGCATCCGCGACCAATACATCACCGACCCCGACCATATGAAAGTCGCGGCACAGGATTGCCTGACCGACGAATTCCTCGCCCCCTATCTCGCCGCGATCCGCACCGACCGCGCGCTGCCCTGGGGCAACGGCAAAGGCCCAGGCGATACGGTCTGGATGGGCGTGGTCGACGGCGAAGGACGCGCGGTGTCCTTCATCCAGAGCATCTACCATGAATTCGGCAGCGGCATCGTCCTGCCCAAGACCGGAATCACCTGGCAGAACCGGGGTTGCTCATTCTCCCTCGATCCCGCCCATATCAACACCCTCGACCCGGGCAAGAAGCCGTTCCATACGCTCAACCCGGCGCTCGCCCGGTTCAACGATGGCCGGGTGATGGTCTATGGCACGATGGGCGGTGACGGCCAGCCGCAAACCCAGGCGGCGGTTTTCACCCGCGTCGCCGTGTTCGGCCAGCACCCGCAGCAGGCGATCACCGCGCCGCGCTGGCTGCTGGGCCGCACATGGGGGCTTTCATCGGAGAGCCTGAAGCTGGAAAGCCGGTTCAGCCTCGAGCTTATCGCCCAGCTCAGGGCGCTCGGCCATGATGTCGAACAGATCGCCGATTTCGACGAGAGCGTTGGCCATGCCGGGGCGATCCTGCGCCACCCTAACGGCACCTTCGAAGGCGGTGCCGACCCGCGTAGCGATGGGATCGTCGCCGGCTTCTGACTGTAAGGGACGTTTTGCGCCATCTGCCGAGACAGGGCGCAAAACGTCATTTTCCAAACCGGAGATTAGATTCCGGGAGGGTTAGATTCCAGAAATTGCGCGAATTTCTGCGCGTAATCCTGGTGCCAGCGCGACAGAGGCGGGCGGTTCTGGGTGATATCCTGCGCCGCCCAGAGGATGCGCTTGTTGTCCGTCTCACGCGAGACCTCGTTATCCGGGCAGATGATGTAGAAATCACCATCGGCCATGGCTTCAAGCAGCATGTCCACCACTTGGTCCGCGGTCCAGGCGCCTTCCGGCTTGTCCTTGAGGCCGGCGGCCGTCATTGCGGTGAGGGTTGAGCCGGGCACCAGCAAATGCGCCGTGATCTTCCCGCCCTCTTCGTTGCGCAACCCATGGGCAAGTGACTCGGTTAGCACCTTCACGCCGGCCTTGCTGACATTATAGGCGGTGTTGCCGGGGGGGCAGGTGATGCCCTGCTTGGAGCCGGTATTGATGATCGCGCAGTCGCTCCCTTGGGCAAGCATACGCGGGGTGAAAACCTGAACCCCGTTGATCACGCCCCACAGATTGATCTCCAGCAGCCGGCGCCAGATGTCGATCTTGTTCCACGGGCCGGCGCTGATGCCGGTGCCGGCATTGTTCATGAGGATGCCGACCTCGCCGAACGCGGCGTAGACCTGGTCGCACAAAGCCTGAACCTGCGCGAGGTCGCTGACATCTGTGGCGACGCTCAGGATGCCGGCGGCCCCGAGCGGGCTGGCGGCAGCAGCGGCGGCGGCCGCCTCATCCAGCGCCGGGGAGGCGAGGTCCGCCAGGCAGACTTTAAGCCCGAGACTTGCGAAGCGCAACGCGGCGGCGCGGCCGATGCCGCTCGCAGCGCCAGTAATTACGGCAACGCGGCCGGGGGTAAGGGCGGGGTGATGCTTCATCATGCGTCTCCAATGCTTCTGCGGTGTCGAGGCGGCCACTGGCGCGTGGCGCCAGCGGGATATAGGGTTGGGGCCGTTCAACGCCAACTACTTATCAGGATGATCCGACCACCATGAATTCCTGGGAACCATCCCCCCGCTACCCCGACCCCGCGATTGAAATCATCGATCCGAGCTTTCTGAAATACAGGATATTCTCCGCCAGCGTGGAACGGCTGGCCACGGGCACACGCTGGGGCGAAGGGCCCGTTTGGTTTGGCGATGGCCGGTATCTGCTGTGGAGCGACATCCAAACAACCGGGTTCTACGCTGGGACGAGGCAAGCGGCACAGTGGCGACGTTTTGCCAGCCCTCCAACATGGCGAACGGCCATACGCGCGACCGCCAGGGCCGGCTGCTGACCTGCGAACATCTCGGCCGCCGTGTGACCCGGACGGAATATGACGGCACAATCACCGTGCTGATGGATAACTGGCAAGGCAAAAGGCTGAATTCGCCAAACGACATCATTGTGAAATCAGATGGCAGCATCTGGTTCACCGATCCGCCATTCGGCTTGCAGACATATTATGAAGGTGTGATCGCGGAGCAGGAATTGCCTGCCTGCGTCTACCGGATTGATGCGGACGGCACGGCCAGCATCGTGGCTGATGATGTGCGGGGGCCAAATGGGTTGTGCTTTTCGCCGGATGAAAGCGTGCTCTATGTGGTGGAATCAAGCGCCAAACCGCATCGGACGATTCGCGCTTTCGACGTGGTTGATGGAACGCGCCTGACAAATGGCCGGCTTTTTGTCGATGCCGGCCCGGGCGGCACGCCCGATGGCATACGCTGCGATATAGACGGGAATTTGTGGTGCGGCTGGGGCATGGGCACGCCCGAGCTGGATGGCGTGAATGTTTATAATCCGGTCGGACAGCTGATCGGCAGGATCGCGCTGCCGGAACGCTGCGCCAATCTCTGCTTTGGCGGCGCCATGCGCAATCGGCTTTTCATGGCCTGCGGTCACGGGCTTTATGCGCTCTACGTAAACACCCAGGGGATCTCGTACTTTTAGATCGCCTAGATAAAAGTCAGAGCATTGATCTACAAGATCGATGCTCTGACCCAAACGCTAAATTATGCGCCTTGGAAATTGGTATTCACGACCTGATCAAAATTGATATCCGGTCCCACCGGCACGATACCGCTTGGATTTAGCCAAAGGTGACTGCCGTAATAGTGCCCCTTGATGTGGGCGAAGTTGATCGTCGGCTTGATGTCGGGATGCTGGTAAAGGGCGTGCGTGTAATGCCACAGCGCCGGGTAGTCCGTCAGCGCATGGCGGTTGCACTTGAAGTGGCCGTAGTAAACAACATCGAAACGCACGAGCGTCGTGAACAGGCGAATGTCCGCCTCGGTCAGTTCGTTGCTGACGAGATACGGTTGCCGTGTAAGGCGCGCCTCGAGCCAATCGAGCGTGTCGAAGACGCCGGCGACGGCTTCTTCGTAAGCTAACTGATTGGTGGCAAAGCCCGCTTTATAGACGCCGTTATTCAGTGTCTCATAGATGCGGGCATTGACCGCGTCGATCTCGGCGCGGTGGGCGGCGGGATAATAATCGCCGGGCCGCGCACCTAGATGATCGAATGCGGCATTGAACATCCGAATGATGTCAGCCGATTCGTTCGAGACGATGGTCCTCTTCACGGTATCGAACAGTACCGGCACCGTGACCCGTGAAGTGCAGTCGGGATCGGCGAGGGAATAGATATCTCGCAGCATGGGTACATGAGCGACGGGATCTGGCACGACGCCAGGGCCCGGCTTAAAAGTCCACCCGTCCTCACCCATCAGCCAATGGACAACCGAGACGCCGATCATACCGTCCAGCGCCTTCAAGTTGCGCATGATGAGCGCGCGGTGCGCCCACGGGCAGGCAAGCGACACATACAGATGATAGCGGCCGCTCTCAGCCTTAAAGCCGCGCGCATTTTCCGGCGCCGAGCCATCGGCTGTAACCCAGTCGCGAAAGACGGAGGGAGGACGCTGGTGTCTTCCATCAGCCAGAACGGAAGCAACGCCCGTCCGGCACCAACGGCCAGCAACAAGCTCGCCCATTATAAGTTCTCCATCGGGGGGCGTGGAGCTCGGCGTGAGAGGAGGTTTTGTCGGTGATTTGTCATCAACGCTTGTGTTTCATGGGGTCGGCCATGTGAATAGCCATTATATTTCGATATTATCCATCGGAATGGACGATGGATGGACGAAGAGCCGTAGGCACAGCACGAGAAAGGCGATGCTCGTCTGCTACGGGGAAGAGACAGTCTTTGCCGACCTATTACCTAAATACTGAGACGCGTCGTGAGTGGCCAATCCCTCGCTCTTGGCGGCGATCGGCACGGTGAATTGGAAAACGGCCCCTTGGGGAGACGCCGGCGATACCCAGAGGTGACCGCCATGGGCATTAACGATAGAGCGGCAAATCGAAAGCCCCATACCCATGCCGCTGCGCTTTGTCGTGAAAAAGGCTTCGAACAAACGCTCCACGATTTCAGGCGCGATCCCCGGACCTGAATCCTCAATCGTGATCAGCACTGTGCCTGGCTCGTCGCCCCTAGATTGCACGCGCAGCACCCGCGGCTCGTTTGTATTCCCGCTCATCGCCTCGATGGCGTTCATGACCAAATTCAGGATGACCTGTTGCAATCGGACCCGGTCACCCATGATAGGGGCCAGCCCATCGGATAATTCGGTTTCAAGTGCAATGTTATGTTCGTGGAGCTCGCTGCGGGTTAGGATGAGGACTTCGCGAATCGCATCATTGATGTCGATTTCCGTCATGTCCGGCACGGAAGTTCCGAGCAGGGATCTGATACTTTTTACAATATCGCCTGCACGATGGCCGTCTCTGACGATGCGTTCCGCGGCCCGTCGCGCCTCATCGAGTTGTGGTTGGTCTTTCGCAAGCCAGCGTAAGCAGGCATTGCCGTTGGCAACGATTGCACCAAGCGGCTGATTGATCTCGTGGGCAATCGATGCCGCGAGCTCGCCGATCGTCGTCAGCCGCGCCACGCGGGTGAGATCCGCCTGCGCGGCGCGCAGCGCGTCTTCGCCCCGCTTGCGCTCGGTAATATCCATGGTCGTGCCGATATAATCATCAACATTGCCAGCCGCCGACAATACGGGGCGCCCCATACCGTGGAGATGCTTAATGGATCCATCGGGAAGGACGATACGAAACTCGAGTGAGAAACCGCTTCGCTCACGAATGGCCTCATCCATGGTTCGCCGAACCAGAGATTGATCCTCTGGATAAATCCTCTCCAAGAATAATTGGAATGTTGGCTCTGCCGCGTCTGGGGCAAAGCCAAAAATCCGGCGATGTTCCTCCGACCACACCAGCTTTTCCGTTGCGATATTCCACCCCCAGCTACCTGTGTGGCTAATTCTCTGACCTTCAGCCAGGAATGTCTCACTCCGGCGCAGCGCCTCCTCGGCACGTTTACGCTCGGCGCGTTCTCGGGTTTCGCGCAGTGCACGTTGCACGGAAGGCACGAGCCTCGACAGTCGCGATTTCACGACATAATCCGTGGCCCCGATTTTGATCGCCTCGATCGCCACTTCTTCACCGAGCGACCCGGAAACGAAAATGAAAGGCAGATCGGGGTGGGCTTCGTGCGCAAGTGTCAATGCAGAAAGGCCATCGAAGGAAGGGAGTTTGTAATCCGCGAGAATGAGGTTAATTCCGGTATTCTCAAGACCGGCGATGAACTCGGCGCGCGTTTGAGTGCGGATGACTTGGCAGTCAAAATAATCAGCTTCGAGGACCTCTTGAATGAGCTCCGCGTCATGGGCGTCGTCCTCCAGCAACAGAATCCGAAGAGGAGATCTCACTTCTTCACGCTGCCCGGCGGCGGCTCGTTGATAACCGCCCAGAAGATGCCGAGCTCCTTTACCGCGTTGACAAATTCATGAAAATCGACCGGCTTTACGACATAGGCGTTCACCCCGAGGCTGTAGCTTCTCATCATGTCTTTTTCCTCGTTGGATGACGTCAGCACCACCACAGGTATCATCTTCAAATCCTCGTCGGACTTGATCTGCTTTAGGACCTCCAATCCACTGATTTTCGGAAGTTTTAGATCAAGCAGCAGAACAGCGGGATTGTCGGCGGAGCGCGTGCTGAATTCCCCCCGGCGATAGAGGTAATCCAGAGCTTGTTGTCCGTCGCGGGTAACCACGACCTCATTTGCCAGGTTATGATCCGTCAGCGCCGTCAGGGTCAGCTCCACGTCGTTCGGGTCGTCCTCGACGATTAAAATTCGTGCCAGCGCGGTCATGGAACGCTCCCCCTCCTTTCTGATGCTTCTGGTGCTTTGGGCAACGAGAAGTAGAAGGTGGCACCTTGATCTACAGCGCCCTCGCCGCGGACCTGCCCGCCATGGCGATGGATGATGCGCTGAACGGTGGCCAGTCCTATTCCGGTGCCTTCAAACTGTTCAGGAAGATGCAGACGTTGAAAGACGCCGAACAGCTTGTTTGCGTACTGCATGTCAAAGCCCGCGCCATTGTCCCTTACGAACACCTCAACGTCTTTTACGTTGCTGTCCACACAGCCAATCTCGATTTCGGCCGGCTTTCGCATCCTGGTGAATTTGACCGCGTTGGAAACAAGGTTGACGATGACCAGTCTCAACATGGACCGATCCCCATAACAAACAGGAAGCGCGCCGATCTTCCAAACAATATCCCGATTCTTCGTGTCCTGCCCGATTTCCGCGACGACCTCCTTAACGAGCTGCCCCAGGTTCACGTCCGCCTTTTTGGTCTCGGTCTGCCCGAGCCTGGAAAACGCCAGAAGGTCGTCGATCAGGTTACCCATTCTTTTGGCCGAGTTCGAGAATTATTTGTATGAACCGCTGACTCTTCTCGTCGAGCGAAGATGAGCCCTGTCTTTGCAGCAACTCCGAGTATCCGGCCATGTGGCGAAGTGGCGCGCGCAGGTCGTGGGAGACGGAATAGGTAAAAGCTTCCAATTCCTTGTTGGCCGCTTCGAGTGCCGAAGCTCGTTTAACGAGCTCCTGATTGAGTTTGTAAATTTCGTCCTCTCGGTGCCTGCGCTGTTGCACCTCGACCTGGAGGTTGTCCAGGGCTGCACGAAGCCTCTCCTCAACGCGGCGTCGAACAATGCTGAATGAGGCGACAATCACCCCCCATAAGACAAATATTACATAGTAAAATAGCTCGTGGCCCGAAATGGCGAAGGAAAAAAGCGGCTCCGTAAAGAAGTAGTTAAAGCCGGCCGAGGTCAATAGAACGGCCAGCACTGAAGGTCCGGTTCCAGCATACCAAGTGGTTAAGGCGATGGCTAAGGTAAAAATCGGCAGTTGTAGGTCGTTAATCTGGTAATGTTGCAATGCCAACGCCACCCCAAGCGCGATGGCGACAGAAACGACTGCAAAGCCGTAGCGCAGGATCGGCGAGTGGATTCTCTGCAATTCTCGGCTCCAATACTCCATTCTACGCTCCACTCCGGCATAGGTGGATCTTTGCGCAAGATCGCTCCTCATCGCACGTTTGTTCATCCCCCGATCACCAACACGGCCAGCGCTAATGGCATATGGCACTGACCCGCAGCGAGCCCGGCAAACCGCCAGCGACGCCAGATTACCATGTTTGGCACGCAGTTGACGAAATATTATTATACAGGTCACGCTCCACCCGCCACTATTTCGCGCTGGTGACGGCATCACTGAAATCCGCTCCGGGACGTATATCTATAACGATCCGCGTACGCTCACGATGTTCGCCTGCACACCGGACAGTCTGGCCGCCACGGCGCTGGCGACGATTGTCAGCGTCGCCAGGGTTCCGTTGATCCGGTGATCGCCGGTCCGGTGGGTCAGAAACCGGCCTCGGGCTCTTCAAACGCCAATTTTGTATAAATTTTGATATTTTGTATTTTTTAAAAATACAATCCGCAGATAAAATATCGAAAAAGTGATCGAGACGGCGTCTTGTATCAATTATAAGCTGCAGTGTATCCAAAATTTTACTTGTTGCAATGCCTGCGAACGGTTTTAGCGACATTTAAAGCGATTAGGGGGTGATGCGGTGTCTAATTCAACCTTTGCGACCAGCTATCTGTTGACTGTCACCGATTCTCACGGCGACACGATCACCTCCACGCTCACGACGACGGGCGGGCTCACGACGAGCACCATTACCGGCATCACGGGCACGTTTGATGGCAGCGCGATCACGGGCCTCAACAATCCGAGCACCTATCGCTCAGGCCAGTCGACGGCGACCTTCGATAACAAACTATATCCCACCGAAGCTGCGGCTAAGCTCGACGGTGCCGGTCCTTACACCGCCTATTTTGACAATGGCGGCCTGGATTTCTTCGCCAACGGCGATGCCATCGATGTCTATGCAACCGCCAATAACGGCTACGTGGTTGGGGTGCAGTACGCAAACAAATCGTATGGCACCTACAGCGTCACCAGCCTGAGCCTTGTCCCGATCATCAGTGCCGGTACCACCGCGTCGCTCACCTCCGCCGCGACCTTCAGCGGCGTGGATAATTATGGCACGATCGTCCTGAGCGCGGCGCTCACCGGCGCGGTGAACATGGAAGGCAATGGTGCGCACAGCGCCATTCAATTCGCCTCAGGCGCTGCCGCGCCCGTTCTGACCAATTTCGGTACCACCGATGAACTGATCATCACGGGCACCTCTATCCCGACCGGAGACGGTGTGGCCCTGGTCTATAGCGGCGGCAAGTTGATTGAGGAGGTTATCAACAGCTCGGGCGGCGTGGTCTCTTCCAACACAGTGAGCTTGGCCGGCGTGTCTTCGCTCTCTGCCTCGTCCTTTGTTGATCTGATCGGAACGAATGGCGTCACGATCGAGCTGGCCCCGACCGTTTCCACGTCCTTCACCTTCTCCACCACCGGCACCGGCAGCTTCGAGGCGCCGAGCAGCTATACCGGCCGCGTTGCCCCGGGCGACGTGCTGGGCGGCAATGACACTGTGACAATCGCGTCCGGCACGGCTTCCGTTTCCTCCCGCGGCGTCATTGATTACGGCACCATTTCCGTGAAGAGCGGCTCCGGGTTTATCGATGCCGGTTCGCTCACCGGCACCGGCACGCTGGCCGTGGCCAGCGGTGGCAATGCCTCCCTCACCGGCACGACCAGCCTCGGCATGATCACCGATTCTGGCACGCTCACGCTGGGCGGCACCAATAGCGGCCCCATCTCCCTGGCCTCCACCGGCACGCTGGTGCTGGCCAACGGCGTGAAGGAGAATGGTTCCATTACCGGCACCGGCACGCTGAGCATCGGCACGGGCAGCACTGTCACGCTTGGCTCTGCCGCCACCGCCGCTTCGGTGCTCGATAACGGTACCCTCAATGCCGATGGCGCGCTGGCCGCTCTTGTTAATATGGAAGGCAACGGCGCCGAGACCGTGGTCGACCTCACCGGCACGGACTTCGCCAGCGGCAAGACGCTCGCGACCAGTTTCACCAATTTCGGTACAACTGACACGATTGTGCTGGGTGCAGCTAATCTCTCGCTTTCCGGCAACGCCGATCATCTGAGCGAGACATATAACGCCGCCACCGACCAGCTCACGATCACCGACTCTACAAGCGGCACTTCCGCCGTTGTGAACCTGACGTTGACCAGCGGGGATTTGCCGGGCTGGATTCATGTTTCCGAGGTTGGCGGCGCAGTGGAGCTGACGCTCTGCTTCTATCCTGGCACGCGCATTGCCACGCCTTCTGGCGAGGTGGCGGTGGAGGATTTGCGTGCGGGCGATCTGGTGCTTACGGTCAACGGCGCCATGCCGGTCCGCTGGATGGGCCAAAGCCACGTTCATACCCGCTTTGCCGATCCCCTGCGCAGCCTGCCGATCCGCATCAGTGCTGGTGCTTTGGGCGAGGGACTCCCGGCCCGCGACCTTCTGGTGTCTCCAGATCATGCCTTGTATCTGGATGGTCTGCTGGTTCAAGCAGGCGCCCTCGCCGGGCTGCCGGGGATCAGCCGCGAGCGCGATGTTCCGGTAAGCTTCACCTATTACCATGTCGAGCTCTCCAGCCACGAACTGCTGTTCGCCGAGGGTGTCCTGGCTGAGAGCTTCGTGGATAACGTGGAGCGTATGCATTTCCAGAACTGGGATGAGCGCGCTGCCCCGGCAGAACCCATCGTTGAGATGGAGTTCCCGCGCGTGAAATCAGCGCGTCAGCTACCTGCCGTCCTGCGTCGTCGCTGGGCTATCGCCCAGGCCGCATGAGCCGAAGCGGGGTCGCATATCACCAGGGCGGGCCAAATGGTCCGTCCTTTTGTTCTCATCCAATCGGCTGAAATGTCTTGGAGCTGCCTCTAGCCTACTGACTATAATTGTCAGCTGAGGCGATAGGCGTCGGATTGAAATATGTACGCAAGAAAAATCTGCGGGTTAGTCGGATCGCGGTTGGAAGCCGAAAGGGGTTAAACGTCAAAGCCGGTTCTCAGGGAAGGTGGTGAGGCGCCAGGAAAAGTCTTCGTCACACCAGCGGGCTATGGTAAACCGGCGCTGATTCGCCAGCCCGATGGCGATAACCAGCTTGCCGGCGGAGTTCGGCAAATGAGCCTACCGTCTAGTTTTGGCGCAGATCGAGATGACCGCAACGAGGTATTGTGGGCGGACGGCGAGCGCGTCTTCCGCAGAATTTGGCGTGAGGCGGATCACGGCGAGCGTAGTGCTGTTCTGACCGTGGCGCCGGCCTCGGAACAACCCAGCCTGAGTTGCCTCGACCGCTTGGCCCACGAATATGGCTTGAAGGACGCGTTGGATGGGGCGTGGGCGGTGCGGCCTTTGGCATTTCAGCGCGAAGGCGGGAGCTGCATGCTCCTGCTCGAGGATCCGGGCGGCGAGCCGCTTGCGCGGCTGCTCGGTGCCCCCATGGCGGCGGGCAGTTTCCTGCCCTTGGCCGAGGGCATCGCCACCGCTCTTGGCAAGCTCCATGCGCGCGGTTTGGTGCACAAGGACCTGAAGCCCAGCCATCTCCTGGTAAATTGCACGGATGGACAGGCCCGCCTCACCGGGTTCGGCCTCGCCTCACGTCTGCCGCGCGAACGGCAGGCGCCCGCGCCGCCTGAGATCATCGCCGGCACGCTCGCTTATATGGCACCAGAACAGACCGGGCGGATGAACCGTTCGATCGACTCCCGCAGCGATCTCTATGCGCTGGGCGTTATTTTCTACGAGATGCTGACAGGGGCATTGCCCTTCACCGCGGCGGATCCGATGGAATGGGTGCACTGCCACATCGCCCGGCAACCGGCGCCACCCGACGAACGGGTTGCAACCATCCCCAAACCCCTCTCAGAGATCGTGCTGAAACTGCTCGCCAAGACGGCTGACGATCGCTACCAGACCGCTGCCGGTTTGGCGGCCGATCTGCGGCATTGCCAGACAGAATGGCAGGCGAGCGGCAGCATCGCATCTTTCCTGCTCGGCACGCAGGATGAGTCGGACCGGCTGCTGATCCCGGAAAAACTGTACGGCCGGGAGAGCGAGGTCGAGACCTTGCTCGCCGCCTTTGACCGCGTCGTTGAAAGCGGCCGGCCGGAGCTGATGCTGGTCTCGGGATATTCCGGCATTGGCAAGTCCGCCGTCGTCCACGAGCTGCACAAAGCGCTGGTGCCGCCGCGCGGGCTGTTCGCGGCCGGCAAGTTCGACCAGTATAAGCGCGACATCCCCTATGCGACGCTGGCGCAAGCCTTTCAGGACCTGATCCGGCCTCTGCTCAGCTTGAGTAAGGCCAATTTGGCCGGCTGGCAGGACGCGCTACGCGAAGCGCTGGGCCCGAACGCGAAGCTCATGGCCGATCTGGTTCCGGACTTGAAGCTGATCATCGGCGAACCGCCGCCCGTCCCGGAACTGCCGCCGCAGCAGGCACAGAGACGCTTCCAGATGGTGTTCCGGCGCTTTCTCGGCATCTTTGCCCAGCCGGAGCATCCGGTGGCGCTTTTCCTTGACGATTTACAATGGCTCGACCCGGCGACGCTCGACCTGGTGGAGGATCTGCTGACCCAGCCTGAGGTGCGGCACCTGCTGCTGATCGGTGCCTATCGCGACAACGAGGTCGATGCCGCTCATCCACTTACGCGCAAGCTCGAGGCGATCTGCCAGGCAGGGGCCCATGTGCAGGAGATTAGCCTGGCGCCGCTGTCTCTTGCGGACGTGCGGCAGTTGATCGTGGACGCGCTGCGCTGCGGGCCAGATGAAACCGCACCGCTGGTACAGCTGGTGCACGACAAGACCGGCGGGAACCCCTTCTTCACGATCCAGTTCCTGCATGCGCTCGACGACGAGGGCTTGCTGAGCTTCGAGCATGATGCGGCGCGCTGGTGCTGGGATCTCAATCGCATTCTCGCCAAGGGGTACACCGACAATGTCGTGGAGCTGATGGCCGGCAAATTGACCCGCCTGCCCACGGCAACCCAAACGGCGCTGCAGCTTCTCGCATGCCTCGGCAATTTCGCCGACATTGCCACGCTTTGTCTGATCCGTAGCACATCAGAGCCGACGGTCCATGCGGATCTGTGGGAGGCGGTTCGGCAGGAACTGATCCTTTACCATGAAGGCGTCTACAAGTTCGTCCATGACCGGATCCAGGAAGCCGCCTATTCGCTGATCCCGCCAGCGTTGCGCGCCACGGCGCATCTGCGGATCGGCCGGCTGCTGGCGGCGCACACGCCAGCGGAGCAGCGGAATGAGGCGATCTTTGAGATCGTCAACCAACTCAATCGCGGCGTCGTGCTGATCACTGCACGGGACGAGCGCGAGCAGCTGGCGGAGTTCAACCTGATCGCGGGCAAACGCGCGAAGCTGTCTACCGCTTATGCCTCGGCACTCAACTATCTCGTCGCCGGTACGGCCCTGTTGGCAGAGGATTGCTGGGAGCGCCGGCACGAACTCAGCTTCGCGCTGAAACTTGCCCGGGCCGAGTGTGAGTTCCTCACCGGTGCATTGGTGGAGGCGGAGCGGCGCCTGGAGGCGCTGTCAACGCGCGCGGCAAATACCGTGGAACGTGCCACGGTCACATGCTTGCGCGTCGATCTGTACACGACCCTCGATCAGAGTAGCCGTGCCTGTGCCGTCGGTCTCGACTACCTCCGGCATCTGGGCATCGACTGGTCGCCGCATCCGACGGAAGAAGAAGCGCGACGCGAATACGACGAGATCTGGTCGAAGCTTGGGAGCCGCACGATCGAAGATCTGATCGATCTGCCTTTAATGAGTGACCCCGCATCCCTCGCGACCATGGACGTTCTGACCAAGATCATCGTGCCTGCATTGTATACGGATGCGAACCTGCATTTTCTTGTCACCTGCCGCGCCGTCAATCTCAGCCTCGAGCGTGGCAACTGCGATGCTTCATGTATCGCCTATGTATGGCTGTCGATGATCGCCAGCGCGCGTTTCGGCGAGTATCAGACGCTGTATCGCTTCGGCCGGCTTGGCTATGACCTGGCCGAAGGACGCGGGCTGACGCGTTTCCAGGCGAGGGTCTATATGGATTTCGGCTATGGTGTTCTGCCATGGACGAGACATATCCGGGCTGGCCGCGATCTGCTGCGCCGCGCATTCGAGGCGGCGACCAAGGTCGGCGACCTTGTTTACGCGGCTTACTGCTGCAACCAATTGAATACGAATTTTCTTATGGCGGGCGATCCGCTGGCCGAGGCGGAACGCGAAGTGGACCATGGCCTCGCCTTCGCGCAGAGGGCATATTTCGGGCTTGTCATTGACCGTATCGCCACGCAACGTGGACTGATCCGGACGCTCCGGGGCCTGACACCGATATTTGGCTGCTTCAACGACGCGCAGTTTGATGAGTCTCGGTTCGAGCGCCATCTGGCCGACAATCCGGATCTGGTGCGTGCCGAGTTCTTGTACTGGGTCCGCAAGCTGCAGGCGCATTTCTTTGCCGGGAACTATGCGTCGGCCATCGCGGCCTTGGCGAGAGCACAACCACTGCTGTGGACCTCGGTTTCGCAGCTCGAAACGGCGGAATATTACTTTTACGGTGCGCTGGCTCAGGCAGCCCTCAGCAAGGAGGCCGCAGCTGGCAAGCAGCAGCAGTACCTCGACATTGTCGTTGCGTGTCACAAGCAACTCCAGCTCTGGGCGGTGAACTGCCCCGACAATTTCGAGAACCGGGCCGCGCTGGTCGGCGCCGAGATTGCCCGTTTGGAGGGCCGCGAGCTCGATGCCGAACGTCTGTACGAACAAGCCATCCGCTCGGCGCGCGCCAACGGCTTTGTCCATAATGAAGCGCTCGCCAACGAGCTCGCCGCGAGCTTCTACGCGGCGCGTGGCTTCGAGAAGATTGCCCGTATGTATTTGCAAGACGCCCGCTACGGCTATCTTCGTTGGGGAGCCGATGGCAAGGTACGGCAACTCGAGCGGTCACATCCCTGGCTCCGCGAGGCATCGGCACCGCTACTGCCCACCGCCACCGTGGGCGCGGCCCCCGAGCGGTTAGAGCTTGCGGCGGTGCTGCGTGCCGCCCAAGCCGTATCCGGTGAGATCCTCCTGGACCGGCTCATTGAAACTCTGATGACGCTGGCGCTTGAACATGCCGGCGCCGAACGCGGCCTGCTCATTCTCCTGCGGGGTGATACGCCGCAGCTCGCGGCAGTGGCGCGAACCAATCATAAGACGGTCGAGGTCGTTCGCGGGCAGGAGGCGGTGGCACCGGACGAGATGCCGGAAACCATATTGCGCACCGTGCTGCGGACGCGGGAGAGCGTGATCCTGGACGATGCCGCAGCCCCGAACCCGTTTGCGATGGATGCCTATCTCCGGGAAAAGCGCGTCCGTTCAGTGCTGTGTTTGCCTTTGCTGAAGCAGGCCGAGCTAATCGGCCTGCTCTATCTCGAGAACAACCTGGCGTCGCATGTGTTCACGCCCACGCGGATCTCGGTGCTGGAACTGCTGGCGTCGCAAGCGGCGATCTCGCTGGAGAACGCCCGGCTTTATGCCGATTTGCGGTTAGGCGAAGAGCGCTGGCGCAATCTGTTTGAAAGCGTCCCGGTCGGCATCACCGTGACAGGTTCGCACGGGCGCTATGTCGCGGCAAATCCAGCCTTTCAAAGAATGACCGGCTATTCAGAGACAGAGCTGCACAACCTCTCGCCCATCGACATTACCCATGAGGATGACCGTGCTGCCACCGCAGTGGTCGTCGCGAAGCGCGTTGCGGGTATCCCCCACACACAACGTGCCGAGAAGCGCTACCGGCGCAAGGATGGCGGCGTGGTCTGGGTGGATGCCAGCGCCTTCGTGGCCCCGGTTGTGGTGGGACCGCCAGTTTTTGGCGCGGTCTTGGTTGACATTACAGACCGCAAGCGCGCCGAGGAGAGCCTGCGCAAGGCACAAGCAGATCTCGCGCACGCGGCGCGCGTGACCACCCTGGGGGAACTGGCCGCCTCACTTGCCCATGAGATCAGCCAACCGCTGGCCGGCGTCGCCACGAGTGGCAATGCCTGCCTGCGCTGGTTGAACCGGGATCCGCCTGATCTCAACGCAGCCCGGCAGGCGGTAACGCGCATCGTGCAGGATGCGCATCGCGCCGGCGACGTGATCAAGAGTCTTCGTACACTCGCCGTGAAATCCGAACCGCAATTCACCCAGCTCAACCTCAACGACGCCATCGAGGAAGTACTCGCCCTGACCCGTAGCGACCTGCAACGGCACAGCGTGGCGCTGCGCACGGACCTGTCCGCCCAGTTGCCGCCGGTCTTGGCGGACCGGGTGCAAGTCCAGCAGGTGCTGCTGAACTTGATCACGAACGCTATGGACGCCATGGCGGAGGTCAAGGACAGCTCCAAAACGCTGACAATCAGAACTCACCCCGTGCTGCCAGATAGCGTGCTCGTCGCGGTCGAGGATACAGGCACGGGCTTCGACCCTGCTATGGCCGATCAGATCTTCGAGCCTTTCTACACGACGAAATCCAGCGGCATGGGCATGGGGCTCTCGCTCTGCAAAACAATCATCGAGGCCCATGACGGACAATTATCGGCCCAACCTAATCTGCCGCAGGGCGCTATCTTCGCGTTCCAGCTGCCGGCCGCGGGCCGCATGGGGGCCGATTCACACGCTACCTACGATGATAGCAGCTCAGGCGCTTCCGCTTTTTAACCTTCTTCTCCATGAATTCGTCAAAATGGCAGATTAACGCCCCATCTCTGGAATCGGAGTTATGACTGGCTTGCCCGCAAAAAACGCCTCGATATTCGCGGCGACCAGGCGTTGCCTTGCCTCGTGAGACTCGAGCGTACCGCCGCCGATATGCGGTGCCAGTACGACATGAGGAATCGCTTTGAGGGCGTCAGGTACCAACGGTTCATGTTCGTAGACATCGAGCCCGGCGCTGCCGAGCTCACCGGATTGCAACAGTGCGATCATCGCTTGTTCATCAATGACGGAGCCTCGGGAGATGTTCACCAGAATCCCTTCCGCTCCCAGGGCGTTCATCACATCTGCATTGACGAGGTGGCGCGTGCTTGCATCGGCACGGACCGCAATCATGAGAATATCCGCCCAATCGGCGAGGGCTTGCAGTGTCTCGTGGAAGGCATAGGGCACATCCGGTTTTTTCGAACGGCTATGATAGGCGACCTCAGTCTCGAAAGTGGCCGCGCGTGCGGCGATTTTGGCGCCGATGGCGCCAAAGCCAAAGATGCCGATCTTACGCCCCGTTAGTCCCCGGACCTCGGGCATTCGGCCTACCGCGTTACCATGCCATAGCCCATCGCGAACGAATTTGTCCGCCATGACGATGCGCCGGTTTGCCGCTAAAAGTAACGCCATGGCAAGATCGGCAACCGCCGAGGAGTTGGCCGCCGGGCTATACGTAACGATGATCCCGCGTTTTACCGCCTGCTCGATATCAACCCCCTCATAGCCGCTTCCATAGCAGCAGATCAGGCCAAGATTTGGCAGACGGTCCATGGTTGCGGCATCGATTTTCAACGCCCCCATGGTGACAAGTGCTCGGACCGAAGCGGCCTCCTCGGAGCTGAGATTTGCCCCCACCAACTGGCCGGAGAACCTCAGGACGACGATCGAAGGATCGATTTTATCGAGCAGACCAGACGGGAAGGTGGAGGCAAGCAAAATTGAGGGTAATGTTTGCAACTGCATTTTCGCCTTTAGCCTTTAATAAATATCGCGGGGGCATGGTCGCCGGAACAGCAATAGCTTTGAGCGATTCCGTTTACTGAGTCCAGATCTGTACGGGCACGCCGGAATAAGCAGGAAGCGGCTGCGTAGGAATAACCCTCACGACAATCATGTTAGCAACCGGCAATATGCTCGACTTGTTAACGAGTTGGTCAGCGGGGTCGGATTGCCGGTTAGGCCGCAGGCGCCGGTTCTGAAAGAGGGACTTTGTATCAGAACCGGGCTTCGCCAACATCATGCTCAGGTCGAATCACCTAATCGGCGGCACCCTCGACCCTGAGTGGCACCAGCAGACGGGCGAAGCTGGCGACGCTGGCGGCTCCGGCAAAGGCCGCGCCGATGGCCAGAGCCAGGATCGGGGCGTCGCTGACAGCGAATGAGAAGCAAAGGGCAACCAAGGCAGCTCCGAGGGTTTGGCCCATCAACCGCGCGACAGTGACGATGCCGCTGGCCCCGCCAGCGCGGTTGGGCGGGGCGCTCGACATGAGCAGCTTCAAGTTGGGGGCTTGGAAGAAGCCAAAACCGACGCCGCAGATGGCCATGCGCCAGACGATCTCAAAACTGCTGGGATGGGCCGGCAGCAATGCCAGCAAGAGCATGCCCACGCTTAAAATGGCAAGACCCGCGCCGCCCAGCATGCCGGCTGAGTAGCGGTCCGAGAGCCGTCCCGCCAGGTTTGCCATCAGCGCGACCATGATAGGCCAGGGGGTGATGAGGAACCCGGTTTCGATCTGGCTGCGCCCCAGAACCTGTTCCAGGTAGAACGGCAAGGCGACGAAGGCGAGGCCCTGCGTAGCGAAGGAGCAGATCGCGGTGAGGGCCGAGAGCGTGAAGATGGGGATCTTGAACAGATCGACCGGAAGCATCGGGGCAGCGTGCCGCGCCTGCCGGCGCAGTAGCAGGGCGCCAAAGATGAAACCGAGGATGATTTCGGGGAGGACGAGTTTCCATGCATCACCATGCGCGGCTCCGCTCAAGCCCAGGACTAATAAACCGAAGGCACCGGCATTGAGCGCGGCCAGAATAAAATCAAAGCGGTATTTGGCGCGCGGCGTGGCGGGCAGCATGCGGATACCCAGCGCGAAGGCGAAAATGCCCAGGGGAACGTTAATGGCGAACAACAGCGGCCAGGGGCCAACGGCCAAAATTAACGAAGCGGCCGTGGGGCCAACGGCGAAAGCAGTGGCGACGACCAGCACATTCATACCCATGCCGCGGCCCAATTCGCTCTTTGGGTAAATGAAGCGGATGAGGGCGGAATTGACGCTCATCATGGCGCTGCCGCCGAGCCCCTGGAACACACGGGCAATGGTCAAGGTGGCGAGGGAGTCGGAAAAGGCGCAGGCCAGCGAGGCTGCGGTAAACACAACCAAGCCATAGAGGAAAACGCGTTTGTGGCCGACGATATCGCCGAGAGTCGCGAGGGGAAGCGCGGTGGCGATGAGGGCCAACTGGTAGGCGTTGATGATCCAGATCGAGGCTTCGGGGTTGGTATGAAGGTTTCCGGCGATGGTGGGCAAAGCCGTGTTAGCGATGGCGAGGTCCAAAGTTGACATGGCCACGCCGAGTAGCTGGGCCACGGCGGCCCAGCTGCGGCGCCCGGGAGGGAGGCCATCGAGCGAGATTAGGCTAGACATTGGGTGCTCCCAGGTCATGCAGGGTGAAATGGACGAGTGCCGGGAGGGAATGCCCGGCGACGATAATGCCGCAAGAGGATGCCAGGAGGAACAGCATGGCAGGGAAAGGTGCGGGAACCTGGTTTACGCCGCCATCGGCCGCGATTGATATTTTCATGACATCGCCGTCTGTGGACACGCTGAGAGCTACGCCCGTTGAAATTGAAGCCGTGTTGCTGCCTTGACACCTTCACGACAAGCTTGGCTGCCGCAGACCAGTCCAGCGACTCGCCCCCTTGACGATCAAATGAGGACACTGGCGCCTAGCAGGCAGGCGGGCATAGGCCCCTACCCTGCGGGGGGCGCCATCCACACTCCATAGCGGCGCGCTAGTTTTTCCGCCTCTGGGCGCCCGCGGTTGCGTTGCATCCCGAATTCTGGCCTATGGACTGGGTAGAAGGTCTTTCTTCCCACGATTACCCATAGAAACTGTATCCTTTGATCATAAGAAGATATAGTGGTTACAAAACATCCAGGAATTCGATTGTTCATGCGAAACCCGCCGACCGAAGACCTTAAACCTGGGATGCTGCGTGCCTATCGGGCTCCTGCGTTTAGTACCGCATTTTGGCAGACCGCCTCGACTTTCAGCCTCTACATCGCCTGTATCGCGGCGATGTACGCGGCCGTGCATGTCTCTGTCTGGCTGACACTTGCGCTCGCTTTGCCTGCAAGCGGCATGATCGTCCGCATCTTCATGTTTCAGCATGATTGCGGCCATAATTCTCTGTTTCCATCGACCCGCATGAACAAAATTGTCGGCGCCGCCTGCAGCCTGGTGACATTGACGCCCTTCGCCTACTGGCGCCGCCTGCACGCGCGGCATCATAAAAGTTGGAATGACCTCGACAATCGCGGTATCCCGGCCGATTTTTTTTCAGATTGCTTGACACTGGCGGAATATAACGCTCTCCGCCCCTCCGCGAAATTTCTGTACCGCGTGTCTCATCATCCGGCGTTGATGCACCTCCTGCTGCCGCCGATCATTTTCATTGTGCTGTATCGTTTGCCTTTTGATACCCCCGCGTCTTGCCGGCGCGAGCGCCGCAGCGTTTACGCGCTGAACATCGCGCTCATAGGCGTGTTCGCACTGCTGATCGCTCTTTTCGGCGTAAGGAGTGTTGCACTGGTACAATTGCCCGCCATGGCGATTGCCGCCATCACCGGAATCTGGCTGTTTTCGGTGCAACACAGGTTTGAGGATGCGCAATGGACAAAGTCGGAAGATTGGAATTTCAATCAGGCTTCCTTGCACAGCACCTCGTACTTGAAACTACCGCTCATCATGCGCTGGTTCAGCGCGAATATCGGCTTACACCACATCCATCATCTGCACCCCGGCATTCCAAACTATTGTCTGCAGGCTTGTCATGATGATTTTGTCGAGGAAACGAAGTCGGTGACGGTACTTACCCTGCGCGACGCCTTTAAGACGCCTGGCTATGCGCTCTGGGACGAAGCCGCAGGCCGTATGGTGCCGTTTCCCTCCCACTGAACGCGGCGAGCCGGCAACGAAGAGGCGGCTGATTAAGAAACAGCCAGGAATGCCAGCCCCCAGCGTGACAGCCGATTTCTCAACGGCTATATTAACGGCAGCACGATCTCAAGACACGGACATTTCCTTGCGTCGCCTTACGTTGCCTTTTTTCCTGTTCTCGGGGCTCCTCCCGCTTTCCCTCGCTGGATGCCACGAGAGCTATTCCCCAAACACCTATGCTGCCGACGCCGCCCAGCAGGAGGCGCCTGTGCAGCGTGGGGTGATTGTTGGCGTGCGGGACGTGCATATTAGCGCGGATGGCACGATCGGTACGGCCGCCGGTGGCGCCGCCGGCGGCGTTGCGGGGGCACAATTGTCAGGCTCGCCGGAAGTAACGGCATTGGGCGCGATCGGAGGTGCTCTGGTCGGCGGTGTTGGCGGCGCGGCGGCCGAGCAAGCCATCGCGGATACCAATGGCTGGGAATACATCGTCCAGGAAACCAACGGAAACCTGGTTTCTATCACTCAGACGAGCAAGACGGCGCTTCCCATCGGGCAGCACGTGCTGGTGATCGACGGCAGCAAACAGGCGAGGATTGTGCCTGACTACACCGTGCAAGTTGCGGCATCGGCGCCCACCTCAGCACATCCCGCATTGGCGGCCAAGACAACAACGCCTGCGGTTACCAAGGCGGCCAGTAAGGCAGCATCGAACGGTTCCACGACAGCTCCGAATCAAGGCGGACCAACTCTGCCCTGCCGTTGCAATTGGTCTCACAGCCTCGGCGGCGCAGAACCCGGCTTCTACCCAGGCCACCGCGACACCGGCGGCATCATCCTCCACGTCCGGCGCAGCCACCGCCCAGGCTGCTGCAAGCAGCAGCAATTCAGCCACAGGAGCATCTTCCGCCAAAACCAGCGCTGTGCCTGCCCAGGCCACACCAGGAACGTCGAGTTCCACTTTGCCGGTAAGTTCCTCCTCTGCAGCCACTCCGACTCAAACGAGCCCAACTCTGCCAGCCGCCGTGACAAGTGCTCTCACAGCCTTGTCAGCGCAGAATCCGGTGTCTGCCGCAACGACAGCGACGCCTGCGGCATCATCCTCTACGTCAGATCAGGTTACCCCCCCGGCATCGGCAAGCAACAGCACTTCCACTACGGGACCATCCTCCGCCCAAACTACGACTACGCACTGAGGTTCCTCACGGGCCTCCCCCTGAGCTTATAGGCCAGTGCATTAAGCCAGGCTCGGCCGCCGCAGGCTGGAGCGGTAGATGGCAAAGGCCGCGAGCGCGCAGGCCGCCATCACACCGGTCATCGCCGCCGCGCCCAGCAGCGGGAAGAGCAGCGAGACGAGCAGGCTGGCCAGTGCGCCGCCCAGCATTTGCACCGAGGTGAACAAGCCACCGGCAATGCCGGCGAGTGCTGGCATCGGGGCGAGCGCACCGTGCGAGGCGCTGGGCGTGGCAAGGCCAAAACAGCCGGTGGCCAATACCAGCAGCGGCATCAGCACCGGCAGTGGCAGCTCATGCCGGGTGGCGGTGAGGGCCAGGAGCAGCAGCGTGACCGTTACGGCACCGAGAATGGCCAGCCCAAGCAAACCCACCGAGCTGACCCCGCGATGCACCAACCGCCCGTTCAGCAGCGCGCCAGCCACGATGCCCGAGCCGGTGCAGGCGAACAGCCCGCCATAGAGAGCGGCCGGCAGATGCATCTCACCCAAAAAGACCAGCGGCGAGCCGGTGACATAGGCAAACATCCAGCCAAAGCCGAGGCCGTTAATAAGAATATTCGCCATGGCACCGCGATGGCCGAGCACGCTGGCATAATCGCGCACCAAGCCGCGCAGGGTCACGGCGCGGTCGCGGCCATGCTGCGGCAAGGTCTCGGCCAGACCAAGTCCGACCGTGGCCAGCAGCAGCAGACCGGCCAGGACGGTCACGCCATAAATACCGCGCCAGCCGACGAAGCCGAGCAGCACGGCACCGATCGTTGGTGCGATGATCGGTGCGACATTCCCGACCACGGCGATGGAGGCTAGCCGCATCTGCGCGGCCTTGCCCTCGAACAGATCGCGCACGATCGCAAAAGCGAGCGTCATCCCCGCCCCTGCCCCGGCGCCCTGGATCAGACGGGAAACAAGCAGCATTCCGATGGATTGCGCCGAGGCCGCCCCCAGACCGCCGACCACGAAAATCAGCAGGCCTGCCAGCAGTAGAGGCCGTCGCCCGTTGCGATCGGCAAGCGGGCCATAAACAATCGGGCTGACCGCGAAACCCGCCATGAACAGGCTGAGCGTCAGCCCCGCCAAGCTCGCTTGCGTGTGTAGGCTATGCGTGACCGCAACAAGTGCCGGCAGCGGCATATCGATCGAGAGCGGCGGCAGCGCCGCCAGCACGCCGAGCAGAATCGCGAAAGCGATGCCCGTGGTGGGGAGTTTCACGTGGTAAGTCCCTTATGTTTCGTAAGAGGATGGCACGGGCGCGGGCCGCACCGGAATGTGACGTGGAACCCGTCGGTCGTGTTGCGTTAGTCGAGGCCAGGGCAGCGCGCGGCACGGTCGCCCCGCCGCAGACAAGGGCAAGGCCGAGCCCGCCTTTGCCCCTGAGCAAAATGCGGGGTTGACGGCGCATTCCGCCTGCCAACCCCGCTTTGGTTCAGGCGCGGGCCAAATCAGCCAGGAAGGTCGAGAGGGTTTGGCCGATATGCTTGAGCGTCGGCTCATCGGTTAGCCGCTCCGCGGCAACCTTGGAGCCCACATGGGTGATCGCGATCTCGGGCAGCGGCACCAGCCGGCACAGCATGGAGGCCAGCGTCTCGCGCAAATGCGACTGGGTGCGCACGCCGCCCAGCGCGCCGGGCGAGATGGTCGCGAACATCACCGGCTTGTGGATGAAGCTGCTCTTGAAGGCGGGGCGGGAGAGCCAGTCCAGCGTGTTCTTCAGCACGCCGGGAAGGCCGTGGTTGAATTCCGGCGTGACGATGATCACCGCATCGCTCGCCGCGATCTGGGCGCGGCTGCGGGACACCGCCTCCGGCGCGGCGGCGTTGTCGAGGTCCTCATTATAATGTGGCAGGGCGCCGATATCGAGCGTCTCGAACCGCGCGCCTTCCGGCAGGAGGGCGGCGATGCTCTGCAGGACCATGCGAGAATAAGAGGCCGAGCGCAGGCTGCCTGCGATCCCGGTGATGGTGAGGGGTTTGGTCATTGAAAGCTCCGACATGCTGGACAGCCGTTGTAGCCGCCCAATGCTTCGGGTATTTAGACAAAGTTAGACCTGAGTTCTTTCTTGTTTCTGCCAAATTCTTGCGCGGCGAGGCCATGTCTCCTTTCTCCCCCGTGATCGGCTCCTTCCTGGAGCATGCGGCCGGCACCGAAATTGCCGAGCATTGCCATCCCAACGGGCAACTGGCCGTGGTGACGCGCGGCACGATGACGGTGGTGAGCGCGGAGGGTTTGTGGCTGGCGCCGCCAGGCCGAGGCATCTGGGTGCCGCCCGGCGTGACCCATGGCGCTCGCTATAGCGAGGCGTCTGCCTTGATCCAGCTGCTGCTGGACCCGGATTTGACCGAAGACCTGCCCCGGCAATGCCGGACAATCACTGTCTCGGGCCTGTTGCGCGAGCTTGCCTGCGAGGTGGCGCGGCTGCCGCCGGGCGAGGCACGGCAGGAGGAAGCATTGCTGATGGCGCGGCTGATCGTCCGCCAGGCCGTTCCGTCGGAGGAAGGGCCTGTGCTGTTCGTGCCCTATGGGCATGACCCGCGGCTGCGCCGGGCCATCGAATTCCTGGTGGCCGATCCCGGCAGCACGATCGGCTTCCCCGAACTGGCGGCGCAGGCCGGTGCCAGCACGCGCACCCTGGCCCGGCTCTTTGTGACGGAAACCGGCGTGAGCTTCGGTCGCTGGCGGGAGCATCTGCGCATTGTTACCGCGGTGGACCGGCTGACACGCGGCCGCTCCATCACCCAAACGGCGCTGGAGCTTGGCTATCAGAGCCCCAGCGCCTTCACGACGATGTTCACCCGCCTGCTCGGCATGCCGCCCGGCCGCCTGCTAAAAACCCTGCGTTAAAGCGATAGCCTCACCCTCCAGCTCCAGCCTGGCATCCCGCTACCCAGCCTGTCTCTGTGCCCGTCAGCCCACTGTTCAGCGCTCGCCGCTTGGCTCGCGCTTCTAAGCTTTAATCCTTTCCTCCCGAGCCCAGAAGCGCAAGCCGCCGCAGAGTTTTATAAACTCGGCGGCGTCGTCTACATTGTCGAGGCGCAAAAACCCCTCGTCGATTTCCTCGATGAGATTGGTTTTCTCCAGCAGCGGAGCGGCATCCGGTCCGTAGGCAATGAATTTGGCATGGGCAAAGGCATCGTTGACGAAATCCTTGGCCGCGGGATTGTTCAGCAGCGCGCTGACACCTTCGGCGGAGGGCAGCAGTGCCACCGAATTGTATAGCACGGAGGGGCCGCCGGCGAGCTGCTGCTGCGCCGGCATTTTCATCCCGTCGCTGCAGGTGACGCCGCCGACCTTCGGGGCGATAAGCTCGGCCTCGCCGCCGGCTTTCTGCACGGCATCCTGCAGGGCGGCCAGAAGTTTCATGTCCACGCCATCGGTGACCAGAATGCCGAGCTTGCGGCCTTTGAAATTTTTGGGACCGTTCTCGATGATGGAGAGGGCTTTTGAAGGCGGCAGGTCTTTGATGATTTTGCGCGCGGGTGTGGCGGGTTTCGGTAGATCCGTGAGGCCGAGCCCGTCCGCCACGCCTTGCGCTAAGGTTTCGTCGACATTGAGCAAATGCGCCACCATGCGGGCACGGATGGCGGGGTTTTCCACCTTGCTCAGCTCGAAGGTAAAGGCGTTTTTTATATGCGCCTGTTCGATTTTCGTCTGGCTGATGTAGAATTGACGGGCCTGGCTGTAATGGTCCGCGAACAGCTCGCCCTTGGCCTGAAGCTTGTCGCCGCTGATCTGCTCGTTGGCCGGACGATAGCCTGCCGACGTTTCGCGCGGGCCCTCACCCCAGGAGTTAGGTTCGTAATTGACGCGGCCTTTAGGATTGATCATCGCCATATGCCCGTCCTGCTGGAAAGTATGGAACGGGCATTTGGGGCTGTTGATGGGCAGGTGCGTAAAATTGGTGCTGCCAAGTCGTTTCAGCTGGGTGTCGAGATATGAAAAATTACGGCCCTGCAGCAGCGGGTCGTTGGTGAAGCCGATGCCGGGCGGGACATTGCCGGTCGAGAAGGCGACTTGCTCGGTCTCGGCGAAGAAGTTGTCGACCACGCGGTCCAGCACCAGCCGGCCGACGATTTTGACGGGGACCAGTTCCTCGGGAATGATCTTGGTCGGGTCGAGCACATCGAACTCGAATTTATCCGCGAATGCCTCATCGAAAAGCTGGACGCCGAAGTCCCATTCCGGGAAATTGCCGGACTGGATGGCATTCCACAGATCGCGGCGGTGGAAATCCGGGTCGGCGCCGTTGAGCTTCACGGCTTCATTCCAGGCCACCGATTGCAGGCCGAGTTTCGGCTTCCAGTGGAATTTGACGAAGGTGGATTTGCCGCCGGCATCGATGAGGCGGAAAGTGTGGACGCCGAAGCCTTCGATGAAGCGGAAGCTGCGAGGGATGGTGCGGTCGGACATGATCCATAGCGCCATATGCATGGACTCAGGCGAGAGGCTGATGAAATCCCAGAAATTGTCATGCGCCGTCTGCGCCTGCGGGAAACCGCGATCGGGCTCCTGCTTGGCGGCATGGATGAGGTCCGGGAATTTTACCGCATCCTGAATGAAGAAGACGGGGATGTTGTTGCCGACAATATCCCAGTTGCCTTGCTGCGTGTAGATTTTCACCGCGAAACCGCGCACGTCGCGCGCGAGGTCGGCGGACCCTTTATTGCCAGCGACGGTGGAGAACCGGACGAAAGCGGGGGTTTTCTCGCCGGTACGCTGGAACACGTCTGCTGACGAATGTTTGGCGAGCAGCGGATCGGTGATCTCGAAGAAGCCGTGGGCGGCGAAACCGCGCGCGTGCACGACGCGTTCGGGGATACGTTCATGATCAAAATGGAAGAGTTTTTCACGCAGCGCGAAATCTTCGAGCAGAACGGGGCCGCGCGGACCGATTTTAAGAGAATTCTGGTCATCCGCGACGGGAATCCCCTGCGCCGTGGTCAGAGGCGGGGTATCGCCTTCCGCGGTCTGATGTGTCGTGCCATCGGCGGCGCGGGCGATGGTGAGATCCGCGATCTGCGCTTTAGTCAGTAATTTGTCGCGTGCTGTACGTTTTTCGGCGGCCATGATGTTTCCCCCGGATGTTGAGGCGGGATTTGGGGATGCGGGCGGCATGTTACAAACCAGATGGAATGGAATTAAGCGTAAGGACAGTTGCAGGCGCCGCCGCACCACACCACCACTGGATAATGGCAAAGATACGCATCGGCATTTCCGGCTGGCGCTATGCACCCTGGCGCGCCTCGTTTTATCCGCAGGGGTTGCCGCAGAAGGATGAGCTGGCGTTTGCGGCGGGGAAATTCTCGACCATCGAAATCAATGGTACATTTTACGGCACGCAACGGCCCGAGAGTTTTGAAAACTGGCGTGATACGGTGCCGGCGGAATTCATGTTCGCCGTGAAGGGACCGCGCTTTATCACCCACATCAGGCGATTACGGGATGTGGAGGGACCGCTCGCGAATTTTTTCGCATCCGGCGTGCTGCGGCTAAGGGAGAAACTCGGGCCGTTTCTGTGGCAGTTTCCGCCCAGCATGAAGTTCGATCCGGCTCTATTTGAGACTTTCCTCGGCATGTTGCCTCATGACATGAAAGCGGCGACGCAACTGGCCAAGGGGCATGATGACAAGCTGAAACGGCCGGATGTGGCAGTACCCCCCATACCGTATCGGCTGCGACATGCGGTGGAGATCAGGCATGAGAGTTTCCGCAGGCCGGATTTCATAAAATTGCTGCAACGCGCGAATGTAGCGCTTGTCTGTGCGGATACCGTGGAATGGCCCCGGCTGATGGATGTGACAAGCGACTTTGTCTACTGCCGCCTGCATGGATCCGAGCAGCTTTACGCCAACGGATATGACGATGAAGCGCTCGGCGCATGGAGGGCACGCGTGCTGGCCTGGGCGCGGGGCCATGTGCCGGAGGATGCCACCTTGGTGCCGGATGCACCACGCGGCAGAGCGAAGAAGCGGGATGTGTTTATGTATTTCGATAATGACTATGAAGGTCCGGGCCCCTGCGGATGCGACACGGCTAGAGGCGATGCTCAGGTCTTCGTAAAGCCTACCACCCAACATGGCGCGCGGCAAAAGAGCTGGACCGCGACATGCCAATGCTCGGCGTACGAAATCTCGGCGAAATCACCGGCGAGATTTTAGTCTCGCCATAGCACGCTGCCCCGCAAGAACGCCGTATGTCGAAATCGACACTGCCTATTAATAGCGCGTTCATGCACAGAGGCAGAGTTCAGCACATATACATCGTCGATAATTCCAATTGGGAGTATCCAATCATGCCAAGAGGCGACAAGAGCAAATATTCCGAGAAGCAGGAGCGCAAGGCCGATCACATCGCCCAGAGCTACGAGAGCCGCGGCGTCTCGGAGCACGAGGCCGAGCGCCGTGCATGGGCCACGGTCAACAAGGACGATGGCGGCGGCAAAGCCGGCGGTTCAGGTGTGGGGGCCGATACCGGTCACCCTGCGGCGCATCGCGGTGGGATCCGCGGCGGTAAGGCGTCAGCCTCACGCAGCGCCGCAGAACGTTCGGCCTCCGCGAAGAAGGCTGCGGAGACACGCAAGAGCCATGCAAAACATTAAGGGGAATAAAGTCATGCCTGAATTTGGCGAGAGGCTCTAAGAACAGCAACGCGCGCTGATTTGGCACCCCACGTGAAGGCCGTTGAACTGGGCCGTCTGGACCGGCCAGGCCGCGGGCGTCTATCGCAGCTGCCACTGTCTGATCATAGTATGGCGAAACGGTGATCCGGAATGTCAGAAACCAGCCTCCGGTTCAGCTGTTGTTTTCAAAAGTTGGTTTGAGCGGGAATGGGGTCACAGAAGCTACAAAATGCTTTAATCGGGCAAAATCGCGACCGCACGGGTCCACCCTGCGGACGCGGCCCGGATTTTTACCGGGAAGCAGGATATTGTAAAACCGACGGCTGGAAGCGCTTCCAGATTATGCAGTTTTTCGATCTGGCAATAACCAATATCGCGTCCGGCTTTATGGCCTTCCCAGATCAGGCTCGCATCCGCTGTCTCGCCAAAACGTTTCGCCGTATGAACGAACGGCGCATCCCAACTCCACCCATCCGTGCCGACGACCCTGATGCCCTGATTGAGCAGATGTAGCGTTGCATCGCGCCCCATGCCGCAACCGCTGTTGACATAATCATTGCCGCCATAACGGGCGCCGGCGCTGGTATTGACGACGACAATTTCGAGCGGCTGGAGCTTATGACCGATCCGCGCCAATTCGGCATCGATGTCCGCGGGCTGCACCAGATAGCCATCCGCGAAATGCCGGAAATCCAGTTTCACGCCTGGCTGATAGCACCATTCAAGCGGCACCTCGTCGATGGTGATGGCACGCACACCGCCATCCATCGTCGAATGATAATGCCACGGCGCATCGACATGCGTGCCGTTATGCGTGGAGATTTCAACCGTCTCCACCGCCCAGCCCTCGCCATCCGGCAGATCGTTCCGGCTCAGCCCTGGAAAAAAACTGATAATATCGGCCGCCGTCTCGTCATGCTTGCGGTAATTTATACGCACCTTCTGCAATGGCGGGTCGGCCGGTACGTCGTTTTCCAGAGGAATTGAAATATCGATGAGCCGGAACGGCATGTTTTTCTCCCTTTTATCCTTGGTAGCGTTAAGTGGTGCCCGTCAGGCGACAATCCGACCTGACGCACTACCGAAACCGATCGAGGTGAAACCGTCTCGATGGCATTTTGCGGTGAGGAATATCTCGTCACCGTCGTTCAGATATCCGCGTTGTTCCCCGTTTGGCAGGGTTGCGGGTTCCAGCCCGCCCATTGTCAGCTCCAGCAAACTGCTTAGCTCCTGCCTCGTCGGGCCGGAGATGGTGCCGGTGCCGATTAGGTCTCCCGACTGCAAATTACAGCCGCCGGAGCTATGATGCGCAATCATCTGTGCCAGGGTCCAATATAGATGCCGGGCATTCGAGGTGATCAAGGTCACCGGCGCCTGGCCCTCCTGCCGCATGCGTTCCGTACGGATCAACACCGCCAGTTCAATATCGAAGCCGCCGGTCTGCGTATCTTGTTCGTCGGTGAGATAGTCCAGCGGCGCTGGGTCGCCCTCTGGCCGCGGGAAGGCGGTGGTCCGGAAGGGTTGCAGCGCATCCAGCGTGATAACCCAGGGCGACACGGTGGTGCTGAAATTTTTCCCGAGGAACGGTCCCAGAGGCACCATTTCCCAGCGTTGAATGTCGCGTGCCGACCAGTCGTTCAGCAGGCAAAGCCCGGCAATATGGCTGGAGGCTTCAGCCATGGGGATCGGCTCTCCCAGCGCATTGCTTTGGCCGACATAGAAGCCCATTTCAAGCTCCAGATCGAGCTTTTCGCATGGGCCGAAAGTTGGAGTCTGGCCAGGTGCGCCAGGCCTCTGACCCAATGGCCGTTTGATATCCCCGCCGCTGACGCGCACGGAAGACGCGCGGCCATGATACGCGATGGGGACGAATTTATAATTCGGCGGCAACGGGTTTTCCGGCATCAACAATGCGCCCGCGGCGCGGGCATGATGGATACCGGCATAAAAATCCGTGTAGTTTTTAACCTGCACCGGCAAATGCATGGCGCAGGCGGCTTGGTCGTGCAGCAAGCCCGGAACAGCTTGCGCCTCACGGCCCTCTGCCGTTTGCGCGTCGAGCAGGAGGCCGATTTGTTTGCGGAATGCTTTGAGTGATGCCGCCCCCATCGCGAACACCGCGTTCAACTGACCGCTCCTACCGGCCTCAACCACATCGGCCGCGGTACCGGACAAGAGCCCTGCACGCAGCGCGGCGCCAATGTCGAGAATGGCATCGCCAATGGCGACGCCGAAACGCGGTTCGCCATCCGCCAGACTGAAAATACCCAAAGGCAGGTTTTGTATCGGGAAATCGGTGTCACCGGAGTTCGCCGACAGAACCCAGCTGCGGCGTGCCGGATCGTGCGTTTCGTCAGTCGTTGTCGCGGGTGTTTTCGCTGTCATGGTACACAACCTCGATGGTGATCATTAAATGAGCTTCAAGTTCGGCAATGGCGGCCGGCACGTTTTTGGCCAGCACGAGATCGGCGAGGCGGCGATGAGCCTCGAAAACATAATCCCGCGTCAGCCGGTTATTGCCGACGATCCGCCGGTACCGGTATGCGGCATCATAGAGACTGGACTGCACCGCCATCAGCCGTGGCAGACCGCAGCCGGAAATAATCGCGGCGTGGAAATCCTTATGCGCAGCATCGAATTCGGGTGACCCCTCAAGCAGGATCGTATCGTCCTTGCGAATGATGCGTAGAAGTCGATGGGTAGCGGCGGCAACTCGATCTTCCCAGTCGCCGTCCTGGCGCTCAAAAGCACGGGTTAGCGCAGCTGTTTCAATGAGGATGCGGCTTGCAGTGATATCGCGCAGGTCTTCGTAGCTGACATTAGCGACCCGGAACCCCTTATTGCCGCTCAGCGTTACAAGCCCGCTTGAGACAAGCCGGGAAAGGCCTTCCCTTAACGGTGTGGCGCCGACGCCAAACTGTGCTGACAGTGCCGGCAGAGCAAGCCGACTGCCGGGTTTGAGTTGTCCCGAAAGAATTGCGGCCTGCAACACCGCTTCCGTCTTGTCCGCCAAAGATTGCGATGGATCGGCCGCAGCAAACGCCAAGCTCATATCTACTCCCACGGCGCTACCTTGGAATGATATACCAATATCAGAAAAAAATACGATAGACAATATCATATATGATAATGTAGCGTGCGTTATAAAAGCCGCGCGACCTGCGTGATGCAAAAAGCCGAAGGGATATCCGCCTTGAAGAATTGCTGGATCGCGTTGACGATTATTTTTGCGTCCTTTCTACAATTCACCATGAACTGGTTCGACATTGTACCAGCCTTCGGTCCCATTATCGGCCAAATGCATCTTGGCCTTTCGCAAATCGGTCTGATTATTGGAGCATTCATCGCGGGCTACGGGCTCGCGCATATTCCTGGCGGGTTGATCGCCGAGGCATATGGCATGCGTTTCGCGTTGCTTCTTGGAATTCCTCCTTGAGACTCTCGGCGTCGTGGTTACCGCCGCGGCTCCGGATTTTGGGTTTTTGCTTCTAGGCCGCTTCATCGCCGGCGTTGGCGGGTCGATTTACATTGGCAGCGCCATCGGGCTGACCACTGCCTGGTTCCGCGACCATGAGTTGGTAACGGCAACGGGCCTCATTACCGGTGTCGCGTTTACCGTGGGCGCCGCCATCGGCCTGTTTGCGTGGGGCCCGCTAGTGACCGCCATTGGCTGGCGTGAGGCAATGTATTGCGGCGCCGCCGTCAGCGGTTTCACATTCCTCGCGATGTTGAAGCTCTTTCCCAATCCTACGGATGCACGTGCCGAAGCTGTGGGCGGCCACCATCTGGACACCGCCTCTTTCAAACGTATTTTCGGTAATCGCGATCTCTGGCTGCTCGGCTTTAGCTTCGTAGGCACCTATGGCGCCTATTTCACCGCCGCTCAGCTTCTGCCGGAATACGCGCAAAAGCAGTTGGGCCTAAGCGCAAGTGCTGCAAGTGGTCTTGGGGTGCTTTTGCTCGTAGCGGGTATCCCCGGCTCTTTCATCGGTGGCTGGCTTTCAGACCGTTTATTTGGCGTTCTCAAAACCTTCATCGTTGCATGCATTGTAACAAGCGTAGGCCTCATGCTGATCCCGGTATCCGGTGGCGTCGGGCTGGAGGTCTTGGCCGTGATCATCGGCGGCGGCGCCATACTCGGTTTCGTTGGTTGGGTATCAATGCCGGGGCTATATAATGATCGCATCGATATAGCCGACGTTCCGACCGCGGCAGGGCTGATGTTATCGATTGTTGCGGTCGGCGGCGTCTCGATACCCTGGCTGTTCGGGCAGATCGCAAGTACTTACGGATATACCACAGGTTGGGTCGCCATCGCGACCTTCGGCATCCTTACCTCGCTGATCTCCTTGTTCGTGCGCCGCCCAGCCTTATCCCAGTTTCCACTAGTGCCCGTGACCGATAAGGCCGGCACGCCATGACTAGCGATGACCTTTGCGCAGGAAGCGCAGGACTGCTTGATCAAAGGCCACCGCCTTACGGAACGGTTGGCATGACGTTACTTGTCGTTCGTATAAAAGACGTTCAATCCGCGGTGTTCGCACGTGCCAGTTGGAGAAAGGCGCGAACGGCCCCTGACGTTTCCTGCGCCCTGCTGATCAGCACAAGGTCTGCGACATCTAACAACTCAGGAATTTTCCGATAAGTGAGGTAGGGGATTTGTAAGCGTCAAGCGCGGCGGGTACCAGCGCGATGCCCATTCCTGCTGCCGCAGCTGCCAGAACGCTCAAAGTGCTCGACACCCGCAGTATGGACTTCGGGTGGCAACCGCCGCGTCGAAGAAACTCGAGAGGACCATCGTCGCTTGTCTCGACGCCGAAAAGTATGAGCGTCTCATTCCCTAGCGAGGATAACGGAATTAGCTTTTTCCCAGCCAAAGGGTGGCCCGTCGCCATCGCTGCGACGAACGGCGAGGTAATGAGTGGGTGCACCGTCAATCCGGCGTCGATGTCAAATCCGCCACGCGGACTATAGCCGACATCGAGGTCGCCCGCGAGAACCGCTTCCGACTGGCTGTGCGGCGGCATTTCATGGAGATTGACGAGGGCGGATGGGTAGCGGACATGGAAGGCGCGCAGGTCAGTCATCAGCCTCCCCGTGAGGACAGCATTGCCGACGAAACCAAGTCGGATCGTACCGATCTCACCTCGAAGCGACGTTTGTACGACTTCTTTTGCCCGCTCCGCCTGCGCGAGCGTACGCTGCGCTTCTATGACGAGCAGCCGGCCAGCCTCCGTCAATTCAACGCGCCTGCTTGTTCTCGTAAACAGGGCGCCCCCCATCTCATCTTCCAACGCACGGATTTGCATACTTAAGGCTGGCTGAACGATGTGCAGACGCTCGGCCGCGCGTCCGAAATGCCCTTCTTCAGCGACCGCTACGAAATAACGCAGGTGACGGAGATCCATTCCCCAATTTTCTCATCAGATAAAGTGATCAATCGGTCATATCAATATATTTGCATTAAGTCTAGCTGTGTTGAATATCCGGGCACCAGGTTCCCGAAACGGGCTGAAATACGGAGACAGATATGACTGCAAATCTCGAAGACCGCCAGGCGATCGCCGACCTTATGACTGGCTGGATGCGACGTGACCTTGCCCAATGGGAAGCCCTACGCGAGTTGTTTCATGCTGACGGAACGATCGAGGTGACGTGGTTCGAAGGTCTGTTCAGCGAGTTTGTGGATGCCTCGATGCGCATGGGTGCCTCTGACTTGAGAACGAAGCATGTCATCACTGCACCTGTCGTCACGTTTCACGGGGACCGGGCTATCGCGGAAACCAATGCCATTATTGTCGCTGAAAACGTTAGCCTGGGTGTTGGCGCGATGACGCATAACCGCTTCTACGACCGGATCGAGAAGCGCGGTGGGATTTGGAAAATCGTTAATCGTCAGGCCATTTACGATATGGGGTCCGTTACTTTCCCGGCCGGACCTGTGGCCTTGGATGGCGAACTGATTCGACGTTTTCCCCGTGAGTATGCTGCCCTGGCTTACGTGTTGGAGCAAAGCGGTTTTCCGGTCAAACATCTATTCCCAACCAAAGGCAGCGATCTCGAGAAGTCGATGAAAGCAGCCGGCCTAGCGTGGCTAACGGCGTAAGGATGCCGTAACGCGATCGTGCGCCATCTCCGAGATCTTTCTCTTGGATGATCGCCCTGGTGACCGCCCTTGCGCATCTGATTTTCTATTGATAGTAGGCTTAAAAATGCACAACGAAGTTCTTGATGTCGTTTTCGAACTCGTCGAAGTTTTGGCCTGTCTCCATCGGTTTCATGGGCCTTGCGACTGGCTATTTGGTGATGGGTGGCCAGGCGCTTTTTCAATTTCCGAAAACAAGCCCGTCGGTTGATAAGACGGTCGCCATGTGGGCCGTCTGGATGGCCGGCTTCATGCAGTTCATCACCGGCGTCTATCTTATGGTTGGCCTGACTTGGTTCGGCGTCTTCACTAATGCCGCGCCGCTCTACATGGCGGCAGTAGCCTTCACGGCGTACGGCGTACATTGGTTCGCGGTGGGACATCGCCGGTTTATCGGCACCAGCGCGGTTCCCGAGGGCTGGATGGCGATCGCCATCGCCTTTCTCTCGATCCTCGGCCTGATCGTCTTCGCGGGAGCTGGGGACATCCCGGTTGCCATCCTGTTTTTCGGATTGACGCTGATCTATCTCACCGAAATTCCGACGCGCTTCACCGGATCGGCTCTCGGCGCACGGCTGGTTGGCCTGTGGCAGTTCCTGACCGGACTCTGGCTCATTTACCTGACCTACGGCGTCGTTCTCAACCTGGCGCTTGGCTACCATTGGTGGGTCGAGCACGCAGTGAAATCAACGGGCCGGCTCGACCGACCCGTTGAGGAGATGCCCGGCGTGACCTTGGAATTCCCACCAAGAGCCCACCGGGCAACCAGCCGGTGGGCCTTCGGGAACACGCACCATGTAAGATTTTGCCTATCTCGAGAAAATTCAACGCAGCGCTCAAATCCTCAGGCGGTACCCACCCAATGAGAGAAGCGGCACAACCAAATGGAAACGGCCCGTGGAAGGGTCGTTCGTTGCGGGGGCACGAAACCACTTATACCGAACTTGGCTAAATAAGTTGGGCATTTCACTCTGAACCTATAATGTCTCTGCGGGTGAGAGGTTCCTATTTTTCATGATATATTCAGCAACAGGATGCCAATCTCACAGCTTAATGCAACGCGGCGAACCGCTGATGCTTACAGAGCATCCGCTGCGACGCGCTCATAAGTGAGGGCTCGGACCACTGATTACGAAACGACGCATACTGTTTCATTATCAGAATAAACATCACTCGCATCTTTCTGCATTTCCAATCCGTCGAGGACGTAGGTACGCTCTTCTGCAGCCTGCTTGGCGTTTGCAGCTTTTACATGGCCAAAACCGCGGATGAGAGAAGGCACGCCCGGCGGCCCCAGCGAAAGGCGGAGATGTACATCGCCACCGCTTGGCCATTGAGCTCGATGGCCTTCTCAAGCGCTGTGGCGGAAAACGGTAGGCCTCCAGCTGGTAGGCCATGCCGAGCATGAACATGTTGGCGCCGGTCGACTTGCCGAACAGCACCATCGCGGTGTGAGTGGCGTCGAAGAAATGGGCCTTCTCGTCGCCAACGGCCTTGCGCACAGCGCGCTTCAGGTGTTCCGCAGGGAGGGATCGGCCGAACGGAGCAAAATCTCCCGGCATTACCTCCGCCGTATTGGCGACGAAAAGCATATGGCCGGCACGTACGGTCGCAAGGACTTCCGCGCGCCCGAGACGACAAGATCGCAGCCAAGCACCAGATCCGCCTTGCCGGCAGCGACGTGGATGGAATTGACCTCCGAAGGCGACCGGGCGATGCGCAGATGCGAATAGACGGCACCGCCCTTCTGGGCGAGACCCGCCATGTCGATGATGCCCGCGACAAACGGCGCAGGCGACGAATTGGCGCACACCGTGCGCAGATAAAACGAGGCGATGCCCAGCGTCTTCGAGCCTACCTCGCTGTTCCAGCAATAGAAGCCGCGAAAGAACAAGTCGGGATCACCATTAGATAGCCTCCCCGCCTCGATCGGATGCGTATCATCGACCAGGAACAGAAACACATCCCGGTCGCTGGCATAGAGCGTGGTCGTTTCCTTCGTCACATCCACATACGGGTTGTGGGTCATGCTCGACCAGTCCAGCACGCCGGGCACTTTCCAGTGCCGTATCATCCGTGCCGTTGCCTGCGATGCGCATCACCACCGCGACCAGCTCATGATCCCAGATGCGCCCATAATCCGGCCTGGTGACAGGGCCTGCATCGTAACCTTGAGGAACCGCCAAAGGAACAGCATGGGTGACAATGTCTCTTGAGAACCAAATTCATTTGGTAGAGCAACCGACATGGTCGCTATGCAGAACAACCGCATATGGCGGGATAGGGCCGAGAGGCGACTGTGTGCTTTCGAGTTGCCCATAAGGATAAGCAGACATTGGCTAGCTTAATTTTTTCAAATCGCCTGGTTTCCAGCTTTTATCAAAAAAAGCCTTCGTCGGTCCGTATAGCCGAAAAATCACGAAATAGCCCTTGCCTGGCAAAGTTCGAAGCCAGTTCTTCCCCGTGCCTAGTGACGTGGGGCCGAAATAGATGTCTGTGGAACCGTCTGCGTTCTGGGCCGGGTGGTCCATGGTGTTGATGGAGGGAAAAGCCTGCCCGTTGTCCAAGCCGGAGGCGGTTATCGAAATCATAGACCGTCACCGACCAGAATAAAGCGACAGGAATGTCTTTTGGCAGGTTCAGCCTATAGCTGTTCTGGCCTTCAAGGAAATCGCCATGCGCATCGACGAATGTGGCCGGGTATTTCGCGCCGACATTCTCCATGCTCAACGCCATGCCCGGGCTCACGGAATAGGCGTTGATGAAGAAGCCTGTGCGTGGATCAATATAGTTGAATGTATCGCCAGAGAAAGTGGCGTTGACTGGGAAGACGTTGAGCCAGCGCCGGTCACTGTACCATTTGGGATTGGGCACAATGGTTTGCGGCTCGAAGGAGCCGGCCAGCGCAATCTTGGCAGCGGTTTTGGCGGCGTCATCGAGCAGCGTGCGCGTATGCGCGTCGGGCTGGAAGGGTTGGCCCTTGATGATACCAAGGGCAGCCAGCATGCCGCGCATTTCCATGTCCTGCGGGTCGGCATATTCGCTGTTGATGAAGCGCGACAGCATGTCGAAGGCGGAACCGTCTTTCGGATACAGCATGTTCACGGGCACGTTGGAGGCATCGGGAAATACCATCGGTTTGGCGGAAGCCTCTTTGCCAAGCGGATAGATGCGCGTCTGCTCCATTACTTTTACCGGGGCGGCGAGCTGATACGGGTCTTTGAAAAAGCCGCGCCAGAACACGAAGACATTGTAGGTGCGCGAACGGTAGGTGAGGTAGCTGACGGGAATGGCGCCCTGGTAGTCCGGCGGCAGGATCAGATATTTGCCGCCCTTGCCTTTGTCGGGCCCCGGCAGGCCAACATCGCCGCACCATTGCCGCCTGTCTATCTTGTCAACGGAGCAGATCGGACGCTGAAAGAAATCATCGAGTATGCCCTGCAGCCCCGGCGGCACTTCGATCACCATCGGCCCGTCCTGCCGGAGGTTGAGGTACCCCATGGCGTAGATCACGGCGTGGTAACCAATGTTTTGGCGTTGAGACGCTCCTTCCAGATAGGAAGAACATTGTAGCCAGCACCGAATTTTTGTTCCGAGGCTTCCTTCATCGCATAGATATTCAGCGCGGGCAGGGCCCAGATATAGCTCTGCACGCCGCGCTCGAAGATGAGTTCGTCGTGCAAGGTCTGGATGCCCTGCTGCGTCGGGTAACCGCCTTCGAATGGGAGGGCGGCAAGGTTTGCATAATGGGAGTCCACGGGGCTGGCGGATTGCGCGCGCAGCTGCGAAAGCTGAGTGAGCGTCAGCCCGATCCCCAGCAGCAATGTCAACACAGAACGCATGAAATGGTTCCCCAGTTAGGCTGTCGTTGGAAGTCCTTACTTCACCTCTTCGAAATCCCCTGGCTTCCAACTGCCGTCGAACGCGGCCTGTTCCGGGCCATAGATGCGCAAATAAGCGAACCAACCTTTGCCGGGCACGGTCTTGATCCATTGGCCTTCGTGACCAGCGGGTGCCCTGGGGCCGAAATAAAGCGTTGTGGGCGAGGTGGTGGAAATATTTTTCAGTTCGAACAGAGAGCGAAGCGCCGCCTTGCCCTGGTCGGTTTGAACTTCCGAACGCGTCTGTGCATCATAGACCGTCACCGACCAGAATAATTTGTCTGGCACCGGTTGCGGAATGATCAGCTCATAGCTCTTGCCGCCTTCGAGGTAAGTGCCGGTGGCGTCGCGCGCCGCCAGCCAATAGAGCGAGCCGGCGCCGGGCGTGCGGCGGAACATGGCCGGGGAGGCAACAATGGCCTGGGCGAACCATCGGTCACGGGCCTCCATGTCGATGCCGTCCGGGGTCATGAAATTGCCGTTGCCGGACACCAGCCCGACCCATTCCCATTTCCGGTCGGGCCAGGCCATGCGGTCTGGGCGCGTGCTGTCGAAGGCCGAGACCAGCATCTGCGCGCGGCCGGCGATGGCCGCGCGCTCCAGGATGGCCTTCATCCGAGCATCGGGCGCAAAGGGTTTGCCTTTTTCGATGCCGAGTTCAGCGAGCAGGCCGTACATCGGCAGATAGGCCGGCACCTGCGGCTCGGTGTTGATGATGCCGGCGAGCTGCTGCCAGTACTGGATGTTGTCTTCCCAGCGTAGGGAGGAGCTGTCCATATCGGTATCGGTCGTATTGACGGTCTTCATGAGCACCGGGTTGGCGGCGCTGGCGAGCGGATAGATTTTGATCTTGCGCAACGCGTCCAACGCCGCCGGGACATTGCCGCCGACCGGTAGGGCACGGACGGCAAGCAGAACTTTGTATGAGGCCGAACGGCCGACCTGATAACCGGCTGGTACCGCGCCTGTGTAGCCGGGAGGGAGGAGCAGGCTTTTGCCGCCTTTGCCGTTGTTTGGGCCAGGCAGGCCGAGATCCAGAATCCAGCTTTGATAATGATCGTCCACCAGCCCGATATAGGCGCCTGGCGGAATGTCGATTACGATCGGGCCGTTGGAGAGATCGAGCGTGGCGGAGGCGTAGGGTGTGTCGGAATTGAGCGTGAGCCCGACTTGGCGCGGCCCGGCCGCGGCAATGCCCATCGTCTCGTTGTCCTTGAGACCAATGTTACGGTTGCCATCGAAAATGCCCTCAACCGAAACAGCCGGGTACCAGAAGCGATAGGCGATCACCGCGCGCTGGAAATCCGCATCGTCGCGTGCCTGTTGGGCGGCGGTCGGTGTGGGATAGCCTTGGACGAAGGCATAAGACGGATTAGCCGGCGCAGTCTGCGCCCAGGCCGGAGCATGTAGGAAAAGAACCAAGCCGAGAGCTATTTTAGGTAGCTGTTTCATAGCATTTCCCTAGCCAATAGCTGTTTGATATTATTATGGAGCAACAAGCTTCTGGGTGCGGCGTGCTCAAGCTCCTTGATCGCCTGAGCTATGTCAACAGTTTCATAAGTCTATCGTATCGGTGGCTAGGCTCGAACCCTTTTCTCGAAGAAGGTCCGGTTATGAGAGTGGCGGAATGCCTGTTATAGCCGGGTTGGGCGCGAAGCGGAATGTTAGCCATTGACCGGAGCGGGCCGATTGGCGTGACCGAGCGGCTTGATCCGCAGGTTCAGCTCCAACTCACGGTAGATGCGATAGACGCGTTTATGATTCCACGGCCGCCCCTGCACATTACGCAAATACAGAAAGCATGGGCCAAAGCCCCCATTCCGCTTGGCATTCGTCAGCCCTACCAGCAGATCAGCGATCTCCTTATTCTCGCCGACCAGCTTGGGCGCATAACGATAACACGTCTCGCTCACCCCAAACGTATCGCCGGGCCGAGCACCAGCACCGTGCAGGGGGCATGGCGCGGCGAGAGCAGGCGCCCCAGCAGAACATCTCGAGGTCACAGCAGCCCCAAACACAAAACTACTTTGCTGGCGCCCGCGCATGGGGTTCGGCTTGCCCAAGTTTACCGCCGGGTGCGTCATAGGCAATGTAGCCCATGCCACAGATCCACTCCATGACCGGCTCATAGGCGACGATATGGGCCGGTGCGCCACCCATAGCTCCCATAACGGCGATCCAGTTCAGAATCTCGTGGCCCCCATGGCCGCCACCTTGCTCAATCTCATCGAACGACATCGCTCGTAACCCCGCGATGTCACCGCGACCGAACAGCTCGATCACTTCTCGATCCCAATGCGCGTTTATCAGAGGGTGTTGGGTGCGCAAAGGCCATTGCATCTTCGATGCCATTTCAATCTCGTAGCGAGCGAGATCGGAATAAAGCTCCCGGTCTTCCTGCGCCACATGCCGGCCTTCGGTCTGGTAGCGTTTCATGCGCTGCAAAAACTCATCATCCTCCGGCGCGCCCTCGGTCCAAACCGGCGGCCAGTGCGAAAGTCCCCCGGTGGCGAGGAAGGCGATGCGGCTATCATCAAGGCTGGAATCAATAATTTTACGTACTGCAGCGCCAAAATCATACGCGCGCGCCATCGATGGTAAAGGTGGAGAAAATACGTTAGTATAGATAGGCAAAACCGGAATATCAAATTCAGGATTTAAAAATTTTAACGGCACAAGAAGGTTATTACCATATTCGACCTCACCCATTCGGGCGACATCGAACCCCTGCTTCACCAACCCACGCAACAGAGTCTCGCCGAGTTCCGGCATACCGGGTAGAATGACTTTTTTATTGAAATGCAAAGCCTCCATCATATAATCGGCCGGACCGCTATGTGACGACGCGATGCCGATAGCAAAAGTCGGCATCAGATTGCGGAAATGGTTCTCGAAATGATCATCAAGAAAGGCGATGATTACATCCGGTTCAGCCTCTTTCAGCCGACGTGCACATTCAGTGTGCGCAGCGGCAATTTTCTTGCATATTTCCGCCGAAGGGGCATCAGGCCAGCCAAGGACGCCGGGCGAGTGCGACATACTCAGAGCAGCAACGATTTGTGCCATGTCTGTCCTCCAAATACTCAATTCAACTCAAGCATAAGCGTCATTCTCTTAACACCGAGGTTACTCGCCGCGATGGAAGAGACGTTCGTCTTGCAGGCAATCGCCGAGGCCATTCTCGTGACCTCAAGAAAGTGAACGGTGGCAGCTTCCGATTGCGCTTACCAACCGTGTAGTCGTCCTCCGCTCACGTTCAGCACGCTGCCACTAGTCCAGCTGCCACCACTGCCCGCGAGGTAGAGACAGGCGCGCGCCACCGGGTCTGGCCCAACGATCGGCAGAGGATAATTGCTGGCCTCGTAGACCAGCTCTTCCTCGATCATCGGCTCGCCGGTGCCGATAGAACCCGGCGCTACGGCATTTACCAGCACGTTATACTGCTCCAACTGCTTGGCGAGGCCAATGACCATGCCGACGATCCCTGACTTGGCGGCGTTGTACGCGCAGGAAGTGCTGGTCGAACCGATCTTGGCCGAGACGGAGCTGATCAGGATCACGCGCCCCTGCCGGCGCTCGATCATCTCCGGGATCACGGCCTTAGCACACCAGAATGCGCCGTTGAGGTCAACATCGATGATCCGGCGCCAGTGCAAATCCTCAAGCTCCCAGGCCAATCCGCGCGGCGCATCAATTGCCGCGGCATGAATCAGCGCATCCACCGGGCCGAACGCCGCCCGGGCTTTGGCCACCATCTCCCGCACGGAGGCAGGATCAGAGATGTCGACCGGCAACGCCTCAACCTCGGCGCCTTCGGCCTTTAGTCCGTCCACGGCCTCGCGCAGTGCGGTCTCACGTATATCGGCTGCGCTAACGCGCGCCCCGGCCGCGGCAAAATGCCGCGCGACGCATCCACCGATACCACCGGCAACGCCTGTAACTATGACATGCTTGCCGGCGAGATCGCCCGATACCGTGCCGGCGGGTACATTTGGTTGCGGAAATGTGGAAGATGCCATGTTAAACAGCCTTTCTTTCGTTTAGCCAAGGTTGCCGGAAGAGACTGCCCCACCCTGTGACGAGGCCGGCGGGCACGCCTGCGGCACGCAAGGCGCTCCAGACCCCGGTGGCAACCGTGTCATAGATCGGAATGCCGCATTCCCGCTCCAGCGCCTCCACCAGATGCGCCGCGTGGAGATTGGTGCAGATGACTGCAATGGCATCCGGCTTGCTCCGCGCGACATCCAGCACGGCGCTACGGATCGTCTCGTCGCTCACCTCGGCAAAGCTAAAATTTTCCTTGAGGCCGAAATGCCTCTCAGTGGCACAACGATAGCCGAGCGCACCAAAGGTGCCGAGAATCTTCTCTTGTACATCGTCCAGATACGGCGTCACCAACCCGTAGCTGCGAACATCCGCGGCAGCGAGCACCTCGTTCAACGCCAGCATTGAGGTCGTGGCCGGAATGCCAGTAGCGGCGGTGATGCGCCGGCAAAGTTCCTCGTCCCTGTCAAGGCCGAGCCAGCCGGAGGAGGTGCCATTCCAGGTGATCACATCCACCCGCGCCTCCGCCAGGCGTTCCGCCGCCTGCAAGATCACATCCTCGTCGAACTGCGCCAGCATTTGCGCCGAAAGCGAAATCTCGACCACGCGGAAACGCGCGAAATGCACACTGACATGCGGCAGCGCCGCGACGATGCGGCTGGTCATGGGTTCAAGAATAGTGTTGGAGGACGGCGTGAGCATGCCGAGCCTGACATTGGAAGGCATAGGAAAGACAACCTTTATCTGTGACGGGCGTTTAACAACTCTTAGATGCGCGAGCTCTGGCGGTAATGCGGAACATGCGCGGCGGGATCGAAATACTCATTGTAGAAGGCGCGGACATGCGGCAGCAGCCGATGCGCCATCTGGCGGCGCTCTTGCTCCTCCTCGCTGCGGGGCTTTCGTAAACGCTCTGCGAGCTCTGCCAGCGCGGCGTCACGGTCGATACGCGTGAAACGGCCGTTTTGGTAGAGAATCTCGCCCTCCACCATAACCGTGGCCACACCTTGGGTTTTCGCGCGCTGCAGCACCGCATCCAGCACCGGCGTCTCCTCATCGAGATAGGGAAAGCTGATCTGCGACCAATCGATCATCACAAGATCCGCCGCCCGCCCGGGAATGAGCTCACCGATCTCCGCGCCATAGGGGGTGGTGAGCGCACCGCCCGAGGTCGCCATGCGCAGCACCTGGCCCATGCCGGGCACACTGTCGTCCATGCCGGGTGTGCGATGCGCGCGTAACACCATGCGCATCTCCTGAAGCATGTCGCGGTCGTCATTAATCCCGGCTTCATCGATGCCGATGGCGAGGTTGACACCGCGTTCCTCCAGCCGGTTGAGCGGCGCGATACCGGACCGCAGGCGGAAATTCGAACTGCAATTATGGCAGACATGCGCACCGCTGTCAGCCAGGCACTCGATATCTCCTTCGCTCAGCCACACGCCGTGGCCAAGCGTGAGGCGGGAATTCAGCAGGCCAAATTTGGCGAGATACTCTACCGCCGTGCCGCCGCCACGCCGCTTCGCATATTCTTTCTGATACGCGGTCTCCAGCAGGTGCATATGCAATGGCGCGTTATGCCGCGCCGATGTCTCCGCGAGCAATTCAAGCGCCTTGTCGCTGCACCAATGCAGATTCGCGGGCGCCAGCTGCAATCGCACACGTGCCTTACCGGCATGCTGCGCAGTTAGGTGCTCAAACATCTGCACCATGTCGGTGGCGCCGAACTTGAAGCGTGCAAAATGACGTTCTAGCGCCGGCTTCAGATCGTTCGGAACGGACGCTAGGAACTCCTCATTCGGACCGTAAACAAGATGATTCTGGTCGCGCAGCGCATAGCAATAGGACACGCGCATGCCGATCGCCTCATAGCCGCGGATCACCTCGTTCGCGACATGTTCGATGCGCGGCAGATCCCCTGGTACCCAGCCATGAATGTGCTGCACCGTCGTCACGCCAGAGGCGATCATCTCGAATGCCGAGTAAAGCGTGTCGAGGTAAGGATCAACCTCGCGCGTGACCATGCGCGTCGCGAACCAGAGCTCCAGCGGCATATCCGGCGAGCCGAGCTGGACGGGGGTCAGCCCAACATGGTGATGGCCATTGACAAAGCTGGGCATTACGACCTCGTTGCCAGAGCCGATAACAGGTAGCTCCGGCGCGCGCGCCGCAAGGGTCTGGAAATCTCCGATCTCAACGATCCTGCCGCCGCGCTGCAGCACCGCACCGTTCTCGATGATCTCTGCGCCGTGGCGACCGACAGCGCGGGTGATGACATAACGTCCGCGAATGATGGAATCAGTCATTGATGATTTCCCAAGGCGGCCCGTACCACGTGCAGCACGGCGTTCCGCAGTTTCAAAAACTCAGGCGTTTCGCGCAGCTCTAATGGCCGATCGTCGCCCAACACGGCGGTGACGTCAATATCCTGAAGGATCGATGCCGGGCGCTGCGAAAATACGATGATGCGGTCAGCAAGATACACTGCCTCCTCGACATCATGGGTGACGAAGATGACGGTCTTGCGCTCCTCCTTCTGGATCCGCCGCAGTTCCACCTGGAGCTGCTCGCGCCGCTGCGCATCCAGCGCACCGAACGGCTCATCCATAAGCAACACGTCCGATCCCGTCGCCAACGTGCGGGCGATGGCAACGCGCTGGCGCATGCCTCCTGAAATGCGGTTCGGATAGCTTCCGCTAAACTCCGAAAGTCCTACAAGCTCAAGATAATGCAATGCCCGCTCGCGCATCTGCGCCGCCGTGAGATCGCGTCTGAAGCGCATACCAAAGGCGACATTCTGCGCTACGGTGAGCCATGGGAATGAGGAATAAGACTGAAAAACCATGCCGCGGCGGTTGTCAGGCGCACCCACTGGCTCGCCCTGCAGCATGATCTCACCTGAGCTTGCCGTCTCCAGCCCGCCAACCATACGCATCAGCGTTGTTTTGCCGCAGCCAGATGGGCCGAGGAACACCACGAATTGATGATGCGGAATGGCAAGACTAAACGGCGGGGAGACAACCTCAAGCGCCCCGAATGTCTTGGTCACATTGTCAAATTGCAGATAGGGTACGGTCATGCGCGCAAATACCCGAACAGTTTACGATGCAGCCAGCGCAGCATCTGATCAGAAACAAGACCGATGATACCGATCAACACAACCCCCGCCATTACCTGGGAGATTTCCATGAAGCGCCGCGCCGTCCAGATTACGAAGCCAAGTCCGCTGTCTGACGCGACGATCTCGGCAATGATCAGATAGGTCCAGCACCAGCCAAGCGTGATGCGCAAATTATCGACGAGACTCGGCAGCATGGCACGTATGGCCACGAAGCGCAAAATCTCGAACGGCTTCGCGCCGAGCGTCGAGGCAATTTCGAAATATTCATGCGGAACCCGATCCGTGTCCTGAGCCACCATCAGTACCAGCTGGAAGAACGTGCCAAGCCAAAGCAGGAAAATCTTCGTCTCTTCGCCAATGCCAAACCAGATGATGCTAAGCGGTACCAGTGCCGGAACCGGAAGATAGCGAATGAAATCAATGACCGGTTCAAGCGCCGCGCCGACCGGGCGATATACGCTCATGGCTATACCGATCGGTACCGCCATGACCGCCGAAAGAATGAAGGCGACCATGACGCGCGCGACGGAAACACCTGCATTCTGCAGCAGATCACCATTCACGGTCATGGTCCATGTCGTTGCCGCGATGGTGCTGGGTGCCGGCAGGAATACAGGATCCGTCCAGCCAAAATCCACTATAGCTTCCCAGGCGAGCAGCAGCACGACACAGGCAACTACGGCGATGGCACGCGAGGTCCAGGGCGCCAAGGGGCGCCGTAGCGCGAAAGCGGAGGCCGCCCTCGTTCTGCGTTTCTGCTGGGGCTTCGCCACGGCGGATATCGTCGCATCGCCGATTAACGCCTGTTCGGTATTAGCTGCCATGCTTCGCATTTTCCTAACTATACGTTAGATTCCAAATCCATCGCGCAGCGCCGCGGTGACCAGCTCTACATGATCCTTGATCATCCACTCGCCGATCTCCGCACGGCTGCCGCGTGCATCCGCCAGCACGCCAGAGGCTGGTACCAGAACTTGGTTGAAGGGCACGCGGTCATAGACCGGAAATTTCGCCGGCCCGTCCGCAGGTATCCGGTCCGTCTTCACGAGTTCCGGGCGTAGCGCCAGCATGAGTGAAGTTTCAAGCAAGCTCGCATGCTCAAGCTCGACGCCAGGAAATCCGTTCGGAAAAATGCGGTCGAGCGTCGAGCGATGAAGGAAATCTCCGAGCTCCAGCCGCAACATCACCATGTCAGTGATACCGTCGCGCTTCAGCTCCCGGGCCGCAAGATCCAGGCCCTCCACAATCGGCCAAGCATTTTCGAAATGCCCGTTGATGACGGCAACGCGGCGGACGCCATGCAAACCGAGATCGCGCACGATGTCGCGGATGACGAGCGAAATTGTGTGCGCATCAAGGCTGGTCGTACCTGGAAAAGCCTGCCCGCCTCCGGATTTTGGATGAGATTTATAACCATAGGCAACAGGAGGCGCCACGATTCCGCCCACCGCCGGCGCCACAAGTTCACAAATGGATCTTGGTATCACAACATCAGTGCCGAGCGGCAGTTGTGGCCCGTGCTGTTCGGTAGAGCCCACAGGAAGCAGAATGGGAGCGCCTGCCGCCACTTTTTCCTGCCACTCGGGCCAGGTCATTTGATCCATCATTATGCATTGATCGTTGGACAACGAGAGACTCCGCTGTTTCGGGATTCGCGTTATAGGTGATACAGAACAGCTTAAAGCACGGACCAAACTTAATACGCAATTAGATATTATGGAGAAAACCATAACATTTTGCAGCTAAATTGAGCTTGTGCTTATTTTATATTCAACTAACGAGCCTTTTATGGCTCTATCGATTAATTAGGAGGCCGAGTTGAAAATCAGGATGAGCATGGAGCCCATGACGGAGGCAGACCGCACGGCGGAATTGGAGCACGGCGCTGTAAGCCAGATCACACCCGTTTTGCGGCTCTCCCTTCACGAGCAGATCGTGACGAAAGTGCGGGAGATGATCCAGCTCGGCGAGCTGCCGCCGGGTTCGGTGATCTCCGAAACTGATCTGTGCGGAATCCTCGGAATCTCCCGCACGCCATTACGCGAGGCGTTGAAAGTCCTTGCCTCGGAAAACCTCGTGCAGCTGCGCCCACACCGCACGCCGCTCGTTAGCCCTGTCGATCCGGATGAGATCGCCGAGTTGTTTGAACTGCTGCTGATCCTTGAGCCGGCCGCCGGCGCGCTCGCGTGCCAGCGCGCCTCCGCGGCAGAAATCAATCACTTGCGTGACATGCACGAGCAGCTGATGAGCCATTATTATACCCGCGAGCGTACACGCTATTTCAGCGACAATCAGGCGATCCATCATGAGATCGTGCGCCTCTCTGGTAACAAGGTGATGCTCGCCACATACCAGTCCCTGCAAGGGCGCATCCTGCGTGCGCGCTCAATGGCAAACCTGACAGACGCACGATGGACGGAATCAACCGCCGAGCACGAAGCGTTGATCCACGCCTTCAGCGAACATGACGATGGGGCCGTCAGCCGCCTGCTGCACGACCATACGCGCGACACCGCGGCCGCCGTTCTGCGGGCTCTTAACACGACCACAACGATCTAAGTTTCGCTTTGGCACGAAGCTTGCCTTGAACATTTCAATCAACGTGGCGTGGCGTCACGTTTTGAAATCGAAAGGGGCAGTGCGATGGCTGAAGCCTTGGGTCCAGCCTGCAGCCGGTTCACGACCGGCGGTTCTTACGTATGAAACGGCTGCAGGGGCGAATTGCCCTCGTCACGGGTGCCGCCCGCGGAGGTTCAATCGGCCGTGCAATCGCACTTGAGCTCGCTAGTGAAGGTGCGCACATTGCGATCGCGGATTACCGGCGGGAGGCGGAGGCCGCTTCTCTCGCTGATGACATCGCGGCGCTCGACAGCAAAGCCGCGCCGTTCGATGCCGACATAACGAGCGTCGCCGCCTGCGAAGATCTGGTGTCCGCTGTTGTCGCGCGATTCGGGCGGCTAGATATTTTAGTCAACAATGCCGGCCATTCGCGTCATCAAAAAATCGAAGACATCACCGAAGCAGATTTCGATGAGATGATCGGACTGCACCTGCGTGGGCCATTCTTTCTCGCCCGCACCGCCGCCGTTCAGATGCGCCGTACCGGTTGGGGCCGCATCGTCAACATCTCATCCGAACAATCCTACGGCGGAGATCCAGCTTTGCCGCATTACACAGCGGCAAAAGCCGGGTTGCGTACCCTGACGAAGTCTCTAGCGCTCGCCTTCGCGCCGGAGATCACCGTAAACACCGTTGCTCCGGGGCCTACCGCGACCGAAAAATTCCGGAATGGTCCGGAATACACCGATAAAACACGCGACCTCATTCCGCTGAAACGCTGGGGCACACTGCGCGATGTCGCGCGCTCAGTACTGTTTCTCGTCAGCGATGATGGCGATGCCTACACGGGCCAAACGCTCGATCCAAATTGCGGAACCGTGATGCCCTAAGTCTCACCCGTTTCTCATTCAAGAACAAAAGAGGACAAAAAATGAAACCCCGCCGTCTGCTCATGATTACCAGCGCCGTCTGCCTCGCTGCCGCCTCCAGCCTTCCTGCCAAAGCTGCTGACACGATCCGGGTCCTTTGCCCCGTCTGGTCGGGCTTCGCACCGGTCATGGTTGCACAAGATCTCGGCTATTTCAAAAAGCAGAACCTGAACGTCTCGGTGACGTTCGAAGATGACGTACCAACGATCATGGCAGCCATGGATCGTGGTGATGCCGATATGGCAATGTTCACGGTCGGTGAATATCAGGATGTACCGAAAGGCCTCACCAGCGGCAAGATTATCGGTGAAATCGACGAATCCCTCGGTGGAGACGGCACGGTCGCTGATGGCTCGATCCATACGGCTGCCGACCTCAAGGGCAAAGTCTTGGCCGAATCGCCAACCCTGCCTGCGATGCTTCTGGTGCAAATGGATTTGAAAAAGGCGGGGCTTTCGCTTAAGGATGTGCAGTTGCGCGAATCCGATGCCGGCGATGCCGTGGCGATTTTCGCAAACAAGGATGTCGCCGCGGTCACGACCTCGGAGCCTCAGATGTCACAGACCGTAGATCAGAACCCGCAGCGCCATCCGCACATCATCTCTTCCTCCGCCGAATATCCTGGTTATGTTGTCGATATAATCGATGTCCGGGCTGCGGATCTGAAGGCGGATCCACAGAAATATGTCCGCTTCCTCACCGCTCTCTACCAAGCGACCGCCTATTACGAGACGAACGCCGCCAGCTTCTCGAAACTCGCGGCCCCACATTACGGGCTTTCCACCTCGGCCTTCGAGCAAAGCCTGAAGGGGCTGCATTACATCGACTATAACGACGCGCTCAAGGCCCTAGGCGAGCCCGGCACCCCAGGCGCTCTCTACAACATCTTCAATACCATCATGGAGCTCAATCTCGAGAATGGCGCCGCGACACAGAAACTCCTGCCCGCGAACTCCATCGACAATTCCATCATCGCCCAGGTGAAACCCGCGGAAATCAAACAATGAGCGCACAGAAAACCGTTGTCATTACAGGGGCCGCGAGCGGCATCGGCCGTGCGGCCGCCCGCAAATTCCTCGCCCTAGGGCACGCTGTCATCGGTCTTGACATCAATGCCGACTTACCGTCCGAGGTGCCGCTGATCGCTCTCGATCTCCGCGAGGAGGCCTCGGTGAAAGCGGCCGCTTCAACCGCCGTTGCTCGGCTCGGCCATATCGACATCCTCGTGAACTGCGCCGGAGCGGACGGAGAGGCGCCGCTGCCGGCACTCAACATCGAGGATTTCGACCGCATCTTCGGCGTGAATGTCCGCGGCATGTTCCTGATGACACGCGAGATGATCCCGCACATTCCGAAAGGTGGACGGATCATCAACGTCGCCTCGGAACTCGGCTTTCTCGGTCGCGCACAAATGTCATGTTATTGCGCGACCAAGGGCGCTGTCATCGCCGCCACGCGCTCCTGGGCCAGGGAGTTCGCCCCGGATATCCAGGTGAACGCCGTGGCGCCGGGGCCAACCAATACACCGTTTCTGCATTTTGACACGATCCCCGAGGAGCTGCGCCAGGAGGAGCTGGGCAACCCGATGCAGCGGATCGGCGAGCCGGACGAGGTAGCGGCCGCCATTGTCTTCCTGGCGAGCCCTGAAGCTACCTTCATCACCGGCCAATGCATCAACGTAGACGGCGGCGCCGCGATGCACTGACCAATAGCAAAAATATTTGCAATGTGACTGGAAAAATCATGCAGAGTTTCGACACCGTGATCCGCGGCGGGCGGATCTCCACCGCGTCCGATACATTTTTCTGCGACATCGGCATAAGCGACGGCCGCATCTCGGCCCTTGGTACCGATCTCGGTAGGGCGCCGAAAACGATCGATGCAAGCGGAAAATGGGTACTGCCGGGCGGCATCGACAGTCACGTACACATCTCCCAGCCATCCGGTGAAGGGATCGTGATGGCAGACGATTTCGAAAGTGGCACCCGCTCGGCGGCGTTTGGCGGCAACACCACCATCATGCCCTTCTGCCTGCAGGAAAAGGACCGGCCACTACGCTCGGCGCTTGCCGCCTATCACGCCAAGGCGGAGGGGCAATGCTATGTGGACGTCTCCTTCCACCTCATCATCAGCGACGTCACGGAGACGCTGCTTGGCCAAGAGCTGCCTGCATTGGTCGAGGATGGCTACACCTCCTTCAAGGTCTTCATGACGTATGAGGGCCTCGCATTGAGCGATCTCGAGATGCTGAACGTGATGGACGTGGCGCGGCGCACGCGTGCGCTCGTCATGGTGCATGCAGAAAATTACGACGCGATCCGCTTCCTCACAGACCGACTGGAGCGGCTAGGCAACATTGCGCCCAAATTTCATGCCACTTCCCGCCCCGTGGCAGTGGAACGGGAGGCAACGCACCGCGCCATCTCGCTCGCCGAAATCGTCGATGTGCCGGTGATGATCGTGCATGTCTCCAACCGCGAGGCGATGGAGGAGATCCGCCGCGCCCAGGGCAAGGGGCTCAAGGTGTTCGGCGAGACCTGCCCTCAATATCTCACGCTCACGGCGGCGGATCTCGAAGGGCTGAACATGGAGGGCGCCAAATATGTCTGCTCTCCCCCACCGCGCGACCGCGAGAGCCAGCAGGCCTGCTGGGAAGGATTACAGCAAGGCGTGTTCTCCGTCTTTTCATCTGACCATTGCCCGTTCCGCTACAACTCCCCCTCGGGCAAGCTCACGCCGCGCGGCCGCACCAGTTTCCGCTGGGTCCCGAACGGCATTCCGGGCGTTGCGGCGCGGCTGCCGATCCTCTTCTCGGAAGGTGTGATGAAGGGGCGCATCGACATCAACCGCTTTGTCGCCCTCACCTCCACCAATCAGGCGAAAATGTACGGTCTCGCGCCACGCAAGGGCACGATTGCGGTCGGCGCGGACGCGGACATCGCCATCTGGGACCCGCAGCGCAAACAGACTCTGACGCATGCATTGCTGCACGACGCCACGGATTACACCCCCTACGAAGGCATGGAGATCACCGGCTGGCCTGAACTCACCATGGTGCGCGGGCGCGTCGTGGTGCGAGACGGCAAACTAGTGGGACCAAGGGGCCACGGCATGCATCTTCCACGTGACCGAAGCGCCTTCGTCTAACCGGAAATAGTTCGGAATTTTCTACATAAAATAAATACACCACAACAACAGGAGTGCATAAAGAATGAGTAAAACGAGATCTCGTCTTATCCTCACGGCGGGCGCGTCGCTGCTTGCGCTGCATGGGGCCAGGGCGATGACGCCCCCTGCGGCAATCGAGATCGACGGCGGACCGCTCGGCCAGCTTGAGTTGTCCGGCGGCGCGGACGGTTATTTCTACGCCCTCTCCGGCACCGCGGACAAAAACAATCCCAACGCCAGCGCGGATGGTGACAAAACCTCAGGCGCCAATCTCGCGAACGTGCTCCTGGAGTTACAGAAGACGACCGGCATCCTTCAGTTTACTCTGGAAATCGGTCCCCAGGGCGGCGCCCCCTACTTAGGCCTTACCCCGAGCAAGGCCAGCGTTACCGTCTACCGCGCAAGCCCCATCTATCTCGGTTACATTACGATCGCACCGCCAGGCTCGCCCGTTACCATCTCAGCTGGTCAGCTCGGCTCGCTCGAGGGCTTCGAGAGCGGCGCCGACTGGAACAATTTGAGCCTGTTCACAAGCGCCCTGTTTTATGTCGAAAACGGGCAGAATGTCGGTGTTGCCGCGACCTATACAAAGGGCCCCGTGACGGCGACATTCCAATTCGGCGACGGCTGGGACACGCGCGTCTTCAACTTCCTGCAAGCGCTCGTGACCTACAGCTTCAACAGCAACAACGTGCTGAACCTCTATTATGGCGGCGAGCTCGGCCGCACCGGGCTGAACGCGCAGACCTACAACCAGACTACGGTCGCAAATTACGGTGCCTATTTTGTCAATTCACAGATGTTCGGCGCCTATTACTCGTACACGCATGGCAACCTCAACCTCGTGCCGGAGGTGCAGTATGTCTACGCAAAGCCGGACCAGGCGATCGGCATACCGAAATACACGAGCAATTTTGGCACGGCCCTGTTCGGCAACTACAACTTCGCCGGCACTCCCTACTCGCTCGGCGGCATGGCGGAATATTTTACGTCCACAGGCTTCGGTCGTTGGTTCATCGCTCCCCATGCTGAGGGTTTCGGCCTTTCGCTCACGCCGACCTGGCAACACAAAAACCTCTTCCTGCGCGCCTCGGCTGGCTACATGCACCTGCTAAACGCCGGCACCTATGGCCCAGGCAATGTTGCCTGGGGTTCGAACGGACTGAGCCGCAACGTCGTCCAGAGTGCACTCGAGGCCGGCGTTACCTTCTGAAATTACAAGAACTAAACAAAAAAACGCTTCGTCACACAGCCATGTTTCTCTCTCGCCGCCTAGAAAAGGAAAACTTCCATGTCGGACTTGAAACAGGCTGCTTATGCACCCGCAGAGACAGATCTCAATAAACCGGTCCGTGAATTCGGGCTCTGGTCCGCCTTCACCCTCGGCTTCTCCAACATTTCACCGATCCTCGGCATTTATTCCGTGTTCGCCATCAGCTTGGCCGCGGCGGGACCCGGCTTCCTCTGGTCTCTCCCGCTGGTACTTGGCGGTCAGTTGCTCGTCGCCTGCGTGTTCAGCGAGCTCGTCTCTCGCTGGCCATTCCAGGGTAGCGTCTATGCCTGGTCCTGCAGGCTTGTCGGCCCCCGCTACGGCTGGTTTGCCAACTGGGCCTATATCTGGGGCATGGTGCTCTCACTCGCCTTTCTGGCTCTGGCTTCCTCGGGCTATCTGCTTAGCGCCATTGGCATCACAGCTCCGCCTGAGATCCTTAGCATCGGCGTCGGCCTGCTGATCCTCGCCCTCGGTTCCTGCGCCAACATGCTGGCCGGTCCTGTACTCAAGATCCTGTTGACCCTAACACTCTGCTGTGAACTCACGGCCTCAGCTGGCATCGGCACCGTGTTGCTCCTGTTCCACCACATTAACCCCGTCTCGATCCTGTTCTCGATGCCGGCACCTCGCACGGCTCCACTGGTCGATGGCTGCTGGTCAATTTCACGGAGGTCGTCGCCTTCGCCGGGTATTCGATCTGCGGTTTCGAGGTGGCGGGCTCCATCGCGGAAGAGGTCGTGGAGGCGCGGCGGGCTATCCCCAAGGCGATGATCCTCGCGCTCGCTGCAGTCGGCGCACTCGTGATCTATGCCTGCACGGCCATCATCCTCGCCATACCGAATTTCCCGGCGGTCATGTCCGGCAATATCGCGGACCCGATCTCGTCAACGCTAATCAGTGATCTTGGCCCCTCTGTCGGGCGCGCCCTGCTCATCGTACTCGCGGTTGGCTTCACCTCCGGCATGATTGCGGTGCAAACGGCGTTGAGCCGTACGGTCTGGGCGGCGGCGCGGGATAACGTGATCCCTGGCGCAGCCTTCCTCGTAAAACTCTCGGGTACGGAGCATCTGCCGCGGCGCGTCATCGCTCTTACCGCAATCGTCTCTGGCTCTCTCCTCTTCATCAATACCACCCAGCTTTATTCGCTGCTCATCTCCTTCTCCAATGTCGGCTATTATGTCTGCTATGCCATGCCGGTGCTGGGGCTCATCGTGGCGCGGCGACGCGGGGCATGGGTACCGGGAGAGTTCACCCTTGGGCGCTGGAGCAAGCCTGTCTCCTATGCTTCTGCGGTGTGGCTGATTCTAGAGGCAGTCAACGAAGTTTGGCCGCGTCCGCTCTCCAACGCCTGGTATCTTAACTGGGGCGTTATGATCATGTTGGGTGTGCTTACCGTGTTAGGCCTAGCCATCTGTTCGAGAATGTTAGGGCGGAATGAGGCACCGCTGGCTCGACGGGAGTTGGTTCCCGGCGACGGTGCCTGAGCTGCCTAGAATAAAATCAAAGAGGCTGTGATCGCCGCAACGGACGCAGCCTCCCGGTATAATCCGGTGTAAAAGCTTTAGCTTCAGATTGGCAAGCCCCCGGCCCTCTTCTGCCGCAAGGTGCCGACTGCCATTCCATGCGGTAATGCCTGTTCGGGTGGGAAAGCCGCTCGTCCGGTTTCGGGACCAATTTCATCAAAAGCGGATACCGCCGGTAGGTGTATTGGACCTACCACGAAATCGTGCCTTTGGAGCCCGCTAATCCCAGAGATTATCGTCAGCGAGCTAACATGCCCCTGGACATTGGTTGGCTGAGCGTCAGGTTGCGCCTCCGCAAAAGGAGGGATACCGTTCACTCATTCGCTTTGGACCCGGTGTAAATCCGGGTGGCTCTTCCGGCCGCTGATCCGCCGGACAACGCATACGACACGAATACCGAGCGTCGCTGAAGCCGATGCTGACCTCGTGCGCTTACTGCGGATACCCTCAATGAACCTACAATTCTTGTCTTGCTACCGCTCCGAGTGGTTCACCAGCCTCGGCGACCTTAGACGCGAGGTCCTCGCCGGGATGGTTGGCACCTTTGCCCTCATCCCGGAGGTCATCGCCTTCTCCTTCGTGGCAGGCGTCGATCCGGAGGTCAGCCTCTTCGCATCCTTCGTCATCGGCATCGTCATCTCCTTCACAGGCGGCCGTCCCGCGATGATTTCCGGCGCCGCGGGCTCCGTCGCGCTTGTTGCCGCAGCACTCGTCCGGGCGCATGGCCTGGACTACCTACTCGCCGCCACCTTCCTGGCCGGTGGTTTCCAGATCGCATTCGGCCTCCTGGGGCTCGACGTGCTGATGCGGTTCGTCTCCCGCTCGGTCCGGACGGGCTTCGTCAATGCCTTGGCCATCCTCATTTTCTCGGCCCAGGTGCCGCAGATGCTCGGGGTAACCTGGCACACCTACGCGATGATCGCGGTAGGTCTCGCCATAATTTATCTTTTGCCCCGCCTGACCACTGCAGTTCCCTCTCCACTTATCTGCATCGTTATCGTCACAGGCATCAGCTTTCTCGTGCCCATGCCCTTGCATACAGTGGCTGACCTTGGAAAGCTCCCGTCGTCGCTGCCCGGCCTGATCCTGCCGCATGTGCCCCTGAGTTGGAAGACGCTGCGCATCGTTGCCCCTTACGCCCTGGCAATGGCGGTCGTGGGCCTGTTGGAATCGATGATGACGGCAACTGTGGTGGATGACCTCACCGACACAACGAGCTCGAAGGCGCGGGAATGCACGGGTCTTGGCCTCGCCAACGTCGCCTCAGGGCTGTTCGGCGGCATCGCTGGCTGCGGGATGATCGGCCAGACAGTCGGCAATGTCCGGTACGGCGGTCGCGGCAGGCTTTCGACCCTGGTTGCCGGACTGTTCCTGCTCATACTCATGGTGCTGCTCCGGCCCTGGGTGGCCCGCGTTCCGGTCGCAGCACTCGTGGCAATCATGATCATGGTCTCGATCAGCACCTTCTCGTGGACCTCGTTCCGTGACCTTGCCCGCCATCCCAAGGTTTCCAGCCTGGTGATGCTGGCGACCGTTGTGGTGACGGTGGCGACCAGCGATCTCGCGGCCGGTGTCGTGGTTGGTGTGCTTCTGAGCGGCGTCTTCTTCGCCTTCAAGGTCATGCGCTTGATGACGGTGACGAGCATCTACGATGAGACTGCCGACACGCGGACTTATACCGTGAGGGGCCAGCTGTTTTTCGCGAGCGCCGATATGTTCTCTGAAAGTTTCGACCTTCGCGACACCGCGGCCAATGTGCTCATCAACCTCGGTGACGCCCATATCTGGGATGTGACCTCAGTCGGCGCCCTGGAAAGTGTGGTTACTAAGATGCGCCGACACGGGACTCGCGTCGAACTGATTGGACTGAACCAAGCGAGCGCGACGCTCGTTGAGCAGCATGGCCCTCTGATTCAGGCAGATACCTGAAGCCGGCACAGGCCTCGATGAACCTCTGCTCCCGGAGTGTGCTTATCCGGGCAGCAGCGTCCGACCAGGGGCGTCAAAGCGGCTGCAGCACCATCTCCTGCGCCGTCCTGGCGGTGACCGGGAGATGGTGGAGATCCTGGCCCTGGTGCTGCACCATGACGAGCAGGCGGTGCTGGTGGCGGTGGAACTGGCGCTGGAGGACGGCGTGCCGTCCAAGACGCATATCATCAACCGGCTCCACAGGCTGCTCGACGGCAAACAGGCGCCGCCTCCGGTCATTACCGCGCCACAGGCACTGACATTGGCCAACGAACCCAAGGCTGACGTCGAGCGCTACGATAGCTTGCGCCAATCTGAGGAGGCCCGCCATGCGTCATGATCCCGCCGCCGGCGCGCTCGTCATCATGCTGCGCAGCCTGAAGATGCAGGGTATGGCACAGGCCGTCGACGAACTGGCACAGCAGGGCGCCCCGGCCTTCGAGGCCGCCATCCCCGTGCTCTCCCAGCTGCTCAAGGCCGAGACCGCCGAGCGGGAGGTCCGCTCCATGGCCTACCAGCTCAAGGCCGCCCGCTTCCCGGTCTATCGCGACCTCGCCGGCTTTGACTTCGCCAGCAGCGAGGTCAACGAAGCGCTGGTTCGCCAGTTGCACCGCTGCGAGTTCATCGAGCCTGCAGACAATGTCGTGCTCGTCGGCGGCACCGAGCCCGCTTCATAATGCTCACCTGTCCATGTCGTTAGAGTTCAAGAGTTTTTTGCAGTGGATTGCTGGACGGCGGACGTCTCAGACGACGGGCATTCGCCGCACCCTTCACGTCGCTTCGGTCCAAGTCGACGGCGCGGATAATCCAGGGCGCTCCCTTACATAGCTGGTTCGCCGAGAGTTGCCCATCTTTTATCAGACGGCGCACGGTCGACGGACTTACAGACAGAGTTGCCGCAGCCTCGTCGAGCGTGACCTCGCCGCGCTCCTGGCGCTCGCCTTCGCGATGGGTTGGAATCGCATTGTGATTACGCAGGCTGCACACCCGCGATTGCGTCCAGCCGTTGCCGCGGCCTGTCATTTTGCCGGCCCGATTGAGGACTGAGGCGATCGCCTTGTCCGGCATCTGTCGTGCCAGCACGCGCACGAGATCGATGGTCTCGCCTTCGGCGCTCCAGCGGTGCTGACCCGAACGATTCTTCTTGACCTTGAGAGCCGAATGGTCTCCGCCGTGCCAGCGGATGACGAGATCCAGCGTGTTGTCCCCGACGCGGACGACGATCTCGTCGATCAGCGTCCGCATGATGCGTTTCCTTGCCTCTGGTGTCACGCCGGCGCTCGTCCATGCCCTTTGCAGATCGGCACCGAGCGTCATCAGTCGCTCGCGATCGGCAGGCGTCTGCTCGAGAGCGGATGATATCGTCAATTCCTCCAGCTCAGTCTCCAGATCCCGGGCGACAGTCAGTCGTTCATTCCATCGCGTCTCCAACTCGGCGACGACGAGGCGATTGTCGGGATCGACGGCATCATACTGGCGACGCGCGCGGCTGACCTCATAGCGGGCCTGCTCCAGCGCCAACTCGACCTGTCGTCGCTTGTCCTCGCTCACCCGGCTACGGACAGCCTGTGCCGCGAGCGTCGCCTCGATTCCGAGTGGTTGCAGACGAGCGATGACTTCGGCACCGATATCGCGGTCGATACGCATTCCTCCGAACGAGATGCAGCGATCGCCGCCGTGATTGAGGAAGCTACCCTGGCAATGATACCGGCCCGTATTCCCCTCGGTGCCGGAGTAAGCGACGTGCAGTTTGCGTCCGCAATGACCACAGCGCAGCAGGCCGGCGAGCAGCGCCTCCCCCCGACGCAGCGCGCCACGGCTCATAGGGTTCTTGCCATTGGCGTTGTCCGCGATCAGGCCGAGGTTCCTCTCGTAATCCGCCCAGCTCAAATAACCCTCGTGATGGTTCGGAATCAACACCTCCCAGTCCTTGCGCTCCTTCTTGAAGCCGCGCACCACCTTTTTGCGCCCGGCCTCAATGCTGACGCGGCTGCCGGTGCGCCCGAAGGCATAGGCGCCAGCGTAGATCGGATTGGTCAAGATGTGCAGGATCGTGTTGTACACCGGCAGCTTCCACTCGATGACGCGATCTTCGGCACCATAGCTGACAGCGGGCATTGGGATGCGCTCGTGCCTGAGCCAAAGATGCACCTGGCGCACCGACTGCATCTCGACGAACTTGGAGAAGACGAGAGCAATTGCCTCCGCAATGCGCCGATCCGGATCCTTCTCGATACGGTTGTTGCCAATCCGCACGTAACCGATGGCAACCGTCATGAACAGCTCGCCACGGCGCGCCTTCTGCTTCAGGGCCTCAAGCGAGCGCTGGCGCAGTACCGACAGCTCCATCTCGCTCATGGTTCCCTTCATGCCGAGCAGCAGTCGGTCGTTGGGATGGCGAGGATCGTAGATGCCGTCCTCGTCGAGGATGAGTGTGCCGACAAGACCACAGAACTCCAGCAACGTGTGCCAATCGCGGCCATTGCGAGCGAGTCTTGACGCCTCGATCGAGACCACGGCACCAACGCGTCCTTCGCATATGGCTGCCAACAGCTTCTCGAAGCCGGGCCGGGCGACGCCGCCGCCAGAGCGGCCGAGGTCGTCATCAATGACGGCGACATCGCTCCAGCCGAGCTGTCGCGCCCGATCGGCAAGTCCGTACTGACGGCGCTGGCTCTCCAGGTTATTGGCGACCTGATCGGCGGTCGACTGACGAATGTAGACGATAGCCTGACGGCCTAGGTGCTCATGCGTGATCTTGCTCATGCGCCGCCTCCTTCGTCTCGGGACCGTCGGATGGCGCCTTTGTCTCGTAAGCGGCAACCGCCTCGCTCAGAAGGCACTCGATCAGGCGGACAAGCTCGCGTCTCTGCGCAACGGGAAACTCCGTCAGCGTTCGGTCCGCCTCGAACAAGTCTTTCTGCTGGTCGTGTCGTGGGCGCATGATCACATCCTTCTCGCGGGGCCAATTCCCCGCCGCAGGAGGCTAGAAGAGTATCAATTCGCGCACGCACTTCGACGAGCCGACCAATCGATAGCCGAGGGCATGTGGTGAGAGTGGCAGAGCCAGCCGCCGCCTCTGCCATCCAGGACGGGACCAGAGCGAGCGTGCCGTCTGGCTGAACCACGACCAGGTGTTCCTCGCCTGCAAACCGCCGCCGGAACGTGACCGACACCATCTGGCCACATCGAGGATGAAACGGATAGTGGATCCGAACCTCAAACGCCGGACACCCGGCATTGTGACG
>CAWHDE010000020.1:0-271849 GCA_963827925.1 uncultured Pseudomonadota bacterium | reverse complement strand
TGTGCTGTCCTGTGGCGTGCGAGGACGGGCGCTACCGGTTGCGACATCGCACGGGGGCGGTGAGGGCCGCCGGCGGCGGGCATTCTGCTCATCCAGGCGACGCATCAGACGCGACCTGACCGCCATGTCGGTGATCTCGCCATCCGTGAGGGCGTTACCATCCATGGTAGCATCATCACTAAGCGCCGCGGTGGCGCCCGTTTGGTTGTTAGGCATTGTCCGTTTCTCCGCATTCAGGGCATTCGCCGGAACCATTGGCATCGTGCAATTATTGTCCGGTCTATCCGGGTCACACTCAGGGCACTCGTTTCTATCGCAGCACATGGTGCAGGTGATCGGAATGCGCCTGGCCGCGGTCGTTTTGTCGCTCGTTTGGTTGCTGTCGGTTTGATTCTCTCGGTCACGTTTCTACCTTAGGGGCTGTCACCACAGTCCATTGGGACAAATCGGCCCCGAGTCGGGATACAGTCCGTCTTAGATTTGATGTCGGAGAGAGATTTCTCTTGCGCCGACATCACCGTGTTTGTTTGAGAGGCTTCCGAGGCCAAAAAATCATATTTTTACCTAGCGTATCAAATTGTCACTCAGGGCATCCAGTCGGCTCGCGGCCAACCCAATCTCTGACCGAACAGCTTTGTTTGAGGTAGTAATAGTGTTTTCCGTGGAGATTGCCTCTTGATTCAATTCGTTCATATTTGCCTTTAAATTCGCGAGCTGCGCATTTGCAATCGCAAGAGTTCTGCCTAACGTGGCTAAGTTCGTTTGCAGATGGGCGGACTGCTGATCAAGTGACACGAACTGATTAGCCACTGATGAGGCTCGTTGAGTATCTAGTCGTGCTGAACTTTCCCCGACGACATAGTTTAGGAAACCTCCGCCGAGTGTTCCAATTACGAGAACGCCAATCATAGCTATTCTGGACTTTGGCGCCTTGATCGATGTTAGGAAATATGTTGATGCAGCAACAAGTGATGATACGCTCATTGCCAATATGGCCAGGCTATTAGAACTCTAAATAATTCATTTTGTGAGTGCCTTCACCCTCGTTTTGTTGTCGCTCATTTGGCCTCTGCCAGGCCCGTGAATGCCTCGCGCAAAAGGCCCAGATTGGTGCGCGCCGCGTAGCCTTGCTGATCCGGCGTGCCCCACCGGCGAAGCAAGTCGGGCACAGGCATCCGGTAGGCGGTCCGCAATTCTGGGAACGCCACTGTGTCGTCCCATGCCAAACAGTAAACCAGATCCGCTTGCGCGGTGTGCTTGCTGAAATTGAATTGCAGGCCACTACCCCAGCGGCTGATCTGGCGTGCTTTGACTTCAATCCTTTCGCCGTGGCGACCGACTAGGTCAAAGCCCTTGTTCCCGCGCTGGATGCGGGCCCCAGCCAATCGCCCGGGCAATCAGGTGTTCGGGCAGTTCGCCTAGCGCCGCGGACAGGGCTTCCCGGCCAAAGAAGGGCTCTGCAAAATCAGCGATAGCGCGCCCTTGGCGGCGCCATCTTCGGCCAACACCCGGTTCAGATCTGCGGTTACGTCAGCCATGCTGGCAGTGATCGCGTCGCAAGGAGCCAGTGCGGGGGGCGCCAGCTCGCCTGGCGCAACGCGATGTGCTTTGGTTTTCACCGCGGCGCCCTGGGTTGGTTGCCGTTTATTTGGAGCTCCATCCGTCATCCACCCTGAACGCCGCCATCAACAAAGTCACCGAGTGTCACGCTTTCTTTAGCTTCGGTATTTGCCCGCCGCTCATAGGCTGAGACGGCAGCGGCAGCCTCCTGCCGCGTCAGGGCTACCATGTCGGCCATCGCAGTGAATTTTGCGCTCTCGCTAGCTTTCACCATCTCGGCCCATGACAGCGCACCACCTTCCGGCGCAGTCTCTTGCCCGGCCGGGCTGGCGCACCACGTATCCCAAATGGCCTCTGCCGCCGCCTCCAAGCCTTGCTCATGAGCGCTCGTTTGATTGCTTTTATTGGCCATTGGCCTCTCCTTTCCGTTTGGCGCGTTTCTGCGCCGGTCCTCTTTTGCCTAGGTGGCTGTAGAGCGTGGCTTGAGATAGGCCGGAGCGCTTGGAAATCTCCTTCACGGTCATCTGCTTCGACGGCAGCGCCCATATCGGCCGGGCAATGGCGAGTCCTGGCTCGGTTCGCTCCGCCGCAGCGGCGACGCTGGCGGCATTTCCTTTGGTTCGAGCTTCCCGTGTCTGGTCCCCTCGTCGTGCTTTGTCCCAAGCAGAGGAGGCAGCCGCGATTTCCGCTATCGTCGCGCCTGGGCCGATCTCCAGACCTGTATCGAGTGCGCGCACGGTAGCATTGCGCTGCGCAGCAGCGGCGAGGGCGTTGGTCAGGTCCACCGGGCTAAGCGCAAACACGCGAATACTGGCCACGACAATGACCTCTGGCGCTTGTCGTGTCGTGGGGCGAAGCATTTGCGCTCGGTCGGCCAGGGCATCAGTGTTGCGCCCTCGAAGCTGTTTCGCCGTCAGGCTGTCCTCGTAGATCGGGCCGGTGAAGCCGTCGTCGGCGAGGGCTTGGCGCTGGCGCTCTACAGGCCATTCCGGCACCCCATTTCTGACGTATGCTCGGCTGCGATGGCTCACTGTGAACTTTCTAATTGCTGTTGAGTATTTTATGCTTGCAAAACTACAACAGAACTTATAATGTTAGCAAGAGCTAACCCGAGAGAATGAGCGTGGCCTTCTTGGATGAACTTCTTGCCCGTGTCGTACTTAGCCGGCCGGTGGCACATCATGTTTGGGGTGCAAACGCATCTCCGCTCATCGGGTCGCTTGTGCGACCGGCTTGGGGTGACTTTCGATACGGTCGACAATGGCACTCATACTGAGCAGACAACCTAATCCCGGCAACCACGGCTTATGGTGAAACGAGTCTGAGAACGCGAGATAGGAGAAAGCCAATGAATGTCGTTACCTTTCGAGCGTCAATTACGCGCGCCGAGCCACCTCCAAACCTCAACCTCGCCCTACGCGCCCTTTGGTTTGACGCTAAAGGGGATTGGGAGGCCGCGCATGCCGCCGCGCAGGCCGATGAAGGGGGCGCCGGGGACTGGGTACATGCCTACCTTCATCGCAAGGAAGGTGACGCGAGCAACGCCGCCTACTGGTATCGTCGGGCTCGGAAGCCATTCTTCAGCGCTTCTGTCGACGCGGAATGGCAAGAAATCGCAGTAGCGCTGTTGGCAGAGTGAAAATGGCCACCCAAGCCGGCCCTGGATTGAATGGCCAGGTAGCTGACGCCTCGCGATCCGGCGCGCTCATTTGCGCCAACTTCACTGACAAACTAACCCCGGGACCTTCGCCCATCATACCGTCTTTAGCCTGTATAGGAGACATCATGCCTGACACTGCCGACTATATGCGCCGCCTAGTTATTACGGCGGCGACTGAACAGGACTTCATCGAAAAGCTTGGTAGAATACCAGGATATACGCGAGTACCCCTGGAAGACGACATTCAACGCTTAATTGGCCGACATTCGCCGCTGTGTCAAAATCCAAGCCAACGTGGGTCAGAAAGTATTTGACGTCGATGGTATTCTGTCCGCCACGACCGACACTGAATGATCCGGTAGATCCTTCGAGTTCGAGGTTGAGGGCAGACGAAATATTGAGCGATAAGCTCATATCTAGTTCCTTTCGAGGACGGGATAGTAAATTCAATTCAGAAAATTTTCGACATCAACATGCGCACCATCAACAGTGTCCATGGCACAAATTTGGCACGGATTGACCTGAATGTTCTTGTTTTGGACCATCCTGAAGTGGACCGATTTGTAACAGAAGAGCAGAGGCCGATACGAAAAAACCCCAGGAATTCTGGGGCTTTAACTGGCGGACCCGACGCGATTCGAACGCGTGACCTTTGCCTTCGGAGGGCAACGCTCTATCCAGCTGAGCTACGGGTCCAGCTTGGACCTTCTAGCCGCATCGGCCCGGCGGGGCAACAGCCCACAGCACAGCTTCCCCACCCTATTCCTGTGCCAAAACGAAACGCCTTGCCAAGGGGCTACCCCTGCAAGGGTTTCATCAGAAGCGTCTAACCCTCAGACTTGGGCGATAACCCGCAGCACGTGACGAGGCGGCGCGCAGGGCGAGGCGAAGAGCGAGCCATGATAGGCCCCGCGCAACGTCCGCAGCGCGACAATCGCCCAGAGCAGCATAAACAGCCCGGTCAGCACATGCCCGGCGATGGTAAAGGCCAGCATCCCGGTCTGCGCCCCCAGCGTGTTGGTGGCCAGAATGAACACCCCGAAGGGGAAGGTGAAGCCCCACCACCCCATATTGAAAGGCAGCGCGTGCGGCCGGCGTGCCAGCACCATCGCCACCGCCAGGGTCAGCCACCAGGCGCCATAGGCCCAGATGACCAGGCCACCGATAATGCCAATCCCCTGCGCCACACCGCCCACTTCAGCGAGCTGGCTTCCAGCAAAGGCGTAAGGTGCCGCATGGCCCAGCAACAGCAGCCCGAGCGAGCCCGTACCCAGCGGCCCCAGCGCCAGCCAGGAAGACACCGCCAGCTCCGGCGGCGGCAGCGAGTGCAGAACCAGCCGCAGGAAAAGAATGGTCAAAATCGCCATCGCGAGCGGCACTGAAAGCGCCCACAGCCCGTAGCCCGCCAGCACCAGATTGGCCGCCACGTCCGGAGCCATATGCGGGGCGAGCAAGGCACCGCTCGCCGCCGCCACCTCACAGGCGACAATCGGCAGCAGCCACACGGCAGTCATGGATTCCAGTGTATGTTTCTGGCTGACCACCATGGCGAAGGGCACGCCGAGCCCGGTGAGGACAGCCATAACCACATCAACCTCCCACAGATGCAAGGCAAGCTGTGGATCATGGCCGAATACCAAGGTTCCGTTGACGATGGTGGCCAGACCCATCGGAATGGCGCCCAGGGCCATCGGCACCGCCGGATGGCTGAAAATCCTCACCGCCTGACGCGGATAGAACAGCCAATGCGCTAAATAGAGCACCGAAAACAGGGCAAACAACACGATATTCAACCGCCACACATCCGCCGCCAAAACCGGCAGCCATGCCGGGCCGGGGAGCTGGTTCAGCAGCAGCGCCAAAACGCCGGTTCCCATGGTGACGGTGAACCAGTTGGGGGTGAATTGCCGCACGATCTCGGCCGGATGCTCGTGATGGGAGAAGGGTCTGCGTAACATGATGAACCTAGCCTTTCGACCCGGTTCAATTAGGGCAAAAAAATACACTTTAAAAACTGATTATTCTTTTTGAATTAACAAATTTTATTTATGTATCCTCCATGACCCTGGAGCAATTGCGCATTTTCGCCGCCGTGGCGGAGCGCCAGCATATCACCCGCGCCGCCGCCGCCCTCAACCTCACCCAGGCTGCGGTCTCCGCCTCCATCGCAGCACTTGAGGCGCAGCATGACGTGAAGCTGTTCGACCGGGTGGGGCGCAACATCGCCCTTACTGAGACCGGACGTCTGTTCCTGGAGGAAACCCGCGCCGTGCTCGCCCGCGCCGCGGCGGCGGAGACGGCATTGCGCGACTATGCCGGGCTGAAGCATGGGCGGCTTGCCGTGCATGCCAGCCAGACCATCGCCAGCTACTACCTGCCCCGGCTGATCGTGGAATTCCGCCGCCTGCATCCGGGTTTCACCATTGATCTGGCCATCGGCAACACCGGCCAGGTGGCTGAGGCCATTAGGACCGGCACGGCGGAGCTGGGCTTCGTGGAAGGGCCGCTGGCCTCGCCCGCGTTGCATGTGGAGCCCGTGGCGGCGGAGCGCATGGCGGTGGTGGTGGCGCCCGGCCATTCATGGGCCAAGGGAGCAGCGCTGACCGATGGCGATCTACGCCGGGCGGAGTGGGTGTTCCGGGAGGCAGGCTCCGGCACACGCGATGCGTTCCTCTCCGCCATGGCGGAACGCGGGCTGAAGGCGGAGGAGCTGAAAATCGTCCTCACCCTGCCGTCCAACGAGGCTGTGCGCGAAGCGGTGGCGGAGGGTGCGGGTGCAGCCTGCCTTTCGCCTTTGGTCTGCATCCGGGCGCTAGCCGCCGGAGCGCTGAAACGTGCCAATATTCTGCTGCCGCCCCGTCCCTTCCAGGCCGTGCGGCACAAGGAGCGTTATATGCCGAAAGCGGCGGCTGCGTTTCTGGAGCTGGCGCGCACCAAGCCCCCTTTCATCCCCTGACCACCGGCAGCCCAGCCTGCATCCAGGCGTTGATACCGCCTTCCAGATGGCCGGAGACCGGCATGCCTGACTGCTCGCACAAATTCGCCGCCATGCGCGAGCGCTTGCCGATGCCGCAGAGCAGCACGACCTCACCGGCGGGCAGGGCAGACGGGTCGAAGCAGGAGAGCGGCAGGTTCATCGTACCATCGATCCGCACGGACTCGAACTCGCCAGGTTCGCGTACATCGACGAGAATCACGCTATTGGCGGTCAGCGCATCCTGCAAGGCGGAAGGCTGAAAAAGAGTGAAGGGCGTTGCCGGGGAGTTCGCGAAATTCATAAGGCGGTGTTCCTGTGCTGTGTCACGGGTCACGCTGCATGTAGGCGCCAGTGCATATTGCAGCAAGCACAACCCGATTACAACGCCTTAAACCTTGACTTTCGAGACATCGCCGCCGCACCATCCCAGTCCCGAAAGGCCGCGCCTCAGACGGTCACGGGTTTCCGGAGGACCAAGCATGTGTACCATCTATGCCAATCAGGCCCCCGATTCATACGCGCCGATCACGCGCTCCGTGCGCATTGGCGGGGCCGCCACCAGCCTTCGGCTTGAATCCGCCTTTTGGACGCTGCTTGACGATCTGGCGGCCAACCAAGGTATCACCACGAGCCGCTTTATCAACACGCTTCATGACGAGGTGCTGGCACTGCGCGGAGAGGTGACGAATTTCGCCTCGCTGCTGCGGGTAAGTTGCTTGCTCTACGTCAAGGGCCAGCCTTTCGTGTTCCCCGGCTTTACCGCGGCGCAAAAAGCCTTCGCGGCGTAAAAAAGCAATGTAGTATCAGGGCAACACCCGCGCACGGCTTGGCGGTGCTACGGTTGCGAAATGTTCAGGACCATTGCACCGCTTTCCGCCGGGCTGTGCCTGCTTTTCGCGGCGTCCGCCATGGCGCATGCCGCCCGGCGATGCCGCGCGCGGCAAGACTTTGTTTGCCTCCAACTGCGCCGCCTGCCATTCCGCCGCCGCCGGCGCGCCCGATGGGCAGGGGCCAAATCTCTGGGGCGTGTATGGCCGCAAGCCGGGCTCAGAAAAGGGGTTCGCCTATTCCGCTGATTTCGCCAAGGTGAATTTCGTCTGGGACGAGGCGCATCTCGACCAATGGCTGACTCAGCCCACCAGCCTCATCCCCGATGCCTACATGATGTATCAGCAGCCGGACCCGCAGATCCGCGCGGATATCATCGCCTATCTGAAAACGCTGAAGGATTAGCGATGCCCAAACTGATCCATATGATGATCCGGGTGCTGAACGAGGCGCGCTCCACTGCTTTCTACGAGCTGGCCTTCCGCATGACGCCAAGCCACCGCCTGGGTTTCGATGATTTCACTCTGGTCTATCTGCGCAACCCGGAAAATGATTTCGAGATCGAGCTGACGATCAATCATGGCCACACCGAGCCTTATGATCTGGGCAACGGCTATGGCCATGTCGCCTTCGCGGTGGACGATCTGGACGCCGAGCATGCGCGCCTGAAGGCGGCCGGGCTGAACCCGAAGGATATCAAACAGTTCGACCGGGAGTCAGAAAAACTGGCGCGGTTTTTCTTCATTGAGGACCCGGACGGCTACAAGATCGAGGTGCTGGAGAGATACGGGCATTATCAATAAAAATTTAAAAAGCCGGGAAAAAACCGCCCGGGACGGAGGAGGACATGAGAACAATAGCAAAAACCACAAAAGTTTCACGGCGGCTATTTCTGAAAACCTCGTCTTTAACGGCCTTTGGCACGGTAGCTCTGGGCAGCGGCGCCATGCTGCTGGACCCCAAGGGCGCCTGGGCGATGACGCTCAAATCCCTACAGCCGCAGACCATGGCGACGCTGATTCTCATGGCCCGCGACATCTACCCGCATGACCGCCTGACCGACGCCGCCTATGCCAAGGCGGTCTCTGTTTATGACGACCAGTCCGCCAGCGACCCGGCGACCAAGACGCTGATCGAAAATGGCTGCGCCGAGCTCGATAATTCCGCGCAGGCGGCCTGGAAACTCAACTATGTGAGTGTCGGCTGGGAGGAGCAGCGCACCCATCTGCTGCGCGGCATCCAGAAGACGAACTTCTTCCAGACCATCCGCTCAGGTTTGGTCACCGGCCTTTATAACCAGGAAGATATCTGGATGAAGTTCGGATATGAAGGCGCCTCCGCCGATAAAGGCGGCTATCTCCATCGCGGCTTCGACGATATCGACTGGCTCCCCGCGCAGGAGGTGCAGTCATGACCGCCTCTTTCAATGAAAATGACGACCATGTCGTCGTCATCATCGGCTCAGGTGCCGGTGGCGGCACTTTGGGCAATGAGCTGGCGCAGAAGGGCGTCGATGTGGTGATCCTGGAAGCGGGCAAGCGCTATACGATCCCTGATTTCGTCAATGACGAATGGGCGGCCTTCCAGCAGCTCGCCTGGAAGGATAAGCGCACCACCTCCGGCTCCTGGCGCATCGCCAAGGATTTCCCAAATCTGCCCGCCTGGATTGTAAAAGCCGTTGGCGGCACCACTGTCCATTGGGCCGGGGCGAGTTTGCGCATCCAGCCGCATGAGTTCAAGGCCAAGACCACCTATGGCGACATTGCCGGCGCCACGCTGGAGGATTGGCCGATTACCTATGACGATCTTGCGCCCTATTACGACAAGGCCGAGGACAAGATGGGTGTCACCGGCACAAACAACATTCCGCGTCTGCCGGGAAACAACAACTACAAGGTGCTGGAAGCGGGTGCCCATAATCTCGGCTACAAGGTGGTGCACACCGGCAACATGGCCATCAACTCCCAGCCCCGCGACGGGCGCGGCCCATGCGAGCAGATCGGCTTCTGCTTCGAGGGCTGCAAATCCGGCGCGAAATGGTCCACGCTTTATACGGAAATTCCCAAGGGCGAGGCCACCGGGCATCTGGAAGTGCGGCCGGAAAGCCAGGTGCTGCGCATCGAGACCGACGCGCAGGGCAAGGTAAATGGCGTGGTCTATGCCGATGCCTCGGGTGCCATGCATAAGCAGATGGCGCGCGTGGTCTGTGTGGCGGGCAATTCCATCGAAAGTCCGCGTCTGCTGCTGAATTCCGCCAATTCGCAATTCCCTGACGGGCTGGCCAACTCCTCCGGCCAGGTGGGACGGAATTACATGCGTCACACCACCGGCAGCATGTACGCGATGTTCGAGAACCCGGTGCATATGTATCGCGGCACCACCATGGCGGGCATCGTGCGTGACGAGGCGGTGTTTGACCCCAAGCGCGGCTTCGCGGGCGGGTATGAGCTGGAGACGATCTCGCTCGGCCTGCCCTTCATGGCCGCCTTCCTCAACCCCGGCGCCTGGGGGCGGGATTTCACCTCGGTGCTGGATAATTACGACAATCTCGCCGGGCTATGGATCGTGGGCGAGGACATGCCGCGAGCGGAAAACCGCATCACGCTGAACCATGACGTGAAAGATGCGTTCGGCATGCCGGTGGCCAACGTAAATTACGACGATCATGAAAATGACGAGGCCATGCGCAACCATGCCTATGGGCGGGCGGCGGCCTTGTATAAGTCGGTAGGCGCGGTGCGCACCTTCCCCACCCCGCCTTATCCTTCCACCCATAATCTCGGCACCAACCGGATGAGCGACAACCCGCGCGATGGTGTGGTGAATAAATGGGGCCAGACGCACGACATCAAGAATTTGTTCGTGTCGGACGGTTCGCAATTCACCACCGGCGCGGCGGAGAACCCGACCCTGACGATCGTGACGCTGGCGATAAGGCAGGCGGATTATATCGCGGGGCAGATGAAGACCAACGCTATCTGAAGCGCCGCAAACGAGACTTGGCTCCGGGCCCTTGGCGTATCTGGTTTCAACTGCCGGATGCGCCCTTTTTTATGCGCCGGGCGGCGTGAAGTCCGGCGGGGCCAGCACGAAACCTTCGAAGCGGAAGGCCGGGGCCACCACGCAGCCCACCAGGCTCCAGCGCCCCCAACGGCCGCGCCGCCTGCCAGGCATGGGCGGGCACCACCGCCTGCAATTGTGCCCCCGCGGCAAGGTCCGGCCCCAGGCGGGTGGTCCCGGCGCCGATGCGCAGCTCCAGCGCCGAACCGCCCTGCCAGAGCCAGAGTTCCGCCGCATCCACCCTGTGCCAGTGGGAGCGTTCGCCTGCCTCCAGCAGGAACAATATGCTGGTGGCGGCACCCCGCGCGCCATCGCCCGGGCTGTCGCGCCAGATTTCCCGGTAATGCCCGCCCTCGGGGTGCGGGGCGAGGTTGAGGGCAGCGCGCACTTGGGCGGCAGTCAGGGTCGGGTCACGCAGATCGATGCTCACATAACCAGCCTACCTTGCGTTGTACCGCGTTGCCAGCGCCGCGCTGCAGGCCTAACTGGAACCGCAATGACAACGCAAACGCCTCCCACCCGCCCGAACCTCAGTCACAAAGAGTTATTCAGCGGGTTTTTCATGGTGGGCATCATGGGGTTCGGGGGCGTGCTGCCAATCGCCCGCCGGATGATCGTGGATGAGCGGCGCTGGCTGACACAGATGGAATTCAACGAGCTGTTCTCCCTCTGCCAATCTTTGCCCGGGGGAAATGTGGCGAATCTCAGCTTCTCGCTCGGGGCACGGGAGGCCGGCGTGACCGGCGCCCTGGCGGCGATAACCGGGTTGCTGGCCGCCCCTGTGGCGATCGTGCTTGGGCTGGTATCGCTCTATGCGCGCTATGGCGCGGTGGCGCCGGTGCGCCATGCGCTGCTTGGGCTGGCGGCCACGGCCGCGGGGCTGGCGCTGGGCTCGGGCCTGCGCATCGCCACGCCGATTTTGAAAGTGCCGCGCAATGTGCTGCTGGCCGCCACCGTCTATGGGCTGGCGTTCGGGCTGCATCTGCCCCTGCCTTTCATCGCACTGCTGGTGCTGCCTGTCTCCCTGGTTCTGGCCTGGCGAGCGGTGCCATGAACCTGCTGGGGCAGATCGCGCTCTTGTTCGCCAAGCTCTCGCTGCTGGCGGTGGGCGGGGCGAACAGCACCTTGCCGGAGATCGCGCGCATCACGGTGAACCAGAAACATTGGCTCACGCCCTCGCAATTTTCGCAATTCTACGCCATCGCCAACATCGCACCCGGGCCGAATATCATGATCGTGGCGGTCATCGGCGCGCATGTGGCGGGCGTACTGGGTGGGCTGGTGGCCATCGCCGCCATGGTGCTTCCCGCCGGAATCACCGCCGCCATCGTGGCATCCGTGTTCGACAGGCACCGCGACGCGCGCTGGCGGCGTGTGGCGCAGGCGGCGCTGCTGCCCATCACCGCCGGGCTGGTGCTCGCCGCCTCCTGCCTGCTGGCCCGGCAGGCCGACACGGGCTGGCTGACAGCGGCACTCACCATCGCCACCGCTCTACTCATCTGGCGCACCAAGCTGCATCCGCTTTGGCTGCTCGGCACCGGGGCGCTGGTTGGGCTACTGTTTCTGTAATATTGGTCAGACCAATTACCGCTTGCCCCGCCCTGCATGTGGCGGCAAAGCTACCAGCCTTGAACCATAGCAGGAAACCGGTCTGGCCAATGACATCCCCCGCCTCACCCTCAAAGCTGGCCGACAGGCTGGAGGCGCTGATCCGCGCCAGCGGGCTTCGCCCGGGGGACAGGCTGCCTGCCGAGCGCGCCATGGCGGCACGGCTTGGCGTCTCCCGCACTAGTCTGCGCGAGGCGCTGCAAAGGCTGGCGCATGAAGGGCGGCTGGAGGCGCGCCATGGCAGCGGGCATTATCTGCAGGAACCGCCGCTTGCCACCAGCCTGGTCGCGCCGCTGGCGCCACTGATGCGGCAAAACCCCTCCTACTGGCAGGATGTGATGGAGATCCGCCGGGCGCTGGAGGCCGAGGCCGCCTATCATGCCGCCATACGCGCCACGGCGGAGGACAGAGCAAAGCTCACCGCACAGGGCGCCGCCCTCATCCGTGCGCAGGAGACGGGCAACCCGCAGGAGGATGCAAGGACCGATGCGGCCTTGCATCTGCTTATCGCCGAGGCGTCTCACAATCTCGTGCTGTTGCAGATGATGCGCGGGCTGTTCGAGCTGCTTGCCGCCAGCATCTCCCACAGCTTGGAGAAGCTCTACACCAGGCCGGAGACGGTCCGCACCCTGGCGCGCCAGCACCAGGCGCTGACGGAGGCGATCATTGCCGGGCAGCCGGAGCAAGCGCGCAAGGCGGCGCTGTTGCATCTCGATTTCATTTCCGCAACGCTACGCCGCATCGAGGATGACGAGGCGCGGCGCCTACGGCTTTCTCCACCACATCTGCAACAAGCGAGCGAAGCGCCATGATCATTTCCTCCACGACCGATTTCCGCGAGGCCGCGCGCCGTCGCCTGCCGCCCTTCCTGTTTCATTACGCCGATGGCGGCGCCTATGCGGAGCAGACCTTGCGGCGCAACGTGTCGGACCTTGCGGATCTCGCACTGCGCCAGCGCGTGCTGAAAAATGTCGCGGATTGCTCGCTCGCCACCAATGTTCTCGGCCAGGAGATGGCGATGCCGGTGGCCATCGCCCCCGTCGGCCTTGCCGGCATGTATGCGCGCCGGGGCGAGGTGCAGGCAGCCCGCGCGGCGGAGACAGCGGGCATTCCCTTCACCCTCTCCACCGTCTCCGTCTGCCCGATCGAGGAGGTGCAGAATGCGGTGAAGAAGCCGATCTGGTTTCAGCTCTATGTGCTGAAGGATCGTGGCTTCATGCGCAACGCCTTGGAGCGCGCCTGGGCGGCGGGCATCACCACCCTCATCTTCACCGTGGACATGCCGGTGCCCGGCGCGCGCTATCGTGATCTGCATTCCGGCATGTCCGGCCCCGGCGGCCCGGCGCGGCGGATTTTGCAGACCCTGACACACCCGCACTGGGCCTTCGATGTGGGCTTGTACGGCCGGCCGCATGATCTCGGCAATATCTCCGCCTATCGCGGCAAGCCGACGAAGCTGGAGGATTACATCGCCTGGCTGGGCGCGAATTTCGACCCCTCCATCGCCTGGGCGGACCTGCAATGGATCCGCGAGTTCTGGAAAGGCAAGATCGTCATCAAAGGCATTCTCGACCCCGAGGATGCGCGCGAGGCGGTAAAGTTCGGCGCGGATGGCTTGATCGTCTCCAACCATGGCGGGCGGCAGCTTGATGGCGTGCTCTCCAGCGCCCGCGCCCTGCCGCGCATTGTGGAGGCGGTGAAGGGCGAACTGGCGATCTTGGCGGATGGCGGCGTGCGCTCGGGGCTGGATGTGGTGCGGATGCTCGCTCTGGGGGCCGATGCCGTGCTGCTGGGCCGCGCCTATGTGTACGCGCTGGCCTATGGCGGCGAAGCGGGGGTGGCCAAGCTGCTGGACCTCATCGCCAAGGAGATGCGCGTGGCAATGGCGCTGACCGGGGCAAAGCAAATCTCCGATATCAGCGCGGAGAGTTTGGAACGGGGCTGAGACTTACGGGCTAGGCCCGCAGACCAGGGCGGCGCAACCCATTTGCGCATCCACCGCGCGGCTCTCCCTGTCGGCGCGGATGGCGACGCGGACCGAACCCGGCGGCGCGACATCGCCGGGACGCAAAAGCAGAATCCTCATGGAACCAGGCGCGGCCTCGATGAAGGGGCCGGGCAAGCCCACCCCGTCATTGCCGTAAGGCAGCGCCACCAATGCCCCGGGCCAGGCGGCGGCAAGCCGTGCCGCGCGGCCCTGCGGCTGCATGGTGGAGGGGGCGAGCATCAGCCCCGCCACGGCAAGTGCCTGCGCGCAGAGCCATACCGCCAGCAGCGGGCGCGGCAGGGCCGGGGCGATGGCGAGCGCCACCCAAGGCAAGGCAAAGGCAAGATAACGGATCTCGATGGGCGTGCTGCTGAAGGCGATTCCCAACACCAGCAGTCCGGCGGGGGTGGCGGCGGCCAGCAGCAGAAAGCCGCCCCCCTGGCGCGTCCGCACCGCGCAAGCCAACCCGGCCAGGAACAGCAGGGCCAGCAGGGCCGCCACCGGCACCCCGGCACCCCCGGCATAAAGCGGTAGCCCGCCGAACAGCGCGGCGCCGCCATCACGTATCATCTCCGCAAGCGCAGGGTGCCATGCGAAGGGCGCGAACTGGCCGTTACGCGTGCCATGCTGGGCCAGGAAGAACCAGAAACAAACCGCCAGAAAAGGCAGCATGGAGGCCGCAGCCAGAGCCGCCTGCCGCCAGTTCCGCCAGCACAGCCATGCCAGCATCGCGGCGGCGGTGAACACGGCCAGATAATCCGCGAAGGCGGCGGCGCCGAAGGAAACCCCTGCCAATAACGCCCAGGCGACGCGCTGTTCCCGCGCTGCCAGCAAGGCGCAGAACACGCCCGCGATGTCGCAAGCCTGCGCCAAGGCAAAAGGCCGGGCCAGAATGCCGGTATAAACAAAACCGTAGGAGAGCAGCGCCATGGCCAGCACCGGCCCGGCGGGCACGCGGCAAAGCCGGGCGATGCGCGAAAGCCCAAACAACCCCGCCAGCGTGAATACCACCGAGAGCAGACGCGCGGTGAACCAGCCCTCCCCCGCCGCGCGCCGCCAGAGTTCCAGCGCCCAGAAATAGAGTGGCGGATGCACATCGCCCTGGCGCAGATCCTGCGCGATTTGCCCGAACCCGGCGTGGCCATCATAGATCCAGCGCACGTCCCCGGCGGTGAAGACGCCCTGCGGCCAAGCGGGCCTTGCGTGCCCGGCTGTCAGAAAGATCGAATAGGCCTCGTCATATTCCGGGCCGCGCAGCCAAGCGGCCAGAAAGCAGTACTGCCGCCAGCAGCCAGAACCAGAAGAACGCGCCGGGCGGAAACTCTTCAGCGGCCGAACTCCTGGATTATATTCGGGTCATATTGCCGCGACAGGGCGATATCCGCCTTCGCGGCATCCGCATCGCCGCCCGCCTGCTCGGCCAGCCCGCGCCCGTAGAGAGAGCTGGCGAGCTTCGGGTCTGCTTTCAGCGCCAGGTCGTAATAGCTGACCGCCTGCTTATTATCCTTTAGCTTCAGATAGACGAAGCCGGTGGAATCCAAGGTCGCCGCACTGCCGGGGTCGAGGCTGAGCGATTGCTGGCAATAATCCAGCGCCTCTGTCAGCTTGCCATCAAGTGCCAGAAACCAGCAGCGATTATTCAGATCGCCCGCCGATTTCGGCTGCAATTGCAAAATCCGCGCCTCATCCGCCGCCGCATCCGCGTAGCGCTGCTGGCTGCCATAGGCCACGGCCCGGTCCTCATAGGCGGGGACATATTTCGGGTCGAGCGCGATGGCCTGGCTGTCATCGGCAATGGCGGCACCGATCTGCCCGCCCACCTGCTCAAGCTCGGCGCGTACGGCATAGCCTTCCGGCGCCTTCGGGTTCAGGGCGATGGCGCTCACCGCATCCGCCAAGGCAAGGTCCGGCTGGCTGTTCTGCTTATAGGCGCCCGCACGCAGCAGCAGCGCGTGATAGAGCGTGTCCTGGTCGCTGCTGGCATTGTTCACCGCCACGGTAAGGTCGGAGATTTCCGCCGCGGTCTGGTTCAGCGCATCCTCTATGCCCGCGCGCTGAATACGCAGGCGCGGATTATCCGGCGCGAAGGCGATGGCGCTGGTGACATCCGCCAACGCCGGCTGGGACTGATTCTGGTGCAGTTCGATCAGTGCCCGCTTCTCGTAATAGTTCGGATTGCCGGGGGCGAGCTTGATCGCCTCGCCCTCATCGGCCAGCGCCGCCTGGAGATTATTCTTCATCACCTGGGCGGTGGCCCTGGCGTCGTAGCCCTGGGCATTGCCGGGGTCGAGCGCGATGGCCTGGCTGGCATCCGCCAGGGCGGCATCGGGGCGCTCCAGCGCCAACTCGGCCAAAGCCCGGTTGGTATAGGCGGCGGCGCCGTGCGGGTTGCGCTGCAAGGCCGCCGACGCATCCGCCAGTGCGGCGGGGAAATTGCCCGTCTGCAGCTCGGCGAAGGAGCGGTCCACATACGGCCCCGGATCATCTGGCGAGAGCGCGATAGCACGGCTGGCATCGGTGATGGCGGCCGGGAAATTGCCCAGATGCGCCTGCGCCTCAGACCGCGCGGAAAGTGCTAGTGCGTTATCCGGCTCTGCCTGGAGAAGCTTGTTTTCCTCCGCCAGCGCGCCCTGCCAGTTGGACGCTGCGGCAGCGGCTAGCCCGCGCACCAGATGCGTGCGCGGGTCTTCGCTGCCGAGGGCGGAGGCATCGTTAGCATCGGCGAGTGCGGCGGCGCCCTGGCCGCTCGCCAGCTCGGCCATCGCGCGGTCCAGAAGGGCGGCGGCGTTGCGCGGCGCACGGGTAAGGGCGGCGGTCTGGTCCGCCACATCCGCCTGCCAGTCACCGCCCGCCAGTTCCATCTCGCCGCGCAGAATGAGCGGGTTGGGGTCGTTGGGCATGAGGGCGACGGCCTGGTTCACCGCGTCCAGCGCCTGGGCGGGCTGGTGCAAGAGGAGATAGGCCCGGGCGAGGGTGACATGGATGCCGCCATTCTCGGGATTGAGCGCGATGCCCGCCTGCGCATCCGCCAGGGCCGCTTCAGGCTGGTGCAATTGCAGCTCGGCCAAGGCGCGGTTGTTATAGGCCTCGAAGGCGTAGGCCCCCATGTCCTGCCCGGCATCGAGAATCGCGCCGCAGCCTTCCACCACCGCAGCCGGGTGGCGGCTCTCGCACGCGGCGACGGTAGGCGGCGGTGCGTCTGCCCAGGCTGGCGGAGCCGCCAGAGCCATCAGAACTGGCGGCGCCGCCAAGATCAATGAGGCAGGGGATGCTGCCAGCAGGGCGATTAGAGAGACAAGGGCTTCACGCCGCATCATTCATCCTTCAAGGCGCGGCTCATCAGCGCTGCCATGGTTTGCGGTACATTCATTTCACCGGACAGGAGCTTTGTCACTGCTGCTGTGATCGGCATCTCCACCCTCGCCTCAGCAGCGCGGGCGAGCAGGGCGGGCGCGGTCATCACCCCTTCGGTCACGGAGCTGCGCGCGCCCAGTATCTCCGCGAGGCTCTGCCCCTGCCCCAGCCCGAAACCCGAGCGAATAATTGCGGCTGCTTGTGCCCGTGCAGGTGAGCAGCAAGTCGCCCAGGCCGGAGAGGCCGGACATGGTCTCCGCCTTGCCACCCAGCGCCTCCAACAGGCGCGCAATTTCCTTAAGGCCGCGTGTGATCAGCGCGGCGCGGGCATTCTCCCCCAGCCCGGCGCCGATCACCACACCGGCGGCAATGGCGATGACGTTCTTGGCCGCACCGCCCAGCGCCGCCCCGGTGACGTCGGAGGAGCCATAGAGGCGCAGCGTGGGGGTATGTAGGGCGGCCATCAGTTCGGTGCGCAACGCGGCGTCTGGGCGTGGCGAGCACGGCGGCGGCGGGCAGACCGGCGGCAATTTCATGCGCGAAATTCGGGCCGGTGAGCATGGCGCAGGGGCGCGGCGCGGCAATTTCCGGCGGCAGCAGAAATGTGCCTTGCTCCAGCCCCTTGCAGCACAGCACCAAGGGCGCAGCCGGAAGCGCGGGCAGGATGGCGCGCAGATGCTGCATCGGCACGGCAATGAGCAGGATATCCGCTGCCGGCATCTCCGCCGTCACCCGCAAGGCGGGCGGAAACAGCGCGCCGGGCAGGCGCGGATTCACCCGCCCCGCCTGCATGGCGGCGGCTTTCTGCGGATCGCGCGCCCAGAGGCTCACCTCCCGCCCCGCCTTGGCGAGCAGAATGGCGAGTGCCGTGCCCCAGGCCCCGGCGCCGATGACGGCGATGGATTTACTCATGAATGATCCTCTCCACCCCGGCGCTGGCCCCGGCCTCGCCAAACGCCTCAGCGCAGGCGGCAAGGATGGGCGCGGCCTCATCCTCGAACCCGTAAGGCGGGTTGATGATGGCAAGCCCCGCGCCGTTCAGCCGGGCTGGGTCGGTATCAGGGCGGCGCAAGAACTCGGCGGCGATCACGTCGCGGATCGCCGCCGCCTTCAGCGCCTCGAAAAAACCGCGCACCGGGGCGCGGTGCTTGATGGGATACCAGATGACGTAAACGCCGGAGGGGAATTTCTTCCAGGCCTGGCCAAGCGTTTTGGCGAGGACCGAAAATTCGTCGGTGCGCTCGAAGGGCGGGTCGATCAGCACCAAAGCGCGTTTCTCCGGCGGCGGCAGAAAGGCGCCCAGCGCCTCGTAGCCGTCACGCTCATGCACCGCCGCGTTTGGATAAGGGCGCATGGTCCGGCGCAGGCTGGCGGCATCCTCCGGGTGCAGCTCGCAAGCCACCAGCCGGTCATCCGGCCGCAGGGCCTCGGCGGTGAAGACCGGCGAGCCGGGATAGAGGCCGAGCCGGTTAACAGCGTCAACATACTCAGCCAAAGCCGGTGGCGGGCTGGCGAGAATCTTGCCCACACCCTCACGCCATTCGCCGGTTTTCTCAGCCTGCTCGCTGGTTACATCGTAACGGCCGATGCCCGCATGCGTGTCCAGCACCAAAAAGGGTTTGGGCTTGCGCTGCATGCCGGCCAGCAGGCGCAGCAGCAAAGCGTGCTTCATCACGTCGGCAAAATTGCCGGCATGGTAGATATGGCGGTAATTCATAGAGCTTCCAAAGGCCAGCGCGGATGGCAGGGGGCGTTGAGAGATGAGGCGTGGCCCTCGCGCAGCCGCTCGATGGCGGCCCAGGCGACCATCACCGCGTTATCCGTACAGAGCCGCAAGGGCGGGGCGATGAGCGTCTTGCCCGCCTGCCCCGCCACCTCGGAAAGCCGAGTACGGATGGCCTGGTTCGCCGCCACCCCGCCCGCGACGATGACAGCATGGGCATCCGGCAGCATGGCCAGAGCGTGGGAAAGCCGGTCACCCAGAATATCCGTGACCGAAGCCTGAAAGCTGGCGGCGATATCCGCCGCGCGGGCGCGGGGCAGCGCCCCCGGCGGCTCGGCGGCCAAAAGCTGGGCGATGGCGGTCTTCAGGCCGGAGAAGGAGAAATCGCACCCCTCACGATGCAGCAGCGGGCGGGGCAGATGCACGGCTTTGGCATCGCCCTCACGGGCCAAAACCTCCAGAGCCGGGCCGCCGGGGTAAGGCAGGCCGAGCAGCTTGGCCGTCTTGTCGAAGGCCTCGCCCACCGCGTCATCCAGCGTGGCGCCGAGCAGCCGGTATTGGCCAACGCCTTCCACCGCCACGCATTGGCTGTGGCCGCCGGAGAGCAACAGCAGCAGATAGGGGAATTCCACCTGCTCCGGGCTCAACCCCGGCAGTCTGGCGGTGAGCGCATGGGCTTCCAGATGGTTGATGGCGAGATAGGGCACATCCGCCGCCAGGGCTGCGCCCTTGGCATAGCCGGTGCCCACCAGCAGCCCGCCAATGAGCCCCGGCCCCGCTGTGGCGGCGATGGCCGCGAGATCCTTGAACCCCACCCCGCGCCTCGCGCAGCGCGTCCTTCACCATGGCATCCAGCGCCGCCAGATGCGCCCGCGCCGCGATCTCCGGCACCACCCCGCCAAAAGCCGCATGATCGGCGATCTGGCTCAACACCCGCTCAGCGAGAATCCGCCCATCCGGCGCCAGAACCGCCGCCGCCGTCTCGTCGCAGGAGCTTTCAATGCCCAAAATCGGCGCATCTTTTCTTTCCATGCCTCACGCTCTAGACCACGTGCGTGAAAACCGAAACGCCCCCTACCCCGTCCGTGAAGCCCCATCAGCGCAAGCTGCCGATGCAAGTCGGCACGCGCGGCTCACCGCTCGCCCGCCAACAGGCCCAGACCTTCATGCAATTGCTCGGCACGGTCTGCCCGGCGCTGGATGGCATGCAGGCGTTCGAGGAGCATATCATCGTCACCACCGGCGATGCGGTGCAGAACAAGGCGCTGGCGGAGATTGGCGGCAAGGGGCTGTTCGCCAAGGAGATCCATGAGCAGCTTCTGGCAGGCACCATCGATTTCGCGGTGCATAGCCTGAAGGATCTGGAGACCGTGCTGCCGGAGGGCATCGCGCTTGCCTGCACGCTGAAGCGCGAGGATGCGCGGGATGCGCTGATCCTGCCGCCGGGAACGCAGGTTGACCCGGCCGACCCGTTCGGCTCGCTGAAGCAAGGCGCGCTGGTGGGCTCGGCCAGCGTGCGGCGCCAGGCGCAGATGAAATACGCCAGGCCGGACCTGAACTTCACCCTGTTGCGCGGCAATGTCGGCACGCGGCTTGGCAAGGTTGTGGGCGGCGAGCTGGACGCCACGCTGCTGGCCTATGCCGGGCTGAGGCGGCTGGGGCTGGCGGAGAAAGCCAGCGTGCTGCTGAGCCCGGAACAGATGGTGCCCGCCGCCTGCCAGGGTATTGTCGGCATTACCGTGCGTGCCGATGACAGCGAGCTGCTGTCTCTGCTCTCTTCCATCGAGGACCCGGAGGCGAGGGCCGTTTCCACCGCTGAGCGGGCACTCTTGGGCACGCTCGACGGCTCCTGCCGCACGCCGATCGGCGGCTATGCCCGCTTGCTGGAGGATGGAACGCTGCACCTTACGGGCCTCGTGGCGCGGGCGGATGGCTCCTTCCTGCTGAAACGCAGCCTCACCGGCGCGGTGGCCGATGCGGCGCGGCTGGGGCACGAGTTGGGCGCCTCGCTGAAGGCTGACAGCCCCGAGGATATTTTCACGCCGTGAGGTTGCTGGTCACCCGGCCCGAGCCCGGGGCCAGCGCCACGGCAAAGAGGCTGGCGGCCCTGGGCCATGCACCCGCGCTGCTGCCTTGCCTGGCCATCACCCCCGTGCCCGCGAAACTACCGCCACACCCCGCCGCTTTGGTGGTGACCAGTGGCCAGGCCGTGCCCGCTCTGCCCGCAAGGCTGCATGATTTGCCGGTGTTCTGCGTGGGGGACGCCACGGCGGCCAAACTGCGTATCGCCGGGTTCACCAGGGTGGAAAGCGCGCAGGGCGATGCCGAGGCGTTGGCGAAGCTGGTCATCACTCGCAAGCTGCCGGGGCTGCACGTGCTCACTGTGGGCGAGCGCCATGGCCAGAAGCTGGCAGAGGATTTGCGCAAGGCCGGGTTTTCGGTGCTGCGGCGGCGGGTCTACACGGTGACGCCTCTGCGGGACATGCCGGAAGAGATACGCACGCCTCTGGCCACCGGAGACTTTGACGGCGCGCTGTTCTACTCCGCCGAGACCGCCCGCGCCTTCGCGCGGCTGCGCCCGCCCGGCACGGCGGCGATGCAGGCTTATGCTTTAAGCCAAAACGTCGCTAAGAGGCTTGCAGGACTTGCCCTGGGCCGCCATTCATGTGGCAATAGCACCGACGGAGGCTGATCTGATGGCGTTGCTAGCATGAGCGGAACCGGAACGGACGGCATGGAAGCGGACAAAACACCAGGAACGGCGCCGGAGAGCGCTCTGCCGGTGCTGCCCGCACCCGAGCCCGCCGCCGCGCCTGAGCCGCCGCCTGCTCCCCCCGCTGCCGCGCCAAAACCGCGCCGGTCCACATGGTCCATCTGGTGCGGGCTGGGTTTCGTGATTCTGGCCGGGGGCGAGGGCTATCTCTTCGCCCAACAGCAAGCGCATCAGGCGGACAAGACGAACCTCGCCGTGCTGCAAACCCAGGTGGCCGACATGCGCGCCGCGGCGGATAAAACCTCGCCCGTAGCGGATCTGATCAGCACCCAGGCCGATCTGGCGCAGAAATATGCCGTGCTGGCGGCGCAGGTAAACGCCATGCAGGGGCAGGTGGCCTCCGACCATGGCGCGCTGGCGGCGCTGCAGACCAATACGGCGGATCTCGGCAAGCTGACGGCGCGCATGGCGCAGCTGAACGCGGTGGCGGCGGCCAATTTGGCGCTGGCGGCAGGCCAGCCTCTGGGCGTGCTGCCGAATGCCCCGCCTGCCCTGGCCGTGTTTGCCGACATTGCCCCGCCCACGATGGCGCAATTGCGTGAAACTTTCCCCACCGCCGCGCGCAATGCCGAGGCGGCGAGCCTCTCCAATAGCGGCCAGGCCGGGTTCTGGGCGCAGGTGAAGCTGCGGCTGGAAGGGCTGATCACCATCTCCAACGGCAACCACGTGATCTTCGGCCCGCCCGCCGCGGCGGCGCTGCACCAAGTGCGTACGGCCCTGGGCAATGACGATCTGGCAGCCGCAGTGGCGGCGGCGGACACGCTGAGCCCGCCCGCCCAGGCTGCGATGGCAAGCTGGCTGACCCCGGCGCGGCAATTGCTGGCGGCGCGCCAGGCGCTGGCCGCGATGGCCCAGCAGGGAAGCTGAGCCAAATGTGGAAGGCGCTGAAATTCTGCATCCTGGCCGCCATCATTCTGGTGCTGGCCTGGTGGCTGGCAGGACTGCCGGGCAGCGTGACGGCGAATGCCGGGGATTATCAGATCAACACCTCCACCCCCTTGGCGGTGCTGCTGGTTTTGGTGCTGGTGGGGCTGCTGATCGTTCTGTTCCGGGTGCTGGGCGGGCTGCGCCGGACGCCGGGGCGTTTCTCCGGCTGGCGGGGCGGGCGCCGCGCCCAGGCAGGTGAGACGGCATTGCAGCGCGGGCTGGTGGCGGTGGCGGCGGGCGATGCCAGCGGGGCCAAGGCGGCGGCGGTGAAGGCGCGCTCTCTGCTGGGGGACACACCCTTCGTGCAATGGCTGACCGCCGAGGCGGCACGGCTCTCCGGCCAGGACGAGCAGGCGCGCCTGGCGTTCGAGCGCCTGACCCACAGCAAGGAAATGAAATTCCTCGGCCACCAAGGGCTGCTGCGCGAGAGCCTGAAAGCCGGGCGGACGGACGAAGCCGCGAAGCAGGCGGCGGCGGCTGAGCAGGCTTATCCCGGCGGCACCTGGACGCGCCGCCAGCGCCTGACCCTGGCCGTGAGTGAGCAGAATTACGCCGCCGCCCTACGCCTGACGCAGGAACCGCGCGAGCGCGCCGCACTGGCCGTAGCTGCGTCGGAAAAGGCAGAGACGCCGAAACTGGCGCTGGACTTCGCCAAGCAGGCGGTGAAGGCCGACCCTGCCTCGCCCGCCGCCGTGGCGGCGCTGGCCAAGGCCCTGCGCGGTATGGGCAAGGAGCGTGCGGCACGCAAAACGCTGCTGCATGGCTGGGAGCTGGCGCCGCACAAGTTGCTGGCGGCAGCATGGCTCTCGCCGGACGCAACACCTCTGGAACGCGCCCAGGCGGCCGCACAGCTCGCGGCGGCGAAGCCCGGCCATGAGGAATCTGAGCTGCTGTTGGGCGAGACCGCTTTGGACGCCAAGCTGACCGGCGAGGCACGCCGCCATGCCGAGGCGGCTTTGGCGGCGGGCAACAAGGATGGGCGCGCGGCGGCGATTTTGGCGAAGCTGGACGGCAAGCCCGCACCTGCCATTACCCCGGCCTGGCGCTGCACATCCTGCCAGACGCAGGCGGAAAGCTGGGCACCCACCTGCCCTGCCTGCGGCAAAATCGGCACGCTAGCAGCGAATACGACCGGCCACGCGCTGGTGGCGGTTTAAACGGCGCCTGGGCGGCACCGCCCGGTACCGGGTCTGATCATCGAGGAGAGTTTCCGCATGGACATCAAACGCAGTGGCTCGCAACCTTCCGGCAAGGGGCCGGAGGAGTATTTCACTGGCACGGTGCGGATCGACCCGCTCAACAGCCCGCCGGAACCTGCGCGCGTGGCCATGGCGCACGTGACCTTTGAGCCGGGGGCGCGGACGGCCTGGCATACCCATCCGCTCGGCCAGACGCTGATCGTCACCGCCGGATGCGGCTGGGTGCAGCGCTTGGGCGGGCCAGTGGAGACCATCCGGCCCGGCGATGTGGTCTGGTTCGCGCCGGAGGAAAAACACTGGCACGGCGCCACCGCCACCACGGCGATGAGCCATATCGCCATTCAGGAAAAGCTGAACGGCTCGCCGGTGACGTGGATGGAAAAGGTGAGCGACGGGGACTACGCGCAGGGCGCGCTCTAAAAAATTAAAAGTTTTTGGTGCAGCCAGCGTCCTGATGACGAAGCGGCGAAGCCGCGCAGTCTGAATCAGGACGCCAACCAAGCTTCAAAAAGCTGCGAAGAGGCCGCCTTTTTATAAAAAAGGCGGCACCAAAAAACTTTTAAATCACTTTGTCCTGCCGCAGGCGCTCCAGCTCGGCTTCAGAAAGTTCCAGAACAGACGCCAGGATTTCCGCCGTGTGTGCGCCCAGCATCGGCGGCGGGCGTCATCCTGCACCTCGGAGCGGGAAAAGCGCATCGGGCTCGCGACACCGCGCAGGCCAGGCCCGAGATCTTTAAAAATGCCGCGCGCCCGCACCTGTGGATCAGCGTCGATGTCGGCAAAGTTGTTGATCGGGCCGCCGGGAATACCGAATTCTTCCAACGCCTCCGTCCAGTCCTTCGTGGTACGGGCGGCGAGCAATATCTCCAGAACCGGCACCAGAACTGCACGGTTCTTCACCCGCGCCGGATTAGTGACAAACCGCTCATCCTGCGAAAGCTCAGGTGCACCCGCGAGAGTTCACGAACCGGGCGAACTGATCGTCATTGCCAATCGCCAGGATGATATGCCCATCCGCCGTGGCGAACACCTGATAAGGCACGATGGAAGGATGCGCATTGCCCAAACGCGGCGGCTGTTCACCCGACACCAGATAAGAGGACACCTGATTGGCCATGGTGGCGATCTGCACATCGAACAAAGCGAGGTCGATATGCTGGCCCTTGCCGGAGCGCTCACGCTCCAGCAACGCCGCCATCACCGCGTTGGAGGCATAGAGGCCGGTGAACACATCCACCACCGCCACGCCGGCCTTCATCGGCTCGCCATCCGGCGCGCCGGTTACGCTCATCAGCCCGCCCATGCCCTGCATGAGAAAATCATAACCCGCGCGGGTGCGGTACGGGCCGGTTTGGCCGAAGCCTGTGATGGAGCAATAGACGAGGCGCGGGTTGAGGGCGAGCAAATCCTCAGGCCCCAGGCCGAGCTTCGCCAAGCCTCCGAATTTGAAATTCTCCAGCACCACATCAGCGCGCTCGGCCAGGCGTTTGATCAGCGCCTGGCCTTCCGGCTTGCCCATATCGATGGTGACGGATTTCTTGCCCCTATTGGCGGCGCAGAAATAGGCGGAAAGCCCGCTTTCTTCCACAAAGGGCGGGCCCCAGGCGCGGGTGTCATCCCCCTTACCGGGGCGCTCGATCTTGATCACCTCGGCGCCGAGATCGGCAAAAATCTGCGACGCCCAGGGCCCCGCCAGCACGCGGCTGAGATCGAGAATTCGGTAGCCGGAAAGCGGCCCCATGCTCAGAAGGCGGTCAAGCCGGTCTGCGCGCGACCGAGGATAAGCGCATGCACGTCATGCGTGCCCTCATAGGTGTTCACCGTCTCCAAATTCACCATGTGGCGGATCACGTGATACTCATCCGCGATGCCATTACCGCCCAGCATGTCGCGCGCCTGGCGGGCAATATCCAGGGACTTGCCGCAATTGTTGCGCTTGAGCAGGGAGATCATCTCCGGTGCGGCCTCGCCCGCATCCATCAGCCGGCCGAGGCGCAGCACAGAGTGCAGGCCGAGGGTGATTTCCGTCTGCATGTCCGCAAGCTTCTTCTGAATAAGCTGCGTTCCGGCGAGTGGGCGGCCGAACATCTTGCGGTTCAGCGTGTAATCCCGCGCCGTGTGCCAGCAGAATTCGGCGGAGCCAAGCGCGCCCCAGGCAATGCCGTAGCGCGCATTGTTGAGGCAAGAGAACGGGCCGCGCAGCCCCTTCACGTTGGGCAGCATCGCGTCATCCGGCACGAACACCTCATCCAGCATGATCATGCCGGTGATGGAGGCGCGCAGCGACACCTTGCCCTCGATCTTCGGCGTGGTGAGGCCTTTCGCGCCGCGCTCGACGATGAAGCCGCGAATATCGCCCGCCTCATCCTTCGCCCAGACCACGCAGACATCCGCGATGGGGGAATTGCTGATCCAGGTTTTCGAGCCGCTGATGAGATAGCCGCCATCCACCTTCTTCGCATGGGTGCGCATGGATGCAGGGTCGGACCCGGCATCCGGCTCGGTGAGGCCAAAGCAGCCCACCCACTCGCCAGTACGCAGTTTCGGCAGATATTTATCCTTCTGCGCCTCGGAGCCGAACGCGTAGATCGGGTACATCACTAGCGAGGATTGCACGGAATAGGCGGAGCGATAGCCGCTATCCACACGCTCGATCTCACGGGCGATGAGGCCGTAGGCGACGTAGGAGACATCCGCGCAATCATGGGTGGAAAGCGTGGCGCCGAGCAGACCGAGCGCACCGAGCTCGTTCATGATCTCACGGTCGAACCGCTCCTCACGAAAGGCGGTGAGCACGCGCGGTTGCAGCTTCTCCTGCGCGTAGGCATGGGCGGTGTCGCGGATGGCGCGTTCCTCCTCCGTGAGCTCGGCTTCGAGCCGCAACGGGTCCATCCAATCGAAGGATGACATTTTGCCCTTGGCCATTTGGTCTTCTCCCTAAACTTGGCGGAAGAATTTGTGCCGCACTGGCGTTATTTTGGCAATCGCATCAAAATACCGATTATAATGCTAAAAACGGATTAAACTATGAAATTGCGGGAGCTGCGTTGCTTTGAGGTGCTGGCGCAGGAACTGCATTTTGCCCGGGCGGCGGAGCGGCTGGGGTTGGCGCAGTCCGGCGTGTCACGGCTGATCGCGGGGCTGGAGGCGGATCTGGGCGCGAAACTCTTCAACCGGGGCAAACGCAGCCAGGTGAGGCTGACCACCACTGGCGCGCTGTTTCTGCCTGAGGCGCAGGCGATCCTGCGCCAGGCCGAGCGCGGGGAAAGTTTGGGCCGGCGCGCCGCACGTGGCGAGGTCGGGCGGCTGGAGATCGGCTTTGTCGCCTCCGCAGCGTGGGATGGCACGGCCTCGGCCCTGGTGCGGCGCTACCATGAGGCCGCGCCGCGCGTGGAGATCCACCTGCAAGAGATGGAAACGCCGAGGCAGTTGGAGGAGATCGCCGCCGGGCGGCTGGATATCGGGTTTCTGCGCGCCCGGGCGGATTATCCGGTGGAGGTGAAAGTCACGCGGCTGAAGCGCGATGCGCTGTTGCTGGCCCTGCCCGCCTCTGGCGCCTTGGCACAAGCCCCTGCCCTGACGCCGGAGATGCTGAAAGGCCAAAAATTCCTGCTGCCGCATTTTGGTGAGGAGGCGGGGTTTCTCGCCCGCTTGCAGGCTCTGGGCAGGCTGGCGGCTTCACCCCGGAGTTTTTAACGCCGGTGCGCGATTTCATCACCGTGCTCACCGCCGTGGCGGCGGGGCTGGGTTTGGGGTTGGTGCCGGAACCTGCGAGGAGCCTGGGGATTCCCGGCATCGTACTGCGGAGGGTAGAGGGCATCGCACTGGAGTCCGAGTTGATGCTGGCCAGCCGCCGGGCAGAAAACTCCCCTGCCGTGCGGCAGTTCCTGGCGCTTGCCAGGGCGAAGGGCTAGAACCCCGCCCATGCAAAAGATTTACGATGTTGTGGTGATCGGCGCGGGCGCGGCCGGGTTATTTTGCGCGGGCAACGCCGCGCAAGCGGGTTTGCGTGTGCTGGTGCTGGAGCATGGAGCCGAGCCGGGGCGGAAGATTTTTATCTCCGGTGGCGGACGCTGCAATTTTACCAATCTTGACGTCAGCGCCAAGAATTTTATCAGCGCCAATCCGCATTTCTGCAAATCCGCCCTGGCGGGTTTTTCACCGCGCGATTTCCTGGCGCTGGTGGAGGGGGCGGCCATCGCCTGGCATGAAAAAACGCTGGGGCAGTTATTTTGCGATGGCTCGGCGCGGCAGATTGTGGATTTGCTGCTGGACCGGATGGGCGGCGCTGAGCTGCGCTGCGGGGTGAATATCCGCGAAGTGGCACATGACGGGGATTTCCGTGTTGAGACGGACAAAGGCACCGTCATGGCCAAAAACATCGTGGTGGCGACAGGTGGTTTGTCGATTCCGAAACTCGGCGCCACGGATTTTGCTTATCGCATCGCGCGGCAATTCGGGCATGAAATGGTAACACCGCGCGCGGCTCTGGTGCCGCTGGTTTTTGCGCCGGAACAGGCAAGCTGGATGCAGGCCCTCGCCGGCGTGTCCGCGCCTGTCATTGCCAGCGCGGGCAGTGCGAAATTCGTGGAAAACCTGCTCTTCACCCATCGCGGTCTCTCCGGCCCGGCGGTGTTGCAAATCTCCTCCTATCTGGAGGCTGGCAAGCACTTTGCCGTGGATTTCCAGCCAGGCACGCGCATGGAAGAAGCGTTACTGGCCGCCAAGCGCGCACGGCCGAAAGCGGGGCTGAAAAGCGTGCTGGCGGAGCATCTGCCCGCGCGTCTGGCGGCGCATTTCGCGGAACCTCTGCCTGGCAATCTGGCGGATCTGCCGGACAAATCGCTGCGCGGGCTGGGCGCTGCGTTGAACCGGTTTGAATTCACGCCCTCCGGCACGGAAGGTTTCGCAAAAGCCGAGGTCACGGCGGGCGGGGTAGACAGCGCTGGGCTAAATTCGCGCGATTGCAGCAGCAAGACCGTGCCGGGGCTCTATTTCATCGGCGAAGCGGTGGACGTGACGGGCTGGCTCGGCGGTTATAATTTCCAATGGGCCTGGGCGAGCGGCCATGCCGCCGCAAAGGGGTTGCAGGCGCGCGCGAGCAAAGGAGATGCACATGGCCAATGACAAGCAGAAAACCTACTGGAGCGAAATTGCCGCGCCAAAATGGCTAAGCCTGGGCGGCGCGATGGAAGCGCGCCTGGCGCCGGTGAGCGATGCGGTGATTGAAGAAGCGGCGCTGAAACAAGGTGAGCGCGTGCTGGATATCGGCTGCGGGGCGGGGCTTACCAGCCTGGAAGCGGCGCGTGCCGTGGGGCCAACCGGCCATGTGCTGGGCGTGGATATCGCGGCGCCGATGATCGACGCCGCGCGGGACCTAGCCAAAAATGCGGAGATGGCGCATCTGGATTTCATGCTTGGCGATGCGCAGACGGATATATTCGCGCCGCCCGCGAATGTGCTGATCTCACGTTTCGGCGTGATGTTTTTTGAAGATCCCGTCGCGGCCTTTGCCAATCTGCGCCGCAGCGTGACACCTGGGGCGCGCATGGTCTTCGTCGCCTGGGCGCCCTTGCAGGATAATCCGCATTGGGCCAAGCCGCTGGCATTGGTGGAGGCGCTTGTAGGTCCCGGCACACCGCGCACGCCCCGCGCCCCCGGGCCGCTGGCATTTGATGACGCTTCCTATGTTCTTTCCATTCTTCACGATTCAGGCTGGAAGAATGGAAATGTTCAAGCGAAGATGCTGCATCTGCACGGGGTTTCACTAGATGACGAGGCGCGTGTGGCCTGCTTCATGGGTCCCTCCGGCGCGCTGTTGGATGAAAAGAAGGCCAGCGCCGCGCAACGCGCCGAGGCCTATGCGGCCATCCGCGCCGCGCTACCGGAATATTCGGACATCGCGCCGGATGGCAGCGTGAGATTGCCCGCCGGTATTCATGTAATCACGGCACAAGCATGAGGGGTTAAACCCTCCAGGAGGAAAGGAATGCCACCGCACGCCGCTTCGTGATACGCTGCAAAAAACGCCTGGAAACGCCCGAGGGAAACGGCATGCGCAGCATTTTCGAGACCGATCTGGACCGCGACCCTGCCAATTACGTGCCGCTTTCGCCGCTCAGCTTCCTGCGCCGGGCGGAGCGCACCTTCCCTACAAGATCGCCGTCCTCCATCATGGCCGCGCTTATACTTACGCCCAGTTCACCGACCGTATCCGCCGTTTCGCCAGCGCCATCATCGCGGCGGGGGTGAAGCCGGGCGAATGCGTGGCGGTGCTGGCCCCCAACGGACCGGTGGCGCTGGAGGCGCATTATGCCGTGCCGCTGGCGGGTGCCGTGCTTTCCATGATCAACACGCTGCTTGACCCTGCCGCCATCGCCTTCATTCTGGAGCATGCCGAGGCGAAGCTGTTTCTGGTGGACCGCGAATGGGCGCCGAAAGCCCGCGCGGCGCTGGAGGAGCTTGGCGCGGACAAACCCAACCTGGTCGAAATAGCCGACGAGGCAGCACCGCCGCGGCCTCACCCTCGGCGCGCCGGAATATGAGGACTGGATCGCCCCGCACGAACCCGCGCCCTGGCGCCTGCCCACGGATGAGTGGGAGGCGATTGCGGTGAATTACACCTCCGGCACCACCGGCAATCCGAAGGGTGTGGTGTACCATCATCGCGGCGCCTATCTTGGCGCGCTTGGTATCGCGTTAATGTGAATCTCACCCAGAACAGCGCCTATCTCTGGACGCTGCCTATGTTCCATTGCTCGGGCTGGACATTCACCTGGGCGGTGACCGCATTGGGGCCACCCATGTCTGTTTGCGGAAGGTCGAGGCCGCGGCGATCTTCGAGAATATCAGCCGCCATAGTGTGACGCATATGTGCGGCGCGCCCATCGTGCTCGGCATGCTGATCAACGCGCCGGAGGGCTGTCGCAGCCGGGTGTGGGACAAGGTGACGGTGGCCATCGCGGGCGCGGCGCCGCCGAGCGCGATCATCGAAGGCACGGAAAAGCTCGGCTTCCAGGTTCAGCATGTTTATGGCCTCACGGAAGTCTACGGCCCTTCCGCCACCTGCGAAATCCAGCCGGATTGGCCAGCACTGCGATATCACCACCCGCGCCCGGCTGATGGCGCGCCAGGGCGTGCCGGGCATCACGCAGGAGGACCTCACCGTGCTGGACAAGCAAGGCGCGCCCGTGGCGGCGGATGGCAAGACATCGGTGAACTGGCCTTCAAGGGCAATGTGGTGATGAAGGGCTATTTGAAGAACCCCAGGGCGACAGAGGAGGCTTTCCGCGATGGCTGGTTCCTCACCGGCGATCTCGGCGTGCTGCATCCTGACGGTTATATCGAGATCAAAGACCGCTCGAAGGACATCATCATTTCGGGAGGCGAGAATATCTCCTCTCTGGAAGTTGAGGAAGTACTCTACCGCCACCCCGCCGTGCGCGAGGCGGCGGTGATTGCGGCGCCGGATGAGAAATGGGGAGAGGTGCCGCTGGCCGTGATCGCGCTGAAGGACGGGGCGAGCGTGACCGAAGTGGAACTGACCGCTTTTTGCCGCCAGCATCTGGCCGGGTTCAAGATTCCGAAGACATATGCCTTCGGGGAATTGCCAAAAACCTCCACCGGCAAGGTCCAGAAGCATCTGCTGCGCAAAACCTATAGCAGCTGAAAACAGCCGGGGTTGCTATTGCCGTACGGCTTCCCCACACATGAATTCATAACGAATTAAAAATGGAAGGACAGTACAGATGAACTTTCCACCCCCCATCCCAGGTCATTTCCACGACAGGCTGCGCCGCATCTCCCCCCGGCTGTTCTGGCTGGGGCTGCTGCTGACACTGCTGGGGCTAGCCGCCATCGCCTTTCCCGAGTTCGGCACGCTCGCCGCCACCCTGCTCACCGGCTGGACGCTGCTGATCGCCGGCGTGCTGATCTTCATCAGCTCCTTCTGGCTTCACGGCACTGGGCCGTTCTTCGCCGCCAATCTGTTCGGGCTGCTCTCCGGCGCGGCGGGGGTGTTTCTGCTGTTCAACCCGCTGGCAGGGGCGGTGGCGCTCACCCTCATCCTCGGGATCATGTTCATGTTCCAGGGCGCCGCGGAGCTGGTTTTCGCGCTGGAGGCCCGACCGTCCAAGGGCTGGGGCGGCATGCTGGCCTCGGGCCTTGCCTCAATCGTGCTGGCCATCATCATCGTCTCCGGCTGGCCGGGCATTTCGGCCGTTGCGCTGGGCATATTGCTCGGCATCAACTTCCTGACCACAGGCATCGCCTATATCGCTGTGTCGCGGGCGATGAAGGGCTGAGGCTCTCGCAAAGCGCCCTAAACGACCGCCTGCTCGAAGAAAAGCGGATTAATACCCAATATATTGAAGAGGTCCAGCAACCCGTTGACTTCCGGCTTGCCGGGCCCGGCCTTCATCATGCCGTTATAGGTCGCCTCGTCGCCGTTTATATGCACCAATAAATGCCAACCCGGCCCGCGGAACGCCGCCAGGGCGTGCGGGTCGTCGACATTCACGAACGGGCGCAGCTTCTCCTTGCCAGCCTCCACCAGCTCCGCCCAGGGTCTGTGATGGAAATGCAGATAGACCAGCGGCGTCTCCCGTTTGGCGGCATCCCTGCCCGATATGTCGGTATGCGAGCCGTGATCCACCACGCCCACATGCCTGCCAGCAAAAAACACCTTTTGATAGGGCAACACCCAAAACCGGCCGGCATGCCCTAGGACATTGATCAGGTTCTGCTTGATCTCCAATGTTTCCGGCCGGCCCATATAAGACTGCAGACACGCCGATATCTCGCCCCGGTTGCAGGTAAACTCACCATTTTCCCGACGCAGGACCAAAAATTCATCGCAATCGATGGGCAGCAGGAAATCATACAAGCCCTGCCCGTCCAACGCCTTGAGCTGTTCCGTCACGAACTCACCCTTGCGCCGGTAGTCAGCCTCGGCCGGCAGGCGTACGACTTTCAACCCCTCAGCCTCATACCAGTTCAGCGTGTTGATTACCCGGGGATGGGTGGAACCGTGATCGATCACGCAAAGATTTTCCATGCCGAACAGATGAGCGTGATAGAGCAGCCACGGCTCAAGGGCGTTGACCTCGTCCTTCTGCATCAGCACGCATCCGACCCGCATGAATAATCTCCCTATTTTCCGGTTTATAATACAATTGGACAATCCTCCCAGCCCCCCGTTTACCGCTGCGCGGATATGCATCAGGTGACCCGGGCCAGGAGGCAGCCGAACGATATTCTGTCGCAATTATATCTATCCTTTAACAAAGCATTTGATTGACCGGATTTATTTGTATTATGAAAGGTTTAACAACCACCATAAATTAGGGGCGTGCTTATGTTTGTGAACGATATTCGTTCTGTTGTTGTCTGCAAATTGGCTCAATTGAAGCTCGATAAACGAGCCGTAACCGCGATTGAATATGGCCTGATTGCCGCGTTGATCGCAGTCGTGATCATTACCGCCGTGACCACTCTGGGCACGAACCTCAGCAGCACGTTCAATACCGTCGCGTCGGAACTCTGACACCAGATTATCCGGGTCTGCGCCCGGACAGGCCGCTCCGTGTCCGGGGCGGCCTTTTTTGACCCATGGGCCTGCCTCCCCATCCGCCATGCTGTTCCCGGTTGCCCCGCCTAAGGGCTGCAACTATACCCTGGCCAACCGGATTTTAAGGATTGCCCATGGCCGCTTATCAATATGTGTATGTGATGAAGGACCTCACCAAAGCCTATCCGGGCGGGCGCGAGGTCTTCAAGGGCATCACCCTCTCCTTCCTGCCGGGCGTGAAGATCGGCGTGCTGGGCGTCAACGGCGCCGGTAAATCCACGCTGCTGAAGATCATGGCCGGGATCGAGACGGAATATGGCGGCGAGGCCTGGGCGGCCGAGGGTGTGAAGGTCGGCTATCTGGCCCAGGAGCCGCAGCTCGACCCCACCAAGACCGTGGGCGAGAATGTGGCCGAGGCATTTGCGGAAGTCCGTGCCGCGTTGAAGCGCTTCAACGAAATCTCCGAAGCGTTCATGGAGCCGATGGACGACGACAAGATGAACGATCTGCTGTCCGAGCAAGCCAAGCTGCAGGAACTCATCGACACCAAGGATGGCTGGGACCTCGACCGCCAGATCGAGATCGCACTCGACGCGCTGCGCTGCCCGCCGGCGGAGGCCGATGTCGGCCCGCTTTCAGGCGGTGAAAAGCCGCCGCGTCGCCCTCTGCCGCCTGCTGCTGGAAAAACCCGACATTCTGCTGCTCGATGAGCCGACCAACCATCTGGACGCTGAATCCGTCGCCTGGCTGGAGCGTACGCTGGAGAACTATACCGGCACCGTCATTCTCATCACCCACGACCGCTACTTCCTGGACAATGTGACCAACTGGATTCTGGAAATCGAGCGCGGCCGCGGCTACCCCTATGAGGGCAATTACTCCGCCTGGCTGGAGCAGAAGCAGAAGCGCCTGCAGCAGGAAGAAAAGGAAGAATCCGCCCGCCAGCGCGCTCTGGCCGAAGAGCGGGAGTGGATCAATGCCTCCGCCAAGGCCCGCCAGACCAAGAGCCGCGCGCGCATCCAGCGCTATGAGGAGATGCTGCAGAAGAGCCAGGAGCAAGCCGGCGGCGTCGCGGAAATCGTCATCCCGCCCGGCCCGCGTCTGGGCGGCACCGTCATCGAGGCGCAGGATCTCTGCAAAGGCTTCGGCGACCGCGAGCTGATCGAGAATTTGAACTTCAAGCTGCCACCGGGCGGCATTGTCGGCGTTATCGGCCCCAACGGCGCCGGTAAATCGACCTTGTTCAAGATGATTACCGGCGTGGACAAGCCGGATTCCGGCGCGTTGAAAATCGGCGAGACCGTGAAGCTTGGCTATGTGGACCAGAGCCGCGACAGCCTGGATGACAACAAGAACGTCTGGGAGGAAATCTCCGGCGGCACGGATGTCATCTATCTCGGCAAGCGCTCCGTGGCCTCCCGCGCTTATGTGGGTGCTTTCAACTTCAAGGGCTCCGACCAACAGAAGAAGGTCGGCATTCTCTCCGGCGGTGAGCGCAACCGCGTGCATCTGGCGAAAATGCTGAAGACCGAAGCCAATGTCATCCTGCTCGACGAGCCGACCAACGATCTCGACGTCGACACGCTGCGCGCCCTGGAAGACGCGCTGATGGAATTCGCCGGCTGCGCCGTGGTCATCTCCCATGACCGCTGGTTCCTCGACCGCCTGGCCACGCATATCCTGGCCTTCGAGGGCGACAGCCACGTGGAATGGTTCGAGGGCAACTTCCAGGCCTATGAGGAAGACAAGCGCCGCCGCCTCGGCCAGGACGCAGCCGAGCCTCACCGCATCAAATACCGGCCGCTGACGCGGTAACCGGCCATGGTGCGGGGAGCGTAGCACCCCGGCATGAGCGTCTCCTCGGCCTGGGTGGTAACAACGGCGCGGCTGCGGCTGACGCCGGTAGGATATTGGGATTTGCCGGACCTCATCCGGCTGAAAGGCGATCCGCGCGCCTTCGCGCTGATGCTGGGGGGCGTGCGCTCCGCCCAGCAGGCGGCGGAGGAGCTGGCGCACGACATCCAGGATTGGAGCCGGTTCGGCTATGGCATGTGGGCAGTGCGGGCGGTGCGGGGCAAATTTCTCGGCATCACCGCCCTGATGCACCGGCCAGACGGACGGGGGGTTGCGCTACGCTTCGCCTTCTACCCCGAGGCGCGCGGAATGGGGCTGGCGCGCGAGGCGGCCTCCGCCGCGCTGATTTATGCGCATGACGTGGCGCACCTGCCCAGCGTGGTCGCGGTCGCGCGGGAGGACAATTCCGCCTCCCGGCAGGTGCTCAGCTCCATTGGCATGTCACGAATTGGTGAATTTCAACGCGATGGAAATTTACTATTTGTTTATCAGTCATTTAGGGCTAGACCGTCAGCGTGAATTCGCAGTAATACCTGGGAATCCCTCTTGCTCCGGGCGGGGTTTTTGCTTCTTACAATCACGAGTGACACTGCAAGAGCACAAAATTATTTTGGCGTTTCTGGACCATGCTCTTGGCGGCTCGCAGGAGCCGCTGGATGTGGAGGCTGACGCGATCATCCGCGCCTATTTCAAGCGCAACCCGGATGCCGCCTACCGTATCACCAAGCTCGCCATGTCTCTGGCCCAAACCCCCGTTCTTGAGGAACCCCGCATGCCCCGGCGCCGCCGCTGGCTGCCAGCGCTGAAACTACGCGGGGTATAAGCTTGCCGAGTCCCCCGGGCGGCGCATAAACCCGGCTACATGACAGAATTCGCAGCACGGATTGGCCGGACAGAACTGGCCGCCACCTTCGCCATGGCCGCCCGCGCCCGCGCTCTGCGCGCCGAGGGCAAGGATGTGATCTCGCTGTCCCTCGGCGAGCCGGATTTCCCAACCCCCGCCCATGTCGTTGACGCCTCTCACGCGGCGGCCCAGCGCGGTGAGACCAAATATCCGCCGCTGGGCGGCATCGAGCCGTTGCGCACCGCGGTGGCCGAGAAATTCCAGCGCGAGCATGGCATCGCCACCCGCCCGCAGGATGTGCTCATCACCAACGGCGGCAAGCAGGGCATCTTCAATGTGGTGATGTCACTGATCGGCAAGGGCGATGAGGTGATTATCCCGGCGCCGGCCTGGGCGGGCTATGAGCAGACGGTGAATTTCGCAGGCGGCGTGCCGGTTTTCGTGCCCTGCCCGCAGGAACACGGCTTCGTTCTGCAGCCCGAGGCGCTGGGCCGCGCCATCACCGGCCGCACCAAGCTGCTGCTGCTCAACTATCCCAGCAACCCATCCGGGGCCACCATCTCCGAAGCCGCGCTGGCGGCGCTGGCAGAGGTGCTGCGGCAGCATCCGCATGTCTGGGTGCTGTCTGACGATATCTACGAGCATCTGCTGTTCGGCGGGGCGAAGCATCATACCTTGCTGGGCGTGGCGCCGGACCTAAAGGACCGGGTGGTGACACTCTCCGGCGTGTCCAAAACCTACGCGATGACCGGCTGGCGCATCGGCTGGTGCATCGGCCCGGCGGAGATGATCAAGGCCGCCACGGTGGTGCAGGCCACCGCCACCTCCGGCGTCTCCTCCGTCGGCCAGGCGGCGGCGCTGACCGCCCTCACCGGGCCGCAGGATTTCCTGGCCGAACGCGCAAGCGCCTATGAGCAGCGGCGCGACGCGGTGGTGGCGGCGCTGAATCAGGTGCCCGGCCTCTCCTGCCACCGGCCGGATGGCGCCTTCTACGTATTTCCCAGCATCGCTGGCTGCCTGGGCAAGACAACCCCGGGCGGACGCAGGCTCACCTCCGACAGCGACTTCACCATGGCGCTGCTGGAAGACGGGCTGGTGGGCGTGGTGCAGGGCTCGGCCTTTGCCATGAGTCCGCATATCCGCATCTCCACCGCCACCGCCCTGCCCCGGCTGGAGGAAGCCTGCCAGCGTATTTCAAACTTCTGTAACGCGCTGGAGTGAACCCGCCCTTGCGCTGATGCGCGTAAACACCGCATGCTGGAGACCCCAAAAGAGGAGACCCAAAATGAGCGTCAAGGAAGTGCTTTACACCGCCCACGGTCACGCCACGGGCGGACGCGCCGGCAAGGGCGCCACGGACGACAACAAGGTAAACGTAACGCTGAGCGTGCCGAAGGGCCTCGGCGGCGATGACGGGGCGGGCACCAACCCTGAGCAGCTTTTCTCCGTAGGCTATTCCGCCTGCTTTCTCGGCGCGATAAAAGTCGTGGCCGGCAAGGCGCATGTGAAGCTGCCGGAGGATGCCAAGGTCTCCGCCGATATCGGCATCGGCCCGCGTGAAGATGGCGGCGGCTTCGGCATTACCGCTTCACTGACCATCACCGCGCCGGGCGTGGACAAGGCCGTGCTGGAAGATCTGGTGCAGAAGGCACACATCGTGTGCCCCTATTCCAACGCTATCCATAAGAGTGTGGATGTGAAGCTAACCGTCGCTTAATTTCTTTCAGGCGCCGTGAAGAGGTTTTCACGGCGCCGTCAGAATGCGTTCATGCGTATTGGTACTTCGATGAGCACCTTCGCCGCCGGCGCATAGGGGCCAACGCCGATCCCTACCCCCAAATTCACGCTGGTGCGCTGCGAGAAGACATAGCCCAGGCCGAAATTGAACGTGCCGAAATCATAGGCTGAACCGGCTATCTGTGTCCCGCCGGCGTAGGCGGGAAACACGTGCTCCTCCTGATAGCTCAGCGTCATGGAGACTTTGTCGTTCAGCGCGAAGCCCAGCCCGAACGTCGCCGCCAGGGCCATCCCCGGCTGGAGATCGACCGGCGTGCCGGGCCCGCCGCCCGTGCTGGGAATATCGTAGGTGTGGTTAAAGTTATAGATGTATTGGAGATTCCCGAACAGCACGCCGGGTGCCGTGGGGTAGAACACTGTCAAGCTCGGCTCCACCGAGTAGAAGCCTGTGCCGGTGGGCAGTTTCTTGGGGATGCCGTAGAGAAACTGGTTGCTTGTGTTGTTGGCGTTGTAAATCGGCACTTCATACGGGTTCTGCCCCGTCGCGGTTTTGAAAATGAAGTTGCCGACAAAGATCGGCCAGCCGTTATTACCGCTATTGAACTGATAGGAAGTGCCGAACTGGACGTCACCGATATCGGCGGCATCATTGCTGGTGTTGATGGGCTGCGCGTCGGGGCCCGCCTCCTGCGCGATGGTGCTGCCCCAGCCCACAACGAACGGCACCTTCAGATTAATCTCCCACCGGTTGGTAATGCCATAGCGGAGCGTGAGGGCGGGCGTTAAATAGCGCTGATCGACACGGGAGATGAAGAGATTACCGAAGGTAATGCCCGGAATGATAGTGAAGCCGTTGAGGTTGAGCTGGTTCTGCGTCCAGTAATCATATTCGACCGAAGGATCGATCACGAGCTGGCCTTTCGGCGTCAGCACCCCACCAGTATTCGATAGCACGGTGGAGGATTGCAGGATCACTTTGGTCTGTTGCTGCTGATTTTCGGCCTGCGCCTGCTGCTGCTGGGCCCCTGCCATTGCGGCGGGCGCCTGCACGGGAGCCGCCAGCACTACCGGCTGGTTCTGCGCTGCTGGCGTGCCAGCACCTCTAAGTTTTGCCATCTCTTTGTCGACTAATTGCTGCTGCTGTTGCAGCTGCAGCGCCTGCTGGTCAAGTTGCTGCTCCTCCAGCTGCAGCTTGGCCTGCTGCGCCGCGATGGAGGCCTGCAGGCTTGCCAGATTATCCGCTGCTGACTGCGCTTTTGCCGGTGCCATCGCCGCCATGCAAAGCAGCAAAGGCAGCGGCCAGACGGCGTACGATATACCTGCCATATGGGAGGATTCATGCCGCCGCACGCTACCGCCCCGAATTGATCCACACGACGACGTTCCGCAATCGCTACAAAGCGAATTGAAGGTAGCCTCCATGTTGTGCTTCCCTGTTTTCTTTTTGGAATATTACGACCGTATCTAAGCCAGATATTTTTTCGATGCCATAGCGTATCACCATGCTCGTACTGCATACGACATAGCAACGATACAGTCCAATGTTACACGTATCCGTAACGTCTTTACAGTTTACCGCCGGTCCGTCCCTTTCAATACGGCATTAGCAGCGCTCTCCAACATCATGATGTATCACACAAAAATTGCCGAATTATGCGACCACGAAACATTGGCACAGGACTTGCTGCTTCTGTTGTGTGGCCGCTGTCACGGCATCAGCCATAAAAAATCGTAATGAACTTGGCAACACGGGAAGGACTATCATCATGCGCTCACTATTTCTTGCAAGCACTGCTACATTTCTGCTCGCCGGCGGCTTGGCACTTGCCCAAGGCAATAATGGCGGCAACAATGGCGGCAACACCCCTAGCGACCCCAGCACCACCACCACCAATACCCTCAACGCAGCGTTGACGGCTAACGTGAAGAACGCCGCCGCGGATAACGGCAGCAGCTCCGCCACCACCGGCGGTACTTCTGTTAACGCCAACGCCAACCAACTCGCCAGCAACAACAGCTTGACCTCGAAGAGCGCCTCTGCGGCTAACGGCAGCGCCTCCTCCACCACCGGCGGCACCTCCACCAGTGACAGTGCCAACGGCAATTCAGTCGCCAGCGGCAACACCGTCGCCAGCAACAACGAAGTCGCCAGCGGTAACTCCTTGGCCTCGAAGACCTCCGCTGCGTCTAACGGCAGCGCTTCCGCCACCTCCGGCGGCACCTCTGTCGCCGCCGACAACAACACCATCGCCAGCAACGACGGCAACACGCTGGTTTCTGTCGGCAATGTAGCCCTGAGCAGCACCCATACCGACACGCATGTGGATGTCACCCTCGCCACTTCCGAAAACGACGGAAACGTCAGCCACATCGAACTCTCGGGTGCTGGCGGCGGCAACGACCGTGGCCGGTCCGACAACAGCAGCGGCGCGCTGCTTACCACTGGCGATGCCACGATGAACTTTGCCAACGGCGGCGCCTCTGGCATCAACACAGCGGAGCAGAACACCGGAGTTGGCTCTCTGCAGCAGAACTCCGTGGCGCTCGGCTCCTATGTCGGCGGCGGCAGCACCGGCTTCAGCGGCTTCTAATAGCCGTAGAAGGGCAGCGCGGTAACCCGCATGGCGTTCCACCCGCCATGCGGAGCCGCGTTGTTCGGCTTGCCCCCCGTACCTGGCAAATGCCCTTAAGCAGGAGAGCTTAATGACACACAGGAAAGCAGCAGCGCTTATAATCGCTATAGGCGGTGCGCTATCATTCATCACTTATCCCGCCCTTGCCTCCGGCGCCAATAACGGCATTGACGCGAATGACGGCGGCGCTATGATCACTAATCTGGGTGCCAACGCCATGCCCAGCACACAGTTGGCAAAAATTCGTGGCGGATCAGGAACGGTAGACGCCATCAATCTCGGCACCGACACCGGTAACAGCGCCGATAATTCTTTAACCGGGTCGATTTCGAACGTGCAATCGGTTAACAATGATACCGGATTGACTTCAGTCATACAGAATACCGGGAATAATTCGTTGCTGCAAAGCAGCATGACGGTAAACATAACGGTCCATTAGGACGGGTTCTGGGAGCTAACGATGAAACGCCCTGCTCTGGCTGCCGGATTGCTTGCCACCATTCTGGTGTTCGCGCCAGTTCACTTGTGGGCCGGGCAGATCACCTTGAACGGGCTGGCAACCGGCGCCGGAACGGCCAACATCGATGTACAAAGTTTTCAGGCCCGCAAATTCACGACGACGGTCAGGCAGCAATATGATTTCTCGTGCGGCTCTGCCGCACTGGCTACGCTGCTTTTATACACCTACCATATCCAGGCGAGCGAAAGCTCCGTCTTCACCAGCATGTTCCTGAATGGCGACCGCAAGGCCATTCAGGAATATGGCTTTTCTCTGCTGGATATAAAGGATTATCTGTCCCGGCAAGGCATTCCCTCAGGCGGCTTCCGCGCGCCGCTGGAGAAGCTGGCCGAGATCAGGGTTCCCGCGATCGTGCTGATCAATCAGCATGGCTACAAACATTTCGTCGTGCTGCGCGGCATACGCGATGGCCAGGTGCTGCTGGCGGACCCTGCGATCGGGCTGCGCTCCGTCTCGGTTTTTGAGTTCCGCAAGCAATGGTCCGGCATATTCTTCATCATTCTAAACAACCTTGCCACGGCGCGGGCAGGCTTCAACGACGGACAGGACTGGTCGGCAGAGCCTAATGCGCCTCTCAATATCAGCCGCTTCATGGTTAACTTGGCCACGCTGCAACAGGTCATTATTCCTAATCAGGAACAATTCTAGCAGCCTTGGCCCAAAGGGAGATATCCAGTGTTCCCTCGCAATCTTAAAGCGGTAGGACTGTTTACCGCAGGCGCTCTGCCTCTACTAAGTCCTCCGGCATTGGCCGCGCCGCCGGGAATGCCATCGGCGGTTTCCGTGCTCGGCCTGTCGGGCCAGCAGATCAGCGCCAATGAACTGAGTAAAATCAGAGGCGGGTTCGATCTAAGCCCGTCTCTTTCCATCAGCTTTGCCTTCAGGCAGATTGAGGCCATCAACGGCATCGTGGTATCGAGCATCGTGGTACCGGAAACAAACGTGACCGCGGCAGCCGCACAAACCAGCACGGCGGCATCCTCCATCACGCCCTCCCTAACCTCAACCTCATCGTCCTCACCCGCCCTCACGGTGACGAATGCCAATGGTGATACGCAAACAGTCACCCCCTCCGCCAGCGGCGCCGTCAACCTCACAACCACGGCAAATAACGGTCTTACAACAATCAACACCCAGCTTGGTGCCAATGGCCTTTCCAATCTGACGACGAATCAGGCCAACAATACGGCCGTAAGCGTGGCGGCGACGATGAATATCAACATTTCTGGCTTGAGCCAGTTTCTGACGCAGCAACAATCTTTTGCAAATACGCAAGCAGGATTGTATTATGCAGGAAGTGCCTTCAAGTAAGAATTATGCCGGCATAGCCGGCCTCCGCAGTCTAGGACGGCCGGTCGCCAAATAAGGAATTGAAATGGCTGGTTTGAAGACATACTGGCAACGCAGATTCAGTCACACAGCAGGCCTTCCATGGCGGCGTCTGGCAGGGGTTGCCATTTTATGTCTGGGTTTCCTGCCTACCCTAGGGCGTGCGCAGGAGGCAAATCTGATCGATGTCGCCAGCGTCACACTGGTGCCGCTGCCCAACCAGTCGATCGCCGGAATAAAAGGTACTGGTTTGCAGGGGCCTGGGGTTGGCAGCACCGTTTCAACCGGCGGAACCATTACGCTGTGGGATGAGTTGAGGCCGCCGCCGCAACCGCAGAACGCCGTTAACGGCATAATTACAATTACGATCAACGGCGTCGCGAAATAGCGGCGCCGTTCAGCCCCTTTCCTCACCCTCCAGGCCGGACATGCCGCCATGGCGCTTGAGCTTGCGGTAGAAGGTCACGCGTGACACGCCCATCTCAGCCGCCGCCCTGGTAACATTGTTACGGTGGCGGGTAAGTGCCTGCTTCAGGGCGCCATACTCCTCATCCGACCCGGGGCGGTATCCACGCGGCGCGCAGGCCGCGGCAACGTGCGAGGCTAGGCGCGGCCGAATGGCAAGATCTGCTGCATCGATGGCGCCGCCCGCATTCATCACCACGGCACGGCGGATGGCGGCAATCAGTTCCCTGACATTGCCGGGCCAATTATGGGCGAGGATGGCCGCCTGCGCGGCCGGCGTGAATTCGGCCCGTTCCAGCCCCAGCTCTTGGGCGACACTGCGCAGGAAATAGGCCGCCAACAGCAGCACATCATCCCCGCGCTCGCGAAGGGCCGGCATACGCAGTAACAGCACGTTGAGGCGATAATAGAGATCATCACGGAAGCTGCCGGACCCGATACCGGCTTCGAGATCCACATGCGTCGCGGAAATGATACGTGTATTGACATGGATAGAGCTATGCCCGCCAAGCCTGGTGATCGTACTCTCCTGCAAAAAGCGCAACATATGCGCCTGCAGGTCATGCGGCAGATCGCCGATCTCATCCAGGAAAAGCGTTCCGCCATCGGCACGTTCTATCAGCCCAAGCTTTCGCCCCACAGCGCCGGTGAAGGCGCCTTTTTCATAGCCGAACAGTTCGGATGCAATGAGCGTTGGAGGCAGAGCAGCGCAATTGATCGCGACGAAAGGTCCGTTTGCCCGCCCGGAACGCTGATGAATGGCTCTGGCGGCAAGCTCCTTCCCCGTGCCCGTTTCACCAGAAATGAGCACGGGCGCATCAACTTGCGCGAAGCGGCGGATGCGGATGAAAACCTCCTGCATGGCAGGGCATTCACCAACAAAAAACTCCTGAGCCGACGCTATCGGATCTCCGCTTTGCGGGGCGGCACCATGATCATTAACGCCCGACTTTGCAACGAATTCCCTCCGCAGATGGCGATGAATTTCGGAGTTTTCGGTCTTTTCCTTGAAGTTTCTGGGTGAATAAAAAGCCACATTGCCCCCCCGCTGTTAAAAAGAACCTCATTCTACGGTCTTTTCTCACGCGATACTTAGCCGCCGCACTATAGCTTCAGGTGGAGATCGATACAAATCAAAATTGATAAGCGGCTTTTAAAAATTTGGACTTTTCTTTGAACCTTGAAGTTTTCAACGGCTTATTTCCAAAATTTCTTCGTTACATAAGCACCTTATATGCCTGCACAATATGCGTCCCATTCATAATTTCACGCGGCCACAATTGCACGAAAACGAAACAATTTTTTGCAAATAAAGGCCACGCATTGCAGGCCCATGCGCTGACAAGTGGCAAAGATGCAGCCAATCACGCCAAAGTTGTGAAGGCGCGACCAACTCACGCCAGAGTTGTGTAATGCTTTTGGCTGATATCGAAATGAAGAATGGTGGAGCTAAGCGGAATCGAACCGCTGACCTTCTGCATGCCATGCAGACGCTCTACCAATTGAGCTATAGCCCCGTACCGTTGGTGGAGCGCCGTATAGACCGGGCTATGCTCCGGACGCAAGAGGGGACAGACAAGAAAATCGCCCCGTCATTTTCGGCCAATATCCGGGGCTCCGCCTCCTCTTGCCTTCCCCCCGCCCGCAAAAACGGCTAACCCCCGGCTGATGGTCAAAGTCCGCTTCGCCCCCAGCCCCACCGGCTATCTGCATGTCGGCAACGCCCGCGCCGCCCTGGTGAATTTCCTGTTCGCCCAGCACGAGGGCGGGCGCTTCCTGCTGCGCCTGGACGATACCGACACAGAACGTGGCCGCCCCGAATATGAGCAGGGCATCTATGATGATCTGCGCTGGCTGGGCATCCAGTGGGACGAGCAGGCCCGCCAGTCCGACCGTTTCGCCCGCTATGCCGAAATGGCCGAACAGCTGAAGCGGTCCGGCCGGCTCTATCCCTGCTTCGAGAATGAGGATGAGCTGGCCGCCAAGCGCGCCGCGCTGATCAAGCGCAAGCTGCCCCCGGTCTATGATCGCGCCGCCCTTTCCATGACGCCTGAGCAGCGCGCGAGCGCCGAGGCCAATGGCAAGCGGCCCTATTGGCGGTTCAAGCTCTCCGATGACGCGGTCTCCTGGAACGACCTTGTGCTCGGCTCGCGCAGCATCAAGCTTCCCACAGTGTCAGACCCGGTGCTGATCCGCGCCGACGGCACGCCGCTCTACACCTTCACCTCGGTGGTGGACGACGCGGATATGGGCATCACCCATATCATCCGGGGCGAGGACCATGTCTCCAACACGGCGGTGCAGATCGATCTGTTCCGGGCGGTCACCCGCCATCCGGTGCCGCGTTTCGCGCATCTGCCGCTGATCTCGGGCGGGGACGGCGAAAAGCTCTCCAAGCGCATCGGCTCCATCTCGCTGAAATCCCTGCGCAAGGATGGGATCGAGCCCGCCGCGCTCACCGCCTATCTGGCGCGGCTTGGCACCAGCAAGGATGCCGCGCCGCTGCCGCTCTCCGAGCTGATCGCGCAATTCTCGCTGAATGATTTCTCCCGCTCGCCGCCGCGCTTCGATGCCGCGCAGCTTCTGGGGCTGAACCGCAAGCTGCTGCACCATCTGTCCTATGAGGCCGTGAAGGACCGTCTGCCCGAGGGCGCCGGGCCGGAATTCTGGGACACCGTAAGGGGCAATCTGGACCTGCTGACGGAGGCGCGCCGCTGGTGGGAGGTGGTGCATGGTGAGATCATAACGCCCGAACTGCCGCCTGAGGCGCTGCCTGTCATCAAGGCCGCGCAGGAGAGCCTGCCCACCGAGATGACACCGGAGACCTGGAAAGGCTGGGCTGCCGCCATTAGCGCCGCCAGCGGCGCCAAGGGCAAGGCACTCTACCACCCGCTGCGCCTGGCGCTCACCGGCGAGGAGCACGGGCCGGAAATGGCACCGCTGCTGGCGCTGATGGGCCCTGAGCGCGCGGCCCGGCGCCTTGCCGCCTGCGTTGCCGCCGGCGCGAGCCCCGGCTAAGACAAACCGGCAAAGAGGAAAAAGCCGCGTGGTCGATATTTTTGACGAAATCTCCGAGGATCTGCGCCATGAGCGGGCGCTCACGCTCGCCAAGCGCTATGGCGGGCTGCTGATTGCCGCCGCCGTGCTGGTGCTGGCCGGTGTCGCCGGGCAGGAAGCCTGGCAGGGCTATAAGACCGAGCAGGCCGAAAAATCCGCCACGCAATATCTGGCCCTGACGCAAGCGGTGGACCAGCCGACCAGCGCCGTCACCCCGGCCCAGGCGGAGAGCACGGCCCAGCAGCTGCAAAATTTCGCCGCCACCGCGCCGGAGGATTACAAGACCCTGGCCGACCTCCGCGCCGCCGCGCTCTATGCCAATGCGCAGGAAACGGACAAGGCCGCCGCCATCTGGACGCGCATCGGCGCCGACGAGGCCGCCCCCACTTTGCTGCGCGACGCCGCCAACCTGCTCTGGGCCCAGCATGAGCTGGGCACGGCCAATGACAACGACATTCTGGCCCGGCTGCAGCCCATGGTGCAGGCGCAAAACCCCTATCACGGGCTGGCGCGTGAGATGCAGGCCCTGGTTTATCTGCACCAGGGCAACCAGGCGATGGCCAAATCCCTGTTCACCCAGGTGCAGGATGACCCCAGCGTGCCCGCGGGCACGCAAAACCGTGCCCAGGCCATGCTCGCCAAGCTGAACGGATGACCCAGCCCATGATTCGCCGCCGTACCGCGACCGTTGGCCTTCTTGGCCTGCTTGCCTCCTGCTCGTCAGCGCCCAAAAAGCCGATTCCGGGCATTCAAATTCCGGTGCTGCCGGACCAGTCGGGCATGGATGTCGCCCCTGACGCCCCCGCCGTCACCCTGCCCGCCGCCACCCAGCTCAGCGCCTGGCCGCAGCCTCTGGCCAACCCCGCCCATGCCCCCGGCAATGTGGCTGCGCCGCTCAGCTTCACACAGCGCTGGCAGGCGGATATCGGCAGCGCGGGCGGCTACCGCCAGCCGCTGGTCGCCAGCCCGCTGGTCTCCGGCAACAATGTCTTCACCATGGATGCGGACGCGAATATCCGTGCCCTTTCGCTCTCCGACGGCAGCGAACTCTGGCACACCAACACCCGCCCCAGGCATAATTCCACCCAGAATATCGGCGGCGGCATCGCCTTCGATTCCGGCAAGATCTACGCCAGCACCGGCTATGGCGAGGCGCTGGCGCTGGATGCGGGCTCCGGCAAGATCCTCTGGCGGCAGAAGCTGGATTTCGCCGGCACGCTCCGCGCCGCTGGTGGCGGGCGGGCTGGTGGCTATCGTCACCCAGAACGACCTGCTGCTGACCTTCGACGCGAAATCCGGCACGCCGGGCTGGCGCTTCACCGGGGCCGTCGGCACCCCGCCAATGACCGCCGCCAGCGTTACCGGCGCGCCCGCCTTCGCGGATGGTATCATCGTTGCCGGGTTTTCCACCGGCATGCTCGCCGCCATCGATGCCGTTTCCGGCACGCCGGTCTGGGAGCAGAGTTTGGCGGCCGGATTTGGCCAGGCCAGCACGCTCGACCTTTCGGATGTGGTGGCGGCTCCCGTCATCGCTGGCGGGGTGGTCTATGGCCTCAATCTCGGCGGCACCTTCATGGCGGTGGATCTGCATTCCGGCGCCCAGGTCTGGACACACCAGGCTGCTGGCAGCCACCCGCCCGCGGCCTCCGGCGGCTTCCTCTTCCTGCTGGACTCCAACCTGACCATGTTCGCCGTGCATGCGGATGACGGGCTGGTGAGCTGGTCCACCGCACTGCCTGGCTTTAAGAATATGAAGAAGAAAAAGACCCCGCTCACCTGGTCCGGCCCGGCTTTGGTGAACGGCACATTGATCTCGGTAAGCGACCAGGGCGAGGCCGCGCTCATTGACGCCTCCACCGGCAAGCTGACCCAGATGGTCAAGCTCGCCGCCCCGGCTGATCTGCCGCCCATCGGGGTGGCGGGGGTGCTGCTGCAGCTCACGCGCGATGCACGTCTGACAGCCTATGGTTGAGCTACCACGAATCGTCATTGCCGGCCGGCCCAATGTCGGCAAATCCACCTTGTTCAACCGCCTTGTGGGAAGCCGCCTGGCGCTGGTGGCCGACACGCCGGGTGTCACGCGCGACCGCAAGGAAGCGGTCTGCGAGATGGGCGGGCGCAAGGTCATGCTGGTGGACACCGCCGGGCTTGAGGAAGCCGCGCCCGACACGCTGCCCGGGCGCATGCGCGCCTCCACCGCCACGGCGGTGGATCAGGCGGCCCTCGTGCTCTTCGTGTTCGACGCGAAATCCGGCCTGCTGCCGGAGGATCATCATTTCGGCACCTGGCTGCGCCGCAAGGACAGGCCGGTGCTGGTCGTCGCCAACAAGGCCGAGGGCAAGGGCGGGATCGCGGCGGCCATGGAGGCCTATGAGCTGGGCTTCGGCGAGCCGGTGGCGATCTCCGCCGAGCATAATGAGGGCGTGTACGACCTGATGACCGAGATCGCCGAGCGCCTGCCCGAGCAGGCCGAGCTGGGCGAGGATGGCGAGGAACTGCCGCTGCATCTGGCCATCGTCGGCCGCCCCAATGCGGGCAAATCGACGCTCCTTAATTACCTGCTGGGCGAGCAGCGCATGATCACCGGGCCGGAACCCGGCCTGACGCGCGATGCGGTCTCCGCCGATTTCACCGGGCCGGACGGCAAGCTCTACCGGGTGGTGGACACGGCTGGCCTGCGCAAGCGCGCGAAAGTGGATGAGGGGCTGGAGAAAATGTCGACCTCCTCTTCCATTGAAGCCTTGAAGCGCGCCGAGATGGCGGTGCTGGCGGTGGATGCCGCGCAGGGCGTGCAGGAGCAGGATTTGCAGATCGCCCGGCTCATCGAGCGCGAAGGCCGCGCCTGCGTCATCGCCCTGACCAAATGGGACGCGGTGGAAGACCGCGGCGATGCCCGCAAGGCGGCGCTGGACCGTATTTCCATCTCGCTCAGCCAGATGAAGGGCATCACGGTGGTGCCGCTCTCGGCCGAGAGCGGCGAGGGGGTAAAGAAACTCTTCCCCGCCATCCGCGATACGTACGAGAAATGGAATCTGCGCATCCCGACCAGCCAGCTCAACCGCTGGTTCGAATCCGCGCTGGAGCGCTTCCCGCCCCCGATGGTGGATGGGCGGCGGCTGAAGCTGCGCTACATCACCCAGATCAAAGCCCGCCCGCCGACCTTCGCGCTGTTCGGCACCCGCGCCGAGCAGGTGCCGGAGACCTATCAGCGCTATCTGGTGAACTCGCTCCGCGAAATGTTCGAGATGCCGGGCGTGCCCATCCGCATCTATCTGCGCGGCACGGATAATCCGTATAAGGATAAGGATTAAGGCCCAACGGATTTTGGCGCAGCTCTGCGCACCCCAGGCCCGAAGCACATCAGCATCCTGGGCACCGCCGCCGATGCCATAAAACAGTCATCATCTACCCCTCGCGGAAACGTAATCGCTCGCGCTAGCTAACATTCCATTCTGAGTGTTAGTGGCGCCTCACCTGGCATGGAGATCGCTTTGTGCCGGGCCGTGGCTGCTCGAACCGTGAGAGAATAACCGATGCATTTAAAAGAGCTGTTTCGACGCGGCACCGCCCTGATAGCGGCGGTTGCCATCTTCCAGGCGCCACTCGCCGCCTCCGCGGCGCCGTTGGTCACGCCGCAGCCGGGCGGCCCCGAAATGGTGCGCGCGATGATGGTGGCGCATGAGCCGGTGCTCAGCCAGGCGCAGGAAATCGCGCTGCTGCGCAAGCATGTGAAATACGTGTTCGTCATCTTCCAGGAAAACCGGTCCTTCGATTCCTATTTCGGCACCTTCCCTGGCGCCAACGGGCTGTACAGCCACCCCGCCGCGCAGACCCCCGGCTTCTCTCAGCCGATCGAGAACACCGACGGCACGATGACGATGATCTCGCCCTTCCGCATCGGCCCGGCGCAATACGCTGCCGACACCGATGACGTCGACCATTCGCATGCCGGCATGGCGCGTAAAATGGACGTGGTCGACGGCCAGGCGAAAATGGACCGCTTCGCGCTGGCTGAGGAACAGGAATTCATCAAGCACGGCCAAAAATTCCCCTCGCTGGCGGCCAAGCAGTATGGCGAGCTGGAGATGGCCTACGAGGATTGCGACACGGTCCCGTATCTATGGAATTTCGCCAGCCGTTTCGTGCTGTTCGATAATTTCTTCCAGCGCATGATCGGCCCCTCCACGCCAACAGCGCTCGACATGATCGCGGGCCAGACCGGCGAGACGCAATGGGTGAAGCATCCGGACGAGGCGGTGGGCTCCAAAGGCCTGCCGAAGGGCGTCGGCGAGCCGGTAATGGCCGATACCGATCCGCTCTGGGGCTCGGGCACCGGTGGCGATACCAGTGGCCAACCGCAGAACCCGAAAGATCACCCGCCTTACGCGCTGAACCAGACCTACGCCTCTCTGCCGCTGACCATGACCGGCAGCTCGGCGAAGACCGTGACGGCGGCGGATCGCGATCCGGCCGTGGACCTGGCCGACGTGAAGCAGGATGTTCCGGCAATCGCGGCCAACCACGTCAAAGCGCTGTCCTGGGGCTGGTACGAGGAAGGCTATGACCGCGAGCCCAACGACACCGGCAGCCAGCTGCATACCGGCTATATCGGCCACCATAACGCGCCGCAATATTTCGGCTATGTCGCGAATAACCCGGAGATGACGGCGCATCTGCACGGTCTCGGAGATTTCTTCACCGATATCGGCGCCGGCAAACTGGCCCCGACCGGCGGCGTCTATTACATCCGTGGTGGTTTCAAGAACATCGAGAACCTGAAACCCGCACTGCAGGACCCGGCCGTGCAGCGTGATTTCATCGGCGACGATGATCATCCCGGCTATTCCGACTCGCAGATCTCCGAGGCGCTGGTGGCGCGCGAGGTGAATGCCATCGCGCAGAGCAAGTACTGGAAGAATGCGGCGATCATCATCACCTACGATGAATCCGAGGGCGATTACGACCACGTGCCGCCGGCCATGCAAGAGACCGACCCGCAGGGCCTGCCGCTGTCACGCGGACCGCGCATTCCGCTGATTATCATCTCGCCCTATGCCCGCGTGCATGAGGTCAGCCATGAGAGCGGCGACCATGCCAGCGTGATCAAGTTCATCGACATGCTCTATCACCTGCCGCCGCTGGCCGACCTGCCGGACGAAAAGCAGGCGCGTGCCGAGGGCGAGAAAATGTTCCACCAGCCCAATCTCGGCCCGGCCGATGACCTTACGCCGGGCGTCGGAGACCTGCTCTCCGCCTTCGATCCCGCACGGCTGGACGGCACGGCGAAACCTCTGCCGGCCTCCTACGCGATCACCCCGGATGTCGAGACCATCCCGCCCGACAACAACCAGGGCTGCCGCGTGATCGGCATCGTGCCGACCGATATCGCGCTCGGGATCGTCAATCACATCCCCGCGGACTTCAACCCACGGCCGAAGACCGACCCGACCGTGGTGCCGAAGTAATCCGGTTCCGTTAACAAAAAAGGGCGTTGCCGGTGACGGCAGCGCCCTTTTTTTGTGAGGGGGAAGAGCTTCTTTTTGTGAACAAAAAGAAGCAAAAAAACTTTGGGACTTTAGGCCGTGCTGGCTTCAGCCGGTCGGGCCCTAACCCTCTTTCAGCATTTCCAGTTCGAGCCAGCGCTCCTCGGATTTTTCCAGCTTCGCTGTGCAACTCTGCCAAGGCGGCGGTAGCGGCGGCGAATTTTTTCGCGTCTTTCGTATAGAGGTCGGCGTGGCGAGGACCTCATCCAGCTTGCCCATCTGCGCCTGCATCTTGGCGATCTCGTCATTGAGCTGTTTCAGCTCATGCTGCTCCTTGAAGGAGATTTTGCTCCGCGCTGCCGCAGGCACGGGAGCCTGCGCAAGCTTCTGCGCTGCCTTCTTCTCGGCCTTTTCAATCTTCACCGCCGTCACCCCGGCGCCGCGCTGGGAAAGCATGTCCGAATAGCCACCGGCATATTCCACCCAACGCCCCTGCCCTTCGGACATCAGCACGGAGGTTGCCACACGGTCGAGAAAATCACGGTCATGCGAGACGACGATCACCGTGCCCGGATAATCCCCCAGCATTTCCTGCAACAAATCCAACGTCTCAAGGTCGAGGTCATTGGTCGGCTCGTCCAGCACCAGCAGGTTGGAAGGTTTGGTAAGCGCCAGCGCCAGCAACAACCGCCCACGCTCGCCACCTGAGAGCGTGCCCACCGGCGTGCGCGCCTGCTCCGGCTTGAACAGGAAATCCTTCATATAGCCGATCACGTGCCTTGCCTGGCCGCCCACCACCACCTGGTCGCTGTTGCCGCCGGTCATCGTGTCCGCCAGCGAGGCCGCGGGGTTCAGCGCCGCGCGCTGCTGGTCCAGCGTCACCACCTCCAGCGCCGTGCCCAGCTTCACGCCGCCGGAATCGGGCTCCAACTGCCCCAGAATCAGCTTCAACAGCGTGGATTTACCCGCCCCATTGGGGCCGACAATGCCGAGCCTGTCCCCGCGCAGCACGCGAAAAGTGAGGTTATCCACCACCTGCTTCTCGCCAAAACTCTTGGAGATGGAATCCGCATCCACCACAATCTTGCCCGAGGTCGCGGCATCCAGAGAGGCCAGCTTGGCGGTGCCGAGCTTATGGGTGAAATTCCGCCGCTCAGCCCGCAGGCTGTGCAGCCCGGCCAGACGCTTCACATTGCGCTTGCGCCGCGCCGTCACGCCATAGCGCAGCCAATCTTCCTCGCGGGCGATTTTCCGCCCCAGCTTGTGGAATTCCTGCTCCTCCTGCTCCAGCACCTCGTCACGCCAGGTCTCGAAATGGGCAAAACTCTTATCCAGCCGGCGGGTCTGGCCGCGGTCCAGCCAGACCATCGAGCGGGAGAGATTTTCCAGAAAACGCCGGTCATGGGAGATGAGCACAAGGCCGGAGGAGAGCGATTTCAGCTCCCCTTCCAGCCATTCAATAGCGGGCAGGTCCAGATGGTTGGTCGGCTCGTCCAGCAGCAGCAGGTCGGGCTCCGGCGCCAGCGTGCGGGCCAGGGCGGCGCGGCGGGCCTCACCGCCGGAGAGATGGCCGGGTTTTTCGTCCCCGCTCAGCCCCAGTTCGCCCAGCAGATAGCGGACACGGTATTCATCGTCATTCGGCCCCAGTCCGGCCAGCACATATTCCATCACGTTCGCATAAGCGGAGAGATCCGGCTCCTGCGGCAGATAGCGCATGGTTGCACCCGGCTGGAAAAACCGCGTGCCGGAATTGAAGGCCACCTCGCCCGAGGCGATCTTCAGCAGGGTGGATTTACCCGAGCCGTTTCGCCCAACCAGGCAAAGGCGCTCCCCGGCGCCAATGGAGAGCGTCGCGCGCTCCAGAAGCGGCACGGAGCCGAGGGTGACGGACATATCGGTGAGTAGAAGCAGAGGCGGGGCCATGCGGGCTGTTTGGAGCAAGGACCCGCGCGGTTCAAGCCGTCCCCCTTTATTGGGAGAGCGGCTTGGCCGGGCCTGAGGTGGTGTAGCTGGAGGATGGCGGCAGCGGCGGAACCGGCGCCGGGGGTAGCTGTGACGTTGCCGTCTGGGGCTGGCACCCGGCAGGAGTTGGGGCCTTGCCGTCGGTCGGCGGCGCGGCCGGGCTTGGGGTCGGCGGTGGGGCGGTGGCCGTAGGTGGGGCAGTGGTCACGGCCGGTGCAGCGGTGGCCGTAGGTAGGGCAGTGGTCACGGCCAGTGCAGCGATGGCCGTAGTAGGGCAGTGGTCACGGCCGGTGCAGCATTATTCGGCTGAGCGCTGTCCTGCAGGCTGGTGTCTGCCGTCGCCTCGTCATGCTTGTGCTGATAGCGGCGGCCAGCCTCAAACCCCCGGTCATAGGCATCCACAGCCGCCTTGTTAAGGTCGGTTACGGTGATATCCGGAGCGATAGAGGTGGGCTGTTGAGCTAGGCTGAGCGACGGCGACTCGGCACAGCCCGCGAGCAGCGTCGTAAGGCCGAACATTAGCGCCATACGGCTGGAGTGGAAATCAGACGTCATCATTAACCTCTGCATAGCCTAGCTCCATCATTCCGTCACGATGGGGCGCTTCTCTTCCCCGCAGGGCTGGCGCAAGCTGGCCGTGTGAAAACATTACTCATCGTCCAGCACAGCCAAACTGGGGGCACAAAACAAATGGCGGCTAAAGCCGCGCTGGGGGCCGCCTTCGAAACCGAGGTAACCACCCGCCTGCTGCGCGCCACCGAAGCGGGACCCGAGGATATGCTGGCTGCTGATGGCTATCTCTTCGCCACGCCGGAAAACCTTGCCGCCATGGCTGGGTTGATGAAGGATTTCTTCGACCGCTGCTATTACCCGGTGCTGGGGCGTATCGAGGGACGGCCCTATGCCTGCCTCATCTGCGCGGGAACGGACGGTACGAACGCCGCCCGGCAGATTGCCCGCATCGCCACGGGCTGGCGGCTGCGGGAAGTGGCGGAACCGCTGATCATCCGCACCGGCGCACAGACGCCGGAAGCCATATTGGCACCAAAGCACCTGTCCCCTGAGCAGCTTGCCCCATGCGCCGAGCTGGGCCAGGCCATGGCGGCGGGGCTGGCGTTGGGGGTGTTTTAAACCCTCAAGGCTCTCGCCTTGAATGTCAGAAATTATGGAATTTCCGCACCAGATAAATCGGCCGCTGTTTTGTTTCGACATAGATGCGACCGATATATTCTCCCAATACGCCGATGCTGATGAGCTGAACGCTGCCGAAAAACGTCACCGCGACGAAGATGGACGCGTAGCCGGGCACAGAGTTCCCGAAGACAATCGTCCTGACCACGATGAACACGGCGTAGATCAGCGCCACCAACGCGCCGGCCCCGCCCAGATAAGTCCAGATTTTCAACGGCGTGGTCGAGAAGCTGGTAAACCCTTCCAGCGCGAAATTCCATAAACGAAAGCCGGAGAACTTGCTCTTGCCCGCCGCGCGCGGGGTGCGCGTATAGTCCAGAACCACCGTCTTGAAGCCGAGCCAGGCGAACAGCCCCTTCATGAAACGCTGCCGCTCCGGCAATTGCTTCAGCGCCTCCACCACTGCCCGGTCCATAAGCCGGAAATCGCCAACATTCTCAGGCAACTCGATATTCGAGATATGGCGGTTGAGCCTGTAGAACAAAGACGCCGTGCCGCGCTTCATGGCGCTGTCGGTCGAGCGGTCCGAACGGCGCGCCAGCACCACCTCCGCCCCCTCCCGCCAGGAGGCGATCATCCGCGCGATCAGCTCCGGCGGGTCCTGCAGATCGGCGTCGATGGGGATCACGGCCTCGCCGCGCGCGGCCTCCAGCCCGGCGGTCAGCGCCGCCTCCTTGCCGAAATTGCGGGAGAGTTCGATCACCCGTACGCGCGGCTCAGCTTCCGCCAGCGCCAGCAGCCCGGCCAGCGTATTGTCCCTGCTGCCATCATCCACGCAGATGATTTCCCATGCCGTCTCCGGGATGGACTCCAGCACCGGCAGCACGGCAGACGCAAAGGCGCGGATCGACTCCTCCTCGTTATAAAGTGGCACGATGAGGGAGATGAATTAAGTCATGGGCCTTCTGATGTTGGCGAGCCCCCAAGGGGCGGTGGACCCTTCGCTTCAAGCATAGTTGCGCAAACATATCCACCGGCGCCGCCGCTCATCACCAAAACTTGCGCGTGCGCCGAAATTGACTGCAAACTGTATGCAGTCAATCATCCAATCACTTTTTGCATTGCAGGCAAGCTTGCATATAGTTCTGGTTTTGGCCTAGAGAAATCACATCTTTCAGGCAGAAGACAATGCAACAAACATCCAGTCAATTTTTTGGAATGATGGAATGATTTTTCATTGGCTGTTTATCATCACCACGCTCATCCTCTGCGCCGTGGCGGCGATGCCGACGCGCGGCTGGCTGGCTGTTGCCGAGCGGTTTAAGAGCAGCACCCTGCAACGGAAGCAGAAACGGCTGGAGGCGGCGCTGGCCGCACAGCGCCGCCCCTTTACACCGGATGAAAGCTTTCTGGATCGCGGCGTGGGCTTGGCGGTAGACCATGTCCAAAAGCTGGTATTTCTGGCCATGCCCGACGGCGCGCAAATGCGGGCGGAAATCCTGCCCGCCTCGGCCCTTGGCACCCATGAAGCGCGGACGAAGCAAGATAACGGGTTTCAGGAGCATATCGTTGAGATTGCTGCCCCCGGCGCCACGCATTCCTCCTGGCGGCTACTTTGCGATGACGCTTCCCTGGCCTTCGAGGTGGATGGCGCGCTCTCCCGGCTCTAGATCACGCGGGCACAGCGCGGCCGCCGGCCCGGGCTACCTTGTCCAGCAATGTCCGCACATCCGCCTCCGGCATGGGCCGGCCCAGCAGAAAGCCCTGCACCTGCTCACACCCGGCCTTGCGTAGGATATTCAGCTGTGCCTCCGTCTCCACCCCTTCGGCCAGCACGGCCATGCCCAGCGCCGCGCCGAGGCCGATGATCGCCCCTGTCACAATCCGCGCATCCGGGCTGGCGGTGATCTCACGGGTGAAGGATTTGTCGATCTTCAACCGCTCGAATGAAAAGCGGTGCAGATAGCTCAGGCTGGAATAGCCGGCGCCGAAATCATCAATAGCGAGGCTGACCTTATTGGCCTTCAGCGCCGCCAGGATGGCCTGAACCTGGCTGGAATGTTCCAGCATCGCGCCTTCCGTCAATTCAAGCTCCAGCCGCTGCGGCGTCAGCCCGGTGCGCGCCAGCGCCGCCCGGACTTTCTCCGGAAGGGACGCATCCTTCAACTGCATAGGGGATAGATTGACCGCGACACGCAGATCCTCCGGCCAGGTGCAGGCGGCGCGGCAGGCTTCCTCCAGCACGTACTCGCCAAATGCGTTTATCATGCCACCCGCCTCGGCAACGGGGATAAACTCATCCGGCCCGATCATCCCGCGCGCCGGGTGCTGCCAGCGAGCCAGCGCCTCAAACCCGCGCAGCTTCAGGCTCCGGCAATCGTATAGAGGCTGGTAGAAAAGCAGGAACTCCCCGTTTCGCAGCGCGCCCTGGAATTCCTGCTCAAGCTGGTGGCGGCGTAGCAATTTGGCGCTCATCACCTCGGTAAACAGCCGCATTTGCCCGGCCCCTGCGGCCCTGGCCTCGCGCAGCGCGATGTCGGCGGCACTGAGCAGCGCCTCCGCCCACTCTCCACCACCATCGCTGCGCACCAGCCCGGCGCAGGCGCCGATCTGCGCGGTCACGCCATCGACCACAAAGGGTTCAGACAAGCAGGCGATGAGCCTGCTGGGCCAATGCTATGGAGTCATCTGGCCCGGACAGCTCGGCCCGCAGCACCACGAACTCATCCCCGCCCGGCAAAGCGAGAATATCCCCCCGCTCCAAACATTGTACGAGGCGCTCGGCCGCCTGGCAGAATAGCTTCTCCACCAATTCCCGCCCGAACAGGTCATTCACAGGTTTCAGCCGCTCCAGCCCGACGCTGATCAGCATGGGCCGCAGGCCGGGCGTGGCGGCCAGCTCGCCCAGCCGCTCGCGCAGGCCACGACGGTTGAGCAGGCCGGTCAGATCATCATGCCGGGCAAGATGCCAGAGGCGTTTCGTCTCTAGTTGGCGCTCCACCAGCTTGGCATCCGCCGTGGCGCTGACCAGCAGCGTGACCAGCAGCAGCAGGCTGACCCCGGCGATGGCAGCGGCGAGATCGCCCTTGTCCGTCCCGGTGATAACGGGCTGGAACGCCCATCCTGCCTTTGGAGAAAGCACCAGCCCGCCCATGGCGATGAAATGCAAGCAGCTTATGCTGGCTGCAAGAAGCAGGCTGGGCCCCACCGGCCAACTCATGCCGGAACGCAGCTTGGCACGCATGGCGAGCGCCGCGAGGATCATGGCGCAGGCCAAGCCGGCCAACACAAAAGCCGGCTTGGTGCCGAAGCTGCCGCACGGCTCGATCGCCGACATGCCGATGACATGCATCGCCGCGATGGCTCCGCCCAGCAGGACACCCGCCAGCGCCCAGACGAAACGTATCTGCGGCCGCCAGATGAGCAGCGCGAAGGCCGGCACAGCGCCCAGCACCGCGACCAGGATGGAGAGCGCGGTGCGCCCGGCATCGTAATAGACAGGTATCCCCGGATCGAAAGCCAGCATGGCGATGAAATGCGTGGCCCAGACATCCGCCCCGAAACACAGGCAGAGCGCCAGAAACCAGGATAGACGGCGCGTTCCCTGCAATACCCTGGCACGGCGCAACAGGATCATCACGGCATAGGATCCGGTGAGGCAGAGACCGAACGCCAGGCCCACAAGCAGTAGGCTAAACTGGCTGGCCCATAGTAATAGACCCGGCAAATAGAACCCGCCCACCTAACAGCTCCTTCGCCATATATTCCTTTGGCTTCATTCTGCAACGAAGAGTTTAAGGAAGCGTTAGCCAGCTAATGGATTAGTTGTGCTTGCGCCCTCCCAATTCGTAGAATCACTCATCCGGGTAGGGATATCAGCAGCCCGAACCGCGGCAGCTCCACCCCAGCCCGGATTGCTTCCCGAGCGATGGCCGGGTCAATAACATCCCACACTGAGCCTGCGGAGGCCCGCTAAATGCCTGAAAAATAGACGGGACAGAAGGGTGCAAACATCATCTGCCCTTTGCAATACCGCCAATGCATATAAACTTAGCGGTTGACGTGTTTATTTTTTTAATCGTACCGTTTCTGCCGTGACAATCAACAGGGATTGCATGCCGAAAACCATCGCGTTTTTTCCCGAGGCCGCATTCGGCCCGGCACTAAACTCCGTCGGCATCGCCCAGGCCGTGGCCGCGTTGGGGCATAAGCCCGTTTTTCTCTCAGACCCTGGTTTCGTTTCCGTCTATGAGGGCTATGGGTTTGAGGCGCATCCGGTTAATCTCTCCGAACCGATGCCACCCGAGCAGATGGCGAAATTCTGGGAAGATTTCATCAATGGCCATATCCCGAATTTCCGCAAATCCCCGTATGAGCAGATCGATAATTACGTAAAGGATTGCTGGACCGCGATCGTCGATAGCGCGAAATGGGCGCAGAAGGATCTGCCCGGCCTGTTGGCGAAGATAAAGCCCGATCTGATCTGTGTGGATAACGTGATCCTGTTCCCCGCGATCAAGCAATCCGGCAAGCCCTGGGTAAGGATCATTTCCTGCTCGGAGAACGAGATCGAGGACCCTGAGATCCCGCCGCATCTCTCCGGCTGCGGGGAGACGGATTTCGCCTGCCATGCGGCCTATCGCGCGCGGTTCAATGAGGTGATCGCGCCGATCCATGCGGACTTCAACAAATTCCTGGCGGAATGCGGGGAGACGCCCTATCCCATCGGGCAGTTCTTCGAAGCCTCGCCCTTCATGAACCTGCTGCTCTACCCTGAGCCGGTGGCGTTCCAGCGCAAATATCCGCTCGCCCCCACGCGGTTCCAATATCTGGAAGGCTGCGTGCGGCAGGAAAAGCCCTACGAGATTCCACGCTTCGCCAAGAATAACGACAAGCCACTCATCTATGTGAGCTTCGGCAGCCTGGGCGCGGGCGATACGGAGCTGTTGAAACGCATCATCAAGGTGATCGGCACCCTGCCCTACCGCGCGCTGGTGAATGTGGGGGATTATAAAGATCTTTATACGGATGTGCCGGAGAATGTGATCATCGAAAGCTGGTTCCCGCAGCCATCGGTCATCGCGCAAATGGATGCGGTGATCCATCATGGCGGCAATAACAGCTTCACCGAATGCCTGTATTTCGGCAAACCCGCGATCATCATGCCCTATGTGTGGGACGGACACGACAACGCAACCCGCGTGCAGGAGACCGGCCATGGCTTCAAAATGCCGCGCTATGACTGGGCGGATGAGGAGCTCGCGCAAAAGCTGCACGCCTGCCTCAACGACCAAGCGATGCGGGCGAAGCTGGCGGCGGCCTCGGCCCATATGCAGGCCCGCAACGGGCCTGAGAAGGCGGCACGAATTCTGCATGGCCTGCTTGCATGAGCAAGCCGCCCTTACCCAACGCCGCCCGCTGACCCTTTGGCCGCGAGCGCGCCCCATATCCGCGATGCGGCATCCTTCGCGGATTTGAAGGATTGGGGCCCGCAACCAGATGCGCTCGAAGGTCAATCACATTCCTCCGGACGGCTTTTATATAAGAATCATGAAACCGGAACGGAAAGTGGGTTATGGGTCTGCACGCCTGGGCGTTGGCGCTTGAGCATCCCGCGTGATGAATTCTGCCATTTCATCGCCGGCCGCGCGACCTATCGCAGCGATGAGGGCGAGGTGATCGAAGTGCTTTCTGGCACCGCTATCCTGTTTCCCGCGGGCTGGACCGGCGAATGCCTGGTCCTGGAAACAATCCGTAACATTTATTTCCTCACCTGAACGGAACATTGCCCGCATGCCCACCGCGCCTTATCTCCGCGACCCGCTCGCTCAGACGGAGCTGACCGACTGGGGCATCATCCCCACCATGATCGAGGGGGAAAGCCACACCTCCGGCAAGCTGATTCACAAGGGCCCCAACGGCGAATCCGAATGCGGGCTGTGGGTCTGCACCCCGGGTAAGTGGGAATGCCATGTCACGCGCGACGAATTCTGCCATTTCCTGGAGGGTAAGGCGACTTATGTGCATGAGTCCGGTGAGGTGATCGAAATTACCCCGGATACCGCCGCCTTCTTCCCGCAAGACTGGCGCGGGGTTTGCACGGTGCATGAGACTGTGAAAAAACTCTATATGATACGCTAATGACAATCGGAGGGGCATTCGGTTTGGAACGGACCACGAAACAACAATATCGGGGCTTGGCGTTTGCGGGCTGAGGCGGCTTGGCCCGCCTTTGGCGGCGCTGCACTTCCCCTCTTGCTGCCAGTGGCGCAGCCACCACCGTCCTTCTGCCTCCCGCGCCGGGCTGCCGTATTTTTTATCCTTGCGGCGGTACAATGGTGACAAGAATAGCACTTCACTGCCCGCTTGCCGCCCAGGCCGCGCGCGCCAAAATCGCCCTATCTGACTCACTAAAAGCCGGAGTCTTCGCATGAATGCCGCCCCTTCCAACCGCCATGATGTACGGCTGGAGCATGTCACCAAGCAGTTCGGAGGCTGGACCGCCGTTGACGATATTTCGCTGACTATAAAAGGTGGTGAGTTCTTCTCGCTTCTCGGCCCTTCGGGCTGCGGCAAATCCACCACGCTCTCGATGATCGGCGGGTTCGAATCACCCACCGCAGGGGCCATCCATCTGGGTGGCGAGGATGTTAGCAGTCAGCCCTCCTACAGGCGCGACGTGAACACGGTGTTTCAATCCTACGCCTTATTCCCGCATCTCGACATTTTCGAGAATGTCGCCTTCGGGCTGCGGCGCAGGGGATTGCCGAAAGCGGAGATCGAAACCCGCGTGAAGGATATATTGGCGCTGGTGGACCTTATCGGCTTCGCCAAGCGCAAGCCTGGCCAGCTTTCCGGCGGCCAGGCACAGCGCGTGGCCCTGGCCCGCGCCTTGGTGAACAAGCCCAAACTTTTGTTGCTCGACGAGCCGCTGGGAGCCCTGGATTTGAAACTGCGCAAGCAGATGCAGATCGAGCTGAAGCGCATCCAGAACGAGATCGGCATCACCTTCCTGTTCGTGACACACGACCAGGAGGAGGCGATGGCGATGTCCGACCGGCTGGCGGTGATGTCCAACGGGCGGATCGAGCAGGTGGGCACGCCGGCTGAGGTGTATGACCACCCGGCGACGGAATTCGTTGCCTCCTTCCTCGGTGCCTCCAACCTTATTCCGGGCACGGTGGTGGAGCATGGCGCGGAAACCGTGCTGGTGAAGCTGGAGGATGGCGCGCTGGTGAAACTGCCTGCGAGCGCCTTGCAGACGGGCAGCGCTGACGTGAAGATCGGCGTACGCCCAGAGAAATTCCATGTGCTGGCCCCGGGCGAAAGCGAGGAGCCTGGCTGGAACGTGATCGAGGCGACGGCGGGGGTCTCGGTCTATCTTGGTGTCAGCCGCCAATACATGATGGAAAGTAAAACCGGTCGGCCGCTGAGCGTGTATGCGCAGAATTCCGGCCGCACCGGGGATCTGACTCCCGACGAGACCGTACGCCTGGCCTGGAACCCAGCGCATACGTTCGCCGTCGAAGCAAACCAAACTTAACCCGAAGGAGACTAACATGAGCCAAGACGACCAGTCCGGCCAGGGATTGACCCAGGCCTTTTACCGCGGCCTCACCCAGCCGCGCCTGACCCGGCAGAATTTTCTGCGCGGTTCCGGGGCAGCCCTGATGGCCGCCCTGGCCCCGCAGTTCGCGCAGGCTGCGAAAGTGACCGACTGGAAGGCATGGTGGACCAGCCAGAAGCCGACCAAGGAGTTCGTGTTCGCCAACTGGCCGCTCTATATCGACACCTCCACCGATGGCAAAGACCGTCCTTCGATCGACGCGTTCACCAAGCAAACGGGAATCAACGTCACCTACAAGGAAGTCATCCAGGGCGATGCGCCGTTCTATGCGCAGATTGCGCCGGTGCTGAAATCCGGCGCACCCACCGGCTACGATATGATCGTGATGACGGATGGCTGGAACCTGACCGAACTGCTGATGCAGAAATTCCTGGTGCCGATCTGGCGTGAAAAAGTGCCGAATTTCGACAAATATGCCGGCGCCAGCGTGAAGAACCCGCCCTATGACCCGGGCAATAAGCATACGATGGTGTGGCAGACCGGCCTAACTGGCATTGCGTATAACCCGAAGCTGACCAAGCGCGAGATCACCAGTTTCGACGATCTGTGGGACCCCGCCTTCGCCGGCCATGTCGGCATGATGAGCGACAATGTCGAGCTTGGCTGCGCTGCGTTGCTGAAGCTTGGCATCAACCCCACCACCTCCACGCCCGCGGATTGGGAAAAAGCCGCCGCTGTCCTGAAAGAGCAGAAAGCCAAGGGTCTGGTGCGCCAATATTACGACCAGAGCTACATCAATGCGCTGGAGAACGGCGATACCTGGATTTCCCAGGCTTGGTCCGGCGACATCTTTATCGCCAATTCCAAGGGCTATAAGGATCTGAAATTCGTCTTCCCCAAGGAAGGCGCGGTGATCTGGCATGATAATATGTGCATCCCCGCCGGCGCCCAGAATCCGCTCTCCGCGCTGGAATGGATGAACTACTACTACACCCCGGAAGTCGCCGGGATTGTCGAAGATTATGTCAATTATATCTGCCCGGTGCCGGCGGCGCAGGATTACATACTAAATGTGATCAAAGACCCGGATGTGGCGAACTCGCCCTTGGTGTTCCCGCCCGCGTCCGAGTTTGCAAGGGTGCATGAGTACCACGCATTCAAGAACTACGCTGAGTTCGAAACGTGGAACAACACGTTCAACCCGATCATCCAGGGCTGACAAGGAGATAACCCATGTGGCAGCTGCGCGGAAAGCTTGCTCCCTATCTGCTCAGCCTGCCAAGCTGGGTGTATCTGGTCGTGTTCTTCCTGATCCCCGTGGGATCGATGCTCGGCATGGCGATGGCTGAGGGAGACCCCATCTCCGGCTACACCATGTCCGACAATTTTCATGAATTTGTCGACGCTTTCACGAACTATCAGGACGCCTTCATACGCTCTTTCTGGTACGGCACCGCATCGACGGTGATCACTCTGCTGATCTCCTATCCGGTGTCGTACTGGATCGCGTTTTACGGCGGGCGGCATAAGAACACCTATCTTTTTCTCATCATGCTGCCCTTCTTCGTCTCTTTCGTCATCCGCGTGCTGGCCTGGGAGTTCATTCTTTCGGATCAGGGCCTCCTGTTCGGGCCGCTGAAGGCGATGGGCCTGCTCCCCGAGAAATTCCATCTGCTCTCCACCTCATGGGCGGTGATTGGCGGCCTGGTTTATAACAGCGTCGCCTATTACGTGCTGCCGCTTTACGTGGTGCTGGAGAAGATCGACCGGCGTCTGGTGCGTGCCGCGAACGATCTCTACGCCTCGCCCGCCACGGCTTTTACGAAGATCATTCTGCCGCTCTCCATCCCTGGCGTGTTCGCGGGGTTCCTGCTCGTGTTCGTCTCCAATGTGGGTGATTACGTGAATGCCGCTCTGCTTGGCGGGCCGGGGACCACCATGATCGGCAACATTATTCAGGATTCTTTCTTTCAGAGCCAGGATTACCCGATGGCTTCGGCGCTTTCCTCAATGCTGATGGTCGTGTTGCTGATCGCCATCCTGCTCTATTCTAAATTCTTCGGGACCGAGTCCATCCAGGAGTATGCGGCATGAGCGCCACCGTCACTCCCATGCCCTCCACTACCATCGCTCCCATGCCCTCCTCTTTCAAGCCAAGCCGGCTGGGCGAGCGGGTTCTGGCCTTTTTCACCTGGGCGACGATCCTCTTCAGTATGGTGCCCATCGCGGTGATGGTCGTGTTCAGCTTCAATTTCGCGCCCGGCGGACGCATTGCGCTCAACTGGCAGCATTTCACGATTGCCAACTACATCAATGCTTTCTCAATTCAGGATCTCACCAGCGCGATGGTGAATTCCCTGGACGTGGCGATCAGCAGCTCGATCGTCTCGGTCATACTCGGCACGCCGATGGCGCTGGCGCTGGCGCGTTATAAATACAAGGGCAAGACGCTGACCGATCTGGTGATCTTCGCCAACATCGCGGCCCCCGCTGTCATCTTTGGCGCCTCTCTGCTCGCGATGTTCCTGACTCTCAACATGCAGCGCGGGCTGTTTACCATCTTCCTCGCGCACGTGGCGTTCAAGCTGGCCTTCGCCGTGGTGGTCATCCGCGCCCGCGTCTCGGGGCTGGACCGTGCGCTCGACCGCGCCGCCGCCGATCTCGGCGCCACACCCTGGGTGGCATTCTGGACCGTGACCTTCCCGCTCATCCTGCCCGGCATTGTTGGCGCCGGCCTGCTCTGCTTCCTGCTGTCGATTGACGATCTGATTGTCACGAGTTTCGTCGCCGGGCAGACGCTGACGTTCCCGCTCTGGGTCTATGGCGCGGTCAAGGTCGGCACGCCGCCTCAGGTCTTCGTGCTTTCCACCCTCGTCTTCGTCGGCGGCCTGATTTTGGCGTTCATCAACATCGCCATGGCGCACCGGCGGCCGGTGGCATAGAAAAAAGGCCCGGGGAATGACCCCGGGCCTTTCGTTTCAAGCCAGCCGGCGGCGCCTATAAAAGCCGCAGCCAAAGCGGCCAGTCAGGGTGATGGAACTGGGTGCGGGCGCGGCGATATTTCCACGTGCCGTATTTGTAATAATCGAAATCGAGTGTGGAAACCGCCTCCTGCACCATGGCCCAGGTCGCCCATTTCATGTCCGCCAGAGCCTTCAGCACATTCACCCGCGCCTCGATGGCACGGTCAATCTTGCCGAAATAGGCCTCAATCATCTCGCGCTCGATCTCGCCGGGCAAGCCCATCTCGGTAAACCAGAGCGCCAGTTCGTAGGCGCGCTCATTGTTGCTGGCATATTCGAAATCCACCAGCAGCAGATCATCCGCTTCATTGATCATGAAATTCCCGGCCAGCGTGTCGTTCATGCAGGGCACGAGGTCGAGACCAGAGGCCATCAGCGCGGCTTTCGCCTCCGCAAGGCAGCGGCGCATATGGGCCATGTCATCCGGCAGGCGCCCGCCCACGGCGGCGACCTGGGAGAGATGCTCCTCGATCATCTCAAACACCGTCTTGGTCAGGGCGAGGCGCGGGGAATCGTTGAAGGCCCGCAGCGCCCGCACCGCGTTATGGCGCACGGCGGGGCGCAGGAAATCGAGGTTGGAGCTGGCGCGGTAGCCATGCGCGAAGGCGAAGATCTCCACCCCCTCCCCGGGCAGGAAATCCACCACCTCCACCCCAAACCCGCAGGCATGAGCGAGACGGCTGGCTTCATTGGCGGCATCGCGGCTGATGAACATTTCCGTGCCGCGCCCTGGGATTTTCAGGAAATATTCTGATCCCTCACCATCCGCCACGCGCCAGTTGATGTTGCTGATGCCGCCGGACACAGGGCGGTAGCGCATCTTTCGCCCCCGCCAGTCGCCCACCTGCGCCAGCACGGTTTCGATGCGGCGTTCATCGACGCTGGCGGCTTCGCCCATGGCTTTCCACATGAAAACTCTCCGCAAAAATACTCAAACAAAATTTACAAGAGTTTTTTGGGTGCCGCCTTTTTTGCAAAAAAGGCGGCCTCTTTGCAGCTTTTTGAAAAAAGCTGCACCAAAAACTTCTTCTCCCTTAGAGCCGGCGCAGCCACAACTCGAAATCACGCGCCGCGATGGTGGTGCGCGCATGCAGCATCCGCCAGGTGCCGTATTTCCAGAATTCGACGCCCGAGCGCGGCGAAGTGACGGCGCGGGTGAGACCCCACAGCCCCCACATCAGATCATCCACCGCGCCATAGAGCCGGCAGCGGTTGAACAAGGCTTCCTCATAGCGCCCGGCATACATCTCCACAGCGGCGCGGCGCGGCGGATCGAAATCGCAAACCTCGTTGATCAGCGCGCCGATATCGTACCAGGGATCGTTATCGGCGGAGAGGTCGAAATCCACCAGCATCACCTGCCCATCCTTCAGCATGATGTTCGAGGCGGCGGCATCGTTATGGCAGAAGGCGAGATCCATGCCGGCGGCGGTGATGGCCTCGCGGATGAGCGCGGCGGCGCGCAGCAGATGGCTGATATCCTCCGGCATCGTCACCCCGGCGGCCACGGCCTCGGCGGTGAGCGTATCGATGCGGGTGAAGGGGCAAAAGCGCCGTCCCAGCCTGTCGCCCTCATGCAGGCGTTTCTTGGCCGCCAGGGCGGCGCCCAGTAGCGCCGGGGCTTGCAGATCGCCCGTGCGGGCATAGCGCCAGGGGGCGGGCAGATAGGCCAGGCCCAGCACGCCCGGCTGCTCCAACACCACCTCCGGCGTCACCCCGGCCTTTGCCGCCAGCCGTGCCGCCAAGGCGGCATCAGGCAATATGTCCGCCTGCATGTCAGCGTGCCTGAGCTTCAGGAACACGGGCGCCAGCCCCTCCGGCTGCGCCAGCACGCAGTCCGACGCCACGGCCCGGTGCAGGGGCGAGGCCACGGGCGGGGCAGCCAGCTCCACCCGCACCGCGCGCCCAGCCCAGCCGGGCACGCGGGCAATGGCCTCCTGGGCGCTTCGTTCAAATGGGGAGAGCGCGGGCTGTGCGTCCAATCCTCAATCCTCCTGGGACAATGTGAGGGCGGCTTCCGGCACGCCGCCCGCGCGGCAGAGGTGCCAGGCCGCCGATAGGCTGAGCGTCAGCCCGGCGGCAATGTCCTCGGGCGCGGTATCCTCCGCCTCGTTATGGGTGATGCCGCCGATACTGGGCAAAAAGATCAGCCCGACGGGGCAGAGACCCAGCAGGCTGAGCGCGTCATGCCCGGCCACCGTGTCCATATCCAGGCTGGAGAGCCCCGCCGCGTCCGCGCAGTGGCGCACCAGGGCGGCCGGGCCGCCGGGCAGGTTTCGCACCGGCCGCTCCGAGCGTGCCGTGATCTCATACGACACATTGGCGCGTGAGGCGGCCTCCGCCAGCATCGCCTCGGCGACGTTCCCGGCCTGCTGCAGCAGCGCGTTGTCCCCGGCGCGGATCTCCACCGCGATGGTCACCGAGGCGGGCACGACATTGGCCGAATTCGGCTCCACCAGGATGCGCGCCACGGAACTATGCACCAGCCCCGGCCAGCGCGCCGCCACCTCGCGTATGCCCGCGATGGCATAGGACGCACCCAGCAATGCGTCGCGGCGTTTTTCCATCAGCGTCGGGCCGGTATGAGCCTGCTCCCCCAGAAAGCACGCGTCGAGCTTGATCGCGCCCCAGTTGCGGCCAACCACGCCAATGGTGGCACCAGCCTCCTCCAGCACGCTGCCCTGCTCCACATGCAGCTCCAGATAACAGGCAGGCAGAGGCGGCGGTGTATCAGTGCCGAGATAACCGATCTCCGCCAGCGCATCGCCCAGGGAGATGCCTGTGTCATCCTGCCGGGAGAGTGCGTAGTCCGTACTGAACGTGCCGGCATAAGCGCCACTGCCGAGCAAGCTGGGGCGGAACCGCGCTCCTTCCTCGTTCGTCCAGTTCACAGCAACGAAATCGGCGTCGAAAGCGGTTCCTTCCCGCCGGGCCCGCAGCAGCGCCGCGCCCACGCACAGCGCCGTCGCCACGCCCAAAGTGCCGTCAAACCGCCCGGCGCGGCTCTGGCTGTCGAGATGCGAGCCCATCATCACCAAAGGCGCGGCAGACCCGCCGGTGAGAGGGAAATGCGCGAACTGGTTGCCCACCGCATCGGTGCGCACGGTGGCACCGGCTTCTTCTGCCAGTTCCCGGAACAGATCCCGCGCCACGCCATCCTCGGCCGAGGCGCAGAGCCTGGTGACACCTCCAGCCGGCGTGGCGCCGATGCCCGCAAAGCGCGCCAGCAACGAAAGCAGCAGCGCCGGATCAGCGCTCCGTGTGGGGGGTAATGAGATCAACATCATGTTTGGCGAACACTTCCTTGAAGGGGGACGGCGGCGTCTGGTCGGTCACGACCGTCAGCTTCTCGTTCAGCCCAAATGTGTAGAGATTGGCCTGGCGGCCGAATTTGCGGCAATCAACCAGCAGCACCGCGCGCCTTGCCTGGCCCTTCAGCGCGCGGCGAAGCACGGATTCGTGCTCCTCGTAATCCATCCAGCCATGGTCGATATCCACGGCGCCGATGCCCATGAAGGCGATATCGAAGAAGAAGCGCAGCGCGTAAGCCACGGTCTCATACCCTACCAGCGCGTTATCCTTGGGCCGCAGCGTGCCGGGGGCAAGGTTAACGCGGGTCGGGCCACTGCCCAGCAGCAGCGCCACGTTGATGGAGTTGGTGGTGACGGTGATATTGCGCCCCTCCAACCGCCGCGCCAGCGCCAGCGTGGTGGTGCCGCTATCGATGAAAAGGGACATGCCATCGCGCACCAAAGGCTCGGCAAGCTGCGCCACTTTGGATTTCTCCCGGGAGTTCAGCTTGCCGCGCTCCAGCAGCGGCCTGTCCTGGTCCAGCCTGGGCAACACCGCCCCGCCATAGATGCGCCGCAGCAGCCCATGCCGCTCCAGCAGCTTCATATCGCGGCGGATGGTCTCTTCCGAAACATCCAGCACCGCCGCGATCCCGGCGACATCCACGCGCCCCGCCCCGTGCAGCGAAGCCATGATCTCCTGATGGCGATGGTTGGTCAGCATCCTGGTTCCCTCCGTTACGGCCAGGATATCATGGCTTTGCGCCACATACCCCAGCCGATGGAGCTGCTTACCCTTGCACGGACAAAGCAGGCGCCTTGCGGTGATTTGTCGCCTTCTCATAGTCATAGGCCAGAGCAAGAAGATCTGCCTCGCTCCACAATTTACCCACGAACACCAAGTTGAACGGCGCGCCGGAGTCGTAATAACCGGCCGGAATCGTCACCACCGGCATGCCCGCGATATTGATTTCGGAGACGGTGGTTTCATTGATCACGCCATCGCTGTTCAGGAAAGGCAGCTCCTCGCGCATCTGCGGGAAGACCAGTGCATCGAGCTGATGTTTGGCGAACACCTCCTCGACGATTTCGAGATATGCCTCGCGCGCACCCAGGAAATCCTTCAGCGGCGGCGGCACGGTGGGATTGTTGTTGGAGAAAGCAGTCTCCGGCAGATAATGCATATAGTCCATCACGCCACCGGGCGCGAACGGGTCTTCCGCCTTGGTAAGTTCCGCGAAGCTCGCGTAATCCCTGACCGCGGCTGAAGGGCCGAGGCGGCGCAGATAGAGCTCCATGTCATAGGCGCAACATTCCATGCCGCGCGCATCGAAATGATATTCCTTGGAGATCGGCTTGCCGACGGCGGCGAAGCCGGAGCCCTCGAACGGGTCCGCCAACAGGGTGGCGCCGCGCGCCGCGATCTCGCTTTGCGCGCGCTTGTAAAGCGCCGTGCATTCCGCTGAGAGCGAACGGTTGCGCCAGCCGGGGCCATAGAGGCCAAGCCGCTTGCCATGCAGCGCCGTGGGGCTGAGCTTGGAGGTGTAACCGCCTTTCGGGCGCTTGCCGATGCCCGCGACGGTTTTCGGATCTTCCGAGCTGTAGCCTGCGATCACGTCCAGCGTCAGCGCCGCGTCGCGCACATTGCGGGCGATGGGCCCCACCACGTCACGCGTGGACCCGGCCAGCGGCACCACGCCCGTATTGGGCACCAGCGCGAAGGTGGGCTTGATGCCGACCAGAGCTTGCGCGGCGGCGGGGTTCTGAATGGAGCCGCCGGTTTCCTCCGCCAGACCCAGCACAGCCATGCTGGCACCCACCGCCGTGGCGGTGCCCGCCGTGCTGCCGCCGGGCATGCGGTCCGGTGCGGCGGAATTCAGTGTCGGCCCGGCCCAGCTATTGCTGGCATGGGTACCGGTGGCGGAGAGAATGGGCACGTTGGTCTTGCCGAGAATGACGCAGCCCGCCGCCTTCATGCGCGCGACAACGGGGGAGTTTGTCTCCGGAATCAAATCTACCCCGCCCGCCTTTGCGGAGAGGAAATGCCAGCCCGCCGTGGTGGGCAGGCCCACCATATCCATCGTGTCTTTCACCACCACCGGCACACCGGCCAGCGGGCCCAGCGCCTCACCGGCGGCGCGGCGGCGGTCGATCTCGCGCGCATCGTCCAGAGCGGTTGGGTTCATGGTGATGATGGCGTTGTAGCGCGGGTTATAGGCGGCGACGCGCTCAAGGAAGGCTTTCGCAAGCGCCTCGGCGGTGACGCCGCGCGCGAAGGCGGCAGCCGCCCCTTCCAGGGTCATTTCGACCAAATCGTCATCGGTAAGCGGGGTATCAATGGTGCTGGCTGACATTTCGTTTGCCTTTTTAATGCTGTGTGACTGTAAAATTCCGTCTCAGCTCATGCCGGAGAATTCGGCGATAACGTTGGGATCACCGACGGATTTCAGGCGGGATCTCACCCGTGATCATGCCTTTCTGCAGGATCAGGATGCGCTCCGACAGCGCTTGGATGAAACTGAGCTTCTGCTCGACAAGCAGCATGGCGAAGGGGCGGCGCTTGCGCAAGGCGTGCAGCGTCTCGGCCATCTCCTCGATGATGGAGGGCTGGATACCCTCTGTCGGCTCATCGAGCAGGATAAGTTTGGGGCTGCTGCACAAACAACGTGCGAGCGCCAGCAATTGCTGCTCACCGCCGGAGAGCGCGCCGCCGGCGCGGTCCAGCAACCGGCGCAGGCGCGGGAAATCCTCCAGGATGCCCTCGATCACCTGCGTCTCGTCACCCTTGGCCAGCAGGCAGCCCATGCGCAGATTATCCATCACCGTAAGGGCGGGAAAAATCTCACGCCCCTGTGGCACATAGCCGAGCCCGGCGCGTGCGCGGGCGGTGGGGGAAAGCTTGGTGATGTCCTTACCCTGGAAGACCACCTTGCCAGCGGTGGCGGGCAGATAGCCCATGAGCGTGCGCAGCAGCGTGGATTTGCCCATACCGTTATGGCCGAGAACGCCGACGAAGCTGTTCTCCTCAATCGCCAGCCCGATGCCGCCCAGAATGGGCACGCGCCCATAGCCCGAGCGCAGGGCGGAGACTTCAAGCACCGCGCTCATGCCGCCGCCTTTCCGATGTAAACGTCGCGCACGCGCTGGTCGGCCAGCACAGCCTCGACCGAATCCTCCATCAGCACCTTCCCCTGGTTGAAGACCGTTACGGTCGTCGCGATCATGCGGATGAACTGCATGTCGTGCTCCACCACCACCAGCGCCTGGGCGCGGTTGATCTCCTTGATCAGCTCGGCGGTACGCAGCACCTCGTCATGCGTCATGCCCGCCGCAGGTTCATCGAGCAGGATCAAATCCGGCTCCTGCGACAGCACGGTGGCAATCTCCACCCATTGGCGCTGACCGTGGGCAAGCTGACCGACCTGGCGTTTGGCCACATGCTCAAGCCGCACGCGCGCCAGCGTCTGCTCCACCATGCGCTTGGCCGCCGCAGGCGTACGCCCGAGCCGCGCGGCGACATAGATGTTCTCATAAGCGGTGAGGCCGTTGAACACGTTGGGGATCTGCGTTTTGATGCCCACCCCCAGCCGCGCGATCTGGTTGGGCAGGTGGCCCGTGATCTCCTGCCCGCGCAGCTTGATATGGCCTTCCGTCGGGTTGAGCTGGCCGGTGAGGGTTTTGAAGAAGGTGCTCTTGCCAGCGCCGTTGGGGCCGATGAGGCAGCGCAGCTCCGCCTCACGCAGCGTCAGGCTCACATTATCCACCGCGGTAACGCCGCCGAAACGCATGGTGACGTTTTTGGCTTCCAGAAGCGGAACGATCTCGCTCATGGCGCGGTCTCCTGCACGGCGGCGGCACTGGGCTGCGCCTCGCGGCGCGGCAGGAATTGCAGCAGCTTGTCGCGGATCACCGGCACCACGCCTTGCGGCACCAGCAGCACGAAGGCGACGAGCACGATGCCGAGCCCGAGATTCGGGTCCACCACATGCTGCGCACCGGCGAGGTTCATCAGATATTGCAGCCCGACGCCGCCCAGGATGGGCCCGATGAGCGTGCCGAGCCCGCCGACGAGCACGAAGATGATCACCTCCGCCGACATGGGCAGCCCGAAGATGGTCGGGCTGATGAAGCCGCCCCAATTGTCATAGATGCAGCCCGCAAGCCCGGCGATGGCGGCCGAGATGACGAAGGCGAGCAGCTTGTAGAGCCGCGCGTCATAGCCCAGCAGCATGGCGCGGGTCTCGTTCTCGCGGATGGCCACCACCACCTTGCCGAAGCGGCTGACCAGGGTGAAGCGCAGCAGCGCATAGACGATGATAAGCAGCGACATCGACACGTACCAGATGCCGGTGGGGCTGAGCGTGTTGGAGACATCGCCCGGCATGTTCAGCGCCGGCACCGAGGGAATGCCGTTGAACCCGCCCAGCTCCGCCTGGCCGATATGATATTGCGAGCCGGAGGTGGAGTTGATGAGCTGGTACAGAATGACGCTGACGGTGAGCGTGATCACGCCGATATAAGCATCCGAGATGCGGCCATAGAACATGAAATAGCCGAGCAACGCGGCGAAGGCGGCGGGCACGGCAATGCCCAGCAGCACCGCCCAGGTGGTATCGCCCAGATTGATGGCGCCGATGGCATAGGCATAGGCGCCGAGCCCCAGAAAGCTCGCCTGGCCGAAGCACATGATGCCGCCAAAGCCCCAGAGGAAACCCTGGCTCAGCGCGTACATCGCCATGGCGACGAACACGGTCATCTGCACGATGCCGAACAGGCTGACAAACTCCGGCACGCCGAACAAAATGGCGAAACCGCAAATGAGAACGGCGATAAAGCTCGCCCAGGCTGTATTGATCTTCATAGGCTGTTCCGAAAGAAGCGTCCGGTGATGCCCTGCGGCAGGATGCGGATCATGATCACCGCGAAGACCAGCAGCGAGACAGTGCCAAGGACCGGGTTGGCCAGGAAGGAGACGAGCTGGTTGATGGTGCCGAAAATCGCCGAGGCGATGCCGGTACCCGCGATGATGGCGGGGCCGCCGCCCAGAACGGTAATGAAGGCATCGGCAATATAAGCCGCGCCCATATTGGGCGAGATGCCGGAGATGGGGGCCAGCACACCGCCCGCCAGCCCCGCCAGCGCCGCGCCCAGCGTGAAGGTGGCCATGTAGATGGTCGGCGGGCTGACGCCCAATGCCGCCGCCATGCGGGGATTCTGCATGGCAGCGCGCAGGATGAGGCCGAATTTCGTCAGCCTCAACAGCGCATACATGCCAACCAGGCAGGCCACGGCAACAACGATGATGACAAGGCTGTACAGGCTGGCGCCGTACCTGCCGATATCAAACCCGCCGAGCGGGGCGGTGACGCCGCGCACGACATTGCCATAGAAGGTGGCCGTGATGCCGATAAGCCCCAGGCTCACCCCCCATGTCGCCAGCATTGTGTCCATCATCCGCCCGTAGAGAAAGCGGATGAGGGTGCGCTCAAGAACCAGCCCGACCAGCCCGACGACGATGGGCGGCAGCACCAGCATGGCGATCCAGATATTCACGCCCAGCCCCACCGCCGTGACGGTGGTATAGGCGCCGAGCATCATGAACTCGCCATGCGCAAGGTTGATGATCCGCATCATCCCGTAGATCACACCAAGACCGATGGTGATCAGCACGAGCGTTGCGATGCCACTCAGAACGTTGAAGGACAGAAGCCCGACGAGGTCCATGCGCGCCTCCTTTTCTCTTACAGGCTTGGCGTAAACTGCGTCGCCAGGCGCGGATTCTTCACCAGATCGCACTCATCGCCGGTATCGGTCGGCGTCTGGTTCGGATAGGTGGCCATGATGTCCCATTGGCCGCTGACCGGCTTGGCCAGATACGTATTACGCACCGTGGCGTGCAGCTGCGGGCTCAGCGCCACATGGCCGGAGGGGCCTTCGATGGAGATGTTGCTTTCAAGCGCGGCGATCACCTTCTCGCGCTGAACGGACCCGGCCTTCGTCACACCCGCCGCCCAGAGCATGATGCCCTCGTAAGTCGCGCTGTCCAGCTCGGAGAGATCGTTCACATTCTGGCCGAACTTCGCCTTCATGCCGGCGACAAAAGCCGCGTTCTGCGGCGTGTTGACATCGTTGTAATAGCCGAAGGAGGTGACGATGCCATCGGTGGTGGAATGATCCATGGAGACCAGCTCATCGCCCAGGCCGAACACGGAGGAGCCAAGCGGGATCTTGCTCTTCATGCCCGCCGCATCCCATTGCCGGTAGAAGCCGGAATGGTTCGCACCCACCAGCGCCGAGAACACGAAATCAGGCTGCGCCTGCTCAATGCGGCTGATGGCGGAGGAGAAGTTGGTGACATCGAGCGGGAAGTAATCCGTCGCGACGGCGGTGGCGCTGCCATCCTTCAGATATTTCTGCACCCACTGCGCGGTGATGTGGCCGTAATTATAGTCAGCCGCGATGATGTAGCATTTCTTGCCCCAGTTTTTCAGCGCGTAATCGACGACATGGCTGACCGTCTGGGACGGGGTGGTGCCGGTGCAGAACACGTTATGGTCGCACACGCCGCCTTCATACTGGGTGTTGTAGAAAAAGAGCGTCTTGAACCGGTCCAGGATGGGACGGATGGCTTCGCGGGAGGCAGAGGTGATGGCGCCCTGGATCACGTCCACACGGTCCTGCAGCACCAGCTGCTGCGCATATTGCGAGTAAAGCTGCATGCTGGACTGGGTGTCGTAATTGATCAGCTGGATCGGCCGGCCGAGCAGACCGCCCGACTTGTTCAGCACATCCACGGCATATTGCGTGGTCTGGGTCATGCGGCTGCCTTCCAGGCCGATGGTGCCGGTGGCGTCCAGCAGGCTGCCGAGCTTGATCGGCGTATCCGCCAGCGCATTGCGGGCATAGAAAGGCATCGCCAACGTGCCTGCCACGCCAGCACCAAGTTTCAGCGCACCGCGCCTGCCAATCGTCGTCTTCATTTTGAACGGCTCTCCTTCATGCTCACACCAAAGACCGGAAGGGCCCGGCCAGCTTGACCAAAGAGTGAAAAGCAAACCGGATGCCAAAAATTCCACAAAACGGTCAAAACCGGAATTTATGTGGTTTTGTAGGAAGATGTGGGCATAGCGGAGGCCGGGCAGCGCCAAAGGCAAGCCGCAAAGCCAGGGCAGAGATTGGCTAGATTTTAGGCCAGAGGCGATTTATGCAGCCATAAAGGCCATTTTTCTGCCCAGGCCCAATTCAAGAAAACCGCAAGGCAGGTCATTTCCGGCAACCGGTTTTCCCGTTATAGGCACTATCTAGGACATGCGCGTTTGCGGGAACCGCAGAAAACAACGCCGATCCGCTACCGGAAATCTCACATCATTACGTCCGGTTTGTGGAATTTGACCGATTCACCTTCAGCGCCTCCGCGCATTGCAGCGCGGGGGGTTGCCCGGCGTCGATCCGCCGCCATTCCGTGGCCGGTTCGGCGGCGCGGCGTTGGGTACGCAACACCTCTATCCCAGCATCGGACGCATCATCCCGGCGGGCGTCAAGCCGCGCCTCCAGCACAGCATCCGGTGCATCCAGCCAGAAGCCGTGAAACACCACGCCAAGCCGCGCGGCCAGGGCAGCGGCCTCGTCACGCTCTGATTTTCTCAAGAAGGCGGCATCGAGAATCACGCTGAAGCCCGCGCGCAGCGCGTCCTCGGCCAGCGCCAGAATATGCGTGTAGACGCGCGCGCTGGCCTCGCTGGTATAGGCGCCCTCCGGCAGGCGGGTTTCCGGCGCCAGCCCCGCAAGGCGTTTGCGCAGCACGTCGGAACGCAACACCCGCGCCCCCGGCAAGGGTAAAAAATGCGGCGCCAGCGCCGCCGCCAATGTGGATTTGCCGCTGCCGCTATAGCCCCCCACCGCCAGCAGGCGCGGCGCGGCCGGGCGCAGCGCACCTGCCGCCAGGGCCAGAAAATCCGCCGCAACCTCCGCCTTGCCTTGCGCCACCGAAATATGAGCCCGGATGGCCGCGCGCGCAGAGATGAACAATGGCAGGAGCTTGAGCCCGCCCTCGTCGCCACTGACATCGAGATAACGGTTGGCGACCAGCGACGCCCCCGCCGCATTGCCCCGGCGCAGCAGATCCATCAGCAGAAAGGCGAGGTCATACAGCACATCGATGCAGGCGAATTCATCGGAAAACTCGATGCAGTCGAACAAGGCGGGATGCCCGTCCAGCAGCAGGATATTGCCCAGATGCATGTCGCCATGGCAGCGCCGCACCCGCCCCCCGGTGACGCGGCGGGCCAGAAGAGTTGCAAGTTTCGTATATTCCGCCAGGGTAGTTTCGTTCAGCGCGTCAACCGATGCGCGGTCCAAAGGCGGGCAGCAGGCGGCGAGCCGCTCCTGATTACCCGCAATCACATCCCTCAGCCCCTCACTTTGCACAATCTCGGCTTTTGCATGGAAATCCGCGATCCTATCGGTCAAGTCACGCAGCAATGCCGGCGTGATCCGCCCGTGTTCGGCCATATGATCGAGCATCGCCTCACAGGGAGCGCGCTGCATCTCCAGCACATAGTCCACCGGCGCGCCCGGCCCGTCCCATTCCAGCCGTCCATTTTTTGCACGCGTCAGGGCCCGCACGCGCCTGTAAAGACTGGGTGCGGTGCGGCGGTTTAGCTCCAGCTCCTTCCCGCAAAATATTTTGCGCGCGGCGAGGGTGGAATAATCGATATAGGGAAAACGCACGGCGCGCTTGAGCTTGTACGCGGTGTCACCCTTCAGGAATACATGAGAGATGTGGGTGGAAAAAATCGCCTCCGCGCCTTCAGAGAGAAACGCGACAGCTTCCTCCTGCTCATTCATGATCTTTCCACGCCGGCACTTTCGCCGATAGCGCCACCAACTCGGTGTCGGAGATCGTCTCCTCATGCAGCAACTCTTGCGCGCCCTCGCGCAGTGCGCCCATGTTGGCCTGCAGAATCAGGCGCGCGCGCCTGAAGGCATTCTCCACAATGTCATGCACCGCGCGGTCGATTCTCGCCGCCGTGGCCTCGCTATATTGGCGTGGGCGCCAATCCTGCCCGCCTGGCAGATAATGCTGCGTCTCCGGCTCATAGCTCATCTGGCCGAGAGACTGCTCCATGCCATAGCGCACCACCATGGAGCGGGCGATGTCCGTCGCGCGCGCCAGATCATCCGCAGCGCCTGTGGAAACATCAGGAAAAATCAGCGATTCCGCCGCGCGCCCGCCCAGCAGCACGGTCATGCGGTCCAGCATCTCGGTTTTGCCCATCAGAAACCGGTCCTGGCTCGGGCGTTGGATGGTGTAGCCAAGTGCTGCGATGCCATGCGGAATGATGGAGATTTTCTGTACCTTGTCGGTATCCGGCAGCGCCATGGCGGTGATGGCATGGCCCATCTCGTGATGCGCCACAATCTCCCGTTCCTTAGGCACAAGCAGCCTGTTTCGCTTCTCAAGCCCGGCGATGACGCGCTCAATGGCGTTGGAGAAATCCGAAAGCGTCACCGCATCCGCCTTGCGGCGCGTGGCGAGCAACGCCGCCTCGTTCACCAGATTGGCAAGGTCAGCCCCCGTGAAGCCGGGGGTGAGCGCGGCGATCTCCTCCACCGAAATGTCCAGGGGCGAGCTTGATCTTCTTGATATGGATGCCGATGATCTGCACCCGCCCGGCCTTGTCTGGCCTGTCCACCAGCACCTGCCTGTCGAACCGCCCGGCGCGCAGCAAAGCGGGGTCGAGAATCTCAGGGCGATTTGTCGCTGCCAGCAGGACGACCCCGGAGGACGGATCAAAACCGTCCATCTCCGCCAGCAGCTGGTTCAGCGTCTGCTCCTTCTCATCATTGCCGCCGCCTGGCATCACGGCGTTGCGGGCACGGCCCAGCGCGTCCAGCTCATCGATGAAGATGATGGCCGGCGCTTGGGCGCGGGCCTGCTCGAACAGATCGCGCACCCGCGCGGCGCCGACACCCACGAACATCTCCACGAATTCCGAACCGGAGATGGAGAAGAACGGCACCCCCGCCTCTCCCGCCACGGCGCGGGCCAACAGCGTCTTGCCCGTGCCCGGCGGGCCGACCAGCAATATGCCTTTGGGAATATGCGCGCCAAGCCGGCTATAGGAAGCGGGGTCCTTCAGGAAATCCACAACCTCCTTCAGCTCATCTTTGGCTTCGTCCACGCCAGCGACATCGGGGAAGCGCACCTTCACGTCGCTCTCCGCATAGACCCGCGCCTTGGATTTGCCGGTGGCCAGCAGCCCGCCCGCCCCGCCGAGGCGCCCGCCCAGCACGAAATACCAGAGCACCCCGAAGAACAGCAGCGGCGCCAGCCAGCCAAGCAGGGACACGAGCGCCCCCTGCGGCGCGCTGCCATTGAACGTCACCTTGGACTGAGAGAGCTGTTGCGCCAGCGCGGGATCCACCTGGTTGGTAACGAACTGCGAGGGCTGGTCTTTCTCAGGATTCTTGAAATGGCCGGAAATCTGCCCGTTCCCGACAGTAAGGTTGTCCAATTGCCCGGCGCTCAGCAGAGATTGGAACTCGCTGTAGGGGATGGTCTTAACGTCCTGATTCGTCCCGTGCTCCAGCGTCAGCAGCAGCACGGATAAAAGCACGAATGCGGCAATGATCACGCCGCCCCCCGACATTCTGTTGGGTTTATTCGCCACGGGCTTTCACCTCCTGAGCATCAGGTGTGCATAAGCGCCCGCAAAGTCCAGGGAATTTAATAAATCTCACCGCCTCACGCGCGACAGGGTGTGAATAATGTCCGCCCGGCTGACGATGCCGACTAGCTGGCCATCCTTCAGCACCGGCACGCGCTTGATATTGTGGCGGGCGAGCGCGTCCACGATCTCCTCCAGCTCCGTCTCGGGCGAAACGGTGAACACCTCGCTTGTCATCAGCTCGGCGGCGGTGCGTGTTTCCTGCTGCAAATAGGCCAGAAAATCCGGCGCCAGATCCTCGCCCTCGGCCAGCATCTCCAGCCACCAAGCGCGGCGCGTGGCGGTCTTGGTGCCGAGCGGGCGCATCAGATCCCCCTCGCTGACGATGCCAAGCAGTTTTTGCTCCGCATCCACCACCGGCGCCGCGCTGATATGGTTCTTTGCCAATGTCTCCGCGATCTGCGGCACCTTGTCTCCGGGGTTCAGGAGCACAAGCTTGGTGGTCATGATATCGGCGGCGGTCTGTTTCATGGCGCTCTATCTGTTCAAGCTTGAGCGGAAGATTGCCATAAAACGCATCCGCTTCCATTGATTTCCGTCAACCCGCACGTCTGACCGATCCGTCCCCAAAAAACACAATTTGTTAAAACAGAGCACGGTATTTTTCACTTGCCAGCATCATTGCGAACACGTACGAAAAATCAGAAGCCTGCAAAGCTGGGCCCGCCGGGCGGAAACACGCCAAAAATATAAAAAAACCAATCGGGACAGGAACGTGACCGAGCCATGGGACCTTTTCGTATCGCGGCGGTAAATGACAGACCGGCCACCTCTACTCATACGCGGAGCGTGGACCCGGGTGATATCAGCCGCTCCTGGCAGCGCTGCCGTACGGCGGGGCTGACGCCTGAGCAGAACCGGTTGGATCATCCGCACTTTTCGTCCGCCGAACGCCGCATCGCGGCGGAGCGCCGCACCACGCTGATCTCTCAGGCGCGGCCGGTGATGGATTACTTCTATGGCCAGATTAAGGATTCCGGCTGCGTGATGCTGCTCTCGGACGAGACGGGCTATTTGCTTGAATCCACAGGAGATCTCGATTTCTGCAACCGTGCCGCCAAGGTAGCCCTGGCACCGGGCGCCTGCTGGGCGGAGGATCAGCGCGGCACCAACGCCATCGGCACCGCGCTGATTGAAGGCAAGCCCATCGTGGTTAACGGGGCGGAACATTATCTGCGCCACAACAGCTTTCTGGCATGTGCGGCAGCACCACTGACCGAACCAGGCGGAAAACTTCTTGGCGTGATCGATATCTCTTGCGATGCAAGGCGCTATCACCCGCACACATTCGGGCTGGTTCGCGCCGCCGCACAGATGATCGAGAACCGGATTTTCGAAATCTCCTTCATCAACCAAACCAAACTGCGCTTCCATGGCTCCTCGGACTGTCTTGGCAGCGTGATGGAAGGCGCTGTCGCCATTGATGAGGAAGGCGTGATCCTGGGCGCCAACCGCGCGGGCTTTTCCATGCTGGGGCTGCGGCCGGAGGATATCGGCACGCAGAATCTCAGCCGCTATTTCGGCCTCACCATGCGCGATTTGAACGATCTGGACCGCCGCGCCAACGGCCACCCGCTGGTCATACATCCACGCCGGGGCGAGACGCTTTACGTCTCCATCGAACAAACACGCGGGCCGCTCATCCGCCGCCCGCCACTCAGCGCGCCGGAGACACCAAAGACCGACGCGTTGACCGCCCTGGATACCGGCGATGAGCGAGTGAACCGCGCCATCGGCCAGCTCCGCCGGGTGCTGGGGCGCAAAGTGCCTATCCTGCTGCAAGGCGAAACCGGGGCGGGCAAGGATTATTTCGCCCGCGCCATCCATGAAGCCGGACCGCGTGCGAACGGTCCCTTCGTGGCGGTGAATTGCGCGGCACTGCCGGAAACATTGATCGAGGCGGAGCTGTTCGGCTACGCCCCCGGCGCGTTTACCGGTGCCAGGCGGGAGGGTGCGCCCGGGCGCATCCACGAAGCGCATGGCGGCATTTTGTTCCTGGACGAAATCGGCGGCATGCCGCTTTGCACGCAAACCCGCCTGCTGCGGGTGCTGGAGGAAGGGGTGGTCACACCCATCGGCGGCAAGCCGGTGGCGGCGGATTTCCTGCTCATCAGTGCCAGCCCTGCGGATTTCTCCGCCCGCATCGCGGACAAAACCTTCCGGGAGGATCTCTATTACCGTCTCAACGGGCTCGTCCGTGTCGCTGCCGCCTTTGCACGAGCGCACGGACCTACCCGCTTTGATCTCCCGCATATTGGAGCACGAGGCCCAGGGGCGACATGCGGGCCCGCCCCGGCTCTCACCCGAGCTAGTGCAAGCCTTCGCCAACTATCGCTGGCCCGGCAATCTGCGCCAGCTCTCCGGCATGCTGCGCACCGCCTGCCTGATGCTGGATGACGACGAAACGGAACTGCAGCTGCACCATCTGAGCGAGGAGGCGATGCTGGAGCTGACCACGCCGCACAGCGCCGCGCCAATATTGGCGGAGCCGTTGGGCGGCACGCTGCGGGCACAGTCTGATGCGATGATCGCGGGCGCGGTGGCCGAGGCCAGGGGCAATATCGCCGCCGCCGCACGCGCGCTTGGCATCAGCCGCAACACGCTCTACCGCCGCCTGGCCGCGATGCGCACGCCCTACACGCCGGGCACCTTCCTGTGCTGGTGCGTATCAAGGGTCAGTGCATGAGCCTTCCTGAACATTCTGTCCACAATATGCGCGACGTCGCGGAGGTCGAGGATGGGCTGGAGTTCAAGGCCGCACCGTGTCCTTCGTGAACAATTCGGTTTGAATTTTTCCGCAGGCTTGATCTGAATCAAGGAATATTCAGCCAAATGCAGGCATAAACTGTTTATCCCAAAGCGGATACACTCCCCAAACTTAGCCCTGTCATGGTCTCCATGGCAGGGCCCTTTATTTCGGGCATTCTTTAATGCGGGAGCACACGGCAATCATAGCGGGCGATCAATGCGGCGTCGGTCATGGCGGCAAACCATGGCCCGGCGCCGAAAACCCGCCTTGATACAGATCAACCGGGCAGGAAATCCGGCACGGAGAGATAGCGCTCGCCGGTATCGTAATTGAAACCGAGGATACGGCTGCCCGCGGGCAGCTCGGGCAGCTTCTTGGCGATGGCGGCCAAGGTGGCGCCGGAGGAGATGCCGACCAGCAGCCCTTCCTTGGTGGCGGACTGACGGGCGAATTCCTTCGCCTCTTCGGCGTCCACGGTGATGATGCCGTCAATCGCCGCGGCGTGGAAATTGTCCGGCACAAACCCGGCGCCGATGCCCTGGATGGGATGCGGCGAAGGCGAACCGCCGGAGAGCACCGGCGAAGCGGCGGGTTCCACCGCGAACACCCTCAGATTCGGCCAATGCTTCTTCAGCACCTCGGCGCAGCCGGTGATATGCCCGCCGGTGCCGACGCCGGTGATGATCACATCCAGCCCCTCCGGGAAATCCGTCAGAATCTCCTGCGCCGTGGTGCGGGCATGCACCTCGATATTGGCCGGATTGTCGAATTGCTGCGGGATGAAGGCGCCCGGGTTCTGCTCCTGCAACTCCAGCGCGCGGGCGATGGCGCCCTTCATGCCCTTTTCCTTCGGCGTCAGATCGAAGGTGGCGCCGTAGGCCTGCATCAGGCGCCGGCGCTCCAGCGACATGCTCTCCGGCATCACCAGAATAAGCTTGTACCCCTTCACCGCCGCCACCAAGGCTAGCCCCACACCGGTATTGCCGGAGGTGGGCTCGATGATCAGCCCGCCGGGCTTCAGCACCCCGGAGCGTTCCGCCGCCTCGATCATCGACAGGGCGATCCGGTCCTTGATCGAGCCGCCGGGGTTGGAGCGCTCGGACTTCACCCAGATCTTGGCATCAGGAAACAGGCGGGAGAGGCGGATATGCGGCGTCTTGCCAATGGTATCGAGGACAGAACTGACCGGCATCTATATTCTCCATAATTTTTATAGGCTTATCGCGCCAATTCCAGGCCGGCGCAAGAGAGCCACCCTGCCTGTATGTGGCCGCCCACGCCGCCGCCGCAAGCGGAAAGGGCGCGCCTTGCGGCACGCCCTTCACAATTCTTCAGCCCGGCTTCGCGGGTCAGGAGGCACCAGGCAGAGACAAACCAAACTGTTCCGCGCGGGCCGCAATCTGCCGACGTACGGCCATGGGAACCTGGCGGGCGGATTTGGCACGTGGATACTCCATTTCTTGGATCGTCACGCGTGGCGCATCACCCCGGGCCCAGTTGGGGACATTAATCTGGTCCACATAACGATCCACGAAGCTCTCTGCCGGCGTGCCTTCGGCCAGCAGCAGATCATGGCTGGCAAGCTCGACATGATAATAGGCGAAGAGTTTCGGCACCGCCGCCTCGCGGATGATCGTGGTGCCATTCACCACCCCTCCGGCATCCACCAGCACGTCATTGATAAACAGCGCCTGATCCGGCGAGACCAGCAGATCGCGGCTGGGAATACCTTCAGCCAGCGCGCCCGCCTTGATACGGATGGGCAGGCAACGCAACGGATCCGTAAGCTGGGTGGACACATATGAACGGCCAACCCAACGCACCGGCAGGGCACGGCCGCTCGCGGCCAACACCAGATCGCCAGCCTTAATCTCCTCAACCAATACGGCGCCGGAGGGTGTGGCAATCATCGTGCCGACATAGAAGCAGGCCAGATCGCCGTTATAGATGAGACCGCTATCAAAGCCCGCATCGGTGTCCGGTGCCAGCGTAACAGACCCTAAAGCGGTATTATCTGCGGTTTCGAGCTGCCGAAAGGCGCCAGACAACGTTTTTTGAATCTCGCGAGCCTTTCCCCCTGCCTCAACCTCATCGCCAGATCCGGGGAGCTCGCTCAGGTCCCGTTTGGAGGCTGTGCTAAAAGTGCTGTCCTCTCCCGTAGGGGCGACCAACGTATACGTTGTCATAACAACCTCAAGATTACACTTCGTTAATCATGACCATAGGCGAGCCACGCGGATGGAATGCTACAACCCTACCTTGTGAATACCAGAAAAAACAACCAATTTTAACATTTATTATAACTTTACGTTATCAAAACGATTTGGTGCGGCTAAAGACTATCTAAAACGATACAACTTTTGATCTAATGAATTATTATCGGCGCCGCTGCCCCGTAAGCAGCCCTTTCAAAACAAAAAGGCGATGGAGACGGGCGCTGCCCGCTTCCATCGCCCTTGTTCCGGCAAACCCGGCTTGGCGGATCAGCCCTGTTCCAGCGCCCGGCCCAGAGAGCGGCGCAACAACTGCCCCGGTTGGTGGGGGTTGGCCAGCTCGGCGGCGAATTGCGCCGGCGCATGCTCAGGCGGCGTGGCGAAACTGGTGAAGCCACAGGAGAGCAGGAACGCAAACTGGTCTGGGAGGAAATGGCCGGTGGCGCGAAGATCGCCCTTGTAGCCATGATGCTCCCGCAAGCTCCGGGCGATGCTAAAACCCCGCCCATCGCGGAATTTGGGAAACTCCACGGCGATCACCGCCAATTCGCCCAGCCGGGGCAAAATCGCCTCCAGCTCGGCATTGGGCGGCAGCACCACCCCGGCGGGGGCAGGCAGCTCGGCGGGCAGCTCGGCCAGAGGGTAGAGCGTCAGCCCGGCCAAATCAGCGATCTCGGCGCCCTTGGCGTTAATGAGCGGCATAGACGGCCTCCTTGAACGGTTCAGCGCCCAGGCGCCGGTAGGTATCGATAAAGCTTTCGCCCTTTTCGCGCACGCCCATATAGGCGTCCACCAGCGCCTCAATGGCCTCCGGCACTTTCTCGGTCGGCACCGCGGGGCCGATGATCTTGCCGATGGTGGCCTGCTCGTCCGCAGCACCGCCGAGGGTGATCTGATAGACCTCCTCGCCATTCTTATCGACGCCCAGCAGCCCGATATGGCCGACATGGTGATGCCCGCAGGCATTGATGCAGCCGGAGATGTTCACATAGAGCGTGCCGATCTCATGCTGCTTGGGCGCAAGCCGCTCGGCGATGCGCTGCGCCACCGGGATGGAACGCGCCGTCGCCAGCGCGCAATAATCCATGCCCGGGCAGGCGATGATATCCGTCACCAGCCCGACATTGTCGGAAGCGAGCCCTGCCGCCACCAGCGCCTTGAACAAGGCGGGCACATCGTCCTTCGCCACATGCGGCAGCACCAGGTTCTGCACATGCGACACGCGGAGCTCACCCATCGAGTATTTATCGGCAAGATCGGCCACCGCATCCATCTCATCCGCGCTGGCATCGCCGGGAATACCGCCGACGGGCTTCAGCGAAATGATGACGGAGACATAGCCCGGCGCCTTGTGCGGGTGCGTATTCTGCTTCACCCAGCTGGAGAAAGCGCGGTCATCCAGCTGTGCGGCTTTCAGAACGCCATTGTCCTGACGCGAGAAATTCCGGAACCGGGAAGCGCGCGGCCACCGCCTGCACAATCTCATCCGTCAGCACGCAATAGCCTTCGGGCAGGCTCGCATATTCATCCTCGACCATCTTGATGAAGGCCTCGGGCTTCATCTCGCGGATCAGGATTTTGATGCGCGCCTTGTAAATGTTATCGCGCCGGCCAAGGGCGTTGTAGACGCGCAGGATCAACTCGCAATAACGCAGCAATTCCGGCAGCGCCACTTCCTCGCGCAGCTTGATGCCGACATAAGGCGTGCGCCCCAGCCCGCCGCCCGCGAACACCCGGAACACCGGCTCACCCGCTGCGTTCTTATAGGCTTCAAGCCCGATATCATGCACCCGCACCGCCGCACGGTCATGCCCGGCGCCGACAATGGCGATCTTGAACTTGCGCGGCAGATAGGTGAATTCCGGATGGTCCGTGGACCATTGGCGCAGAATTTCCGCATAGAGGCGCGGATCGAGAATTTCGTCGGCGGCGGCACCGGCGAACTCGTCCGTGGTCACGTTGCGGATGCAATTGCCGCTGGTCTGGATGCCATGAATATCCGCCTCGGCCAGGGCCGCCAGCGCGTCGGGCACGTCCTCCAGCCGCAGCCAGTTGAACTGGATGTTCTGGCGGGTGGTGAAATGGCCGTAGCCACGGTCATAATGCCGGGCCACATAGGCGAGCTGGCGCAGCTGCGTGGCGCTGAGCACGCCATAGGGAACGGCAATGCGCAGCATATAGGCATGCAGCTGCAGATAGACGCCGTTCATCAGCCGCAGCGGCTTGAACTCTTCCTCCGTCAACTCACCGGCCCGGCGCCGCGCCGTCTGCACGCCGAACTCCCTGGCGCGCTGGCGCAAAAAGTCGCGGTCATATTGGTCGTACTGATAAATGCCCGCGAAGGGTGAGCTGGAGCTGGCGGAGGGCAGCGGCGGCAAGGGCTCGGCGCCATCGCGCCAGACGCCGGCGGGAAGATCGGCACGGACCGAGGGGCCACGGGCGCGGATCTGCTCGCGATGCGCCACGGGGAAGACCATGCCCTCCTCGCGCGTCACTTCGATGGCGTTGATTTCCACCACATGCAGTGCAACATCCGCCGATGTGGCCAGCGCCAGCCCGGCCTCAAACCCGGCCTCGTCGTAGGCGCAAGCCTGGTCCACATGCTCGGCCCAGCCCTGCGTGCCCGCGAACCAGACAGACACACCATCCGCCAAGCGGTTTCCTGTGATCACTTGCAAAGACATATTCTGTTTCGCTCTTCCACTCATCCAAGCTCCGCGCCAGATACAGCAAAATTCCACGCCGTCCAGGGCACGGACTGTGGCGGGAAATAGTTTTTTACCAGATGCCGGGATCGTTGGAAAATCCTAGGCGAATTTGCTCTAAACCATCGTCGCCGCACCAAAAACTTTCTTGCCGCCTAAAAACCGGAGACAATCTTCCCGTTCCGGTTTTTCTTGGTCCGGACAGGAATGTCCCAGCATCATCCCATGCCCGCCAAGCTGCTGGTTTACAGCCTCGCCGGGCTGCTTTAGCCTTCTTGGCCACACGTCAACCACACCAGGTTCACGCCCATGGGCATCGACGACCAGAAAACGGAAATCACTACCGCAGCGCAGACCAGCGCCTCGGACCTCGCCGCTATTGTTGCCGGGCTGCGCCACTCGCGCGAGGTGACGCACAAGATCCGCCATCAGGGCCATGTGCGGGAGCTGCCCTCCCGCGAGGCGCTGTTGAAAATCCGCGACGGGCTGTTCGCCGCCCTGTTCCCCAGCCATTATGGCTGCCCGGACCTCACCGACGAGACGATCGATTATTTCGTCGGCCTCACCCTCACCCGCACCTTGGCGGCGCTGACCGAGCAGGTGCGGCGGGGGCTGCTGTTCCTGGCGCCGGAGGACAAGCCCCGCTTCGACGAGGCGGATTGCGCCGCCTGCGACATCGTGCGCGATTTCGCCGCGCAATTACCCGCCATCCGCACCGCCTTGGTAAGCGACCTGAAAGCCGCCTATCAGGGCGACCCGGCGGCAACCTCCCTGGCCGAGGTACTGCTCTGCTATCCCGGCATGCGGGCCATCATCCATCACCGCCTCGCCCATGCGCTCTATAAGCTGGGCGCGCCGTTGGTGCCGCGCCTGCTGGCCAGCATCTCGCAGACCGAAACCGCCATCGACATCCATCCCGAGGCGCAGATCGGCGAGCATTTCTTCATCGATCATGGCATTGGCGTGGTGATCGGCCAGACCGCGATCATCGGCAGGAACGTGCGGCTCTACCAGCATGTGACGCTGGGGGCGAAAAGCTTTACCGAGGATGAATCCGGCGCGCTGATCAAGGGCGAACCGCGCCACCCGATCATCGAGGATAATGTGGTGATCTATGCGGGCGCCACCATCCTCGGCCGCGTCACGGTGGGGCGGGATTCGGTAATCGGCGGCAATGTCTGGCTCACCCGTAGCGTGCCGCAGGGCAGTTTCGTCTCCCAGGCGCATAACCGGCTGGCGGACGGCGAGTAGAGCGCTTCAGGCCCGCAGCATCTCGGCAACCTTGTTGGCCAACTCCGCCATGGCAAAAGGCTTGGCGATAACCGACATCCCGTCCTCCAGCGCCTCGCTCGCCACCGCCTCCTGCTTGGTATAGCCGGTGATAAACAGCACCTTGAGACCTTGATATTTACGCCGGGCTGCATCTGCCACCTGCCGTCCGTTCAAGCCTCCGGGAAGGCCGACATCGGTCACCATAAGCCGCACCCGCGTCTCAGAATCCAGAATTCTGAGCCCGCTTGGCCCGTCCTCTGCCTCGAGCACATGGTAGCCGCCCTCACGCAGCGCCTCCATGATCGGCACGCGCACCACCGCCTCGTCATCAATCACCAGCACAGTGGCGCCGGAGGCTGGCTCCAGCACCTTGCTCTCCCGCCGCGCGGGCTCCTCCTCCGTGTCGCCCTCATGGCAAGGAAGATAAAGGAAAACCATAGTGCCGAGCCCTAGCGTGGAGTGCACTTCCACATGCCCGCCGGACTGGCGGACGAACCCATGCACCATCGACAGCCCCAGCCCGGTGCCCTGACCGATGGGCTTGGTGGTGAAAAAGGGATCGAAAATCCGCCCGATAATCTCTTTAGGAATGCCGATGCCGGTATCGGACACGCAGATCACCAGATACGGGCCGGGCAGCAGATCGAACCCCCGCGCCTCTTGCGTATCCAGGCAGCGATTTGCGATCTCAATTGTAAGCCGCCCGCCGCCGGGCATGGCATCTCGCGCATTGATTGCGAGGTTAAGCAGTGCGCTTTCAAGCTGGGTGACATCCACCACCGCGAGCTGGCGGCGCTCCGGCGCCACCACCTCCAGCGTAATGGCGGGGCCAACAGAGCGCTGGATGAGATCCGCCAGCCCGGCGATGAGCTGCCCCACATCCACCGCGCGGGGGTCCAGGGTCTGCCTGCGCGAGAAGGCAAGCAGACGCTGCGTAAGGGACGCCGCGCGCTGGGCGGAACTCTGCGCTCCGTGCAGAAAACGCTCCAGCCCCTGGGTCTGCCCCTGCGCCAGCTTGCGCTCGAGCATCTCCAGGCTGCCGCTGATCCCTTGCAGGAGATTGTTGAAATCATGCGCGATGCCGCCGGTGAGCTGACCCACCGCCTCCATCTTCTGTGCCTGGCGCAGCGCCTCGTGCGCCTCTGTCAGCTCCTGGGTGCGCTGGGCCACGCGCTGCTCCAGCGTTTCGTTCACCTCGCACACACGCTGGAGGAGCCGCGCATTCTCGATGGTAATGGCCGCCTGCGCCGCCAGCCCCACCATCAGCTCCTCATGGCGGCTGGTGAAGCGCGCGCGTTCCGGGTGGCCTAGCAGCACCGTGCCGATCACATTGCCATCGCGCGAGGCGACCGGCACGGCCAGATAGCTGACCACCGGCAGATGCCCCTCGGGCATGCCGTATAGCGGCGCGTTGTGACCGTAGCGCGGGTCGGAGGCGATATCATCCGAGCGGATCACGCCCCGCCCTTCAAAAGTCGGCGAGAATAGAGCTGTGCGCCGCGGCTTGGGAAACCCCGCGAAACTCTCCCGCGACGCGCCGGAAACAGTATAGAGCATGAGACTTTCCCCAGCCTCATTCACGCCGGTATAGAAAAACGCACCGAAGGCGGCGCCGGTCAACGCCACCCCGGCATCCGTCACCAGCTGGACGATTTTTTCCGGGTCCTTTTCGGCAATGGTCGCGGAGGCTATGCCGTTCAGCGTCTCCAGCGCGTGCCTATGCTCATGCAGCGCGGGGCTGCTGACCTCATGCCCCTGCTCGAAAAGCCCCGCCACGTTACCGGATTTATCCAGGATCGGCGTCACGCAATAGCGCCAGAGCGTCTCCCGCGTGCCGCCGTCGTGCGGCACCGTATGGCGCCGCTCGAAACTGGCTTCCTCCGCGCCATACTCCATGAGTTTCCGCAGATGCGGCGCGGTCTCCGCCCATGCCTTTGCCCAGACAAACGGCGCCGGACACCCCAGCTCATGTTCATGCCCGTGCAACGCTACCCAAGCATCGTTGAACAGCATGCGCAGCTCTACCCCCCAGTAGATGGCGGACGGCAAAGGCGAAGTTTGGCAGACATTCAGCATCAGGCGCAGCGTGTGCGGCCATTCCTCAAGGGCGCGGAGCGGCGTCGCCGCCCAATCATGCGCCCTGATGCGCGCTGCCATCGCGCTGGAGGCGCAGAAGCCAGGTGATTGTGTCAGCCTGCTCGCGTTCTTCATTGCAAAACATTAATGCATTTTTGTGGTACGATGAAAGTGAATCCGACGTTTCCGGCACCCGCAAAAGATTAATTCGGGCCATCGGATAACCGAAGGCGTAAAGCCCGCAAAAACAAACAGGGCGCCCCTCCATGGAGAGACGCCCTGTTGTTTGATCCCGTGACAGCTGGATTAGCGTTCGACCTGGCTCACATCCCGCACCGCGCCGCGTGCGGCGTTGGTGGTCATGGCTGCATAAGCGCGCAAGGCGGGGGAGACATTGCGCTTGCGCTGCTCGGCCGGCTTCCAGCCCTTCGCGTCCTGGGCGGTACGGCGTTCGACCAGCACGGCGTCCGCCACCTGCAGGCTGATCTCGCGGTTCGGAATGTCGATGAGGATCTCATCGCCAGTCTCCACCAGCCCGATCAGTCCGCCTTCCGCCGCTTCCGGCGAGACATGGCCGATGGAAAGCCCCGAGGTGCCGCCGGAGAAGCGGCCATCGGTGATCAGCGCGCAGGCTTTGCCCAGGCCCTTGGATTTCAGATAGCTCGTCGGGTACAGCATCTCCTGCATCCCCGGCCCGCCTTTCGGCCCTTCATAGCGGATGACCACAACATCACCCGCCTTCACCTGACCGCCCAGAAGGCCGGAAACGGCGGAGTCCTGGCTCTCGAACACGCGCGCGGTGCCTTTGAAGGTCAGGATGCTCTCATCCACGCCCGCGGTTTTCACGATGCAGCCTTCCGGCGCCAGATTGCCGAACAGCACGGCCAGACCGCCATCCTTGGAGAAAGGATGGGTGGCGGCGCGGATCACGCCGGTCTGGCGGTCGGTATCCAGCTCCTCCCAACGGGCGGACTGGCTGAAAGCCACCTGGGTCGGCACGCCACCGGGGGCAGCGCGGAAGAAATTCTTCACGTCCTCGCTATTGGTGCGGGTGATGTCCCAGCGGTTCAGCGCCTCGCCCAGCGTTTTCGTGTGCACGGTGGGCAGGGAGGTGTCGATCAGCCCGGCGCGCTCCAGCTCACCCAGAATGGACATGATGCCGCCCGCCCGGTGCACATCTTCCATATGCACATCGCTCTTCGCCGGGGCGACCTTGCAGAGGCAGGGCACGCGGCGGGACAGCCGGTCGATATCGGCCATGGTGAAATCCACCCCGCCCTCCTGGGCGGCGGCCAGCAGATGCAGCACCGTGTTGGTGGACCCGCCCATGGCGATGTCCAGGCTCATCGCATTCTCGAACGCCTTGAAGCTGGCGATGCGGCGCGGCAGGGCGGTCTCGTCATCCTGCTCATACCAGCGCCGGGCGAGATCGACGATCACATGCCCTGCCTCGCGGAACAGCTTCTCGCGGTCGGCATGGGTGGCGAGGGTAGACCCGTTGCCAGGCAGAGACAGCCCCAGCGCCTCGGTCAGGCAGTTCATGGAATTGGCGGTGAACATGCCCGAGCAGGAGCCGCAGGTGGGGCAAGCGGAACGCTCGATCGTCTGCACCTCTTCATCGGTGTAGCTGTCATCGGCGGCCACAACCATCGCATCCACGAGGTCCACCGCCCGCTTCGCGCCCTTCACCACCACCTTGCCGGCCTCCATCGGCCCGCCGGAGACGAACACGGTCGGGATGTTGAGGCGCAGGCTGGCCATCAGCATGCCGGGCGTGATCTTGTCGCAGTTGGAGATGCAGACCAGCGCATCCGCGCAATGGGCGTTGACCATGTACTCCACGGAATCCGCGATCAGCTCGCGCGAGGGCAGCGAGTAGAGCATGCCGTCATGGCCCATGGCGATGCCGTCATCCACCGCGATGGTGTCGAACTCCTTGGCCACACCGCCCGCCGCCTCGATCTCGCGCGCCACCAGCTGGCCGAGATCCTTCAAGTGAACATGCCCGGGCACGAACTGGGTGAAGGAATTAGCAATGGCGATGATCGGCTTGCCGAAATCCGCATCCGTCATGCCGGTGGCGCGCCAAAGCCCGCGCGCGCCCGCCATGTTGCGGCCATGGGTGGTGGTTCTGGAACGATAGGCGGGCATTGTGTGTCTCCGGATTTCGCGTTTCCTGGCTCAATTAAGCCTGTTCCAGGAAAAGGTAAAATATATTATTTCTCAGATAATTAGGTCGCAGGACATATTAATCCATGGATAATCGGCAGTTGCGGCAATTTTTGGCGGTGGCGGAGACCCTGCATTTCGGCCGCGCCGCCCAGCTTCTGAACATGACCCAACCGCCGCTCAGCCAGTCCATCCAGGCGCTGGAGCGCGAGCTGGGCGCGCCTTTGTTCATCCGCACCAAACGCAGCGTGGCGCTCAGCCCCTTCGGCGCCGCCTGGGTGCCGCATGTGCGCGCCGCCCTGGGCCAAGTGGACGCGCTGCCAGAGGCCGCGCACCGGCTGATCGCGGGCACGGCGGGGCGGCTGGCGCTCTCCTTTGTCTCCACGGCGGATTACTCGGTGCTGCCTTTACTGGTGCGGCGCTTCTCGGGCCTTTACCCGGAGGTGGAGATCGCCCTGACGGAAGCCACCAGCGATGTGCAAATCAAGCTGCTGCAAGAGGGCACGTCCCAGGCAGGCATCATCATCGCGCCCGAAGGATGGCGCCCTGCCCGCCGCCCTCGCCTACCGGCAATTGCTGAGAGAAAAGCTGGTGGCGGCGGTGCCGGAAGACTGGATCACGCAAGGCCGTTTGCGCCCCGGCACGGCGGGGCTGCAGGCGCAGGATGTGATCGAGGCGCCCTTGATCATCTTCCCCCAGCCCATGGCGCCGTCTTTCTACGATCTGGTGCTCGGCTATTACCGCGCCCATGGGGCGGAGCCGCGCATCGCCCAGCCCGCCATCCAGATGCAGACCATCATCAGCCTCGTCTCCGCCGGGCTGGGGCTCGCTCTGGTACCCGCCTCGCTGCGGCATCTGGCCCGCACCGGCGTGCGCTATGTGGATCTGCAAGGCGATGCCCCGGTGCTGGAAACCGGCCTCGCCTGGCGGCGGGATGATTCCGCGCCCGTACTCGCCCGGTTTCTGGACGTGGCGGCGGGCGTGGAAAACAGTCCGCTATAGCGCCAAGGCCAGCATGGCGATGACAACCGCCGCCATCAACGCCGTGGCCAGCCAGCCAAAGAATTTCAACACGCCCCGCACCACGAACGGCCCCATGATGTCCCGTCGCGCCGAGAGCAGCATCATCACCACCATCACCGGCACCGCCACCACACCGTTGATCACGGCACTCCAGAACAGGGCCTTGATCGGGTCGATGGGCGTGAAATTGATGACCATGCCGACCAGCGTGGCGATCACCAGGGTCGCGTAAAAAGCCTGCGCCTCCTTCGGGCGGCGGGCCAGACCCGTCGGCCATTGCCGCGCCTCGCCAACCGCATAGGCCGCCGAACCCGCCAGCACCGGCACCGCCAGCAGCCCGGTGCCGATAATCCCCAGCGCGAAGATAAGCGTCGCGAACTTGCCCGCCAGCGGGCGCAAGGCGGCGGCGGCCTGGGCGGAGGTCTGAATGTTCGTGATGCCATGCACGTTCAGCGTCGCCGCCGTGGTGACGATGATGGCCAACGCCACGAGGTTGGAGAATCCCATGCCGATGAAGGTGTCCAGCTCAATCCGCCGCAGCGCCGACGGGCCTTGAAGCGGCGCATCGACCAAATCGATCCGGTGCGGATGCTCGTTAATATCCTCAACCTCCTCCGAAGCCTGCCAGAAGAACAGATACGGGCTGATGGTGGTGCCAAAAATCGCGACGAGCACCGTCAGATACCCGGCATGGGCACTGAGATGCGGCCAGAAGAGATGCACCGCGAGATCGCGCCACTTCACATGCACGACCATTAGCACGCCGAAATAGGCGAACAGCGCCGCGGTCAGCCATTTCAGCACCGAAACATAGCGTTTATATTTCAGGAAGAGTTGCAGCGAGACGCAAATGGCCGCGAACAGCAGCACATAAAGCACGCGCGGGCCGGGCAGCAGCAGCGCCGTGGCATCCGCCATGGCGCCGAGATCCGCCCCCAGATTGATGATGTTGGCGGTGAGCAGAAGCACAACCACGGAACCCAGCAGCCATCGCGGATAATGCAGCCGCAGCACCCCGGCGATGCCACGGCCCGTGGTGCGGCCGATGCGCGCGCTGATCATCTGCACCGCCACCATTAACGGGTAGGAGAACAACATGGTCCAGCTCAGCCCGTAGGCAAATTGCGCCCCGGCCTGGGAGTAGGTGGCGATGCCACTTGGGTCGTCATCCGAGGCGCCGGTGATCAGCCCCGGCCCCAGTATCTTAAGCAAGTACGGGCGGCGGGGGCCGGTGGAGTGGCTCGGCCCATCCTCAGGATCGTCATCTTCGATTTGCCCGTCCTGCATCTTTTGCAGCTCCTAACCGGCCAGCCTTAAAGCTCTGATATTATTGAGATCGTTCCGTACACAGCGACAAACGCGGCGGGACAGGCGCAGCTTGCCATGCAAATGCCTCATTCTTGCCCCACGAGGCATGCATGGAACTGACCGCTCCTACGCCCTGCCGGACGGCACCCAAAAGCCGCCTCCGCCTCGCGCCTGCTCTGGCCATGTCCCTGCTCGCAGGCTTTCTGTCAGCCTGCGCCTCCACGCCCGCGCCTGCGCCCCAGGCCAGCATCGCCCCGCCCGCAGCGCCGGTTCCGCCCCGCGCGCCCGATCTTGTGGTCAACGGCCCGGAAATGTTCGGCACTGCCTCCTGGTACAGGCCCGGCCCCGGCCTGCACCGCACCTGCACAGGCGAGAGCTTCACGGGCGACGACATGACCGCCGCCTCCCACTCCATCCCAGTCGGCACCCAGGTGCGGGTGGCTCTGACGGATGACGACAGCCGCTCCATCATCGTGCGGGTGAACGACTGCATGCCGCGCGGCCACCGGATTCTCGACCTCTCCGAAAGTGCGGCCGAGGACCTTGGGGTGGTAAATCTGGGTGTTGCCCGTGTGAGCGTGACGCCCGTGGTGCTCGTGGACAACCGCTAAACATCCCTTCCCCGGCACATTAACGCCGCTCGCCCCCCGCGCGGGTGCAAACGAGTTGGTTCAGGTTGTGTAGTTTAGAAAACTTTGCAGCCAGCGCATTGATTAAAATCAACCCCCGCGCCGGGGCAGTCAGGCCTTGCGGAGCAGGAACAGCCCCTGTTCGCCGAACAGATTGGCCAGACGCTGCGAACGCCGCCAGGGCGCGCGCCGCCCCTCCTCATCCGCCGCCAGCCAATCCTGCACCACATACCCTTCCATGTCGCAGAGGGTGAAAAAATCCTGGATGGTGCAGGGATGGATGTTGGGCGTTTCGTACCACATCCGGTTCCAGCCGGCGGTCATCGGCATGCGCCCGCGCGTGAGCAATTGCAGCCGCAGCGACCAATGGCCGAAATTCGGGAAAGAGACGATGGCGTGCGTGCTGATCCGCAGCATCTGGCGTAGCACCTCGCGCGGCTTCTCCACCGCCTGCAAGGTGCGGGACAGAATGACATAGTCAAAGGCATGGTCAGGATAGGTGACCAGCTCGGTATCCGCATCGCCTTGCATAACCGGCAGGCCGTGTGTGATGGCGCGCTGCACCTCCTCCATGTCGATCTCGATGCCGCGGGCGTCGCACTGCTTGGCCCTGGTCAGATGCTCGACCAATTGCCCATCGGCGCAGCCTACATCCAGCACACGCGAGCCGGGCTGGACCATCCCGGCGATCAAGGCCAGGTCGACACGGATTTTCTTCGCTCCGCTCATGAAAGCCGCGCATGCTCCGCGCAGCCGGCCAGAAAGCCGCGTAGCGTGGCGTGGAACTCCGGCTCATCCAGCAGGAAGGCGTCGTGCCCCTTGTCGGACTGCACTTCCACGAAGGAGACATTCGCCGCCACATGGTTGAGCGCGCGGGCGATGGTGCGCGACTGCGCGGTGGGGAACAGCCAGTCAGAGGAAAAGGACACCAGCAGAAAGCGCGTCTGCGTGCCCCGGAAGGCATCGGCCAGCACCCCGCCATGATCGCCCGCGATGTCGAACAGATCCATCGCCCTTGTGATGGTGAGATAGGCGTTGGCATCAAAGCGCTGCACGAAGCTGGAGCCCTGATATTGCAGATAGCTCTCCACCGCGAATTGCTCGCCAAGGGCTGAGAGCCCCTCGGCATTCTGCAACTTGCGGCCGAATTTGCGGGTCAGCGCTTCTTCCGACACGTAGGTGATGTGCGCGGTCATGCGCGCCACGGCGAGGCCACGCTCCGGCCGCACGCCCTCGGACCAATAATGGCCGTTATAGAAGAACGGATCGGCGAAGATCGCCTGCCGCCCGATCTCGTGAAAGGCGATGTTCTGCGCCGAATGATAATAGGCCGCGGCGATGGGCACGGCGGCGAACACCATCTCAGGATACTGCACCGCCCAGGAGAGCACCTGCATGCCCCCCATGGAGCCGCCAATGACGGAGAAGAGTTTCTGAATGCCGAAATGCTCGACCAGGCGCTTCTGCACCCGCACCATGTCATGGACGGTGACGACCGGGAAATCCATGCCCCAAAGCTGCCCCGCCTGCTCGCCATGCGGCGAGCGCGGCCCAGTGGAGCCCATGCAGCCCCCCAGCACGTTGGAAGAGATGACGAAATATTTGTCGGTATCGATCGGCGCGCCCGGCCCAACCACCCTCTCCCACCAGCCGGGACGGCCGGTTTCGGGGTTCTGCTCAGCCACATACTGGTCCCCGGTAAGGGCATGGCAGATCAATATGGCGTTGCTCTTCTCCTGGTTGAGCGTGCCATAGGTCCGGTAGGCGACGGTCACGCTGGGCAGCACACGGCCGCAATCCAACGCCACAGCTTCAGGGAAGGTGACGCTCTGATGCGGAAAATCCGTATGAGCCGAGGGCTGGTCCATCTTAATCACCGCATATGCGCTGGCGGACCCCTGGGTGCAATCCCCATCGCCGTATAGAAGAAACACATCCCGATACGGCTTGGCGGGTGGGTGGCGGATGCGGTAACTAGGCGTGCAATGAACGACCTTTCTCCTCCCGCCACGCGCTTGGCTGCACTGCGCGCCGAACTCGACGCCATCGATGACCAGATTCACCACCTTCTGATGAAGCGTGCCAAGGTGGTCGAAAGCGTAGCCGCCGAAGGGGGCAAGAAAGGCACCAAGATCCGCCCGGGACGCGAAGCCATCATCCTGCGCCGTTTGCTGGCCCAGCATCAGGGCGCCTGGCCGGCCGCAGCGATCGTGCGGATCTGGCGGGAAATGTTCGGCGCGGCCTTGATCATCGAGGGCGGCCAGACGATGGCGGTGTGCGACGGCGAAGGCGGCGAGGCCCGGCTTGCCCTGGCGCGCGAGCATTTCGGCCCGCTCACCCCTGTGCGCCGCCACCACAACCCGGCCCAGACCCTGGCAGATTTGGCACGCGAGGGCGGTGCGCAGCTCGCCGTCCTGCCGCCTTTGGGCGAAGGGGATGATGTCCATGGCGGCTGGTGGCCAATGCTGGCCGCCAACGGGCCGGCGCGGCTTTATGTCATCGCGAGAATTCCGTTCTGGACCCACCGCGCCGAGGGGCTGCCGGTGGGCGAGGCCTATGTGGTGGCAGCCGTGCCGCCCGATGCCAGCGGCGCCGACCGCGGGCTGATCATGCTGAGCGTCAGCGCCGAAGTCTCCCGCACAAGGATGATCGAGCAGGTCGCCGCAGCCGGATTCGAACCGGGCGCCCTCTGGGTGAAGCGCCTGCCCGGCGATTCCGGCCTGCTGGCGCTTCTGGAAGTGGAAGGACTGGTGGACGATGCTGACCCACGCCTTGCCGCCATCGCCGGGCTGGATGCGCCGGTGCGTGTGATCGGCGGCTACGCGCTCCCGATCAGCGAGACAAACTGACATGAACAAGCCCATCGCCCGCACGGAGATTTTCTCCGTGGCATCCTATGTCGGCGGCGAATTCGAAGCTGGCGGGCATTGCCAAGCCCATCAAGCTCTCCTCCAACGAGGGTGCGTTCGGCCCGCCGCCGGGGGCCATCCAGGCCATTACCGAGGCGGTATCCTCCATGCACCGCTACCCTGATGGCGGCTCGCACGCGTTGCGCCGGGCCATCGGCGCCAAATTCGGGCTGGACCCGGCGCGGATCGTCTGCACCAACGGGTCGGACGAGGTACTCGCCCTGCTCATCCAATCCTATGGCGGGCCGGGCACGGAGCTGATCATGAGCGCCCATGGCTTCGCGATCTATGAGATCGCGGGCAAGCTGGCGGGCTGCACCGTGCTGAAGGCGGCCGAGAAAGACCTCACCACCGATGTGGACGCGATCCTGGCGCTGGTCACGCCCGCGACCCGCATGGTGTTCATCGCCAACCCCAACAACCCCACCGGCACCATGCTGGCGCAGGGCGAGGTGGAGCGGTTGCGCGCAGGCCTGCCTGAAACCGTGCTGCTGGTGCTGGACGCCGCCTATGCCGAATACGTCGAACGCCCGGATTACGATGCCGGAGTGAAGCTGGTGGATGCGGGCGAAAACACGGTGATGACCCGCACATTCTCGAAAATCTTCGGCATGGGCGGGGCGCGGCTTGGCTGGTGCTACGCTCCCCCGGCGGTGATCGACGTGCTGAACCGCGTGCGCCCGCCCTTCAACGTCAGCGGCTTCGCCGCCGTGGCGGGCATCGCCGCGCTGGAGGAGCCGGGCTGGCTGGAAAAGAGCCGCGCCCATAACAGCGCCGAGCGCCGCCGCCTGACCGAGCGCCTGACCCAGAGCGGGCTGAAGGTGATCCCCTCCGAGGCGAATTTCCTGCTGGTTGATTTCACCACCACTGAGAATGCCAGTGCCGCGGATGGCTATCTGCGCCAACACGGCATCATCGCCCGGCAGGTGAAATCCTACGGCCTGCCGCACTGCCTGCGCATCACCATTGGCACGGCGGAGGAGTGTAGCCGCGTCGCGGAGGTACTGGCCGAATTCCGTCATGGCTGAGCCCCTCTTCAACCGGCTGGTGCTTATCGGCATCGGCCATATCGGCAGCTCCATCGCGGGCGCTCTGGCGCTGCATCCGGGCATTGTGAAGCATCTGGTCATTTCCGATGCCAACCCCGCGCATCTCAAACGCGCGGAAGAGCTGAAGCTCGGCGATGACTATATCGCCGATGCGGCGACGGCCGTGAAAGGCGCGGATGGTGTGATTCTCTGCACCCCCGTCGGCACCTTCGCATCGCTGGCCGAGATCATCGCGCCCCATCTGGCGCCGGGCTGCGTGCTCTCCGATGTCGGCTCCACCAAACAATCCGTCATCAGGGATGTCGGCCCCTTCGTGCCCGAAAATGTGCATTTCGTGCCCGCGCACCCGATGGCCGGCACGGAGTTCTCCGGCCCCGATGCCGGCGTGCCGCATCTGTTCGAGGGCCGCTGGTGCCTGCTGACCCCCACCGAAGGCACGGACGAAGCGGCGGCAAAAAAAATCGAGGCACTCTGGCAAACGATGGGAGCCCGCACCGCGCGCATGGGCGCGGCGCATCATGACCGCGTGCTCGCCATCGTCTCGCATTTGCCGCACCTCATCGCCTTCACCATCTGTGGCACGGCGGATGATCTCGCGGATGAAACCCGCGAGGAAGTGCTGCAATTCGCCGCCACGGGGTTTAGGGATTTCACCCGCATCGCGGCCTCTGACCCGGTGATGTGGCGGGACGTCTTCGTCAACAACAAGGACGCGCTGCTGGAGATGTTCTCCCGGTTCTCTGAGGATGCACAGGCCATGGCGCGTGCGGTGCGCTGGGGCGATACGGATTATATCGAAGACAAGATCAACCGTAGCCGCAAGATCCGCAAAAGTCTCATCGACATCAAACAAGCCTGAGAGGTTCAAGATTATGATCGTGGATATTCGCACCTACACCTTCCAGCCCGGCAAGATGCCTGCGTGGCTGAAAGTCTATGAGGAATATGCTTGGCCGCTGCAGCAGAAATACCTGGGCAATTGCCTCGGCTTCTACACCGCCGCGGAAGGCAAGCTAAATACGGTGGTGCATCTCTGGGGCTATGAGAGCCAGGGCGACCGCGAGGCGCGGCGCGCCGCGATGTTGCAGGACCCGGGCTGGAGCGTCTTCCAGGAAAAGGTCGGCGCACTCGGCGCGCTCGCCGCGCAGGAAAACAGCATCCTTAAGCCCGCGCCGTTCTTCCCGGCCAAGTAAGCATGCAGAGCACCGCCATCATCATCGCCGCCGGGCTCGGCACGCGGATGAAATCCGCCCTGCCGAAAGCCGCGCACAAGATTGCCGGGCGCGAGATGCTGACGCATCTCATCCGCGCCGCGGAGCTTGTGTTCGACCGGATCGTGGTGGTGGTGGGGCCTGACATGCCCTCACTGGAAAAACTTGCCGCCCCGCATGCGGTGGCGGTGCAGCATGAGCGGCTCGGCACCGCACATGCCACGCTCCAGGCCGAGCCGTATTTCGGTGAAGGCCCGGTGGCGGTGTTTTATGCCGACAACCCGCTGGTCTCGGCAGAGACCATGCGCGCCCTGCTGGAGCGCCTGCGCCAGGGCGATGCCGGGCTGGTGCTGTTGGGAATGACCCCGCCGGACGCCGGAAAATATGGCCGCCTGGTGATGGATGGCCCTTATGTGTCGCGCATCGTCGAATATGCCGATGCAAACCATGAAGAGTGCGCCATCGGCTTTTGCAACGCGGGCGGCATGGCGGCTCTGGGCTCGGATATGCGCGACTGGCTGGCGGAGGTCGGCAACAACAACGTCAAGGGCGAATTCTACCTCACCGACATTGTCGCCATTGCGCGCGATGAGGGGGTGAATGTCGCGGCGCTGGATGCACCTTACGATGAATGCCTGGGCGTGAATTCCCGCGCCGAGCTGGCCCAGGCCGAGGCCGCCTTCCAGGCCCACACCCGTGCCCGCTTCATGCTGGGCGGCGTGACCTTGCAGGCACCCGAAACCGTTTTCTTCGCCGCCGACACCGAAATCGGCGCGGATACCATCATCGCCCCGCATGTGGTCTTCGGCCCCGGCGTGGAGATTGAAGGCAATGTCGAGATCAAGGCGTTTTCACATCTGGAAGGCTGCCTGGTGCGCTCAGGCGCCATCATCGGCCCCTACGCGCGGCTGCGCCCGGGTGCCGAGGTGGGCGAGGACGCGCATGTCGGCAATTTCGTCGAGCTGAAGGCCGCGAAGCTCGGCAAGGGCGCCAAAGCCAACCACCTCACCTATCTGGGCGATGCCGAGATCGGCCCCGGCGCGAATATCGGCGCGGGCACCATTACCTGCAATTACGATGGCAAGGCCAAGCACAAGACGAAGATCGGCGCGAATTCCTTCATCGGCTCCAACACCGCTCTGGTGGCCCCCGTCGCGGTGGGCGACGGCGCGCTGATCGCCGCCGGTTCCGTAATTACCGAGAACGTGCCCGACGGCGCGCTCGCGCTGGGCCGCGCGCGGCAAGTGGTGAAAAACCGGAAAAGCTGAGACCGCGCCTCACTCATCGTCTGTTTGAAAACTCGCTCTGGCGAGTCCGTCGGCGTGGTTTTCGAGAACCGGAGCGGAGCGTACATTGATGTACGTGAGCATCGGAAGCGCAGAAAACCGCGCTGAATGGCCGCCAGAGTAGAGTTTACACACAGACGCTTAAGCTAGATGCAGCGCGTGGAACAGCTTGGCGCTGGCGGGGATCATGCGCATCACCGCGTGACGCTCCACCACGATCAACACCAGGATGAACAAAAGCACCAGCAGGGTGACCAGCCGCGGATTGGCTGCCTGCGCCAGCTTCTTCGCAGGCGCATGGGGCTCCAGCTCCACTTCGTTATTGCGGGCCGCGCGCACCAGATCGGCAAAGCGGTCAGGCTCCGCGGTCGTCCCGCCCATTTCAGGCAGAGGCAGAGGCGGCGGTACGGTATCATCATGGTGCGGATGAGCCAGCGCCTCGTCCTGCAAGGCGGCCTGCATCTCGGCCTTCGCCTCCTCATCCACCGGCTCACCGAAGCGTCGGCTGAACGCCTCGCTCATCTCGGGGATCAGTTCGTCCTCAACCGGAAGGTCGGTCGCAACGGGCGGCGAAGGCATGGCGGCCTCCTCCTGCCCATCCGGCATCACGTACCAGCCATGGCCGCATTGCTCGCAGCGCAGTCGGCGCGGGCGGCCGCCGAACAGATTGTCGGGAACGTCATAAAGCGCATGGCAATTAGGACAGGCGATCCGCATTACGTCTCAACGCATGGCATTTTTAACCGGGCACCGCAATAACATGGTCAACAAGCAGAGAATTTTGTCGGAAAATAGTGTGGGCCGCGTCTTGCCGGAGCCCTCTTAGTCGCGGCACTACGGTTAATATGCGAGGACAAGCCTGATGGTCCAATTCGACGATGTCTGGCTGCGCTACCGGCACGCCGCCCGCGGGGGCGAGGCCGAGGCGCTGCGCGGCGTCAGCTTCGAGATCGAGGATGGCGGTTTCCGCTGGCTCACCGGCCCTTCAGGGGCGGGCAAGACCAGCCTGCTCAAGCTGATCTATCTGGCCGAGCACCCGGCGCGTGGGCGTATTGAGATCCTCGGCACCAGGGCGGCGCGTGTCGCCAGGCGCGAGGCGGCCCTGCTGCGCCGGCGCATTGGCGTGGTGTATCAGGATTTCCGGCTGCTGCCGCAATTGGACACGTACGACAACGTGGCCCTGCCCATGCGCCTCGCCCGCCGCAGCGAGGCACAGGTGGAAGCGGATGTGACGGAGATTTTGCGCTGGGTCGGCCTTGCCCACAGGATGCATGCGCGCCCGGACGAGCTTTCCGGCGGCGAGCAGCAGCGCATCGCCATCGCCCGCGCCGTGGTGGCGCGGCCCAGGCTGCTGGTGGCAGACGAGCCGACCGGCAATCTGGATGACGAGCAGGCGCAGCGCCTGATGCTGCTGATCACCGCGCTGAACCAGCTCGGCACCACCGTCATCGTGGCGACCCACAATACCGGGCTGGTGGAACGCTACCCCTTCCCGCGCCTGGGGCTGGAAAATGGCCGGTTGGTGCATGATGGCTAGGCGCCAGGGCGATCTTCTGGGCGTGCGCGCCGCCCTGTCCGACCGGCTGCTGCCGGTGCTGGTCGGCGCCATGAGCTTTCTGGCCGCCCTGGCTCTGGGCGGCGCTCTGGCTTGTGCCACCCTGGCCGTCTAGCTGGCAGGGCGACACCGCCTCGGCACTCACCATCCAAGTCCCGCAACCCAATGACCAGGACGCCGCGCAATGACGGCACGCGCCTCGCCGCCGTGCAGCGCGCCTTGGCCGCCAACCATGACGTGCAGAACGCCACGGTGATGAGCGAGGCGGAGATGAACCGGCTGATCGCCCCCTGGCTCGGCAGCGATGCCGCCTCGCTCGGGCTGTCGCTGCCGGCGGTTATCACCGCGCAATGGGCCGGTGCGGGCGGCACGGATCAATTGACCGCGCAATTGCAGAAAGTGAGCCCTGACACGCTGGTGAAAACCGGGGCGATCTGGGCGCAGCGCGTGGCCGCACTCACCACCAGCCTGCAGGCCTGCGCTCTGGCCGTGCTGCTCATCGTGGCGCTGGTGGCGGCGGCGGTGGTGGCGGTGGCCACGCGCTCGGGCCTGGCGCAACTGCGCGAGACCATCGAGATCGTGCATGGGCTGGGCGCGCTGGATTGCGACATTGCCGGGCGCTTCGCCGCCCGAGCCACCTGGCTCGCTCTGGCCGGGTCGCTCGGCGGCACGCTGCTGGCCCTGCCGGTGCTGGCCTGGCTGGCCTGGCTGGCCAGCCCCTTCACCGGCCCGGCAAAACTCAGCGGCCTGTTCAACCTGCCCCCTGCCCTGCTCGCTTTGGTGCCGCTGCTGCCCGCCTGCGCGGCGCTCATCGGCTGGATGACGGCGCAGCTCACCGTGCGCGGCTGGCTGCGGCATCTCCCCTGATGGCCCGCCCGCCCCACCGCCGCCGCCGTTTCTCGCTCCTCCGGCTGCTCGCCCGGCTGGTGCTGCTGGTCTGCGGCGCCTGGTGCGTGGGGTTCGCTCATCTTCATGGCTTGGGTGTTCACCGCCGCGCCGCCCAACCCGCTGCCGCCCGCGGACGGCATCGTGGCGCTGACCGGCGGAGATGACAGGATCAGCGAGGCGCTCGCTCTGCTCGCCGCGCATGAGGCGCCGCTGCTGCTGATCTCCGGCGCCGGGCAAAGGCACCTATCTTGGCGATTTCACCGCCGATGACAGCGCCGCCGCCACCCGGTACGCCAGCGCCATCACGATCGGCCATATGGCCGCCACCACCCATGACAATGGCGTCGAAACCGCCGCCTGGGCGAACGCGCACAACATGCATTCGCTCATCATCGTCACCGCCGATTATCACATGCCGCGCGCGCTGCTCGAAATCCGCCGCGCCTTGCCCGGCGCGCAGCTAATACCGGACCCGGTGCGCCCGCCCGCGATGCGCGACCGCCTCACCTGGCCAACCCTGCAGCTGCTTGCCGAGGAATACAGCAAATATCTGGTCGTGCGCGCGGGGCTCGGCAGCCTGTTCAGCACCGGCACCTCAGGAGATTACTGACCGAAGATGAAGCGCCTCCGTTCCTTTGCCTTCAACACCGTTCTCTGGGGGACTGGCGCCGTGCTCAGCCTCTGGTGCATGCTGATCGGCCGGTATCTGCGCGATGGGATTCTGCGCTCGGCGCAGCTCTGGACGCGGATGAGCCTGTGGGCGCTCCGTGTGTTCTGCGGCATCACGCTTGATGCCAAAGGGCTGGAGTTGCTTCCCGAAGGCGGCTGCGTGATCGCCGCGCAGCACCAATCTGCCCTGGACATATTGCTCTGGATCTCGGTGCTGCCCCGCCCGGCCTTCGTGTTCAAGAAGGAGCTAAGGCGCATCCCGATGTTCGGCGCGCTGCTGGAGCCGAGCGGGATGATCCCGGTGGATCGCGGCGGCGGCCGCCGGGCGCTGCGCGAGATGGTCGTCAACGCCCAGAAAGCCGTGGCGGAGGGGCGGCAAGTGGTCATTTTCCCGGAGGGCACGCGCATTGCCCCCGGCGTACGCGGGGAGTTACGCCATGGCATCGCAGCGCTGGCGCAAGGGCTGCAGGCGCCGGTTTTGCCCGCCACCACAGATTCCGGGCTGCGCTGGGGGCGGCTCGCCTTCAACAAGCAGCCCGGCCCCGCGCACATCACCCTGTACCCAGCCCTGCCAAAGGCGATGAGCCGGGAAGAGCTGCTGGCTGCGCTCAACGAGCTTTACTATGGCTTAACTATGGCTAAGCCACGCGTCTCGCGGCGAAAAACGTCAGCCCTAGCAGCACCGCATCCACCCCGAAGGCAGTGCCCAGCCCGAAACGGCTGGAGACGAAGCCGATCATCACCGGCCCGGTGAGAAACCCAGCATAGCCGATCCCCACGACCGCGGGCATGGAGTGATGCGACGCCATGCCCGGCACCCGCGCCGCGGCGCTGAACACCAGAGGCGCGATGTTGCCGGTGCCAAACCCCACCAGCCCGAAGCCGATAATGCCCGCAACCCCCGAAGGCACCAGCACCGCCAGTGCGAACCCCGCCACCCCCAGCATGACACCCAAGCGCATGACCGCCGGCTGGCCGAAGCGCATGGAGAGCTGGTCGCCGGTCAGGCGCGCCAGCGTCGTCATCACCGCGAAGGCGGCGTAGCCAAGCGTAGCGTTGCCAATCGCCATGTTGCGTGAAAAACGCAGGAAAATGGTGCTCCAGTCCGTGGTGGCGCCCTCGGTCATGAAGGCGGCGTAGCAACACAGGCCGAGGATCAGCGCCTGCCGGTTGGGCCGGGCGAAATTCTGGCCGGAGGACGGGGTATCGCCACTCTTGGGCACCAGCCTGACGCTTTGTGTCAGCCCCAGCAGCACCGTGACGGCGCTGACCACGCATACCAGCAGCACCGTGCTCCCAAGTTTCAACAACAGGCTGGCCGCCAGCGCCACGGCCAGCGTGCCCAGGCTGTAGCAGGCATGGAAGCCGGACATATGCAGCCGGCCGGACATTGCCTCCACCACCGCGCCCTGCGCGTTCATCGCGACATCCAGCGCGCCGAAATTGGCGCCGTAGATGAAGAGCAAAGCTGTGAAAACCAGCGGCGATGGGGCGGCGCCCAAAATGGGCAGCAGCAGGCACATCAGCAGCGTGCTGGCGATGATGCAGGTGCGGCTGCCCCAGCGCGCCACCGCCAGCCCGGCCAGCGGCATAACGGCGACGCCCCCCGACCCGCCGGCGAGCAGAACCAGCCCAAGCGTCCCATCATCGAGCTGAAACCGTATCTTGGTGTAGGGAATGACAATCGCCCAGACCGAGATGCCGATCCCCGCCATGCTGAAGACGAGCCGCATGGTCCAGAGTTTGCCGCGCATATCAAACCGTTATCCTGCCGCATCGATGGCGGCAAGAAGGACCGGACAAAGAAAAGGGGGCCTCAAGCCCCCTTTTCTGCCTTTCTCGCGGCCTGCTTTACAAAACCCTTCGCCCGGCGACCGCGTGATAGATCACCAGCACCACCACCGCGCCGACGACCGCGACAAACAACGACCATAGATTGAAGCCCGTGACGGGCACCGCGCCCAGCGCGGAGAAGATCCAGCCGCCGACCAGCGCGCCGACGATGCCTAGAATCATGTCGAGCAGCGGCCCCTTACCGCCATTATCGACGATATGGCTGCCGATCCAACCGGCAATCAGGCCAAGCACGATCCATCCGATGATTGACATGGTTCTGCCTCCGGAAAAATTCCTCTGGCCTGGACATGGGCCGGTGGCAGCGGCAGCGCAAGCTGCCCGACAAGAACTTCACCCGGCGTTAATGTTCAGCTTCAAATGCCGCGCCTCCAGCCCCTGCCAGATAATCAGGACCGGCACGGCGATGACGAAATCGCGCGCCCGGCGGAGCAAAGAGAGGGAAAGCGCAATATCCGGCGGAATGCCGAACAGCCCACCCAGCAGCGTATAGGCTGCCTCCTGCACCCCCACCCGGCCGGGAATGAAGAAGGCCAGCGCCATGATGGCGTGCAGCATCGCCTCGATGCACACCGCGTCCAACCAGGACAGCGGAATGCCCAGCGCGTGGAACCCGATATAGGAGGCCGTGCCGGTGCCGCCCCAGCAAACCAGATGGAAAAACGAGGCCCAGGCCAAGCGGTCACGCTGGGTGTACATGCCATCCAGCGAAATTTGCAGGCGCTGGATATTTTCCGCCGCCCCCTCGCCGGTGCTGCCCGCGATGCGCAGCGCCAAAGAGCGGAACAGCCTGGTACCGGAGCCGCGCTGCGCCACGATCAGCCCCACCCCCAGCGCCACCGCCACCGCCAAGCCGATGGAAACCGGCATCAGCAGGTCCGACCCCGGCACCTTATGCGCCAGAATGACCAGCCCTGCCCCGACAAAGACGAGCTGGGCCAGGAACTCGGTGGTGACATCACCCAGCGTCGAGGCGATGGAATCCGCGAGGGCGACGCCGCCCAGCGTGATCACCCTGGCTCCCATCACAAAGCCGCCCACCTGGGAGAAAGGCAGGAACTCGCCCGTGGCGTCACGCACCGCGCGGCCCCAGACGCAGAGCCAGTAGGAGCCTTTCTGGCGCGAGCGCAGCAGCATGCGCCAACACAGCCCCAGCCCCAGCAGAATCACCAGCTGGGCGGCGATATATTCCGCCAACCCCCAGGCACTGACCGAGGTGAGGGCCCGCAGAACGTCCCCCGCGCCGAAATAGATGACAAGCCCGGTAATCACAGCCAGCCCCGCCAGCGTCAGCGCTGCGGGAATAAGTTTACTTTTAGTCAAAGGAGATACTCAACGTCCCAAAATACGGGTTTTTAGTCGCAGAACCGCCAGGCCGATACGACCCAGAAACGGCATGGTGGTGGGGCGCGTGAGGCGCATATCGTAGCCTGCCATGCGCCTTTTATCCTCTTCCAGGCAAATCGCCAAAAGCTTCGGCAGGTCCATTTCCTCGCTCAGCGCCGATGAGCCGTTCATGGTGAAATTGGCGTCCGCCCCTTCCAGCCCGTCCACATCCTTGGCAATGCCGATCCGCTCGTAGATCAAATAGCCCCACACCGCCCAGACCTTCAGCTCAAACCAGATGCGCTTCCACCAGGGCAAGTTGGCGCGGTGCCAGGCCAGCCAGTTGGAGAAGAACAGAATATGCCGCCCCTCCTCCTGCACCACCGGCTCGAATGTTTCCACCAACTTCTCCGGGAAATAGCCGGAGCGCTTTGCCATCTCAAACAGCCCATAGGCGAAGAAGCTGTCGACACATTCGGAATAGCCGGTGACCAGCCAGCCCCATTCGGCATCGTTGGGCAGGGCGTAATCGGGTTCCGGCTGCATCGGAATGTCATAGGCGGCCACTAGGCGGGAGAGCACATCCTTGTGCCGCGCCTCCTCGCTGGACATGTGCATCAGGGCATCGCGCAGCTCGGGATGCAGCACGGTCTGTGAATAAAACGCGATGCGCGCGGCCGCCTTGATCTCGGTCTGCACCGCGATATCCCAGATCGGCAGGGAGGTGATGCGGCCCAGCGTTTCCGGGTCCAGCTTCGGCCAGTCCAGCACGGCGGGCTTGTAGGGGTTGTAGGTGGCGCCCAGAAGGGCAGTGAACATGCGGTAATGCGCATCGGAACCGATCTTGATCGGGCCGGACGCCGGAAACTTCCAAAAGCGGGCCCGCATGATCGGCGGTTACGACATCTTCTTCACTATTCGGGATCGCGGTAGGGGCAATGGGAAGATCGTACATCTGCATCCTCAGTGTTGCGCCAAAAGCTGCAATAGGTTCTACAGCCTGTGTCCTGGCCGGTATATGGCTCCGGCGGGATGGCAGCAAAGCATGAGGAAGAAGCAGTGGCGCAGGGAGATCTGGTGCTGGTGACGGGGGCGACCGGGTTTGTTGGCGCGGCGGTGGCCGGGGCGGCGAAGGCGGCGGGCTATCAGGTGCGGGTTACGGCCCGTCCCAGGCTCGGACCGGCACAATATCGCCAATCTGGGGGCGGAGATCGTTTATCTGGACCTTGCCGACCCCGCGAGCTTCCCCGCCGCCCTCTCCGGCTGCCGCTACCTTTTGCATGTGGCCGCTGATTACCGGCTCTGGGTGCCGGACGTGGCAGCGATGCGCAAGGTGAATATCGATGGCACGCTGGCCCTGCTGCGCGCGGCCGAAGCCGCCGGGGTGGAGCGCTCGGTCTATACCAGCTCCGTCGCCGCGCTGGGGCTGATGCCGGATGGCGCGCCTGCGGATGAGACGACGCCTGATCAAGCCCGAACATCACGTTGGCGCTTATAAGCAGAGCAAGTACGATGCCGAGCAGGCGGTGCGCGCCTTGGCGGCGGAGCAGAATATCGTGATCGTGAACCCCACCGCGCCGGTCGGCCCCGGGGACGTGAAACCCACCCCCACCGGCCAGATGGTGCTGGACGCCGCGCGGGGCAAAATGCCCGCCTATGTGGATACCGGGCTGAACGTGGTGCATGTGGATGATGTGGCCGCCGGGCATTTGCTGGCGCTGGAAAAAGGCCGCCAGGGAGAGTGCTATATTCTTGGCAGCGAGGATTTGATGCTGCGCGAGCTGCTGGCCCTGGTGGCGGCGCAGAGCGGGCGCAAGGCGCCGGGCATCAAGCTGCCGGTTGGGCCGCTGATGCCCCTCGCCTGGGTGATGGAGCGCATCGCCGAGCGCACCGGCAAGACACCGTTGATGACACCGGATATTCTCAAAATGGCGAGGAAAAAGATGTTCTTCTCCTCCCGGAAAGCCAAAACCGAGCTAGGCTACGCCCCCCGCCCCGCCGCCAAGGCGGTGGAGGATGCGCTCATCTGGTTCCGCAAGGAAGGAATGCTTGCGATGATCCTGCTGCTGCTTTCATTCGCGATCTGGCTTTACCTGGCCTTCTTCCACGGACGCTTCTGGGATTCCGCGCCCGAGCTGGCGCCCGCAACCCTAGTGGACGCGCCGGATGTGGACATCATCATCCCCGCCCGGGACGAGGTGGAGACCATCGCCCCCGTCATCTCCTCCCTCACCGCGCAGGATTATCCCGGCAATTTCCGCGTCATCCTGGTGGACGACAATTCAACCGACGGCACGGCGGCGGCGGCGGGTACGCATGAGCGCCTGACCATCCTCACCGGCCAGCCGAAGCCTGCTGGCTGGTCCGGCAAGCTCTGGGCGCTGTCCCAAGGTGTAGCGGCCAGCACCGCCCCGGTGATCCTGTTCGCGGATGCGGACATCACCCACGACCCGCGCCATCTGGCGACGCTGGTGGCCAAGCTGGAGGCCGGAAAACTGCAAATGGCCTCGGAAATGGTGGAGCTGAACTGCACCTCCCTGGCCGAAAAATTCCTGATCCCCGCCTTCATCTATTTCTTCCAGATGCTCTACCCCTTCGGCCGCGTGAATGACGCAACCTCGCGCGTTGCCGCGGCGGCGGGCGGCACGGTGCTGATCAGGCGGGAGGCGCTGGAGCGGATCGGCGGGTTGGAGAAGATCAAAGGCGCGCTGATCGACGATGTCTCGCTCGCGGCTCAGGTGAAGAAGACCGGGCCCATCTATCTCGGCCATTCCGGGCTTGCCACCTCCATCCGCCCTTATCCAAAGGCGAAGGATATCTGGGACATGATCGCCCGCACGGCCTTCACCCAGCTGCGCTATTCGGCGCTGATCCTCATCGGCACCATCATCGGCCTTGCTCTGGTCTGGCTGGTTTTCCCCTTCGCCACGCTCTGCACGGGCCTGAGCTGGCGGGCTGGGCTGGGGCTGGCTATCTGGGCCATCGCGGCGCTGACCTATTTCCCGACCCTGGACCGCTACAAGGTGCCGCGCGCTTACGCCATCGCCCTGCCCGCCATCGCGCTGTTCTATATGGCGGCGACCATCGGCTCGGCGGTGAATTACTGGCGCGGCACCGGTGCAAAATGGAAGAGCCGGGCCTATTCCGGGGAGCAATCATGATCGCCAACGACAATGAGGCGCAGCCCCGCGCCTCGGCCAAGCCCCCATCCAAAAACATCGAATCCTGGTCCGGCAAGGATAAGGGGGATGAGAATTTCCCCGTCGCTTCGCTGCTCATTGCCAAGCCGTTGCGCGCGCGGGTGCATGCCTATTACGCCTATGCCCGCAATGCCGACGATATTTCGGACAGCGCCACACTCTCGCCTGAGGAGAAGCTGAACCGGCTGGACACGATGGAGGCCGTACTGACCGGCGCGCGCGACAATGGCAGCCCCAGCGCCACCAAGCTGCGCCAGTCCCTGCAGGAATCCGGCGTGCCGAACATCCATGCGCGCGAGCTGCTGACCGCCTTCCGCCAGGACGTGACCAAGACGCGCTACGAATCCTGGGCGGAGCTGATGGACTATTGCCGCTATTCCGCCGCCCCGGTGGGCCGCTATGTGCTGGATGTGCATGGCGAATCCCACGACACCTGGCCGCCCTCCGACGCGCTCTGCGCATCCTTGCAGATGCTGAACCATTTGCAGGATTGCGCGAAGGATCTACGCGACCTGGACCGCTGCTACATCCCGCAGGACTGGCTGCGCGAGCAGGGCCTCTCGACGGACGACATCGCCCGCACCGAGACAATGCCCGGCCTGCGCATTGTGTTCGACAAGATGCTGGAAGAGACCGACAAGCTGAACATCGCTGGCCGCCGAACTGCCTAAACGGGTGAAGTCCCGCCGGCTGCGCATCGAAACCGCGATCATCTGCGCGCTCGCCAGGCGCTTGACCACGCGTTTGAAATCCGGCGACCCGCTGGCCACAAGGGTGAAGCTCTCCAAGCTGGACGTGCTGGCCGCCACCTTGAAGGGGCTTAGATACGCCGCATGACCACGGAAGATACCGCCTATGTGACGGAGCTGGTGAAAGCATCCGGCACCTCCTTCTATCACGGCATGAAGATCCTGCCGCCGGAACGACGGGATGCGATGTATGCCATCTACGCCTTCTGCCGGGTGGTGGATGACATCGCCGACGAGGAAGGCCGTGATTTCACCGCCAAGCAATTGGAGCTGGAAGGCTGGCGCCAACGCATTGCCGCGCTTTATGCGCAAGGCGACGCACAGGACGCGATAACCAGGACGTTGCTTATCGTAATTCGTGATTACCATGTGCGGCAGGAAGATTTCATCGCCGTCATCGATGGCATGGAAATGGATGCGGGCGAGCCGATCATCGCCCCGCCTCTCGCCGAACTCGATCTTTATTGCGACCGCGTGGCCTCCGCCGTCGGGCGGCTGTCCGTCAGGGTGTTTGGAGATTCGTCTCCGGCGGCGGATGAGGTGGCGCACGCGCTGGGACGCGGCCTGCAATTGACGAACATCTTACGCGATGTGGGCGAGGATGCGGAGCGCGGGCGCATCTATCTGCCGGCGGAACTCCTGGACGAGGCGAATATTGCCGCTGATCCGGACACGATCCTGTCGCAGCCGAACCTGCCTGCCGTGTGCGGCAAAGTTGCGGACATGGCGGAGGGGGCGTTCAACCGCGCCGAGGCGGCCATGGCACTCTGCGATGGGCGCGCCATGCGCCCCGCCCAGCTGATGGAGGCCAGCTACCGGCCGCTTCTGGCCATTTTGCGCCGGCGGAACTTTGACTATGCACAAGGCCGCGTCACCCTCCCCAAATGGCAGAAACTTCTGCTGGCGGCGCGGCTGCTGGCGGGCTGAGGAGAGCGGGCGATGAGCGTACATATCATCGGCGCGGGGCTGGCGGGGCTTTCCGCCGCCTGCCGGCTGGCCGAGCTGGGGCATCATGTCGTGCTGTTCGAGGCCGCGCCGCAAGCCGGCGGGCGGGCGCGCTCCTATTTCGACAAGCAGCTGGATTGCCGGATCGATAACGGCAACCATCTGCTGCTTTCGGGCAATATCTCGGCGATGAATTATCTGCAGCGCATTGGGGCCACGCGCTCGCTGATCGGCCCGGCGGCGCCCGCCTTCCCCTTCCGGGACATCAAAACCGGCGAGGCCTGGACCTTGCGGCTGACCGAGGATGCGTTCCCCTGGTGGATTTTCTTACCCCGGCGCCGGGTGCCCGGCACCAGGGCCTGGAACTATCTGGCGCTCAAGAAACTATCAAAGGCCCGCCCTGGGGATTTGGTAGAGGATCTGGTGGGCAAGAGCGGTGCGCTTTACGCCAAGCTGCTGGAGCCGCTGGCCATCGCCGCCCTTAACACTATGCCCGACCGCGCCGCCGCCCAGCCTTTGGGAGCCGTGATCGGCGAGACGGTGGAGCGCGGCGGTTTTGCCGCCCTGCCGCGCTGGGCGCGCATAGGCCTGTCGGAAAGCTTCGTGGACCCGGCGTTGGACTGGCTGAAGGCCAAGGGCGTGGAGATCAGGCTGGGTGAGCGCGTGACGGCGCTGCGCCCCGGCCAGACCACCGTGCTGGCGGTGCCGCCTTGGTCCGCGAAAGAGCTGATGCCGGAGCTGACCGTGCCGGATGAATTCGAATCCATCTGCAACCTGCATTTCAAGGCGCGGATGGAGCCTGGCGAGGCCGGGTTCTACGGCCTCCTGGGCAGCATGGCGGAATGGGTGTTCCCTCGTGAGAACGTGATTTCAGTCACCATTTCCGCCGCCAACCGCTACGCGCATCTGGACCAGGAAACCATTTCGGCGCGCGTCTGGGCGGAGCTCTCGAAAGCCTTCGCCCTGCCGCCGGAGCAGCCCCCCTGCCGGGTGCTGTGGGAGAAGCGCGCCACCTTTGCCTGCACGCCTGAGCAGCTGAAGCGCCGCCCCGGCCCGCAAAGCCCGCGCGGGGGCGTGGTGCTGGCCGGAGACTGGACGGATACCGGCCTGCCCGCGACCATTGAGGGGGCGATCCGCTCCGGCGAAGCGGCGGTGGCGGCTTTGCTCAAGCCCGCCTGACCCAGCCATGCCCTCGCAGGCACTGGCAAAGCGCCGAAAAAACTGCCAAATCCCCGAAGATGAACGCGATTCTGGATCATTCGATCGAGCTTGCCCGTGGCTCCTTGACGGCTGAGCAGCGGACGGACGGGCATTATTGCTACGAGCTGGAGGCGGACGCCACCATCCCGGCCGAATATGTGCTGCTCGAGCATTATCTGGACCGGATTGATGACGGGCTGGAGCAGAAGATTGGCGTATATCTGCGCCGCATCCAGGGCGATTACGACACCAACCGTGGCGGCTGGCCGCTTTTTCATGGCGGGAAGATGGATCTCTCCTGCACGGTGAAGGCCTATTTCGCGCTGAAGGCGATCGGCAATTCGCCGGATGCGCCGCATATGGTCCGCGCGCGGAAGGCGATTCTGGCCGCAGGCGGGGCGGAGCGCAGCAATGTGTTCACCCGCTTCCAGATGGCCTTGTTCGGCGCCGTGCCATGGGCGGCCTGCCCGGTGGTGCCCATCGAGGCGGTGCTGATGCCGGACTGGTTTCCCTTCACCATGCGCAAGGTCTCTTACTGGTCGCGCACGGTGATGATGCCGCTCATGTTTCTGGCTTCACGCAAGCCGCAGGCCCGTAACCCGCGCAATATCCGCATCGACGAGCTGTTCCGCACCCCGCCCGATCAGGTAAAGGACTGGATCCGCGGCCCGTATAAATCCGCCTGGGGGCCGATCTTCAAGAAACTGGACGATGTGCTGCGCGTGGTCGAGCCGTTCTTCCCCAAGAACAGCCGCGCGAAAGCTGAAGCGAAGGCGCGGGACTGGATCATCGAACGGCTGAATGGCGAGGACGGCTTGGGCGCCATCTACCCCGCCATGGCCAATGCCACGATGATGTTCGATTATCTGGGCGATACGGAACATTTCGACATCGCCTGGGACTCGGTGCGCAGGCTGCTGGTGGTGGGCGAGGAGGAGGCTTATTGCCAGCCTTGTCTCTCGCCGGTGTGGGACACGGCCCTGGCCGGGCATGCGCTGGCCGAAAGCGGCGAGGAGGCGGCGCTGGCAGAGGCGTGCAACTGGCTGATTCCGCGCCAGGAGCTGAATGTGGTGGGGGACTGGGCGGACAACACGCCGGGCACGCGGCCTGGCGGCTGGGCCTTCCAGTACAACAACCCGCATTACCCTGACGTGGACGACACCGCCGTGGTGGCCATGCTGCTGCACCGCGCGGGTGACCCCAAACATGCCGAGGCGATCTCCCGCGCGCGGGAATGGGTCATCGGCATGCAATCCACCAACGGGGCGTGGGGTGCGTTCGACATCAATAACGACCGCCAGTACCTCAACCATATTCCGTTCGCGGACCATGGCGCTCTGCTGGACCCGCCGACCGAGGATGTCTCGGCACGCTGTATTTCGTTCCTGGCACAGCTTGGCTACGAGGAAGACAAGCCCGCGATTGAGCGCGGCATTGGCTATTTACGCGAGACGCAGAAGCCGGACGGCTCCTGGTTCGGGCGGTGGGGAACGAATTACATCTACGGTACCTGGTCGGTGCTGTGCGCGCTGAACGCGGCGGGCATGGCGCATGACGACCCGATGGTGACGCGCGCGACATCCTGGCTGATTTCAAAACAACGCGAGGATGGCGGCTGGGGTGAGGATTGCGAAAGCTATGGCAACGCCCCGGCGGGCGAATTCCACGGCTATGCGGCGCAGAGCCTGCCGAGCCAAACGGCCTGGGCGGTGCTGGGGCTGATGGCGGCCGGGCTGGCGGACCATGAGGCTGTTGCACGCGGGATTGCATATCTGCAGGCCACGCAAGGCGAAGATGGAAGCTGGAAGGAAGCGCCGTACAACGCGGTTGGCTTCCCGCGCGTGTTTTACTTGAAGTATCACGGCTATCCGCGCTTCTTCCCGCTGCTGGCACTCAGTCGTTACAAGCAATTGCGGGCCAGCAATGACCGCGTGGTGAAATACGGGTTTTAAAGTAGCAAAGAGAAATGCAGCTTTTTAAAAAAGCTGCACCAAAAACTTTTGGATCTTCAGCCGGAACTTTGGAAAGCACCGCCAACACTTGTGGCACAAGTTCCTTCTGGCAGATCAGCAGATCGGGCAGATAAGGATCGGCGTTGTTATAGATCAAAGGCGTGCCGTTAGCGCGGGTGGCGTGCAACCCGGCGGCCAGGGCCACGGCGGCGGGCGCGCAATTGTCCCACTCATATTGCCCGCCCGTGTGCAGATAAATCTCCGCTTCGCCACGTAGCACCGCCATCGCCTTCGCACCCGCTGAGCCCATTGGCACCAGCTCGGCATCCAGCGCCTCCGCCACTGCCAAAGCCTCCTTGGCCGGGCGGGTGCGGCTGACCAGCACGCGCAGTTTCTGCGCCACTTTCGGCAAAGCCTGAGGCTCTGACAGCATCACCTCGCCCAGGCCCGGCAGCGCCACCACCCCTGCGACTGGCTGGCCGCCGATGGCAAGCGCGACATGCACCGCCCAATCCGCACGGCCCTCGCCATATTCACGCGTGCCGTCCAGCGGATCGACGATCCAGACACGCTCGGCATTTAGCCGCGCCGCGCTGTCCTTCTCTTCTTCGGAGAGAATCGCATCATCGGGCCGGTTTTCCCGCAGCGCTTCCATAATAAACGCGTTCGCCACGCGGTCTCCGGCCTTGCCCAAGGCCTTGCCCGAGAACAGGCCGGAAGCGCGAAGGTCCAGAAGTAGCTTGCCCGCACCTTCGGCTATGGCTTTTGCCAGTTCGAGATCCGTCATGGGATCAGCCTTTCGATGATCAGATCCGCCGCCTGTTCCGGGGTGACCTTCGCCGTGTCGATATGAATCTCCGGCATCGCCGGCGGCTCATAGGGGCTATCGATGCCGGTGAAGTTTTTCAATTCACCCGCACGGGCTTTCTTGTAGAGCCCCTTCACATCGCGGCGCTCGGCTTCCTCCAGCGACGTGTCGATGAAGATTTCCACGAACTCGCCAGGCGCCATCATCTTGCGCACCATCTCGCGCTCGGAACGGAAAGGCGAGATGAAAGCGGTGATGACGATCAGCCCGGCATCGGTCATCAGCTTCGCCACCTCGCCCACGCGGCGGATGTTTTCGATACGGTCCGCCTGGGTGAAGCCGAGATCCTTGTTCAAGCCGTGGCGGACATTATCCCCATCCAGCAGGAAGGTGTGGCGGTTCATCCGCACCAGCTTCTTCTCGACCAGATTGGCGATGGTGCTCTTACCCGCACCGGACAAGCCCGTGAACCACAGCACGGCGGGCTTCTGGTTCTTCAGCCCGGCATGTACATCGCGCGAAACATCCAGCGCCTGCCAATGCACATTCTGCGAGCGCCGCAGAGAGAAGCGCAGCATGCCGGCGCCCACGGTGGCGTTCGTCATCTTGTCGATGATGATGAAGCCACCGAGCGTATGATTTTGTTCATACGGCTCGAAGGGGATCGGCCGGTCCGTGGTCAGCGTGGCCACGCCAATGGCGTTCAGCTCCAGCGTCTTCGCCGCCATATGTTCCAGCGTGTTGACGTTGACCTGATATTTCGGCGCCTGGATGGAGGCGGAAACGCTCTGTGTGCCGATCTTGATCCAGTAGGCGCGGCCTGGAGCCATCGCCTCGTCGGACATCCAGACGATCGTCGCCTCGAACTGGTCCGCCACCTGCACCGGCGCATCGGACAGCGTGATGACATCGCCGCGTGAACAATCGATCTCATCGGCAAAGCAGAGTGTGACGGACTGCCCGGCCACGGCCTGCTCCAGATCGCCATCATAGGTGACGATGCGCGAAACTGTGGAGGTTTTGCCGGAGGGCAGCACGCGGATCGCATCGCCCGGCTTCACCACACCGCTGGCGATCTGCCCGGCGAAACCACGGAAATCCAGATTCGGGCGGTTCACCCATTGCACCGGCAGGCGGAAGGGCTGATCCTGATCGGCGGTGACGTTCAGCTCGACAGTTTCCAGAAACTCCACCAGCGGCACGCCCTTATACCAAGGGGTGTTGTTGGAACGCGTGGTGATATTGTCGCCCATGAAGCCGGAGATCGGCATCGGGGTGAAGGATTTGATGCCGATGCTCTCGGCAAACTTCGTATACTCCGCGACGATGGCATCGTACTTCGCCTGATCATAGCCGATCAGGTCCATCTTGTTCACCGCCAGCACGATATGGCGGATGCCGATGAGGTTGACGAGGTAGGAATGGCGGCGCGTCTGCGTCAGCACGCCCTTGCGCGCGTCGATGAGAATCACGGCCAGATCGGCGGTGGAGGCGCCGGTAACCATGTTACGCGTGTATTGCTCATGGCCGGGTGTGTCGGCGACGATGAATTTGCGCGTCTCGGTGGCGAAGAAACGATACGCCACGTCGATGGTAATGCCCTGCTCGCGCTCAGCGGCGAGGCCATCCACCAGCAGCGCGAAATCGATATTCTGGCCCTGCGTGCCGACTTTTTTGGAGTCAGCTTCCAACGCCGCAAGCTGATCCTCGAAGATCATCTTGGAATTGTAAAGCAGCCGTCCGATGAGGGTGGATTTGCCGTCATCCACCGAACCGCAGGTGATGAAGCGCAGCAGTGATTTATGCTGGTGCTTGACGAGATAGGCGTCGATATCCTGCGCGATCAGCGCATCGGCCTTGTAGGAGCTTTCCTGCACGATATTCATCAGAAATACCCCTCCTGCTTCTTCTTCTCCATGCTGGCTCCGCCTGCATCCTTGTCGATCACGCGGCCCTGGCGCTCGGAGGTCGTGGTGAGCAATGTCTCCTGGATCACGTCCGGCAGCGTGTGGGCGTTGCTCTCCACCGCGCCCGAGAGCGGGTAGCAGCCGAGCGTACGGAAGCGCACGGAGCGCATTTGCGGCGTCTCGCCGGGGTTCAGGCGGAAACGCTCGTCATCGACCATGATCAGCAGCCCGTCGCGCTCCACCACCGGGCGTTCCGCGGCGAAATACAAGCGGCACGATGGGGATGTTCTCGAGCTGGATATATTGCCAGATATCCAGCTCAGTCCAGTTGGAGATGGGGAACACGCGGATGCTCTCGCCCTTGGCCTTGCGGGCGTTATAGAGGTTCCACAGTTCCGGGCGCTGGTTTTTCGGGTCCCAGCGATGATTGGCGGAGCGGAAGGAGAAGATGCGCTCCTTGGCGCGGCTCTTTTCCTCATCGCGCCGCGCGCCGCCGAAGGCCGCGTCGAACCCGTATTTGTCCAAAGCCTGCTTCAGCCCCTCGGTCTTCCACATGTCCGTGTGCAGCGGGCCGTGGTCGAACGGGTTGATGTTCTGCGCCTTGGCTTCCGGGTTCTGGTAGACGAGCAGCTCCATGCCGCTCTCCCGCGCCATGCGGTCGCGCAGCTCGTACATGGCGCGGAACTTCCAGGTCGTGTCCACGTGCAGGAGCGGGAATGGCGGTGGTGCAGGATAAAACGCCTTGCGCGCCAGATGCAGCATCACCGCGCTATCCTTGCCGACGGAATACAGCATCACCGGCTTCTCGGTCTCGGCCACCACCTCACGCATGATGTGGATGGATTCCGCCTCCAAACGCTGCAAATGGGTCAACGCGACTGGGGAGGCAGAGGCAAGCGGTTCGGGCATTGTCAACAAGGCAGGCTCCAGCTGTGCAACGTGTCGGCCTTATTTACCGGCCGTTCAGCCCTGCGCAATGCTCCCACTGCGAATGGCCGACAACCCCAAAGCCCGAAAACCCTACCGGCTTAGACCAAGATCTCGTCAAACAGGGTGTTTGGTATGATAAACTTGCACGCAAGAGCGGAAAGTTAGAGTGTTTTTTCAAGAACCTTGTGAGAAAAAAGTACCCGGCATGTGTTAACGGACTGGGGCTTGGGTTTCCATCTGGTCTCGTCTATCCGGGTGAAGCGGCCCGGCTTGCCGCAAAAGGGGAGAGATTTTGATGCAAGGCGTCCTTGTCACGGGCGGCGGAAAGCGTCTGGGCGCGATCATCGCCCGGCACCTGGGCACCAAGGGCTGGCATGTGTTCGTGCATTACCACCAGTCCGCCGAAGGGGCGCGGGAGGTGGCAGAGGAAATCATCGCGGCCGGGGGCCAGGCCACGCCCATCAGCGCTGACCTTGGCGATGCCGGGGCGGTGGAGCGGCTCTATGCGGCGTGCGAGGCCATCTGCCCGCTGGGGCTCTTGGTCAACAACGCCTCGGGCTTTGAATATGACACCGCCGCAACCGTTTCGCCGCAAGGGCTGGAGGCGCATATGCGGGTGAATTTGTTCGCGCCGGTGCTGCTCACGCAAAAGCTGCACGCCGCGCTCACCGCGCGCGGGGCCCGGGGGGTGGCGATCAATATCGTCGATAACAAGGTGTTCGGCCTTAACCCGGATTATTTCTCTTATACCCTCTCCAAGGTGGCGCTGCAGGGGATGATCCAGATGCAGGCCATGGCGCTGGCCCCCACGCTGCGGGTGGCCGGCATTGCACCCGGCATTACGCTCATCAGCGGGCTGCAGACGGAGCAGGAATTCGAGCGCAGCCACCGCAACAACCCGATGCGCATGGGCTGCACGCCGGAGCAGATTCTGAGCGCGGTGGATTTCATCCTGGCCAGCCCCGCCTATCACGGCCAGACCATGGTGATTGATGGCGGGCAGGTACTGCAGCGCCGCCCGCGCGACGTGGCGTTTCTAGACCGCCCTGCCCCCGGCGTTTAATCCAGCTGGTAATCCTGCCCGGCATAGAGATGCGGGCGGCTGATGGCGGCCTGATCCCCGATGAAGGCGGCCCAAACGCCGCCGGGGCGCCAGATGGTCTCCATCGCGGCGCGGGCGGGGGCGTGGTCCCAGCCCAGAAATTCGCGCCGGTATCGGTAGAAAAAGGCGGAAACCCGGGCATTGAGGATGCAATGAACATGCACCGGCGCGCCCTGCGACACCTCCAGCGCGGCCCGAAACCGGGTAAAATCCTCTTCCGTCGGCGCATCGAAGGCCACGGGAATATGGATGTAGCGCATCCCCAGTGCCGCCACCGTGCCAGCCTCATCGCGCAAGGCCCGTTCGTGCGTGTGCAGCCCGAGATTCACCACATAGCCCGTGCCCAAACCGGCGATTCGCGCGAGCTGCGCCTCGGTCGGCTGGCCGGACGTGGTGGTTCGCTCATCCAGCCGGCGCCAGTTGGTGATATCCGACGGGTCCGTCATGTTTCGCTCCTTAAATGTAACATAGAATAAGGCCACTCTCCGGCAAACCGCCTTGGCGTTGCGGGCGCGATGTTTCGCGGCTAATCAGACCGGGTCAGTTTCTCAAGGGTTATTCAGCTTGCAGAACCGCCTACGCCGCCTTAGTGCCCTCGCCTCTCTCGCCCTGCTCGCCGGATGCGGCGCCTCCCAGACCGTCGGCCACCAGCTGCTCGGGCTCGATAACGGTAGCAGTGCCCCCGGCTCCGTGCCTTCAACGTTCGGCTATGCGGTGGCGGATGAGCCGCAGGCGGCCCTTATCGGCCGCGACATTCTGAACCATGGCGGCAACGCTGTGGATGCAGCGGCGGCGGAAGGCTTTGCGCAGGCTGTCACCCTGCCCTCACGCGGGGGGCTGGGCGGCGGCGGCGCCTGCCTGATCAAGATGCCTAACAGCAGCGGCACGATGCAGCCGCCCGTGGTGCTGGACTTCGCGGCCGGTGCCCCCGCGGCCAATAGCGGCGACCGCCCGGCCGCCGTGCCCTTGCTGGCGCGCGGGCTGCTGGCCATGCAGGCGCGCTATGGGCAGATCCCGCAATCCTCCGTCATTGTGCCGGCCGAGCGGCTGGCAGGCGGGGCGCAGGTGTCGCAGGCGCTGGAAGCCGATTTGCAGGTGGTGGGCAATGCGCTGCTGGCCGACCCGGCCGCCGCTGCCGTGTTTGCCCCTGGCGGCCAGATGCTGGCGGAGGGTGCAACCTTCCAGCAGCCGGACCTTGCCACGACCTTCGAAAATCTGCGCGTCAACGGCGTGAACGGACTTTATGCCGGGGCCAATGCCGCGCAATTCGCTCAAGCGGCGAACGCGGCTGGCGGCGGGCTGACAGCGCAGGACCTGATCGACGCGACGCCGAAATATGGGACACCGGATTTCGGCCAACAGAACGGCTACGCGGTTGCCAGCCTGCCGGTGGCGACCTCCGGGCTGGGTGAGACGCTGCCCGCCTCCGCCAGCTTCATGGCGCTGGACAAGAACGGCGGCACGGTGATCTGCGTAACCTCGATGAATAATCTGTTCGGCACAGGGCGCATTGCGCCGGGCACGGGCGTGCTGTTGGCCGCCTCACCGCGCACCAACCCCACGCCGAATTTGGCCGCTTCCATGGCCTATACGCCGAGCGGCCTCGCCTTCCGCGCCGCCGTGGCGGGTACCGGGCAGAACGAGGCGGATGAGGCCGCGCAGATCGGCCTCGCCAATGCCCTCACCGGCAAGAACGAGCCGATCCCCGAGCCGGGCCGCGCCAATATCATCTCCTGCCCCGGCAATGTGCCGGGCGGCGAGGCAAGCTGCAGCGCCAGTGCCGATCCGAAGGGCGGCGGGCTGGCCATCGGCGGGCGGTAGGGGTTCTGATGAAGATCGGCGCCGGGCGGTTGGTGCCGCCCTTCCGGGTGATGGATGTGATCCAGGCGGCGAATGAGCGAGCCGCCACGCTGCCGGAGGGTGCCCCGAAAATCCTGCGCATGGAGGTCGGCCAGCCCGGCACCGGCCTGCCGCACGGCGCGAAGCTGGCCGTGGAATCCGCGCTGCAAAGCGGGGACTTGCTGGGCTATACCGAAGGCCTGGGCCGCCCAAGCGTGCGCGCGCGCATCGCCCGGCACATGGCGGAATGGTACGGCGTTGAGGTTCCCGCGACCCGCATCGCCGTGACATTCGGGGCCTCGGGCGCCTTTCCGCTGGCGTTCCTCTCCAGCTTCGACCAGGGCGACAAGGTGGCCGTCGCCTCGCCCTATTACCCGCCTTATTTCAATACCCTCACCGCTTTGGGGCTGCAGCCATTGGTGCTGCCCTGCGGGATTGAGACCGGATTTCAGCCGACCATCGCGATGCTGGAAGCGCTGCCGGAGAAACCTGACGGGCTGATTGTCTCCAGCCCCGCCAATCCCACCGGCTCCATGCTCGCCCCCGCCGAGCTGGAAGCACTGTGCCGATATTGCGATGAGACGGGTATCAGGCTGATTTCGGATGAGATCTATCACGGCCTGACCTATGGCAAGCCGCAAGCCTCGGCGGCGCAATTCTCGAAGAGCGCCATCGTCATCAATTCCTTCTCCAAATATTTCTCCATGACCGGCTGGCGCGTGGGCTGGATGGTGCTGCCGGAGGACATGGTGCGGGTAACCGAGCGGCTGGCGCAGAATTTCTTCATCTCCGCCGCCTATATCTCCCAGGTGGCGGCGGAAGCGGCGTTCGATTGCCGGGAGGAGCTGGAGGCCAACCGCGCCAATTACGAGATGGCGCGGGGCATCATGATCCGGGGCTTGCGGGAGGCGGGCTTTCCCACCTTCTCTCCGCCGGATGGCGCTTTTTATATCTATGCCGACATTGAGGGCCGCGCGACGGACAGCGCCGAATTCTGCGCCCGGCTGCTGGCGGAGCAGAATATCGCCTCCACCCCCGGCCTGGATTTCGATGCGGAACGCGGCGGACGTTATTTCCGCCTCAGCTACTGCGCCTCCCTGGCCGATATCGAGGACGCCGTGGAGCGCCTCAAGCACCTCTCCTGAGTTTGTTTACTCGCGAGTAAATTAGGGCTTTCCAGGGCCTGAAACATACAATATCAAGGTTTGGCCCCCATTCCGGGTCAGTTCAGAGGTGTTTTAAAATGAAATTGCTGGTCGCCGTGAAGCGGGTGGTCGACTACAACGTCAAGGTCCGGGTGAAGTCGGACAAGTCTGGCGTTGAGACCGCCGGCGTTAAAATGTCCATGAACCCGTTCGACGAGATCGCCGTTGAGGAAGCCGTGCGCCTGAAGGAAAAAGGCGTCGCGAGCGAGATCATCGCCATCTCCATCGGCGTGACCCAGGCGCAGGAGACGATCCGTACCGCACTGGCCATGGGTGCTGACCGTGGCATTCTGGTCGAGACCGATGTGGCGGTGGAGCCGCTGGCGGTGGCCAAGATCCTGAAGGAAGTGGCGCTGAAGGAAGGCGTGGACGCCGTGATCCTCGGCAAGCAGGCCATCGATGACGACATGAACGCCACCGGCCAGATGCTGGCGGCCCTGCTGGGCTGGCCGCAGGGTACCTTCGCCTCCAAGGTCGAGATCGCCGATGGCTCCGCCACCGTCACCCGCGAGGTGGATGGCGGTCTGGAGACCGTGAAGCTGACGCTTCCCGCCGTGATCACCGCCGATCTGCGCCTCAACGAGCCGCGCTATGCCTCGCTGCCGAACATCATGAAGGCGCGCAAGAAGGCGATCGACACGTTGAAGCCCGCCGATCTGAACGTGGATGTCACGCCGCGTTTGACCATTATCAATGTCAATGAGCCGCCGGCGCGCAAGGCTGGCATCAAGGTGCCGGACGTGGCGACCCTTGTCGACAAGCTCCGCAACGAAGCGAAGGTGATCTGACCATGACCTCTCTGGTTGTTCTCGATTTCGATGCCTCCGGCATCAAGCAGCCTTCGCGCTCCGCCATTGCCGCCGCCGCCAAGCTGGGCGAGGTACATGTGCTGGTGGCGGGTTCAGGCGTTGGCGCCACGGCCGAGGCTGCCGCGAAGATCGCCGGTGTCTCCAAGGTGCTGGTGGCCGATGATGCCGCCTATGCCCATGTGCTGGCCGAGCCGCTGGCGGCGCTGATCATCTCGCTGGCGGGCAATTACAGCCACATCCTCCAGGCCGCCACGGCGGCGGGCAAGAACGTGCTGCCGCGTGTGGCCGCCCTGCTGGACGTGCAGCCGCTCTCCGACATTTCGGACGTGGTGGATGCCGACACCTTCGTGCGCCCGATCTATGCGGGCAACGCGCTGGCCACGGTGAAATCCGCCGACGCGAAGAAGGTGATCACCGTCCGCGCCTCGAGCTTCGACCCCGTGCCGGCCGAGGGTGGTTCCGCCGCCATCGAGAGCGTGTCCGCCGCCGGGTCTGACGGCAAATCCGCTTATGTTGGCTCCGAACTCTCCAAGTCCGAGCGCCCGGAGCTGACCGCCGCGCGCGTCATCGTCTCCGGCGGGCGCGGCATGCAGAATGGCGAGAACTTCACCAAGCTGCTCGACCCCGTGGCGGACAAGCTGGGAGCAGCCGTCGGCGCCTCCCGCGCCGCCGTGGATGCCGGTTACGTGCCAAACGATTATCAGGTCGGCCAGACCGGCAAGATCGTGGCGCCGGATCTGTACATCGCCGTTGGTATTTCCGGTGCCATCCAGCATCTGGCGGGCATGAAGGATTCCAAGGTGATCGTCGCCATCAACAAGGATGAGGACGCGCCGATCTTCCAGGTCGCCGATTACGGCCTGGTGGGCGATCTGTTCACCCTGCTGCCGGAGCTGGAGAAGGCCCTGTAAACATGAGCATCGGCAAAATCGGAGTCATCGGCGCGGGTTTGATGGGAAATGGCATCGCCCACGCGGCGCTGATCTCCGGTTTTGATGTGGTGCTTGTGGACGCCTTCGAGGCGGCCCTGAGCAAAGGCTTGGCTTCCATGAACACGAACATGGAGCGCCAGGTCGCCAAGGGCAGCCTCACGGCGGAGGACAAGGCGGCGGCACTTGGCCGGCTCACCTCCTCCACCGATTATCATGCGCTGAAGGGGGCCGACATCGTCATCGAGGCGGTGCCCGAAAAGCTCGACATCAAGCAGGCCATCTATAAAGAGCTGGCCGATGTGCTGGGGCCGGAGACAATCCTGGCCTCCAACACCTCCTCCATCTCCATCACCCAGCTCGCGGCCCTTTCGGGCAGGCCGGACAAATTCATCGGGCTGCATTTCTTCAACCCCGTGCCGATGATGAAGCTGGTGGAGATCATCCGTGGCCTCGCCACCTCGGACGCAACCTATCAGGCCGCCGCCGCGCTGGCGGGCAAGCTGAACAAAACCGCCGCCACCGCGCAGGATGCGCCGGGCTTCATCGTCAACCGCCTGCTCTGCCCGATGCTGAACGAGGCGATCTTCGCGCTGGCGGAAGGGGTGGCGGACGCCACCTCCATCGACGATGCGATGAAGCTGGGCGCCAACCACCCGATGGGCCCGCTGACGCTGGCGGATTTCGTCGGGCTGGACACGCTGCTCTCCATCATGCGCGTGCTGCATGAGGAGCTGGGCGAGGATAAATACCGCCCCGCCCCGCTATTGGTAAAATATGTGAATGCCGGCTGGCTGGGCCGCAAATCCGGCCGCGGCTTTTACGATTACAGCACCAACCCGCCCACCCCAGCACGCTGATCTGCCCTGCAATCTCCGGATGCCAGACGCCGGTGAGGGTGGCTTAAGTGACAGAAACCATACGCTTCCTGTTCTATCTCCAGCGCCGCTTTCGCGCGGCTTCGTTCCCTGCCTTGCTTGCAATCGGAAACAAAGCGGCCAGTTGAAAGCCGCCCGGCCCGGCACAGCCCGGAAGGATACGCTGCCGGCCGGCATAATCAATGATTCGGATTTGCTCCGTTCAGGAAGCAAATGTCTAAGACTGGAGTGTAATATGAACGATTGGCTGCAACCTTCCGCTCTGGCGGCAGCGATGATGGAAGCCGGCGACCAAAAAAGCCCGCCTCAACCGCGGGGTTATCCTGCTTACCGGCATCCTGGCCGGGATGTTCCTGGGCTTCGCCACCACCCTCTTCCTCTCGGCCTTGGTTGCGACGGATGATATCGTGATTTCGGCGATGTTCTTCCCCGTTGGCTTCATCCTGCTGGTGCTGCTGGGGCTGGAACTGTTCACTGGCAATGTCGCGCTGATCCCCTACGCCGCCATGGCGCGGAAGGTGAGCTTCGGCCAGCTGCTGGGCGCGCTTGTCACCGTTTATATCGGCAATCTGATCGGCAGCCTGCTTTATGCGCTGATCTTCTCGGCCATCGACACGCATTTCTTCACCACTGCGCCGGATGCCATCGGCGACAAGCTCATCGCCGTCGCCAGCGCCAAGACGCTGGCCTACGCCAAGCTGGGTGGCGCGGGCTGGGGCACGGCCTTCCTGAAAGGCGTGATCTGCAACTGGATGGTCAGCCTGGGCAGCGTGATGGCACTGGTTTCGCGCTCCATGATCGGCAAGATCGCCGCGATGTTCCTGCCTATCATGGCTTTCGTCGCGCAGGGCTTCGAGCATTGCGTGGTCAACATGTTCGAGATTCCCGGCGCCATCATGCTGGGCGCGCCGATTTCCATCTCGCAGTGGTGGATCTGGAACGAAATCCCGGTGACGCTGGGCAATATCGTCGGCGCGGCATCTTTACCGCTGCCGGGCTGTACTTCGCCTTCGGCCGCACTGCGAAAGCGGAAGCGCCGGTGACGCTCGCGATGGCCGCCGAGTAATAATCCGAAAGGCGGCCTCTCCGGCCGCCTTTTTTATTCCATCACCGCGCCAGCCTCTTGCGGTACCGGGGCCGGGCGTTGCGGGCGGCGCATCAGCAGCAGGCAGGCGGCCGCTGGCACGGTGCAGAGGAACATGAATTTATAATCGTCCATATAGGCGATGATCTGCGCCTGAGTGGTGACCAGCGAGTTGAGTTGCGCCGCCCCACTCTTTGTCGCCGGATTCCAGAACTGGCCGACTGCCCCGCCCGTCTGCAAGGCGCGCGAGAAGGGCGTGATATGCGCCATCAAATTCGCATGCATATAGATGGTCATGCGGTCCAGAAGCGCTGAGGTCATGGAGATGCCGATGGCGCTGCCGACATTGCGCAACAGGCTGAGCAAGGCCGTGCCCTGGGTGCGCAGCGCGGGCTCCAGCGTATAAAAGGCCACCACCTGCAAGGGCACGAACACGAAGCCGAGCCCCGCGCCCTGGGTGACGATGGTGGTGACCATGTATCCTTCGCCGGTATCCGGGGTCCAACCCTCCTGCATATAAAGCGAGAGCCCGAGCAGGATATAGCCGAGCAGCATCAGCAGCCTTGGGTCCACGCGGTTGGTCAGCCGCCCTGCCACCAGCATGGCGAACATGGTGCCAAAGCCCCGCGGCGCCATCACCAGCCCCGCCGTGGCCACCGGGTAATTGCCCAGATTTTCCAGAAACGGCGCCAGCAATGCTGAGGAGGCGAGCAGCACCATGCCGACCAGGAACATGCTGATCAGCCCGGCGGTGAAATTGCGGTCGCTGAAAATCTCGCGCGGGATGAAGGGGCGGCGCGCGGTGAGCATATGCACGATAAACAGATAGAAGCCGAGCCCGGCCAGCACGAAAGCGGTGACGATGGTGGTGGAGCTGAGCCAGTCCAGCTCCTCGCCACGGTCCAGCGCCAGTTGCAAGGCCGCCAGCCCAAGCGAGAGCACGGCAAAACCTGTCCAGTCGAACCTGCCCACCTCGCGCGGCGTGCGGGCGGGCATCAGCAAAGCAAGGCCCAGCACCGCGGCGATGCCAAAGGGCAGGTTGACGAAGAACACGTAGCGCCAGTTGAAATCATAGGTGAGATAGCCGCCCAAAGTCGGCCCCAATATCGGCCCCACCATCACCCCCATGCCCCAGATGGACATGGCCACCCCACGCTGCTCCGCCGGATAGATATCCATCATGGTGGATTGCGAGAGCGGCACCAGGGCCGCGCCGAACGCGCCCTGCAACAGCCGGTAGAGCACCATCTCCGTCAGGCTCTGCGCGATGCCGCAGAGCATGGAGGTGACCGTGAACCCGACCAGGCAGGCGATGAACAGATTCTTGGTGCCAAAGCGCGCCGCCAGCCAGCCGACCGGCGCGGTCATGATCGCGGCCATCACCACATAGGAGGTTAGCACCCAGGTGATCTGGTCATAGGAGGCCGAGAGCGAGCCCTGCATGTAGGGCAACGCGACATTGGCGATGGTGGAATCCAGCGCCTGCATCAGCGTCGCGATCATCAGGCAGACCGTGATGATGCCGCGATTCTCTACCTCCAGCGGCGCGGCCTCGGCCATCAGAACAGGTCCGACAGATGCCGGTGGTGATGCGTGTCGATGGAGATTTCCGTGCTCATCCCGGCGCGCAGCGGCAGGTCAGCCGGACCCGAGAGGATCTTGATACGCACCGGAATGCGCTGCACCACCTTCACCCAGTTGCCCGACGCATTCTGCGCCGGCAGCACCGAGAATTCCGAGCCCGACACAGGGGCGATGCTCTCCACCTCGCCCTTCCAACTCTGGCCGGGATAGGTGTCCAACGTGATGTCCACGCTCTGGCCGGGGCGTACCCAGGTCATCTGGTCTTCCTTGGGTTCGGCGGTGATGTAGATGTCACTGTCCGACACCAGCCCGAAGGCGGCGGTGCCGGCGGACAGCATCATGCCGGGCTGGAGCTGCTCGACCTCCGTGACCGTGCCCGAGAAAGGCGCCGTCACGATGCTATGGCGCTGGTTGAGCAGCGCCTGGTTGAGATTGGCCAGGGCGTTCAGATATTCCGGCGTATCCTTGGGGTCGATCTCCGGGTTGCCGCTCAGCTTGACCAATTGCTGGCCGGCGGCGGCCTGCATCTGCTCAAGCTTCGCCTGATCGCCCTGCAGGGCAAAGCGCGCATCGTCATATTGCGCCTTGGTAGCGCCGCCATTGCCAATCACGGCGGCAAAGCGGGCAAGGTCCGCCTGGTCCTTCTCCACCAGAGCCTGCTGCGCGGCGATTTCGGCCTGCGCCACCTGGTAGCCGCGCTTGGCGGCGTCGATATCCTGCACCGCCTGGGCAAGCTGGGCGCGCGCCGCGTCCACCGCGATGCCGAAGCTGCTCTGGCCCAGCTCGAACAAAGGCTGGCCGGCGATAACGTGCTGGTTGTCCTGCACATAGATGGTGCCGACCAGGCCGGTAACGTCGGTCGAGAGCGAGACCTTCGCAGCGTCCACGTAGGAATTGTCGGTGGCGACATAACGGCCGCCGATCAGCCAGAACAGCAAGGACGCCAGCGCCACCAGTACCACGCCGCCGAGCATGAGCACCGGCCGCAGCAGCGACCTGCGGCGGGCAGGCGCCGCAGCCTTGCTGGCCGGGCGTTTCTCCGCGCTTTCCAACGCCGCGATATTGGCTTGAGACATCAGGCGTTCTCCTCGTTATTTTTTTGGCAGGCCGGGAGCGGCGGCGCGTCCGGGCCGCGCAGCAGATTGGCTTTCATGAGTTTGAGCGCGTCCATCACAACCTGCCTGTCCGCATCCGGCAGGCCGGCGGTGATGAAGGCGGTGATCTCTTCGCGCTGGTGGTCGATCTCATCCAGATAGGGCGAGGCGGCGGGGCGCAGATGCAGGCGCCAGATGCGCCGGTCCTGCGCATCCGCGCGGCGCTCAACCAGTCCGGCCTTCTCCAGCCGGTCCACCAGCCTGGCGACCGTGATCGGCTCGACCTCCAGCAGATCCGCCAGCTCTTTCTGGCTCAGCCCGGGATTGTACCAGAGCTGTTTCAGATATGCCCCATTGCGCGCGGGTCATCCCGTGCTGGCGGGCGCGGCGGTCTGCCTCAACTCGGGTCAGCCGCGCCACCACCATCATCAGGATGAGCAAATCATGTTCGATGTCCGTTCCCATAACGGACGGGATAATAACGTAGCTTATTAATTTGTGTGTTGCGTGAAACGCCTAGCCGGTAAGCGCCTGATGCAATACTGGAACAATCCCGGTGATGGCGATCTGCACCCCGATGCCGAGCAGCAGGAAGGCGGCGATGCGGGAGACCACCACCTGGCCGGAATGGCCCAGCCCCCTGACCATACGGTCCGAAGCGCTGTAACAGGCCCAGACCAGAGCGGCATTGGCCAGCACGGCCAGCGAATCCCCGGCATAGAACACCCAGGCCCCGAACAGCGTATCCGGCCGGCCGGTGGCGAGCGAAATGGTGACGGCGATGGTCCCCGGCCCCGTGGTGAAGGGCAAGGTGAGCGGGAAGAAGGCATAGCCCGCCAGATCTTCCTCGGCGGCGGCGTTTACCGGCTCGGCATCCTTCTGCTTGCGCTTGGTGGTGTTGTCCGGCGCCGTCAGCATCTCATAGGCCCTGACGGAGACCACCAGCCCGCCGGCAATGCGCAGCGCGTTCATCGAGATGCCAAAGAAATTCAGGATGTAGGTGCCCGCCAGCAGGGCACACATCATGACAAGAAAGGAATAGACCGCGACACGCCTGGCCAGGGCCAGCTTTTGCGCCGCGCCCTGCTCGCCCGTTACCTCATGAAAGATGATGGCGCCGCCGAGCGGGTTTATGATCGAGAACAAAGCCGGGAAGGCCAGGAGGAAGGCTGAAATTGCTTGTTCCATCTCCCCCCTCCCCGTCCGCTACAACCCCGCGAGGTCGCGGAATTCCTGTTCCGACAAAATCCTGAGCCCTAGCTCCACCGCCTTCTTGGCCTTGGAGCCCGCATCCTCGCCCACTACCACATAATCCGTTTTCTTAGAGACGGATTCTGTAACCTTCGCCCCCAGCGCCTCGGCGCGGGCCTTCGCCTCCGGCCTTGCCATGGTGAGCGTGCCGGTGAAGACGATCACCTTGCCCGCCAGCGGCGAATCGATGGCGGCAGCGGCTTCCTCCGTCCTGCACCCGCACCTCGCGCTCCAGCCCCGCCAGCGTGGCGAGGTTGTGATCCTCCGCGAAAAAGGCCAGCAGATCCTCGGCGATGGCCGGGCCGATGCCGGAGATGGAGCCCAGCTCCAGACGCGCGTCGGATCCGATGATCTGCGCCGCCAGCATGCTCTCTTTCCAATGGGCGTAGGAGCCGTAATGGCGGGCGAGCAGTTTGGCGTTATTCTCGCCGATGCGGCGGATGCCGAGCGCGAAAATGAAGCGCGCCAGCCCGATCTCCCGCCTCGCCGCGATGGAGGCTGAGAGCTTGGCCGCCGAAACCTCGCCCCAGCCCTCGCGCTTGGCGATCTGCGCCTCATGCGCGGGCAGGGCAAAAATATCCGCGGCACCGCGCAGCAGCCCGGCATCGTGAAATTCGCGCACGGTCTTCTCGCCCATGCCCTCGATGTCGAAAGCGCCGCGCGAGCAGAAATGGATCAGCCGTTCCACAACCTGCGCCGCGCAGGTGAGGCCGCCGGTGCAGCGGCGCACCACGTCGTCATCCACCCGCACGGCGAGCGAGCCGCAGACCGGGCAATGATCGGGGAATTTGAACGGGTGCGTATCCTCGCCGCGCTTCAGCACGCCGAGGATTTGCGGAATCACATCACCCGCGCGCTGGAGTTCCACCACATCGCCGATGCGCACATCCTTACGCGCGATTTCATCCTCATTATGCAACGTCGCGTAGGTGACGAGCACACCGCCGACATTCACGGGCTTAAGGCGCGCACGCGGCGTCAGCGCACCGGTGCGGCCGACCTGGATTTCGATACCCTCCAGCGTGGTGCTGGCTTTTTCAGCGGGAAATTTCCAGGCCACCGCCCAGCGCGGCGCCCGGCCGACAAAGCCGAGCCGGTTCTGCAAGGCGAGATTATTCACCTTATAGACCACGCCGTCGATGTCATAAGGCAGCTCTGCGCGCTGCACGCCTATCCCGGTTTGAAATGCTTCCGCGCCGCCTTCCTTCACGAGGCGCGAGAGAGGATTCACATCGAACCCCCAGCGCCGCAAAGTTTCCAGATACTCCCAATGGGTTGGCGCCACCGGCAGCGAGGTTTCACCCTGCGCGTAGGCGAAGAGCGAGAGCTTGCGCTTGGCGGTGATGGAGGGGTCGAGCTGGCGCAGACTGCCCGCCGCCGCGTTGCGCGGGTTGGCGAATTGGCGCTCCTGCGAGGCGTTCAGCGCCAAAAAATCCGCCTTGATCATATAGACCTCGCCACGGATTTCGATGAAATCCGGCGCGTCCTCCGGCAATTCCCTTGGCAGGTCCTGCAAAGTGAGGATGTTGGCGGTGACGTCCTCGCCTTCCGTTCCATCGCCGCGCGTGGCGGCGGAAGTAAATTTGCGGTGCTGGTAGGTGAGGGAGATGGAAAGCCCATCGATCTTCGGCTCGGCGACGAATTCCAGCGCGTCATCCTTCAGCCCGAGAAAGCGCCTGATGCGGGCGATGAATTCCTCGAACTCTTCGTCGTTGAACACATTGCCCAGCGAGAGCATCGGCGTGCGGTGGATGATCTTCTTGAACCCGGCGCCGGGTTTGCCGCCGACCTGCGCCAGCGCCTGCGCATCCTCCCGCCATTCCGGATGCTGCTCCAAAATCGCCTCCGCCTCGCGGCGCAGGGCGTCATATTCCGCGTCGGTGATCTCCGGCGCGTCATGCTCGTGATAGGCGGCGTTCGCCGCCCTATGCGCGCCAGCAGCGCGTCCAGTTTTGCTCTCTCGCTCATTTCGTCAACAGACTTTCGGCGGCCTGGCGCGCGGCCTCTGTCACGCTCTCGCCTGAGAGCATGCGGGCAATCTCCTCGCGCCTTGCCGGTTCATCCAACATATGCACTTCCGTCACCGCGCGCCCGGCGGCCTCGCGCTTCTGCACCCGCAGCTGCGCCACCGCGCGCGCCGCCACTTGCGGGCTAGTGGGTGACAACCAGCACCTGCACGCCCTCCGCCACGCGGGCCAGGCGCTCGCCCACCGCGGCCGCCGTGGCGCCGCCAATGCCGGAATCGACCTCGTCAAAAATCAGGGTTTCATTGTCCCCGCCCGCCGAGAGCACCACTTTCATCGCCAGCATCAGGCGGGAGAGTTCGCCGCCGGAGGCAATTTTGTCCAGCGCGCCGGGGGTTTCGCCAGGGTTGGTGGCGATGAGGAAGCGTATGGCATCCGCCCCGCGCGGGCCCCAACTCGGCTCCGGCAGCATGGTCTTTTCAACCACGAAGCGCGCGCGCTCCAGCTTCAAGGGCGGCAGCTCGGCGGCGATGGATTTTTCCAGCTTGCGGGCGGCGCGTTCGCGCTGGTCCGACAAAGCAGCGGCCTTCTCCACATAAACGCCGCGCAGGCGGGCGGTTTCGGCGGTCTGTGCCGCAATGTCGGCCACGCCGCTTTCCAGTGCCGTCAGCCGTCCGCGCAGTTCCTGAAAGAAGGCGGGAAGCTCCGCCACCTGCACCCCATGCTTGCGGGCGGCGGCGCGCAGGGCGAAGAGCCGCTCCTCGGTTGCTTCCAGCGCGCGGGGATCGTCCTCCTCGGCGGCGGCGAGGCGTTGCAGAAAATCCTCCGCCTCGGCCAGCGCGATCTCGGCGCGCTCGATGGCCGCCATGGCGGGGCCTGCGGGGTTCACATGCCCAGCGGGCACGGTGATGCGCCCCACGGCACGCGCCGCTGAGCGCAAGGCAGCGGCGGGGCCGGAATTCCGCTTGTCCCTGGGGCGCAGCTCGGACATGGCGCTGGCGATCGCCTCGGCGCGGCGTTCCCCAGCCTGCAAGCGCAGGCGCTCCTGCGCCAGCGCTTCTTCCTCACCCTCGGTTGGCCCCAGTTTTTCCAGCTCCGAGGCCGCATGGCGGAGAAACTCCTCCTCCTTCGCGGTTTCCTCGATTTTCCGCTCCGCCTCGGCCAGGCGCGCGGCCGAGTCCCGCCAGGCTTTATGAGCGGCGGCCACAGCGGCGCGTACCGCCTCCGGCACGCCGAACGCGTCCAGCAGCGCGATGTGATGCGCGGGGTCGGCCAGGCCAACCTGCTCATGCTGACCCTGCACCTCGATGAGCAAGGCCGTGAGATTTTTCAGGAAGCCCACACTCACCGGCTGGTCGTTCACCAGAGCGCGGGAGCGGCCATCGCGCGTGACGATGCGCCGGACCAGAATCTCCCCGCCCGAGTTCGAGCCCCTGCTCGGCCAGCAGCGCATGCACGGGGTGGCTGGTTGTTGCGGAGAAGCTGGCGGCCACCACAGCCTGCGCCGCCCCGGCACGGACAAGCCCGGAATCGGCACGCGCGCCTAAGGCGAGGCCGAGACTGTCCAGCAGGATCGATTTGCCCGCCCCGGTTTCGCCGGTAAGCGCCGTGAGCCCGGCGGAAAAGTGCAAATCGAGCCGCTCGATCAGCACGACATCGCGGATCGAGAGGCTGTTCAGCATCGTTTTGTCAGAATGGCCAGTACCAGTGGTGCGTCGACTTGGGCGCAGGCGGCGTCACCGCGTCGGTGTTCGCGGAGGCCTCGTCGCTCTGCGTCACCAGCCCGTTTGATTTCAGCTTGTTATAGGCGGTCACGTACCAGGAACTGCCGGGATAGTTATAGCCCAGCACAGAGGCGGCGCGGATGGCCGGGTCGGTCAGGCCAAGGTCCAGATCCACCTCCACCATGCGCTCCAGGGCTTCCGGCGCGTAGGTGGTGGTCTGGTAGCTGTTCGCCACATCCTGGTAGCGGCCGATGGCGGCGGCGTAGAGATGCTGCTTCTGGTAGTACCGGCCGATCACCATCTCATGCCCGGCGAGCCGGTTATAGGCGAGGCGCATCTTGACGCGCGCATCACGGGCGTAGGCGCTGTCCGGGAATCGGGTGATCACGTCCTGCAGGGTCTGGATCGCCTCATAGGTCGAGGTCTGGTCGCGCTGCACATCGTCGATCTGCTCGAAATAGCAGAGCGATTTCAGGTAGTAGGCGTAGGCGACTTCGTCATTCTCCGGGTGCAGCTGGATGAAGCGGTTCAGCGAGCTGATCGCGTCGTCATAATCCATCTGCTTGTACTGCGAGTAGGCCGCCAGGATCTCCGCATGGGTGGACCAGGTGGAGTAGGGGTAAGTCTCCTGCAGTACGTTGAAATCCTTCACCGCCTTGTCATAATTGCCGGCCTGCATCTGCTTGACGGCGACTGCGTAGGCCTGATCCGGCGGGGGGATCGTGCCGTTGGCGAAATCGCCTAGCGACGCATCTCCTTTGGGGGAGCTTGAACACGCTGCCAAGGCTAAGACCGAGGGCGAGCAGGGACAGACGGGCAAGGCCGGAGCGGAGATGTGTCATTGCGTCAGGCTTATAGCAGCTAATACGCGAACATGAAGCCTGTGGACGCTGTCTCTCATGGCTCCGCCACCTGAAATTGGGCTGTGTCCGGACATCCGCCGATATGCCTGGAAATAACCTCAATCGCCACCATTCCGGCATCAGCGGGTAGAACGTGCCCCTACCCCGTCAAACCCGGCGGTTTTGCTTGACTTCCCCGCCATGGGGTCTAAAGAACCCCCATCGCTCAACCCGGACATCCCTGGTACGATCAGGGATGGTCTAGCCGCTGCCTGCAATTCAGGCCGCGCAAACCCAACGCGGACCGCAAACCGGTTCGTTTCAAGGACATATACAGCCACATGGCTTCCCCCAACATTGCTCAGCGTCATTCCGACGCGCCGGCTTATTCCGGCACCGATGATTTCGCCGCCCTGCTTAATTCCTCCCTCGGCGGTGCCGCCGGGTTCGAAGGTTCCGTCGTCTCCGGCCGCGTGCTGCGCATCGACGACGATTACGTCATCGTCGATGTCGGCCTGAAGTCCGAAGGCCGCGTCCCGCTGCGCGAGTTCTCCCCCGTTGGCGCCAAGCCCGAGGTGAACCCCGGCGACGTCTTCGACCTCTTCATCGAGCGTTATGAAGACAAGGACGGCTCCATGGTGCTGTCGCGCGAGAAGGCGCGGCGCGAGGAGAGCTGGACCCAGCTCGAGAAGGCCTTCGAGGTCCAGACCCGCGTGAACGGCGTGATCCATGGCCGCGTCAAGGGCGGTTTCACCGTCGATCTCGGCGGCGCCACGGCCTTCCTGCCCGGCTCCCAGGTCGATATCCGCCCGGTCCGCGATGTTGGCCCGCTGATGGGTGTCGCCCAGCCCTTCCAGATCCTGAAGATGGACCGCCAGCGCGGCAACATCGTCGTCTCCCGCCGCGCGGTGCTGGAAGAGACCCGCGCCGAGCAGCGCTCCGAGCTGATCACCGGCCTGAAGGAAGGCCAGATCCTCGATGGCGTGGTCAAGAACATCACCGATTACGGTGCGTTCGTTGATCTCGGCGGCGTCGACGGCCTGCTGCACGTGACCGACATCGCCTGGAAGCGCATCAACCACCCGGCCGAGGCGCTGACCATCGGCCAGCCGGTGAAGGTGCAGGTGATCCGCTTCAATGCCGACACCCAGCGTATCTCCCTGGGCATGAAGCAGCTCGAGGCCGATCCGTGGGAAGGTGTGGACGCCAAGTACCCGCCGGGCATCAAGGTCACCGGCCGCGTCACCAACATCACCGATTACGGCGCCTTCGTGGAGCTGGAAGCCGGTGTCGAGGGTCTGGTGCACGTCTCCGAGATGTCCTGGACCAAGAAGAACGCCCACCCGGGCAAGATCGTCTCCACCTCGCAGGAAGTGGAAGTGGTCGTGCTGGATGTCGACGCCTCCAAGCGCCGCATCTCGCTGGGCCTGAAGCAGGTGCAGCGCAACCCCTGGGAAGAGTTCCAGGACGAGCACCCGATCGGCTCCATCGTCGAGGGCGAGATCCGCAACATCACCGAGTTCGGCCTGTTCATCGCGGTCGGCCCGGAGATCGACGGCATGATCCACATGTCCGACCTCTCCTGGGAAGAGACCGGCGAGGCCGCCATTGCCAAGTTCGGCAAGGGCGAAATCGTCAAGGCCAAGGTGCTGGATGTGGACGTGGAGAAGGAGCGCATCTCGCTCGGCATCAAGCAGCTTGAGGTCGACCCGGCCGCCGGCGTGCTGGACAGCATCCACAAGAACCAGATCGTCACCTGCGTGGTTACCGCCGTGCAGAGCAATGGCATCGAGGTGAAGGTGGACGATGTGCTGACCGGCTTCATCCGCCGCGCCGAGCTGGCGCGCGACAAGGCCGAGCAGCGCCCCGAGCGCTTCGCGGTTGGCGACAAGATCGATGCCAAGATCACCGCGGTGGACCGCGCAGCCCGCAAGCTGCAGCTGACCATCAAGGGCAAGGAGATCGACGAGGACAAGCAGGCGATCACCGAATACGGCTCGTCCGACTCGGGCGCCTCGCTGGGCGACATCCTGGGTGCGGCCATCCGCCGCCGCAACCAGCAGACCGAAGACTAATCCCGGCTTGCGATGACTTCAGGATTGGCCCGACAGGGCCAATCCGAAGTAATCGCATGACGCATTTAAAAAAGCCCGGTAGCGCAAGCTGCCGGGCTTTTTTTTAGGCACGGATTTACCTAGCATTAGCGAAATGAACATTAAGCTGTTTGGAGCAACCGCAGGAAGAGCCCCCGCCCATGCCTGTCCAAAATCCGCTGAAACTGTTCCAGGAAGCCGCCACGCTCAGTGCGTTGCGCAGCTCCTTCGCCGTTATTGAATTCACCCCCCAGGGCGTCATTCTGGGGGCAAACAAGCCGTTTCTGAAAACCACCGGCTATGCGCTGTCGGAGCTGGTGGGGCGCCATCACCGCGTGCTGATGCCAGCTAAGGACGCTGCGAGCCCCGGCATACGAAACATTCTGGGCAAACCTCTCCAAGGGTATATTCCAGACCGGGCAATATCACCGCGTGGACAAGGCGGGACGGGATTTATGGCTCCAGGCCTCCTACACCCCGGTGCGCGGGCGCGGCGGCAAGGTGAAGAAGATCATCAAGCTCGCGCTGGACGTGACCGAAGCGCACGAGAAAGCCACAGAGGACCTGCGGCATATTGAACGCCATCAACCGCTCCCAGGCGGTCATCAGCTTCAATCCTGACGGCACGATTCTGGATGCGAACCAGAATTTCCTCGCCACGGTCGGGTACAGGCTGGAGGAGATTAAAGGCCAGCATCACCGGCTGTTCGTGGAGCCGGGCTTCGCCGCCAGCGCCGAATATGCGCAATTCTGGCGGCGGCTGAATGATGGCGAGTTCTTCTCCGCCGATTATCACCGCATTGGTAAAGGCGGCCGCGATATCTGGCTGCAGGCCAGCTACAACCCGGTGTTCAACACCCGCGGCGAGGTGGTGAAAATCATCAAATTCGCCACCGACCTTTCTGAGCGTATGGAGAATATCCAGCAGATCGGGCGGGCCTTGTCGGACCTCGCCCAGGGTGATCTGCAGGCGCATCTGGGCAAGCCCCTGATCCCGTCGATCGACAGCCTGCGCGGCGACTTCAACAATGCCGTGGCGGCTTTGCGTGAAACGATGCTCGAAATCTCCGCCTCGGCGCAGAGCATCCTCCAGACTTCGGCCGCGGTAAACAACTCGTCCGGGCAGCTTTCCATGCGCTCCGAGCGCCAGGCGGCGAATCTTGAAGAGACCGCGGCGGCGCTGGAACAGATCACCGCCACGATGCGTAAGACGGCTGAAAATGCCGCCGGCATGCGCGGCATGGCGGGCCAGGCCAGGGGCGACACGGAAAGCTCGAATCAGGTGGTGGGCAAGGCCGTGCAGGCCATGGGCAAGATCGATGAAAGTTCCGCGAAAATCGCCAATATCATCGGCGTGATCGATGAGATCGCCTTCCAGACCAATCTGCTGGCGCTGAATGCCGGGGTTGAGGCGGCGCGCGCGGGCGATGCCGGGCGGGGCTTCGCCGTGGTCGCCACCGAGGTGCGGGCCCTGGCCCAGCGCTCGGCAGACGCGGCGAAGGAGATCAAAACCCTCATCATCGGCTCGGGCGAAATTGTCGCGGTGGGTGTGAAATCCGTTGGCGAAGCGCGGCAATCGCTCGACCGGATCGCCAAGCATGTTCTGGGGATCGATAGCGCCATCGGCGAGGCAGCCGCCAGCGCGCAGGAACAGTCAACCGGGCTGGGGCAGGTGAATATTGCCGTGAACCAGATGGATCAGATGACCCAGGCCAACGCCGCCATGGCGGAAGAAGCCGCCGCCGCCAGCCAGACATTGGCGCATGAGGCGGAAAACATCTCGCGCCTGCTGGCAAAGTTCAACACCGGCGCTGCCCAACCGCCCGTGCATGCCAGCGTGGCGCCCCCGCCCCACAAGCGAGCCGTGCTGGAACGGGTGTAAATCTAAAGCTGGCGCTTCATGGCGGCGGAAAGTGCAGGGTTTTCCTCAGCACTTCCCGCGATCACGCCTTCCCTGTCGGCCAGGCTTTTGTTCTGGCTGAGCTTGGCCTTGCCTTCCAGCTTCGTGATCGTCAGCACCAGCCCGACAATGCCTTTCAACTGCGCCGCGATGTAGTCATCCGGCGCGTCGGAAACAGCCCAAGGATGCGCGCGGCCTGCCTCATAACGGTTGGTCAGGGCGGTGACGATCTCCAGCAAGGGCTTGGGCTCCTCGACAATGGAAAGCCGCCCGGTGGCATGCACCACGCTATAATTCCAGGTCGGCACCACGCGCCCGCTCTCCTGCTTGCTAGGATACCAGGAGGGGCTGACATAGCCGTCCTCTGCCGCGAAGATGGCCAGCAACTCCTGCGCGGGATCGAAATCCCGCCAATGGAAATTGCCCTTGGCCACATGGCCGATGATCCTGTCCGGCGCCTGGAACATAAGCGGCAGATGCGTGGCCAGCAGCCCGCCGCCGCGCGCGGGCGAAACCAGCACCGGCAGAGAGGCGGCGCGCATGATCGCCTGCAGCTCCTCGGGGTCGGTTTCGGCAAAGGCGGGCGGGTTGTACACGGGCTCAGTCTCCCTTCAGCCGCGCAAGATAGCGCGTATAGAGACGGCTGGCGATAAGCCCCGGCGCGCCATTGCCCACGGGCTCCCGTCCAGCCGCGTGATCGGCTTCACGAAGGAGGTGGCGCTGGTGATGAAAATCTCCCGGGCGCCGCGCAACGCCTCCAGTGAAAACCCGTCTTCCTGAAAGGCAACGCCCTCCGCCGCCACATCCCCGAGCAAAGCGGCGCGGGTACAGCCGGGCAGCACGTGATGGTCCAGCGCCCTGGTGCGCAGCACGTTATCGGGGCCGACAATCCAGACCGAGCTGGAAGCCCCTTCCGTCACCATGCCCTGTTCATCGAACAAAATGGCTTCCAACGCCCCGGCCTGCTTCGCCGCCTCGCGCGCCAGCACGTTGGGCAACAGATTGACGGATTTGATGTCGCAACGCCCCCAGCGCTCATCCGGCATTGTGATGGCGGCGGCACTCCAGCCGGCAAGCTCCTCCGGCGGCTCCGGCTTGGGCCGCACGGTGAGCGTCAAAGCCGGGCGCGGTGCCGGGGTTGGAAAATAATGGTCCCGCCGCGCCACGCCGCGCGTGAGCTGGAGATAGACGAGCCCCGTCTCCACCCTGTTACGGCGCATTAGCTCATGGATCACGGTTCGCAGCGCGGCATCGCCCATGGGGGCCGGCAGGCCGATCTCGCCCCGGCTGCGCGTGAGCCGGGCGAAATGCAGCGCCTCGTCGATCAGCTTGCCGCGATAGGCGAAGAACACCTCATAGATGCCGTCGCCAAACTGGTAGCCGCGATCCTCGATATTCACGCTGGCCTGCGCCAAAGGCAGGTAGCGGCCATTCACATAGGCAATGCGGGCCATGAGTTTTAGGCCGCTACGGTGTGCACGGCTGAGGCCTTGGCCTGCTCGAACTGATCCGGCGGCAGATAGGCGGCGAGAATTTCCTCCGGCGTGCCATCCGCATGCACACGCCCGCCCTCCATCCAGATCAGCCTGTTGCACCATTGCAGCAGGATCGCCGCGTTGTGGGAGGAGAGGACGAGGATTTCCGCACTTCCCACCATCGTCTCCAACCGCTCCCGCGCCTTGCCCAGAAAGGCCGCGTCCCCGGCCAGGATCCATTCATCCATCAACAGAATCTGCGGGTGGATGGCGGTGGCCAGCGCAAAGCCAAGCCGCACCACCATGCCGGAGGAATAGGTGCGCACCGGCAGGCTGAGGAAGTCCCCCAGCTCGGAGAATAGCGCCACATCCTCCTGCAAATGCTCAATCTGCTCGTCGGAATAGCCGCTGAAGAGGGCGCGCAGCCGGATATTCTCATTGCCGGTCAGGTCAAAATTCATGCCCTGGCCAGGGTCGAGCAATGCTGTCACCGCGCCATCAATCACCATGCGCCCGATGATTGGCTCATAAATGCCCGCCATGGTGCGCAGCAGCGTGGTCTTGCCCGCGCCGTTGGAGCCGATGAAGCCCAGCCTGTCCCCGGTTTTGAGGGAGAAGGACACGTCGCGCAGCGCCTCCACCGTCAGGCGGTGCTTGGAATCCTCGCCCATCCGGCCAGAGGCGGCGGCGAACATCGTCTTTTTCAGGCTGCGGCTCTCCCCGTGATAAAGCGGGAAGGAGACCGAAACATTTTCAACCAGCAGCTTCGCCACGGTTCACACCCAATATGGAATGCGCGGCCGGGCGCGCACAAAAAGTCAGGAAGGAGACCAGGACCAGCACGGCGGAATAGGCGAGCGCGTTGGTCCAGGCCGCGGGATTTAACGCCTGGCCCATCAGCGGGCCGCGCAGGATCTCCATCAGCCCGTAGAACGGGTTCAGCTCGATCAGCGCCAGGCTGAGCCCGAGCCCGCGATGCGCCAGCATCTCCGGGCTCCACATGATCGGCGTGACGTAAAAGGCGATCTGCATGATGCTACCGACGATGGGCGGCACGTCGCGGAAGCGGGCACCGACCAGCCCCAGCAGCAGCGCCACCGCGAAGGCATCCACCACCCAAAGCGCCAAAGCTGGCAGTACGCTGAGCATCGACCAGGAGAGATGGGGCGGGAAGATCACGAACACCACGACGATGACGGCGAGATTATGCGCCAGCACCAGCAGGTTGCGCATAACCACCCGGGCGGCGTGCAGGGCATGGGGCATCCGCATGGCGCGGATCATCGCCACGGATTGGGAAAAGCAGGTGGCGCCCTCGGCGGTGATGGCGTTGATGAACCCCCACAGCACCAGCGAAATGGCGAGGAAGGGCAGATACGCCGCGACATTCTGCCGGAAGAGCTGGGAATAGACGAAGCCGATGGCGGCGATCATCACGGCGGTCGAGAGGGTCAGCCAGAACGGCCCCAGCAGTGAGCCACGATACCGCAGCCTGATGTCGAAGAAGCTGAGCGTCCAGACCAGGGGCCAAAGGCGCATCGTCTCACCGAGATCCTTCACGGCAGCCGCCGCCCTCGCCCGCCAGCCATGGGACGCGGCGATGATCACGGGCTGGGATGAGGACTGGACGGATCGCGAGAGGCCGGCACCAGCCTGGCCGGAGTCCGGCGCGAGCATGTTCATGTGCTGCCGATAGCCGAACCAGGGCGCGGCTTCAACGGCTGCGTCTTCTCATGACAAGATGTTTACCCGTGACTTCCCGATTTCATAATTTTTTCCAATAGGTTGAGCAAAATCCCTCCGACTTGCCTAGCGCGCGATGATGCGCATCTGCGGTGTTTCCGTAATCACCACCTGCGTGCCGGGGGCCAACGTGGCAAGCGCCGCGCCCGCCGGCGGCACCAGGGATTTGACTGACCCGTCAGGCAGCTGCACCACAATTTCCTCGGCCTGGGCCGGCGGGTCGGCGGCGGGTTCGCCCAGAATCTGCATCACCTGGGGCAAGGCCAGCCCCGAGCCAACCGGCCGCACGGAAAGCACTGTCGCCGTGTAGGCAACCCCTTGCGCCAAGCTGACTGGCCGCTGCGCCACGGGGTGGGAGGCGGCACATCCCGCCAGAAGACTTAAACCTGCCAGACACGCGGGATGGGTAAGACGCATGACATGTTGCTAGCACGGCCAGCCATCGTTCCGGTAGCGTCCGGCGCGCGACGGGTCTGGATTGATCCGGCGAAACTGGCTCAGCGCCAGGCAGGTTTTCCTTGCCCTGAGTTTGACGCTAGTTTAAGTGGTTATAACACCTTTTTTAAGCCATCATTGAGCGAAATACCGTAACTCGATGGCGGACGGACTGCCTGGAGGCTTCTAACCTTGGGTTCAACCAGAATTCTGGCCGACTTCTTTCTTCGGAAAGCGGTGAGGCTGAAACCCGGCCTCGCGGCGGGTTGTGCTGGCCTGGCGCTTCTGTCTGCTTGCGCGGGCGGCCATGGCTCTCGCTATGCGGGGGAGAGCACGGCCTATTATCTGGCGCATGCGGCGCATAATTATAACCCGCCCGGCCCGCCCGGCGACCCGTGGGGGCCTTATATCAACATCGCCGCCGCGCATTTCGACGTGCCGGCGATGTGGATTCGCCAAGTGATGCGCGTGGAATCCGGCGGGCATGAATATAGCGGCGGGCAGCTTATCGTCTCCTCCGCCGGGGCCATGGGGCTGATGCAGCTTGAGCCCGGCACCTACCAGGAGATGGCGGACCGCTACGGCCTCGGCGACGACCCGTTCAACCCGTACGACAACATCATGGCCGGGGCGGCGTACATTCATGAAATGTACCAGCTCTATGGCTCGCCGGGCTTCCTGGCGGCTTATAATGCCGGGCCGGGGCGGCTTGATTCCTTCATCAACGACCACGAACCGCTGCCAAGTGAGACGACCAATTACGTCGCGATGATCGCACCGAACATCGACGGTTATTATCCGCAGCGACGTTCCGCCGCGGATGAGCTGGCGTTGAACACCGAGCCGATGGGCCAGGATGGCGGGATATTGCCTGACGGCTTCACGCCCGAGGCGCCGACCCCCTCGCAGCTTTCTGCGCCGGTTGAGGTTGCCTCGCTGGCGCCGGTCTCCGTGCCGGATGATGACAGCTCCCCCGCGCCGGTTACGGTGCCGGTGTCCTCCATCATGCCCCAGGTGGCGCAGATTGAAGCGGCGGAAGCCCAAAATGCGCCGGTGCAGATCGCCTCCATCCAGCCCCCGTGCAGGCCGTTCCGATGGCACCGCCCGCTCCCGTGCAGGCCGCCCCTGTGCCGCCACCCGCGCCGGTAGAGGTGGCATCCGCCTCTTCGGTTTATTCCCCCAGCGACCTGCCGCCACCACCGCCGGTAGAGGTTGCGTCCGCCTCTTCGGTCTATTCCCCCAGCAGCCTGCCTCCGCCGCCACCGCCAGTGGTGCACACGGCGCCGGTGATGGTGGCCAGCAACAACCTGCCCGCCCCGCCCCCGGTTCCCAGCCAGCGGAACTTCTCCCTGATTCCGTCCGCCATGGCCGATACGCCTGCGGTGCAAAACGTCGCCTTCAATTCCGGCAGGCATAGCTGGGGCATTCAGGTGGGCGCGTATGACACCTCCTCCAACGCCAAGGCGGCACTGGGCATGGCGGAGCTGACCGGCGCCAATATTTTGATGAGGGCCCAGCCGGTGGTGATGACCATCCACACGGGCGACGGCGTGAAATACCGCGCCCGCTTCGTGGGGCTGCAGCATGACGAGGCGGTGAATGCCTGCAGCCGCCTCTCCGGCGGGCCAACAGGCTGCGTGGTGCTCTCGCCCGACGCTCAATCCTGAAGAATTAGAGCGCTTTTTCACGGGGGCTTTTTGTAAAAAGCCCCCATACCCCCAAAAACTTTTAAAACTTACACCGCGCCGTTGGCGAGCAGAGCAGCGCGCACGGCCTCTTCCGGCACGTCACTGCTGGTGAACGCCTTACCGATGCCGCGTGTCAGCACGAAATGCAGCTTGCCGCCGCGCATTTTCTTATCCAGCTTCATATGCGCCAGCAGATGCTCCGCCGGCAGATCCTTGATGCGGATGGGCAGGCCGGTTTCGGAAAGATGCTGGGCGATGCGCGGCGTGTCCTCCTGCGGCGCGAGCCCCAGGGTGGCGGAGAGATGCGCGGCCAGCACCAGCCCTGTGGCCACTGCCTCGCCATGCAACAGCCCGTTGCCGTAGCCGGTCTCGGCCTCCAAAGCGTGCGCAAAGGTGTGGCCAAGATTGAGCAAGGCGCGGCCGTCATTCGGCTTGGTCTCGCGCTCATCATCGCCCACCACGCGGGCCTTGAAGAGCACGGCATATTCGATCGCGTGGGCCAGCGAATCCTTGTCGCCCTCCAGCATGGAGAGCGCATGCGCCTCGCACCAATCATAGAAGGCCGCATCGGCGATCAGCCCGGCCTTTACGATCTCGGCATAACCCGCCGCGCGCTCGCGGGGGGGTAGTGTGTCCAGCACGCCGGTATCGGCCAGCACCAGCAGCGGCTGGTAGAAAGCGCCGATGAGATTCTTGCCATGGACGGAGTTGATGCCGGTCTTGCCGCCGACGGAGCTGTCCACCTGCGCCAGCAAGCTGGTGGGAATCTGCACGTAGGGCACGCCGCGCAGGACGGACGCGGCGGCATAGCCCGCAAGGTCCCCGACCACGCCACCGCCCAGCGCCACAATGGTGGTCTTGCGGTCGATTTTTGATCCCAGCAGATTCTCCATCAGTTTCTGCCAGGAGGCGAAGCTCTTTGACGCCTCGCCCGGCGGCACGATGAAGCTTTCATGCGCGATGCCGACCTCATCCAGGCTGGTGGTGAGGGCGGGCAAATGCAACTTGGCCACAGTTTCATCCGTGACGATGAAGCAGCGCGGCTGCGGCAGCAGCGGGGCCATCAACGCCCCGGCGCGGGCCAGCAGCCCGGCGCCGATTAGTACGTCATAGCTGGACTGGGAGAGCTTCACCTCAACCCGGCGGGGCGCCTGATATTTCTCGATGGCGCTGGCGACATTGGCGGTGGTCACGTGCGGAGGGTCCTCTGATCCGTCGACAATAATATCAGCCAGCGCATAGACGGGGCTGCGCACGGCGGAAAGCTTTGCCAGAATCTCGGCCGGGTCGCCCGCGTTCAGCAGGGGCCGGTGAGTGCGCCCGGCGGTGCGCTGCACCAGCACGGGGATGGGACAGCGCAGCCAGACGGAGGTGGCACGCTCGCGGATGGCCGCGCGGGTCTCAGCATCCATGAAGGCGCCGCCGCCGGTGGCCAGCACAACGCGGCCATCGCTAAGCAGGCGCTGGATCACCCGCTTCTCCCCGGCACGGAAGGCAGCCTCGCCATGGGTTTTGAAAATCTCAGCGATGGTCATGCCCGCCGCACGTTCGATTTCTTCATCGGCATCGTAGAAAGGCAGGCCAAGCAAAGCCGCCAAACGCTTGCCGATGGCGGTCTTGCCCGCGCCCATGAGGCCAATCAGCACGATGCTGCGCGGTAAATCCGGAGAGGTTTGACTATTGAGTGACATCGGCGCGCACGCTTATCACATAGCGGCAATGATGCCAGATAGCCGCGTGGAAGCCTTTTTGGAAATGCTGGCCGCCGAGCGCGGGGCGGCCGCCAATACACTGGCGGCCTATCAGGCGGATCTCGATGATTTCTCAGCCTTTTTGGGGCGCGGCAAGGCTTTGGCCGAGGCGGGGGCCGGGGATATCGCCGCCTATATGCAGAGCCTCGGCAGCAGCGGCATGGCGGCCAGGACACAGGCGCGCAGGCTCTCGGCGCTGAAGCAATTCTATCTCTTCCTGCTGCGCGAGGGCGCGCGGGAGGACAACCCCGCCGCCGAGGTGAGCGCGCCGAAACTCCCGAAAGCGCTGCCGAAATATCTGAGCGAGAGCGAGGTGGAGGCGCTGCTGGACGCGGCAAAGGGCATGGAGGGCCTGCCGGGGCTTAAAGCGCAGGCGGGGCTGGAAATTCTCTATTCCACCGGGCTGCGCGTGACGGAGATGCTCTCCCTGCGCGCCGGGGCGCTGACGACCGATGCGATGATGCTGCTGGTAAAGGGCAAAGGCGGCAAGGAGCGGATGATCCCGCTTTCCGACGCTGCCCGCCACGCCGCCGCCGCACTGCGCGCCGCCTCGCCCGCCAAGGCGCGCTATCTCTTTGCCGGGCGCGACTCGGCCCAGCCCATGACCCGCCAGGGTTTTGCGCTGCTGCTGAAACAGGCGGCGCATCGAAGCAGGGCTGGACCCGGCCAGACTCTCCCCGCATGTGCTGCGGCATTCCTTTGCCTCACATCTGCTTGCGCATGGGGCGGATTTGCGGGCTTTGCAGAAGCTGCTCGGCCATGCGGACATCGCCACCACCGAGATCTACACCCATGTGCTGGCGGAGCGGTTGCAGAAGCTGGTGCAGGCGCATCACCCGCTGGCGCTCATGCCGGAAGGCGGCCGAAAAGCTCCAGCCGAAGACGAGTGAGCAGCGAGCCGCGGTGCCGCGTTTCATGCGCGTTCAGATAGGTCCGCATCGGCTCTGGCATTTTGCGCGGGGTGCTTATGGGCGCGGCCCAGGCCTGTTTGAACCCTTCCCACGCCGCGCCGAAGCAATGATGCCTTGCCGCGATCAGCCCATAGCCCAGAATGCGTGGGGCAAGCGCCAGCCAGGACTGCCCCCATTTGCGGCCGATGATGAGCCGGTTGCGGACGAAATGCGTCATCCGCGTGCCTTGCCAGTGATAGCGCGCCTCGGCGGCAGGCGTATGGATCACCGCCAGCCTGCCATCGTACAGAACCCGCCAGCCGCGCGCGATGGCGGCGAGGCAGAAATCATATTCCTCCCACGTGAAGAAGAAGCTTTCATCATAGCCCCCCACCGCGCTCCAAGCGGCGCGGCGGATGGCATGCCCGGCACCGACAAAGGAAGTGGCCTCGAACCGGGCACGGTAGCGCGGCAGCAAGGCCTTGGGGTAGCCCCAACTTGTCAGGTCAGGCCCCTGCCCGTCCGAAGCCAGGATGCAGAAACCGATGGCGCCGAGATCAGGGGTTTTCTCAAAACGCCGCACCGCGCCCGCCACCACGGAAACATCCGCAAAGCGCGCATCATTATCCAGCCCCACGACGACCCGCCCATGGCCGAGCGAGGCCAGCATGTTGCGCCCGGCGGCCACGCCGCGATTCGCTGCAGCGCCATACAGCGCAAAATTCGACGCGTTGCGGAAACTCACCCCCAGCTCATGCAGCATCTCCGGCTCAGAACCTTGATCGAGCACCGAGACATGAAACCGCCCGCCGCGCTGCGCCAAAGCTGAGGCGATGGCCGCCTTCGTCTCCGCCAACCTGCCCAGGCAGAGAATGACGATATCGGCATCATACGCACCGGGCGGAGGGCGCTGACCGGCCAGCAATTTTGGCGCCGATTCAGCAGGCATTCGTCTGGCCGAACGGCACCGGCAGGGTGCGAAGCAGAATGGCGATATCCAGCCCCACCGACCAGTTCTGGATATATTCAATGTCGCTGGCCAGCCTGTGCTCCAGCGCCGGGAGGTTGCGCGTCTCCCCCCTCTGCCCGCGCACCTGCGCCAGGCCGGTGATGCCGGGCTTCACCCTGTGGCGCAGCCGGTAGAGCTTCAAAGCGCTTTCGAAGCTGATCCCCTCAACCGTCGTTTCCGGCGCGTGCGGGCGCGGCCCGACCAGGGACATCTCGCCGCGTATGACGTTGATGAGCTGCAGAAGTTCATCCAGCGAAGTACGGCGCAGGAAGCGGCCGATCCGCGTTACCCGTTCATCGCCTGGGCTGGCCTGGGTGAAGGCCGAGGCGGGCTCATTGCGCATGGTGCGGAATTTCAACACCGTAAAGGGCCGCCCTTGCGCGCCAATGCGGCTCTGGCGGAAGATCACCGGGCCAGGGCCGCTCAAACGCACCAGCAGGGCCAGAACCGCCAGCAGCGGGGCGCAGAGCAGAAGCAGCAGCGAGGCCAGCACGATATCAAACCCCCGCTTCACGGTGTGGCGGGAGGTGATGAGATCGTCAGTAACCACCGGCACCAGCTTGCAGCCGCCGGTGCGGGCGCGCAGCACATCCGGCAAATTAGCGGAGAGGTCGAAAGCCAGCCAGATCCGCGCCGGATAGGTCAGCAGCTCTTGCAATAATTCCCGCTGTGGCGCGGTGTCGAACGCTTCCAGCGCCGGGTGGTGCACGAACACCACGTTCTGCACGGGCTGGACAGAGAGGTTGCGCAGCAGCTCCCCGGCATCATGCAATTCCGGCCAGCGTGCTGCCTCGCGCAAGGCGGCGAGATACAGCACGCCGGCAATGCGTGTTGGCAGAAGCTGTTCCGCCAACGCCTGCGCCAGATCGCGCGGGCAGCGGTCGTAACACACCACCAGCGTGCCGCCGGGATCATCAGAAGCGGGCGCCACGGCGCGGGCGGGAAGCGCGGTGCGCATGGAAAGCAGCAGCAAGGGTGTGATGGTGAGGTCCGGCACTGTCCAGCGCCGCATCAGAATGCCGGGATGACCCAAGAGCACCGCAAGCCCCAGCAGCGCCGCGCCGGTAGCCAGGAAGCAGAGAGCGGCGGTCATCCCCCGGCGCCAGCGCCCACCCGGCGCATAACCGCCATGGGAGGCGGTGAGCCCCACTGCAAACAGCGCCAATATTTCCCAAAAGAGCAGATAGCGTGGGAAATTCTCGCTCTCCTGCCGTAGCAGGGCCCCCAGCAGCGGCAGCGCCAGAATAATCAACATATCCGCCAGGGCCAGCCGCCAGTTCAGCCCGACATAAGGCGTGGGCTTATCAACGTAAGATTGCGTATCTAAGCGAAAATTTGCCTGCGAGAGATAACCGGCGCGCATCTCAACCATCGGCAAACGCCCCCTGGTTGCTAACATTAACAGTTTATTACTTTAGATTGAGTTACCGGAAAACGAAACGTTTGGAAAGGAAATAATTAAAGACCAGCCCGGCGGCGGACCCAGCGGCAATGCCGATGACAGGATGCTTCACCACCAGCGGGGAAAACGCCACCAACAGGAAGAAAGTACCGCGGTTCACCACGAAGCCGACGGCGTTCGCCATGATGAATTTTGCCCATTGCACATGCGCGGCGGCGTGATCCACGTGCCGGAAGGTCCAGAGGCGGTTGACGATCCAGTTCAGCGTCGCGGCGACGAGAAAGCTGCACGTACCCGCGACGTAGAGATTGGTGAAGTTGCGCAGGATATAGACCGTTCCGGTATCCCACACGAAACCCAGCGTGCCGACGATACCGAAACGGATGAACGACTCGCTGATGCCCAGACGCGAAACCAGACCCACCAGCCTGTCCAGCAGGTCCAGCGGGTTCATGGCGGCGCGAGGCTGCGGGTCAGCCGGCAAACGGGTCCTGCATCAGGATGGTGTCGTCACGCTCCGGGCTGGTGGAGAGCAGGGTCACCGGCGCTTCCACCAGCTCCTCCACGCGCTTCACATACTTGATCGCCGCCGCAGGAAGCTGCGCCCAGCTGCGCGCGCCGCGCGTGCTCTCGCTCCAGCCTTCCATCACCTCGTAGACCGGCTGCGCAGCCGCCTGGGCCGCCATGGCGGCGGGCAGATGGCGGACGCTCTGGCCGTTGATGGTGTAGCCAGTGCAGATCTTCAGCTCCTTCATGCCGTCCAGCACGTCGAGCTTGGTGAGCGCGAGGCCCTGGATGCCACCCACCTTCACCGCCTGGCGCACCATGGCGGCGTCGAACCAGCCGCAGCGGCGCTTGCGCCCGGTGACGGTGCCGAATTCATGCCCGCGCTCGCCCAGAAGCTGGCCGGTCTCGTCATGCAGCTCGGTCGGGAACGGGCCGGAGCCAACGCGCGTGCAATAGGCTTTGGCGATGCCGAGCACCCGGCCCACCGCATCCGGCCCCATGCCGCTGCCCGACCCGGCCGTGCTGGCGACAGTGTTGGAGGAGGTGACGAACGGATAGGTGCCGTGATCGACATCCAGCATCACCGCCTGCGCGCCCTCGAACAGAATTTTCTCGCCCTTGGCCTTGGCCTCGGCCAGGCGCTCCCACACCGGCTCGGCGAAGGGCAGGATTTTCGGCGCCAACGCCAGCAGGCTCGCCAGCAGCTCGTCCTTCTTGAAGGTCGGCGCGCCGAGGCCGGCCAGCAGGGTGTTATGGTGCAGCAGCAGCTCATCCAGCTTGGCGGAAAGCGTATCCGGCTCCGCAAGGTCGCAGACGCGGATGGCGCGGCGCGCCACCTTGTCCTCATAGGCCGGGCCGATGCCGCGCCCGGTGGTGCCGATTTTGCGGTCGCCACGAGCGGCCTCGCGCGCGGCGATCGAGTGCCACGTGCAGAGGCAGAATCAGCGGCGCGTTCTCGGCAATGCGCAGCGTCTCGGGCGACACCTTCAGCCCCTGCGCGGTCACGCGCTCAATCTCGGCCAGCAGGGCGTTCGGGTCTATGACCACGCCATTGCCGATGATGCCGAGCTTGCCGTTCACCACGCCGGAAGGCAGCAGAGAAAGCTTATAGGTCTGGCTGCCGACCACCAGCGTATGGCCGGCATTATGCCCGCCCTGGAAGCGCACCACGATGTCGGCGCGGCTGGCCAGCCAGTCCACAACCTTGCCCTTGCCCTCGTCACCCCATTGGGCGCCGATGATCGTCACGTTGGTCATTACAAAATCCTATTCAGGAGAGGGCGGTTATCACGCCGTTCAAGAACAAATGGGTACAGCCGAGACGGCAGGCTTCATCGCCCGGCGCGGGATGCGGCGCAAGCCCCGGCACGGTGGCAAAACCCTGCGCCCGCAGCTGATTCAGCGTCAGCGGGGGTAGTACCGTGCGGCAAATAGGCGCGCGGCCGCAGCGCCATGGGCGGTGCCAGGCGGATGATGCTGTCCGGGTAAAGCGTGATGCCGGTGGCGGGCTCGGCATCGCCGCAGAGATAGCGCCCGCCCCTGCCCAGCTCCATCGGCTGGCCGGTGGCGAAAATCGTCATGCTGATGCCGGTATGGTAGCGGTAGCCACGGAACTCCACCGGATCGACAGTGAGTTGCAGCCCGGGCAGAACCGCCTGCACCGCCGCCACCACCTCGGCCAGGCGCTCGGCCTGGGCACGCCCGGCCTCGCGGCAGGCCAGCCGCCAGAAGAGCCGGCACGGCGCGGGCGGCGGGGCCGCTGGCATCCAGCAAGCTCAACAGCAGCTTTGTCTGCGCGCCGCCCAGCTCGGCCACGGCGGCGGAATCCTTGCGGTCCAGCGCATGGGCCAGCGCCGGGTGCAGATGGGCGGGCACCGCGTCCAGCAGGCTTGGCACCAGCCGGGGGATGGTGAGGTCGAGGGACAGATCCTTCAGCCCGAGAGCCCCCAGGGCGGCGACGGCGGTGAGTATGATCTCGGCATCCGCCTGCCGCCGTGTCGTTGCCGATCAGCTCGATCCCGGCCTGGGAGAGCTGGCGCTCCGGCTGCATCTGGGTGCCACGCACCAGCAGCACCGGGCCGGAATAGGCAAGGCGCAGCGGGCGCGGCGCATTGGCCAGGCGGCTGGTGGCGAGACGGCCGATCTGCGGCGTGGTGTCCGCCCGCAGCCCCATCATGCGCTGGCTCTCCGGGTCCATCAGCCGGAAGGTCTGCTCCGCCGTGGCGGCGCCGGACCCGGCGAAGAGCGAATCCTCGAACTCCAGCAAAGGCGGGGTGACGCGCTGATAGCCGTGGGCAGCGAAGCAATCCATGATCGCCTCGGCGGAACGCGCCTGCCGTTCAGCCTCCGGCGGCAGCACATCGGCCAGGCCGGCGGGGAGAAGAGCGGGGTGTGTGGTCGGCGTCTCGTTCATCAGGAACCTGTTAGAGCCGGATCGTAAATCCGCCTCTCATTGTGGAGTGGCGCGGCGCTATAGCATCGCCAACCGGCCCGGCCAATTGCCGGAGGAACAAGGCTGGGTTAAGCAGCAAATTAACAACCTTAACGAGCGTTAATAATTGCTCTTCAATAGTAGGCTGTTCATTCTAGCTTTCCTGCCACTGGCGCTGGGTGGTTTTTTGCTGTTGGGGCGGTGGCGCAACGGCGCTCTCTGGTGGCTGCTGGGGTGCAGTTTGGTGTTTTACGCCTGGTGGAAGCCGCCGATGCTGGGGTTGCTGACCGGCTCCATCCTCGTGAATTTTTGCGCCGCCGCGCTGATGGCCAGGGCGGCGCGGCGTAAGCCCTGGCTGGTGGCGGGGCTGGCTTTCAATCTCGGGCTGCTTGGGCTGTTCAAATATGCCGGGTTTATCGCGGGCATGTTCGGGCTCACGGGGCCGGGACTCATACTGCCGCTCGGCATCAGCTTCTTCACCTTCCAGCAGGTGATGTTTCTGGTGGACAGCTACCGGGGCGAGGTGAAGCCTCCGCCTTTTCTGGATTATGCCTGCTTCATCGCCTTCTTCCCGCACCTCATCTCGGGGCCCATCGTGCGCCCCCGCCATATATTGCCGCAGCTGGCCACGCTAGCGCCGCGCCGTGAGGTGCAGGCGAGGCTGGCGGAAGGCGTGGAAATCTTCCTTCTGGGTCTCGCCAAAAAAATCGTCCTGGCGGACGGGCTGGCGCGCTTCGCCGACCCTGGCTTCGCCGCCGCCGGGCGGGGCGACGCGATCTCGCTCATCGAAGCCTGGGTCGCGCTGCTGGCTTATGGCTTGCAAATCTATTTCGATTTTTCCGGCTATTCGGACATGGCGATCGGCCTTGCCCGCATGTTCGGGATCAGCTTTCCACTGAATTTCCACTCCCCCTATCAGGCGACGGATATCAGCGATTTCTGGCGGCGCTGGAACATCACGCTGAGCGGGTTCTTGCGGGATTATCTCTACATCCCGTTGGGCGGGAACCGGCATGGCGAGGGCGAGCGCATCCGCAATCTGATGATCACCATGCTGCTCGGCGGGCTGTGGCACGGGGCGGCGTGGCGGTTTGTGCTCTGGGGCGGGCTGCACGGGGTCTATCTGGTGCTGCATGGCTGGAGCAAGCGGCTGGGGCTGGTGGTGCCGCAGCGCCTCTCCTGGGCCATAACGCTGCTGGCCGTGCTGCTGGCCTGGGTGCCGTTTCGGGCGCCGAGTTTTGGCGCGGCGGTGCAGATGTATCGCGGATTGTTCGGGCTGAACGGGCTGGCGGTGCCCGCGATGCTGGCGCCGTTGCTGCCGGGAATCGGCCATGTGGTACCGGTGCTGCCCTGGCTGGGCGACGCCCGCAGCATGAGCCTGCCGCAAGCTCTACTGCTGCTGGCGCTTGGCTGGTTTATCGCCCTCTGCCTGCCGGATTTGCACAGCATGGGAGCCAAGCGGCGCGCCGTGGCGCTGGTGGCGAGCTTCGCCTTCAGCTTGCAGGCCTTGTTCTTCGCGCCTGCCGCCATTCCGTTTCTCTATTTCCAGTTCTAGCGCATGCGGCGTCTCCTGGGCTGCGCGCTGCTGTCCGTCGCTCTCTACCTCGCCTTGTTCGGGCTGGTGCTGGAGCGCCCGCTCTCACTGGGGCCGCTGCGGTTGGAGCTGGCACAGAAAACCACGCGCCTCGCTGCCCTGCCCTCACCAAAGCTCGTGATTCTCGCCGGGTCCAACGGGCCGTTCTCCCATAGCTGTGCGGTGATGGGGCAGATGCTCGGCCTGCCTTGCGAGAATGCGGGTATCGCGGTTGGCATCGGGCTGGATGAGATTTTCATCCGCTACGCCCCCGCGCTGCATTCTGGTGACGTGCTCTATATGCCAATGGAGCTGCAACAATATGCGATGACCGCGGCGCAGTACCGCGCTTTGGTGGATGGCGAATTTCTGCTCCGGCGGGACCGCAGCGTGCTGGCGCAATTGCCGCCGGGGCGGATTCTGGGCGCGCTGTTCTGCTGTACGCTGGAAGATGCGTTGGAGGCGCTGGCAGAAATGCCTTTGGCCGCGGCACATACGCAAACACCACAAAGCTTGCTGGCCCGCGAATATGACACCCAGGGAGACCGGGTGGATAATGATCTAGCCCAGGCGGACAAGGCGCTGCTCTCAGGCCCGGCGCGGGAGGGACCATCAGCGCAGGAGATTGAAACCGGCTATGGCACCAGGCTGATCGCCCGCTTCGTGAAGCAGGAGCGGGCGAAGGGCGTGAGAGTGATCGGCGGCTGGCCTGTGGATTTTGACGATGCTCGGATTTCACCCGGCACGCGAGCGGCGGTGCGGCGGATTTATGGGGCGGAGTTTCTGAGTTTGCAGGGGGAGAAGTCTCTATCCGCGTCAGGATTTTTTCAATAGCGAGGATCATTTGGTGAAACCTTGCCAGATTCAGCATTCGATTGCGGTGGCGAAGGCGTTGGGGCGGATGCTGGGGCGAGAGGTGAAGGCGCCGGATGAGGCGATGAAGGCTATGGCTGCGGCTTGCCCTTGAGGGGAAAGCTAGTGGAGCGTTCTAGGAATGTTCCATGCGAAACATGTTTGGGGAATTTAGGTAATAACGTGATGTTGGTTTTTTAGCTTGTAGAATTTTTGATTTGCATAACCTTGGTTTGAATCCGGAATATCTTGGCATTTAGAGATACAGATGTCAGTCTGCGGAAGTCCAAATTGCCACCTGCTTCGACGGGATTTAGTTTCATGAACGCGTACATAGAGGAACCTGGAAATGCCCCACTACTTACTCACAGGAGCCGGCTTCAGCCGAAATTGGGGTGGTTGGCTCGCTAACGAGGTCTTTGAATATCTTCTCGGTGCACCCGAGATTGATGACTACCTCAGGAACATCTTGTGGAGCGCAAAATTGCAGGGGCAAGGCTTCGAGGGAGCGTTGTCAACGGTACAAGACGATTACTCATCAAAAAAATCTGAGGCAGCCAAACAGCATTTAGACAAGCTCACGAAAGCTGTAATCGGAATGTTTAACACGATGCAGGTGGCCTTCAACAAGCTCGATCATCGCGCGTCTGACCCTCGTCTACAGCGTCTTTTGTCACAATTCGATGCGATATTCACGCTAAATCAAGATACCCTTTTAGAGACACTTTATGCGGGGCCAGTCCGATGGTCTGAGCGATGGTACGGATCTTATTTGCCCTACATGAAACTTATAGAAGAGCCTAACCAGGCATATCAATTCATGTTGCGGAGCCCTATGATGCAGAGTTCGGAATTCATCGCTCAGGAGAATTACCAGCCCATTTATAAACTGCACGGCTCCTACAATTGGTTTGCTGAACCGCATGGCGAACAATTGCTCGTAATGGGCGGCAACAAGACTGCGAGTATCAGTGCGTTTAAAGTATTGGCTAGGTACCAGTCTGAATTTCAGGAAATACTATGTCAGCCAGATACCCATCTTATGGTTATCGGATATAGTTTTGGCGATCCTCACATAAACGACGCTCTTCAAACCGCAGCCATTAAAGGCTTAAAGGTGTTTATTGTTGATACCTTTGGCGTGGACGTGATCGACAAACGGAACACTCAATCCACAACCGAGCCTCTGACTGATCTGATGAAAGCACTTATGCCTCGTATTATAGGCGCCTCGCGTCGACCACTAAATGAGATCATCAACACTGATTTGGTAGAAAAGGAGAAAGTCATGCGGTTCTTTGAAGGACAAGCCCCTATCGTGAGGATCGCACGGCAACCAACGGCTGAGCAGCACTAACGGCCTCTGCCCCCTTATTCGCTCAGCACAACTACGTCCGACTTGGGATCGTAAGCACTCGCTTTCCCATGACCCACTCCTAAACAATCTTCCCCTCAAACGGCGGCAGATAATCCGCCGCATCGAACTCCAGCACCCAGAGATCGGGGTCGAACCGGACCTGCTTGGCGATATAGTCGTCGGCGACCTCCTCGGGCACCGGCTCCGGGCCGGTGGCGCGCATCCAGGACAGTTCGCCCTCCATGTCCCGGAACTGGCTGAGCACCATGCTGCCGGTGCGCCCATACAGCTTTACCAGCACGCCACCGGCATCGGCGTCGCCCTTGCGGACCACCACGCCCGGCTTGTTGTCCAGCATGCCGAGCCGCAGCGCCGCCGAAACCCAAATTCCCGCCTTGATCCTGGCTTCGCCCATGGTAATGCGTACCTTTCGTGCCCCTGCATCGGCCTGTTTCGCCGGGTTCGCAGGTCTTGATCTTTATCTCAAGAGTTTGGAGTTGCCTGCATGTTCCGCCCGCTCCGCGTTGCCTTTGCCGTAACCGCCGCAATCACCCTTTTCACCCCCGCCGCCTTTGCCGCCGACAAGATCACCTTTGGCCTGGATTGGGTCGCCGAACCCGAATATGGCGGCTATTACGAGGCCCTGGCCGAGGGGCTTTACCAGAAAGCCGGTCTGGATGTGACCATCTATCAGGGCGGGCCGCAGGTGAACAGCGCGCAGCTGCTGATCTCCGGCAAGCTGGATTTCGACATCACCTCCAACGCCTTCCTGGCGCTGAATTTCGCGCAGGAGCATATCCCCTACGAGGTGGTGGCTGCGGGCTTCCAGAAAGACCCTGACTGCCTGATCGCCCACCATGGCGAGGGCAATGATTCGTTCGAGGATTTGAAGGGCAAGCCCATCGCGGTGAGTACCGACACGCGGGCGAGCTGGTGGCTCTATCTCAAATCCAAATATGGCTACACGGATTCGCAGCTCCGCTCCTATGGCTTCTCGCTGACGCCGTTCCTGACCAACAAGAAGGATATTCAGGAGGCGTATGTGACCTCCGAGCCGTACCTCGTGCATCAGGCCACCGGCGAATGGCCCGTGGTGCTGGCCCTGCCCGATGCCGGGTTCGATGGCTATGCCAGCCTGCTCGCCACCAGCGACAAGCTGGTGCAGCAGAATCCGGCGCTGGTGAAGCGCTTTATCGATGCCTCCGCCCAGGGCTGGTATGACTTCCTCTACAAAGACCCCAAACCCGCCTTCGCCGCGATCAAGGCCGCCAACCCGGACATGACGGACGGGCTGATCCAGTTCGGCTATGAGCAGCTGAAGGCACGCGGGATCGTCGATTCCGGCGACACCAAGACGCTTGGCATCTACGCCATGACCGATGCGCGCTGGGCGAGCTTCTTCAACCAGATGGTTGCAGCCGGGATGTACGACAAATCCATGAGCTACAAGAGCGCCTATACGCTGCAATTCGTCGATCACGGCCGGCCGCAGCAGAACTGATGTTCGCGCTGCGCCACGTTGCGAAGATCTTCAGCAACGGCACCAAGGCGCTGGAGGACATTACCGCCGATATCGCCCCTGGCAGCTTCATGGCCCTGCTGGGGCCTTCGGGCTGCGGCAAATCCACGCTGTTGCGGCTGCTCTCGGGGCTTGAGGCGCCGAGCAGCGGCGGCATCGATTGGGGCCATGCCGGGAAACCAGCACCGGGGGAGATCGGCTATGTCTTTCAAGACCCCACGCTTCTGCCCTGGGCGAATGCGGAGGAGAATGTCTACCTGCCGCTGCGCCTGCGCGGGGTGAGCCGGGCCGAGGCAGCGCCGCGCGTGCAGGCTGCCCTGGCGCAGGTGGGGCTGGATGGCTTTGCCAAGACGCGCCCGAAAGGGCTGTCCGGCGGCATGAGGATGCGCGTTTCCATCGCCCGGGCACTGGTTTCCGAGCCCGCGCTGCTGCTGATGGACGAACCCTTCGCCGCACTGGACGAGTTCACCCGCCACAAGCTGCAGGATGATCTGCTGGCGCTGTGGCGGCGCACGGGCAAGACTGTGGTGTTCGTGACCCACTCCATCTACGAGGCCGCTTATCTCGCCAACCGCATAGTGGTGATGTCACCTCGCCCCGGGCGCATCGCCGCCGAGCTGACGCCAGCGCTGCCGGAGGGGCCAGAGCGGCGCAACAGCACAGCCTATCACGCGCTGGTCTCCGAGATCACCGCCAGCCTCCAGCGGATCATGCCGTCATGAACAAGACCGTGGAACGGATTGCCCCTTTCGCCTTCGGGCTGATCGCTCTGGCCCTCTGGCAGGCGGCGGTGTGGCTGACGCACACGCCAAGCTATGTGGTGCCGGGGCCACTCGATATTTTGCAGGCTTTGTTCGACGCCCGCGCCGCTCTGGGGGCTGGGCTGCTCTCCACCCTGGCGGTGACGATGGCGGCCTTGCTGGTTTCCACCCTTCTCGGCGTGTTTCTGGCGGTGGCCATGGCGGCGAGCCCGCTGTTCCGCGCCGCCATCCACCCCTGGGCGGTGGTGCTGCAGGTGACGCCGATTGTCGCCATCGCGCCGCTGATCGTCATCTGGGTGGGGCAGCCTTTTCTGGCGCTGGTGGCCTGCGCGGTTATCACGGCGTTCTTCGCCATTCTCTCCAACACCGCCGCCGGGCTGGCCGCCACGCCGCCGGAGCTGCTGGATTTGTTCAAGCTGAACGGCGCCACACGCTGGCAGATCCTGTTCCAGCTCTCCTTGCCCTATGCCCTGCCCTTCTTCCTCACCGGGCTGCGGCTGGCGGGCACGCTGGCGCTGGTGGGGGCGGTGGTGGCGGAGTTCGTGGCGGGCTCGGGCGGGTTTGCCTCGGGGCTGGCCTGGCAGATTATCGAGGCCAGCTACCGGCTGCAGATTCCGCGCATGTTCGCGGCCCTTCTGCTGCTGGGAGGCCACGGGCATCGTGATCTATGCCGCGCTGGGGGTGCTGGAGCGTGTGCTGCTGGCGCGGCGCAACAGCGCGTGAATCACCGTTGAATTTTCCGGAGCGGCAGGCTAGGCTCCGCCCAGATTTGGAGAGACCGATGAGCACGACGACCGATAAGAAACTCAGCAAGGGCCAGCTCGCCTATGAGCAGGAGCGCGCCAAGAAGGCGGGCAAGTCCCTGGATGAATGGATGAAGCACAAGGCCAAGGCGGCCGCCGAGGAGGCGGAGAAGGCCGCGCCGAAGCCTGAGAAGAAGAAAGGCTTCATCTCCCGCCTGCTGGACAAGGCCCACAAGCCGATCTGACTGAAGTTCAAAAGTTTTTTGGGTGCCGCCTTTTTTTCAAAAAAGGCGGCGTTTTTGTAGCTTTTTGAAAAAATCTGCACCAAAAACTCTTACAACAAAAAAGGCAGGCCAAACGGCCTGCCTTTTCTTTTCGTTACCAGGGAAAGGGGAGGATTATTCCTCGCCCTCATCCTCCGCCGCCACTTCCGGGCGCGGACCGGAATCCTGGCCCTTGGCGGACACATCACGGTCAACCAGCTCGATCACCGCCATGTCGGCCGCATCGCCATAACGCATGCCGGCCTTCAGCACGCGGGTATAGCCGCCGGAGCGGGCCTTGTAGCGGTCGGCCAGGGCATCGAACAGCTTGGCGACGATCGTCTCGTCACGCAGCTGGTCGAAAGCCTGACGGCGCGCATGCAGGCCACCGCGCTTGCCCAGCGTGATGAGCTTCTCGGCCACCGGGCGCAGCTCCTTGGCCTTCGGCAGGGTGGTGGTGATCTGCTCGTGCTTGATCAGCGCGACAGCCATGTTGCGGAACATGGCCTGGCGATGGGAGGAGGTGACGCCGAGTTTACGGCCGGCAATTCCGTGACGCATGATGAGGTGTTCCTGGTTAGACGATATTAGAAGGGTTGATCGGAGCGCTTGGCCAGCTCTTCGATGTTCTCAGGCGGCCAATCGGGCACGGTCATGCCCAAAGCGAGCCCCATCACGGTCAACACTTCCTTGATTTCGTTCAAGGACTTGCGCCCGAAGTTCGGGGTACGCAGCATTTCCTGCTCGCTCTTCTGCACCAGATCGCCAATATAAACGATATTGTCGTTCTTGAGGCAGTTGGCGGACCGCACGGAAAGCTCCAGCTCGTCCACCTTGCGCAGCAGGTTGGGGTTGAAGGGCAGCTCGATCCGCGGCTCCTCGGGGCGCAGGCGCTGCGGCTCCTCGAAGTTCACGAACATGCTGAGCTGGTCCTGCAGGATGCGGGCGGCCAGGGCCACGGAATCCTCCGGCGTCACCGCGCCGTTGGTCTCGACCTCGAGGATCAGCTTGTCATAGTCAGTCACCTGGCCGACGCGGGTCTTCTCCACTTTGTAGGAGACGCGCTTGACCGGGGAATAGATGGCATCGACGGGGATCAGCCCGATCGGCGCGTCTTCCGGACGGTTATTGGCGGCTGGCTCATAGCCACGGCCGTTATTCACCGTGAACTCCATGCCGAGCGTCGCGCCGTCATCCAGCGTGCAGAGCACGAGGTCCGGGTTCATGATCTCGATGTCATGGCCCGCCTGGATCTGCCCGGCCTTCACTTCGCCCGGGCCGGTGGCGGTCAGCACCATGCGCTTCGGCCCCTCGCCGTGCATCTTCACGGCAAGCTGCTTGATGTTCAGCACGATGTCCGTCACGTCCTCACGCACGCCAGCGAGCGTGGAGAACTCATGCAGCACGCCGTCGATGCGCACAGCCGTAACGGCCGCGCCCTGCAGCGATGAGAGCAGGATCCGCCGCAGCGAATTGCCGAGCGTCATGCCAAAGCCACGCTCCAGCGGCTCGGCGATGATGGTCGCGACTCGCGACGCATCGGACCCGAACTCAACGTCGAGCTGTTCCGGCTTGATCAGCGTCTGCCAGTTCCGCTGTAGAGACAAATTCGACTCTTTCAACATCTACCCCTCCGGCCGGCGGCGGTGAGGAGAGCACCGCCCTTAGGCCTTAAAATACGATTCCGGCGAATTAGACGCGGCGGCGCTTGCGCGGCCGGCAGCCATTATGCGGAATCGGAGTCAGGTCACGGATAGCCGAAATCTGGAAGCCAACGGCCTGCAGGGCGCGCAGCGCGCTCTCACGTCCCGAACCGGGGCCGCTCACCTCGATCTCCAGCATTTCCATGCCGTGCTCGCGGGCCTTGCGGCCAGCATCCTCGGCAGCGACCTGCGCGGCGTACGGGGTGGATTTGCGGCTGCCCTTGAAACCCTGGGAGCCGGCCGACGACCAGGCAATGGTGTTGCCCTGCGCGTCGGTGATGTTGACCATGGTGTTGTTGAAGCTGGCCAGGACGTGCGCAACACCGGAGATGATGTTCTTGCGCTCTTTTTTGCGGGGAGCTCTGGAGGCGGGCTTCGCCATATCTGTCTGATCCTATGTCTAGGGAGGTGTTTAGCGCGTGACTTTCTTCTTGCCGGCGATCGCCACGGCCTTACCCTTGCGGGTGCGGGCGTTGGTGTGGGTGCGCTGGCCGCGGACCGGCAGGCCCTTGCGGTGGCGCAGGCCACGGTAGCAGCCCAGATCCATCAGGCGCTTGATGTTCATCGCGACCTCGCGGCGCAGATCACCTTCGACTCGGTAATCCTTGTCGATGGTCTCACGCAGGCGCATGATCTCGTCGTCGGAGAGCTCGTTCACGCGGCGCTCATCGGGGATGCCGAGCGCAGTGCAGATGTTCCTGGGCCTTGGCCGGGCCAATGCCATAGATGTAGCGAAGGCTGATCACGACACGCTTGTTCGTGGGAATGTTTACGCCGGCAATACGCGCCACTTGGTCTCTCCTGAACTCAAGGACCTCTCCTGAGGTCATAACAAGTAGCGGCGCCCCACCCGGGAGCGCCGCGAAAGCGGGTTATAGCGCCCGCCAAATGAGAGTCAACGACCTTCGATCACATTTTCGTGATCGAGCCATTGACCACGCGCGTGGGTGCTCCGCGCGGCCGTCAAAATCACGCCGGGGGCACCCCGGCCTTGCGCAGAACCGCCTCGATCTGCGCCTCAACTTCTTCCATCTCGGCCATGCCATCGACGGTATAGAGCCGGCCCTTCGCCTTATAATAAGGGAGAATCGGCGCCGTCTGGGCGTTATAGGCCTCGAGCCTCGCATGCACGGTCTCGGCCTTGTCGTCCGGGCGGCGGGTGAACTCGGTGCCGCCGCAGACATCGCACACGCCAGCCTGCTTCGGCTGCTTGAACTTGTCGTGGTAGCCCTCGCCGCACTTGGCGCAGGTGTAGCGGCCGGAGATGCGCTCGACGAGAATCGCCTCATCCACCTTCAGCTCGATCACCGCGTCCAGATCCACCGCCTGCTCGTGCAGCAGCTTGTCCAGCGCCTCGGCCTGCGGGACCGTGCGGGGGAACCCGTCCAGAATGAACCCCTTCGCGCAATCGGGGCGCTTGATGCGCTCGCCGATCATGCGGATCAGGATATCGTCCGAGACCAGCTTGCCGGCATCCATGACGGCTCTTCGCCTCAAGCCCGATCGGGCGTACCGGCCTTCACTTCGGCCCGGAGCATGTCGCCCGTGGAGATCTGCGCTACGCCATAGCGAGTCTCCAGCAGTTTGGACTGTGTGCCCTTCCCCGCGCCCGGAGGCCCCAGCAAAATCAACTCCACGGTGTCTCTCTCCTTATTTGCGAGCCTTGCCGCGCCCCTTGCGGAGCAGCCCCTGATATTGATGTGCGAGCAGATGCGACTGAATCTGCGTCATTGTGTCCATCGTAACAGAGACAATAATCAGAAGGGAGGTGCCACCAAAATAAAACGGCAGGGCATAGTGACTCATCGCAAAATCAGGCAACAGACAGACCACCACCAGATACACGGCACCGATGGCGGTGAGGCGCGTTAGCACCGTGTCGAAATATTTAGCCGTGTTGGAGCCCGGCCGGATGCCCGGAATGAAGGCGCCGTTTTTCTTCAAATTCTCAGCCGTGTCCTCCGGGTTGAAGGAGATCGCCGCCCACACGAAGGAAAAAGCGATGATCAGGCCCGCAAAAAGCAGAAGATAGAGCGGCTGCCCGCGCGAGAGCAGATGCGCGATGGTCTGCAGCCAGCCAGGCCCGCCCGCCGAGAAGCCGACCAGAGTGGCCGGGATAACCAGCAGCGAGGAGGCGAAGATGGGCGGCATGACGCCCGAGGCATTCACCTTCAGCGGCATGTAATTAGCCTCGCCGCCGAAAACCTTCTGCCCCATCTGGCGCTTCGGGTGCTGTACCAAAATGCGACGCTGTGCGCGTTCCATGAACACAACGAAGCCGATGATGGCCAGCGCCGCGATGAAGATGAAGATGATAAAGAAGGTGGAGAGCGCGCCGGTGGAGCCCAGCTCCAGGATATTGGCGATGGCCACCGGCATGTTGGCGACGATGCCCGCGAAGATGATCAGGCTGGAGCCATTGCCGATGCCACGCGAGGTGATCTGCTCGCCCAGCCACATCACGAACACCGTGCCGCCGACCAGCGTGATCACGGCGGTGAAGATGAAGAACGGCCCTGGATCGATAACCGCCGAGCCCAGTGTGCTGTGCACGCGCTCCAGGCTGACCGCGATGCCGTAAGCCTGCGCGGCGGCGATGAACACGGTGAGGTAACGCGTATATTGGGTGATCCGCTGGCGGCCCGAGTCGCCCTCTTTCTTCATCGCCTCCAGCGCCGGGATGGTGGAGCTCATCAGCTGGATGATGATCGAGGCGCTGATATAGGGCAGGATGTTGAGCGCGAAGATGGTCATGCGGCCCAGCGCGCCGCCGGTGAACATGTTGAACATGCCCAACAGGCCGGACCCGTTCTGGGTCATCAGCTGCGCCATCACCGCGCCATCGACACCCGGCACCGGGATATAGGTGCCCAGGCGGAAGATGATCAGCGCGGCCAGGGTGAACCAAATGCGCTTTTTGAGGTCCGTGGCCTTGCCGAACGCGCTCAGGTTCATGCTCGAGGCCATCTGTTCTGCGGCGGATGCCATATCCTATCCCTTATCTAGAGCCGGCTCGTCCTCATTCGCGCCATGTTGGCGGCACAAATTAGAAGGCGGTTCAGACATTAGAGCCGCACGCATGGCGAGCGCATCTAACATCGTCGCGCCCTAAGAAAAACGGCGCTTGCCGGGTGCTTTGCACAACAGCAAGCGCCGTTTCATTCAGCGCCAATTTGCCGGTTTTGCCGGCAGAGGCAAGCCCTTTAAGCGGCCGGCTCTTCCACCTTGCCGCCCAGGGTCGTCACCTTTCCGCCGGCCTGCTCCACGGCCGCGACAGCAGCAGCGGAAGCACCGGAAACCTCAAGGGTCACGGCCTTGGAGATGGAGCCGCGCGCCAGCAGGCGCACGCCATCAGCCTTGTTCAGGCGAACCACGCCAGCCTGCGCCAGCACCGCCTCGGTGATCGGCTGCGCCGCATCCAGCTTGCCGGACTCGATCGCAGCTTCCAGCGCGTCCAGGTTCAGCGGAGCAAAAACCTTGCGGTTGATGTTGGTGAAGCCGCGCTTGGGCAGACGGCGATAGATCGGGAGCTGACCGCCCTCGAACCCGTTGAGGGACACGCCCTCACGCGCCTTCTGACCCTTCACACCCTTACCGGAGGTCTTGCCCTTGCCAGAGCCGATACCACGGCCAAGGCGCTTGGACTTGAGACGGGCGCCGGGATTGTCCCGGATTTCGTTCAGTTTCATCGTTGCAATTCCTTCCGGCTCAACCCAGCTCTTCGACCTTGAGCAGGTGCTTCACCTTGCTCACCATGCCGAGAACTTCCGGTGTAGCGGCGAGTTCGACATTCTTGCCGATCTTGTTCAGACCGAGTCCGACCAGAGTGGCCTGCTGGCCGGGCTTGCGCCCAAAGCCAGAAGCGATCTGGGTGATGCGGATCTTCTTATCAGACATCTGCAGTCTCCACGGCCGGCTTCTCAGCAGTGCCGAACAGCTCAGCCACCTTCTTGCCGCGGCGGTTGGCCACCTGGCGGGGGCTGGTGGCGCCCTGCAGCGCGGCGAAGGTCGCCTTCACCATGTTATGCGGGTTGCGGCTGCCGAGAGACTTGGCCACCACATCGGCGATGCCCAGCGTCTCGAACACGGCGCGCAGCGGACCACCCGCGATGATGCCGGTACCGGCCGGGGCGGTGCGCAGCACCACCTCACCCGCGCCGAACACGCCATGCGCGTCATGGTGCAGAGTGCGGCCTTCCTTCATCGGAACGCGGATCATGGTCTTCTTGGCGCGCTCGGTCGCCTTGCGGATCGCCTCGGGCACCTCACGGGCCTTGCCCGCACCGTACCCAACGCGGCCCTTCTGGTCACCAACCACCACCAGAGCGGCGAAGGCGAACCGGCGGCCGCCCTTCACCACTTTGGCGACGCGGTTGATGGTCACCAGCTTGTCGACGAACTCATCACCGCCTTCACGGTCGCGGTCGTTGTTACGATCCCGATCCCGACGCTGGCCGCCTTCACGTGCTTCACGTGCCATGTGCAAACCCTCTTAGAAGTCGAGGCCGCCCTCGCGGGCCGCCTCTGCCAGGGCTTTCACCCGGCCATGATAGAGATAAGAACCGCGGTCGAACACGACCTGGGTAACACCGGCTTCCTTGGAGCGCTCGGCGATCAGCTTGCCGACGGCGGCGGCGGCATCCTTGTCCGCGCCGGTCTTCAGGCTGGTCTTCAGATCCTTGTCCAGGCTCGAAGCGGCGGCCAGGGTGCGGCCCTGCGCGTCGTCGATGATCTGGGCATAGATATGCTTGCCGGAACGGAACACGGACAGGCGCGGACGCCCGCCGGACTTCTGCCGGAGCTGATAGCGAAGGCGCGCCCGGCGGCGGGCCTGCAGGTCCAGATTGCTCGACATTATTTCTTCTTACCCTCTTTGCGGCGGATGGCCTCGCCCTCGAACTTGACACCCTTGCCCTTATACGGCTCGGGCGGACGCCAGGCGCGCAGCTCAGCGCAAACCTGACCAACCTGGCGCTTGTCCACACCCTCGACCTTGATCAAGGTCGGCTTCTCGCAGGTCACCTTGATCCCTTCGGGGATCGGGTAGGTGACGTCGTGGGAGAAGCCCAGGTTCACCACCAGGTTCTTGCCCTGCACAGCGGCGCGGTAACCGGTACCGGTGATCTCCAGGGTCTTGGAGTAACCCACGGAAACGCCCTTCACCATGTTCGCGATGTTGGCACGGGTTGTGCCCCACATCATGCGGGCCTGGGCTTCCTTGGTCTTCGGCGAAACGGAGACCTGATTGCCGTCCACCTTCGCCTCAACCAGCTCGGTCAGGGTGAGCTTCTGCTCACCCAGCTTGCCCTTGGCGGTGACGATATTGCCGGCGATGGCGACGGTAACGCCGGCCGGGATCTCAACGGGATATTTACCAACACGAGACATCTTGGCGCTCCCCTTAGAACACGCGGCAGAGCACTTCGCCGCCAACATTGGCAGCGCGGGCTTCCACATCGCTCATCACGCCACGCGGCGTGGACAGGATAGACACGCCGAGGCCGTTATAGACCCGCGGCAGTTCCTTGATCTTGGAGTACACGCGGCGGCCCGGGCGGGACACGCGGGAAATCTCTTTGATCACCGGCTGGCCATCGGTATATTTCAGCTCGATACGCAGCTGCGCCACACCGGGGCGCACATCCTCACGGGAGAACCCGCGGATGAAGCCTTCGCGCTTCAGAACCTCGAGCACATTGGCGCGCAGGTTGGAGGCCGGGGCAACGCAGGAGGTCATGCGGGCATGCTGCGCGTTGCGAATACGGGTGAGCATATCACCCAAAGGATCGGACATAGACATGTTAGGGTGCCCTTTCCTTACCAGCTGGCCTTGGTGACGCCGGGGATCTGCCCGGAGCTCGCCAAGTCGCGGAAAGCGATACGGCAGAGCTTGAACTTACGATAATTGCCACGGGCGCGGCCGGTCAGCTCGCAGCGCAGGCGGACCCGCACCTTGGCACCGTTGCGCGGCAGCTGCGCGAGCTTGAGGCTCGCCTCGAAACGGTCTTCCACAGGAAGCGAACGATCCATGATCGTTTCCTTCAGCGCGGCGCGCTTGCTCCCATCACGGGCAGCCATATGCTCGCGCTTGGCGTTCCTGTTGACCTGCGATGTCTTAGCCATTCTCTAAAACCCCTCCGGAACCTGCTGGAACACCCAGCCGTTTTCCAAAAACTTTGCCAAACCCGCCGCTTACTTAGCGAACGGCAGGTTGAAACCCTTGAGCAGCGCCTTCGCTTCCGCGTCGGTCTTCGCACTGGTCACGAAGCAGATATCCATGCCGCGGATCGCGTCGACCTTGTCATACACGATTTCGGGGAAAATGATCTGCTCTTTGACGCCAAGCGTGAAATTACCGCGGCCGTCAAAGCCCTTGTTCGCCGGAATGCCACGGAAGTCACGCACGCGCGGCAGCGCGATGGTCACCAGGCGGTCCAGGAACTCGAACATGCGGTCGCGGCGCAGCGTCACTTTCGCGCCAATCGGCAGGCCGGCGCGGATCTTGAAGCCGGCAATCGCCTTCTTCGCAATCGTCTTCACCGGCTTCTGGCCTGCGATCAGGGTCAGCTCGGCCACGGCGGCGTCCAGCTTCTTCTGGTCGCCAGCGGCTTCACCAACACCCATGTTGATAACAATCTTCTCAAGCGCCGGAATCTGCATCACGCTGGAGTAGCCGAACTCTTTCATGAGCTCGGCGCGCACCACTTCGCGGTAATGTTGCTGCAGACGCGGCAGGATTTTTTCTTCGCTCATTGCGGCCTCCTTCAGCCGTCAATCGCGTTGCCGCTCTTACGAGCAACACGCACTTTGCGGCCATCGTCCAGCACGCGGAAGCCGACTTTAGTCGGCTTGTCGGTGGTGGGATCAATCAGCGCCAGGTTCGACACATGCACGGCGGCCTCGCGGGGGATGATCCCGCCTTCCTGGCCCATGCGGCTCGGCTTGGTGTGGTGCTTGGCCACTGCCACGCCCTGCACCACCGCCTTGTTCTCGGCGGGGCTGACACTCAGCACTTCACCACGGGTGCCCTTGGAAGCGCCGGAAATCACCAGCACTTTGTCACCCTTTTTGATACGCGCGGCCATATTACAGCACCTCCGGCGCCAGGCTGATGATCTTCATGAACTTCTTGGCGCGCAGCTCACGAACCACCGGCCCGAAGATACGGGTACCGATCGGCTCCTGCTGCTTGTTGATCAGCACGGCCGCGTTGCGGTCGAAGCGGATCACGCTGCCATCAGCACGGCGCACGGGGAACGCGGTGCGGACCACAACGGCCTGATGCACGTCACCCTTCTTTACCTTGCCGCGGGGGATCGCGTCCTTCACGGACACCACGATCACATCGCCGACAGAAGCGGTCTTGCGCTTGGAGCCGCCGAGCACCTTGATGCACTGCACGCGCTTCGCACCCGAGTTGTCGGCGACATCGAGATTGGACTCAACGATAATCATCTCTTAAAGCCCTCTCAGCCGGCCGGCGTTTCGGACAGCGCCGCGCCATTACGCTCGGTCACCATCCAGGTCTTGCGCTTGCTGATCGGCGCGCACTCTTCAATGCGCACCAGGTCGCCTTCCACGCAGACATTGTTCTCGTCATGCGCCGCATACTTCTTGGAGCGACGGATGAATTTCTTGTACAGCGGATGCATGATGCGGCGCTCGACAAGCACGGTGATCGTCTTGTCCATCTTGTCGCTCACGACCCGCCCGGTCAGAACACGTTTCGGCATGGTACCCTCTTAACCCTTCTCGGCGGTGCGGGCGCGTTCCGCGAGAACCGTCTTCACGCGCGCGATGTCGCGGCGCACGGTGCGCACGCGGCTGGTGTTCTCCTGCTGACCGGTGGCGCGCTGGAACCGCAGATTGAACTGCTCCTTGCGCAGGTCCACCAGCAGCGCCTTCAGCTCGTCCGGGGACTTCGCCCGGATATCACTTGCAGTGCTCATTCTCTTACGCCTCGCCGATACGGGTGACGAACTTGGTGCGGATCGGCAGCTTCGCGGCACCCAGGGTCAGCGCTTCGCGCGCCAGCGTCTCGGGCACGCCGTCGATCTCGAAGACAATGCGGCCGGGCTGCACGCGCGCAACCCAGAATTCCGGGCTGCCCTTACCGGAGCCCATACGCACTTCGGCGGGCTTGGTGGAAACCGGGAGGTCCGGGAAGATGCGGATCCACACGCGGCCGGCACGCTTCATCGAGCGTGTGATGGCACGGCGGGCGGCTTCGATCTGCCGGGCGGTGATGCGCTCAGGCTCCAGCGCCTTCAGGCCGAACGCGCCGAAATTCAGCTGCGTGTTGCCCTTGGCGTTGCCGTGGATACGGCCCTTATGCGCCTTGCGGAACTTGGTACGCTTAGGAGACATCATGGCATTAATTCCTTAGCGCTGCGGAGCCTGTTCGGCCGCGCGCTTATCCTGCGCAAGCGGGTCCTGAACCAGGATCTCACCTTTGAAGATCCAAACCTTGACGCCGCAGGTGCCGTAGGTGGTCTTGGCGGTGGCCACACCGTAATCGAGATCGGCGCGCAGCGTATGCAGCGGCACGCGGCCCTCACGGTACCATTCGACGCGGGCGATCTCGGCCCCGCCCAGACGGCCGGAGCAGGTGATCTTGATGCCCTGGGCGCCGAGGCGCATGGCGGACTGCACGGCGCGCTTCATCGCACGGCGGAAAGCCACGCGGCGCTCCAGCTGCTGAGAGATGTTCTCGGCCACCAGCGTCGCATCGATCTCCGGCTTGCGGATTTCCATGATGTTCAGCGCAACATCGCTCTTGGCCATGTTGGACAGCTCCTTGCGGAGCGTGTCGATATCCTGGCCCTTCTTGCCGATGACGACGCCCGGACGGGCGGCATAGATGGTCACGCGCGGCTTCTTGGCCGGGCGCTCGATGACCACCTTGGACACGCCGGCTTGCGCCAGCTTGCCGCGCAAATGGCTGCGCAGCTTGATGTCGTCATGCAGCAGTTTGGCGTAGTCCTTGTCGGCGTACCAGCGGCTGTCCCAGGTGCGGGTGATGCCGAGGCGCAGGCCGATCGGATTAATCTTGTGACCCATATTACGCGGCCTCCCCAGCAGACTTCTCAGCAGCGGACTTATCGGCCTTCTTGCCGAAGCCCGGACGAGCGTCGCGGCTCGGCTTCTCAGCCGCCTCACGCTCCTCAACAACGATCTTCAGATGGCTGAACCATTTCTCGACCGTCGCCGAGCGGCCACGGCCACGGGCATGGAAGCGGCGCATCACGACGCCACGGCCAACCTCGGCAGTGGAGACGAACAGCTTGTCCACATCCAGCTGATGGTTGTTCTCGGCATTGGCGATGGCGCTCTCCAGCAGCTTCTTCACCGCCTTGGCGATGCGACGCTTGGAGAAGGTCAGGTCGGCCAGAGCGCGCTGAGCCGGCAGGTTGCGGATAGAGGCCGCGACCAGGTTCAGCTTGCGGGGGCTGACGCGAATGTTACGGGCGGTCGCCTCGGCCTGATGGTCGGCCAGCGCGCGCACGGATTTCGGCTTGCTCATGATTAGCCCCGCTTCGCTTTCTTGTCCGCCGCGTGACCAGGGAAGGTCCGCGTCGGGGAGAATTCACCGAACTTGTGGCCAACCATGTTCTCGTTGACCTGCACGGGAAGGAACTTCTTCCCGTTATAGACCCCGAAGGTCAGGCCGACGAACTGCGGCAGAATGGTGGAACGGCGCGACCAGATCTTGATGATCTCGTTGCGGCCGGAGGCGCGTGACGCCTCCGCCTTGCCAAGGAGGTATCCGTCGATAAACGGACCTTTCCAAACGGAACGTGACATCGCTTAGCCCTTCCCGCCCTTCGCCCGGCGGATGATAAGATTGTCGGTGCGCTTGTTGGAGCGCGTCTTGTAGCCCTTGGTCGGCTTGCCCCACGGGGTAACCGGATGACGGCCACCGGAGGTACGGCCTTCACCACCACCATGCGGGTGATCGACCGGGTTCATAACCACGCCGCGGTTATGAGGCATGCGGCCCAACCAGCGAGAGCGACCGGCCTTGCCGATCTGCTCGATTCTGGTGATCGGCGTTGGAGACGGCACCCACGGTCGCCATGCACTCGGCACGGACGATACGCAGCTCGCCAGAGCCCAGCTTGATCTGGGCATAACCCTGATCCTTGCCGACCAGCTGTGCGAACGTACCGGCGGAACGCACCAGCTTGGCGCCGGCGCCGACCTTCAGCTCGATATTATGGATGATCGTGCCCACCGGCATGGCGGACAGCGGCATCGCATTGCCGGGCTTGATGTCGACACGCGCACCGGAGACCACAACATCGCCAGCCTTCAGGCGCTGCGGCGCCAGGATATAGGCCAGCTCGCCATCTTCGTACTTGATCAGCGCGATGAAGGCGGTGCGGTTCGGGTCGTATTCCAGGCGCTCGACAGTAGCCGGCATATCGAACTTGCGGCGCTTGAAGTCCACAATACGATAAGACTGCTTATGTCCGCCGCCACGAAAACGGCTGGTGATGCGGCCGTGATTGTTGCGCCCGCCCGTGGAGTGCTGACCCTCGGTCAGACCCTTCACTGGCTTGCCCTTCCACAGCTCGCTGCGGTCGATCAGCACCGTGCCGCGAAGGCTCGCCGTGACCGGATTAAAGTGCTTCAATGCCATTTTTCAAAAACCTCAGGCGAGACCGGTGGTGAAATCGATGCTCTCACCTTCGGCAAGAGTCACGAACGCCTTCTTCACGTCGGAGCGCTGACCAGGACGGCCCTTGAACCGCTTGGTCTTGCCCTTGGTGATCAGGGTGTTGACGTTGGTCACCTTCACCTTGAACAAAGCCTCGACCGCAGCCTTGATCTCAGGCTTGGTCGCGTCGGCAGCCACCTTGAAGACGAACTGGTTCTTCTCGGAAAGCAGCGTGGCCTTCTCGGTGATGTGCGGCGCACGCACGATCTCGTACATGCGCTCGTCGGAAATTTTCACGGTGCCGGTCATGCCAGGCGCTCCTTCAGACCCTCGACGGCGGCCTTGGTGACCACCAGAACGTCGTGCTGCATGATGTCATAGACATTCGCACCCACAACCGGCAGCACATCCAGCCCCTTCACGTTACGGGACGCGCGGCCGAACTTCTCCTCGACAGCGGCATCCACGATCAGAGCGGAGGACCAGCCGAAATTCTTCACCTTGGCGGCCACGTCCTTGGTCTTGTCCAGAGCGGCCACATCCTCGAGCACCACCAGCTTGCCGGCGGCAGCCTTGGCGGAGAGCGCGGAGATCAGGCCCAGGCGGCGAACCTTCTTGTTCAGGGAGTAGCCATGGTCGCGCACGACCGGGCCATGCACGGCGCCACCGGTACGGAACTGCGGCGCACGAAGCGAACCCTGACGGGCGTTACCCGTACCCTTCTGCTTGTAGGGCTTACGGGTGGTGCCGGAGACCTCGCCCATGCCCTTCACCTTGTGGTTGCCACTGCGGCGCTTGGCCAGCTGCCAGTGGATCACGCGGGCAATGATGTCCGTGCGGGGCTCGGCGGCGAAGATCTCGTCCGGCAGCTCGGCGCTGCCAACGGATTTCGCGTCAAAATCAACAATATCCAGCTTCATCGGCTCAGCCCTTCAGACCGGCGGGATAGGCGGCGTCCTCGGGACGAGCCTTCTTCACCGCATCGCGCATCAGCACGTAGCCGCCCTTGGAACCGGGCACCGCGCCATGCAGCAAAATAAGGTTACGCTCCACGTCCACGCCTTCAACCTTCAGGTTCAGGGTGGTGACGCGCTCCTGGCCGAGATGACCGGCCATCTTCTTGTTCTTGAAGGTCTTACCGGGATCCTGGCGGTTACCGGTCGAGCCCAAGGAACGATGGCTGATCGAAACGCCGTGAGACGCCTCAAGACCCGCAAAGTTCCAGCGCTTCATACCACCGGCGAAGCCCTTACCCTTGGTGATACCGGCAACGTCAACAAACTGCCCGATCGTGAAGTGAGCAGCAGAAATCACACTCCCGGGCTCCAGCGCGGCGTCTTCAGCCACACGGAACTCAACCAGCTTCTGCGCCGGCTCAACCTTCGCCTTGGCGAAGTGGCCCTTCTGCGCCTTGCTCACATTCTTCGGCTTGGCCTTGCCAATGCCGAGCTGAACAGCATTGTAGCCATCATTCTCAACGTTACGCGCCGCCACAACCCGCACCTCATCGAGATGTAGAACCGTGACCGGCACATGCGTGCCGTCTTCCTTAAACAGCCGGGTCATCCCCAGCTTTTTTGCGATCACACCGGTACGCATAATACCAATACCACCTAAGCTTAGATCTTAATTTCGACTTCGACGCCGGCGGCGAGGTCGAGCTTCATCAGCGCGTCCACGGTCTGCGGGGTCGGGTCAACGATATCCAGCAAGCGGCGATGAGTCCTGATCTCGAACTGCTCGCGGCTCTTCTTATCAACGTGCGGCGAACGGTTCACGGTGAACCGCTCGATATGGGTCGGCAAAGGAATCGGCCCCCGCACCTGCGCGCCCGTGCGCTTCGCCGTGTTCACGATGTCCTTGGTGCTGTTATCCAGCACGCGATGGTCATACGCCTTCAGGCGGATACGGATGTTTTGATTGTCCATCTTAACTCGAACTCTTCAGATACAGGGGCCGATTGATTACTTGGTGATCTGGGCGACGACGCCCGAACCAACGGTGCGGCCGCCTTCGCGGATAGCGAAGCGCAGACCTTCATCCATGGCGATCGGAGCGATCAGCTCAACCGCGATGGTCACGTTGTCGCCCGGCATCACCATCTCGGTGCCTTCCGGCAGGTTCACCACACCGGTCACGTCGGTGGTGCGGAAATAGAACTGCGGACGGTAGTTGGTGAAGAACGGCGTGTGGCGACCACCCTCTTCCTTGGTCAGGATGTAGGCCTGGCCAGAGAACTTGGTGTGCGGGGTGATGGAGCCCGGAGCCGCCAGAACCTGGCCGCGCTCGATGTCCTCACGCTTCGTGCCACGCAGCAGCGCGCCGATATTGTCGCCAGCCTGGCCCTGGTCCAGCAGCTTGCGGAACATCTCAACGCCGGTGACGGTCGTCTTGACGGTCGGACGCAGGCCGACGATCTCGATTTCCTCACCAACCTTGATGATACCACGCTCGACGCGGCCAGTCGCCACGGTGCCGCGGCCGGAGATGGAGAACACGTCTTCCACCGGCATCAGGAACGGCTTGTCGATGGCGCGCTCGGGCTGCGGAATGTAGCTGTCAACGGCAGCCATCAGCTCCTGAATGGCCTGCTCGCCGATTTCCGGGTTGGTGTCGTTCAGCGCGCAAACAGCGGAACCCTTGATGATGGGGATATCATCGCCGGGGAAGCCGTAGTTGGAGAGCAGCTCGCGCACTTCCATCTCGACCAGCTCGACCAGATCGGGGTCAGCCAGATCCATCTTGTTCAGGAACACGACCAGAGCCGGCACGCCAACCTGGCGGGCGAGCAGGATGTGCTCACGGGTCTGCGGCATCGGGCCGTCAGCGGCGGACACCACGAGAATGCCACCGTCCATCTGGGCGGCGCCGGTGATCATGTTCTTCACATAGTCAGCGTGGCCGGGGCAGTCGACGTGCGCGTAGTGGCGGTTGGCGGTCTCATACTCCACGTGGGCGGTGGAGATGGTGATGCCGCGGGCGCGCTCTTCCGGCGCCTTGTCGATCTGGTCGTAGGCGGTGAAGGTGGCGCCACCGGCCTTGGCCAGCACCTTGGTGATGGCGGCGGTCAGCGAGGTCTTGCCATGGTCAACGTGGCCGATGGTCCCGATGTTCACATGCGGCTTGTTGCGCTCAAATTTAGCTTTGGCCATTTAACTGCTCCGTGTGCAGGCTAAAAACTTGGAATGGTCAGAGAATTACCAGCGGTAATGGCTGAAAGCCTTGTTGGCTTCGGCCATGCGATGGGTATCCTCACGCTTCTTGACCGCAGAGCCGCGATTATTCACCGCATCCTGCAGCTCGTTCGACAGCCGCTCTTCCATCGTGTGCTCGCCACGCTTGCGGGCGGCATCGATGACCCAGCGGATCGCCAACGCCTGACGGCGCTCCGTGCGAACCTCGACGGGAACCTGATAGGTCGCACCACCAACACGGCGGGAACGCACCTCGATCGCCGGCTTCACATTGTCCAGCGCTTCATGGAACAGGCGCACAGGGTCCGCATTCGGCCCGCCGCGCTTCTTCAGCACGTCGAGGGCACCGTAGACGATCCCTTCGGCGACAGATTTCTTGCCATCATACATCAGCACATTCATGAAACGGCTGATCACGACATCACCGAACTTCGCGTCCGGCAGAACTTCGCGCTTAACGGCGCGGCGGCGGCGGCTCATCTCAACCTCTCCTTACTTCGGACGCTTCGCGCCATAGAGCGAACGGCGCTTGCGGCGCTTCGGCAAGCCCTGCGTATCCAGAACACCGCGCAGGATGTGGTAGCGCACGCCCGGAAGATCTTTTACGCGGCCACCGCGGATCAGCACCACAGAGTGCTCCTGCAGGTTATGGCCTTCACCGGGAATGTAGCTCACCACCTCGAAACCATTGGTCAGGCGCACCTTGGCAACCTTACGAAGCGCGGAGTTCGGCTTCTTAGGGGTCGTCGTATAGACGCGCGTGCAAACGCCACGCTTCTGGGGGCAGCCCTCCAGGGCCGGCACCTTGTTGCGCTTGGACGCCGGCTCGCGGCCCTTGGCGATCAACTGGTTAATGGTCGGCATATGTCATCCTGCTTCGTGTTCAAATCCCGGTTTCCTAGGGTGGGGATCGGGCCTTCCATAAAAAAGCACCGCGAAGGAGGTATGGAACCCTTCCTTACGGACTGCTTATCTAGCACACGGCCTAGGCACGGAGAGTTTCCGCACGGCGCCGCACGCGCCAGATTTTTACAGACGACCCGGACCCGGAACTCCGGAACCGCGAGAGCGCTTTCCTTAGAAGCCACCTCCCCCCAAGTCAAGCGATTCTCCACGGCCAAACCATGAGAAAAACGCAGACTTCCGGAATCTTCATGGCTGGCCCGAATCAAAACGGCCCCCGAAAAGGGGGCCGTTGAGACTCTTATATAAAGAGTGACGAGTCGTGTTTACTCGGCCGCAAGCTCCGGCTTGGAGGATGAGCCACCACGGGGCGCCAGCGTCTGCCGGTCGCGCCCGGCAGCGATGGTGCGCAGCCGATTCATGACCGAACCGGTACCCGCCGGGATCAACCGGCCCACGATCACGTTCTCCTTCAAGCCCGTGAGCATGTCGTGCTTGCCGGCCGTGGCGGCCTCTGTCAGCACGCGAGTCGTCTCCTGGAAGGAGGCGGCGGAGATGAAGCTCTGCGTCTGCAGGCTGGCCTTGGTGATGCCCTGAAGGACCGGCAGACCCACGGCGGGGCGCTCGTCCTGCGCCAGCTTGCCGTTCTCCTGCTCGAACTCCACCCGGTCCACCAGCTCGCCAACCAGGAACGTGGTATCCCCAGCCTCGGTGATCTCGACCTTCTGCAGCATCTGGCGAACGATCACCTCGATGTGCTTGTCGTTGATCTTCACGCCCTGCAGCCGGTAGACGTCCTGGATTTCGTTGACCAGGTAGTCGGACAGCGCCTCCACGCCCAGCACGCGCAGAATGTCGTGCGGCACGCGCGGGCCGTCCACCAGCGGGTCGCCCAGGCGGACATAGTCGCCCTCCTGCACGGAGACGTGCTTGCCCTTGGGGATCAGATACTCGGTCTCTTCGCCGGTCTCGTCGCTCTTCACGATGACGCGGCGCTTCGCCTTGTAATCCTTGCCGAATTCCACCCGGCCATCGATCTCCGCGATGATCGCGTGATCCTTCGGCCGGCGGGCCTCGAACAGCTCCGCCACGCGCGGCAGACCGCCCGTGATGTCGCGGGTCTTGGAACCCTCGCGAGGGATACGGGCCAGCACGTCGCCACCCGCCACCGTGGCGCCGGATTCGACCGAGAGGATCGAGTTCAGGCGACAGGAAGTAACGGGCCTCGGTGCCATTGGCGAGACGCAGGATCTCGCCCTTCTCGTCCTTCAGCAGCAGGCGCGGACGCAGATCCGCACCGCGGGCGGACTGCTTGTAGTCCACCACCACCTTGGAGGTCAGGCCGGTCACCTCGTCGGTACGCTCCACCAGGGTCACGCCTTCGATCAGGTCGGCATATTCCACGATACCGGCGCGCTCGGTGATGATCGGCAGGGTGTACGGATCCCACTCCGCCAGCTTCTGGCCGCGAGCGACATCCGCGCCCTCGTCCACCAGCAACCGGGCACCATAGGGCACGCGGAAGCGGGCACGCTCGCGCTTGCCGGCATCGGTGAGGACGATTTCGCAGTTGCGGCTCATCACCACCGGCACGCCCTGGGAGTTGGTAACCACCGTGCGGTTGCGGATAACGACCGTGCCGTCATGGCTGGCTTCCACGTTGGACTGCTCGGCACCACGCTGGGCCGCGCCACCAATGTGGAAGGTACGCATGGTGAGCTGCGTGCCCGGCTCGCCGATGGACTGCGCAGCGATCACGCCCACAGCCTCGCCGACATTCACCGGGGTGCCGCGCGCCAGGTCGCGCCCATAGCACTTGGCGCAGACCGCGATCTTGGTATCGCAGGTCAGGACGGAGCGGATCTTCACCGTCTCGATGCCACTCTTCTCGATCTGCTCGGCATGCGCCTCCTCGATCAGCTCATTGCGGGCCACGATCACCTCGTTGGTGTTCAGGTCCACAATGTCCTCCGAGGCGGTGCGGCCCAGAACGCGCTCGGCCAGCGAGGCGACGATCTCACCACCGTCGCGCACTGCGCTCACCGTCAGGCCGCGCTCAGTACCGCAATCGTCCTCGACGATGATGCAATCCTGCGCCACGTCGACGAGACGGCGGGTGAGGTAACCGGAGTTCGCGGTCTTCAACGCCGTGTCCGCCAGACCCTTACGGGCGCCGTGGGTGGAGTTGAAGTAGTCGAGAACCGAGAGGCCCTCTTTAAAGTTCGCGATGATCGGCTGCTCGATGATCTCGCCAGACGGTTTCGCCATCAGGCCGCGCATACCGGCGAGCTGGGACATCTGCGCCGCCGAACCACGGGCACCGGAATGGCTCATCATCCACACCGAGTTGGTCGGGCTGCCGATCTCCTGGCGGGAGATCTCCTTCATCATCGCCCCGGCCACGAGATCCTTACAACGCGACCAGGCGTCGACGACCTTGTTGTAGCGCTCGCCAGCGGTAATCAGACCGTCCTGGTATTGCTGCTCGAACTCGCGCACCTCGGCCAGGGTCGTGCCCACCAGCTCCTGCTTGGAGGCGGGGATACGCATATCGTCCTTGCCGAAGGAGATGCCGGCCATCGCCGCATGACGGAAACCGAGGCCCATCATACGGTCGCAGAAGATCACCGCCTCCTTCTGACCGCAATGGCGGTAGACGAGATCGATCACGTCCTGCACGTTCTTCTTCGTCAACATGCGGTTAACGACCGAGAAATTCAGGTTCGCGTTCAGCGGCAACAGCTGGCCGATGAGCATGCGGCCCGGCGTGGTCACCACGATGGAGCTCTTCACCTGCCCGTCGGCGTGCATGTTCTTCACGCGGGCGCGGATCTTGTCGTGCAGTTTCAGCGCCCCGGCGGTGATCGCGAACTCGATCTCGCCGACGGTACCGAAGGCAGACGCCTCCTCATTCTTGGCGGCCAGGAATTCCTGCGTCTCCAGGGAGAGGTAATACAGCCCGAGAACAATATCCTGGCTCGGCACGATGATCGGCTTGCCGTTGGCGGGGCTGAGGATGTTGTTGGTGGACATCATCAGCACGCGGCCTTCCAGCTGCGCTTCGATGGAGAGCGGCACGTGCACCGCCATCTGGTCGCCGTCGAAATCCGCGTTGAAGGCGGTGCAGACCAGCGGGTGAAGCTGAATGGCCTTGCCCTCGATCAGAATCGGCTCGAACGCCTGGATGCCGAGGCGGTGCAATGTGGGGGCGCGGTTCAGCATCACCGGATGCTCGCGGATCACCTCTTCGAGGATATCCCACACCTCCGGGCGCTCCTTCTCCACCATCCGCTTGGCGGCCTTGATGGTGGTGGCCAGGCCGTATTTCTCCAGCTTGGCGTAGATGAAGGGCTTGAACAGCTCCAGCGCCATCTTCTTCGGCAGACCGCACTGGTGGAGCTTCAGCTCCGGGCCCACCACGATGACCGAACGGCCGGAATAGTCGACGCGCTTGCCGAGCAGGTTCTGGCGGAAGCGGCCCTGCTTGCCCTTCAGCATGTCGGACAGCGACTTCAGCGGGCGCTTGTTGGTGCCGGTGATGGCACGGCCGCGGCGGCCATTATCGAACAGCGCGTCCACCGATTCCTGCAGCATGCGCTTCTCGTTGCGCACGATGATGTCCGGCGCGCGCAGCTCCATGAGGCGCTTGAGGCGGTTATTACGGTTGATGACGCGGCGATACAGGTCGTTCAAGTCGGAGGTCGCGAAGCGCCCGCCATCCAGCGGCACCAGCGGGCGCAGCTCGGGCGGGATCACCGGGATCACGTCCAGCACCATCCACTCAGGATGCGTGCCGGATTCCAGGAAGTTCTCGACCAGCTTCAGGCGCTTGACCAGCTTCTTGCGCTTGGTCTCGGAGGTGGTCTCCTTCAGCTCGGCGCGCATCTGGGCGCGCGTCTCCGCGAGGTCGATCCCGAGCAGGATCGCCTTGATCGCCTCGGCGCCGATGCCGGCGCGGAACCCGTCCTCGCCGAACTCGTCCTGCTTGTTGAACATCTCATCCTCGGAGATGAGCTGGTGCAGCTTGAGGTCGGTCGTGCCCGGCTCGAGAACGATATAGCTCTCGAAATACAGCACCTTCTCGACATCTTTCAGCGTCATGTCGAGCATGGTGGCGATGCGCGAAGGCAGGGACTTCAGGAACCAGATATGCGCGACCGGCGAGGCCAGCTCGATATGGCCCATGCGCTCGCGGCGCACCTTGGCCAGCGTCACTTCCACGCCGCACTTCTCGCAGATGATGCCGCGGAACTTCATGCGCTTGTACTTGCCGCACAGGCACTCGTAATCCTTGATCGGCCCGAAGATGCGCGCGCAGAACAAACCGTCCCGCTCCGGCTTGAAGGTCCGGTAGTTGATCGTTTCCGGCTTCTTGATCTCACCGTAAGACCAGCTGCGGATCTGCTCCGGCGAGGCGATCTGGATCTTGATCTGGTCGAAGGACGCCGTCTGACCGGCCGCCCCGAGAATCTTCATCAAATCATTCATTACGCATCATCCTTATCTTGGCCTGGCATCCTGCACTCGTTCGGTAAGCAGCGGCCTCTTTAAATGAGAGGGCGATTTAGACCCGGAACCGCCTGCAACGCATGCGGTTCCGGGGTCATCGCGCTCTAAGAGGCCGACTGCTCCAGATCGACGTTCAGGCCCAAGGATTTCAGTTCCTTCAGCAACACGTTGAAGCTTTCGGGGATACCAGCTTCGAAATTGTCTTGCTCGCGCACAATCGCCTCGTAGACCTTGGTACGGCCGGAGACATCGTCAGACTTCACGGTCAGCATTTCCTGCAGCGTGTAGGCGGCGCCGTAAGCTTCCAGCGCCCACACTTCCATCTCGCCGAAGCGCTGGCCACCGAACTGCGCCTTGCCGCCCAGCGGCTGCTGGGTAACGAGCGAGTACGGGCCGATGGAGCGGGCATGGATCTTGTCGTCGACCAGATGGTGCAGCTTGAGCATGTACATATACCCAACCGTCACCTTGCGCTCGAACGGCTCGCCTGTGCGGCCATCGATCAGCGTGCTCTGGCCGGAGATGTGCACCCCCGCCTTGGCCAGCATCTCCTCGATGTCCGGGATGCGGGCACCATCGAACACCGGGGTCGCGATGGGCACGCCCTTGGTGACGTTGGTGGCCAGCTCGGTCAGCTCGGCATCGTCGAGGTCCTTGATCTGCTCCTCGTAGATTTCGTCGCCATAAGCCAGCTTCAGCCGGTCCATCAGCTCCTGGCGGGCCTCGCCGGTGCGGCGATACTCTTCCACAGCCTTGCCGATCTGCTTGCCGAGATTGGCGCAGGCCCAGCCCAGATGCACTTCCAGGATCTGCCCGACATTCATGCGCGACGGCACGCCCAGCGGGTTCAGCACGAGGTCAACCGGCGTGCCATCCTCCAGGAACGGCATGTCCTCCACCGGCACAACGCGGGAGACGACACCCTTGTTGCCGTGGCGGCCGGCCATCTTGTCGCCCGGCTGCAGCTTGCGCTTCACCGCCACGAACACTTTGACCATCTTCATCACGCCGGGCAGCAGCTCGTCGCCGCGCTGCAGCTTCTCGACCTTGCTCTCGAAGCGGTCCTGCAGGCGCTTCACGGCAGCGTCGAACTCGCGCTTCATCAGCTCGATATTCGCCATCACCGCATCGTCCTGCACGACGATGTTGCGCCAAGACCCGCGCGGATGCTCGGAGAGCATTTCCGGGGTGATCTCGGTGCCCGCCTTGATGCCCTTGAAGCCGGAACCGGCAACCTGGGTGATCAGCGCCTCGCGCAGACGGTTCAGGAATGCGCGCTCCTGGATGCCCTTCTCGTCGTCACGGTCCTTGGCCAGACGCTCGATCTCGGCGCGCTCGATCGCCAAAGCGCGCTCGTCCTTGTCCACGCCGCGGCGGTTGAACACGCGCACATCGACGATGGTGCCAGACGTGCCCGGCGGCAGGCGCAGAGACGTGTCGCGCACGTCGGAGGCCTTCTCGCCAAAGATCGCGCGCAGCAGCTTCTCTTCCGGCGTCATCGGGCTTTCGCCCTTCGGCGTCACCTTGCCGACCAGAATGTCGCCCGGGTTCACCTCGGCGCCGATATAGACGATGCCAGCCTCGTCGAGGCTGCGCAGCGCTTCCTCACCCACGTTCGGGATGTCGCGGGTGATTTCCTCCTGGCCCAGCTTGGTATCGCGGGCCATCACCTCGAACTCCTCGATATGGATCGAGGTGAAGACGTCATCCTTGGCGATCCGCTCGGAGATCAGGATGGAGTCCTCGAAGTTATAGCCGTTCCAGGGCATGAACGCGCAAAGCGCGTTGCGGCCCAGCGCCAGCTCGCCCAGCTCCGTGGAGGGGCCGTCGGCAATGATGTCACCGGAGGCAACCCGGTCGCCCACCTTCACCAGCGGACGCTGGTTGATGCAGGTGCTCTGGTTGGAGCGCATGTACTTGCGCAGGCGGTAGATATCGACGCCCTGGGTGGAGCCGTCCTCACCGGTGGCGCGCACCACGATACGGGCACCGTCGATCTGGTCGATGATGCCGGCGCGCTTGGCGACGATGGTGGCGCCCGAGTCGCGGGCCACGGCGGCCTCCATGCCTGTGCCGACAATCGGCGCGTCGGAACGGATGAGCGGCACCGCCTGGCGCTGCATGTTGGAGCCCATCAGCGCGCGGTTGGCGTCGTCATTCTCCAGGAAGGGAATGAGCGCGGCGGCGACGGAGACGAGCTGCTTGGGCGACACGTCGATGGCGGTCACGTCATCGGGCTTGACCATCAAGAAGTCGCCATTGCGGCGCACGGAGACGAGATCGTCCTTCAGCGTGCCGTCCTCGCCCTTATGGGCATCGGCCTGGGCCACCACCAGACGCTCCTCCTCCATGGCGGAGAGGTACTTGTACTCCGGCTGCACCACACCGTCCTGCACCAGCTGGTACGGGGTCTCGATGAAGCCGTATTTGTTCACCTTGGCGTAGGTGGCCAGCGAGTTGATCAGACCGATGTTCGGGCCTTCCGGCGTCTCAATCGGGCAGATGCGGCCATAATGGGTCGGGTGCACGTCGCGCACCTCAAACCCGGCGCGCTCGCGGGTCAGACCGCCCGGCCCAAGGGCCGAAAGGCGGCGCTTATGCGTCACCTCGGAGAGCGGGTTGGTCTGGTCCATGAACTGGCTGAGCTGCGAGGAGCCGAAGAACTCACGCACCGCGGCGGCAGCCGGCTTGGCGTTGATGAGGTCATGCGGCATCACGCTGTCGATATCGACGGAGCCCATGCGCTCGCGGATCGCGCGCTCCATGCGCAGCAGGCCGACGCGGTACTGGTTCTCCATCAGCTCGCCGACAGAACGCACGCGGCGGTTGCCGAGATTGTCGATATCGTCGATCGCGCCGCGCCCGTCCTTCAGCTCGGTCATGATCTTGATGGTGCGCAGAATATCGTCCTTGCGCAGCACGCGCACGGTGTCCGGCACGTCGATGCCAAGGCGCATGTTCATCTTCACGCGGCCGACGGCGGAGAGGTCGTAGCGGTCTGAATCGAAGAACAGGCCCTTGAACAGCGCTTCGGCGGTCTCGGAGGTCGGCGGCTCGCCGGGGCGCATGACGCGGTAGATGTCGATCAGCGCATCTTCGCGGTTGGCGTTCTTATCCACCGCCAGCGTGTTGCGGATCCACGGGCCGTTCGCCTGGTCGATCGCGAGGGTCGGCAGCTCGTCGATGCCCTTCTCCTCCAGCGCCGTCAGCTTCTGCTCGGTCACCTCCTCGCCAGCCTCGCCGAAAATCTCACCGGTGTTGGGGTCGTAGAGATCCTCCGCCAGATAGCGGCCCACCAGATCGGCACGGGACACCAGCACGTTCTTGGTCTTCTCGGCGATCTTGCGAACCACGCGGGTGGTCAGCTTCTCCTCGGTCTTGGCCACAACCTCGCCGGTCTCGGCATCGACCAGATCCTCGATGAGCTTGACGTTGCGGAACGCCTCAGCCTCGAAGGGGCGGGCCCACTGGCCCTTCTTGGAGGCGAACACGACCCGGCCATAGAAGAAATTCAGCATTTCCTCGGAGTCCATGCCCTTGATCTCGCTGATCTCGACCGGCTCGCCCTTGGCCTTGCGCGCCTCGATCAGCTGCTCGGTCGCAGCGGAGGGCAGCGCGTAGAGCAGCGTGGTGACCGGCAGCTTACGCTTGCGGTCGATACGCACATAGATCAGGTCCTTGGCGTCGAACTCGAAATCGAGCCAGGAGCCGCGATAGGGAATGACGCGGGCGGTGAAGAGATACTTGCCCGAGGAATGGGTCTTGCCGCGGTCATGGTCGAAGAACACGCCCGGCGAGCGGTGCATCTGGGAGACGATCACGCGCTCGGTGCCGTTCACCACGAAGGTGCCGTTATCGGTCATCAAGGGCATGTCGCCCATGTAAACGGGCTGCTCCTTGATGTCGCGGATCGACTTCGCGCCGGTGTCCTCGTCCAGATCCCATACGATCAGACGCAGGATGACTTTCAACGGCGCGGCATAGGTCATGCCGCGCTGGATGCACTCCTCAACGTCGTATTTCGGGTCTTCCAGCTCGTAATACACGAACTCCAGACGGCCACGGCCCGCGAAATCGTCGATCGGGAAGACCGACTTGAACACTTCCTGCAGGCCGGAATTGGTGCGCGCATCCGGCTTCACGTTCATCTGCAGGAAGAAATCGTAGCTCGCGCGCTGCACGTCGATAAGATTCGGCATCGGCGCGACCTCAGGGATACGGCTGAAGCTTTTCCGAATGCGTTTGCGGCTGGTGAAAGAACCTTTGCCAAAACCACCATTCATCGCGTTCATCGCATCACCCTCGGTCAGAATTTGATCGTCTAAAAATCGCCGTCGTTTTAACAACGGTTGGCAGGCGGCCACCAAACGGTCACCGCCTGCCCTTTTACCTTATGCACGCAACGGCATGTTCATGCCGCAGCGGGAAGCGGGATTACTTGACTTCGACAGTCGCGCCCTGCTCTTCCAGTGTCTTCTTGATGGCCGCAGCCTCGTCCTTGGTCGCGTTTTCCTTGACCGTCTTCGGGGCGCCCTCGACCAGATCCTTGGCTTCCTTCAGCCCCAGACCGGTGATGGTGCGGATTTCCTTGATCACGTTGATCTTCTTGTCGCCACCGGCGGCCAGGATCACGGTGAACTCGGTCTGCTCCTCAACGGGGGCGGCAGCGGCGACCGGGCCGGCAACGGCGGCAACAGCCACCGGCGCGGCGGCGGAGACGCCCCACTTCTCTTCAAGCAGCTTGGAGAGCTCAGCGGCCTCCAGGACGGTCAGCTTCGACAGCTCTTCAACGAGCGCGTTCAGGTCAGCCATTAGATAAATCCTTCGATAAGATAGGCTTTGTTTGGTTCAATGCAAGGCCGCACCACGCGGCCCCGCGAAAAAGCGACAAGCGAGCGAGAGCCTTCAGGCCGCCTCGCTCTTCTGGGAATTGGCGTACGCCGAGAAGACCCGTGCAAGTTGTCCGGCCGGAGCCTGCAGCACGCCTGCCACCTTGGTCGCCGGGGCATTGATAAGCCCCAGGATCTTGGCGCGGAGGCTGTCCAGCGAGGGCAGCTCAGAGAGAGCCTTGACACCATCAGCGCTCAGAACCTGAGAGCCGAGGGCACCACCCACCAGAACAAACTTGTCATTGGTCTTGGCGAAGTCGACAGCAACCTTGGCCGCGGCGACCGGGTCTTGCGACCAGGCCAAAGCCGTGGGCCCCTTCATCAGGGGCGAAATGCCGTCGAACCGGGTTCCTTGAAGAGCAAGAAGGGCCAGACGATTCTTCGCAACCTTGAAGCTGACTCCTGCCGCCCGCATCCTGCGGCGCAACTCGGTCACGTCCGCCACCGTCATACCCTCATTACGGGTGACGACAACCATGGACGTATCCGCGAACACCGCAGACAGCTCAGCGACGAATTCACGCTTCTCTATGCGATCCACATCCGTCTCCAACTTGACGGATAGCTTGGCGGTTTCCCGCCGCCCTATCCAGGTTACCCAAGCAACCGGGACCATCCCGGCCGCTTCCGCCTGTCCTTAATCGAACCACCAAAGCCCGCAGCGAAGCGAAATCCTTGGCACCTCTCTACCGTGTGCGGAGCGAACTCCATCAAACCTTTCGGTACATACGGTCTTGGACAGGTCGGGAGCCTTGCGGCCCCCTGCCCGCACCGGCCCGAAGGCCGGCACGTATCTCAAAAAACTTTAGGCGACAGTCGCCACGTCCACGCTCACGCCGGGGCCCATCGTGGAAGACAGCGCCACCTTCTGCAGGTAGGTGCCCTTGGCGCCGGTCGGCTTCGCCTTCTGCACTGCGTCGATCAGCGCCTTGGCGTTCTCGACCAGCTTGTCCTCAGGGAAGCTCGCCTTGCCGATACCGGCATGGATGATACCAGCCTTCTCGGCGCGGAACTCAACCTGGCCGGACTTGGCGGCGGTCACCGCGCCCTTCACGTCCATGGTCACGGTGCCGAGCTTCGGGTTCGGCATCAGGCCGCGCGGGCCCAGGATCTTACCGAGCTTACCGACCAGGCCCATCATGTCCGGGGTGGCAATGCAGCGGTCGAACTGGATGTCGCCAGCCTGCACCTTCTCGGCCAGATCGTCGGCGCCAACCACGTCGGCACCGGCGGCCAGAGCCTCCTCGGCCTTCGCACCGCGGGCGAACACGCCCACGCGCAAGGTCTTGCCCGTGCCGTTCGGCAGGGAGATCAGGCCGCGGACCATCTGGTCGGCGTGGCGCGGGTCGATGCCCAGGTTCAGCGAGATCTCGATGGTCTCGTCGAACTTGGCGGTCGCATTGGACTTCGCCAGCGTCATCGCCTCGGTCAGGGCGTAGAGCTTGGAACGGTCAACCTTGCCGCGAGCGGCGGTCAGACGCTTATCATGTGCCATTTATCAGCCCTCCACCACGGTCAGGCCCATCGAACGGGCAGAGCCAATCAGCATGCGCACGGCGGCGTCAGCATCGTTGGCGTTCATGTGAATCATCTTGGTCTTGGCGATCTCATGGAGCTGCGCCATCGTCACCTTGCCCACGGCCGCGCCCTTACCGGGGGTCGTGGTGCCCTTGTCGATGCCCGCCGCCTTCTTCAGGAAGTAGGTGTTGGGCGGGGTCTTCATGATGAAGGAGAAGGTACGGTCGGCGAACGCGGTGATAACCACCGGCACCGGCATACCGGGCTCCATCTGCTGCGTGGCAGCGTTGAATTCCTTGACGAACTGCATGATGTTCAGACCACGCTGGCCGAGCGCGGGACCCACCGGCGGCGAGGGGTTCGCCTTGCCCGCAGGGATCTGCAGCTTGATATAGCCGACAATCTTCTTCGCCATTTCTGGCTCCTTTCATCCTATGGCCCAACCGGAAAGGCCGGACGCCATTGGACCGCGGTTCAACCGGCTGGGCACACCTGTCCCCCGCCTCCCGCGTTCCGAGGGGCGGAGCCTTAGCTCATCCCCTACCCCCTGTCTAGCACCCTTGGTATTTTTCCCCTTAAATACAAGCCATGCAAAAATCCGCCGCGCTCATCGTCGTCGACCTCCAGCCCGATTTCTGCCCCGGCGGCGCCCTGGCCGTGCCGGGGGGCGACGAGATTGTGCCGCTGGTCAATGAACTGGCCAAAAAATTCGAGACCGTGGTGCTCACCCAGGACTGGCACCCGGCGGAGCATGTCTCCTTCGCGGCCAACCATCCGGGCTCGGCGCCGTTCGAGCTGATCGACCTGCCCTACGGCCCCCAGGTGCTCTGGCCGGTGCATTGCGTGATGGAAACCCCAGGCGCCGCCCTGCACCCCGGCCTCAAAATCCCCCATGCCAGCCTGATCATCCGCAAGGGCAGCCACAGGAATGTGGACAGCTACTCCGCCTTCCTGGAAGCCGACCGCACAACCCGCACCGGGCTGGATGGCTATCTGCGCTCCAGGGGCATCACCGACTTATATATATGCGGCCTGGCCCTGGATTTCTGCGTGGCCTGGACAGCGGAGGATGCCCGCTCCATTCGGCTTCAACGCCACCATCATCGAGGACGCATCCCGCGCCATCGACCTCAACGGCTCCCTGGCCACGGCGTGGGAGAGGCTGGAAAAGGCGGGAGTGAAGCGCACCAGCAGCAGGGCGCCTCTTTAAAAAACTGTTACTAAACAAAAAAGCCCCGCTTTCGCGGGGCTTTTCATGGAGATCAAACCGCTCAGCCCACGCTGATCGAAGAAACCTCGGGACCCTTGGAGCCCTGAACGACGCTCATGCGGACCGACTGGCCTTCCTGCAGCGGGGAGATTCCGGCAGCTTCCAGCGCGGTGGCGTGCACGAACACATCCTTGCCGCCGCTCTCCGGGCTGATGAAGCCGAAGCCCTTGGTGGCGTTGTACCATTTCACAATGCCGGTCATTTCCACCGCCGGGCCGGAGGCCTGCTGGCGGGGCGGGCGCGGGGCGCGCGGGCGGTCGAAACCGCCGCTGCCAAAACCACCACCAGCGCTACGCGGCGGCGGGGCATCACCCTCGGTGACCGAAATCACTTGGTCGACCTGACGGCCCTTCTGGCCCTGGCCAACGCGAATTTGCAGGATGGAACCCGGCGTCACCGCCTGGAAGCCAGCGTTCTGCAGAGAATTCGCATGCAGGAATACATCCCCGGAACCGTCGGCCATCTCAACGAAGCCAAAGCCCTTCTCGGGGTTGTACCATTTCACCGTTGCCTTCGCTTCGGGTGCAGAGGACGTTGCCCCAAACCCCGAAAAAGATGGCGGGAATGAAGGAGCGTTGCCAAAAAAGTTGTCGTCGTCAAAACCACGGCGGCGGTTGGTCCGCTGGCGGTCGTTCTTCGGGGGTCGCACTATAAAAACTGTCCTCTAAAAGACTTCGGGTCACCGGGCGCAAGCCAAGTCTGGGCAGCATAGGGCACCCAGCGGCGCCCATCAATCCCGAAATGCGATGGCATCATAAGCAAAACGACCAAAATGCCCGCCATTTTCGCATAACGGAGCCCCCGAGCTCTGCGTTCAGGTGGCAAACCGCACATCAGCCCGGCTATTCCACCGCTTGTTCAGCATGCGGGCAGCCCCTAAGAGCCCGCCATGGCTTTCCCCGTTACCAATCCCAGTCTCGCGCGGGCCCTCGCCCAGCGCGGCTATGCCGAACCCACCGCGGTGCAAAGCGCCGTCCTCGCGCCCGAGACCGAAGGGCGGGACCTGCTTGTCTCCGCCCAGACCGGGTCAGGCAAAACCGTCGCCTTCGGGCTGGCGCTGGCCAGCACCGTGCTGGGTGAGAGCGAGACCATGCCCGGCACCCAGGCGCCGCTGGTGCTGGTCATCGCCCCCACGCGGGAACTGGCCTTGCAGGTGCATGCGGAGCTGACTTGGCTGTACGAGTTCGCGAGCGCGCGCATCATCTCCTGCGTCGGCGGCATGGATGCCCGGCGCGAGGCCAGGCTGCTCTCCCAGGGCTGCCATATCGTCGTCGGCACGCCGGGGCGGCTGAAAGACCATATCGAGCGCGGCAATCTGCGCCTGAACGAGCTGGAAGCCGTGGTGCTGGACGAGGCGGACGAGATGCTTGATCTCGGCTTCCGCGAAGAGCTGGAATTCATCCTCAGCGCCGCGCCAGAAGACCGGCGCACCCTGCTGTTCTCCGCCACCATCGCGCGTGAGATCGCGGCGCTTGCCCGCACCTACCAGCAGAACGCGCTCCGTATCGACACCGTCGCCGCCAACCAGCCGCATGCGGATATCGAGTACCGCGCCATCCGCGCTCTGGGGCATGAGCTGGAAGCCGCTTTGGTGAACCTGCTGCGTGTGCAGGACAGCCGGGCCCTCGTTTTCTGCGCCACGCGCGATACCGTGCGCACCCTGCACGGCAATCTGATGGCACGGGGCTTCACCGCCGCGGCCCTCTCCGGCGAACTCTCCCAGGCCGAGCGCAATGCCGCCCTCTCCGCCCTGCGCGATGGCCGCGCCCAGGTCTGCATCGCCACGGACGTCGCGGCGCGCGGGCTCGATCTGCCGGATCTCGACCTCGTCATCCATGCCGATCTGCCGACCAACAAGGCCACCTTCCTGCACCGCTCCGGCCGCACGGGCCGTGCCGGGCGCAAGGGCGTGTCGATTTTGCTGGTGCCGCCGCAGAAGCGCCGCCGCGCCGAGCTTTTGCTCCGCGAGGCCAACGCCGAGGCCATCTGGCAAGACCCGCCGACCCCGGCGGATATCCGCGCCAAGGATGAGGAGCGGCTGTTAAGCCACCCGCTGCTCAGCGAAGCCCCCCATGAAACCGGGCAGGAACTCGCCCGTAAGCTGCTGGAGCGCGCCAGCCCCGAAGCCATCGCGGCGGCGTTTGCGCGGCTTGCCGGAGCCCATCTGCCGGCCCCGGCGAACGTCACCATCCTGCCGCCGGAACCGCTCCCGCCCCGCCCGCGCCCCGCGCGAGCAGCGCGAGCCGCGTCGCGGCGACAGCAGCCCGCGCCATCATCAAGGCGGCGGCAACGGCACCTGGTTCCGCCTGGCCCTGGGCCGCAAGCAGAATGCCGACCCGCGCTGGCTGATGCCGCTGATCTGCAAGGCGGGAGGCATCACCAAGCAGGAAATCGGCAGCATCCGCATCTTCGACCGCGAGACGAAATTCGAAATCGCATCGCATGCCGCGCAGAGCTTCGCCGAGGCCGCGAGAAACAACGGCGAAGCGCAGATCGAGCCCGCCGCCCCGCCCGGCAGCGCCCCGCCCCGCCCTCATTTCGACGGCCCCGCCAGGCCCGCCTTCGTTAAAAAGGCCCCGGGTAAAAGCGGGCCGGCCAAGCCCTTCGCCGGCAAAGAGGGCGGCAAGCCCAGCGAACAGCAGCGCCGCCGCCAAAACCAGGCCAAAAAATTCTGAACCCGTCCTGGATCAATATGCGTTCAGATTGAATTATGTGATTCGATCTGAACGCATGAAATTGACGGCTAAAACAAAGCTTAGAGTGATAAGTTTACGTCCGCCCGGGCTGAGGGCTGATGCAACCTTTGTCACCCTCCACTCTATGAGAGACGGATTCACGGATCAGATTGAGGACACCCGTCCCTGCCCTGGACCGTGAAGAGTTGGTGACAAGCCCTCTGGCTTTTCAAAAACCACAGAGTATTTTTCAGGATTTTTCCGGTATCAGGCAAATTATTCCGGAGCAAAATCAGGCGTTTCGCCCTTGTTGCCCTGACGCAACCTGGTTTAGAGACGAATCCGAAACATTAATCAGACGTAAGCTTCATCATGCAGCTATTTGCCTTTGCCCTGTCGCTTTTCTTGCTCGGCCTCACCCCCGCCTGCGCCGCCATGCTGCACTGACCGTGCAAAACCGCACCGCCTGAACGGCAATGTTCCCGATTCAATATTGCCGCAGCAGGGCCACCAACCGTCCCTGCACGCGCACGCGCTCAGGCGGTAAAATGCGGGTCTCGTACTTCACGTTGGCGGGCTCCAGCGCGATGGACTGCCCCTTCCGGCGCAGCCGCTTCAGCGTCACCTCGTTATCATCCACCAACGCCACAATAATCTGCCCGTTATCGGCGGTCTCGCCCCGGCGGATAATGACGGTATCCCCATCCAGAATCCCGGCCTCGACCATCGAATCTCCCTCGACCGTGAGGGCGAAATGTTCGCCGCTGCCCAGCATGGACATCGGCACCTCGATATGTTCCTCGTTATCGCGCAGGGCTTCGATCGGCAGGCCTGCTGCGATCTTACCGTAAAGCGGCAAAGAAACCGCCCCCGCCTCCGGCGCCTCTGCCCGCATGCCTGGCAGACGCGGCCCGAAATTGCCCTGGATCACGTTGGGCGCGAAGCCCTTGGCGTCGGCCTGCGGAGGGGCCATGTCCTGCGGCAGCTTTGTCACCTCCAGGGCGCGGGCGCGGTGCTTGTGGCGGCGCAGAAAGCCGCGCTCCTCCAACGCCGAGATCAGCCGGTGAATGCCGGATTTGGAGCGCAGATCCAGCGCCTCCTTCATCTCCTCGAAGCTCGGGCTGCAACCGGTCTCACGTAGGTGTTTGTCGATGAAGAGCAGCAATTCATGCTGCTTGGGGGTGAGCATCGAACGTCTCCGAGGAATAGGGGCTTCAGGAACAAAGCGCTAACTCAGAAATGTTCTAGTTTAGTTCTCGTTTTCGCGTCAAGCTGTTAGGACATATTCAGCCGCAGGATCTCAACCGCCTCACCCGCCTCTGCCAAGGGCGCGTGCGGCACACGGCGGATCAGCGCCCCGGCTTTGGCCAGCGCCCGCAACATGCCGGAATCCTGCACCGCCAGCGGAGTCGCTACCCAGCCCGCGCCGTCATGGGTCAGCAGGGCGCGGACATAATCTTCCCGCACATCATTCACCTTCATCGGCGCACCCAGCCGGGCCATTTCCAGCCGCGGCGCCTCAGGCGGCAACCCGCCCAGCGCCGCGATGGCACTGCCCAGGAATAAAGCGGCGCAGACAAAGGCAGAGACCGGGTTGCCCGGCAGCCCCAGCACAGGCAGCCCGTCAACGCTGCCGAAGATCAGCGGCTTGCCAGGGCGCATCGCGATCTTCCAGAAATCCAGAGCGAATCCGTGCCGTGCCAGCCCGGCCTGCACCAGATCATACGCCCCCACGCTGGCCCCGCCGGTGGTCACCAGCATGTCCGCTCCCCGCGCCGCGGCCGCACCCTCCGCCACAGCATCCTCGCTATCTCGCGCGATGGGCAGCAACATCGGCTCGCCCCCGGCTTCGGTGACAAAGGCGGCCAGCATGGCGGCGTTGGAATTGGCGACGCCACCTTCCGGCACCGGCTCGCCCGGCAGAGAAATCTCATCGCCAGTGCAGAGAATAGCGACACGCGGCCGGCGATGCACGCACAGCCAAGGATGCCCCGCAGCCCCCGCCAAGCCGATATCGCGCACCGAGAGCCGCCGGCCCGCCGGAATCACCACATCCCCGGTGGCGAAATCCTGCCCGGCGCGGCGTATATGCTTGCCCGCCACCACGGGCTCATTCACCAGCACGACGCCGCCCTCGGCGGTGGCGTTTTCCTGGATCAGCACCCCATCCGCCCCGGCAGGAATCACGCTGCCGGTAAAAATCCGCACTGTCTCGCCAGCCCCCAGCTGGCCCGCGAAAGGATGCCCCGCCGGCGCCTCGCCGATCAGAAGCAGCCCAGCACCGGGCAGCGCATCGGCAGCGCGCACGCCATAGCCATCCATGGCCGAGACATCGGCGGGCGGCACGGAAAGCCGCGCCAGAACCGGCTTGGCGAGCACCCTTCCATAAGCCTGGGCCAGCCCAATCATCTCCGGTGGAACCGGCTTCAGCCCGGCGAGAATCCTGGCCCGGGCTTCCTCAACGCTGATCATGGGGCGGAAAAATCCCCGCTCTTGCCGCCGGTCTTGCGGGTCAGGCGCACCGCTTCAATCCGCATGGTCTTATCCACGGCCTTCACCATGTCATAGATCGTCAGCGCCGCCACGCTCACCGCTGTCAGCGCCTCCATCTCCACGCCAGTGCGCCCGGTGGTGCGCGCCGTCGCGGCGATCTCCACGGCGTCTTCGGTCACGGTCAATTCGATGCTCACCGCATCCAGCGGCAAAGGGTGGCAAAGCGGGATCAGCTCGCCGGTTTTTTTCGCGGCCATGATGCCCGCGATACGCGCCGCCGCCAGCACGTCGCCCTTCGCGGCCTGGCCGTCACGGATCAGCGACGCCGTCTCCGGCTTCATCACCACCCGTCCCTTGGCCTCTGCCTCGCGCGCAGTAACCGGCTTGGCCGAAACATCGACCATCCGCGCGGCGCCATCGGCGCCGATATGGGTGAGGCCCGTCATGTCCCCAGCAGCGCGTGCACCGCCGCGCCCACATCGTCGTGACGCATCAGCGACTCGCCGACCAGGAAGCCCTGCACGCATACCTTGCGCAGCCGTTCGACATCCTGATTGGTCTTGATTCCGGACTCGGAGATAAGAAACTTGTTCGGCGGGCAAAGGCGGGAGAGGGCCTCGGTGGTGGCGATGTCCGTCACCATCGTCTTCAGGTTCCGGTTATTGATGCCGAGCAGCGGGGTTTGCAGCATTAGCGCACGCTCCAGCTCCTGCGCGTCATGCACCTCCACCAGTACATCCATGTCCAGTGCCCGGGCGAGGCCTTCCAGCTCACGCGCCTGGGCATCCTCAAGTGCCGCCATGATCAGCAGGATGCAATCCGCCCCCATCGCCCGGCTTTCATAGATCTGCCACTCATCCAGCATGAAATCCTTGCGCAGCACCGGCAGCTCCACTGCCGCCCGCGCCGCCTGCAGATGTTCCGCGGTCCCTTGAAAATATTTCGCGTCCGTCAGCACGGACAGGCAGGCCGCACCCGCTGCCTCGTAGGCCTGCGCCAGCGCGGCAGGCTCGAAATCCGGCCGGATCAGCCCGCCGGATGGTGAGGCCTTCTTGATCTCGGCGATCAGCCCGGCTTGGCCCGCCGCCGCCACATCCATCAGCGCCCGGGCAAAGCCGCGAGTCTTGCCCGGCATCCTTCACCTCGGCCTTCAGCTCATCCAGCTTCCTGGCGGCCTCGCGCTCGGCGATCTCGGCGCGCTTATCCGCGCAGATCTTCGCCAACACATCGTCAACCATCACATTCATGTCTGCTCTCCGGACACGCTCTTCAGCCGTTCAAGAACCGCCAGAGCCGCGCCTTCATCAATCGCTTTCGCCGCCAGGGTAACGCCCTGCGGCAGGGTTTCCGCACGCCCCGCCACCACCAGTGCGGCGGCGGCGTTCAACAGCACCGTGTCCCGGTAGGCGCCATTCTCCCCACGCAGCAAGGCCAGAAGTGCGGCGGCATTATAGGCCGCATCGCCGCCTTTCAGTAGGGCCAAGGGTACTGGCGTCAGCCCTGCATCCACTGCTGTGACGGTGAATTCCTTGATTTCGCCGCCCAGCAGGGAGACGACATGATTCTCACCTTCCAGCACCAGCTCATCCATGCCGCCGCCATGCACCACCCAGGCGGATTCGGTGCCCAGATCGCGCAGCGTCTCCGCCACCGGGCGCAGCCAGGCTGAGTCGTACACGCCCATCAGCTGGCGCTTCACCCCGGCGGGGTTGGCCATGGGGCCGGTGAGGTTGAACAAAGTGCGGGTGCCAAGCTCCACCCGCACCGGAGCGGCATGGCGCAGGGCCGGATGGTGGCGCGGCGCGAACAGGAACACGCAGCCCACCTGCCGCAAAATGCCGGAGAGCGTCTCCAAAGGCGGCTCAATCTCGATACCCAGAGCCGTCAGCACATCGGCGGCACCCGAGCGCGAGGAAAGCGCCTTGTTGCCATGCTTGGCCACCGGCACGCCGCTGGCTGCCAGCACGAAGGTCGCGGCGGTGGAGATGTTCAGGCTGGCCGCGCCATCGCCGCCGGTGCCGCATACATCCATGGCCCCTTCCGGCGCTTCAATGCGTGTCATGCGTGCGCGCATGGCGGTCACCGCGCCGGTCAGCTCCGCCACACTCTCGCCCCGGGCGCGCATGGCCATCAGCATGCCGCCGATCTGCGCCGGGGTGGCCTGCCCATCCATCACCACGCCGAACGCTTCCTCCGCCTCGGCGGCAGACAGGCTCTCGCCCCTGCCGAGCCGCGCCAGCACCGGCTTAAGCGAGGTACTCACGCCGCAGCCCGCACCTTTGCGCCCGCCAGCCGCAGGAAGTTGCGGAGAATGTCATGCCCATGGGAGGTGGCGATGCTCTCCGGGTGGAACTGCACGCCATAGACCGGCAGCTCCGCATGGCGCAGCCCCATGATGATACCGTCCTCCGTCCAGGCGGTGGGCACCAGGGTGTCTGGCAGGCTGGCGCGCTGCACGATCAGCGAATGATAGCGCGTGGCGGTGAACGGGTTGGGCAGGCCCTCGAACACGTCCGTATTGTCGTGAAACACCGGGCTGGTCTTGCCATGCACGGGCTGTGGCGCGCGCACCACCTGCCCGCCAAAGGCCTGGCCGATGGCCTGATGCCCCAGGCACACGCCCAGCAGAGGCAGTTTCGCCTCCGCCGCCGCCAGCACCATGTCCAGGCAGATCCCCGCCTCGTTCGGCGTGCAGGGGCCCGGCGAGAGCACCACCGCTTCCGGCTGCATCTCCAGCACCTCCTGCGGGCTCAGCGCGTCATTGCGCCTGACCACGCAGTCCACGCCGAGATCGCCCAGGAACTGCACCAGATTGAAGGTGAAGCTGTCGTAATTATCAATCAGAAGAATCATCGCTCAAATCTCCGGCGCGGCAACGTAGCGCACCGCATCCTCGGCGGCGCGGAAAAGGGCCCGCGCCTTCTGCACGCTTTCCATATATTCAGCCTCGGCGTCAGAATCAGCCACCACGCCAACGCCGGCCTGCACATACATTTTGCCGTCCTTCACCAAGGCGGTACGCAGGCCGATGCAGGTATCCATGGTGCCGTTGGCGGCGAAATAGCCGATGCACCCGGCATAGAGCCCGCGCCGTGAGGGCTCCAGCTCCTCGATAATCTGCATCGCCCGCACCTTCGGCGCACCCGAAAGCGTACCCGCCGGAAACCCCGCGATCAGCGCATCCAGCGCCTCCAGCCCCGGCTTCAGCTTGCCCTCCACCGTCGAGGAAATATGCATCACATGCGAGAAACGCTCGATGGCGAAGCTCTGCGCCACCCGCACCGAGCCGATTTCCGAGACCCGCCCCACATCGTTGCGCCCGAGATCGAGCAGCATCAGATGCTCGGCGCGCTCCTTCGGGTCGGCCAGCAGCTCTTCCTCCAGCGCCACATCCTCCTCGGTGGTCGCACCCCGGCGGCGGGTGCCCGCCAGCGGGCGGATGGTCACCGTGCCGTCGCGCAGCCGCACCAGAATCTCCGGCGAGGAGCCGACGGCCTGGAACGTCCCGAAATCCAGGAAGAACAGGAACGGCGCCGGGTTGATGCGGCGCAGCGACCGGTACAGCGCGAAGGACGGCAGCGAGAACGGCGCCTCGAAACGCTGAGCAGGGGACGATCTGGAACGCATCGCCCGCGCGGATATAGTTCTTGGCCGTCTCCACGACGCCCAGAAACTCTTCCTTCTCCATGTTGGAGCTCTGCTCCAGCGGCTCCAGCAGCCGGCCGGTGAGTTTCGGCACCGGCTTGTCCAGCGCCAGCGCCAGCGCGTTCAGCTTCGCCTCGGCGGCGGCATAAGCCTGGGCGGCATCCACCCCCTCACGCGGATAGACCGGTGCCGCCAATGTCATCTCGTCGGTCACGCCGTCGAAGACGATCAGCAGGCCCGGGCGGGTGAGAATGGCTTCGGGGATGCCCAGCACATCCGGCTTCAACGCCGGCAGCTCCTCCATCAGCCGCACCATGTCATAGCCAAGATAACCATGCAGCCCGCCAATCACGGGCGGCAGCGCCTCCGGCACATCCAGCCGCGTCTCGGCGATCAAGCTGCGGAGATTCGTCAGCGGCGCCTCCAGAACCGGCGCAAACGCATCGGGCTTTTCCGCCGCATCGCGGTTCACCGAGGCAGCCCCCCGCTCGCATTTCCACACCAGATCCGGCGCCATGCCGATCACGGAATAACGCCCGCGCGTCACCCCGCCCTCCACGCTTTCCAGCAGGAAGGAATAAGGCTGGCCATGCGCCACCTTCAGAAAGGCGGCGACGGGCGTAAGCAAATCCGCGATGCCGTGACGCCAGACCAGCACGCCACGGCCCTGGTCATAGGCGGCGCGGAAGGTCTCGAAACGGTCTGGCGAAACGGCATTCATGATAACTCTACTTCTTCCTCACTGATAAAGTTGCGCGAGCAACTTCTGGTTCACGGTAACCTTGTCGCGCGCCTGCAACCCGGCCAGGAAACTCCCGCCCAGATCATCCTGCAAGGATTTATTCAGGCTCTGCTGCAACTGCGCATAGGTGGTAGGATCGCTCTGCGGGGTCGGGTCCTGCACATTGGTCAGCGCCGCCACCAGGAAGCCGGTGCCGTTACTCAGCATCGTCGCCTGGCCCGGCTTCAGGGTGAACAGCACCGGCACCAGCTGGGGTGGCTGACCCTGCGGCTGCATCTCGCGGGTATAACCCGGGCTCTGCGTTACGCTCAGCCCCGCCGCGGCGGCGGCTTGGTCCAACGGCGTGCCGGTATTCGCCGCGTGCATCAGATTCGCCGCAATCACCTCGGCCTCGCGCTGCTGCTGGTCCTGCGTCCAGACATTCAGCACCTGCGCCTGGGCCTGGGCAAAGGGCCTCACCGCCGGCGCGATCACATTCTGAACCGAGAGCGCGTAATAGCTGCCATCCGGCCCGGTCTGAAGCTGCGGCGCCTGGCCCGTCTGGGCGGCAAAGGCGGTTTTGATGATGGCGCTCTTCAGATCATCGCCGCCGGGAATCGGCGCCTTGGTGCCATCCGGCGTATTGCCGTTGGCATCCAGCGTACCCTCGACCGCCACGAGGCCCAGATTGCCGGGCAGCTGGTCCAGAGGCGTCTGGCCCGCCAGCGCGTCCTGCAGCGCATCCACATTCTTGGCCACGTCAGACTGCGCCTGCTGCAATTGCAGCTGCTGCGTCACCTGGGCGGCGATCTGCGTCTGGTCCGGCCCGCTCTGGGAGATATCCGTCACCTTGAACACATACATGCCAAGGTCCCCGGCCACCGGCCCCACCACCTGGCCCTGCTGCGCGGAGAACACCGCCTGCGCCAGCGAGCCGGAGGGGATCTGGTTCTGCTGCATCCCGCTGAGCGGCACCGGCGTGGCGTGATATTTTTCCGCCAGCGCCTGCATCTTGTCCCAGCTCGCCCCCCTCTTCCAGGCGGCCATGAGCTGCGAGGCATCGGCCAGATCCTCGACGGAGAGCACATCGGCGCTGCGCACCGGCACGCTGGGGCTGCTGGCCTCGGCCCGCGCCACACCCGCGGCGACCTGGTCCTGCGGCACGCTTTCCTGCGGCGCCAGCAAAGCGGGGGAGAGAATCACCACCTGCACCTTGCGGTATTCAGGCGCGGTGAACTGGCTCTGATGATTCTGCCAGTAGCGCTGCAACACCGCGTCGGACGGTGCGGCCGGCGGAGCTTGCGTGTTCACCGGCACATCCACCAGCGTCGGCCGTGCGCTGCTCGCCCAGCAGAGAGAAGATCTGCGACAGCATCGTATCCGGCACAGCGGCGCCGTTGATCAGCGGGGTAAGCAGCTGCCTGCCGATCAGCTCATTCTTGATCTGGGCGATGAAATCATCCTGGGAAATGCCATTCTGCTGCAGCACCTGGGCGAATTTCGCCTTGTCGAAGGCGCCATTGGTCTGGAAATCAGGGATGGCACCGAGCGCCGCGCGCACCGCCGCGTCCGGCACGCCGATGCCATATTGCGTGGCGGCCTGGCGCATAATCGCCTGCCGCACGGCATCGGAGAGCGCCTGCGTGGCCAGCTGCTGGCGGGTTGCCTGGTCTGGCTGCTGGCCCTGCTGCTGGTACTGGTTGAGGGCGCGCTGATAGCCCGCCTGCACGACGCTGATATCGATGGGCTTGCCGCCCACCGTGGCGACGGCGGAGGGGCTTCCCGTCAAAGTGAAGACGTTGGAAACACCCCAGAAGATGAACACAATCACGAGCAGCGCAAAAAATCCGCGCGCCACCCAGCTTCCCATTAAATTCCGGACTAAGACCAGCATCGTCTCTCTTTACCCAAAACCGCCGCCTCTATAGCTAGGCGGCATGAACTGGGCAATTCAGAGGCCGGAGAACATCCCGCGCGCACGAAATTTCAAAGGCGCGACGGCTTCTGAAACGGCCCCTGAGCCGGGCGCCTGGCAGAAACAATGCTCCCGCCCGGCGCCATGGACTCAGAATAACAGCTTAGTACAGGCCGCGGAGTGCGGCAGCGTCCAGCCGCGTGCCGGCCTGCACGCGCGGCGCTTTCACGCGTGGCGCGCGGGGGGCTGTGGCCGGTTTGAAACCTTCAATACCCATGGCACGCACCATCAGCAGCGAAACCACGACAAGAGCCAAAATCGCCGGGAAAAACATCATCTGGAAACCTCCTCTATAGGATCCGGCACCAATATGCTGCGACGCACCATCGAAACAAAAGCGCTTTTGCTGCATAGCAGCAAATCCAAATCCATAAGCAACGTGCAGTATTAATCAGAAGGGAGTGAGGCATGCGGCAACTTATTGCGGGTAACTGGAAAATGTTCGGCAAACTGGCGGATGTGGCAGCCTATGCCGGAGCGGTAATGGCAGCGCCCGCGCAGGTGGATCTGCTCATTTGCCCGCCCTTTACCCTGCTGGACCGCTTCGCCGCCGCGCTGAACGGCAGCCATGTGGCGCTCGGCGGGCAGGATTGCCACGCCAAGCCGCAAGGTGCCCATACCGGGGATATCGCCGCCTCCATGCTGGCCGAGGCGGGCGCCTCTTACGTGATCCTGGGCCATTCCGAGCGCCGGACCGATTATGGCGAAAGCAATGCCGTGGTCCGCGCCAAGACCGAGGCGGCCATCGAAGCCGGGCTCATTCCCATCGTCTGCGTGGGCGAGACCGAGGCGCAGCGCAAAGCCGGTGAGGCCGAGCATGTGGTGCGCAGCCAGCTCCTGCACTCCCTGCCGCCCGGTTTCGCCGGGGTGGTGGCCTATGAGCCGGTCTGGGCCATCGGCACCGGCCTTACCCCTACAGAAGAAGACGTGGCGGCCATGCACGCCTCCATCCGCGCCGCTCTGCTGGCACAGCTAGGCGAGGCAGGTACGAAAACCAGAATTCTCTATGGCGGCTCGGTTAAACCCGGCAACGCCGCCAGCCTGCTGGCCCTGCCCGAGGTCGGCGGCGCTCTGGTGGGCGGCGCCAGCCTGAAGGCCGAAGATTTCCTGGCCATCGCCAATGCCGCGTTAGAATGACAACAACCAATTGAATAAATTATATAAAAAATTTTGCGCCACCTTGGTGCAGCTTTTTAATAGAAGCTGCACCAAAAACTTCTGAAAGATCCGCAAACCGCTCACGGTTGAAACATCAGGCGGCGCGCACTAGAAGCGCGGCTGAATTATGTTCCGGGTTTTTTAATGATCAAGGTTCTTCTCGTGCTGCATGTGTTCGTCACCGTGGCGCTGATCGGCGTTGTGCTGATCCAGCGTAGCGAAGGCGGCGGACTCGGCCTTGGCGGCGGCCAGGGCATGGGCAGCTTCATGACCGGGCGCGGCACGGCGAACCTGCTCACCCGCACCACCGCCATTCTGGGCACGGCCTTCTTCGTGCTCTCCTTGACGCTGGCGCTGCTCTACAAAGGCAGCAACACGAATAATAACGCGGCGATCCTGAACGGCCCCAGCACCCCGGCGGCACCCTCCGCCCCGGCCCCCAGCGCGCCGCCTGCGCCGTCTCTGCCGTCCTCGCTGCCGCAAACCCCGGCTGACGCGCTGCCCGCCCCCTCTGCGCCGGCCGCACCGGCCATGCCCGTGGCACCTTCCACCTCTGCGCCTGGCAAAACCCAGTAATACCGCGCTTCCCTCTTCTCTCACCCATTGCGACTCATGTAAGATTGGATTCCATGACGCGGTTTGTTTTCATCACCGGCGGCGTGGTCTCGTCCCTCGGTAAGGGTATCGCCTCGGCGGCCCTCGGTTCCCTGCTTCAAGCCAGGGGTTATTCGGTCCGGCTTCGGAAGCTGGACCCCTATCTCAATGTCGATCCCGGCACGATGAGCCCTTACCAGCATGGTGAGGTGTTCGTGACCGATGACGGCGCCGAGACCGACCTGGATCTCGGCCATTATGAGCGCTTCACCGGCGTGCACGCCAACAAGGCGGACAATGCCACCACCGGCAAGATCTATTCCGGGGTGATCGCCAAGGAGCGGCGCGGCGATTATCTGGGCGCCACCGTCCAGGTGATCCCGCACATCACGGACGCCATCAAGGAAACCGTCCTGAACCAGACGGACGGGCTGGATTTCGTGCTGGTCGAGATCGGCGGCACGGTGGGCGATATCGAGTCCCTGCCCTTCCTGGAGGCCATCCGCCAGCTCGGCAACGAGCTGACCCATGAGCGCGCCATGTTCGTGCACCTGACCCTGGTGCCCTACATCCCCTCAGCGGGTGAGCTGAAGACCAAGCCGACCCAGCACTCCGTGAAGGAGCTGCAGAATGTCGGCATCCAGCCCAATATGCTCATCTGCCGTTGCGACCGCCCGATTCCTGAGAATGAGCGCCGCAAGATCGCCAGCTTCTGCAATGTCCGCACCGAGGCCGTGGTGCCCGCTCTGGATGTGGACACCATCTACACCGTGCCCATCTCCTACCATGAGGCGGGGATGGACCGTGAGGTTCTGCGCCATTTCGGCCTGAATTTCGAGGCCGAGCCCGACCTTTCCCGCTGGCAGAACATCGTCGACACCGTGCGCTTCCCCGAGGGTGAGGTGCGCATCGCGGTGATCGGCAAATACATCAATTTGCTGGACAGCTATAAGTCCCTGGCCGAGGCGCTGGCCCATGGCGGCATCGCCAACAAGGTGAAGGTCCGGCTGGACTGGATGGATTCCGAGATCTTCGAGCAGCCGGATGCGGTGGAGCAGCTGGAAGGCGTGCACGGCATCCTGGTGCCCGGCGGCTTCGGCGAACGCGGCACGGCCGGCAAGATCGAGGCCGTGCGCTTCGCCCGCGAGCATAACGTGCCGTTCCTGGGCATCTGCTTCGGCATGCAGATGGCCGTGATCGAATGCGCCCGCAACCTGGCGGGCATGCCCAACGCCTCCTCCTCCGAGTTCGGCCCGTGCGAGCTGCCGATCGTCGGTCTGCTGACCGAATGGGCGCGCGGCAACGAGATTGAGCGCCGCGCCGCCGACGGCGACCTGGGCGGCACCATGCGCCTCGGCGCCTTCCCCGCCGCGTTGCAGGAAGGCTCGCTGGTCCGCAATGTGTATAACGGCGCCGCCACCATCGAGGAGCGGCACCGGCACCGCTACGAGGTGAACATCCATTACCGCGACAAGCTGGAGGCCACGGGCATGCGCTTCTCCGGCCTCTCGCCCGATGGCGTGCTGCCGGAAATCGTCGAGTACCTGGACCATCCCTGGTTCATCGGCGTGCAGTATCACCCGGAGCTGAAATCCAAGCCGTTTGAGCCGCATCCGCTCTTCCAGGGTTTCATCGCGGCGGCGGTGCAGCAGTCCCGGCTGGTTTAAAAGTTTTTTGGAGGCGGCCTTTTTGTAAAAAGGCCGCCTTTTCTTTGAAGCTTTTGATTATCAATTACTCAGCGGGGCGTAACGCGGCGCCAGTCGCTTCCAGCTTGGCCTCATACCGCCGCGCATAACGCTTGGCGAGCACGGCGCAGACCATGAGCTGCATCTGATGGAAGATGATCAGCGGCAGCACGACAAGCCCGACCGTGGAGGCGCCGAACAGCACATTTGCCATCGGCACGCCTGTCGCGACACTCTTCTTGGAACCGCAGAACACGATCGCGATTTCCTCCGGCTGGGCGAAGCCAAGCAAACGGCTGCCAAAGGTGGTGATGAGGAGCACCAGCGCCAGCAGCACGCCGTTGGAGATAATGATCTCGGCAAAGCCCGAGAGCGGCAATTGGTGCCACAGCCCGCGCAACACCGCGGCGCTGAAGGCCGTGTAGACAACCAGAATAATCGAGCCTCGATCCGTATATTTCAGAATATGCCCCTTGCGGGTTGCCCAGTCGGCGATCCAGGGCCGCAGTAACTGGCCGAGCACGAAGGGCAGCAACAGCTCGGCGAAGATGGCGCCAACGCTCCGAAGCCCTACACCGCCATCGCCAGCCCCATGGGTATTGAGCAGCAGACTCGCCATGATGGGGGTCAGGATAACGCCCAGTATCGTCGAGAGGGTGGCCGAGCAGATTGCCGCCGGTACGTTCCCGTGGGCGATGGAGGTGAAGGCAATGGAGGACTGAACGGTGGAAGGCAGCAGCGAGACATAAAGCAAGCCCATCAGGATCGGCGGGCTGAGCAGATGCGGAAACAATGCCCGGAAGCTGAACACAAGCACCGGAAACAGCACGAAAGTGCTGGCCAGGATGGTGAGATGCAGCCGCCAATGGCTCAGCCCCGCGATGACCGCCTGCCGCGAAAGCCTTGCGCCCTGCATGAAGAACATCACGGCGATGGCGAGCGTCGTGAGATCATTGAAAATCACCGCGCCTATTCCATGACAAGGAATGATTGAGGCCACGATGACGGTTGCCACGATGGCCATGGTGAAGCCATCCGGGAGAAACTGAAAAATCTTGCTCATGCCGTTATATTGTCAGCCGAAGCAGCCACGCGGAAGCTTGGCCGCGCCTTCAACTAAACGGGATTCCGAGTGGCAGGCATGCGCCCCCTGCCAACCTTGGCACAACCGGCCGCATAAGCCCCAAAAAGCAAAGGCCGTGATTATGCCTGCCCCAAATTCTTCCGTGTAAAATCCAACTTTGTCATTCGCATTACCAAAATTCACCACCGCCGCGCGCGGTGCCGATTGCGCCAGAACCTTCCCCCGGCGGATTACATAAAGCCGCTCCGCCCGCAGCCTTATCGCCTCCATTTCATCCTCCGCCTGCAACACCACCAGGTCCGCATGGCAGCCCGGCTCCAGCCCGTAGTCTTCCAGATTCAAAATCCGCGTAGGCACGTCCGTCACCGCACCAAAACACGCTGCGATTTCCTTCAGCCCCGTCAACTGCCCCACATGCAGCCCCATCGAGGCCACCTCCAGCATGTCGTGGCTGCCCAGCGCGTACCAAGGGTCCATCACGCAATCATGGCCGAACGCCACGGGCACGCCTGCCGCCATCAGCTCCTTCACCCGCGTCATGCCCCGGCGCTTCGGGTAGCTATCGTGCCGCCCTTGCAGCGTGATGTTGATCAGCGGATTGGCGATTGCCGCGATCCCGGCCTCAGCCATCAGCGGGATCAGCTTGGACACATAATAATTATCCATTGAATGCATGGAGGTCAGGTGCGAACCCGTCACCCGCCCGCCCATGCCGTGCTTAAACGTCTCCGCCGTCAGCGTCTCAATATGGCGCGAGAGCGGATCATCCGTCTCGTCGCAATGCATATCCACCAGCCGCCCCTCATCGGCGGCGATCTTCATCAGCGCCTGCACCGAGAGCCTGCCATCCTCCATCGTGCGCTCGAAATGCGGGATGCCGCCCACCACCTCCACGCCCATTTTCAGCGCCTTGCGGAGATTCTCCTCCGCCTTGCCGTAGCGGAAGAACCCGTCCTGCGGGAACGCAACCAGCTGAATGTCGATCCACGGCGCCATGTCGCGCTTCAGCTGCACCAAAGCTTCCACCGCCAGCAGCCGGTCGTCGCACACATCCACATGCGAGCGTATGGCCAGCGTCCCCCGCGCGGCCGACCAGAGGCAGAGCTTCCTGGCCCGCTCATAAATCGCCTCCTGGGTGAGCAGCGGTTTCAGCTCGCCCCAGAGCGCAATTCCTTCCAGCAGCGTGCCGGATTCGTTCAGGCGCGGCAGGCCAAGCGAGAGCGTGGAATCCATATGCACATGCGAATCGACGAAGGGCGGCGTCACCAGCCTGTCCGTTGCGTCGATCTCCTGCCCCGCCGCCGCATCCAGCTTCGGGTCAACCGCGGTGATCCGCCCCGCCTGCACGCCGATATCCATCCCCTTGCGTCCGCCAGGCAGATTAGCGTTGCGGATGATCAGATCGAACATGACCTTCGCCTCAAATGCAGGAAACCCAGGGCCAGGATGGCCTCCGGCTTGTTGCCGCGCAAGCGGGCTATGACTACATGTTGCATATGCGCCGCGCCCTTCTCCTGCTCTCCGCTCTTGCCCTGGCCTCCTGCGCCCCGCCGGGCAGGCAGACCTTCGCGCCCAACCCCGCCGGGGCGGACACCCAGGCCATCTCGGCGGCGGACGCCTTCAAAGGCCGCATCCCATTGGTATCCATTCTACCCGATACCCAGGATTTCCAGGCCCCGCTGCAAAACGCGGTGCGACAGGCCCTGGCCATCAAGCCGGACGCCGCCTTTGAGGTCAGGGCCGAAGCCCCGCCACCGGCTCGCCGGATGCCGATGCCAAGGCCCTCGCCGCTCTCACGCCGGAAGCCAAGGCGGTAGCGGATGCCATCGTGGCGGATGGCTTACCTTCCTCCCGCGTCACGCTCGGCGCCAAAACCGGCGGGCTGGATTCCGTTATCCTCGTCTACGTGAAATGATCTTCGCGCCTGCCTTTTTGATGCCGGCCCTGCGCCGGCTGGACCCTGAGCGCGCCCATAATCTCTCCCTGAAGGCGCTGCGCTGGGGGTTGGTTGGGCAGGACACCAGGCCGGACGATCCGGTGCTGACCACCCACGCCTTTGGCCGCTCCCTGAAAAACCCCATCGGCCTCGCCGCCGGGTTCGACAAAAACGCTTATGCCATCACCGCTCTGGGGCGGCTTGGCTTCGGCTTTGTCGAGGCCGGTACCGTCACCCTGCGCCCGCAAGCCGGCAACCCGCTTCCGCGCCTTTTTCGGCTCATGGAGGACCGCGCGGTAATCAACCGCATGGGCTTCAACAATGCGGGGCTGGATGCGTACCTTGCCAACCTGAAGAGCGCCGAGCGCAAGCACCTCGTCCTCGGCGCCAATGTCGGCATCAACAAGGAAGGCGCGGACCCGGAGCGCGACTACCCTGCCCTGGTGAAGGCCGTGGCACCGTTCGCCGACTACATCACCATCAACATCTCTTCCCCCAACACGCCGGGCCTGCGGGATCTGCAGTCCGAGGAGCGCCTCGCCGCGATCCTCTCCGGCATCGCCGCGCCGAAGCCGGTTTATGTGAAAATCGCGCCTGATCTGTCAGAGGACGGGCTGGAAGCGGTGATCTCCGTCGCCGTGCAGCACAAAGTCACGGGCCTGATCATCTCCAACACCACCATCGCCCGGCCGGATACGCTGAAAAGCCCATTGAAGCGCGAAACCGGCGGCCTCTCCGGCGCGCCGCTCTTCGCCCCCTCCACCGCCATGCTGGCCCGCGCCTATCGGCTGGCTGGCGGGCGACTCACCTTCATCGGCGCGGGCGGGGTGTTCACGGCCGAGGATGCTCTGGCCAAACTTCTGGCCGGAGCCTCCCTGGTGCAAATCTATTCAGGCTTCGCCTATCAGGGCCCGGCCATGCTGCCGCACCTGAAGGCCCAGGCTCGCGGCGCTGCTGAAGGCACGCGGCTTTTCCTCTGTCTCTGAAGCTGTGGGAGCAGGCATATGAACGGTTTCGGCGCGCTTGCGCAGAATTATGATGGTTTCGTCGTCGATCTCTGGGGCGTAGTACATGACGGCTTCGCACCCTACCCCGGCGTGCTGGACTGCCTGGCCCGGCTGAAGGCGGAGGGCAAACGCGTGGTCTTCCTCTCCAACGCGCCGCGCCGCGCGGGCGGGATCATTAAATTCCTCGCCAGCATGGGCGTCACACCAACGCTGCATGACGGCGTGATGTCCAGCGGCGAGGCGGTTTATCTCGGCCTGCGCGACCGGACCGAGGAGTTCGCCACCCTGGGCAAGCGCCTCTACCATCTCGGCCCGCCGCGTGACCGGGACGTGTTCGACACGCTGGATTACGAGGAAGCCGCTGACCCGGCTGATGCCGATTTCGTGCTGAATACCGGGCCGGACGACGATCTCGGCCCCCACAACCCGGACCTCTACCGTCCGGCACTGGAAGCCTGTCTGAAGGCCAAGCTGCCGATGGTCTGCGCCAACCCGGATCTGGAAGTGATGAAGGGCGGAGACCGCATCATCTGCGCCGGTTATCTCGCCCAGCTTTACGAGGCCGATGGCGGCAAGGTCATCCAGCGCGGCAAGCCGGATGCCGCCATCTACAAACCCACCCTCGCCATGCTGGGCACCACGCCCGCTCGCACCATGGCGGTCGGCGATTCGCTGCGCACCGATATTTCCGGCGCCACCGCAGCCGGCATCGATAGCTGCTGGGTGCTCTCGGGCATTCATGCCCTGCACCCGGAACAAGCCCCCGCCGAGGCAGCCGCCTCCGGCCTGGACCCCACCGCCATTCTGCCAGGGTTTTCCTGGTAGCATACCGAAATAGGAGACAAGATCATGAAGACGATTTTAGTCACTGGCGCCACCGCCGGTTTCGGCACCGCATTCGCCCGGCGCTTTATCAAGGATGGCCACCGCGTCATCGCCACAGGCCGCCGCGTGGAACGGCTGGAGGCCCTGAAGGCAGAGCTGGGCGCCAACCTCCACATCGCCGCGCTGGACGTGACAGACAAGGACGCCATCGCTGGCTTCGTGCCTTCCCTGCCCGAGGCTTGGCGGACCATAGACGTGCTGGTGAACAATGCCGGTCTGGCGCTCGGCCTTACCCCGGCCTGGGAAGCCAAGCTTGAGGACTGGGACACGATGATCGCCACCAACGTCACCGGCCTCATCCACATGACCCGCGCCGTGCTGCCGCAGATGGTCGAGCGTGATGACGGGCTGATCCTCAATCTCGGCTCCGTGGCGGGCGAGTATCCGTATCCCGGCGGCCATGTCTATGGCGGCACCAAAGCCTTCGTGCGGCAATTCTCGCTGAATCTCCGTGCCGATCTGGTGGGCAAGAATATCCGCGTCACCGACATCGAGCCCGGCATGGTCGATGGTTCGGAATTCTCCCAGGTCCGCTTCGGCGGCGATGAGACAAGGGCCCGCGCCGTCTATCAGGGCACCAAAGTCGCTCGTTCCCGGACGATATCGCGGAGTCCGCCTCCTGGCTCGTCTCGCTGCCGCCTTATATGAACATCAACCGCATCGAGATGATGCCCACCTGCCAGGCCAACGGCCCCTTCGCGGTGAAGCGCAGCTAACCCGCAAGCCCAACGTAAACCGAAACGACTATAGACAATTTAAAATTGCGTTCATAACCTGTCCACAATCATAGGTGGGCAGGTTATGGGCATCGCGCGCGTCAATTCCTTCGCGTTTTCCGGCATTGAGGCGCAGCGCGTCGAAATTCAGGTTCAAATCGCCAGCGGCCTACCAGCCTTTCTCATGGTCGGACCGGTTGCACACCGGTCCGGTCGATGACATTCAAGGCGTCTTCCCATTCTGGGAGCGTTTCCAATTTTCAGATGGCTTCCCTAATTTGTATCCACACGCACACAAGAATGACCGTATACCGTCCATTGCGTATGCTTTTTTTCCTATTTGTCTTGTAGTATTCAGCGCGGAGTTGTCTGCTTAACCTGTCAATTTTGGATATAGCACATGAAAAAATTCGTGCTCCCGGTATTGTTTATATATCTTTTGCTCGCTCCGATTATCGCCATTCTCTGCGGCAATAATGGAGGCGCAGGTATTTTAGCGGGGGTTGGACTAACAGCAATCATCCTAACCCGTTTACCGGATTTGCGCGAATTTTCAGGGTTAGGTATCGTCGCAAAACTCGAAGGAAAAATTCAAGAAGCCGACGAAATTATCAAAAAACTGAAGGCAATTTCGGCAGCTTTAACACGGAGTTCCCTTCAACAAATATCTATGTCGGGGCAAATGTTTAGCAGCTTGCCTATTTCCGAGAAATTTAAGGTTCGAGATGAAATAGTCGAGGCACTTAAAGGCATGGGTATCTCTGATGATGAGATACTAAACGTCCAAGAAGTGTGGATATCGGTTTATGGAAATCTGCTGCTAAACCGTATTTTAAATGTGGCTGGAACACTTCCGTCTAGCCCCGTGCCGAAGGCAATCATTTCAAACCTTCCGAGAATTGCCAAATACGACTTACCCAACCCGGAGAGTTTAACAAAATCTCTGCCCATGAATAACGACAAATTAACCACAATGCTCCAGGAGTATCGTCTCCTCATAACCACCGGAAAAATGAACGAACCTGACATAATTCCATTTAGCGCCGGATTGAGTTTTGCCTGGAAAGAACAGGCGCCAGCATAATATCGCCCGGTATTTTCGTGCCATATTAGCGGCGATATAGCCACCTAATGCGACGTAGGCCAAACTACTACTCGTCGTTCAGCGCCATCCAGTCTTACGACAAATATCTGTATTCCGAGGGGGTGACTGAAGCCCTTCAAAGGCTTGCCGACTTCTACGAGGCAATTATGAAAAAGAAAGATGATGTCTTGACGAAACAAGATTTCCGTGATATCGGAAGATATATGTTTCACACTCGAACGCGCTTGAGGCTGCCAGTGTCTTTATGATTTAATCATAGAGGTATGCATGCCTAATTTTGATGAGTTGGAACTGCCTAAGGCTGACCAGGCTGGCTCGGCTTTCCAAGAACAAGCGCCATCTTTGGCCCCGTGGGGGCCGCTCTCATCGCGTGTTGCGCAAGTCATCAAACACACCCCGGGGCTGGCCGACCGGCTTCTCTGCGCCCCTCGTGCCGCCTTCCACGCTGCGGCAGTCTATTTGCACCACCATACCCATATTGACCCACAGGAGGCCGGAGAAGCCCTTCTAGCCCTGTCTCCGGTCACCCTGGTGTCCAAGCGCTTCACACCGGCACCAACCTATATTGCCACGCTGAAAAAATGTGGCCCAATCGCTCACCAGCTGGGCTTCTACACACACCTGAACCAGCTCCTGCTTTCACACTTGGCCGACGAAATTGCGTTGGAAAAGTCCGTATCGCCCCAACTGCTCCAATTTATTGGCGAAACACGAGACCTGGACCCTCTTACCTTGCCTGCCCGGCACGGCCTTTGCCTGGAACCCCAAAACGCCCGTCATTTTGATGCCATGCTTAAATTCTGCCGAAGGCTGGGGGTTATCTGGGAGTATAGCGCGGAGGCTAAGGTCGTCCGGCACGCTGCTAATCATGGCCTGGGGCGGTATATCACCAAGCGAACTCGAACGTTGCGCCAGCCCGTGGAACTTCGAATTGCCTCCTCCCCTTCGACAAATTACGACGGCCCGTGAGCTGATTAAGATTGCATCCGAGTATGGCAATTGTTTGGGGCTCATCAAATATCGGGTCAAACTTGGGCTGGGCAGCCATCTCTATGTAATCGGAGACGCTCCTTTTAACTGCCTTCTCGAACTGCGGCATGAGCACGCCAACCTCTGGGCTATCAGCGAAAGCGAAAGCCTGGAAACGCAGCGCAAACCGACCCAAGAGATGCTGGAGCAGATTTGCGGGGTCTTGCAGCAAACAGGATTGGATGTGCTTCCAGCCACATTTGGTGAACTCTGGGAGAATACCACGTCCTTTCATTCTCCCGACCCGATGAACCTCTTCGGGGAATGGGTATAAAAACTGCCTATTTAGGCTTTCGCCCAGGCTTCATGGTCTCAATGGCGCTTCCATCGGGTTCTTCGAAAAATTCTCCGACCCTGCACCCAATGACTTCGGCGAATTTTTCGAGCACCCCAATGGTGCAATTCTCCAATCCTCGCTCAATTCTGCTCACGTGTGAGCTGGTCCCCGGATTTGTGATCACTGGTTAAGGTGGAAAAGGCGCCGTTCTGTCGTGTAGATGGAGCGGATAATGAGCAAGACGAGACGGACGATAGATGCGGCGCTGAAGGCAAAGATCGCCTTGGAGGCGTTGCGTGAGCAGGCGACGGTGGCCGATTTGGCCACCCGCTACCAGGTTCATCCTAACCAAATTTATGCCTGGAAGAAGCAGCTCCAGGAGCATGCGACCCGGGTGTTCGACCCGAAGATTGGTCAGGATGCGGAGGCTGCGTCGAGCCGTGTGATCGAAAAACTGCATGCGAAGATTGGTCAGTTGACGATCGAGAATGATTTTTTCGCAAAGAGGCTCGGCAAATGAGCGCGCCGGACCGCAGAGCGAAGCTCGATCGGAATCACCCGGACCTATCGATCCGGCGGCAATGTGCGATGCTCGGTGTGGCGCGCTCAGGCGTGTATCGAACGCGGCGTGTAGCCAACGACAATGATCTCGATCTGATGCGCCGGCTCGACGAACTGTTCCTGCGCTGGCCGTTTCTGGGATCACGGCGGATGGTTGCGCTGCTGGCGGCCGAGGGCGTGCTCGTGAACCGCAAACGGGTACGTCGCCTGATGCGGCTGATGGGGATCGTGCCGCTCGGGCCGAAACCGCGGACCAGCAACCCCGGCACCGGGCACAAGATCTACCCTTAATCTGCTGCGGGAGCTCACGATCGCGCGGGCGAACCAGGTCTGGTGCGCCGACATCACCTATTTGCCGATCGGCCGGGGCTTTCTATATCTGGTGGCGATCATGGACTGGCACAGCCGCGCGGTGCTGGCCTGGCGGGTATCGAACACGATGGATGTGCGTTTCTGCGTCTCGGCGCTGGAGGACGCCATGGCACGCTTCGGCAAGCCGGAGATCTTCAACACCGACCAAGGGTCGCAGTTCACTTCAGCCGATATTCACCGGCACGCTGAGTGCGGCCGGGATCAGGATCTCGATGGACGGTAAGGGGCGCTGGATGGATAACGTCTTCATCGAACGGCTCTGGCGCTCGCTGAAATACGAGGATCTCTACATCAAGTTCTATGCCGACGGGATCGAGGCGCGGGCCGGGATCGCCGATTGGATCTCATTTTATAACCATAGGCGCCCACACCAGGCGCTGGGCAACCGGACGCCGATGGAACTCTGGCGTGAAGCAATGGTCGGCGTACTGCCGCCGATGGCTGTGGATATGACGCTTCGCTTGGACAACGCTAACGCGTTGCCCACATACCCACAGCCACAACAGCAGCAAGCAGCTTAATTTTTATGAAAGATGGAACGGCACCGACCCCATTTTAATCCCAGTCGGAAGTGGTCCTCACTACGGGGGCCAGCTCACGTGAGTTCGAGCAACCCCAGAATCTATAGCCAGGTTTTCCTGTGAAATTAGGTTTTTAATCCTAAGACGCCTAATGTTGTAGGCGACAAGCTCTGCCACTTTCATTCAGCGACAAGAGCATCTTGTGAGCCTCCTAAATCACGTGTTATAAAACGGCGTTATATATTGTTCATATAAATTTCCATATTTTGACAGGGAGACGCCTTGGATGCTGGCAGGGATGGCTCGTGGGCGAAGAGCAAGAACGCTGCTGCTGCCCTTTGGGCGTGCCCAACAGGGCGGAATTGCCCTTATCGTGGCGTTGGCTTCCCCGCTTTTGATTGCGATGACGGCGCTCACTGTTGATGCTGGATACTGGTATGAGCAGCAGGAGAGCCTACAATCCGCTGCGGATGCGGCGGCACTGGCGGCTGCAAACGCCTATATGCAATATTCTACTGCTGATTCGTCTTTGACACCTGCTGCCTTTGCCTCGGGTGCAGGACAAGCGTTTGCCGTAGCTGCGGCAAATTATGCCACAAACAATCAATTCAACCTGACGGCTTCATCCTCATCGGGCACACAGCCTAATTTCACGGTGCTTCTGACCCCGAACAGTTCGGGAACGAACTGGACCGTTACGGCAAAGATTTAACGGAGCAGTTTCTTTTCGGGTGTTCGAGGCTTGGGCTTACCTGGGGAGCCTTCTGGGACGCAATCAACATCAGGTACAGCAACGATTGTACATGCAGAACCTGGCGCTTGTATGATTGCTCACGGCGCCATTACGCAGCACGGAAATGGTGCGATAAAGGGCACTAATTGCGGCATCTTCGATGAGGACACTGCTGCAAACTCTCTTTCGGTTCCCGGCTCGGGGTCGATTAGCGGCACATCTGTATCTACCGCTGCCAGTTCATATAGCTCACAGGGCAGTAACGGCTCGATAGGGGCAATTGGCTCCAATGGCAGCATTCAAAACGGTGACGTTCAGACAAACGCTCCCGCTCCACAAAACCCCTTTCAGAATTTGGATAATCTCGCGTCGTCCGATGACGTATGGGCTCTATTCTTACCACCATCAAACGCAACGACGATTTCGCCTATAACTGGCGCCAGTAATGGCGGAACATTCACTGAATCTACGGGTTCATATTACATTCCGACTTCACAAGAATATGACATCACAATCACATCTGGAACGGTTTCCCTTAATGGAACCCAATATTATGTAAATGGCGGCATCAATCTTGCCGATTCTTGGGGTAACAACAATAAATTTTATACGGATTTTGCATCTGGTTTCTATGACATAAACGGCGCAACCGCCGGGTTTTCGTCGTCCGTATGCAACGAATATAGTTGTAGTCCAAATTCTGCTGGCATCGATATTACACAAGGCACTACATACTTTGGGACGAATAGCTCTGGACAATGTGATGGCGGTCAGTCTGTTTGGTTTATTACTGGCGGCATTCAAATAACAAACGGCTCGTCGGGTACGACATTTTGTCCAGGCACTTATTATATCAAAGGCGGCGGTTTGCTGCTCCAAAGCGGCGCAAAGGTGACAGCAACAAACGTTACGTTTGTTCTTGAAGATGGTGCTGGCTTCTACGACTATGGTGCCGCCAGTTTTAACATAAGCGCTCCCAGTGCAAGCGAGTGCGTGTCTCCAACATATTATCCAAAATCGCAATATGTATCAAATTTTCCCTATGACGGGACAAATGGATACGGCATCTGTGGTGTGGCTATCTATCAGACACCAGATGATACCGCAGAAGACGTCGTTGCTGGTAGTGGTTCAGTCAATGTGACTGGCTCAATTATCGCACCAGATACATCAGAATTTTATATCTCTGGTGCCGGAACAATAAATATTACTAGCACAGAAGGTCCAGCCTTGGACGTGGGCTCTGTCTGGGATGACGGAAGCGGAGTTCTGTCAATGACTGAAAATTCTTCTGGCTCATCGCCGAACAATACATCCTCTTCAACTGTGCTTCTGACAAATTGAATGTTAAAACATAACAATTTCCTTCGCCTTGTCCAAGCACAGCGTGCCGCAATGGCCGTAGAGTTCGCAATCGTCAGCCTCGTTTTCTTTGCGTTCATCATGCTTATCGTGAACCTTGGATTGCTTGGCTTTACAGCCAATGCGCTATCGCATGGTGTTCAAGCAGCGGCACGTAAGGCGGCAGTGGCAGCCACCGACAATTATGCGAATAGTTCCCCGCAGACATATACTTGCCCCACCAGTACGACCGTTGCCAGTTATTTTGACAGTTTTGCGGACCCTCCCCTTGGTCCATCCAGCACCTCGGCGGGTGCCAACCCCAATATCCAAGCCACATGGTCATATAACGGCTCGAATTTACCCACGGGCGTCTCATTGCCTTCAGGCTTGGGCGTAGTGCTTTTGGTGACAGCGACGGAGAAATGGTTCCCCATAGGATTTGCTCGCTTTGGTTCGGGCATCACCCTGAAAATTTCAACCGTCGCCACAGTGACAGGGACAGCCGCAGCAAGCTCATCGGCCATCAGCTCTTCTTGCGGTAATTTATCATGAACAAATTTCAGTCATTTGCGCAAGAACGCAAGGCAACCGCCGCTGTCGAACTGGCGCTTGTCTTTACCTTCTTCCTTCTCCCCCTTCTCCTCGGAGCGGCGGATTTTGTCGGCATCATACTAGGGCAGGCACAGGTCAACACGGCTCTGCAAGCGCTCTACTACTTTGCGGATACAAACCCGTCCTCGGCAAATAATGGCGCCTACACGCAGGATATTGTTGGCGCTATCAACACGACATCAGTATTCCAACTGGCATTGCCCTCAACCCTGCCCTCGGGTATCAGCAACTCGTCTTTCACCTATGTTTGCTACCCCACCAGCAACGCCTCCAATGGCGCGACTCCTACCTTCGCCACACCAAACAGCACTCCGTGCCTTGCCAGCGGCAAGACCCAAATAACCTTCGTCAACTACAAGGTGAATACCGCCGTTATCCTACCAATACCGCTTCCAGGAATAGGCGATGTGTTCAATGCGTCGGCAAGCGGCGCAATCCAAATATCCACCATATCAGAATGAATTCTGGTGTAAGGTAAAAATAAAATTACCAAAATCACTTCTGAACCGGACGAGAAGTGCGTCTGTTTATTGTGAGCGCCCTATTCTCATTCCAGTCATGCTCTTGCCGTTCACGAACCAGACCGTGATGCGAGCAACTTCATTTGCGTCGAGGTTGATGAGGGCATCGTTATTGATGAAGCGAGCGGCTTCCTCGTCATCAACAGCTTCGAATTTTGTGGCAATTGCCTCGGGTGGGTGCGGTTCCGAGTTCAGCTCGGAGAGTTTGTTTCAATCAACCCCACGGCCTGAGCAAATTGAAAACCCAACCCGGTTCGAAGCATCACACCCCGTTGAATCACAACACTTTTACCGAAAGGTTCTTGTTGTTCTTTAAAGCTAATAAATTCGGGGCGTTGCTCAGCCCAATTATATATTCCTTCGCCCTCAAGGAATGTACCGTATTCGACAGTTATCAACCCAAGCCTAATAAAATTATCAATCATAGGGGGCAAAAGAGATTCGTCTTTTGCTTCACCTGAATTAGTATCAACCCAGTTCAGAAGATGATTATACAACAGCTTCCAACCGTTCACACCAGGCGTTTTCAATCGTATTTCGCAAATTGGTAAAAAGCCATTAGATATCAATGTTCTGAGGAGCGGCGCCTCCTGTGAATTAATTTGTTTGATGATTTCAACGAATGCTGGATGCGCTTTTGGAGCCAAGCGTGCATCCATAGCAGAGGACAGGAGGTTAAGATACATATCCTTTAAGTCTGGTTCCTCATGTGTAAATGCTAAACCTTGTAATGCTGGTCCTGCGATTGATGCTTTTGGTTCGACAACTTTGTCGGGCGGAATATTTTTTGCTTTCTCGGACAAATCACTAGCAAACCGTGTCTCAAAGTAAGCTTTCGCGCGGTCAAAACCGAAATTCAATGCCGCTATTGGCAGTAATGCCACGTTAATGGCTTTTGTAACCGTAAGCGCCGTTTTTCCGAGATTTGAGGCTGCCTCCGCCACATTTGGGTCTTTTCCTGCGAGCTTGATTAACTCACCAACTACGGCAACCCCAGTTTGGGCTACTTTAGCATCATCTTCTATACCCATTCGTAGTCTCCAAATATTATTACAAAAACAGAAATAAAGAAGCCAATTCGTGTCAAATGTCTGGTTGCTACGATATTATCTAGGGACCATCATCACTTGTGGAGCATGGTATCCATATCGCCAACTCAGCATCGCCTGCTGATTCCGAGCCTCCATCCATTCCGAGATGATACTGCCCCCCTATTCCGAAATATCGTCGCCCACTGGTTCCGAGAAATCCTCGCCATCGGTTCCGGGTTATTGTCGCTCGGCGTTGAGGGGGTATCCCGGCGGCAAAGCCAGCCCGGAGGTTAGCGCTCATGCGACATGGGCTTGTTGAGTTTGGAATAGGGTTCCGCAGTGGCGGGAAATCATAGGCATGGGAAACAAGGTCATCCGATACGCGCTGGGAGATGCTGGGGGCAAGTATAACGGCATATCCACCGCGACAATGTCCGGTCTTGTCACGAGGAGCTTTTCGCTGGCGGCAAGTAATGCCGGAATATACCGCCCGCTACCGGTGGGACGAATATCCAACGCCCTCCCGTCCGCAGCGGCAATGCAATGGTCGCAGGAAGGCTGAGCGGCGGCTAACTGCTATTTTCCATGTTCACCAACGACAAACGCCCCCGCTTGGCTCGGTGGTTGTACACGCGGCATCTGTGCCCAGCACTGACCTTCGGGGCACAGTCAGTTAGCTTACGACGCCCCATATAGGCGGCACAAAAACTGCCCCCCAGCAGCCCTCCGACTATTCACTTTTTGGAGGGCTTGGAAGGCGCGGAGGGTGGCCTCCTCTGCGATAGGTCGGAGGCGGCCACAGACTTCGCCGCCGCGCTGCTTTTCGGGTTGCTCAAAATCTTGCTCGCCATGGAGGCATCTTTTTTGCTCGTCGTCATTAAGACCTCATCTCATGTTGATGTGGCAAGAATTCCATCGGCGCCTCCAAGTCGTGTCAATCAAAAACATGCCAACGGGCGTCTCATTAGACCAGGGTTGTGTGCGACGCCGCGAACCAGCCTCAAACTGTCTCACAGGAATATATTGACAATTTGAGACTCTATAGTATCGTAAAGTTAATAATTTCTGTGAGACTCTTCATGATTGTTGGATACGCTCGGACCTCGACCGACAACCAGGTAGCAGGCTTGGAAGCTCAACAGACACTGTTGAAGCAGGCTGGATGCGAGCGGGTGTTCTCGGAGCAAGTCTCGTCTGTAGCCCGCCGGGAGGGCCTTGCAGAGGCATTACGGTTCGTCAGAGACGGCGACACCCTGGTGGCGACAAAGCCGGACCGCATTGCCCGCTCAACGAAGGACTTGCTGGACATCGTGGAGCAGTTGGCCAGCCGTGGCGTGGCTTTACGCGTCCTGTCGATGGGCGGCATGGAATTGGATACGAAGCAGCCGACCTCCAAGCTTATGCTTACAATGCTCGGCGCAATATCTGAGTTCGAACGTGAGCTAATGCTTGAGAGGCAGCGTTTTGGAATTTTCCGCGCTGCACAGGTAGGCAAATATAAAGGCCGCGCTCCAACGGCCAGACGCCAAGCTGCGGTGGTCAGGACGCTCAAAGCCGAAGGCGTCAAGCCGACAGAAATTGCTCGTCAACTGGATATCAGCAGGGCAAGCGTTTACCGCATCCTGGCTGACACTTAGCCCCCAAGCATTTCCTCGGCTTTCTTTAGGAAATAGTCCCTAATCTCTGGGGCTGTGATGTAGGTATGAGCTGTTAAAGGCGCTGGCGGCGAGCGAGTGAGCCGACCCAACAACCGTTTTTTAAAATGTTCTTATAACGTTCCGGCAGAAATGGAGTTTGTGACCTAAGACCACTGCGCCCTAGCGCTGTTACTGGTAGTGCCCACTCACGAGGATGAGCAATCGGCCCAAAAATCGGCATCAGGAGCCCTGGAAATTTGACACTCGCCAACCCCATTTTGGTTCATTAGTCTGCCGTTATGTTGGCAGCACTCATAACCGCGATTGCATCAATACTAATTGCCGCTGGGTCATTCGTTTTCACCAAACGAAAGGAGCGAGAGGCAATCTGGCGGGCCAAGAAGTTAGCTTATTATGAGGAATTTTTTGGCGCGGCCAGTGGAATTGTCGGGGCGGCTACCCCGTCCGACGCCAAAATCAGAATTCGCTACAGCGGTGAACAATCTGCACTTGATTGGGTCACCGGAGGTAATTCGCGCCCTCCATGCGTTTACAGATGAAATTGCCGAATCCAATAAGCCAAAAATGACCAATGAGCAGCATGACACATTGTGGAGCCGCTTAGTCTGGGAAATTCGCGCCGACCTTAACGACCCGCCAGGCAAAGACCCGCTGACGTTCAAGGCTCGCCTCTGGGCTTCCGGCACAAGCCGGAATTCTTGAGTTTGGAACCGAAGGTGGAAGCGCACGCTGCCTCAGACAAGCTGGCCGTCAGCCGAACCGCTCATCGGCTGGTCTTGGGCTGTTATTCGGTCCTCGTCGCTCACTATGTCGCAGCCAATCCGCTATCAATTAACTCTCCCCCCCAAGGCACCGGGGCAAGCTCCGACCGCCCGGCGTCACGCGGAGCAGTCAGAAAGCTCAAAGCGGAAGGCGTTAAGCCCGTGGAAATTGCTCGGCACCTGGATATCAGCCGTGCCAGTGTTTACCGTATCCTGGCCGATTTCGCTGTTTAACAGCTCTGGTTGCCGCCTAACCACATTACCCTAAATTGTCATCGGGCACTTCCCAGGTAGGCCACCCCGACGGCATGAGCCGGTGATGAAGGCCATAAAGCCAGGTTAGAAGTAGTAGCCATTCGTGCTTCGTATGGGAGTTGAAAAAGCCTCAAAACCGATAGATACGGGTAATGATGGCTTTTGCTGAAAGCAAGTCATCAGAGCATATGGTTGCCAGGGGGAAGATATTGCGATGGCCATGGAGAGCGCTATTGAGGCTGCCTATCAGCAGGTCATCCGAACAATATCCTCTCCATCCTGGCAAGATGAATTTTATTGGCGTGTGGACAAGCCCAAACACCTTGGAGCTGACCTTAACGGTTTAGCCCAAAACCTCTCCGATGGCGATAACAGTCAGCGGGAATTGGTATTGGCCCGTCTACGTGAAGTCCGCCCCAATCATCGCCTCGCAGTGCTGGCCGTCGTCAGAAACGAAGCCTTGAGCTTATGTGAGTGGATTGCACACTACAAAGCCATTGGCGTCGAGTGGTTCTTTATTTACACGAACAACAATTCCGATGGCACAGACAGCTTATTGAAGTGGTTTTCAACGTGGGCTCCCATTACCCCAATTTTTGAAGCCGCCGAATTAGGAGTGAACACCCAATTCAAGGCGTATGAACACGCATTGACACTCATGCCCGAAATTCGGCTTTTCGATTGGCTTTTGATAGTTGATGCGGACGAATTTTTGATTCCTTCGCCCAAACATGATTTCAATTTATCCAAGCAACTCGCTGATGCCCCAAAGGACACAGACTCAATACTCTTCCCTTGGCTATGGCGATATTGGACGCCACATTTTGAATACAAGAATGACCTTCTCTCTGACCGCTTTCCTCATGGGGGCGGTTCTGACCTTATGAAATCAGTCTCAAGGTTATCCAACGTAATCTCTTTACAGGACGTGCATCGCCCAAAACTAAATGACATGGGGATTTACCGAGATTCAAACATGAACATGATACCCCATGATGCCCTTAAGGATTCAAGGAAGTCGCTACCATATGATGCGGGTTGGATAGACCATTTTTGGGGAAAGTCCTTTGAAGAGTTCATTGTTAAAAAGTCTCGCGGAGACACAATGAGCCTATCGACCGGACACTGGAAGCGCAGTTTTTCAGACTACTTCGAATGGGGTGGCGTATTCGATACAAGCAATTTCAAGCCAAAACCTGAACCTTTGGTAAACCGCTTAAGAAGTGAGCTTGCACACATTCAGATGCAACCCGGTTTTGAAATGGTTTGGAATAATATTGAATGTTATTATGGGAAGTATTTTTCTGAAATCCGTTCAGACCAAAACTTCAGACAGGTATTTGACCTTCACACCTCCGCCTGCAAGGCATAGCTTGGATATACTTGACACCTAAAAGTCTTCAGAATGTCAATTCCAGCTTCTCTGCCAGCCCCACAAACCTTATGAAGTCCCTCTCGACAGCATTAATAAGTTCATTGCCAGGAGCAAATAGTGCAGACGCTTTATTCGACGTGATGAAGTAAGCAAACCCATCGTCATCGTTTAGATATCTGAATTCCAGCTTGAAACCATTCGCCACTGCCAACATCTCTTTTTGCCGCTTATCGGTCATTAAAATTCTCCCGTCCTTACCGCCATGGCCATATAAATTCTGGCTTCTCTGTATTTTACATGAAATGCCAATTCATTTCTATTTCAATCTGATAATGCATAAGTCAGTTGACTGTAATTTATCAAGTCCGGAAACCCTGTATATATAATACAGAATAAACGGACTTGGGATGAAATGGCATCTACGTCATCTGTGGACCGCGTAAAAGAGCTGAACACAAGCTGCCAAGAAGCAAATTAGCGGAAGCCAAGAAGTCCAAAGGAACAGAAACACAGCCAGCATATATTGCTCGGCTTTACGGAACCGGCAGAGCAAACGCATATGGTATTATGAATGCTCATCGAAACAGCTTACGCATGACAATTCTGCGCTTCACTGCACAATTAGGCATGGCAAGCACCGCCTCATTGACCGCGCCTGACAAGAAAATATCGAACCCATTAAACGAAAAGATGATATCGTTTGCGAGGTATGTCTTTATCGCTTGCTTTGACCATCCTTGTCTCACCAAGTCTTTCTTGGAATAAACTAAATCAAGCCAGGCCAACTCCTGAAAGAACACGAATGGATGGCAGAGCTTTTTGCCTACACCAATTAGTTCTTTCGCCATGCGGTTTGCTTTGGTGATAATTCTTTGGTTTTTTGAGTCTCTCAGCCATTCTCTGGTGAATTCTGTCGTCATATTTGGTTTCTCTTCGATATCCTAATATTTAGGTTATCAGAGCTATAGGTTTGCAGATACAATCCAATTTCGCCATTATTCTGGGCAGATGCCAAAGAGTAAAAGCAAACAAAAATTACGCCACCCATCGTTCAATGGTGTTTTCGAGAATGACGTTCCAATACACCATTTGATTCAAATCGAGACAATCACTCGGATTGAATGGCCTTCGGGTGCATGGTCGATATGATTTCCAGCGCTCTTTTACGCTTCTTGGTATCTGAAATAGCATAATAGGCATTAAGCAGCTTAATAGTTTCTTTGCTCGAGAAAATATAATCCAACTCTTTTGCCTCTACTGTAACTGCATCTTGCTTATCTTTTCGAACGCCTGCTCGCTTTCCTTCTTCGAGAAAAACTGACATTCCCTCGTAGAAGTATAAAACAGGGACGTTGAATGCTTCTGCTATCTCATACAAACGAGATGCGCTTACACGATTGATGGCCCGCTCATACTTTTGTAGCTGCTGAAATGTTATCCCTAACTTCCCGCTAAAATCTAACTGTGTTAAATTCAGCAATTGGCGAAGTGCTCGAAGTCTGTTGCCTATTGTCACATCTAACTGTGTCGCCTGACGATTCTGCTTGTCAGCTTCGCTGCTACAACCACGGCCCACGGAACATCACGCCTTTCTAAATACGATTACTCTGGAATACATTTTATCCTTAATGGAAATACTACTTTCGGTTGATTAAATCAACGCCGCTTCGATTTTAGCAGGCGGCGCGTCAACTACCGAATTTATTGCCCATTTTCAGTGGCTCTATCCCCGGAATTGTCAGCTTGTTTTTCGCACACGTAAGCTCCCGCTTTTGTTCTCCCATACCAACGCTCCCCCTGGAAGTGGTAAATACCCGTCCTGGTATTTAACCAAACCACCGTATCGTTTGGACAGTGGGCCTGTGCTTGCTTTGTTGATTGGTAAAGAGATAAGGCCTGCGCGCTACCTGTGAACAGAGCGAAGAAGAACACCCCAAAAGAAGCCATCTTAACAACGGTCATACAATTTCTCTTTCTAAAGCTTTTGTCGATATCAAATTCTATGCAACGTACGGACTTTCCCTCTTCTCTCTCAGCGACCAGTGCATTCCAGCTCCATTGTAAGAGCCACCACGAATAGCAAACAAATATCCCCATGTCGCTTGATGCGGGAAGATGAAGTGATTATTTGAACTATCGACAGACTTAATAGCATTCATCAAGTTCGTTGCTCCGGTTATATGATATACTAAATCTGCCATTCGGCTATTCACGTTCTTGACGACCTGTTCCAGAGCTTTAGAAATTACGAGATTATTCGGCACAGCCCCAATAAAGCTATTTGATAAATGCCCCGTGGGGTCTGGCAAGTCATCCTTTGGAAAATGTGTCGTTAGAACCAAATCATAATTGGTGAGCCTGTCTAAAAATCTGTGGGTGAGATGAAGCTTCAAATCAACCCAAAAGCCACCAAAAATCGTCAGGCAAACCAATCTGGCAATATCTGCCTTCATAGAAGGAAAGCGGCATGAATGAATAGCCGCAACCATATCTACGAGACCGCGAGTCTGGCAAAGAGCTATAATCTCATCAATTAGCCATATTTTCTGTTGATACCCAACTTCCAACTGCCGCCAAGAAGATAAATTCTCCAATACATCTTGGGGAATGGTCTGGAGGACCGATGGCTCATTGGACGGGTCAATCCAAAGGTGATGAATGAGTTTGGGTATCATGCTATCCCCGCCACCACATTAATCAATATCCAGTGGAGGGAGCGTCTTGACTATCTTCATCGTCTCCAAACTCACCGTGATGACACGCTGGAACAGTTCAAGCGGATAGCGAGGATTGCGCATGGTTTCAATGGCCCAATCATTGGCATCATTCACGATGCCGCTATCCTTATCGGTCTTGACGCTTTGCCGCTCCAGACCCAATCCAACACGGGCTTTCCATTTACTACATAGTCATAGGCTTCCGGAGGGATGCCGGTGATGGTGATTTTGTCGCTGTAGTGAAAAGTCGTCACGTCTTTCTCTTTGCCTATTTTGCCATAGCGCATCTTCTCCACGCGGTAGTCCGCATAGGTCCACACCTCGGCGTAGAGGTCCCGGTAGGTGGCCTCGTTCCGCAGGCAGCAAAAAATGAGTTCCTCGAAATAGGTGCCCTTCTCGCGCTCGGAGGGGGCCTGACGATAGATATTCAGCAGATTGGACAGGTCGGACATAGACTAAACCCCCGTCCGCCGAGCCGACCGAGCCATTTTCCAAGCATTCACCATGTCACCCATTCCGAGTTGATTGCCAGGAATCAACCTGGCGTTGGCTAACGTACATCATTGTCCCGCGAGCGCCAAAGCATTCAACAGATTGAAATTATTGAAATTTAATTGTCGGTGGGGCACGCGGGCGGGCAAGTGGGGGCAGCGGCACTACCGGACAGGAATTAATTCATAAAATATTTTATAAAATGTTTTATCAAATGTTTCTGCCTGCCTCTCTGCCCCCGCCTGAAAATGCTTCGCCCCTATAGGGAAGGTAAAGAAGAAGCGTCCCGTGGCTCAGCCCGCCCCCTTTTGTGGCAAAAATATCACACCCATATACAAAAAATCCCCAAAGACCGAGCCGACCAAATTTGTCACACAAAGAAACTCTGTGTTATTACTTGAATAAAATCTATTTTTATAATTTTTTACTGCATCTTTTGGAACACAAAAAGAAATATACAAATAAAAAAACAATGATATCCAAAGGTCAGCCTGCACAGCTAACCCGAGGAAAAGCGATGACGAAGCGAATGTTGATGGCACCGTGAGTCCATCCCCCGCGTAGGGGATATCGAATCAAGACCGCTTTGGAGCGGGTCTATCCGCATAGAATTGAGTGCCTGTTCCTCTTTCAAGGAGGCGCTGACGGATGGCGCTCGCCCATATTCCTACCCCACATCTTTTCTCTACAGGAGAATGTTCTATGGACAGCACAAAAATCCAACAGAAAATCTTTGAATGGTTTTCAAATCATGACGAATTCAAGAACTACGCGAAACGTTACGCCGTTTCCCAGGATGTCATGATGGCCGCCCTCAAAGTAGACACTACAAAAATCTATGGCAATGAATATTTTTTCCGCAACTTCTCGAATTCCCAGTTCTGCGTGCAAGCAACGGATAACTTGTTCTTTTTTATCCTTGTAAAATACGATGAGATACGGCGGGCCACCCTCATCGTTGGGTATAATGTAAATTTTTCTCACCCAGGCGGTCGTGTAGAGTATGACTGTGGTGTTGGTGTGCGGATTAAAGAAGACCGTTTCGAAATGAGGATTGGCATCCCTGAGGGTACGTCATCGTTGCCCGACAATGAGGGAACAAGTCGAATGTATGCCTGGCTCACGGCAGCCATTTGTCTGCTTCTGCATGAAAAGACACAGGTGACTCGGTCTGCCAAATCGCACAAGCTGTTCGGTGTGGGTAAACATAGAATCCCAATGGATGTTCAATATATCGGCATCAAGGTGCCACGGGTAGAAGCGGTGTATAAATCTCCTTCGGGGGCAAATGATAATACATCCGGCATCAAACTGGACGACCGCCCGGCATGGGATGTCATTGGGTCATGGCATACACATCGTACCAAGGGAGGAAGAGCAGAATACGTCCATTCCTGGATGGGGAGAGGGGTCTGATAGACGTCAACGCTGTGAGCACTGCGACAAGCTCCGCTGGTTTGTTCGGCCTCACCTGAGGGGCAATCCGGACCTCGGAATGATGACCAAGATGCGTTATGTCCATATGTGAAAATCCTGGGTTGGGAAAACTGCCTGCCATATATAGAAGGCGGGCAGTTCTCTTTTTAAAATTCTCTACCAGAACTTCTTCAAAAGACCTTTTTACTTCAGCTCTGCGCTCAACTGGGCTTCGCATACGATTTGCTGCGCGATACAATGCCGTTTGTGCCTCCGAGTGGTCGACACCGAGACCATATAGCCGCGCAGCGCATTTGAAGAGTTCAACGTGTCCTTCGCCATGGCCAGCGGAGCAGCATTCATCCACAATTCATTCTATTACCGCTGCCACTGCGCAAGCTCGCCAGTTGGTCGACCCAACGGCACCTACTTCACACCGGTCCGGTCAAAAAGCAAAAAAACATAAACTATTTTTTTGTTTTGGGTGGCCACGATGTAAGCCCAGATGGCTACAATCATTGGGACAACCGAAACCAAAAAATAAAATTGAATTCGGCTTTCTCGGTCGGGTACAATGGAGGTATAAATAAAAAAGCCGGGATGATGGACCATCCCGACCTTTCAAAAGTAGTGATTTTAGTGTTGTTGATTCTATTTATCATGCAAATTTTGTAGGCGGCGGTCCCATCTCCTGGGAATTTTTAGGAGAAGATATGACTAATATATATTGTTATAATGGCCGACCAGGCTCACAAAAAACTTTTACCATCTGCAAACAAATGGCGACAACACCAAAGAAATTTCTATATGCCGTAGACAGAAATGAAGTTTTTGAGGACAGAAAGAAAATCATACGAGACCTGAATAATTTAAATCTCGAAGTGGCCGAGATAAATCAAAACACAAACCCAGGTGAAGTTCGCAAGAAAATAAAAGAGGCCGCTGAGACATATAGACACTATGGCCATATTGTCCTCATCATCACCCACGAGGCACTTTTGACAAGCGACCTGTCCGGTTTCCATGGCTGGGAACTGATAATAGATGAAAATCCCGTCTTCTGGAAATTCGCTACCATTAGTCCGCCAAAGACCTATTCGCTTTTGAAAGAGTATTTCAATATCAAGGATAACCGTATCACGCTTCGCGATGTGGACCTGAATGAGCTGGAACAGGATGACAATCTCACGGATAAGATTTGGCATCTCGGTGTTGCCGTCAAACATGCGGTGGTGAATTGTGATTGCGATGAATTCACCGAAAAGCAGTTTTCGTGGTGGAGTATATATGGCTTTGATGAGCTTGAAGTTTTCAATTCCGTCACCATTCTGGCCAATTCATTTTCAAATTCTATGTCTGCCGACCTGATGAGGGAAGCGGGCTTTAACCTCATTCCCCTTGATTTGCCCGGGCCAGATTACACGCAGCGTCACCTCACTATAAAGTATTTTTCAAAAATACCTCTTACTCATGGTTTACTTGAAAGAAATGGAAAAGCCATCTTCGGTCTCATCGGAGATTACTTCCGAACTCAAAATCTGAATTTGGATTTCTGGTCATGCAACAACGACAATGAGAATGGAACCATCAAGCCCATGCGTTGGTTAAGCCTGCCAGGAAAATACATAAGCCCAAAGGTGGCCGGGTCAAACGAGTATATCGATAAATCTACCTGCGCCATTTTCTATTCGGCCAAGCCGAACGATGAGGAGACAAAGAAGCTGAAAATAATCGGCATCACGAGGAACAATATTATCCGTTCGCGCGAGATAGAGGACATCATTCAATTCATCACCCGCATGAGTTTACGTGACGCCAGGTGCAGCAAAACTGCATGGCTTACGTGTTTGATGAATTCCAGGCGGTGCAGGTCAAGTCATTTTTTGATGGTCTGGAAATTCCACTAAAAGTGCAGTTGGAATTCGTTGATTTAGACTTGCCGACAAGCCGGAATGAGACGAAGCGAGGTGCTGGAAAGCAGAATTTGAGCGACGACCAAAGGCGAGCAAATAAAGCGGAACAACAAAGAAAAAGACGCATGAATAAGCGAATTCATGGCTCTCCATATAAGCCTTCTACCCGTTCCGATGAAGCAAGATTTAACCTCTAATATAAGAGCTCTAAATTGGCTTCACGCACTGCAACATAACTCGAATTAGTCAGCCATTGCGCCTTCGCTTTGCTCGGCTCATGGCTTCCTGAAATGGGTCATAAGGCATCCCTTTTTAGTTTTGTTTTACGCTGGCGCTTTGCTCGCTCCGCTCGCAAAAAACAAAACAAAGAGATTTCTTACCACCCATTTCATTTAAACTCTAAGAAGAGCGACATGAGATATGATTTGGTTTGTGGATTTATCCACAAGCGAGCGAAGCAAGCGCAACCAAATCATATCTCATTGGCCGCTGGATTGCGAGCGACGTCGAGCAAGCCATTATGAATAATGCGGGTTAATTGATATCAAATTGGCTGCTTATTACATCACGGAAAAACTATTCTTGGATAATCACATTCCCTCATTACTCGCCCGCAGGGTAATTAATTGGCATGGCTCCACCGGCTAAATTGGGTGGCTTAAATTCATTTGCTAAAGGAGGCCAACAACTCAAAACAAAAGGGCAATGGCGTAGAGCACCTATCAGCAAAATAATGGCGGGTTTATTCGTTCGCAGTGGAATTAGAGCACACCGGTTCAGGAGCATAGATACCACCCGTGGCTATGTAGAACGGGATACCATTGAACCACATTTCATTGGTTTGAGATTAGGACATTAAAAAAGCCCCTTTCGGGGCTTTCGTTTAGATGTTTAGTTTATGGAGCAATCGCATTGCTATTTCTTCACCACGACGCGATACGGCACCCTTCAGAAAATCGGGGGTGTCTCTGACTTCATAATTGTCTCTGGTGAAATACATGATTTTCTCCTCATCATACATCATCACATTCTGTATTTTGAACTGCCTATCCATTCCAAATGACAACTGGTTTCCAGCCATGTATAGTTTCACGTCATCACCAAACCGGATATTTTCCACCATGCCTTGCAAAGCTTGGTTTATTTGGGCGCGGGCAAGATACCTTTCATCTTCTATAAGGCTGTATTGGGCTGTATTCACCTTGGATTTGATAACTTCTGCATGGTTAAGATAATCTTTGCCACGGCTGATTTCTTTTTCTCGTTTTAGTTTTGCCAGCTTACTTTCAAGCTTGATAATATCAACATCCAATGCATCCATAGCAGCAGCAACACGGGTGGAAGTGCCACCAGCAAAAGATGCCATCATATTGTTGAAATGGGTTTGCTTGGTCTTTATTTCCGCCTCTATTTCGCTGATGGCCTCATAGAGCGCGGTATTGTCTGCTTTGACAAAAACATCAGTGTCAAACAGGTTGAACGTGGTGATAGCAGCCAGAATGGTGCGTTCATAACCTTCGTAACGATAATGGGTTTTATTGGTGCATTCACCGCCGCGCATTGCTTTATTGCACAGCAAGTAGTTATGTTCTTCTTTGCTTGTTGCCCGTCGCGCGCCTTTGATACGTAAATTCATGGATGAACCACACTCCGCACAGACACAAAGCCCCTTCAAGATGTTGGCGAATTTGTGCCCTGTCCTACCACCTGTGGATGCGCGGGAAGCTTTCGCAGCACGGGTTTTCTCCCACAATTCATAGTCAATGATTTGCGGGTAAATCTTTTTCTCTTCGCCGGATACTTCGCGCCGTTTCTTGCCATCAACAGTGAGTTTTATATGTGGTTGATAGAAGCCAAGCACTGACCTGTTTTCAAGTATCTTCTTAATGTAACTTCCGTGCCAAAGCGTAAACTTGTCCTGGGCAGTCATACCTTGCCCTGTGCGGCTGAATGGCGGTACTTTTTCTTCATTCAACCTTTTTGCCGTTTTTTCAGCACCCAAACCACCTGCGCATTCTTCGAATATGCGTTTTACAATGACAGCGCGTTCTTCAATCACCTGATATTCGTTGCCCTGGACCAGAAGCCAAGCCGGGCACATTTTGCTTATGGGTTTGGTTATTTCCTCTTTCTTCTTTTTCCAGGCAGCCCCCACCCGAAGCGATAGGCGCATGGAGTACCTGCGGGCTAAATCCAATCCGTTAGCCAAGCCCTTAAAATCACCGTCAATGCTCTCATAAGAGTAGACAACCTCATCTTCCACCGTGTAAATCGAGACGCCAGCCCTAATGATGGTTTCAATGGTACGCATGGCTTCGAGCGGATGTTCGCGGGAAAGTCTATCAAGTGCCTCTACTAATAGCACTGAACCGCGTTTGACACGCCCAGATTGTATAGCTGCCAAAAACTTACCTAAAGCCCCCTTTAACGCATGCGCGCCTGCATAGGCGCTGATGCCCTGGTCACGGAAAGTAAGTGTTGTGTCCAGGGTGATATTCTTCCGCCTTGCATAGCTTTCAACCAGCAAATCCTGGCGGTCCTGTGAGTGACCATCCTTCTGGCTACCGGTTGAGAAGCGGGTGTAGCTGTAACCGACAACTAAATTTTCGTTCATTTTTGTCCATCCGTGCGCAACTAAAACGTGCATTATGAAGGTCATGCACACCTTCGCTTTCCATGGCGTTCGCCTCCACCCAGTTAAGCTGACCGCTCAAATAGCAAGAAGTGTAACCGGGCACAACTTTCTCATGGTCGGGCTGCCGGACAAGGCAGTGGGCGAAGCACGGGAGCGTGTTCGCGCCGCCCTCACCTCCATGGGCCTCTCGCTGCCCCCCAAGCGCATATTGGTAAACTTGGCCCCAGCCGACATGCTGAAGGAGGGCAGCCATTTCGACCTGCCGGTCGCCCTCGCCGTTCTGGCGGCCATGGATGTGCTGCCAGCGGAGGAGCTAGCCAGTTACGCCGCCCTTGGCGAGCTTTCCCTGGATGGCAGACTGAACCCGGCGGCTGGCGTACTACCCGCGGCCATCGCCGCGCAGGGGCGCGGCTGGGGTCTTATCTGCCCGGCCTCCCAAGGCGCGGAGGCAGGCTGGGCCGGGGAGCTGAACATCCTCGCCGCCCCGGACCTTCTCAGCCTCATCAATCATTTCCGTGGCACGCAGCTCCTGCCTGCCCCGCAAGCTGGCGCACTTGGCGGCGGCGCGCCCAGCCTTGACCTCGCCGATGTGAAGGGCATGGAAACCGCCCGCCGGGCTTTGGAAATCACCGCAGCCGGCGGGCATAATCTGCTGATGATCGGCCCGCCCGGCGGCGGCAAATCCATGCTCGCGGCCCGCCTGCCCGGCCTGCTGCCGGACCTCACCCCCCGCCAGGCGCTGGAGGTGAGCATGGTGCATTCCGTGGCGGGCATGCTGACGGATGGCCAGCTCATCACCCGCCCGCCCTTCCGCGAGCCGCATTTTTCCGCCAGCCCCGCCGCCATCGCGGGCGGCGGCATGCGCGCCAAGCCGGGAGAAATCTCGCTCGCCCATCGCGGCGTGCTGTTTTTGGACGAGGTGCCGGAATTCCCCCGCGCCACGCTGGAAGCCCTGCGCGCGCCCATGGAAACCGGCCAAACCACCGTCAGCCGCGCCGCCGCGCATGTGACATACCCCGCGCGCTTCCAACTCATCGGCGCGATGAACCCCTGCCGCTGCGGATATTTAGGAGACGGCTCGCGCGAATGCGGCCGTGCCCCCCGCTGCGGCGAGGATTACCAAGGCAAGCTCTCCGGCCCATTGCTGGACCGCATGGATGTGGTGATTGAGATCATGCCCCTTAGCCCGAAAGACCTCGCCTGGGCTCCCGCCGGAGAGAGCAGCGCCATTGTCGCGGCCCGCGTGGCCCTGGCGCGGGAGCGCGCCCTGCACCGCTTCGGTGAGGACGGCCCCGCCCGCAACGCCGAAGCCCCGCCGGAAATGCTGCCCACCACCAATGAGGCACGGAGCTTTCTGGAAATGGCAGCGGAGAAGCTGCGGCTTTCCGCACGCGGGCAAATTCGCGCCCTGCGGGTGGGCCGCACCATCGCGGATCTGGCAGGCCAGCGTGAAACCCAGAAGGCGCATATCGCCGAGGCTCTGGCCTACCGACATAAGATGCCGAAACAGGCCGTGCTGGAGAAATAGCTAAACGGCCAAAATCTTCTTCACCTGCCGGACAAACGCCGCCGGGCTGTTCTCCTTGGCCAGGCGTGCCAGCGCACCCTCCCGCAGCCGCATCCACAAAGCCTCGTCCTGATAAAGCCGCGCAATGGCGGACGCGAAGCCAGCCGGATCATCAGCAGGCACGGCCAATAGCTCCTCGCCATCGCACCAGCCGAGCTGTTCGGCCAGCAATGTCGTGACCACACAGGGCAATCCCATCGCAGCCGCTTCGTAAATCTTGTAGGGCGTACCAGCGGCAAATCGCGTGGGCGCGATGAAAACCCGTGCCCGCTCATAAAGCGGCCGCGTTTCCCCGACCTCTCCCAGCAGCCGCAGCCCCGTGGCCAAGCCAGACAGCTCGATCCCCGCCGCCAGATGCCCCGCCACCTCCAAGATTGGCGGGTCTGGCATCAGCCGCGCCAGAGCCGGATAAATATGCTCCACGTAGAACCGCAGCGAGTCCTCATTCGGCGCGCCCTGTTGATGAATGGCGCCGACGAATAGAAGCCCTTCCCGCGCCGCGAATCCCGCCGAGGTTGGGTCGGGCGCCCGGACCGTGCCCAGCACCGAAACACGAGTTCGCCCGGCCTTGCGCAACAGCTTGGCCTCGGCCTCGTTCACGGCGAGCATTGTCTTCACCTCCACAAGCCCCTCGAATTCCGCTGCCAGGGCCTCTGAAAAATCGAACGCCTCGCCCGCCAGCGCGGCACGCGCGGCCTCGCGGTTACTGGCCACCGCCTCCGTATCCAGCACAATCGGCGCTCTCACACCCGACTTGCGCAACGCATCCTGCACGCGCCGCAGATTATGGGTGCGCGCCACCCAGATCAGATCATACAGCCCGTGCCGCTCCGCCAGAAACGAATCCAGCCCGGTGAAATCGCGGTCATAGAGCACCTCCACCCGCTCCGGCAGATCGCCCAGCAGGCTCATCACATCATAAGGCGCGCCATTGATCGGAAAGACATGCACCTCATGCCCAGCCGCATCGATGGCGTGCACGATATCGTTGGATCTCACGAAGCCGGAACCCAGCCTGCGCAGCGGCACGGTATCCTCGACGAACAGCACGCGCTTGGCACCCCCACGAGAACGCGCCTGCAACAGATTCTGCTCCCCGGTCTTCTGCTGCCCTTGCAAAAACGCCTGATGCTTGCTGCGGAAAATCCGCTTCCCCCGCCGCATCAGCGCCATCGAGGCTTCCGAGGTCGCGGCACTCCCGAATTCCAGATGCTCCAAACTCACCGCCGGATCATAGATAATGCGATACCCCGCCCCGATCATCCGCACGCAGAGATCCGCATCCTCATAATAGGCGGGCATGAAATCCTCATCGAACCCGCAGAGGCTTTTCACAAGTTCCGCGCGGCAGAGCAGAAACACCGCCGAGCCGTAATCCACATCGCGCACGAAATTCGCCGCCGGGGTGAGCGGCGAGCCATCGCGCAGATAGCCCGTGGTGGTGCCATCGCTCCAGATGATCGACCCCGCCTCCTGCAACCTTCCATGCGTACGCACAATCTTGCCGCACACCGCACCGGCATCCTTGGCACTTCTCAGCCGCCGCAGCGCCGCCGCCACGGCGCCATACCCCAGATCCACATCATTGTTCAGATACAGCAAGGCAGGTGCAGCAACATGGTCCAGCGCTTGGTTGCAGGCCTGCAAAAACCCCACATTCTGCGCGTTGCGCAGCAGCACCGCGCCTTCCACATATTGGCCAATGCGCCTCGTATCATCCGTGGATGCGTTATCGACCAGGATAAGCTGCATTGCCCCAGCAAAATTCCGCCGCAGCGAGGCCAGGCTGCGCATCGTCAGCTCAAATTTGTTATGCGCCACCATGAGCACGGTGATCTCCGGCGCGCCCGACCAAGAAAAATCCAGCCTCTGCCTGGCAAAGAGCGCCAGATCCGCTCTCGCCTTGCGGATAAAGGCCTCCCGCGCCGGATATTCCTCCAGCACTTGCACCTGCACCGGCGGGCTGTATTCCAGCCCCTCAACCAGCCCGACCAGCCGCAGATGCGCAAACGCGTCTCGCACCTGCCCGGCATTCAGATCATCCCGCACCGCCCGGTGCATGTCCCGGTAATAGGCAAGATCAATCTCCGCCGCCGGTTGGCGAAGCTCGAAACAGCCATGCTGCACGAATTGCTGATAGGCGTTGCGATACATGCCAGCCTGAATCGCAGCGGCGATGTCAGGATAGCGCTGGCGGTAGAAACGCTCCGAGAAATGCGGCACGGGGTCGAACAGATCGGGCGTCTGATTGGTGAGGTAATGCTGGATCGCGGCCACATAGCGCCCCCGCAAAATCTCCGTTTTAGCCGCCGGGTGACGCTCCACATACCAAGCGGGATCAAAATAGATCGAAGGCGCCAGCTCGTCCGTGCCTGATCCCAGGCAGGAGAGGTAATGCACATAAGGCCCCGGCCCGTCGATCTCACCTTCCGTAACCCCCGCCGCCAAAGCGCACGCGCGGTAGTAAGGCGCATCGAACAGATATTGGCCGATCCGCCGCTCCCTCTGGCCGGATTTCAGATAATGGTCGTACCGCCCGAAACAGCCATGCAGCTCAAGATTCTCCAGCGTCATGTCGTCATAAAGCTCAGCATAGAGCGCATCGTCGAACAGCCAATGCGGGGAGACGCTGCGCCAGCCATGCTGGCAATAATGGTCGAAGCCCGAGGCATATTGCCCGGCCCGCACCAGAGCCGCCACGTCCGGGTTGCATTCAAGGTAATAAGGCTCGTCGAACAACGCCGAAGGGCTGTGGCCCAGCCTTGCACCGACGCGCAGATAATAATCCAGCGCCGCCTCGGGCTCCTTATCCGCGCACAGGGCGCGGGCATCGGCGTAATGATGCAGATACCAGCCGCGATCGAAAACCGCCCAGGCGGGTTTTACGGGGCAGTCAGGTTGCAGAAGCTCGTGGGCGGGACGGGGCATACACCCGCAAAAGTTGCATTTTGTTCATATATTAGCAAGACGCAACATTTGATTGCCGCTTCAACCTGCTTGCAGCACCTTATGGATCGCGCCGGCGAGGCGGGACAGCTCCTCCGGCGTAATGGTGAACGCCGGGGTGAGGTACAGAATATCCCGGAAAGGCCGCACCCACATGCCCTCGGCAATTAAGCGCTGCCGCAACGCGGGCGGGTTCTTGATCTCATCCATCTGCACAACGCCGATGGCGCCTTTCACCCGCACATCCCTCACGCCTGGCAATCCCCGGCAGGGCTCAAGCTCACGCGCCAACTGCGTTGAAATGGCGGCAACCTGCTCAAGCCGCGGCTCGCTCTCGAACAGATCGAGCGAGGCATTGGCCGCCGCACAACCCAGCGCATGGGCCATGTAGGTGGGGCCGTGCATGAGCGCGGTCATCGGGCTGTCGGAGAGGAACGTTTCGAACAGCCTGTCGGTCGCAATCGTCGCGGCCAGCGGGCTGGTGCCGCCCGTCAGGGCCTTGGAGAGGGTGATGATATCCGGCACCACACCCGCCTGCTCAAAGGCGAACATCGTACCCGTGCGGCCAAAGCCGGTGAAAATCTCATCGAAAATCAGCGTCAGCCCGTAATGGTCCGCCGCCGCGCGCAGCCGTTGCAAAATCTCAGGCGCATGAAACACCATGCCGCCCGCGCCCTGCACCAACGGCTCTACGATAATCGCCGCCAGTGTCTTATGCTCGCGCTCCAGAAAGCTCTCGAACGCCGCGATACTCGCCGCGTCTCTCGGCAGGGGCACAACGGGATGCTCCGGCAACAGCCCGGTGAACAGACTGTGCATCCCCTCCTCCGGGTCGCACACCGCCATGGTGCCGATCGTGTCCCCATGATAGCCGCCGGAAAAAGCAAGAATCTTCGTCCGTCCGCGCTCGCCCTTGTTAAGGCGGGACTGCACGGCGATTTTTATCGCCACTTCCACCGCCACGGAGCCGGAATCGGTAAAAAATACCCGGTTCAAATCCCCCGGCATCAAAGCCGCGAGACGGGTAGAAAGCCGATAGGCCGGCTCATGCGCCAGCCCGCCGAACATCACGTGCGGCAGTTTTTCAAGCTGCGCGGCCACAGCCTCACGAATATGCGGGTGGTTATAGCCGTGGCAAGCCGTCCACCAGCTCGCGATACCGTCGATCAGTTCGCGCCCATCCTCCAGGATGATCCGCGCCCCCTGCGTGCGTGCCACCGCCATGGGCAGCGGCGCGGTCTGCATCTGCGCATAGGGCAGCCAGACATGCCGCCACCCTTGCTCCAACCAGGAAGACATCAGGAATGGGCCGGCTGCAGCCCCAGCTTGCCGAACAGCGCCTCATCATGCGGCACGGTGGCGTTCTTGGTGGTCAGCAGCTTCTCGCCATGGAAAATGGAATTCGCCCCGGCCAGAAAGCACAGCGCCTGCGCCTCGTCGGTCATCGCCTCTCGCCCGGCGGAGAGCCGCACATAGCTCTTCGGCATGGTGATCCGCGCCACCGCCACCACGCGGACGAAATCGATCGGGTCGATCTTCTGGGTGTTCGCCAGCGGCGTACCCTCCACCGCAACCAGCGCGTTGATGGGCACGGATTCCGGCGGGGTGGGCAGGCTGGCCAGCGTGGCGATCAGCCCGGCGCGGTCGGTCTCATCCTCACCCATGCCGACAATGCCGCCGCAGCAGATATTGATGCCTGCATCACGCACGGCCTCCAGCGTGTCCAGCCGGTCCTGATAGGTGCGGGTGGTGATGACCTTGCCATAATATTCGGGCGAGGTGTCGAGGTTGTGGTTGTAATAGTCGAGCCCGGCGTCCTTGAGCTTGCGGCTCTGGTCCTGGTCGAGCATGCCCAGCGTCACGCAGGTCTCCATGCCCAGCGCCTTCACGCCCTCGATCATCTCGCACACGGTCTCGAGGTCATGATCCTTCGGGCTGCGCCAGGCAGCACCCATGCAGAAGCGCCCGGCGCCTTTCTCCTTGGCAGCGCGAGCTTCGGCTAGCACCACTTCCAGGGCCATTAGTTTGGAGGCCTTGGTGCCGGTCTCATAGCTCGCGGCCTGCGGGCAATAGCCGCAATCCTCCGGGCAGCCGCCGGTCTTGATGGAAAGCAAGGTGGAAATCTGCACCCGCGTCGGATCAAAATGCTCGCGATGCACGCTCATCGCCCGGAACATCAGCTCCGGAAAGGGCAGCTCCAGCAACGCTGCCACGGCACCGCGGGTCCAGCGGGGGCGAATCTCGATATGGCTGTCAGGCACCTTCAGCAAACTCCAAACACGGCAATATCCCTCAACCTACCGCCAAGGGGGTCTTGAGGAAAGGGTGGATGGCACCGCCCCGCCATTCGGCGTAAACCGCCCGGCATGAAAGGCTATTTCGTCACCGCCACCGGCACGGATACCGGCAAGACTTTCTGCACCGCCGGGCTGCTGCGCGCCAACCCCAAACTCCGTGCCATCAAGCCCCTGCTCTCCGGCTATGACCCCGCGCAGGCCGCCGCGTCCGACTCCGGCCAGCTCCTCGCCGCCATGGGGCAGGCGGTCACGGAGCAGAATATCGCCGCCATCACCCCCTGGCGTTTCAAAGCCCCCCTCTCACCGGACATGGCCGCCGCACGCGAGGGCCAAAGCATTCCCTATGACGAGTTACTGGCCTTCTGCCGGGCCGAGATGGCCAAGGCGCCGGACGGGCTGTTGATCGAAGGTGCGGGCGGTGCGGCCGTGCCGCTGACCGGCTCAAAAATGACCGCCGACTGGATCAAGGATCTGAACCTTCCCGTGCTGCTGGTCACCGGCACCTATCTGGGCAGTATCAGCCATTGCATCACCACAGCAGAGTTTCTGCTGAAGCGTGACATTCCCATCACCGCCATATTACTGAATGAGAGCCCAATCGCCCCGGTGCCCACGGAAGAAACACAAGCGGCACTCTCCCGCTATCTGCCCTGCCGGATTGTCCCCATCCCGCGCCACGCCACCCCCGAGGGTTTTCGCCCGCTGGCGCTGGACTTATAAGTTTCAAAAGTTTATGGCGGAAGCAGCGATGTTTCCAACTCCGCCAAGCGGCGATGGACCGAATCTGAAGTTTCAGCCCCGGCCACCTCGACCATGTCTCCCAACTTGCAGCCAACAGGCTAAAAAATCACGGATTGTAACCTTTCAAGAGACAAAGCCTCAATCGGCTTTACGTCGAGGCACGGTTAGTTCGAGTAAATCAGATCATTTTATTGAATGATTGCCTCCGAAAACGCGGCGTCAAAGCGCAATTTTAGGGCTGGAATTCTGACTTGCCTTTGGAAACACAACACACAAATAGACCGGGCATTGTTTGATCCACGAATTTTTCAGAGGATGGACACCCGCCTTGAAGCCCATGTTCAAAGTTCTTGCCGCCGCCGCGGCACTTGCCGCCCCCATCGCCTCGACCAGCACCCCGGCCCTTGCCGCAACGCCTGCAAAACCCGTCATCATAAATGGGCAGGTGCAGGATTACGGCCCGCTCACCCCGTTCGTTGGAACTTGGAAAACAGCTCCCTCCCCAGGGGTGGACGTCGCCCCGGGCCAAACCGGCACCGCCGTCGGCAGAGGTGGCAAAGCGGTTTCGCCCTTCTACGAGACCATCACCTTTACCCCCAATATTCCCGTCACCAACAATAGCGTCCAGAATTTGGAATCGGTGTTTTACCACGAGGCCGTGTACAGGACGACCAATAACCATTGGTTCCACGATCAGATCGGCTATCTGACTTGGGACACGACGAACAACCTGGTCTATGACACCTTCTGCCTTCCGCGCGCCGTTTGTGTCGTGGCCGAGGGCAAGCCTGGAAAAACGTTGGTCTTGACGACCAAGAGCCAAGGGATCGCCCAGACGCAATATATGGTCCACAACGACCAAACCAACTTCGTCAAGATTACTCTGTCGGTTTCCGGCAATACGATGAAATTGAAGTACGTGACGCACCTGTTCGTCTACGGCAAGCCGTTTGACCACACCGACGAAGACACGCTGACAAGAGTGAGTAACTAAGACGGCGAAAGGCGGATGGTCAAAAAAGGCTGCGTTTTCGCGGCCTTTTTTGAAAGACGCAGCACCAAAGTTTTTATTTTCTAAGCGCCATCTGAATTGGCCCACGCGCCCGCCCGTGGGTAAACTGATCCACCACCGGGTCCGTGCAGCTCATCAACGCGCTGGCCGGGCCGGTCCAGCTGATCTTGCCCTCATAGAGCATCGCCGCCTTGTCGCCGATCCGCTGGGCGGAGGACATGTCGTGGGTGATGGAGATCGAGGTACTGCCCAGCTTCTTCACGCAATCCACGATCAGTTCGTCGATCACCGCGCCCATGATCGGGTCCAGCCCGGTCGTCGGCTCATCGAAAAACATGATCGCCGGGCGCGCGGCGATCGCGCGGGCAAGCCCCACGCGCTTCTGCATGCCACCGGAAAGCTCGGCGGGCGACAGCCCCGCCACATCGGCCCCCAACCCCACCTGGGCCAAAATCTCCACCGCCACGTCCCTTGCCTTGGCGCGGCTCACCTTCTTCTGCGCCAACAGCCCGAAGGCGACATTCTCCCACACGGGCAGCGAATTGAACAGCGCCCCGTTCTGGAACAGCATGCCGATCTGCTGGCGCAGCTCCCGCGCCTCACGGGCCGGGGCTTTCAGCACGTCCACGCCGTCAATCTCGATGCTCCCCGCAATCGGGTGTCACCAGCCCGATGATGGATTTGAGCAGCACGGATTTACCGGTGCCCGACCCGCCGATGACCACCATGCCGGTGCCGGCCTCGACATCGAGATCGACACCGTCCAGCACTTTTTTCTCGCCGAAATGCTTCTTCAGCCCCCGGATTCGGATTTTCGGGTTACTCATTTAACGAACAGCACCTGCGTCAGAATATAGTCCAGCGCCAGGATCAGGATGGAGGCCGAGACCACCGCCGAGGTGGTGGCCGCGCCCACGCCCTGCGCGCCGCCGCGCGAGCGGTAGCCGTTGAAACAGCCCATCAGCGCGATCACGAACCCAAACACCGCCGCCTTGATAAGGCCGGAGACCACATCCTGCGCCTGCAAATTGCTGAACGTGGCGGTGAGATAGGCGCCGGAGGCAAAGCCCAGCTTCTGGGTCGCGACCAAAAAACCGCCCATCACGCCCAGAATATCGGCCAGCAACACCAGCAAAGGCATCGCGATGATGCCCGCCAGCAGGCGCGGCGCCACCAGATATTTCATCGGATCGGTGGAGAGGGTGGAAAGCGCGTCGATCTGGTCCGTCACCCGCATGGTGCCCAGCTCGGCGGCCATGGCGGCGCCGGCCCGGCCAGAGACCATCAAACCGGCCAGCACCGGCCCCAGTTCACGCGTGACCGAGAGCACCACCACCGAGGCAATCGCGCTTTCCGCTCCGAAGCGGGAAAAGCCGGTATAGGATTGCAGCGCCAGCACCATGCCGGTGAACAACGCCGTCAGCGCCACCACCGGGAGGGAGAAATAGCCGATCTCCATGAACGCCCGGCCGATCTGGCGTGGATACCAAGGCGGGCGGATCACATGAGAAATGCCGGAGACGGCGAACATCGCCAGCTCACCGATATATTCCACCATCCCCAGCACCGCCACGCCGAGCCAGGCCACCGCATCCAGAATGGCCTTCATGCGTCGATATATCGCCGCTGATAACGGCGCCCCAGGGAAGTGAGAATTTCATAGCCGATTGTGTCGGCCTCCCTGCCAAGCTCATCCGCGTCATGGCGGGAATCGAGCAAAACGAGCAAATCGCCGGGGTTGGCCGGCACATCGGTAACATCGAACGTGGCGAGATCCATCGACACCCGGCCTACCAGGGGAACGGGGGTATCGTCAAAATAGGCGGTCGCGCGGTTGGTGAGGGCGCGGTGCAGCCCATCCGCATAGCCCACCCCAACGGTGGCGATGCGGCTGGGGCGCGAAGCTGTCCAGACACCGCCATAACCCACGCTCATCTCCGCCGGAATCTCATGAATCTGCAAAATCGGCGCGCTGAGCGTCACCACCGGCTGCATCTTGCGCGGCTGGGCTGTGCTGGTGTTGAGCCCGTAGAGCGCCGCACCGGGGCGGATCAGGTCGAGATGGAAATCCGGCCCCAGAAAACTCCCCGGCGAATTGGCGATGCTGCGCTTCGCCCCCGGAAACTGTGCCGCCTTAACCAGAAAATCCTGCAGCTGGCGCCGGTTGCGCTCATCCTCTGGCGTCTCGGCGACGAGCAGATGGGTAATCACCGTATCGATGAGAATGCCTTCCAGCAGCGTGGCGTCCTCGCGCAGCGTCTCCAGCTCCCGCGCGCTCAAGGCCAGCCGGTTCATGCCGGTCTCCAGATGCAAAAAGGCCGGCAACTTGCGCCCCAGTTTTTTTGCCTCAGCCCGCCACAGCGCCAGCTCCTGCAACGAGCCCAGCACCGGGATGAGATCGTACACGGCGAAATCCGCTGCCGCATGCGGCAGCAGCCCATTCAGCACCAGAATCCGCGCCTCCGTCAGCACCGTCCGCAGCGCCACCGCCTCGGCCAGCTGCGCGGTGAAGAAGGTTTTGCACCCTGCCCTGGCCAGCACCGGCGCCAGGCGCAAAGCCCCCAGCCCGTAGCCATCGGCCTTCACCACGGCGGCGGTCTCGCCTTTGTTCAACCCCGCGAGAAAGCGCCAATTGGCCGCAACAGCGGCGAGGTCGATATCGAGCAGCGCCGTCAAAACGTCACATCACTCATGAAACGTGTCCAGATCGGCGAAGCGCGTGAACTCACCCTCGAAGAACAGATCGATCTTGCCCGTGGGACCATGGCGCTGCTTGGCGATGATCAGCTCCGCCTTCTGATAGACGGTCTGCATATCCGCCTGCCATTTCTCATGCGCTTCCTGGAATTTGTCGTCACGCTCAAAGTTGGTGATCTTCGGCTCGCGCTGGGCCAGATAATATTCGTCGCGATAGATGAACATCACCATATCGGCGTCCTGCTCGATGGAGCCCGATTCGCGAAGATCGGAAAGCTGCGGGCGCTTGTCGTCACGCGATTCCACGGAACGCGAGAGCTGGGATAGCGCGATCACCGGCACCGCCAGTTCCTTCGCAATGGCTTTCAAACCCTGCGTGATCTGGCTGATTTCCTGCACGCGGCTTTCCGGCCGGGTGCCCAGCGCCGGGCGCATGAGCTGGAGATAATCCACGATCACAAGCCCCAGCCCCTGGGTGCGCTGCAACCGGCGGCAGCGCGTGCGCAGCGCCGAGAGGGTAATGGCGGGGGTATCGTCAATCACCAGCGGCACATCCGCGATCTCACGGCTGACACGAACGAAGGTGTCGAAATCCTTGGTGGAAATTTCACCACGGCGGATCTTGTCGCCCGAGACCCGCGACTCCTCGGCCAGCAAACGCGTGGCAAGCTGGTCCGCGCTCATTTCCAGCGAGAACAGCGCCACACATTCCTTGGCCATGGCGTTCGGGTTCTCGGCCCGGGCATTGTTCAGCATCGCCTTGGCCGCGCCGAAGGCGAGCTTTGTGACAAGCGCCGTCTTGCCCATGCCGGGGCGCCCGGCGAGGATGATGAGATCGGATTTATGCAAACCGCCGGTGCGCTTGTTGAGGTCGCGCAGGCCCGTATCCAGGCCCGACACCGAACCCTGGTTGCGGAAGGCCTTCTCCGCCAGATCGATGGCGGCGATCAGCGCATCATGGAAGGAAATGCCCTTGCCCTCGCTGCCGCCCTTGGTGGCAAGGTTGAACAAGGCCTGTTCGGAGCGCTCGATCTGCGCGATGCCATCCATATCCGGCGCGGCGCCATAGGCGTCGTTGACCATCACCTCGCCGACATCGATAAGCTGGCGGCGCAGCCAGGCATCATGGATCAGCCGCCCATAATCCCCGGCATTGATGATGCCGACCATGGCCGAGAGCAGCTGCGCCAGATAGGCGGTGCCACCCACCTCCGCCAGCACCCCGGAATGCTCCAATTCGGCACGTAACGTGATCGGGTCCGCGACCTGGTTCTGCTCGCAGCGCCGGGCGATGGCCTGGAAAATGCGGCCATGAATCGGGTCGGCGAAATGCTCGGCGGTCAGGAAGTCCGAGACGCGCTCATAAGCCTTGTTGTTGGCCAGCAAAGCGCCCAAAAGTGCCTGCTCGGCCTGGGTGTTGCTGGGGGGAAGCCGCTGGGACAGGCCGGAGGGCGTTTGGTCGTAATTGTCCATTCGCTTGGTTCATACCCCAGTTCGCCGCGCCGTCGCCAGGGCATGGATCATGGATGCAGCCCCGCGCACCGGTGTATATCGGGGACAAACAGGAGGCCCAGCATGACCACGGCAGCAACGCGGCGGTTCGACCCGGCCAGGATGTTTCACCCCGCCTCCATCTGCCTGAGCGGCAGCTTAACGCCGCTCGGGCAGAGGCTGCTCAGCCATCTGCGCGCCGCAGGCTTTAGCGGCGCCATCGGTACGGCGGAGCATGACCCGGTACAGAATGCCGACCTCGCTTTGGTGGCGGATGACGCGCCTCAGATCCCGGCGGCGCTGGCCGCCCATGCGGCACGTGGGGCGCGCGGGGCCATCGTGCTTTCCTACATGCAAGGCCCCGGCCTGCGAGAGATGGCGCTCGCCGCAGGCATCCGCACGCTGGGGCCGCACAGCTTCGGCATGGTGCTGCCAGGGCTGGGGCTGAATGCCAGCCCGTTTCCGCTCATTCCGGCCAAGGGGCGGGTGGCGCTCGTTGGCCAATCCTCCTCCATCGCCCGCACCGTCATCGACTGGGCGGTGCCCAACGGGGTGGGGTTCAGCCATCTCATCGGCATTGGCGGCAATGACGCCACCATCGGCTTCGGGCTGGTGCTGGACCATCTGGGCCGCGACCCCGGCACGGCGGCGATCATGGTGGAGATCGACCGGCTGCGCGACCCGCGCGCCTTCTTCTCCGCCGTGCGCATGGCGGCACGGCTGCGGCCCGTTGTCGCCATCGCACCCGGCTTGCGGCTGCGCGACCCCTCCGGCGGCGCCTATACGGCAATGGAAGCCGCTCTGGCCCGTGCCGGCGTGCTGCTCACCGCCTCGGTCAGCGAGTTCCTCGCCGCCGCTGAAACCCTCACCCGCGTAAAGCCCGCGCGCAATGAAAGGCTCGCTATTGTCACCAACTCCGTCTCGCTGGGGCGCATGGCGGCGGACGAGGTGTTGCGCGCGGGCTTGAGCCTCGCGCAACTCGCGCCGGAGACAGCGCAGGTGCTCGGCCTCACCGCCGACAAAAAACCGCCTGAAACCGGGCCGATCTTTGCAGGCAAGCGCAGCCCCACAGCCCTGGCGGACATCGCCGCCCTGCTCTCCTCCGCATCCGAAATCGGCGGTATTCTGGTCATCCACGCCCCCTCCGGCGGAGATGACGGGGCGGCCATCGCGGCACTCACCGCCTGCGCCAACATTGTGAAGATCCCGCTGCTTGATAGCGGCGATGGGCGAGGAAACGGGACTTGAACACCGCCATACCCTCAGCCAAGCCGGGCTTGCCTGTTTCGACAGCCCGGAAGCCGCCATCGCCGCGTTCCGGTATTTGTTGGAAAACCGCCGCAACCGCGCCCAGGCGCGCGAGCTTCCGGCCTCCGCCGTGCTGAGTGTGCAGCCCAACAAGGCCAGCGTGATGGGGCGAATCGAAGCCGCAAAAGCCGAGGGACACGACCAGCTGGTGCAGGACAACGCCTTGGCAATCATCGGCGCCTATCACGTCCCCACGCTGGAGAGCCGCCGCGTCTCCACCCCCGCCGAAGCGGCGGCGGCTGCCGTCACGCTCGGTTTTCCGGCGGTGCTGAAGCTCTCCCACCCGAATGTGCCGACGCATCTGGTCACCGGCTCTGTCGTGCTCAATCTACCGGACCCGGATGCGGTACAGGGCGCGGCGCGGCGCATATTGGCGCAAGTGGAAGGGCTGGGCGCCGACCCGGCCAAGGCCGGTTTCGTGGTGCAGGCCCAGGCGCCGCACGGCACCATGCTGCGCATCAGGGTGACGGACAATGCCATGCTGGGGCCCGTGATCGGCTTTGGCGAGGGTGGCGGCGACCCGGAGGATGCCTCCCATCTCGCCGCCGGCCTGCCGCCTTTGAACCTGGCGCTGGCGCATGCGCTCATCCACCGCTCCGCCATTGCCCCGCGCCTCGCCGCACATCGCGGCCAGGCGGCGGCGGATGAGGATGCCATCGCCGCCACCTTGGTGCGGGTCAGCCAGCTCATCATCGACACGCCGGAGATTCTGGCGCTGGATATCGACCCGCTTTTCGCCTCGGCCCAGGGTGTTGCCGCCGCGAGCGCCCGGGTCTGGCTGCGCCCGGCGGATGCGCCCCGCCCGCCTCTGGTCATCCCACCCTACCCTAGCGAGCTGACCCGCCATTACACCGCGCGCGGCCAGAATTTTCTGCTCCGCCCCATCCGCCCGGAGGATGCCGACGCCCACGCCGCGATGATCTCACGCTTCACGCAGGAGGATATGCGCTACCGGTTTTTCTCGCCGATGAAGAACCTGCCCATCGAACAGATCGTGCGCCTGGCGGATGTGGATTACACGCGCGAGATGGCGATCATCGCCGTGCATGAGGCCACCGGAGACACGGTGGGGGTAGCCAGGCTGGTGTGCAACGATTCAGACGGCACCAGCGCCGAATTCGCCGTGGCGGTGGACCCGGGGGCGAAGAAATTCGGGCTGGGCACACGGCTGATGCAAGCGGTGATCGCGTGGGGCAAGGCGCAGGGGGTAAAAGAGATCAACGGCCAGATCCTGACCGATAACGCACCCATGCTGGCCTTCATCAAGCGCCTCGGCTTCTCGCTCAGCCGCATGCCAGATGAGCCGGACATTATGGAAGCCAAGCTCGAATTATAGCGCCCGCACCCTCCCTTGCGTGAAATTCCGCCGCAATCCCTGGAATCCCCTTGAATTCCGCCGCCTGCCGTGCTTTACGCCCGCCTTCCCTGCCGGGTGCGTGGCATCGTGCCCGGCTATGCTCGTCCCGAATTCCCGGGTGGCCCCTACAAGGACCGGAGCTGATCAGCCAGAGGGGGACCAAACATGCCGTTATATGAAACCGTGGTGATCGCGCGTAGCGAGATCACCCAGGCGCAGGCCGACGCCGCCGTCGACGCCGCCATCACCGCCATCGATGCCGATGCCGGTGCGATCAAGAAGCGCGAGTACTGGGGTCTTCGCCCGCTCGCCTACCGGATCAAGAAGAACCGCAAGGGCCATTACATCCTGCTGGGTCTGGATGCCCCCTCCGCCGCCGTGCAGGAGATGGAGCGCCAGCTGACCCTGCATGAAGACGTGCTGCGCTTCATGACCGTGCGCGTCGAAGAGATCAACGAGGAGCCCTCCGCGATCCTGTCCCGCAAGGCCGATGAGCGCGACCGCAATTTCCGTGGTCCCAAGCCCGCTGGCCGCTTCGAGTCCGGCCGCAAGCGCGGCTTTGACGAGCGTGAGGAGTTCCGTGCGCGTGACGAGTTCCGCGCTGACCGTGACGACTACAGCGCCGAGGAGGAAGTCTGATGTCCGAGACCACCGAACCGACCGCCGGCCTGCGCCGCCCCGCCGTTGGCGCCCGCCGTCCCTTCTTCCGCCGGAAGAAATCCTGCCCGTTCTCCGGTGCTGGTGCGCCGGCGATCGACTACAAGGATGTGCGTCTGCTGTCCCGCTTCCTCTCGGAGCGCGGCAAGATCGTCCCGTCCCGCATCACCGCCGTGTCCGGCAAGAAGCAGCGTGAGCTGGCGAAAGCCATCAAGCGCGCCCGCTTCCTGGCGCTGCTGCCCTACGTGCTGAGCTGAGAGGAGCGGAACAATGGCAAACGTTGAACTGATCCTGCTCCAGCGCGTCGAGAAGCTGGGCCAGATGGGCGAGCTGGTGACGGTGAAGCCGGGCTACGCCCGTAATTACCTGCTGCCGCAGGCGAAAGCCGTGCGCGCCACCAAGGCGAACAAAGAGCGCTTTGAGCGTGAGCGCGTGCAGCTTGAGGCGCAGAACCTCAAGCGCCGCGAGGAAGCCGAGCGCGTGGCCGAGCGCGTCTCCGGCCTGACCGTGACCCTGATCCGCCAGGCCTCCGAGGCCGGCGCGCTCTACGGTTCGGTCTCCAGCCGCGACATCGCCGAAGGTGCGACCGCCGGCGGCCTGAGCATCGACCGCGCCCAGGTGCTGCTGGTTCACCCGATCAAGACCCTTGGCATTTCCGCCGTGCGCGTTGAGCTGCACCCGGAAGTGCATATCGAGATCAAGGTGAACGCCGCCCGCTCTCTGGAAGAGGCGGAGAAGCAGGCCCGCGGCGAAGCAATCGCCCGCGAGGAAGACGAGCAGCCGGATCTCGGCCCGCTCTTCGGCCAGGAGGAAGAGCCGGCGGCCTAATCCGTCGCGCAACTCCCTGTCAATACACAGGGCCCCTGCGAAATTCGCAGGGGCTTTTTTCTTGCGCGCCTACTTTTCCTTATGATTAATAACCAAATTCTGTTCGGTCTTAAGATCAATTGGAGACTGAAGTGATCTGGCTGTATCGAAAGCTATTGGATCGCTGCCTGGTCAAACTGGTGCGGCGTGGTTCTTTTGTGGTGCTGTGGCCCGACGGGTCGCGCAGCGAATATGGCGGAACCGAAGGATATAAAGCCGGCATCCGGCTGAAAACCATAAGGCGGTCAAACGGCCTTGCCCTCAATCCCGGCCTCGCCGTTGGCGAAGCCTATATGGATGAGACGCTGATCCCCCTGGACTGCTCCGTCCATGACGTGCTGTGCGTGCTGATGGATAACCAGCGCGATATCAGCCTGCCTATCCTCACCTTTGCTGAAAAAACCGGCCGTCTGCTGCGGCCCATTCTGCAGGCGAACAACGCGATCCGCTCCAAGAGCAATGTCGCTCATCATTATGACCTGAACGGGCGGCTCTATTCCCTGTTCCTCGACCGTGACCGGCAATATAGCTGCGCCTATTTCGCCGCCGACGATGTGTCCCTAGAGGAATCCCAGCTTGCCAAGAAGCGCCATATCGCGGCCAAGCTGAAGCTGGATAAGCCGGGCCTCGAAGTGCTGGATATCGGCTGTGGCTGGGGCGGCATGGCCCTGACCCTGGCCAAGGAATTCGGCGCCAAGGTGACCGGCATCACGCTGTCCGAGGAGCAACTCGCCGCCGCCCGCGCCCGGGCCGCGCAAGAAGGGCTGTCGGACCGCGTGACCTTCGAGCTGATGGATTACCGGGCCATGCGCCGGCAGTTCGACCGGGTTGTCTCCGTCGGCATGTTCGAGCATGTCGGCGCGCCGCATTACGAGACCTTCTTCAAGACTCTGAAGAGCTGCCTGAAGCCGGATGGCGTCGCGCTGATCCATTCCATCGGCCGGTTTGACGGGCCAGGCGCCACCAATAGCTGGATCGCCAAATATATCTTCCCCGGCGGCTATTCCCCTGCCCTTTCCGAGGTGTTGGGGCCGGTGGAGCGGGCCGGGCTGCGCACAACCGACATCGAGATCCTGCGGCTGCATTACGCCAAGACGCTGGCCCATTGGCGCCGGCGTTTCGCGGCGAACCGCGATGCCATCACCACCATCTATGATGACCGCTTCTGCCGGATGTTCGAGTTCTACCTGTCAGGGTCCGAGCTGGCTTTCCGCCTCTCCGACCACATGAACTTCCAGATCCAGCTGACCCGCCAGCAGGAAGCGCTGCCGCTGACACGCGACTATATCTACGAGACCGAGCATCAGCGGAAATTTGCCTCCGCCTCGGATTGACGGCTAGCTTGGGGACATGAACCTCCCCTTTACGCGGCCGAAAATCCCGGTTGTCCAGCTGCGCGGCATCATCGCCGCGCGGCCGGGCATGCTGAACCTGGAAGCCTGCTCGCCAATGCTGGCTCGCGGCTTCGCCCTGGCCAAGAAAAGCGGCAAGCTGATCCTGGCCATCGAGAGCCCTGGCGGCTCAGCCACGCAATCGGACCTGATCGGCCAGCTCATTCGCCGCAAGGCGGAGAAGGACAAGATCGAGGTGACGGCCGTCATCGGCGATCTCGGCGCCTCGGGCGGCTATTGGCTGGCCTGCGCGGCGGACCGTATTTTCGCCAGCCGCCTGTCCATCGTCGGCTCCATCGGGGTGGTGACGGAAGGGTTCGGCCTGCACGATTTCATCGCGCGCCACGGCATTGAGCGCCGTACCCTGACAGCCGGCGAGCATAAGCGCCGGAACGACATGTTCGCCCCCCGCCAAGAGGAGGATGTGGCCTTTACCCAAGGGCTGCTGGATGAAATCCATGAAATGTTCAAAAGCCTGGGTCCGTGAGCGGCGCGGCACGCGCCTGACCGGCGATGAGGCGCTGATCTTCGATGGCGGTTTCATGCTGGGCGAACGCGCGAAGACGCTGGGGCTGATCGACGGCTTCGGCGATGTCGACCAGCTGGTGAAGGAGCTGGGCGGCGAGAAGGGCCAGGCCCGTCTGGCTGCGCCCCCGCCCGCCGCGCGGGCTGATGCGGCTGATCATGCGCAACGCCGCCGAAGCCGCCCTGGATGTGGCGGAAGACCGCGCCTCCACCCCAACATTGAGATAAAATGTCCGAGCCCAAAACGCTCACGGCGCGCCAAGTGATCGTCGAAAATTAAGTTTCTCTCAAAACCCGCCAGGCGGCCAGCATAGTAAGGGTCTCAAAGAAACCTTAACGCCAGACGGTCATGGCCGCGATGAAGATCAAAATTGCCACCGCAGAGACGATATTCCAGAACAGGAATTTGGTGAAAAAGGACCAGCCCTTCTTGGCGGGCGAGTTGAAATCGACATCAAACTCCGTGTCCTGCACGATATGGTCCGGCTGTGCCGTCATGTCTGTTCCCCGGTATTTTTGCTTGCTTCGGGGAAGGTAAAGGCTGGCTCAGCTCGCTGGCAAGCTGATTTTTCGTGCCAGTTCGGCCAGCATGGCAGGGTAGAGCTGATGCTCCTGCGTCAGCACCCGGGCGGCCAGCGCCTCCTCGGTATCGCCGGGTAGAATTTTCACCCGCGCCTGGCCCAGAATGGGGCCTTCATCCATGCCCTCGGTCACCAGATGCACGGTGCAGCCATGCTCCACTTCCCCCGCCTCGATGGCGCGTTCATGCGTGTCCAGCCCCGGGAATTTCGGCAGCAGACTAGGGTGGATGTTCAGCATCCGCCCTTCCCAGCGCTGCACCAGCCAAGGGGTGAGCAGGCGCATATACCCGGCGAGGCAGATAATCTGCACACCACGCGCTTGCAGTTCCGCATCTATGGCACGCTCATGCGCCTCGCGGTCCTTGCCGAAGGGCTTGGCCGAAACCGCGATGGCCTCCACCCCCAGCCCACGCGCAATCTCCAAGCCCAAAGCCTCGGGCTTGTTGGAGAGCACCAGCACGATTTCGGCGGGAAATCCGGCGCCTGCGCGGCCTTCACCAGCGCCTCCATATTGGAGCCGCGGCCGGAGATGAGAATCGCGACGCGCGGCTTCATCAGGCGAACAGTCTGTCCTGCCCCTCGATGGTGATGCCCGGCTCGTCCGTCACATGGCCGAGCAGGAAGGGCGCCTCACCCGCCGCGCGGAGGATTTCGCTGGCCTTGTCCGCATCGCTTACAATCAGCGTCATGCCCACGCCGCAATTGAACACGCGCAGCATCTCTTCCGCCGCCACATTCGCGGTGCGGGCCAGGAAGGGGAAGATCTCCGGCATCGCCCAGGGGCCGTTCAGCGTCGCGCCGGTGCCCTTGGGCAGAGCGCGGGGCAGATTCCCCGGCAGCCCGCCACCGGTGATATGCGCGGCACCCTTCAGCAGCCCGGCCTTATGCAGGGCCAGCATGGGCTTCACGTAAATGCGGGTGGGCGTTGTCAGCACATCGGCGGCATGCTTGCCGAGGATTTCCGACTCCCAGTTCAGCCCGGCATCCTTGAAGATGCGCCGGACCAGGGAGAATCCGTTGGAATGCACGCCCGAGGAGGGCAGCGCCAGAATGGCATCGCCGGGTGCAACACCGGCGGGCAGCAACGCGCCGCGCTCCGCCGCACCCACTGAGAAGCCCGCCAGATCGTAATCCCCGTGCGCGTACATGCCGGGCATCTCGGCCGTCTCGCCGCCCACCAGCGCGCAATCGGCCTGTTTACAGCCCTCGGCGATGCCGGCGATGATCCGCTTGGCAGCCTCCACATCCAGCGCGCCCGTGGCGAAATAATCCAGGAAGAAGAGCGGCGCCGCGCCCTGTACCACCAGATCGTTCACGCACATCGCCACCAGGTCGATGCCGACGAAATCATGAATACCGGTTTCGATCGCGATCTTCAGCTTGGTACCCACGCCATCGGTGGTGGAAACCAGCACCGGGTCGGTGAACCCCGCCGCCTTGAGGTCGAACAGCGCGCCGAAACCGCCCAGACCGCCCATCACCCCGGCGCGGTTCGTGGCCTTGGCCAAAGGCTTGATCGCCTCCACCAGCGCATCGCCAGCTTCGATATCAACCCCGGCATCCCGGTACGTCACGCTAGTCATGTCAGCCTCCGATGCGCTAAGCCAGCGCCATGGCGCTGCTTAAAAATTCCGGCGAAATCTTGCCGCCTTTCAACACAGGCGGCCGGGCCGCGCAATCTTCTGAGGTGGCTTGATGAGCGAAAACAACGCCGATATGCGGCGGCACTTACGCGTGCAATGGCAGCGCCTGGCACTGGTGGCCGTCGTGCTGTTGCTATTATGGCTGTGCTTCAGGCTGTTCTCGTCCATCCTGCTGCCCTTCGTGGTCGCCGCCGGCCTCGCCTATTTCATGGACCCCGTGGTGGAGCGGCTGGATACGATCGGCATACCCCGCGCCTTCGGCACGCTGCTGGTGCTGCTGGCCTTCGGCCTCGCGGTAATCTTATTCGTTCTGCTGCTTTATCCGATCATCGCAGAGCAGGCCGCCTCCTTCATCAGCAATCTGCCGACCTATATCCAGACCATCCAGGCCGATTTCGCGAAGATGATGCAGAATGTCCAGCATCGCCTGCCCTACAGCCTGCGCCTCAAGCTGCAGGACCTCGCCTCCAACCAGGCTGGTACCCTCGTCTCTTTCGCGGGCAAGGCGGCCAGCAATATCATCGGCAGCGGCTTCGCGGTGGTGAACGTGCTGACGCTGCTGATCGTGACCCCGGTGGTGACCTTCTATTTCCTGCGGGACTGGCCCTCCATCATCCGCCATGTGGATGGCTGGCTGCCTCGCCCGTATGAGGGGCTGATCCGCGCCCAGGCGGTGGAGATCAACCGCATCCTCTCCGCCTGGATTCGCGGCCAGGCCATATGCTGCCTGGCGCTCGCGGCGATTTATGCCATCGGGCTGACTATCATCGGGCTGGATCTGGGGCTGATTGTCGGCCTCACTGCCGGTGTGCTGTCCTTCATCCCTTATGTCGGCACGGTGCTGGGCGGGATTGCGGCCATCCTGCTCTCGCTCAGTCAGAGCGATGGCTGGCATGGGGTGATCTCCGTGCTCATCGTCTTCTCCATCGGCCAGGGGCTGAATGACTATTTCATCCAGCCGCGCTTTTTGGGAGACAGGGTGGGACTCCCCGCCGTATGGGTCATCTTCTCCCTGTTCGCGGGCGGGGCGGCCTTCGGCTTTCTCGGCATCATGCTGGCGGTGCCTGTCACGGCGACACTGGGCGTCATCGCCCGGTTCTGGCTGCGCCGCTATCTGCAGTCGCCGCTCTATCTGGACGCGTCGCCGGAATGAACCAGGAGCCAGCCTCCCCCATGCGACAGCTGACCCTGCCCTTCGCGGAGCTGGCGCTGCTTTACACGGCCGAAGATTTCTGCCCCGCCCCCTCCAACGCCGCGGCGCGGGAGTGGCTGGCGCGGCCGGAAGCCTGGAGCAATGGAAGGCTGGTATTGTGGGGTGAGGCAGGCTGCGGCAAGACTCACCTCCTGCATGTCTGGGCCCAGGCGCATCAGGCGCTGATTATCGACGGGACAAGCCTGCGCAAGCTCATCCGCCCTGAGGGGCCGGTGGTGGTGGATGATGCCGATCTGGTGCCCGAACCCGCAGCGCTTCTGCATCTGCTGAACGCCGCCGCCGAGGAGGAGTTTCCCGGTGCTGCTCGCCTCCCGCCAGCCGCCCGCGCGCATGGGCTATAAGCTGGCCGACCTCACCAGCCGCCTGCGGGCCTCGGCAAGTATCGAAATCCGCGGCCCGGAGGATGAGCTGCTGGAAGCCCTGCTCACCCGCCTGGCCGCCGCGCGCCAGCTCAGCCTGCCGATTCCCGTACGCAACCTGCTGCTGCTGCATCTGCCCCGCGCGCCCGCCTTCTACCGCGAGGCCGTGGCCAAGCTGGACCGCCTCGCCATGGACCGCGGCGCGCGCATCACCCGTAATATGGCCGCCGAAGTTCTGGCGGAAACAATCGCGGAGGAGTAACCTTTTACGTAATCATAACATGTCAACGCTCAAGGGATTGTTATAGCTAGCGCCATGGACCAGCAAACCCACCCGGAACCCGTTGAAACCCGGTCTGAACCCAAAATCGGGCTGGACAACCCCGCACGCTTCATCAACCGGGAGCTTTCCTGGCTGGATTTCAATTTCCGCGTGGTGGGCGAGGCCCGCAACCCGCGCCACCCGCTGCTGGAGCGGCTGCGCTTTGTCTCCATCAGCGCCTCCAACCTGGATGAATTCTACTCCGTGCGCGTGGCCGGGCTGATCGGCCAGGCAAGGGCCGGGGTGCTGGAGCACTCGGCCGACGGGCTGACCCCGGCCCAGCAGCTGCACGCCATCAATGCCCGGGCACGGGAGCTGATCACCGCCCAGCAAACCGCCTTTGACGAGGTCCGCGCCCTGCTGGCCAAGGCCGGGCTGGTGGTGCTCTCCTCGGCGGAGCTGACCACGGATGACGCCTCCTTCCTGGACTCCTATTTCATGGAGCGCGTCTTCCCGGTTCTCACCCCGCTGGCGGTGGACCCGGCACATCCCTTCCCTTTCATCCCGAATATGGGCCTCGTCATGGCGCTCTCCCTGGCGCGGGACGACGACCGGGGCCAGATGTCAGCGCTCATCCCGCTGCCAAGCCAGATCGAACGCTTCATCCGCCTGCCCACGGCGGAAGGGCCGATCCGCTTCATCATGCTGGAAGAGCTGGTGGCGATGAATATGAGCCGGCTTTTCCCCGGCTTCTCGGTGCAGGGCTCCGGCCTGTTCCGGCTGATCCGCGATACGGACGTGGAATTCGAGGAAGAGGCGGAGGATCTCGTCCGCTCCTATGAGAGCGCGCTGAAGCGCCGCCGCCGCGGTGTGGCCATCCAGCTCACCATCCAGGCGGACATGCCCGCCGATCTGCGTGAGCTGGTGATCGACGCGGTGGAAGCCCCGGCGGAGGAGATTTACGTCCGAATCCGGCATTATCGGGCTGGTGGATGTGAAGCAGCTCATCGTCGATAACCGGCCGGACCTGCTGTTCCCCCCTATACGCCGCGCTTTCCCGAGCGCATCCGCGATTTCGCGGGCGATTGCTTTGCCGCCATCCGGGCAAAAGATATTCTGGTCCATCACCCGTTCGAAAGTTTCGATGTGGTGGTGCAGTTTCTCCGCCAGGCGGCGATTGACCCGGCAGTGGTGGCGATCAAGCAGACGCTCTACCGCACCAGCCGGGATTCCCCCATCGTCAAGGCGCTGATCGAGGCCGCCGAGGCGGGCAAATCCGTCACCGCCATGGTGGAGCTGAAAGCCCGCTTCGATGAGGAGGCGAATATCCGCCTCTCCCGCGCGCTGGAGGCCGCCGGCGTGCAGGTGGTGTTCGGCTTCGTGGGCTTAAAAACCCACGCCAAGCTCTCCTACGTGGTGCGGCGCGAGGCAGGCGCACTGCGCGCCTACGCGCATTTCGGCACCGGCAATTACCACCCGATCACCGCGCGGATTTACACCGACCTCTCCTTCTTCACCTGCGACCCGGCACTCACGCGTGATGCGGCCCGGTTGTTCAACTACATGACCGGCTATGCACGGCCAGAGACGATGGAGCAGCTCGCTTTCTCGCCACTGACCACCCGCAAGACCATCGGCACGCTGATCGATACCGAGATCGCCAACGCCAAGGCGGGCAAGCGCTCTGGCATCTGGCTGAAGATGAACTCGCTGGTGGATGCCAAGCTGATCGACCATCTCTACGAGGCGAGCCGGGCGGGTGTGCCGATTAACATCGTGGTGCGCGGCATTTGCTGCCTGCGCCCGGGCGTGCCGGGGCTCTCCGAGACGATCAAGGTGAAATCCATCGTCGGGCGGTTTCTGGAACATGCGCGCATCTGCGTCTTCGCCGATGGCCACGCCCTGCCCTCGCGCGGCGCCAAAATGTTCATCTCCAGCGCCGACTGGATGGAACGCAACATGGATTACCGGGTGGAGACCTTCGTACCCATCCATAACCCCACCGTGCATGCGCAGATCCTCGACCAGATCATGGTTGTGAACCTGCGCGACGATGCGCAAAGCTCCGAGCTGCACCAAGATGGCGGCTGGGTGCGGGTAACGCCAGGTGACCCGCCAGCCTCGGCGCATGAGTATTTCATGACCAACCCCTCCCTCTCCGGCCGAGGCTCCGCCCTGCATGGTGGGCTGGCGGCGGAGCGGGCCAAGCCGAAATATAAACGCCGGGTGGACTGACCCAAGGCGGCCAAATTCCCGGCTTGTTCAAGGCATTGGAGCAAACCGCAAAATCCTGCCCGGCCAAGCGGGGCAAGGCTGGATTTTTACCCGCCCCTGTGCCATACGCCGCCTCGGCCTGAAAGGCACATGCCGTCCTAGCTCAGTTGGTAGAGCAACTGATTCGTAATCAGTAGGTCGCCGGTTCGATTCCGGCGGACGGCACCACTCCCAAGACATTCAAATTTTCAGATGCTTTGCCCGCACCGTGTCCCGATTCATCTCCTGGTCCGCCCGTCGCCCCAGGGGGCTTGATTGCCGGGTGGTATGAGCAAATGATATCATCCGAATCCGGCGCCGGAAAAGGCCGGAACCATTCCGAAATAACGAGCACGCAAAAGCGCTCATATAAAAACATAACGGAGATGTTCCTTGGCTGTTCTGGCTTCGCACGTCCGCTCTGTTCGCCCTGGCTCCGAAATTGGAGGGTGCCGCCAGCCTGCCGATCGGCGTGTCGGATCTGTTCAAGATCGGCATCGGCCCGTCCTCCTCGCATACAATCGGGCCGATGAAGGCCGCCGTCGCCTTCATCGATGAAATTTCGCCTGACCATTGGCATCGGTGGACCGCATCACCGTCACTTTGTTCGGCTCCCTGGCCTGGACAGGCCTTGGCCATGCCACGGACAAAGCGGTGATCCTGGGGCTGACGGGCCACAAGCCGGAGACCATCGACCCCGACGCGGCGCAGGATTTCATCGCCACCGTGCAGGCCACGCACCAAATCACCCTGCCAGATGGCCGCGCCATCCTCTTCGACCCCGCGCGCGACATCATCTTTGACAAAGCCGAGAGTTTCTCACGGCACCCGAACGCCTTGCGCTTCACCGCCTTCGGCAAGTCAGGCGAGGTGCTGACCGAGGGGCTCTGGTTCTCCATCGGCGGCGGCTTCATTGAGCGTGACGGCGCGGCGGAAGCACCGGCCACAAGCGAAATCCGGCAGCGGGTTCGAATATCACAGCACCAAAATGCTGCTCGGGCTTTGCGAGGCCTATGGCTGCACGATCTCCAACCTCGCCCTGGCGAATGAATGCGCCCGCCGCAGCGAGGCGGAGACCATTCAGGAGATCGACCATCTCATCCAGGTGATGATGTCCTGCATCGACCGGGGGCTAGCGCAATCCGGCCCGCTGCCCGGCCCACTAAAGGTGCAGCGCCGGGCGAAGGCGCTGTACCAGAGGCTGCACGGCAATACGCCCTCGGACAGTGAGCTGTTCACCCATATCTCCGCCTTCGCCATCGCGGTGAATGAGGAAAATGCCGCCGGCGGGCGGGTGGTCACCGCCCCCACCAATGGCGCGGCAGGGGTGGTACCCGCCGTGCTGCGCTATTACCGGGATTTCTGCGCGGGCGCGGACCAGAACGGCATGCGCGTCTTCCTGCTCACCGCCACGGCCATTGGCGGCATCATCAAGCGCAATGCCTCCATCTCCGGCGCGGAGGTGGGCTGCCAGGGCGAGGTCGGCTCCGCCGCCTCCATGGCCGCCGCCGGGCTGGCCGCTTCACTCGGCGCCAGCAACGCGCAGATCGAGAACGCCGCCGAGATCGCGATGGAGCATCATCTCGGCATGACCTGCGACCCGATCGGCGGGCTGGTGCAGATCCCCTGCATCGAGCGCAACGCCTTCGGGGCCATCAAGGCCGTCAACGCCGCCTATCTGGCGCTGGCGGGCGATGGCAAGCATCTCGTCTCGCTGGACCAGGTGATCGAGACGATGCGCCAGACCGGCCTGGATATGAACGACAAATATCGCGAGACCTCACGCGGTGGCCTCGCAATCAACGTGCCGGAATGTTGAGCCGGCGCAAATGAACGAATAATTGCGCGCCAAGAAAATATGATGCATCATATTTTCTCCAATGACCTATATCCCAACCGAACATGACGCTGCCGAAGCCGCCCAGCGCCTCGGCCTGCCGGGTACAGCGACACTTCTGGCCAGCGAGCGGGATTTGACCTTCCGGCTGCGGGCCGAAGCGCGGGATTATACCCTGAAAATCTGCCACCTCGATGAGGATGCGGGGATGATCGCCCTGCAGCTTCGCGTGCTGCGCCATTTGGCGGCCACCGCCCCTGCCCTGCCGGTACCGCGCGTGGCGGCGGCGGGGCGCCTGATCTATGCGGACGGGTTGCCGCGCGAGACCTATATTCTGAGCTGGCTGCCGGGCGTGCTGCTGCACGACCATCCGGGCGGGCCTGCCCAAGCCTTTGCTCTGGGACGGGTAATGGCGGAGATGGCGCAGTCCCTTGCCAGCCTGCCCCCGCCCGCGAAAGCGCCCGCGCAGCTCTGGGATATTTCCCGCGCCCTAGAGATTACCCCGAAGCTGGGCGGCGCCGAACCGCGCCACCGCGCCTTGGTGGAAGCGGTGCTGGCGGAGTTCACTACCATCACCAAACCGGGTCTGGAAAACCTGCCCGCGCAGCTCATCCATAATGACTTCAACCCGCATAATCTCTTCGTGGATTCACAAAACCCCGCGCGCATCACCGGCGTGATCGATTTCGGTGACATCACAATGGCGCCACGGGTGAACGACCTTGCCGTGGCGCTCTCCTACCGTCTGCCGCACCCGGCCTTGCGCGCCACTGTGCCGGACTGGCTGGAAGGGTACGAGAGCATCTCCCCGCTCTCGCCGGAGGAACGCGCGCTGCTGCCGCACCTCATCCGCGCACGCATGGCAATGACCGTCACCATTTCCTCCTGGCGGGCGCGGCGCGAGCCGGAAAACACCGCCTATATTCTGCGCTATCGCGATGGGGCAGAAAGATGCCTTGCAACAGGCACGGATGTCTTTGACGATCTTTTCAAACGGAGCCCCCATGGCCGATGATCTGCTGGCGCGCCGGAACAAAATTCTAAGCCCCTCCTACCGGCTGTTCTATGACGAACCCTTGCGCCCCGTGCGCGGCGAAGGCGCCTGGCTCTATGAGGAAGACGGCAAAGCCTGCCTGGATGCCTACAATAATGTCGTCCCCGCCGGGCATTGCCATCCGCGCATCGTCGCGGCGGTGGCGGAACAGAGCGCGAAACTGAACACCCATACGCGCTATCTGCACGAGACAATTCTCGAATATGCCGAGGCACTGCTTGAAACTTTTCCAAGCGAACTGAACCGCGCCACCTTCACCTGCACGGGCAGCGAGGCGAATGACCTCGCCATCCGCATCGCCCGTTACGTAACCGGCGGCAGCGGCATCATCGTGACTGAAAACGCCTATCACGGCGTCTCGGCGGCAACGGCGGAGATTTCCCCCTCACTTGGCGAGGCCGTGCCGCTGGGCGCGCATGTGCGTACCGTGCCCGCTCCAGCAGCGAGCGTGGATTTCACCGCTGCCGTGCAAGGCGCAATCGCGGACCTCAAACGCCACGGCATCAAGCCCGCTCTGCTGGTGGTGGATACGATCTTCTCCTCCGATGGAGTCTATGCCGATCCACCAGGGTTTTTAACCGGGGCGGTGGAGGCGATCCGCGAAGCGGGCGGGCTGTTCCTGGCGGACGAGGTACAGCCCGGTTTCGGGCGCACGGGGGCCGCGATGTGGGGCTTCGCCCGGCACGCTCTGGTGCCGGACATGGTCTCGCTGGGCAAGCCGATGGGCAATGGCTACCCGGCGGCGGGGCTGGTAGCGCAGAGCCGGGTCATCGACCAGTTCGGCAAAAACATCCGCTATTTCAACACATTCGGCGGCAACCCGGTGGCCATGGCCGCCGCCTTGGCGACCTTGCGCGTGATCCAGGATGAAAAACTGATGGAAAACGCCGCGACTGTCGGCGCCTATCTCAAAGCCGGGCTGTCGGCACGCGGCCCCGTGAAAGACGTGCGCGGCGCAGGCCTGTTCATCGGCGCTGAACTGACTGATGACGCGCAGGCCACGTGGGTGATGAACAACATGCGCGCACGCGGCGTACTGATCAGCAGCGCGGGCCCCGCCGGAAATGTCCTGAAAATCCGCCCACCCTTGGTCTTCACCCAGGCGCAAGCGGACATATTGCTCACCGCGCTGGACGGAGCCCTGGCCGATGGATGAGCTCACCCCCCTCACCCACGAGACACTGAGCGACAGCGCCTACGCCACGCTGGCTGAGGCACTGACGCAAGGGCGCTTCCAGCCCGGGCAACGCCTGAAAATCCGCGACCTCGCCGCGCAGCTCGGCACCAGCGTAACGCCGGTGCGCGATGCGATCCTGCGGCTGGTGCAGGACGACGCGCTCAGCTTCCGCTCGGCGCGGGATATCCGCATTCCCGGCCTCACTTTGCCCGACTATCTGGAAATCCGCGCCATCAGGTTGGCACTGGAAGGGCTGGCGGCGGCAGAGGCGGCGCGGCAGGCCAATAGCGGAGACATCGCAGCGCTCGAAAGCCTGCTGACGCGGCATGAACAGGCGCTGAAAGACGTGGATTGGCGGGAAGGCTTAAAAGCCAACCAGGAATTTCATTTCCGCCTGGCCACAATCGCGCGCATGCCCATCCTCGCCGCACAGTTGAGAAGGCTCTGGTTGCGCATGGGACCGTTAATCGCCCAAACCTATATAGAAGGCGGGCGGGCGATGATCGAGCATCATTACCCCGTGCTGGATGCGCTGCGGGCGCACGACCCCGAGGCGGCATCGCGAGCCATACAGAAAGACATCATAGTGGGCGGGCAAGGCATTCTGGCCTTTGTCAGCGCCCAGTCAAACAAAACCGAGGAGAGCGACCATGTCTGACGTGAAACCCGTATTGCTGCTGACCGGGGCCAGCCGCGGCATCGGCCATGCCACGGTGAAGCTGTTCCAGGAGCGCGGCTGGCGGGTGCTCACCGTCTCCCGCCAGGCTTTTTCGCCGCTCTGCCGCTGGCCGAGTGCCAAGGAGAGCCATATCCAGGCGGATCTGGAAAACCTGAGCGAGATCCCCGCCCTGGCCGATGAAGTACGGACGCGCCTGGATGACGGCAAGCTGCAAGCCCTGGTGAACAATGCCGGCATTTCGCCGAAAGGCCCGGAAGGCGGGCGGATGGGCGTGATGGAGACCGACGCGGCGCTGTGGACGAAGGTGCTCAACGTCAACCTCGTCTCCACCGCCTTACTGGCCCGCGCGGTAATGCCGGAGCTGGAGCGGGCGCAAGGTTCCATCGTCAATGTCACCTCCATCGCCGGGTCGCGCGTGCATCCTTTCGCAGGCGTGGCCTATGCCGCCTCGAAAGCTGGACTGGCGGCGCTGACGCGCGAGATGGCGCATGAATTCGGCGGGCGCGGCGTGCGGGCCAATGCCATCGCGCCGGGAGAAATCAGCACCTCCATCCTCTCCGAAGGCACCGACGAGCTGGTGGCCGCCGAGGTGCCGATGCGCCGCCTGGGCACACCTTTGGAGGTGGCGGAGACCATCCATTACCTCTGCACCTCGGCCTCATCCTACGTGAATGGCTCGGAAATCCACATCAATGGCGGCCAGCATGTTTAGATCGTAAAGCGGTCAGGCTTTCGCGGCCTTGCCCCTGGAAACCTGGGCGCCGGCGCCGTGCGGCAGCGTCAGGAAATCCCACACGCCCGCCAGGGAAACCAGCGCCACCAGCAGAAAGGCCAGGCGGAAGGGCAGCGCTGGGGAGGCACCATGCGGCACCACCACCTCGCCGAGCCGCCAAGCCATCGCCCCCAGCGCCACCCCCAGCCCCATGGCGAGCTGGAACAAGGTGGAAAACAGCGTATTCGCCGCCGACATCGAGGGTTGCGGCACATCCGCGTAGGCCAGTGTGTTGAGCGCGGTGAACTGCATGGACCTGGTGGCGCCACCGATGAACAGGATCGCGCAGATCACCGGCACCGGCACCAGCGGGCCGATGCCGGCACAGGCCGCGATGGCCAGCGCGTTGACAAACCCGTTCACAATCAGCACCGGGCGAAAGCCGAACCGGCGCAGAACCGGCGTGGTCATGGTTTTCATCGCCAGATTGCCCGCGAACACCGCCATCAGCATGGCCCCCGCCGCGAAGGCGCGGTAGCCGAAGCCGATCTGGAACATCACCGGCAGCAGGAACGGCACCGCGCTGACCCCCATGCGGAAGAGCGAGCCGCCCCGGATGGTGACCGCGAAACTCTTCAGTCTCAGGGCCGACAAATCCAGCATCGGATGTGGCGCGCGCCGCAAATGCCGCACCGCCAAACCCAACAGGGCCAGGCCGATGCCCGCCAGCGGCAGGACCAGACGCCAGTCTATGCGCGGCTCCCCAAACCGCTCCGCCACATTCAGCAGGCAGAACAAGGCGGCGCCGCACAATATGAAGCCTTTCCAGTCGAACCGCGCCGCGCGTGCATGGCGCGTATCCGGCACGATCACCCAGGCCAGGATGAACGCCGCCAGCCCCAGCGGCAGGTTGAGGTAAAAAATCCAACGCCAGTCGGCATGCTCCACGATCCAGCCGCCCAAAGGCGGCCCCAGCACCGGCGCCACCAGAGCGGGCCAGGTAAGGGTCGAGATGGCGTCGATCAATTTCTCCTTTGGCGTCACACGCAGCACCACCAGCCGCCCCACCGGCACCATCATCGCCCCGCCCATCCCTTGCAGGATACGCAGCACCACGAATTCCGGCAGGGTTTGCGCCAAGCCGCATAGCAGGGAGGTCAGGGTGAACATCGCAATCGCCAGCCCAAAAATCCGGCGTGCGCCGAACCTGTCAGCCACCCAGCCGCTGGCGGGGATAAAGATACCAAGCACCAGCATATAGGCGCTAACACCGCTGCTCAGCTCAACCGGCCTCACGGCAAAACTATGCGCCATTTGCGGCACTGCCGGAGTGATGACCGTGGCGTCCAGATTCTCCATGAAGAACGTACCCGCCACCAGCAAAGCGACGCTGGTGAGCATGGCCTTGGAGGCAGGTTTATCCGCCCCGGTTTGCATCTCCGTCAAAAAGTCACCTTTCACGCTCCGAACCCTTGGCGGCCAGGTAGCTTCCTTGATTCAGAACCACTACCAGACTGTCCCGCCACGGGGTCCATGCACTAACAAGTCGATTAAATAAGTGACAGGGATTCACCTGCCTCGATCACTATGCGTGTGGGTTGAATCGTCTGATTCAATCCACACGCATATTGATCGCTCAAACAAAGCATCCTAGCCTAACAGATTTCTTACCATGACCACGACGCCATGGTGGCAAATTCACCCTAACATGCAATATGTGTCGACCCAGATATATTCTCATTAAAGCATACGTCCAAGAGGTTCCATGCCAAGCGAAAATACCAAGACTCTTCTGAAGAAAGTCAGTACCGCCACGCTCGCCACCGCCTTGTTCAAGCGCGGCTTCAAACAGCAATATATCCAAAATGTGCAGCCCCTCGGCCCGGTGAAAGAGAGCATGGTGGGCGAGGCTTTCACGCTGCGCTACATGCCCGCGCGCGAGGATCTGGACAGGCTCGAAGCCTTCCGTGACCGTGGCCATCTGCAGCGCCAAGCCATAGAAACCTGCCCGCCCGGCGCGGTGCTGGTGATCGACAGCCGCAAGGATGCGCGCGCCGCCTCCGCCGGCGGCATTCTCATCACCCGCCTCATGCAGCGCGGCGCTGCCGGTGTGGTCACCGATGGCGGCTTCCGCGACAGCGCCGAGATCGCCACGCTCGATTTCCCCGCCTATCACAGCCGCCCCAGCGCGCCCACCAACCTCACTCTGCACCACGCCGTCGCCATCAACGATCCCATCGGCTGCGGCGATGCGCCAGTCTTTCCGGGAGACATCATCGTCGGCGACGCAGATGGCGTGATCGTCATCCCCGCCCATATCGCCGATGAGGTCACGCAAGAAGCGGTCAACATGACCATGTTCGAGGATTTCGTCACCGAGCAGGTGCGCGCTGGCGCGACCATCCTCGGCCTCTACCCGCCGACGGATCCTGAATCCGAACGCAAATTCGCCGAGTGGAAGCAGACGCACGAGTTCTGACGGCCAGGCGCGCCGTTCTGGCGCGCCAAACCCAGCCATCCGGCGGCAGCAAGGCCGGCCCAATGGGCCCGTGCGGACCTCTGTAACAGCCCCTTATTTACAGCTTGCCATACCTGCTCTTGTCAGGCGACTTTACCTTTGCCCGCAACCGCATCCCCGCCGACGCCTGCAACCCGCCACACAAGAGCACAATAAACCATGAAACTTCTGACCTTATCCTCAGGCCCCATGCGAGCTGACATCACGCCGGAAACCGGCGGGGCTATCCATGGCTGGTATCACCACGGCACTAGCCTGCTGCGGCCTATCATCCCCAGCGCCGATGGTGAGATCGCGGTGCGGGATCTCGCCTCCTTTCCGCTCATCCCCTTCTCCAACCGCGTCGCCAAGGGGCATTTCACCTTCGATGGCGTCACCTACACCCTCCCGCGCGACAAGCGGGACACGCGCCACGCCCTGCATGGCAACGCACTTTACGCCGCCTGGGAGATCGCCGACTCCAGCGCCTCACGCGCCGTACTGCGCCTCAACTCCTCGCCCGACCGGCAGGACATGCCATTCTTCCCCTTCTCCTATGAGGCCGAGCAGAGCTACGAGGTCACGGACACAGAGCTGCTTATCGAAATGCGGCTCAAAAATACCGACACGCGGCGCTTTCCCGCCGGGCTCGGGCATCATCTCTATTTTCCCCACCAGGCAGAGACCATCGTGCAATTCCTGGCCGACGCCATGTGGGAGAACGGCGATGACGGCCTGCCCACCACCCCCACCGGAACATGGCGCGAGGCCCTGGCACAAGGCTACAAGCTGGACAGCGTGGCCTTCGACCATTGCTTTGAAGGCTGGAATGGCGAGGCACGCCTCTCCTATCCGCAGCAGAACTACGATCTGCACATAAAGGCCAGCCCAGCCTTCGGCCACGCGGTTTTCTTCACCCCGCCCGGCAAGCCGTTCTTCGCCTTCGAGCCTGTGACCCATCTGAACGATGCGGTGAACAGAATGACGGAAACCAACAACCACGGGCTGCGGATTTTGGAGCCCGGCGAAACGCTGACGGCGCAGATTTCGCTGACCTATGCGGCAAATTCTTGAATCCGCCACGCTTTTAAAAAACTTTTAAACCTTATTCAAAGCTCAGCCGCATTTCGACCAGCCGCATTGCAGGCAGCTCAGGCACCCCGCCTCACGCACCAGCCCGGGCTGGCTGCATTTGGGGCACAGGCTGCCGAGCGGCGAGGCCGCGGTTTTCTTCTTCCCCTCCTGCGGCGGCAGCCGGTCGTCATCGTCCAAGACCAAAAACCCGGTCTCGATCATATGGCGCTCGATCACATCGCCGATCGCCGCCACCAGAGACGGCACGTAGCGCCCCTGCGCCCATTGCCCGCCGCGTGGGTCGAAAACCTGCTTCAGCTCCTCGGCGACAAACGCCACCTCGCCACCCCGGCGGAACACCGCCGAGATCATCCGCGTCAGCGCCACCACCCAGGCATAATGCTCGAGATTCTTCGAGTTCACGAAAATCTCGAACGGCCTGCGCACGCCGTCCTGCTCGATATCGTTGATCGTCACATACATGGCGTGCTCGCTGTCCGGCCAGCGCAGCTTGTAGGTCGCGCCCACCAGCATGTCGGCGCGCAACAGCAGCTCCGGGCCGTACGACGCATTGCGCTGCGTGGGTGCGGCCTGAGTCTCCCCGGCGGGCGGCGTTACCGCCAGCACCGAACCCGTGACATCATTCGGCCGGTAGGTGGTGCAGCCCTTGCAGCCGCTGCGATAGGCGTCGAGATACACCTCCTGGAACGCCTCGAAGCTGATATCCTCCGGCACGTTCACGGTTTTCGAAATCGCGCTGTCCACATGCTTCTGCACGGCGGCCTGCATGCGCACATGCTCGGCCGGGTTCAGCTCCTGCGCGGTGACGAAATAATCCGGCAGCGCCGCATCCGCGCCAAACTTCGCGCGCCAGAGCCGCAGCGCGTAATCCGTAACCTCTTCCTCACGGCGGCTGCCGTCGCGCTGCAGCACCTTGCGGGTATAGGCCAGCGCGAACACCGGCTCCACGCCGCTGGAGACATTATCCGCCACCAGCGAGATGGTGCCCGTAGGCGCGATGGAGGTAAGCAGCGCATTGCGGATGCCATGCGCGCTGATCGCCTCGCGCACATCCTCATCCATGGCGCTGACCGTCTCGCCCGCCAGATATTTGGCGCGGTCATAAAGCGGAAACGCCCCCTTCTCGGCGGCCAGCTGCGCGGAGGCCAGATACGCGGCGCGCTCCACCTGCCGGGCCCATTCGGTTGCCTGGGCGGCGGCCTCAACCGTGCCATAGCGCAAGCCGCACATCATCAGCGCATCGGCCAGCCCGGTCATGCCCAGCCCGATCCGGCGCTTGGCATCCGCCTCCTTACGCTGCTCCTCCAGCGGGAAACCCGAGGCGTCGATTGTGTTGTCCATCATGCGGATGGCAGTGGCGACCAGCGCCGCCAGCTCCGCCTCGTCGATCTGCGCCGCCGGGCTGAACGGCTCGCGCACCAGCCGCGCCAGATTGATGGAGCCGAGCAGGCAGGCGCCATAAGGCGGCAGCGGCTGCTCGCCGCACGGGTTGGTGGCGTGGATGGTCTCGCAATAATAGAGATTATTGCGCGTATTGATCCGGTCGATGAAGATCACCCCCGGCTCGGCATAATCATAGGTGGCGCGGGTAATCTTGTCCCACAGCTCGCGCGCCTGCAGGGTGCGGTAGGTCTGGCCGTCGAACACCAGCTCCCAGGCGGCATCGTCCTCCAGCGCCTTCATGAAATCGTCCGTCACCAGAACGGAGAGATTGAAATTGCGCAGCCGCCCCGGCTCGCGCTTGGCGGCGATGAACGCCTCAATGTCCGGATGATCGCAGCGCATCGTCGCCATCATCGCGCCACGCCGCGCTCCGGCGGACATGATGGTGCGGCACATCGAATCCCACACATCCATGAAAGAGAGCGGGCCGGAGGCATCCGCGCCCACCCCGCGCACCAGCGCGCCTTTCGGGCGCAGCGAGGAGAAATCATACCCGATTCCCCCGCCCTGCTGCATGGTCAGCGCGGCCTCGCGCAGATGCGAGAAAATCTGGCCGAGATCGTCCTCGATATTCCCCATCACGAAGCAGTTGAACAACGTCACCCGCCGCGCGGTCCCGGCACCGGAGAGAATGCGCCCGGCGGGGATGAAGCGGAAATCCTGCAGCGCCTCATAGAACGGCGCCTCCCATTTCGCGGGCTCGCGCTCCGCCCCGGCCAGGGCGCGGGCCACGCGGCGCCACATATCCTCGATGGTCTGGTCCACCGGCTCACCCGTCTCATCCTTCAGCCGGTACTTCGCGTCCCAGATCTGGGCGGAAATCGGCGCCATCGTCTCCAGCACGGACGCGGAACGCGACTGAGGGGCCTGAAAATCCGCTTGAATATCCATTTTTATATCACTCCGATCTGCGGCCTGACCGCCAGCGCTGACACCGGGACTCGAACCGGCCCTGACCATACCAAGCCATAGATCGCGCCGCCACCACTTACGAACGTCATTTTGCCCTGCCAGAACCGCCCCGCCGCCCTTATGACGGAACTGTTGCCGTAAGAACGCAGAGTCCCACGATTTCAGACAAAATCTGCGCGGCGCCCAGAACATCTCCGGTAAAGCCGCCGATCTGCCGTTTCGCTAGACCGGCCACCGCCGCCACCGCCAGCGCCATGGCGGCAAAAACCGCCAAAAACCGCGCTCCGCCAAGCGCCAGGGCGAGTCCCACGGCCAAGACGAGACCAGCCAGCACCGGCGCCCTCACCAACTGGCTACCTGCCGACTGCCCCAGCCCGCTGGCGCGCGCAGGCGGCAAAACCAGCATCACCACCGGCAGCAGCGCCCGGCTCAACGCCCCAAGCGCCGCCAGCGCCCCCACCATGCCCGCCACCGGCAAGGCGGCCAAAAGCTCCGCCCGCAGCCCCAGCGCCAGCACCAGCGCAACCACGCCATAACTGCCGATCCGGCTGTCGCGCATAATTTCCAGCTTGCCCTCTCTTGTGCGGCCGCCGCCGAATCCATCGGCCAAATCCGCCAGCCCATCCTCATGCATGGCACCCGTCAGCAGCACGCCGGCACCGATGGCGAACAGCCCAGCCGCGACAGGCGGCAGCCCGGCCCAGGCAGCGAAGCTGAACACCAAACCCGCCAGCGCCCCCACCACCGCGCCCACAACCGGATAAGCCCAGACGGAAGCGGCCAAAGGTGGCGCCTCCGCCATCTGCCCCATCGGCAATCGGGTCAGCAGCATGAAGGCGAGGCGCGCCTCATCAACCCGGCGGCGCAGCAAACCGGGTTGGCCCGCGCTCATGCCTCGGAAACACCAGCCTCTGCAAAGGTGGACATGCCATTATGCACCTCCAGCGCCGCGCGCACCACGCCAAGCGCCAAGGCGGCGCCGCTGCCCTCGCCCAGGCGCATGTCCAGCGCCAGAAGCGGAGTCTCTGCCCAGCCTCTCCAGCAGGCGCTTATGCCCCGGCTCCGCGCTCACATGCCCGGCGAGGCAATGCGCCAGCGCGCCAACACCCAGCTTCTCCAGCACGGCGGCGGCGGCAGTGCAGATGAACCCATCCAGCAGCACCGGAATCCGGGCCGCGCGCGCCGCCAGAATCGCCCCGCACAAAGCCGCCTGCTCCCGCCCGCCAAAGGCCGCCAGCACCGCCAGAGGGTCCTGCCGCACGGCGTCATGGCGCGCCATCCCGGCCTCGATCGCCAAGATCTTCCGGCTCATCCCCGCACTGTCGGACCCCGTGCCCGGCCCCGCCCAATCCGTCGCCGCGCCGCCGAACAAAGCCGTCGCCAACGCCGCCGCCACGGTGGAATTGCCGATGCCCATCTCCCCCAGCAGCAGAATATCCGCCTGCGTATCCACGGCAGCGGCACCCTGCGCCATCGCCGCCAGCACCTCGGCTTCGGTCATCGCGGCACCTTCGGTGAAATCGCCCGTCGGGCGGTCCAGCTCCAGCGCCACCACGGAGAGTTCCGCGCCATTCGCCCGGCAAAGCTGGTTGATAGCCGCCCCGCCCGCTTGAAAATTCGCCACCATCTGCGCGGTGACTTCCTGCGGATAGGGATTCACCCCCTGCGCGCACACGCCGTGATTCCCCGCGAACACCAACGCCTGCGCCTTGCCGATGCGCGGCCGCGCCATGCCCCGCCAGCCCGCCATGAAGATGGCCACATCCTCCAACCGGCCCAGCGATCCAGGCGGCTTGGTCAAATTGGCCTGGCGCCCTCGCGCGGCCTGGGCGGCGGCTTCGTCGAACAGCGGCAAGGCGGTCAGGCGGGCGCGCAACTCGGCGAACGAGGCGGCGGGAAACACGGAAACCTTCATCTTCGTCCAATCATCAACAGCAAAAACTTCACTTCACCCGCAGCGGATAGCCCGAAACGACAAGCTGCACCTCATCGGCGATGCGGGCGATCTCCTGGTTCAGCCGCCCCGCCGCATCCCTGAATGCCCGCGCCAGCGCATTCTCCGGCACGATGCCCATGCCCACCTCATTGGTCACGAACAGCACCGGAGAGCTTTGCCTTTGCACGGCTGCGCACAGGCGCTGCGCTTCCGCCTGCAAATCCCGTTCAGCGAACATTAGATTGGAGAGCCAGAGCGTCAGGCAATCCACCAGTCTCGGCCCAGCGCCGTCACTGGCATCCAGCGCGCCCGCCAGATCCAACGGCGCTTCCGTATCCCGCCAGGGCGGGCCGCGCCGGGCGCGGTGCGCTGCGATCCGCGCCGCCATCTCCTCATCCCGCGCCTCGGCGGTGGCAATGTAATGCGGCACGCCAGGCAGGGCCAAAGCCCGACCCTCGGCATAAACACTTTTGCCGGAGCGCGCCCCGCCTGTGATGAGAATGATCATGGCTTCCATCCAGGGCGGATACCAAACATCATTCGCCGGGCTTGAAAAGGCCGCGCACCCCGGCACACAGCGCCGCCCACCTTACAAAATCAGGAAAATCAGGATGATAAGCAGCAGCACCCCCAGCCCACCGCCATAGTAAATCCCGCCCGAACCGACAAACAGCCCCCCATGCAGGCCAAAGCCGCCGCCCAGCAGCAAAAGGATAAGCAGAATAATCAGCAAAAGGCGCATTGATTTCCTCCAAAATTCTTCGTGACAAAGATTTGGGGTGCGGTGGCGCCATGTTCTGCAACTTACCGCCTCTTCATGAAACACTCATGGCTGGCGGGAGATGCCCGGTTCACTCTAAAACGCCATACGCCATGGCATCGCCGCTCATCACCCGCCTTCTGCTGATCCGCCACGCCCGCTCCCTCACCATGGGGCGGCTGGCCGGGCGGCTGGATGTACCGGCGGAGCTGCCTGCCGAGTCTAGCTTTGGCGCAGGCCCGGCAGCATCTGGCCCAAGTATGGGGCGCAGCCCCCACGCCTCATCACCAGCCCCGCCCAACGCTGCCGCCAGACCGCCCAGGCCCTGTTTCCAGACCTTCGCCCACCGAGGATGCCCGCCTGCAGGAACAAAATTTCGGCGCGTGGGAGGGGCTAGAAGTTCTCCGCCCTGCCTGATCTCGGCCCGCTCAGCCGCGCCGGGCTCGCCGCCCACCGCCCGCCCGATGGTGAAAATTTTCATGACGTCGCGGCGCGCGCCGCACCCGGCCTTGCAAGAGATCGCCGCCGACGGCCCGGCCATCATCGTTACCCATGCCGGTGTCATCCGCGCCGCCCTGGGGCTGGCGCTGGGGGAGGCCGCGCAGGGCCTTGCCTTCGAGATCGCGCCCTTCTCCGCCACGCTGCTCACCGCCTTGCCGGGGGGCGAATGGTCCATCGGCTTCGTCAACCAGCCTCTTGCACCGCCATGATTTACGCCGCCCCCGCCGCCATGCTGCTGGCTCTGGCCATCGAGTCCGCCATTGGCTGGCCGGATGCTCTGTTCCGCCGCATCGGCCATCCCGTCACATGGTGCGGGGCGCTGATCACGGCGCTGGAAACGCGCTGGAACCAGGGCAGCCCGGCGCAACGCAAGCTGGCGGGACTCGCCACGGCGCTGCTGGTCATCTTCCTCAGCGCTGGTCTGGCCGCTTTGCTGCAAGCCGCCCTGCCGCATGGCCGAGCGGGTATTCTGCTCACCGGCATCCTGGCTTGGCCCCTGGTCGCCGCGCGCTCTTTGCACAGCCATGTCGCGGCGGTGGCATTGCCTTTGGCAAAGGGCGATCTTGCCGCCGCGCGGAAAGCTGTTTCCATGATCGTCGGGCGCGACCCGGAAACGCTCGACGCCCCCGCCATCGCCCGCGCGGCGCTGGAAAGCCTGGGCGAAAACAGCTCGGATGGCATCATCGCCCCGCTTTTCTGGGGCGCTTTATTCGGCCTGCCCGGCATCGCCGCCTACAAGGCCATCAACACGCTGGATTCCATGATCGGCCATCGCAGCCCGCGTTATCTGGAATTCGGCTGGGCCTCGGCGCGGATCGACGATCTCGCCAATCTCCTCCCCGCAAGGCTGACGGCGCTGCTCTACGCCCTGGCGGCGCGGGACAAGATGGCGGCGCTGGAAACCGCATGGCGGGACGCAAGGCATCACCGCTCCCCCAATGGCGGCTGGCCCGAGGCGGCGATGGCAGGGGCGCTGGGGCTGCGCTTGTCCGGCCCGCGCATTTACGGCAACCAGAGTGCCAACGAACCCTGGATCAACGCTTCAGGCCGCGATCCGGGCGCAGATGATATTTTCGCGGGGCTGGCCCTGTACCGGCGGATGCTGCTGATCGCCGCCGCCATGCTGGCCATCGCCACTTTGTGAGGTTGGGATGAAACGAGACCATGGCGGCAATCTGGACTGGGCGGTCAGCCATTTCGGCGGCACCAAAGCGGGCTGGATCGACCTTTCCACCGGCATCAACCGCCAGCCTTACCCCGTGCCGGAGATCGCGTCCGAAGCCTGGACAGCCCTGCCCACCGCCAGCGCCACAACGGCGCTGATCGAGGCTGCAAAGCGGGCTTACAACACGCAAGGCTCCGTCCTGCCGCTGGCGGGAGCGCAGGCGGCTATTCAGCTCATT